>JBEPUB010000003.1:0-387695 GCA_041691775.1 Gemmatimonadota bacterium
CGGTCTTCTTACGCGCTGCACCCTTGCGAGCGCCGCCCTTACGAGCGGTCTTCTTACGCGCTGCACCCTTGCGAGCGCCGCCCTTACGAGCGGTCTTCTTGCGGGCACCGCCTTTACGTCCACCCTTCTTCGCTGCTGCCATGATTGCATCTCCTATCGGAGTTCACCTTCCCGGCGTTCCCCCGGTGGGCCGCCTGGGCACAGCACGCGGACTAAAACTGCTCGCCCGCGCCATCACGAATTCAGCGCAATACGCGCTATACGAATTCGTAACTACAAGAGAATATACGGATCACGTATTTGCAAGGCAATACTTTAGTTACAGATTTCGTCAGCACCATAAAAAGCAGCACTAACCATGTTTCGGAGTTGAACGGTGAAAGCGCTTGTCAAAGAGGTCGCAGGTCCGGGTTTCACGATGCGCGACGTCCCCATCCCGGAGATACGCGACGACGAAGTGCTGATCCGAGTTCGGCGCGCCGGTGTGTGTGGAACTGATGTGCACATCTACGATTGGGACGATTGGGCGAAGGGCCGGTGTCGTCCGCCATTCACAGTGGGCCATGAATTTTCGGGCGACGTAGTTAGTGTCGGCAAGCTGGTCACAGACGTTCACGAGCGCGATCGCGTAACAGCCGAAGGTCACATCGTGGATGGCCGATGCCTGCTCTGTCGCACCGGCAATTCTCACGTTTGCCCGCACACGAAGATCATCGGCGTGGACCGGGACGGGTGCTTCGCCGAGTACATCGCGATGCCGTCAACCAACGTGTGGCACCTGGATGATTCCACGTCATACGAGGTTGGCGGAATCATGGATCCCATGGGGAACGCCTTCCATACGGCGCTCACAGCGGACATCCCGGGATCCGTCGTACTCATCACTGGATGCGGGCCGATTGGCATCTTCGCAGTGGGAATTTGCAAGGCCGCGGGCGCGTCGAGAATCATCGCTTCGGACGTGAATGAGACTCGCCTGGCGCTCGCGAAGCAGATGGGCGCGCACGACGTGGTTCATCCATCGGAAGCCGAAGCCGCGGTCAAGAAAGCTACCGACGGATTGGGTGCGGATGTCGTGCTCGAGATGTCCGGAGTGCCGTCCGCGATCCATCAGGCGTTCGCGCTCGTGCGTGTCGGCGGCCGCGTCCAGATGCTCGGAATTCCGGCGAAGCCAATGGATGTAAACTTCGCGAGCGAGGTCATCTTCAAGGGGATCACGATCTACGGTGTGGTCGGCCGGAGGATGTACGACACATGGATTCAGATGACACGTTTCCTCCGATCCGGTGCGTTCGACCCAACACCGGTTATCACCCACAGGTTCCCGCTCGCCGAGTTCGACGCGGCGATCTCGGCGATCAAATCCGGTCACGCCGGAAAGGTCGTTTTCGAGATCGCGGATTGAAAACACGCCCCGTCATTCCCATGTCCGCGATCCGTCATTCCCATCTCAGCCAACCGTCATTCCCGCGAAAGCGGGAATCCCTTTCGGAGTCGGTGCACACTCATCGAGATTCCCGCTTTCGCGGGAATGACGGATTCTCATCAGGTGAACTAAATGATTAACCCGAATTTTGTCGCATCCCTCCAGTCCTCCGTTCAGCAGCTCAAGGACGAGAACGTCTACAAGCGGTTGAACTATCTCGAATCACCGCAGTCGGCCCACGTGAAGATGGAAGGCCGCGGCGACGTGCTCATCCTCTCCTCCAACAACTACCTCGGCCTCTGCGACGAGCCCGAAGTGGCGAGCGCCGGAATCAAAGGACTCGAGAGATTCGGCGCTGGCACCGGAAGCGTGCGCTTTATTTGCGGGACCTTCACGGTGCACCGCGAGCTGGAGCAAGCACTCGCCACACTGGTCGGAACGGAGGCATCGCTCAGCTACGTATCGTGCTGGAACGCCAACGAAGGACTCACCGCGTCAATCGCGCAGGAAGGCGATCTGGTGCTGTCCGACGCGCTAAACCACGCGTCAATCATCGACTCGCTGCGGCTTGCCAAGTCCATTACCAAGTGCACCACTGGCGTGTACGCACACTCAGACATGGACGACCTGCGCGCCAAACTGAAGGCTGGCAGCTCCGCGCGCCGGCGTATCATCTGGACTGACGGTGTCTTCTCCATGGAAGGGAGCATCGCGAAGCTTCCCGAGATCCTGCAAATCGCTCGCGACCATGATGCGATAGTCGTAATGGACGATTCCCACGCAACCGGAGTACTCGGCGAGACAGGCCGCGGGACCGCGGAGCACCACGGTGTGCTGGGAGAGGTAGACGTCATCACATCGACGCTTGGAAAGGCGCTCGGTGGCGCCGCCGGCGGCTTTGTAGCTGGCCCTGAGGCACTGTGTGACATGCTGACTCAGCGGTCCCGCCCGCAGCTCTTCTCCAACGCGCTGCCGCCGACTGTGGCCGCCAGCGCGCTCGCGTCAGTGAACTTTCTTACACGCCACCCGGAGCGTGTAGCCCAGCTCCGCGAAAACGCCCGTTACTTCCGCGGTTCTATAGAAGAAGCTGGCCTCAAGCCGCTCCCGGGCGAGACTCCGATTGTGCCGATAATCGTAGGAGACACCTCCGCGGCCATGCGCATGAGTGACATGTTGCTGACCCAAGGCGTCTTTGTGACAGGCTTTGGCTTTCCGGTCGTGCCGCAGGGACAGGCGCGGGTTCGCTGTCAGATAAGCGCCTCGCATTCCCGCGACGATCTGGATCGCGCCGTCGCTGCCATCACCTCGGTGGGGAGGCAGCTAGGGATCATCTCATAATGTAGGAGTCAGTATGGGCCACACGCGCCTTCGTCTGCTAGCCACTGTTCCTTTCTTCCTCTGCGCAGCAGCAACAACGGCGCATGCGCAGCAGGAGCAGCTCTTCCAGAACTCCTGGTTCTGGGGTCTGCACGCCGGAAGCACGTCCATCGGGACACCAAACAACTCCACCAGTGGCGCGGGAACGATTGGTGCCGACTGGATGATTACGCGGACCGACGGCGGGCTATACGTCTCCTACGACCAGGCGAGCTTTACCAAGACATCCGGAATCGGCGACCTGAGCGCTGCGAACGGCGTGCGACCGGTCTCCGTCCGTGACATGCGAACCGTCTCCATAGGCGGGCTCGCCTTCCCATGGCACTCCGGTCGCTTCCGCCCCTACGCCGGCCTGGGTTACGCGCTAAGCCTCATCGCCAACGCAACCGCGCAGCCGGATTCGCTCAACTCAACCCCGTCCGCGGCCGTGAGCCACACCGTAGACAATGCGCGCAGTCGATCGTCGATATTTGCGCTTGTGGGTGCGCAATGGCAGATACACCGCACGGCTATCTTCGCGCAAGCATCGTTCATCCCGTCCAGCGATCAGTTCCTCATTACGAAACCGATCACGGCAATCGTCGCTGGTGTCCGTTACAACTTCGGAAGCTCGATAGACGGTCAGTAGACAACCGCCGCATCGCGCGGCGGCCTAGCCCCTGGATACGTATTCGTTGCCGCTGACGATCCAACGCAGCGGCCAGTCCGCTGCATGCCTGATTCCGATGCGGGGAGTTATCGCGACCTGCGAATCCGGATACGACATGTAGTCACGGACGGTGAGCGATCCGCGCTGAAGCGATTGCCTGTTCATGCTCCCGTCAATCGCCATCGCGAGACATAGCTTGCCCGGGCCATTGGTAAGATCCAAATCACGGTGCGCGCGCGGGCGACGACGGCGCATGACCTCGATCCCCCGGACGGGCTCGACCGCACGGACGAGTACAGCACTCGGGGATCCCTTGGCGCGAGTGACGACATTGAAGCACCAATACATGCCGTAGATGAAATACACATACGCGATGCCGGCGCGTTCATAGAGCGGCGCGGTGCGGGCGGTTAGTCCCGCAGCCGCGTGACACGCCGCGTCGTGCTCGCCGACGTACGCTTCAGTCTCAACGATGATACCGCTAGTGGTGCCTTGCGGTGTTGTGCATTGCAGCAACATGCCAAGCATGTCGCGCGCTACGAGCTCGGTGTCGCGCGCGTAGAAGCTCGCTGGAAGGATGCGACCTGGCTTCATATATCAGTCATTCCCGCTATCAGCATGTGTTCCACGTCCGCAGGAGTGGGTGCTATCCCGCCCTCTCGTACCGGGTTGAACGAATTGTGGGCCGCCGGCGCATGGTCGCGCCAACGGCCCACAATTCACTACTTGCGTGTAGCGGTCTTCTTCTTAGCAGACTTCGCGGCTGCGGGCTTCGCAGCAGTCTTCGCGACGGCCGCAACTTTTGCTGCCGGCGCGGCTTTCTTCGCTGGCGCTTTACGTCCGCGCGATGGTTTGCGCAGCACATCGGTCGCTGCCGGAGCCGCGATTGGTGCCGCTACAATCGCTTGCGCAACCGGAGTGGCGACCGACGCGGGCGTCGGTGAATCGTAGTCCACGACGCCGACAGACAGCAGATCGAGCGGCAGTGCAGAGACCTTCGCACCGGAGCGCTGTGACCGTCCGCCACCACCACGCGTTCCCATTCCACGCGGGACGGGAGTTGTGTTGACCGGGCGAACCGGTGCATTGGCGATGGCCGCTGCGCCGAGCTGATCCACGATTGGCGCAGCGACAACGGCGGGACGAACTTCGTAGTCATCGCCACGACGTCGCAGATCTATTATGTCGGAATCATGCGCATCCTTGAGGATTCGCACAAAATTGCGCTCGCTCAGGCTCTCACTATCGCGGCCGAGCAACTCGCGGGCGACCGCGCGCACATCGCTGGCGCGAGTTCCGCCGCCGTGCTTGGCGATATGCTCGACTGCACGACGCATTAGCTCGAACGCTTCGTCACGTGTGAGTCGCGTCCCGCCAGTACCGATCCCATCGGCCGACTGCTCCGCTGGGGCGGACGGGCGCGGTGCAACTGATTCGGAGGTTGAAGCCGGCGCGCGCGATGCCCGCGCTTCAGCCGGCGGCGCTGATGTGGTAGCTGCACTCGCGGCAAACGAAAGCTCGGACTGTGCCGGCGGGGTCGCCGGAGCACCCTGCTCGGATGCGCCCTGCTCCGACGCCGCATGTTCGTCCATCGCGCCGACCGCCGTGCCTTCAACATGCTCGGCGCGTGGGCGTTCGCGATCACGGCCACGGCCACCGCGGCCACGCCGGCTGCGTGGCTCGCGCGTTGGCGCGGCAACCGCTGCGACTGCTGGTACTTCCTCGGTCGAGCCTTCCGCTGGCGCCGTAACGGCAGCACCCGCCTTGGCCAGATCAACTTCGAGCTGGCCGTTGTCCATCTTGTGTGACGTGAGAATTCCGCGATGCGCAGCTTCCTGCACGAAGCGGGTGAACTTGGACATGCCGAGGTTCTTCTCGTCGAACGAGCTATCGATCTGCTGCATCACTTGTTTGAGGCGGTCGGCGCGCATCACATCGCCGTTGCGCTTCATGCGCTGCACCGCTTCGCCCGCGAGCTGCCACGGATCCCACTTGGTGACGTCTTCCTCGCGCGTGTTGACGAGTCCGGCGAGGGCGTTGTAGCTGTAATACTCATCGCAGTTCTGCACGAGCAGATCGCTGGACGACTCACGGATGCCCACACCAATGACGTACTTGCCGTATTCCTTGAGCTTGATGACGAGGCTCGAGAAATCGCTATCGCCGCTCAGGAGAATGAATGTTCCGATCTCCGGCCGAGTGAAGATCAACTCCAGCGCGTCGATGGCGAGCCTGATGTCGGTGGCGTTCTTCTTGGAGGAGCCGTAGGCGGGCGCGAAGATCAGGTCGATCGATGATTCCGACAGCGGGACGATATACTGCGGGTATCGGCGCCAATCAGCGTAGGCGCGCTGGACCGAGACCTTACCCTTGACGATATCGGAGGAGAGGAGACTGCGAAGCTCGGCGTTGAGATCCGAGCGGATTCCCATCGTTACGTTGTCGAAGTCGATAAGAAGCGCGGCGTTGGGAGCGTGGAATGGGCTAGTTCCAGATGCGTTGAGCGCGGCGGCCTGTGGGCCGCGATGCACCGGCGCTACCGGGCCGCGAGTTGCGACCGGGGGCCGGATGTGACGAGGTGGCATACGTTCGGTTTTGGGTTTTCAATTCGGCGCGACTTCAGGTGCCGGTGCCGTGGCAGCGGATCCTCGAAGTCGCGCAATCCCATGTAATTTACTAGGACATGCCCCCGAAGCAACTGCATTACCGGACGCGACTGTTCCTCATCCTGTCACTTTTCGCGCTGGTGCCAGCGGCGTTGTTGACGGTTCTATGGGGTGTCACCCTTGGCAGCGCGTTGCCCATCGTGACGGGCCGCGCAGGTTGGGACAGCGTTGCCGCGACGGGCCGGCGCGCGATCGCGGCGGCGCAAACTGCCCCCCTCAACCGGAGGCAACGGGCTGCGTTCGGCGCGCACGAGCGAGAATTGGGAGCGTCGCTGGAGCAGGCCGAGCGATTCAACTACCTCGTGAGGCGCGGGGCAGAGGTGATTCTGGCGTCGTCGATCGTGGTCCTCGCCGCTATCGGATTCGGAGCTTCGCGTGTAGCTGGACACTTGAGCCGGCAGCTTAGCCGGCCTATCGACGAGTTGGTTGACTGGACCGAGCTGATACGGCGCGGCGAGCAACTTCCGTCGATACCGCCGCGGCGTGGGGCGCCCGAATTCGAGACTCTCCGGCAACGACTCAAGATGGCCGCTGTAGCTCTCGATCTTGGCCGCCAGCGCGCGGTCGAGGCTGAGCGTCTCCGCGCCTTTCGCGAGAGCGCGCGCCAGGTGGCGCACGAGCTGAAGAATCCGCTCACGCCGATTCGCTTCGCGATCGACCGTCTCAGGCGCTCAGCACCACCGGAGCTTAGTGAAACGATAGAAGTACTGGCGACGGAAACCGAGCGACTGGAACGAACCGCGCGCAGCTTCGCACAGTTCGGACGGCTGCCTGAGGGGCCCCCATCGCAGATAGATGTGGGCGAGCTGGTTCGGTACGCAGCTACGGCAACAGTTCCGCCGACGATGACACTCGAGCTCGATGTACCGGAGGGATTGCCCATGATACTGGGGTATCACGACGCGCTCGCGGGAGCGGTGTCGAATGTACTGTTGAATGCGGCCGACGCGTGCGAAGGTCGCGGGACATTGACTGTACGCGTCGCCGAGTCGTCATTGCAGGGCAAGCCAGCCGTTCTGATCGGGATTCAGGATAACGGGCCGGGAATTGGAGCACAGCAGTTGAAACGAATCTGGGAGCCGTATGTGACCAATAAAGCGGGCGGAACGGGGCTCGGGCTCGCGATTGCGCGCCAGGCGGTGTGGGCGCACGATGGATCCGTGGCCGCGCACAGCGATGTGGGGCTGGGAACCAGAATCGAATTCACTATACCGGTAGAAGCCGTAACCGCGGCAAGGAGTTGAACGTGAACTCGGAGCTAGTGGGTGCAATCGCCACCGTGATAGTTCTGGTCTGTGTGACGACCGTGCTACCATTGGGTCTTGTGTATCTTCGGCGTAGTGAGCGCGTGAAAGCCCGGCATCAGTTGCCCGAGTCGGATATCGTCGCGCGCCTGGAGCGGATGGAAGTTGGTATGGAATCGATGTCCACGGAAATCGAGCGCATCGGAGAAGGCCAGCGTTTTACGACAAAACTTTTGCAGACCAACAGCGAGCGTCCTGAGCGCCTTCCGCGCGAGGGCACGTGACCACAGCACCAGGGAGAGAGTGAAATGGATCCAAGTGTCGTAGTGCCGATTTCCGGAATGCTGATGCTACTCGGCATCGTACTCGGAGTACCGTTGGTGCGAAGTTACACGAAGCGGGTTGAAATGAGGCCGCGTGAAGCGCTTCCGAGCGGCGAGATGATCACCCGCCTGGACCGGATCGAGCAGGCTATCGAGGCAATGGCGACGGAGGTGGAGCGAATTGCTGAAGGCCAGCGGTTCACCACGAAGCTTCTGTCCGAAGTGCGCAATGCACCAGCCGCGATCGTAGCTCCGCAGCCCGCGGCAGCCGCCGCGCCGGTGATGCAGCCGGACGGAACTGTGCTGTCCGAAGCAGCCCGACGGTCCTGACGTAGCGTGCAGCGCGTCTTGATCGTTGACGACGAGCCGAACATTCGCCGGATGGTTGGCGCGCTACTGTCCGCCGAGGGATACGAGGTGTGGGAGGCCGCGGACGGCGCGGCCGGCGTACGGGCGGTAGAGGAGGAAGAGCCTGATGTAGCGTTGATCGATCTCATGATGCCGGGCGGAATGGACGGCATCGCAACGCTCGCGAAGATTCGCGAGCGTTGGTCAGATCTGCCTGTGATCATGATGAGCGGCCGCGCATCGCTGAGCGACGCAGTGCGCGCGACCAAAGTCGGCGCTGTGAATTTCCTGGAAAAGCCGCTCGCGCCCGAGACTGTGCTTCTCGCGCTCAGTTCTGCGGTCGAGCTGCGCCAGGCCAAGCGCGCCGCGCGCGTGCTTCGAGCGGAGCTTGGCCGAACCGGTGAGATGGTTGGCTCCAGCGATGCAATGGTGCGCGTTCGCGAGTTGATCAACCGTGTAGCGCGGAGCGATGCGCGCGTGCTGATCACGGGAGAATCCGGCACTGGCAAGGAGCTCGTTGCTGCGGCGATCCACGAACATAGCCCCAGGCGGGATCGGCCATTCGTGCGGGTGAATTGCGCGGCAATTCCGCGCGATCTCGTGGAGAGCGAGATGTTCGGCCATGAGAGGGGATCTTTCACGGGAGCTGCCGAGCGCCGCATCGGCAAATTCGAGCTGGCGGACACTGGGACGCTGTTTCTTGACGAGATCGGCGACCTCAGCATGGAAGCGCAGGCCAAGCTACTGCGTGCAATTGAAGCCAAAGAGATTCAACGCGTCGGTGGCAACAAGACGATCAGGGTAGACGTGCGGATAATCGCGGCCACGAACCACGACCTCGGCAAGGCTGTTGACGACGGAGAGTTCCGCGAGGATCTGTATTTCCGATTGAACGTGATTCCGATCCATCTCCCGCCGTTACGCGAGCGAGGCATGGATGTGATCGAACTACTACAGCATTTCTCCGAGGTCCAGCACCAGCGAACGGGACGCGCCGCGCTAACCTGGTCGGCTGACGCTCAGACGCGTGTTGCGTCGTACGGCTGGCCTGGCAACGTGCGCGAATTGGCGAACATTGTCGAGCGCATAGCGATTCTGAGCAACGATTCGCACGTCAGGGTCGGCGACATCGCCGCGGTGCTTCCAGTTCCACGCGAAGTTGCGCCAAGCACCAGCGTTGCTAGCGAGGACCGTAGCCTCACGGACGCGCTGGACGACGTCGAGCGCCGGCTGATCTCCGACGCCCTGGGCTGGGCGTCGGGCAACGTAGCGGAGGCAGCGCGCCGGCTCAAGACGGATCGTGCGAATCTCTACCGCCGCATGAAGCGTCTTGGCATGGCCGCGCTCTTGGTTTCGCTCTGCTCGCTATCGCTATTCGGCGGACTGTCAATGTTTCCGCGCGCGATGTTGGCGCAGAGCACCCCCGCGCGCCCGGATTCATCCCGAGATACGACACAGTACGACACCGCCGAATCATTTCAGCGCCCCTATGTGCATTTTGCGCCGAGTTTGTCGTCGGGGAGGACGTACAACCGGGTGGAAGGGCTTGGGATCCTGTTCGGGCCCGCGCTCACGATCGAGACACCGCGCTTCGCGCTGGATGGATCGGCGTATCTGATTGCACGGACTGCGCGGCGATTCAGCACCGACGAGCCCGACGGCGGCCACGATTTGCGGATCGCGACCCGGTTTGGCCCCAACAAGGCGCTTGGATTGAATGGGCGGCTTTACGACCTCGTAGCACCGATCGAGCCGTGGCAGATGAGCGAGCCGGAGCAGGGTCTCGCCGCGTTTTTGCTTCGCCGCGACTACCGAGATTACTACGCTCGCCATGGTGGCGAGATCGGTGCGTCGCTGACGCTCAGCGAGAAAGCTTCCTTCTCGGCGGGCTACGCACTGGAGCGATGGTCGTCGGTTGATGAACGAAATGCTTTCACGTTGTTTCGTGAAAATGCGCGGTGGCGTCCGAACCCCTCCGTGGATGAAGGGGTGTTTCATCTCTTTACCGTGAACGGCACGTTCGATACACGCAATGATGAGCATGAACCGTCCGGTGGTTGGTATCTGCGCGGAAGCTATGAACATGGCGTGAGCGCGTCAGTCGTACTCGCCCCACGAGAACAGAAACCGGCACCGACGAGTTTCGCACCGGCTCCGCAGGCAGTCTCGTACGGTCGAGTTTTTTTCGACCTGCGGCGTTACAACAGAGTCTCGCCGCGCACGCAACTGGACGGCAGGATCGTTGCCGGCGGATGGGTTAGTGGGGATGAGCTACCGTTGGAACGGAAGCTGTCGGTAACGGGGCCTGGCGTGTTGCCAGGCTACGAATTCCGGGAGACACCCGGCGGTGGTGCGGACGTCATGCAATGCACGGCGGCTGGTGTGGCCGCATCCGACAACCCCGTATTGTGCGATCGCATAGTACTGGGTCAGTTGGAACTGCGCACGCAGCTGGCATCGCAGCCATTTCACATCTTCAATGTTCCAGCGTTGAGGCTACGCAGCGTTGGATTTACGGCGAGCCCGGTGGGCGTGTTGTTCGTCGATTTTGGCAGGGGCTGGCGTACGACCACGCCGTGGCCGGCTCGGTACAAGGGTGACGTTGGAGCCGGCCTCGATCTTGGCTTGATCGGAGCATACGTCGCCAAGGCAGTGACCGATGGGACAGAGCCGCTGCGTTTCTTCGTCCGCATACGACGCAGATTCTAAAAGTGCGCTGGCTTTTCATTGTCCTGTGCTCCGTCTGCATCTGCGCTAACAGCAGTCCGGCCCAATCAGCCCATATAGATGTCGTCCTTCCAGCGGCGAACGACATGGCGACCCAACCGCCGCTGGTGCGGACGATCGGCGTGCTTGCGGCCGGCCGCACGTCTGAGCTAATCCGTAACGGCTTTCCCGCCAGGCTTCACTACAAGCTGGAGCGGTGGGCGGCCGGCACATTCGTCAACGATGTCAAGGCAACCGCGGAATGGGAATTCATTGCCCAGTTCGATCCACTGGCCAAGACATACAAGCTCATTCGCGCTACGCCAAAAAATGCCGTAGTGGTCGGCGAGTACACAGACCTGGCTGATGCTGACTCCAAACTGGCGGAGCCTTACCCCGCGCCCATCTCGCCGCCGAAACGCGGTGAGAAGAGCTATTACGTGGTATCGCTGGACGTGGAAGCCATGTCAATGAGCGACCTCGACGAAGTGCAACGTTGGCTCCGCGGCGAGTTACGGCCGGCGGTACGAGGCCGTCGGAACCCTGGAACAGCCGTGAGCTCGGGTGTGCGAACTTTGTTCGTGCGAATCCTGGGCGGCGAGCGCGTTGTGTACCAGGCGAGCACGGGAGTATTCAGGCCGTAGGCGGCACCGCGAGCGCGACAACGATGTCCATTACGTTGGTACCCGTTGGACCGGTTCGCACGAGCGCGCCGAGCGCCTTCCAGAAAGTGTAAGTGTCGTTCGCCGCGAGGGCGGCGACCGGATCGAGTCCGAGAGAGCGAGCCTTGGCGATGGATTCGCCGTCCGCGACTGCGCCCGCTGCATCGGTGGGTCCGTCGACGCCATCAGTCCCGAGCGATGCGACTGCCATCCCTGGCGTGCCACTCATCGCGACAGCCGCACCGAGCACCAGTTCCTGATTGCGACCACCGCTGCCGGTGCCACGAACCGTTACCGTGGGCTCGCCGGCAAAGATCAACGCGACGCGATGCTTTTCGCGGCCGCACTCGTCCCGCGCTTCGCGCGCGACATCGGCGCCCACGATGCTTGCTTCGCCTATGAGCGATGTAGTCACCACCCGGGCTGTGTAGCCGAGTGCGCGCGCCTGAGCGCACGCGGCGGTGGCTGCAGTAACGTTGCTGCCGATGAGACGGGTGACTGAATGCGCCAGACGCGAGTCACCGGGCTTTGGCGACTCGTCAACGGCCCTGTCGAGATGCGTCCGAACGGATGCCGGAACGCGATCCCAGAGTGAGTACTTGCGGAGCGTCGAAACAGCGTCGTCGACTGTGGTTGGATCGGCTACCGTGGGACCCGATGCGATAGTTGCGAGTGAGTCGCCGACGACATCGGAAAGCACCAGCGCCAATATGTGAGCGGGGAACGCAAGCGTGGCAAGGCGCCCGCCCTTGAGCTGATCGAGGTGTTTGCGCACGCAGTTCAGTTCCTGAATCGTGGCGCCGGCGCGGAGCAGAAGTGTTGTGCTGGCGGCCACGTCGTGGACGGAAAGTCCGGCGGGGGGCAACGTCATCAAGGCGGAGGCGCCGCCGGAGATGAGACACAATAACGTGTCGTCAGATTTGAGCTGCCCTGCGATACTCGCTATGGTGCGCGCGCCATCGGCACCACGCTCGTTTGGCGTTGGATGCCCTCCGACGAAGCAGTTGATTCGATCGTTGTCGATAGCGACTGGATCGGGCGATATCACGACGCCGCGACGGACTGTGCCCGCAAGCGCTTCCAACGCCGCAGAGGCCATTGCACCCGCGGCCTTGCCGACGGAAACGAGTGTCACGTTTCCCTGGACGCTGTGCGTCCGGAGCGCGTCGCGGACCAGATCACCGGGGTCGACGGCGGCGATCCCCGCGAGAGCGCAGGTCACCGCGTCCCTGCGAATCGCCTCGCTCAACGGCTGATCAAGCGCTCGATCAAGCGCTCGATCAAGCGCTCGCGGCGCTTCTCCTCGCGGTATAAGCGGCCGATTCGTACACTTCGGGATTCACGACGTTGGGAGCGCGCGTACCGTTGAGAAACGCCACTGCGTTAGTAGCGGCCATCACGGCCATCTTGTCGCGCGTATCCTGGCTTCCACTCGCAATGTGCGGGACAAGGAGGGCATTGTTACACTCAGCGAGTCCCGGCTTCATGAGCGGCTCATCCTCGAATACGTCCAGTGCTGCGCCTGCGATCACGTTTTCCCGGAGTGCCTCTACGAGCGCGACTTCGTCAACGACCGGACCACGTGAAACGTTGATCAAATACGCGCTACGTTTCATCATTCCCAACTCGCGCACGCCGATCATGTGACGTGTTTCGGGCGTGAGCAACGGATGCAGCGAGACAAAGTCGCTCTCACGTAACAGCTCTTCCAGACCTGCCGCACGCACATGTCTGGTTGGATCGGCAGCATCGGTGGCTATCGCACCGGGATTGTGCGGGTCGTACGCCAGGACGTCCATGTCAAATCCAATCGCGCGGCGCGCGACGGCGGCCCCGATGCGTCCGTATCCCACAATGCCGAGCACTTTGCGCTTACCGCTGCCGCCCGGACTTACGTCACCGCCGAGGAGCAGATTCGGCCCCCATAGCTTGTAGCGACCAGCGACCATGTACTGGTGAGCTTCCACGATACGCCGGGCGATTCCCAGTATCAGCGCCCAGGTGAGATCAGCAGTCGTGTCGGTGAGGATACCAGGCGTATTCGAGACGGGGATGCCCAATTCTGTCGCAGCAATTACGTCCACGTTATTGAAGCCGACAGCGTAGTTGGCGACGCCGAGAAGACGAGGATTGGCACTGAGCACTTCGCGCGTGATCGGCTCGGTGAGGAGCGAGAGCAGGACATCGCAGGCGCGGACGCCATCTAAGATTTCGTGGGACGAAAGGCCTTTTTCCTCGTCTGACTGGCCGACGGTAACTACCGCGCCGGCGTTGCGAAGAATGGGTGTCGCGACATCCGGAATCCGGCGGGTGATGAAGACGCGTTGATCTTTCATTCTGCTGCGGGTCGAAGGAGCCGAGCTATCAACTGTACAGTTTCTCCTCATTCATGAAGCGCGTGAACCCATCGCGATCGGTGGACGCCGTGCGAATGCGCGCCATGCCTTCCCTGAGCCTGTCGAGACTCGTCGCGATCGATAGCCGCAGAAAGTGCTGCCCCTCGGCGCCAATCTTTCCGAACGAGTTGCGGTCCATTGTTGCGACGCCGTAGCTGTAAAGCAAGAACATCTGCAACATCGCCGACGGAGCCGTGTGAGAGCGGCGCTGCACAGGTAATGCATTGTATGCGTCTATGATACCGAGCTGTTCACACAATCCCGCGACGTTTGGAAAGACGTAGAACGCACCTTTCGGATTTTGGCATCGCACGCCCGGTATCGCGTTAAGCGCTGGGACTATCCAGTCTCTTCGCTCCTGAAATGCTGCAACCATCCGTGCGATCTCGGGCGTCGACTCATCGCTCGCTAAGGCAACACGTCCGGCTTCCTGAATGAACGGTGGAACGCACGAGACGGTGTTAATGGTAAGCTGCTTGAAAATTGCCGCCTCTGCGGCGGTCGGAAGTATTACGTATCCGAGCCGCCAGCCGGTCATCGCGAATCCCTTGGAGTGACCGGATGCGATGATCGTGCGTTCTTCCATCTCCGGCTCAACCGCAATACTGTGGTGTTCCGCGCCGTCGAATACGCACTGCTCGTAGATCTCATCCGAATAGACGCGCACATCGTTTGGCGCACGCTCACGGATAACTCGCGCGATCCCCTCGAGCTCCAGCTTGGAGAGCACCCCACCTGTTGGGTTGGAAGGCGAACACAAGAAGATGACCCGTGTTTTGGGAGTGATCAGGGCCGCGAGATCGTCGGGGGTAAAAGTGAAGCCGGATTCTTCGCGCAGGTGCAAAGGAACAGGCTTCGCGCCGGCGTAGGTGATCCATGACTCGTAGATCGGGAAACCCGGACTTGGGTAAATGACCTCATCCCCCGGATTCGCATATGCCTGGATGGTGAATCCGATGCCCGGCTTTCCGCCAGTGGTTACCACAACGCGGTCGGGGGTTACGTGCATGCCGCGCGAGCGCTGCATGTGGTCACAGATCGCCTGCCGAAGTCCGACCACTCCCTGCGGGTCGCAGTAATGTGAATTACCGCGACGTATCTCTGCGATTGCGGCGGCGTTGATGTGCGGAGCGCTGTCGAAGTCCGGCTCACCGATGTTCAGCTTGACCACATCCATCCCGCGAGCGGCGACCCTGGCTATGTCGGCGCCAACGCTGAACGCGTTCTCGGTACCGAGTGCTGCGATGCGATCAGCGAAATGAGTCATCAGACAATTTACCTCGGAACCAATGGTTCAGTCACCGCGCTCTCCTTCCAGTCATTCCCGCACTCCCGGTCCGTCATTGCAGCTCAACTTGCTACGAGGGTGGAGTCGATCGACCGCAGGTCGTCCAGTGTCGCGCGTCCGTAGAAGATCTCGATGTACTTGGACTGTGCCGGCGTCAGACGACGTACGGCCCACGCGAGCTGCACAAAATGCGGCTCGAATGGAGCGGAAAGCGGGTGCATTCCGATTTCGCTCGGAAGCTTGTTGGCCTTGCGCGTGTTACAGGGACTGCACGCAGTGACGACGTTCGTCCACACGTTCAAGCCCCCGCGGGAGAGAGGGATCAAGTGATCGCGCGTGAGCGACTCACGACCCTTGAGAGCACCCTGCTTGCGGCCACAGAACTGGCACGTGTAGCGGTCACGGGCGAAAAGAAACGTATTGGTGACCTGTCGGCGGAACTTGCGCGGAACGTGAATGAAGCGCGTAAGACGAATCACCGCCGGATGTGGAACGGAGAGGCGTTCGGAGCGGATCAGCTTGTCCGCATCGGTCTCGATGATCTCCGCCTTTCCATCGAGCAGGAGTCGGAGCGCGCGACGCACCGGAACCATCGTCAGAGGTTCGAACGAAGCATTGAGAGCAAGGCAACCGGCGCTCATAATCTCCTTGTCGCGATAAGCGACACCCTACTTTGCCGCGCGGGGCGAAGACTGAATGTCTTCGCCCCGCGCGAATTCATGTCAGACCGTAACTCGACTCTCCACACGAGTGAGCCAGCCGTAGCGATCGGGCATTTTACCCGTCGCTATTCCCATGTAAACTTCCTGAATCGCGAGCGTCAGCGGACCGGGCTTGCCTGCGCCAACTTCCACCTTGTCCACCGACCTGATCGGAGTCAGCTCCGCGGCGGTCCCGCTGAAGAACGCCTCGTCGCAGATGTACAACATTTCGCGCGGAATGCTCTGCTCCGAAATGGCGTAACCCAGATCTCGTGCGATACGCAGCACGCAGTCGCGGGTGATGCCATTCAGAATCGACGATCCAATCGTCGGTGTGTAAAGCGTCCCATCGCGAACGATGAACAGATTTTCTCCGCTACCCTCAGCGACGAATCCGAACGAGTCGAGCATTATCCCTTCGACGTATCCATCGGCTCGCGCTTCCATCTTGGAAAGCTGCGAGTTGAGATAATTGCCACCGGCCTTGGCCATTGTCGGCATGGTGTCGGGAGCCGGACGACGCCAACTCGACACACACACGTCAACACCCTCTTCGAGCGCCTCGTGGCCCAGATAACGTCCCCATACCCACGGTATGATGAACGTCTCGACCGGCGCCTTGTGAGGCAGCACGCCCATCTCTTCGCCAGTGCGCATGGCGACCGGGCGCAGGTAGCAGGCCTGCAGATCGTTGTAGGACACGACCTCACTGCAGCCCGCCGCAAGCTCCGCGATGGAGTGGCGCATCGGCATGCGATAGATGCGACAGGAGTCGTGGAACCTGCGCATATGATCGTGCAGCCGGAAGATCGCCGGTCCATCGGGGGTGCTATAGCAGCGAATTCCCTCGAAAACCGAGGAGCCGTAATGGATTACGTGGCTCATGACGTGAACCGTCGCATCCTGCCACTCGACGAGGTTCCCGTCACGCCAGATTTTGTGCGTGCTCATGTTCTAAAAACTAAGGGATTGGGCCAGTCGCCCGCGAGTGGCCTTCCATTCTGGAATGGATAGTTGAACACTTGTTCGAGACAGCCCGGACCCTGAATTCGCGCCCTCAATGCAACGTTGTCGTGTCCCGGAATGCCGGCGTTCCGGGTACCGTGCCGGCCGGAGCGGCGTAAGCGGAGCACTCGTTTACGGGTTCCGTGCCGGGGATATAGTACTCGGTCACGGCGGAGCCTCCGCAGTCTGGAGTCCAGAGCAAGCCGGTATGCGGGTCGATCTCGCGCGTGGTGATATCGTACGGCTTGGGCCAATCGGGTGGAGTGGGTTTTCGGCGATAGACCTCCGTCATGAACGAAGTCCACGCGGGCGCGGCGAGAAGTCCTCCCTGCGCATTCGACTTGATGGTCTGTGGATGGTCGAATCCCATCCACACACCAGCTACGAGATCGGCGGTGTAACCGACGAACCAGACATTGGTCCCGTCGTTGGTTGTGCCGGTCTTGCCGCCGGCTGGCACGTGAAATCCGGCGTCCCAGACCGAGCCATAGGCGGTACCGCGCTGGATTACGTCTTTCATCATGCTCACCATGATCCACGACTCTTCGGGCGACATCACCTGAGTCCGCGGCGGATTGGGCTGCCAGATCACCTGGTGATGAGAATTCTCGACGCGTAATATCCCGTTGGGTTGGGCGCGCACGCCCAGCGTCGCGAAGGCGGTGTATGCACCGATCAGCTCCAGCGGAATCACATCGGCCGAACCGATGTAGATCGACGGGAACGGTGGAATTGGCGTGGTGATTCCGAAGTTGCGCGCCTCGTTGATCACAGTTTGGGGTCCGAGTTCCATTCCAGTCTTCACAGCAATAATATTGCGCGACTGGTACAGGCCCCGGCGCATGGTCATGGGGCCTTCGAACTTGAGATCGTAATTCTGCGGCTGCCAATCGGTTCCAGTTCCCTGCGGCACAGAGACTGGCGAGTCGTCAATGATGTACGAGGCGGGCTTGCCACTCTGCACCGCCGCAGCATACACAATCGGCTTGAACGTGGAGCCGGGTTGTCGTAGGGCCTGCGTTGCGCGGTCGAATTTGGAATCGTAAAAATCTCGTCCGCCTATCAGTGCACGAACTCCGCCGGTACGGGGATCGAGTGCGATGAATGCTCCTTGCAGATACGGCGACGTGCCCGTACCGGTTTCGCCCGTCGCAAGCGTAGCGATGTATTCCTCATAGGTCGGATGCTTGTACGCGCCGAATTTGCCGCCCTCTATTGCGCGCATCTGCCTCTCGAGCCCACGCTCGGCGGCGGTCTGCATGTCGAGATCGAGTGTGGTGTACACGTTGAGACCCTGTTCGTACAGCTGCTTGCCGAACTGTTGGTCCAACTGCTGACGCACCCATTCTACAAAGTACGGCGCGGTCTCACCGGATTCGACTTTGGTCGCGAGGCGAAGCGGGTACGCCTTCGCGAGGCTGGCATCGGCGTCGGAGATGGCGCCATTCTCGCGCATCAGCTCGATTATCGTGTTGCGGCGCTGTATTGCGCGGTCGGGATAGCGTCTGGGGTTGTAGCGCTCGGGCGCCTTCGGCATGGCCGCGAGAGTTGCCGCTTCCGCGATGTTGAGATCGCGCACCGACTTGCCAAAATAGCGCTGTGATGCAGTCTCTACTCCGTACGCGCCGTTGCCCAGATTGATCTGGTTGAGATAGAGTTCCAGAATCTTGGCCTTGCTGTACTTGGATTCGATCTCGCGCGCGACTTTCGCTTCCTTGATCTTCCGAATGATCGTCTTATCGCGCGAGATGCGCTCGGGGAAGATGTTTCGGGCGAGCTGCATCGTGATGGTGGAAAAGCCCTGGGCGTAGCGGCCGCTTCGCAGATTGTGCGCCAGTGCGCCGGCAACACGGTGCCAATCGATGCCGGAGTGCTGGTAGAAGCGCTTGTCTTCGGTCACGACAAACGCGTCCTGCACAACCTTTGGAATCTCGCTCAACTTCACGAGCGTGCGGCGCTCAGTGCCCAGCTCGGCGATGAAGCGGCCGTCAACTGCGTAGAGCTTGGACGTCTGCTTGGGCGTGTACTGGTCCAGCGCTTGAATCGACGGGCACCGGTCGCCAGCACAGACGAGCACCCACGCGCTGTAAACGAGGCCAATGCCGAATGTCGCCACGAGGATCGTGAAGACTAGCAATAATCGAAATGCGGTTGGGTGACGCTTCCAGATTGGAAGCGTCCGCGCCGTCTTGGTTCTACCAGCCATGGGATGAATTTAAGGCGCGGTGGCGCGCAAGGTTCTCCCGGGCGATTGACTATCTATATTACCGGCGATGTCTCATTCCGATTTCCTGGCCGAGCTGGCGTGGCGCGGCATGCTGATGCAGCAGACCGACGGCGCCGCCAAGATGCTGACGGCTGGACCCGTCTCGGGTTACGCTGGGTTCGACCCCACCGCGTCCTCGCTTCACGTCGGAAGCCTGGTCCCGATAATGGGCCTGGCTCATCTTCAGCGAAACGGCCATCGCCCAGTCGTGCTGGTGGGTGGTGGCACTGGCATGATCGGGGATCCGAGCGGCAAGACGGCGGAACGCACCCTTCAGACCGCGGATCAGGTCATAGCCAACGCAGAAGCGATCGGTGCGCAACTGGCCCGCTTCCTCGATTTCTCCGGCTCGGGTGGAGCGCTGCTTCGCAACAACGCAGACTGGCTTCTACACATGGGCGCGGTCGAGTTCATGCGTGATGTGGGCAAGCACCTCACGGTGAACTACATGGCGGCCAAGGACTCCGTAAAGTCTCGCATGGAAGCGGGGATATCATACACGGAATTCTCTTACATGCTGCTGCAGGCATATGATTTTGTCCAACTGCGCAGACGCGACGGTGTAACCCTTCAGGTTGGAGGCAGCGATCAGTGGGGTAACATGACCGCCGGAGTCGAGCTCGTCCGCCGCATGGACGGCGCCGAAGCGCACGCGGTGACATTTCCATTGCTCACCACCGCCTCAGGCGCGAAATTCGGCAAGACTGAAGCGGGCGCAGTCTGGCTGGATGCGGACCGCACTTCACCGTACCAGTTCTACCAGTTCTGGATGAATACAGACGACCGCGACGCCGGTAAATATTTGCGGTTGATGACGTTGATGGACCGGGATTCAATTGAAGCGCTCGAACGCGAAGCCGCCGAGCATCCGGAACGACGCGACGCGCAGGCAGCGCTCGCCTTGGAGATCACCTCGCGCGTTCACGGCGGCGAAGCGGCCAACATCGCGCGCGAAGTATCACTCGTGCTGTTCGGGCGTGGCGATGTCTCGGGGTTGTCCGCTGCGGCGCTTGCTGCGCTCGCACGTGAGGTACCGAGCGCGACTGTGACTCGTGGCGAGTCGCTTACACTTCCGGACCTCTTCGTGCGTGCCAACCTCGTGAAGTCGAAGGGGGAAGCTCGAAGGCTCGCTGATCAGGGTGGCACGTATGTGAACGGCGAGCGTGCGGGGACGGCTACATCACTGAGTGAGATGACCCCGTTAGCGGGTTCGTATCTACTGCTCCGTAAGGGCGCGCGGGACTACGCTGTAATCCAACTGATCGGCTAGAGACTCACGCCATGGATGATTTGGCGTCACAACAGACTCGTCATCCCGCCGAAGGGCGGGATGACGAAATTCGGCGAGGCCGCCCTTACAGCGGCGGCACATTCGGCTCTGCGCTCGAGCCCCACAACTCCTTCAAGCGCGCATCCCGACCGCACCCAACCCGGTACAGGTTGTACTGAATTGGATTGCGATCAGCGTAGTGCTGATGATATTCCTCGGCCTTCCAGAATGTAGAAGCCGCGGCGATTTGCGTCACGATTGGTGACTTGAACAATCCCGACTTGTCCAACTCCGCCTTCGACGCCGCTGCGGCCTTCCGCTGTGCGTCGTTGTGATAAAAGATCGCGGTGCGATAGTCGTTGCCATGATCGCAGAACTGCGCCTCACGCGTCACCGGGTCAATGTTGTGCCAGTAAACGTACAACAGCTTCTCGTACGTTACCTTGGCGGGATCGAAGTGCACCTCTACCGACTCGGCGTGACCGGTGGTGCGCGTCCCAACGTCGTCGTATGTCGGATTAGCCTTGCTGCCGCCGGTATATCCAACGGTCGTGGAGATCACGCCGGGCGTGTGATCGAAAGGACGCTCCATACTCCAGAAGCATCCGCCCGCGAACGTCGCGGTATCCTCCTGCACGGCCTGCCGAAGTAGATGTGCCGGCGTGGCAGCATTAGCTGTGTTTCCGGCGACACCGAACGCGAAAAGCAGCGAAACGACCCTTAGTGAAAGCATGGACAAACAAGTCTCTGGATGATGGTGAAATGACACACCTGCCCCTACATACCTTATACGCCCAAGGCGGTCCGATGGTTCTGTGACGACTCGATAATCGTGGCGTGCGATAGCTCGGACTCCACATGCCGCCACGTGGCGACGTAGTCCGGAAGGTCCGGTGACCGGGCGCCGGGCAGAATTGCCTGGGCGACTTCCGGAGCGGGCAGGGTACCGCCGGATCGCTTGAGGAATCTCACCCGGACGAGCCCGATCGCGATTACGCGGCCCCGGCGCAGAAAGAGCTGTCGCAGGTAGAACGATTTGTCGTCCCAGCCGAGGGTGCGGGTACGGATCTCGAATCGTGCGAACATGGGCAGCGACTCCCGAAAGCGGATTGCCTCAGAGGCAACCACTGGATACCAGTCGCGGTCGTTCAAAATTGCACGGACCCCGCTTCGGATTATCGCATCGGCGCGCCCAAGATCCATGAGTGTCAGATAGCGTCCGTTATTCATGTGCATCAACACGTCCAGATCAGTCGGCCAGACCCTGAACGCAAGCGAGGTCTCGTCGAGAACATCGACACGCGATCTTCCACGCGCCATGAGAAGCACGCGGATCATCCGAAAGATCAGGTTCATCGAGCCGGTCGCTTCACGATATCAACCGCCGCGCTTGCGAAGCTGCTCAATCTGCCGACGGTCGCGCTTGCTCGGGCGGCCGGGATCGGCTGCACCAGCGGCTACTTCCATTCTCCGTTGCTCGAGCAGCGCGTCGCGCGCAGCCCGACTCTCAGCGAGCTCGTCGTACAGCGTGGCAGCCACCGCCGCAGGTCCGCGGCGATCGGAAATCGATTTCACTATCACTCGGTGCTCGTACGGTCCCAGTCGGACTCGTACCTCGTCACCGACTTTGACGCCCTTGGATCGCTTCACCCGTTCACCGTTCAGATGAACCTTGCCGCCGTCGATAGCCTCGGCGGCCAACGCGCGCGTCTTGAAGAAACGAGCGGCCCAGAGCCACTTGTCCAACCGCGCCGCATCTGTGGGATCCTTCGCCGAGTCCTTTGCGCCGGGCATGCTACTGTGAATTGCTCGTGTGGCGCGGGTCGAGTGCGTCACGCAACGCATCGCCGAGCAGATTGAATCCGAGCACGGCGGCGCCGATGGCAAGTCCGGGGGAGAGTGACGTCCACGGCGCATTGCGGAGCTGGTCCAGGTCCCGGCCGTCGGCGATCATACTTCCCCAGCTTGCGGTCGGCGGTTGAATACCGAGTCCCAGGAACGAGAGAGCGGCCTCCGCCATGATCGCACCCGCGATGCCGAGCGTCGCCGCGATCACTACCGGCCCCACCACGTTGGGAAGCACGTGCAATAGCATGATGCGCCGTGGTTTGGCGCCGAGGGCGCGCGCGGCCTGCACATATTCCAGATCCCGCACCACTAGAACCTGGCCGCGCACCAGTCGCGCCATCCCAGCCCAGCCCACAACGCCGATCGTTACGAACACGACGCCCATGGATGGTTGCAGTGCAGCTGACATTGCGATCAGAAGCAAAAGCGTTGGGAATGCGAGAGTCACGTCGGCAAGTCTCATTACGACTTCATCAACCCAACCACGATAGAAACCCGCAAGCAGGCCAAGAGTCACCCCGAGACTGACGGCAATCGCCTGAGACACGAGCCCAACCGCGAGCGATACGCGCGCACCATAGACGAGCCGCGCCCACACGTCACGCCCCTGAACGTCGGTACCGAGCCAGTGTGCGCGTGACGGTGGATCCAGCAGATTGATCAGATCGATCGCGTTCGGGTCCTGCCGTGCAACGAGCGGCGCGAACAGAGCCATGACTAGCATTATCGCGATAACCGTGACACCGATTCGCGTTCGTGCATCCGCTCCGAGCCTGCTGGTGGCGCTCACAGACTCGGATCCCGGAGTTCAGGTGGTGTGCCATCCGGCTGCCGGCGCCAGCGTCTATGGTGCCAGAAGTATTGCTCCGGCGCCGAACGCACCCACCGTTCAAGGATATTCGTGTAGTTGGTGACTATCGCGTCGATGTCCGCGTCGCGATCGCCAGTGCGAATGATAGGGACACGTTCCACGCTAACCCGGTAACGGCCGCTCGGTTGGCGTAGCGCCGTGACAAACAACGTGGGAGTGTCGTACTTCATCGCGAAAACCGCCGCACCACGCGGAGTTTTGGCGGGGCGACCGAAGAACGGAACGAATGTGGACGCGAGCCCCATCACACCCTGGTCGGACACGAACGCTACGGCCCTTCCTTCGCGGAGCGAGCGCGGTGTTCGGCGCGCCGCTTCGTGGTCGCGAACCACTGTCATGCCCAATGACCCGCGCGTTTCGTTGATGTATGCGTCGAACAACGGATTTGCTTGCGTACGCACGATCACGTCCATCGGAACACCGCGCGCAGCTACGTATGCTCCGGCGAGCTCCCAGTTACCGAGATGCCCGGTGACGAGCACGGCGCCTTTACCCTGCGACATTGCATTCTCAACCAACTCAAATCCGTCAGTGGCCTCGACCATCCCGAGCACACCCTTCTGGCCGATCGAAGGTAGCAGCGCGGTCTCGATGGACGACCGGCCAAGATGTGCGTACGCTCTACGCGCGAGCGAATGCACCTTGTCTTGGGAAAGCTCAGGGAACGCCGCCGCGATTTGGCGCACCACGACACGACGGCGAATACCGAGCGGCCAGTAGCCAAGGGCGCCAAGGCGCGCGCCAAATGCTGTAGCCGCACTCCACGGCAACGCGTGCAGTGTTGCAATGACCGACCGCAGCGCATAGTACTCGGCGCGGTGCGATGCAGTGGGAAGTGGAACTTCACCCATTTGCCACACACTCTCTTACGAATCGTGCGGTGTCATGCGCCACTCGGTTCCAGTTCATGTAAGACTCGACCCGCTCACGACCTACCATGCCCATCTCGCTCCGCCGGTCCGCATCGCGCAGCAGCGAGGCGATGGCCTCCGCCGTCGTTGCCGCCGTCATCGAATCGATGACGATGCCACATTCGCCGTTTGCGACTATCGAACGCACACTTCCAGTGCCGCTCGCTACGATCGGAAGCGCGGTTGCTTGTGCTTCTATCAATGAATTACCATGCCCCTCGACAGTTTCGGCAGAAACAACTCTGGAAGCGTCAAGGTAAATCGTGGACGTGGCATACGCTTCAGGCAACTCGTCGTCGCGCATCGGCCCCGCAAACCCCACACGGTCCATCACGTTCAGATCTGCGGCCAGGTTTCGCAGGCGGGGCTCGTCACTTCCTTCACCGACGAGAACATAGCGCAGATTCGGAAATTCGTCACGCAGAAGAGCCAGTGCCTCAATTCCGGTATCCTGGCCATTGTGCGGGACCAGGCGTGCGACCGTCAGGATGATCGGAGCGCGCCGAACGCCCCATCGCTGACGCAGCGTTCCGGAGTCGCGCCCGGGCCCGAACAGAGCCGGATCAGTACCGAGGCCTAGCGCCGCGACCGGTGGCGGTTGCGAGATGCCCGCATCATTCATCACTTCTCGCGCGAGTGTCGCAACGTGCTCCGTGGTCGCAACGATTCCGGCCGCATCGCCCAACACCATACGCACGGTGCGACGCCCCAGCCAGCCACCCTTCGCTTTCTCGCTCGACTGCGTGAGATCGCGTGCGTTGACGTATACCACGTACGGCACTCCCAGGCGCTTGTGGGTCCGCCACACAATCCTCCCGACCACACCGATATCACCGCAGTGCAACACATGGACACGCCCACGGACCCGTGCGGTAAGCCAACGCTCCCAGCGAAGGCGGTTCACGAACGAGCCTGCGCGATCACTCGTAAACGGTCGCCGTTCGATGTTGTAGTCCTCCTTCGCGTCGTGTCGCACGGTGTCTTTCGTCGCCACCGTTGATACCGACATTGGCTCCGGATATCTGCGCACCAGTGCCACGTGTCGCCGCGCTGCGCCGGTCATGTCTGGCAGGAAGTCCTGCGTCACTAGCAAGTGTTGCAACGTCGTTATCCGACCACGGACTCGACCGTCCATGCCTGGCTTGACAGAAGATTGGCAATGCGTTGGTCGTAGGTATGATTGGCGCGCACAAACTGTTCGCCCTGTCTTCGAATGCGCTCGCGTGCCACGGGATCGCGCAGATAGTGGTCGATCTTGACGAGACAATCACTCGTATCGCCGTACCAAGCGCAGTGC
Organism: Gemmatimonadota bacterium; assembly: GCA_041691775.1. Classification (GTDB taxonomy): domain Bacteria; phylum Gemmatimonadota; class Gemmatimonadetes; order Gemmatimonadales; family Gemmatimonadaceae; genus Fen-1247. The sequence goes on from JBEPUB010000003.1 coordinate 25,255, forward strand.
TCGCCGTCACGCAGAAACTGGGTGACGCCAGGTGTGCCCTGTCCGATGTAGAAAGCGCCCGCTAGCATTACCATCCATGTGCGGTCGGAAGTGTAAGTGACGCCGCCTTCGGCGCGCGACGGATTGATTCCAAGGGTGACCACGGCGCTGGAACAGACTTGCGCAAACTCCTTTCCTTCGATACTGCGGCCGTTCCAGTTGAGCTCTGCCGCCCACTGGCCCCATGCCGGACCGTACACCCGCACGTCGTGCTGCTTGGCGACGTGCAGCAGGAGCGCGGCCCTGGACTGGTCGTAACCTGTGCCAATGAACGCTACGTCGCTGGCGTATGCCGGATTCGCTGGCACAGGAACGATGCCCGCATCCCCCGCCGCTGGCAGAAACTTCGCGTTCAGCCCAAGCGCGCGCCATTCGGCATCGAATCCGGTAACGAAGAACGTGGCCGCGAGGCGTCCCACAGCCGCAATGTGTCCTATGTCCGGCCGCGCGGTGTCACGAAACCATTGAGGATCGTGATACCACATCGCGTTCGGCGTTTCGCCAACCAGACGCCGAACGGTTTCCAGATCCAGCGCAAGGCACTTGGACAGGAATATGAAGTCGGGCCGAAACCTCCCGGCACGTGCGCGCACCAGATGTTGCGTCATCCGGCGTCCGATCGCGCGTTTGATTCGCCGGTCGTCCAGGATGAGTGTCTCGTGCCCCGCTCTCTTAAGCGCGTGTTCAGTAGCGGCTTCCATACGCCACGGATTCGAGCTCCCGATTATCAGGACTCGCATTGCATGGCCCACAACCGCGCATACTTTGCGCATACGCTCGCCGCCGCAAGCGATGCGAGCACCGCACCACGGGCGCCATCCAGAAAGCCGAGCCGGAAAATGAACATCGATACGAAGCGGGCCGGCGGCTTGAGCACGATCGCGCCAATCGACGCACGCCGACCGCGGTGGGATTGATCCTCCGCCCACCAACTGCTATAACGAACGAATTTTTCGAAGTAGATGTCCAACGACGAATAGGGGTAATGAAGCAAGGAGGCGTTGAGGGTCGCAGGTTCGCCATTCGTCACTACATGTTCGTGGACCTTACTGTCGTCATATCGCAGCACAGCGTCGAACAATCGCACCGGACGATCGGTCTCCCAGCCTCCGTGCCTGACCTCTCCGCCAAAAAAGAAATTACGACGTGGTACTCGGTACGCCGCTGAAGACGGCCGCGCTACGACTGCGCGAACTGCGTGCTCGAGATCAGATGTGCCACGTTCATCGGCGTCCACGATCAACACCCAGTGATTCCTCGCCTTGGCAATCGCGACATTCCTGAGCGCTCCAATGGTCGCCGCATTAGGGACGGCGATGACGGTCGCCCCAGCGCTAGTTGCCTGCGCAACCGTATCGTCAGTTGAGCCGTGATCCGCAACCAGAATTTCACCGGCCCAGCGTACGGAATCAATGCACGCTGCGATGTTGGCCGCCTCATCACGCGCAGCGATCACAACCGAAACGGGCACGCGGTCGGAGGCCATTGACTCTCTAGCGCCTGCGCTGAGTGATCGCAGCAGCAGCGGCTCGCTCAAAGCCGTCGATCATCCCGGCTTCGCTCGATTCGCGAACCACGCGCCCGCGTGCCGCGGCACCCATCGCCTCGCGCCTGGTGTCGCTGGTGAGCAGCTCCGCCGCGACCGCCGCCGTTATGAATGCATCGTCGCTCGGCACTAGCACGCCCGTTATGTCATTGAGCACGTAGTCCTGCGCAACGGAACGCTCGGGAGCGAGGACGGGAATTCCGAGCGACATGAAGTCCAGTATTCCGTACACGGCGGTATCTGAATCTGCGACTACCCAACCAATCCGCGCCCCGCGCATGAGTTGCATGTGATCGGCGCGATCGCCCAGGAAGGTGACCAACTTTAGTGCGCCGAGTGACGCGGCCTGCATCTTCAGGTCATCGTCGTACGCACCCTCACCGACGATGACAAGATGTAATCCCGGGTGACGTGGTGCAAGCATTGCGACAGTACGTATTGCGGCGGCCGCGCGACTGCGCGATGATGCGTCATGGATGCACACAACGTTCACATCCTCGCCCGCCAAATCGGTGGCGTTTTGCGGCGCGACCTCCGCGACACCCATTGGCGCAACGATCTTGCCGGAAGCGCCGCGGGGTACGACCGCAGCAGCTGCCTCGCGCTCAGTCGGAAAGATGTAGCATGTGGGCGCCACGCGCGCAGCCACCCGGCCAGTGCGGCGCATCTCCCCACTGTGACCCGCACAGATGCGACGAATAACCCGAGCGCGCGATCCCAGACGGTAGGCCACCGACGCCACGAGGTGTTCGCGGTCGGTGTGAACGAACACAACATCCGCCAGTTGTCGGCGCGCAAGACGTGCAAGCCGGCGTGCCGCGCCGAGCCACGTTCCACCCAACTCCATCGGCTCGACGTCGAGCAACGGTCGATCGGGTGCCGTCGCCGTCTCCGAAACAACTCGCTCCACTGTACTGTCTGGCTCGGCGGCAAACGTCACAGAGTGGCCACGCCTCGCCAGTCCGTGCGCCGCGGCAGCGAATGCCCGGGCGGTGCCCGACCATTCTCGCCCCGAGTGAAGAAAGAGATACCTCATTTCAACCGAACGAAGGAACCGGCGCCACGTCGAGCGCATCGCCGACACTTACTGTGGTACGGAATTGCATGTCGTATAATCTGGAGTACGCGCCGCGGAGCACACGCAGCTCATCGTGCGTGCCACGCTCCACTATTCGCCCCTGATCGAGTACCAGAATCTGCGTCGCATGCCGAACCGTTGAGAGCCTGTGCGCGATTACGAACACCGTGCGACCCTCAAGAAGGCGGTCTATCGCCGACTGCACCAATCGCTCTGACTCCGTGTCCAGCGCCGAGGTTGCCTCGTCCAGAATCAGAATCGGCGGATCGAGTAACAGCGCGCGCGCGATCGCTATGCGCTGGCGCTGGCCGCCGGACAGTCGGGTTCCACGCTCGCCAAGTATGGTTGCGTATCCATCCGGAAGCGCGTTGATAAATTCGTGCGCGTTCGCTGCGCGCGCCGCCGTTTCGATTTCGGCATCACTGTACTTCTGCGCTGAGCCGTACGCAAGATTATTCCGCACCGTATCGTGGAACAGTACGGTATCCTGGCTGACCATTCCAATCAACGCGCGCAACGAATCGAGCCGCAGGGTGCGGGTATCCACACCATCGATCGAGATTCGTCCGGACGTTGGCTCGTAGAAACGCGGAATGAGATCGACGAGCGTGGTCTTTCCCGCTCCGCTGGCGCCGACCAGCGCTATCACATCGCCGCGAGCAGCGCGGAACGACACATCCTTGAGAACCGCTGCTTCGTGATGGCCGTCGGTTCCCTCGTACTTGAAACCCACATGGTCGAACTCGACATCACGCCTGAAGGCGTCGATGCTTTCCGTACCGCGATCGCTCTCCTGCTCCGACGGCGTGTCCAGAATATCGAAAAGACGCTCCGCCGAGGCAAGCGAGGACTGCGCCGTAGTCCGGACCGCCGTTAGCTGCTTGAGCGGCTGCAGCATGCGCAGGACGAAAACTAGAAACGTTATGAGATCCGCACCGGTCAACGACCCGGCCACCAGAACCTGCCGCGCTCCGACCCAGAGTATGCTGACCGCGATCAGCATTCCGACGACCTCCGTCACCGGGGGCGCGAGAAATGAGAGCTGCGTAATCCGCACGGAGGTGCGCGCGTATGTGTCGCTCGCCGCGGTGAATCGTTGATCTTCGAATTGCTCCGCGCCGAACGATTTTACGAGGCGAATACCGGAAACGGTTTCCTGTAGCACGCTCGCCATCTCGCCATGTTGGTTACCGCGGCGGCGATTGCCACGGCGCAATCGTTTCAGCAGTGGCTGCAACACGAGACTCAGAATCGGCACGACGCCGAGCGCCATCACTGACAATTGCCAGGAAATGTCGAACAGGAACGCGATAGTCGCGCCGACCAGAGCGATTGCCTGAAGCGACTGCGTAACGATCTGTGTCAGGACGAGCCTGGTCTCAAACGTATCATTGAGAACACGCGATATGATCTGCCCCGACTTCGTCTTTGTGAAGTACGTCAGCGGCAACCGCGTAAGATGCTTGTACACGGTGTTCCGCAGGTCGCGCGTCACGAACTCCTGCAGCTCAGCTCCGAACTGCCCGCTGAGCCAGACCAGGAAATTCTTGGCGATCACGACGAGCATCACAACGAGAATGACGTTTCTGAGAGACGTCATCTTGTCGCCGCTTACCATTAGCTGCCCGACCGTCGCGTGCAGCAGTCCCGATACCCAACCGGCCTTGATATCAAGAGCCGGCCGGTTGAACAGGGTATTCAGGAACGGTATGAGCAACGCGACGGAGAACGCGTCCAGCAACGCCGCACCAACGTTCGTGAGCATCGCTCCGACCAGTCGCCATACATGCGGCTTGAGGAACGGCAACAGCCGGCGGTAGATCGAGAGCCCCGCACCCCGGTCGGTGGGCAGCACTGCGACAGCTGTTGGTGCTACTGTCGTCGTCACTACCGTCGTGGCGTGAGAAGAGCGAGCGGAAGGATTACTTCTTCCGGTGACACGCCGCCGTGCAAAAACGAGCCGCGGTAGCGGCTCTGATATTCGCGAAGCTTAGTGGGGTACACAAAAAAACAATCGTTCCGCGCGAGCAGTGTGTTCACGTTGCCCCCCCGCACTGGCAGCTTGAGTGTTGCCGCATTCGGGAACGTCAACGCCTGCTCCGGAGATTCGGCACGAAGATCCTCACCGAACTTGTACCGGAGGTTTGCACTCGCGTCGCGCTTCGCGAACACGGTAGCCGGTGTATTGCAGTGAATCGAGCCGTGATCGGTAGTTAGAAGGACGGACACCTTACGCGCGGAAGCTTCTCGCAGCAAGCTGAGCAGCGCGGAGCGCTCAAACCACTGTCGCGTGAGGCGCCGTAATGCGATCTCGTCGCGCGCCACTTCATACAGGATCTGCGATTCGCTGCGGCCATGCGTGAGCAGATCGACAAAATTGAAGACGAACGCACTCACTCCCTCGGGCGCGATCGCCGTGCCCATGTGGCGCTCCAGGTCATCCGAGCCGGCGGCCGTCGAGATTTTCTGATAGCGCACGTGCGTGTCACCACGCAGCTCGCGAAGATGAGCTTCCAGCAACTCGCGTTCGTGCGAGTTCAGCGATTCGTCATCCTGCCCACCCCACCACGCGGGAAACCGCGAAGCAATCTCGCCCGGGAACAGCCCGCTGAAGAGCGAGTTGCGCGAGTACGGAGTAGCTGTCGGCAGCACCGCATAGTAGTGCGTCGTCTCGACTTCGAAATAGGGCGCGAGCAATGGCTCGAGAATACGCCACTGATCCAGGCGAAGACAGTCCACCACTATGAAAACCGCAGCCCGCTCGCGATCCAGAATCGGCGCAAGAAACTCGCCCACTATGTCGATCGACAAGGGCGGACGCTCTCCATTCAAGTTGGCAAGCCATGCTGGATACGCGGTCTCCATGTAATCGGCGAATTCACGGTGCATGTCGCTGTACAATCCCTGAAGCGAATCGTACAATCCGCGCTCGTCAGCCTCCGCGAGATCCACATCCCAGCGCATGAGCTCGTCGTAGCGCTCGATCCATCCGCGCCAATCGAGATTTCGCGCGCGATCGAGTTCGAGCGCGCGGAACCGCTCGACGAACGCTCGTGATATTGCCTGTGATCGGAGCCGCGGTCCATCCAGAATGCGCGTGATGACAGAGAGCACCTGGCGTGGGTTCACCGGCTTTACGAGGTAATCGCGGATGTTCGCGCCGATCGCCTCCCGAAGAGTCGAGTCTTCCTCACTCTTCGTCACCATCACAACCGGAAGGTTTGGAGCTATCTCGCGAACCTCGCGATACGCCTCCAACCCACGTGTTCCAGGCATCTGCTCGTCCAGTAGCAGCAAATCGAACGTCCGGCGACGCAGAAGCTCCACCGCATCGTCTGCGTTGGTCGCGCATTCCACGTCGTAACCCTTGGAACGAAGAAAAATGCAGTGCGACTCAAGAAGATCGCTCTCGTCGTCCACCCAAAGGACGGATTTTGCTCTCAAAGCCATGGCTTCCTAAAGGTATCCGCCCTGTAGTTCGGACAAACGTTCAATGTAGCCCCTCCCCCATTCTGTGCCTAGATTCCCGCGCGTGACAGCCTTCTCCAGCCCCACGAGCGCTATCGGTCCGGCAAGTCCGGCAAGTCCGGCAAGTCCGGTCTCGGCGCGGGCACCGCTTCCCGCCGCCCCACCGTATTCGCTCGAGCCCGTCCTGTTTGTGCTCCCCGCGCTTGCCGATAGTGCGCAGTCTGCGACCCTTGGCAGTGATAGGGAAATGGCGCTCGCCGCGGTGATAACCGCCCGTTTGATTTTGGCCGCTCTCCCGCCTACCCTGCTGCCGCAACCCGAACGTGCCATGCGCGCCGATCGTGCCAGAAGCTGGATGTCGGCGCTCACCATGCCGCAACCGGCGCGAATGGCGCTGCTTCGCTCTGTGGATGCAAGCGTCACGAGCGGCATAGAAGCCGCCGCAAGTTTGCGAGAGCTGATGCACGTCCTGACCGGACATCTCACTCCCGCCGCGCTCCAGGAGCTTGGTGGGCTCGCCGAGCGGCTCTGTCTATATTACGAACAAACCCCCTAGACGCACGCAGGATCCATGGCCGGTCACAGTAAGTGGAAACAAATCAAGCACTACAAAGCCGCGACCGACGCCAAGCGCGGCGCGCACTTTACCAAGCTGATCCGCGAGATCACCATGGCCGCCAAGCTTGGCGGCGGCGATCCCGCAGGTAACCCGCGACTCCGCACGGCCATAGACATCGCCAAGGCAGCATCCATGCCCAAGGAGAACATTGAGCGTGCCGTTAAGAAAGGAACCGGCGAGCTCGAAGGCGTGGAATATCAGGACGTCATATATGAGGGATACGGGCCCGGTGGAGTCGCGATAATGATCTTCACCGTCACCGACAACCCAACCCGCACGGTCGCCGACGTTCGCCACAAGCTCTCTCACGGCGGTGGCAACCTTGGAGCGACCAACTCGGTGTCGTTCATGTTCGATCGCAAGGGCCAGATTTACATCGACGCGACCAAGTACGACGAAGACAGCGCGATGGAAAAGGCACTTGATGCCGGCGCTGAGGACTTCGTGCGCGAGGACGAGCAGTACATCGTGACGACCGCACCGAACTCGCTGCACGATGTACAGGGGTTGCTTGAGGGCAAGGGCGTCGCTGTAGTCGAATCTGAGGTATCGTACCTCCCCAAGAACACAGTGCATGTGTCTGGCGGTGCAGCGGTGTCGCTACTCAAGCTGCTGGAGGCACTCGAAGATCTGGACGATGTTCAGAGAGTCGTCGCCAACTTCGAGATGGACGCCGACGAAATGGCTACGGCGTAGTGTTGGTGCTCGGCATCGACCCCGGTACAGCCATCACCGGATACGGGGTCGTGCGCGGCGAGCGCCTCGGCGTGGCATCACTAATCGAATGCGGCGTAATCCGCACGAGAGCGCGCCAGCCACTCGCGGTCAGGCTCAATGAAATCTACGATGGCGTGAGCGAGCTCATTCGTACCCATCGTCCGGATGCACTCGCTGTAGAAGACGTGTTCTACGCGCACAACGTTCGAACCACAATCGTCCTCGGCCATGCCCGCGGAGTCATTCTGCTCGCGGGCCAACAAGCGGGGATCGAGATACTCGAATATCCGCCCGCCGAGATCAAAAAAACCGTGGTTGGAAACGGCGCCGCCACAAAAGTTCAGGTGCAGTTCATGTTGATGCGGTTACTGCGGCTCAAATCGGTTCCCACGCCGTCGGATGCCGCAGATGGCGTCGCTGCCGCACTTACGTGTGTGATGTCATCTCGAGCCCCGGCGATCGCTGCTCGCGCCATTCCCGTCGTACGAAGCTAGGATGATTTCGCGTATCAACGGAACGCTAGAAGCGAAGGATCTCGACCGGGTCGAGATCATAACGCCAGGCGGGGTTGGATACACGATCCAGATACCGCTATCGGTGTACGAAACGCTTCCAAAAGCCGGCGAAGCTGTCTCGCTCTACACATCGCTCATCGTCAAGGAAGACGGATGGCAGCTGTTCGGATTCGCGTCGCTCAACGAGCGTCGCGTGTTCGACCTGGTCCGCACCGCTAACGGCGTGGGACCGGCACTTGCCCTCAGCCTTCTCTCAACGCTCACGGCTGCGCGACTCGTGCGCGCCATAGTTGAGAAAGACACGATCACCCTTCAGAGCGTTCCGCGCGTTGGCAAGAAGAAAGCTGAGCAGATGATTCTCGACTTGGCAACAAAGATGCGAGACGTGGACGCCTCTGCCGGTCCCGCTGGCGCTCCGGTAGCCGGCGCGGCTGCCGAGGACGCGATACGCGCACTCGTTTCGCTCGGATATTCGCTCCCCGATTCCGAACGGGCCGTTCGCGCCACGCTCGACGCTACAACAGGTCAGTTGACAGCAACTGAGCTCATTCGCAACGCTCTCGCCCGGATCGCTGCTCGATAACGAGCTTCCATACACTCTTCATCACACGACACTCTCGTCGTGATTCGACAGCTCATGACAAAGACAGCCCAGCGCACGAGCACATTCAATGAATCGGTGATCCGCGAGATGACGCGAATCGCTCACCGCACGGGCGCGGTGAATCTAGCGCAGGGGTTTCCCGATTTTCCCATGCCCGCGCCAATGAAGGACGCGGCGTGCGCCGCAGTACAGGGCGACGTCAATCAGTACGCGATCACCTGGGGCTCACCCGCACTACGCATTGCGATAGCAGAGAAATATCGCCGGTGGTACGATATGCCAGTTGACCCGGATACAGAGATAACCGTTACCTGCGGCGCGACTGAAGCCATGGCAGCGACCTTCATGGCGCTCGTCGATCCCGGTGACGAGGTGATCATCCTGGAGCCGTTCTACGAGAACTACGGTCCCGACGCGGTCCTCGCGGGCGCCAAGCCGGTGTTCGTTCCACTCATCGCACCGGACTGGCAACTCGACTTGGAGCGTCTCGCCGCGTCCATCACTCCGCGCACTCGCGCGCTAGTGCTCAACACGCCGCACAACCCCACTGGCAAGGTGTTCACACGCGCCGAGATTTCGGCCATCGCAGAGCTGGCGGAACGACATGATTTTCTCATCTTCACGGATGAGATATACGAACATCTCGTCTATGCCGGTCACCATCATCCGATCGCAACATGGTCGGGGATGCGCCAGCGCACAGTCACAATTTCGGGACTCTCCAAGACCTTCTCGTGCACGGGCTGGCGCCTCGGCTACGCAATCGCACCGCGTGAGCTGAGCGGGGCGATTCGCAAAGTCCACGATTTTCTCACTGTCGGCGCGGCAGCCCCGTTGCAAGCTGCAGCAGCGGTGGGCATGGCGTTCGACGCCGATTACTACAACCACTTCCAGCGCGCATACAAGCAGCGCCGCGACGTAATGATGAACGCGCTGGTCAAAGCCGGATTCTCCTGCACCGCACCGGACGGCGCGTACTACGTTCTCGCGGATTTCAGCGCAATTGATAGCAAGCGGAACGATCGGGAATTCGCTGTATGGCTGGCTGAGACGATCGGCGTCGCCACCGTTCCCGGAACGAGCTTCTACGGTGATCCGGGTCGTGGAACGTCATCAGTTCGATTCGCCTTCTGCAAGACGTTCGAGACGCTCGGCAGAGCCGCGGAGAGATTGGACCTGTTGCATCGATGAGCCAACCGGCACAACGGCAGCGCGAAGGCGCTTGACCGGCCGATACTTGTTTTCGGGATATCTTCGGCATATTCTTCGCCCATGCCCGGAGTAGCTTTGGGAACCCAATCCATGTCGCGCGCCGAAATCACAACACCGGAAGTGCTCGCCGACGAGTCGGTGGTCGAGCTTTCGCTCAGGCCGCAGAAGCTCGCCGAATTCATCGGTCAGCCCAAAGTCAAGGATTCGCTGCGGATTTACATCGACGCAGCGCTGGCGCGGCGGGAGCCGCTGGACCACACGCTTTTCTTCGGACCTCCGGGATTGGGCAAGACTACACTCGCCGAGCTTATCGCGCGCGAGTTGGGTGTGAACATCCACGCGACGTCGGGGCCCGCGCTCGAGAAGCCTGGCGATCTTGTCGGCACGCTCACCAACATGCGCGAGGGAGACATTCTCTTCATCGACGAGATTCACCGGCTGCGCCCGGTGATCGAGGAGTTTCTCTATCCCGCGATGGAGGACTACAAGATCGACATTCGTCTGTCGGACGGCCCCAAGGCTCAGACGATCACGATGGCGATCGAGCGGTTCACGCTCATCGGTGCGACCACGCGGCTAGGCATGCTTACAGCGCCGCTGCGAGCGCGCTTCGGGATCGAGCAACGACTCAACTACTATCCAGTGGAAGCGCTCGAGCTGATCGTTCGGCGCACCGCCGAAGTGTTGAAGACCGAGATTGACGCACAGGGCACGCACGAGATCGCACGTCGATCGCGCGGCACGCCGCGCGTTGCCAATCGCTTGTTGCGCCGAGTGCGCGACTATGCGCAGGTTCGCGCTGACGGAATAATCACGCTAGCGGTCGCGGACGAAGCACTGCAGATGCTGGACGTCGATCAGTTCGGGCTCGACGACATGGACGCGCGGATTCTCAAGGCGATAATCGAGAAGTTCGATGGCGGTCCCGTCGGCGTGACGACCATTTCTGCCGCTGTTGGCGAGGATGCGGGGACGATTGAGGAAGTGTATGAGCCATTCCTGGTACAGAACGGGTTTCTGCAACGCACGCCGCGGGGGAGAGTCGCAACAGCGCAGGCGTACCGGCATTTTGGATATACGCCGCCAGTGCAATCGCAACAGACAAGCCTGCTTTAGAAATCCTGTACAAATAAAGAGGCGTCGAGGATGTGCCCTCAACGCCTCTTTCCCGCAGTGTTGCCACCGCTCGAGTCATTGCCAATGGTCTTCGGAAAAGCCATGGACTGTGTCGACGCCTGTCAATCAGCCAGCCCGTGCCATGCCAGCCCGTGCCAGGAACGAGATTCGAACTCGCACGGCCTTGCGGCCAAGCCATTGGCAAAGACTCGTGTCTACCAATCCCACCACCCTGGTACGGGAATGCGCTGGCGAAGCTGGCACGACGACACGCGTCGCCAATAATCTTGCGTTCTGGCTGACATCCGGACGGCACCGGCTTACGTGGCTCCGCCGCTGATCGCATCTGCGGCCGGTTTATCATTATCCTGCAAATGCACGGCACTCGAACATCCGACTACAACTTTCATCTCCCGCCGGAGCTGATCGCTCAATCACCGCCAGACGTACGCGGTGACAGCCGGCTCATGGTGGTCGATCGTGCATCACAGATTATCGCGCACCGGCATTTCGCAGACATCTTGGAATACATTCCCGCCGGCGATCTGCTAGTTCGAAACACAACGCGCGTTATGCGCGCGCGTCTGCTTGGCACCCGCGACTCCGGCGCACCCGCCGAAGTGCTTTTGCTCAAGCCGCTGGGCGGGGCTCGCTACGAAGCGATGGTGCGACCGGGTGGTAAGATGAAGCCGGGTCGCACAATTCACATCGGCGATCAGTTGGATGTTCGCATTCTCGAATCAACGGAGCGAGGCACCCGCGTCGTCGAGATTGTAAGCGCGCTGAGCAATGCAGATGCGATCGAGCGCTACGGACACGTTCCACTGCCGCCGTATATCACCCGCGCGGACACCGCTCCTGACTCCGAGCGCTATCAGACCGTGTATGCGGCAGAGGCGGGATCGGCCGCGGCACCCACTGCAGGCCTGCACTTTACCAGTGACATTCTCAATCAGTTGAAGACGCACGGCGTCAACGTCGCGGATGTGGTGCTTCATGTAGGCGCCGGAACATTCAAGCCGGTTGAAGTCGACGACCCAGCGCAGCATGCGATGCACGAGGAGTGGTACGAAGTTCCGCCATTGACCGCGGAGCGGATCGCGGAGACTCACGCTCGCGGTGCAGACACATGGGCAGTCGGCACGACCAGTGTGCGCACTCTCGAGAGCGCATCGGACGGCAACGGAACTGTGCAGGCCGGAAGCAACGAGACGAGCATATTCATCAGGCCGCCGTACACATTTCGCGCAGTCGATCATCTGCTCACTAACTTCCATCTGCCACGTTCGACGCTCATCATGCTGGTCGCCGCTTTCGCTGGATACGACCTCACCATGCGCGCATATGCCGAAGCGGTGACCGCTCGATACCGATTCTTTTCGTACGGCGACGCCATGCTCATTATCTGAATCAATGTCGTTCAATTTCCATATCCTTAGATCGCAGGGTGCCGCACGTGCCGGCGTGTTTACGACACCGCATGGTGACATTGCCACGCCGACTTTCATGCCGGTTGGCACACTCGCGACCGTCAAGGCGCTGGACCCGGACGATTTGCACCGCGCAGGTGCGACCATGGTACTCTCGAACGCATATCATCTGCACCTTCGGCCCGGCGATGATCTGATCCGCGCCATGGGTGGCCTGCACAAGTTCATGGGGTGGGACGGGCCAATGCTCACCGATTCCGGCGGATTTCAGGTGTTCTCGCTCGAGACACTTCGAACCATCTCCGAACAGGGCGTCGAGTTTCGCAGCCACATCAACGGCGACGCCAAGTTTTTCACGCCGGAAACGGTAATCGGAATCGAGCGCAACCTCGGCGCCGACGTCATGATGCAGTTCGATCATGTAATTCCAGGGCAATCAAGCGAGCCCGTTGCGCGCGACGCGATGGAGCGCAGTGCGCGTTGGCTGGCGCGCTGCCTGATTGCCTTCAGCGACTCGGCCGTTGAAGCGCCGTTCGAACAGGCGCTGTTCCCCATCGTTCAGGGCGGGATCCATCCTGAACTCAGGCGCGAGTCGGTTCAGCGAATCACGGAGCTCTCTGACTGGTTCGGGTTTGGTATTGGCGGATTGTCCGTCGGCGAGTCCAAGCCTGACATGTACGCCATGCTCGAGACGACCGATGCCGCGGTCCCCCGGAATCGCCCACGCTACCTGATGGGAGTCGGCTTCCCGGAGGATCTTATCGAAGGCGTTCGCCGGGGAATCGACCTTTTCGATTGCGTCGCCCCAACCCGAATGGGCCGTACGGGGGCGGTCTTCACGCACGACGGGCGGCTCAACGTCAAGCGCGCCGAGCTGCGCGCCGATCCGGGACCACTCGATCCCGACTGCGACTGTCCCACCTGCACCCGATTCAGCCGCGCATACCTCCGGCACCTCTTTGTCACCGAGGAGATACTGGGGCTCCGCCTCCTCTCGCTTCACAATGTACATTTCCTGATTCGACTCATGCGCACCGCCAGGGAGCACATCACAGGCGGAACGTTCGATCGGTGGAGCGCCGACTGGCTCGCGCGCTACTTCGCAAAATCTGAAATCACAAGATGAACAATCCGCTTATCAGCACAATCCTGATGTATGGCGCCATCGGCGCCATCTTCTATTTCGTCCTTCTTCGCCCACAGCAGAAGCAGAAGAAAGAGCACGACACAATGCTGCGGAGCCTTCGGCGCGGTGACGAAATTGTCACATCTGGAGGCGTCGTTGGTGAGGTCACATACATCGCGCAGCAAACCAAGGACGGTAATCCGTTGGTCTCACCCGATGATAGGGTAACCATCAAGTCGGGTGACACACGTCTCATCATCGAGCGTGGGCGCATTGCCAAGATCGTGCGCAACCCTGCCACTACCACCGAGGAGTAAGCGGGCGTGGCTGTACTCGACATTCGTGTACTGGGCGATCACATCCTGAGAGAACGCACCGCGCCCATGCCAAACGTGACGGACGCCGTTCGAGCGCTTGTCGCAGACATGTTCGAGACGATGTACGCCGCCGAGGGAATCGGACTCGCCGCGCCCCAGGTCGGCCGCTCGGAGCGCGTGTTTGTGATGGACGTGGATGAGAATCCGCTAGCGATGGTCAATCCTGAGATCATCGAGCGCGAGGGAGTGGAGCGCGCGGAGGAAGGGTGTCTTTCCATTCCCGAGATATTCGGCGACGTGGACCGCGCGACTCGCGTTGTCGTTCGCGCTTCCGGCGTGGACGGCATGCCGTTCGAAGTCGAGCTCACGGATCTCGCCGCACGTTGCGTACAGCATGAGCTGGATCATCTCGATGGCAAGCTGTTCATCGACTACATGAGCCTGCTCAAGCGCAAGTTCACGGCGCGTAAGTGGGAGAAGGAGGCAGTAAACTATCCAGGGTTCATTCGAAAACTGGACGCGGGCAAGCCACGATCGCGCCGGTCACGATCGCGCGAAAAAGCTACCCGCGCCGCCGCTGCGTCCCACGAACCCGAGCTGTAGCGGCTGATGCGCGTAATGTTCTGGGGCACTCCCGAATTCGCCGCGCCTGCCTTACGCGCTCTGGTTGGGGAAGGATTCGATGTATGTGCCGTCGTAACACGCCCAGACAAGCCCGTTGGGCGCCAGCGCACAATGACGCAACCGCCGGTCAAACAAATCGCAATCCAGGAATCGCTGCCGGTCTTCCAGCCCGAATCGCCGCGGGAAGAGGACTTTTACGAGCTGCTGGAAGTAGTCGCACCAGATCTCTCAGTCGTGGTTGCCTACGGTCACATACTCCCTCGCGCGATAATCGATCTTCCGAGACTGGGTACGCTTAACATCCACGCGTCGCTGCTGCCCGCACTGCGCGGCGCCGCTCCAATCCAGGGCGCGATCAGAGAGGGACTGTCGGAAACAGGTGTCACGATTATGCGCATGGTTCCAGCGCTCGACGCGGGGCCAATAGTCTTGCAATCGCGCACGCCAGTGGCGGACGACGAGACTTACGGCGAACTCCGGGCCCGCCTGTCCGAGCTCGGTGCTCTGGCCTTGATTGAGGCTCTGGCGATGATCGAACTGGGACAGACGACTGACCGCCCCCAGGACGATTCCCTCGCGACGTACGCGCGCAAGGTGGACCGCGATACCACTCGCATCGACTGGTCGCTGGGCGCGCGCGCGGTCGCGAACGCCATCCGGGCCTACGATCCGCGTCCAGGCGCCTGGACGGTCCATGGCAATGCAGACGTGAAGCTATTCGGCGCCCGGACAATCTTCGATGCGAACGGCCGGCCCGGCGAAGTGCTTTCGGCGGATGCAGAAGGCTTGGTAGTCGCCTGTGGAACCGGCGCGGTACGCGTCTGCGACGTCCAGCCAGCCGGCAAGCGCCGAATGCAGGCCGTGGAATGGCACCGCGGCCGCGGTATCGCACTCGGCGATTCTTTGGCGTAGCCACTCCGTAGCAGCGGTCTGGACAGTGCTAATGTGTCGCGCTTACTCAACATGGGTGTTGGACACAAACCGCACAACCGGAGGTGCTCTGGCGACGAGTCCGGCGCCAGATAGCTGACATTCGGCCTTCTCAGTACAGGGGAATGGCGCGACAACCGGGCTGCCGGCGCTGGGCGCATCCCACTCTCAGGGATGGACCGGCTCGTGATTTGCCGCTCTACGCCCCGGGACTGATGCGGTTGGCCACGCGTTAGTGCTGCAACGAGACCAACTCGAACAAAAAAGGACAATTTTGCGCGAGAACGAATGTTTCGTGTATATTCGCCCCGGCACGACACTCGCTTAGTCTTTCACAATTTTGGGACTCGATCTGCGAATGATAGTTGGCGACCATAACCGGACTATTATGCGCAATCGTGATTTTTTGGCTTCCGTAACCCCTGAACCTAGTGACACGCCAAGATCGTGCACTTCGCGGGGGGCGGCTGACATTTGCGGCGCCGGTATCTTTGGGGCGGCCGTTTTTGGCAGCACCCTGCGCGACGTTCCTTTTGTCAGCAGAGATAGCGAATTGCGGTCCCCGCCAGCGGCGGGGAGGGACCGGTGCGCCTGTCGTCCCGGCCGGTCACGACTGTGCGAAGTCACGGTCCCGCGGTCGTCAATTACGGGGATGTTGAAAGCGTGAACACAGAGGTTAGCGGAACTTTGTCCACGAGCGGCACGCGCAGTTCGTCCATCACGCCCACGCGGATCATTGCTGCGGAGGTTTGCGCCGATGTGCGGGCTGGCCAGTTGCTGGACCCATCCTTCGAGCGCCACACCACTCAGATCGATTCCCGGGACAGGAGATGGACCCAGGAGCTTCTGTACGGGATGATGCGCCGGCGCGCTTTCCTCGACGCCGTGCTGTCGGACCGTGTTCGCGGTGGGCTCGTCAGGCTCGATCCGGATCTCATCGATTTGCTTCGGCTTGGCGCCTACCAGCTACTCTGCATGGGCTCGGTGCCGGCGTACGCTGCTATCGCCCAGACTGTCGAGTTGACCAAGACTCGCCACGGGATCGGCGCGAGCAAGCTCGCCAACGCGGTACTGCGTCGCACGGATCGGGAGCGTTCCGATCTCGCCGTTGCCACGCCGCCCGACCCGATCGACGCTCTTGCCCTCGCCAACTCCCACCCACGCTGGCTGGTGGCCCGCTGGGTCGCGCGATGGGGCGCTGACGATACCGCCGCTCTTCTCGCGGCGAACAACACTGAAGCGCCGGTCGTCCTGCGTCCGTTTGGTACGAGCCGAGGCGAATTGGCACAGATGTTGGGGGACGCCGGAGTCGCGACACACGCCGCACCGCTCGTGGCCGATTCCATCGAGCTTGGTCATGGTGTGTCGCTTACGGAGCTGGAGGCCTTTTCTCGCGGACTCTTCTTCGTGCAGGATCCAGCCGCGACGCTGGTAGTCAAGTATGCGTGCATACCACCGGCATCGAGAATCGCGGACCTGTGTGCAGCTCCGGGCGGCAAATCATTCGAGCTTGCGCGTGATGCCGGCGTGGTGTTCGCGGGTGACCGCTCTGCGGCGCGCATGCAACGAATTATCTCGACCGCTCACCGCCTGGGCACCACCAACGTCATACCGATCGTGGACGATGCCCGCCACCCGGCGCTACGCGACCTCGACGCCGTGCTCGTTGATGTCCCTTGCACTGGCACGGGAACGTTCAGGCGTCATCCAGACGCGCGCTGGCGCCTTAAGGCTTCTGATCTCGCGGTGATGCCCGCCATTCAGCGTTCCATCCTCCGTGCAGCGGCTGAGGCGGTGCGGCCGGGTGGCTTGCTTGTTTACAGTACGTGTTCGCTCGAGCCTGAAGAGAACGACGTCCAGATCGAGACCTTCCTGGACGAATACCCGCAGTTCACGCTGGAACCGCCGCCCGAAGGTGTCGTTCCGGCATCGACACTGGATGCGGGGAGATTGAGAGTGCTACCGCATAAGCATGGTGCCGACGGAGCATTTGCGGCCAGACTTCGGAGATCGGATTAGGTGAATTTTCGCGCGCGCCTGCGGCGTGCGTTTCCCTACATCGTGATCGGCATAGGCGGATTTGCGCTTGCCTACGTCGCGATTTTTGCCTTCGTTCTTCCGTCAAGCGTGGTTCCACCGGCGCCGCGGCCTTATGTCCCGGATTCAACCAGAGTCCTCCGGCCTATAGAGACTGGGCTCACGCCGCCGGTCGAGCCGCCCGTCGAGCCGCCCGTCGAGCCGCCCGCCGTAGCCGCGCAGATCGTTCAGGCGCCGGCTGACGACACTACGCCGATCCTGGCCCCTGACCTCGTCGGCATGTCTCTGCCAGACGCCCGCGGCGTCCTGAACGGCCTTCGCCTCCGAGCCTCCGTCACCCGAGATACCAGCTCCTTCCAGCCCGTGAATACGGTATTGCGGCAGTTTCCGGCGGCCGATTCGACGATCAAGGTTGGTGGGACGGTCGCCCTGACCGTTTCATACTTTCCCCCAGACTCGACGTCCGATACAATGCGAGTACAGCGGGGCAATAAGCTGCCCCGAATTCGGCCGGTGCCAGATACCCTTTCCAGGCCCGATACGCTTCATCCTGAGTAGCTCATTGACCGTGAAACCTATTCGCATCGCACCTTCCATACTTAGCGCCGATTTCGCATGTCTACGCGACGAGATCGCGATATGCGAGCGTGGCGGCGCCGACTGGATTCACGTTGATGTAATGGATGGCCAGTTCGTTCCCAACCTCACTTTCGGCGCTAAAGTAATTGACGCAGTGCGGCGATGCACAAAGCTCCCGATAGACGTGCATCTCATGGTGATCCACCCGGAGTCATATCTGGAAGACTTCGCCCGCGCCGGAGCGACGGGCTTGACGATTCACGCCGAAGCCACACACCACCTTCAGCGCCATCTCACACACATCAGGTCGCTTGGTTGCAGAGCCGGCGTTGCGATCAACCCAGCGACGTCGCTCGATGCGGTTCGTGAAGTGACGAGCGACATCGACTTGTTGCTCGTCATGACGGTGAACCCCGGTTTCGGCGGACAGGCATTCATCCCGGCCTCGGTCGAGAAGATTCGGCGCGCTCGGCGCCTCCTGGATGAGTCGCGATCCAGCGCGGATCTGGAGGTGGACGGCGGAGTTTCGCGCGACACGATGCTGCAATGTCGCCGTGCTGGTGCTGATGCATTCGTCGCTGGCCACGCTGTGTTCTCCGCTGCGGATCCGTCACGGGAAATCGGTGAACTGAGATCGGCGGCAACGGAGATCATGTGACCGGTCGCCAACAACTTGGGATCGTAGCGATAGTGCTTGTCGCAATCGCGGCGATCGGATTCGGGATAACTCGCGCGCTCGGGACCGAGCTCACACCGCTCGGCGTCGGCACAACTGCACCCGATTTCCAGGCAGCGACGCTGGACACACCATCCAGACAACTCTCGCTTGCGGATTACAGAGGTCGGGTGGTGCTCGTCAACATCTGGGCAACATGGTGCCAACCGTGTCGCGTTGAAATTCCGAGCATCGAACGACTGTATCGCGCCTACGGACCACGTGGATTGAACGTGGTAGCCGTCAGCATCGATGATCCCGGTAGCGAGCCGGCGATCCGCGCGTTTGTTCGCGACATGGGAATGACGTTTCAGGTGCTACACGACCCCAGTGGGCGCATCGAGCGCGCGTATCAGACTACCGGCTACCCTGAGACTGTAATCGTGGGCAAAGACGGCGTGATCCGGAAGAAAATCGCGGGCGCTATTGACTGGGATTCCGAGGGGAACCGCCGCCTCATTGAACGCCTGCTTGCTGAGTGACACGAGCATGAAACGGTCGTGACTCGCATCCTCGGCATCGAGACTTCGTGCGATGAGACGTCGGCCGCGGTCCTCGATGACGCGACCGGCGAGCCGGTGTTGCGTTCGCTTGTGATTCTGTCGCAGGACGTCCATCGGGTCTTCGGCGGCGTCGTCCCCGAGATCGCATCGCGCGCGCATCTTACGGCGATCGTGCCGGTGGTACGAGAAACCATGGCGCAAGCAGACTGCACACTCGACGACATCGACGCAGTCGCGGTAACTACGGAGCCGGGTCTGGTCGGCGCGCTCATGGTCGGACTCAATTACGCAAAGGGATTGTCGCTCGCACTCGGTATTCCGCTCGTCGCCGTGCATCACATGGAGGGGCATCTCTTCGCGACGTCGCTGGATGATCCGGGCGCTCAGCCGCCGTTCACCGCGCTTCTCGTTTCTGGCGGGCACACGCTGCTGCTGGACGTTCCGGCGTGGGGTGAGTACAAACTCCTCGGTTCCACACGCGACGACGCTGCGGGCGAAGCTTACGACAAGGTCGCAAAGTTGCTCGGTCTCCCGTATCCCGGCGGCCGGCACGTTGAAGCGCTGGCGCGCGATGGGAAACCATCGCGCTTCCGCTTCACCCGCCCAATGCTGCATCGGAACACTCCGATCGATGATCCGTCCTACTTCGACGTTTCGTTCAGTGGCCTCAAGACGGCGGTGCTCAACGCGGTGAGGAACTCAACTGACATCGAACGCGATCGGGCCGACATCGCGCGCGGCTTCCAGGATGCCCTCGTCGAGACACTGGTCGAGAAGACCGCGCGTGCGGCCATCATGTACGGCCGCGATCGCGTGGTGCTGGGCGGCGGTGTCGCCTGCAACCGGGCGCTGTCGGATGCGATCCGTGCCAGAATGCCCGCTGGCATCCAGCTCTTTGCACCGAGCCCGCGGCTCGCGACCGACAACGCGGCCATGATCGCCCGGGCCGGTCTCTTCCGCTATTATCAGGGTGAGCGGGCGCCGCTCGGCCAAGCCGCACGCGCCACCGCACCCCTTCCCGGCCAGGCATGACCCACATTTTCGCATCGATATCACAGAACGCCTTTACATACGACATCGGCCGATTCCAGTTCACCGGATTCGGTATCGCAATGCTCGCGGCGTTCATAATCGCGCAGATCATCACACAACACGAAATGTGGCGCCGCGGACATGACCCGGCACCCGTTTCGGACCTGGTTTTCGCCGCCGTGATCGGTGGGATACTGGGCGGCAAGATCTACTACGCGATCCTCATGGGCGACGTCAGCTCCCTCTTCAGTCGCGCGGGACTCGTGTTCTGGGGCGGACTCATAGGCGGAATCATCGCTGTCCTTTTTGTTGCGTGGCGCAAGAAGATGAGCCTGCTACGCGTCGCCGATGTCGGCGGCATCGCGGTCGCCGCGGCTTATGCTGTGGGCCGCACCGGTTGCTGGGCGGTCGGTGACGACTACGGCAGGCCCTGGAACGGACCGTGGGCGGTGAGCTTTCCAAACGGTGCCCCACCAACCACCGTGGAGAACATGACGCATCTGTTCCACATGCACTTTCCGGCGGGAATGAATCCAATGCAGGTGGTGTCGGTTCATCCGACGCAACTGTACGAAGTGATCCTCGGATTCGTCATGTTCCTAGTCCTGTGGCGCATGCGTGACCACAAGCATGCGGAAGGATGGCTCTTTGGAGTATACTGCGTACTCGCCGGCGTCGAGCGCTTTGTCATGGAGATCTTCCGAGCCAAGGACGATCGCTTTTTTGGCCCGTTCACAACGGCTCAGGTATTCGCTGTTCTCTTCGTGATAGCCGGCATTGTCATCATGCAGTTGCGGCGTAACGTCACGGCGACCGCACCCGGAATTCACGCACAGCCGCGCACAGTATAGGCGGAAACGACCGCAGCAAGTATGGCGCGGTTGTAGGGCTAGGCTTATTCATTCGGTGGTGAGTTGACTATCGCAGATCGCCGCGCGGCGCCCTGTTCGAGCCTCGAACGCTCGAACAAAATCGGTCAGGCGGTCCGCCGAAAAGCTGGCGCGCGGGATCTTGAGCACGCGGATGGCATCTTCGATTCGACTGGGAGCGCCCTCGACTTCCACCAGCGTGTCCATACGGGGATACATCTCGAATCGAATCACAACCGTCTCGTGCTCATCGCTTGAAAGCTCGTATTGCACGATATCACGATCGATCGAAGTGACCACCACGTAACCCAAGCGGTCAAGCATGGCTGCGAGCACGTCTGGATCCGACACACCGGCCGTAAGCTCAGGACGAATCTTGAATCCGTTTTCGCGCGAGGTCGGACCCTTCCAGTCCAGATGTGCGGTTTCTCCCATCTCATTTTTGTAACACCGCAGCCGCAGGACCATATCCTGAGCGAAGAGCGTGCGAGCGACGGTATCGTAAACACGATCTTGTAACCTTCCATCAAACACCAACACAGCGCCGGCGGCTTCGAGACTCAGTCGCGCCGCGTTCACGTCATCGACGCGTGCCTTGAGCTCGACTTCGCGGGTTGGCGCGCTCATCCGACGATGGTGGCCATCACCGCGTCGGTATCACTCAGATCGGTAAACACGGCGTAGGGGTCGTGTGCCTTGAGATCCTGCACTGAATATGATCCGGTCGCTACGGCGATTGCGCGGGCGCCCAGCGATCGTCCGCAGGCGATATCGGCGGGCGTATCACCGATTACAACTACGTCCGTCCCCCGCAGGGTCACGCCGAATACTTCAACCATCCGCCTGTGCGCGACAGCCGGCAACTCACCCCGAACTTCGCTATCGGATCCAAATGCGTTGACGCGGAACTGATCGAAATCCAGTCCGACTGACCCGAGTTTAAGTCGCGCACCTTGCTCGACATTGCCGGTGAGCAAACCCAGCACACAGTCACCGCGCCGATGAACAACGTCGATCAACTCCGCGACGCCGGGATACATCGCTACCCCGCGCTTGGGATCCTCGAGTCGTGCTGGCAATCCAGCGACATAGAGAGCGATCACGTTGCCCATGCGCGAATCGATATCTTCGTCGCTGAAGCCAGCGTGACGCATCGATTCACGCACAATCTGCTTATCGGTCTTGCCATCGTAACGAATCGACGGATCTCCCGGCGTTCCAAAGACTGTGGCGAGTGCGTTTTCCATCGCGTCCCTTCCGGCTCCGCTGGAATGCAGGATCGTGCCGTCTATGTCGAACAGAACTAGATGTTGCATTGAGAAAAATGAGTGGTTGCCCGTTACACACGCGTGAGAAAAATTCCGCCGATGATGGCCACCGTGCCGGCTAGCTGCCAGACGGTGGGAACCTCCCCAAGAGCAATCCATCCCGTCAAAATCGCTACGATTGGCTGCAGGTTTCCGTAAACTGATGTTTTGGTGGGCCCGAGCACACGGATCCCACGGTACCAGAACAGGTACGCGATCCCGATTGAAATCACACTGCTATACAACACGCACCACCACGCGGTTGCAGTCACGTGCGACGACGCAATGCTAGAGACAGCGAACGGTGTGGCGAACGCGAGGGGAATCATTCCGCCAGCCATGGTGAGCGCGCTGAGCTGCACAGGATCTACCCGATGGGTCAGCGGCTGCATCCCGACAGTGTAGAAGCTCCAGCAGATCACGCCACAGAACACCAGGAACACACCGAGTAGAGATCCCTGCTGCGACGCACCCGCTGCCGCGCTTCCAAGCATCACGATTCCAACTCCACCAATCGACAACGCTATTCCGGCCCAGGCACGCCTGCTGACCTGCTCGACGCCGCGCGTCCAACTGAGTAGCGCGATGAATGCCGGCGCTGCGGCCAGAATCAGCGCGGCGCTCCCGACACGTGTTCGTGACACGCCGAAAACAAAGAGAAGTTGGTAAAGTCCGTTGCCAATGACTCCGAGCCCAAGTAACACCAATACGTCGGAGCGGCGCGGCCATTTCTTGCGCTGAAGCAGCACTGCGGTCAGCAGCATCACCGCCGCTATCAGCACCCGCATCCATGTGAACGTCAGCGGTCCAAAGGCGCGACCTGCATATTTTACTGAGCTGTAATTCACTCCCCATATCGTTGCCATGAGGAGAAGTAGGACATCAGTAGAACCGAACGATTGAGACCGGTCTGGCATCTTCAAATCTAGTATCTTTCCGTCGTGCACATATCCTTCGCCGTATTCGCTGACGCTGCCAACTTGTCGCAGGAAGGCAAGCTCAATGTTCTCGGAATCTTCGACGCCTTGCATGTCGGCGGCTTCCCATCAATGCACCCTCGCGCGCATTTTGTCGTGCGCGTGAAAGCGAGTGCGGCAGACTCCGGAACCCATCGTCTGACGTTCCACTGGATCAATCCGCGCGACACGGAGCTGTGGACCTCAAGTGGCGAGCTTGCAGTCGAGGCGGGCCCGACGGCGGCACTGGAGATGGATCTCCCCATCATCGCGGTCGTCGATCTTCCGCTCGATTCGCCCGGCCATTATACCATGCGGGTCGAGCTCGACAGCGAGCCCGTGGCCAGGGCGAGCGTTTTCGTGAACGGACCGACCGGGACACGGCCATATAGTACCTCTCCGCTCATGGTATCCTAGCCAGCCGAGAAACAGTAGTATCCGACTCGAACCGCATTAGCGGTAATTGAGTCCGATGTTTCTTGAAGTCACAGGTACTGCGAGCCGATACTCGAACGCAGAGGAGCGCCGCGCTTTAGTGTCGTGCTTTTCGCTCTTGTCGCCCTCTGCGCCGGGCATAAATTTGTGTCCTCTGCACCGGGCGCAGGGGCGCGCGACCTCCGAGCCCTAGCACGCTGGCCTTACTGACACGCGTGCCAACTTGTCCTCGTGCACGAAAGCAAGCTATGATCGATAAAATCCGCGACACCCTACGCCAACACGCCCGCCTCAACCGGGACGTATCCGCCATCTCAGTGGACGCGGATCTATACGCCTGTGGGCTTACGTCCCACGCCACAGTCAACCTCATGCTCGGGCTGGAAGACACATTTCAGGTAGAGTTCCCTGAACGCATGCTGCGTCGGCGCACGTTCGAAACGATCGCTAACATTCGCGACTCCATCGCGGAGCTCGGTACCGGCCTCCCAGTCAGCAAGTCCTGAGCGCGGCAATGCCCATCACGGTATTGAGCCGGTCGTTCGGCGCATTGGAACGGGCGCAACGCATCGGCCTCGAAATCGCAGCTCCATTCGCGGATGCTGTAGACAAGGATGCGCGCTTTCCCACAGAGGCGCTCGATGCCCTGCGCACGGAGCGCATGCTCGGAATCTTCATCCCCACAGAGTTTGGTGGCGGGGGCTGTTCAATCGCCGACCTGTCCGCCATCTGCGCTACACTCGGCCAGTACTGCTCGGCTACGGCGATGATTTATGCTATGCACCAGATCCAGATCGCGTGCATCGTGCGCCACGGCGCCGACTCCAGCTTCTTCGCAACATATCTGGCTGAACTCGCCGATACGCAAGCCCTCATTGCATCCGCAACTTCGGAGATCGGCGTCGGCGGAGATGTGCGTTCTTCTGTTTGCGCGATCGAGCATGACGATGGTTCCTTCTCCCTCGCCAAGCGCGCACCGGTTATTTCCTACGGTGAATACGCGGATGCGATTCTCGCGACTGCGCGGCGCACGCCGGACGCGCCGCCGAACGATCAGGTGCTGGCGCTGCTCAAGCGCGACGAGTTTACGCTCACACAGACGAGCGGTTGGGATACGCTCGGCTTCCGCGGAACCTGCAGCCCGGCCTTCACACTCACCGCCACCGCACCCGACGACCACATCCTTCCTGCTTCGTATGCCGACATTTCGAGCCAGACAATGCTGCCGGTCTCGCACATCGTCTGGTCGTCGTTGTGGCTCGGGATCGCAACCGCTGCGGTGGGGCGCGCGCGCGGGTACATCCGCGCGGAAGCCCGCAAGAGTCCGGGCAAGACGCCCGCCGCAAGTGTCCGCTTAGCGGAAGTGGTGAGCCGACTCCAGGGGATGCGCGCGCTGGTCAACGATTCGGTACGTGATTACGAAAGCATCATGCACGACGCCGACGCGCTATCCGCGATGAACTTCGCGATCCGCATGAACAATTTGAAGCTCAGCTGTTCCACATCGGTAGTGGACATAGTGAGCCAGTCACTGTTGATTTGCGGAATGGCTGGGTACCGTGCCGATTCCAAGTTTTCGCTCGGGCGCCTCCTGCGCGATGCGTACGGTGCGGCATTGATGATCAACAACGACCGCATCTACGGCGCCAACGCCGCCATGCTGTTGGTGTCGAAAGATGATTGACTCGGTGACCGACCGCGTGTCCGAGGTCGCCGCGGCCCGTCGGGAATATCTCGACGCGCTTCTTGCAAACGGGATCATTTCCGGCACGGGTATTCCGGGCGTGTACGGCAAGGCGCTTGTGTTCGAGCGTGTGCTCGGTGGCTTAGATCGCTTCATCACCGAATCGGGCCTGGATCAGCGCGCAGAGGTATTTCGATTCCCGCCTGTGATTAGCCGCACAGATTTTGAGCGCAGCAACTATCTCAAATCGTTTCCACACCTCACCGGCAGCATTAACGGATTTCGTGGCAGCGAACGAGACCACGCCGACATGTTGCAGATGGTTGAAAGCGGCTCGGACTGGACCACGCATTTCCACAGCGCAGATCTAATCCTGACGCCGGCCGCATGTTATCCCGTTTATCCGATGGCAGCTGGCGTACTTCCACAGAACGGGCGTCTGTTCGACGTTCAGTCGTATTGTTTCAGATACGAGCCGTCCAACGATCCCGCACGCATGCAGATTTTCCGGCAGCACGAATACGTGAGAATCGGCACGCCAGACAACGTCAGGGAGTTCCGCGACCTGTGGTTGGGCCGAAGTCACGCGATGCTCTTGGCTGTAGGCCTCGACGCGCACGTAGTTGTGGCCAACGACCCATTTTTCGGACGCGGCGGCGCCATGCTCGCCGCCAGCCAGATGGAACAGGCGCTCAAGTTCGAACTGCTCGTCCCAATCGCAACGGCGGACGAGATGACGGCCGCCGTATCGTGCAACTACCACCAGGACCACTTTGGGACTGCATTCGGCATAACGACCGCCGACGGCAAGACGGCACACACAGCCTGCGTGGGGTTTGGCCTGGAACGCATCACACTCGCGTTGTTCAAACTCCACGGATTCGACGTCACTCAGTGGCCAGCTCCAGTTCGAACGACCCTCGGCCTGTGAACTCCGAGGCCTTCGGCTTGGACGCCTCGAAATACGTCGCTCACGATCTGCACCGCTCGGAGCGGATCTGGCCGGAAACAAATTGCTATGTGGACCTCTGGATCGAGCTGCTCCATTCGCTCGAGCTCGATCCCATGGCTTGCATGGCGTTCACCCTGGCGATGGATTTCGAGGGGGACCAGTGGACATTCTTCAAGCCACCACCGGGCGACATTTACGCCTTGTACGGGGTAGACGTCCAGGAGCTTGCCATCTGGCGCCCACTCAGTATCCAGCTTGCCGAACAGGTCCGCCTTGGACGAGTTCCGCTCGTGGAGGTTGACGCGTTCCACCTCCCCGACACTGTCGGTGTGTCTTACGGCATCGAGCATACCAAGACCACGGTTGGCGTACAGGCGATTGATCTGGACGACCGGGTGCTCGGCTATTTCCACAGTTCCGGATATTTTGTGCTGCGGGGCGGCGATTTCGACGCGATATTCAACTATGCCAGCACGGCACTCGCCCCGTACACCGAGATCGCCAAGCTCGATCGCGTGGCGCGGCGCGGCAAGGCTGACCTTACGGCAATTGCTCGGGAACAGGTGCGTCACTATGTCGCACGTGTTCCGCGCGTGAATCCAGTAACACGATACCGCGAACGCTACGCGAGCGATGTGCAGTGGCTCATTGGTGAGGACATGCAGATGTTCTACAAATACGCGTTTGCGACGCTTAGGCAGTGTGGCGCATGTGCAGAAATGGCCGCGACGTTTCTTGCATGGCTGGCGGACAATAGCGCCGAGCCGAGCCGCGCGGCGGCAGATTTCAATAACATAGCTGCCGCGGCCAAGGCGATGCAGTTCAAGATTGCGCGGATGATGGCAACGGGAAAGCCGGTGGACGTCTCACCGTTGCTGGATAAGATGGAAGCGAGTTGGGCAAGTGCAATGGCTGACCTTGAGAGCTGCTATGCAGCGTGAGCACACTGGAGCGTCCTCCGACAGTGCGCTAGAAGCGCGCTCATCTGCGGCGCGCCGCATCGAGCTCACTGCGTGGCAATTGGTCCGCACGGACCCAGGCACGGTAACGCACCCGGACGAGCTGACATTCCCCGACGAAGCGTGGCTCGCGGCGTCGGCACCGGGGACCGTGGCCGGCGCCTTCCACAGCGCGGGACAGTGGAACTGGTCAAATCCGCCGGCGCTCGACGACTACGACTGGTGGTACCGGTGCCGTTTCCGGTCCGACGAACCCGAAACCGGCGCATCACTCGACTTCGCGGGGCTTGCGTCGCTCGCCGAGGTATGGCTGAACGGTACGCTTGTCCTGTCGAGCCACAACATGTTCGTCGCACATTGCGTGGACGCCGGCCGCGCGCTTAGACGCGACAACGAGCTCGTCATACGCTTCGGTTCGTTGACGCAAGCGCTGGCGATAAAACGTGCTCGGCCTCGGTGGCGGACCCGGCTCGTCTCGCACCAGAACCTCAGGTGGATTCGCACAACTCTTCTCGGTCGCATCCCCGGATGGTCCGCAGCGGCGCCGCCAGTGGGACCGTGGAAGGGCGTTGCGCTTCTACCACATAACTCCGTGCGGATATTATCGCGCAAGGTGCTGGCGCGGTTGGATGGCGCCGATGGAGTTGTGTCCGTAGCGGTACGGGTGCGGGTCGCAGCCGGCACACACGTGGCATCAGCATCTGTCGCTGTAGGAAGCGTGGAGCGGGCGGCAATCGTGCGCGATTCGGGCGAGGATTTCGTAATTCACGCTACCCTTCGAATTACCGACGCCGATATCTGGTGGCCGCACACACACGGCGCGCAACCGTTGTACGACACAGTCATGCGCCTCACGGTGGGCGACTCGGAACTTTCGCTGCCCATTGGCCGTGTTGCCTTCAGGACGATGCATCTGGATTCCACCGCCGGCGGCTTTGCGCTCTCCATCAATTCCAAGATTGTTTTCTGGCGCGGTGCGTGCTGGAGTCCGCCCGACGCGTTGCGACTACACTGCTCGACCCAGGAATACCGTCGGACGCTCGAGCTTGCACGCGACGCCGGAATGAACATGCTGCGCGTGGGCGGCACGATGGTTTACGAGCACGACGATTTTTATGATCTCTGCGACGAACTAGGGATCGCGGTGTGGCAGGATCTCATGTTCGCCAACATGGATTATCCGGTGGCCGACGCCGACTTCCTCGCGACGACCGAGCGCGAAGTGAGTCAGTTTCTTCAGCGTGTGGGTAGCCATGCCTCGCTGGCGCTGGTGTGTGGCAATAGCGAGGTCGAGCAACAGGCCGCCATGCTTGGGCTACCGCAGTCTGAATGGCGCAGCACGCTCTTCTCTGAGAAACTGGCCGATCTTGCTGCCGAGCACGCGACAAATGTCCCCTACTGGCCATCATCGCCGAGTGGGGGCGCGCTTCCGTTTCACGTCAACGCGGGCGACGGACATTATTTCGGATACGGACCCTATCTGCGGCCACCCGCGGACGTTCGAATGAGTGAGGTACGGTTCGCGTCAGAGACGCTCGCGTTGTCAAACGTTCCCGAATCGACGTTCGTCGATCGGATGTCGTGCGGTGCAGCCGGCGCAGGACATCACCCTGACTGGAAGCGTGGGGTGCCGCGCGACAACGGATCAGGTTGGGACTTCGAAGATGTGCGCGATCATTATGTAAGGGAAATCTTCGGCGTTGACCCCCTGGGGGAGCGCTATGGCAACCCGGAACGCTACCTCGCGCTCGGCCGCGCTGCTGGTGGCGAAATCATGACGAGGACGATTGCGGAGTGGCGTCGCTCGGGCTCACCCTGCACCGGTGCGCTGGTTTGGTTCTACCGCGATCTGCGCCCGGGAGCCGGATGGGGGATTCTCGATTGTGACGGCGCACCGAAGGCAGCGTACTACTATCTTGCGCGCGCGTTTCGCGCTGTTACGGTTGTGATGTCGGAAGAAGGATTGAACGGCATCGCGATGCACGTGGTAAACGACGGACCACTCCCGATCTCTCCAGAGTTGCGGGTTTCGCTATACCGTGGCGCGCTTTGCGTGGGGGACGCGGTGAGACGAGTAGCTGTCACTCCGCGTTCCACACTGCTAGTGAGCGCCGACGAATTGCTTGGCGCCTTTACCGATGTCAGTTATGCTTACCGGTTCGGGCCACCAAACCACGACGCTGTGGTGGCAACGCTAGTCGATCCGGAGTCTGATGCTGTTGTGGCCCAGTCCTTTCACTTTCCGCTGGGCGTTGGAGCACCGCGCGCGACTACGGAGCTGGACGCGCACGTTTACCGAGTTGATGATGCGGCGTACTCTCTGAATATTCGTGCGACCGAGCTTGCTCTTTCCGTGTCAATTGAAGTGGACGGATGGCAGCCTGACGATAATTACTTTCACATTGCGCCCGGCGGCGAGCGGAAAGTCTTGCTTACTGCTACTCGAGAAGACCACCGCCTCGCCGGCCGCGTAACGGCACTCAATAGCCTCACGCCGCGCGCCTTTCACGCGTAATGAATCCGGCGATTCCCATTTTCTTCGGGGGGGTGCGACATCTCGCCGGATGGTTTGCACAGAGCGCCCCCGGAATTGGCACGCGCCGTTGTGCGGTGTTGCTGTGCCAGCCCATCGGCCACGAATACATGTGCAGCCATCGCGCTTTTCGGAACCTGGCGCGCGATCTGGCGGCGACCGGATTCCCGGTGCTGCGGTTCGACTATCAGGGCACCGGAGACTCCGGCGAGGCGCCAGCCGGTGAGTCACTCCTACCCGCGTGGTTCGAGAGCATATCGCTAGCTGCCGATGAGCTACGGCGAAGAAGTGGAGTTGACACGCTGGCGTTCGTTGGCTTGCGTTTTGGCGCGACGCTCGCCGCCAGGGCGGCCGCTGACCGGTATGACGTAGACTCGCTCGTTATGTGGAGCCCGTGCCCAAACGGCAGATCATTCATTCGGCAAACTCGCATGCTGGCAATGTCGTCCGCTGAGCATCCAGGTGATCTGGTCCTGGAGGCGGAAGGGATCGAATCCGCGGGATTTTATCTTGATGCCGCAACGGTTGCAGATATCGCGGGCATGAACATGTCCGATGGCGAGCCATACACAGGTACCAGTGCGCTAATCATGACGCGGGACGACGCGCAAGCGGAGCAACAGCTCATCGGCCTGCTTGCGGACGCGGGCGTGGATTGTGACGAGAAGCGATATGAAGACCATGCCCGATTCATGATATCGCCGTTGCACTCCGTTCTCCCCACTGGTGCCATGCAGACGATCGTTCAGTGGTTGGATGCCAAATATCCATCGGCTCATGCGACTACGGGCCCCGCGCCCATCGCGACCGAATTGTCTTCCGATGGCCTCACCCACGGGATTCGCGAGTCCGCGGTATCGTTCGCGGACGGGCGACTTTCGGGCATTCTGGTGGAACCGGCCACTGCATCCGGTAATCCCGCGGTAGTGTTGTTGAACACGGGGGCAGACCACCATGTCGGCCCGCATCGAATGTACGTACCCCTGGCCCGCCGTTGGGCGGAGTTGGGTTTCCCGGTATTGCGTTTTGACCTGACCGGAATTGGAGATAGCGAATCCAACGATGCGTTGATGACAAACGAGTCGTATCCCACTACGGCGCTCCGGGACATTCATGACGCAATAGCGTTCATGAGCGAGGAGCGACGGCACGGTCGCGTGATCTTGGCTGGAATGTGTTCGGGCGCATACCATGCGACTCACGCTCAGGATTCAGCAGTGACCGGAGTGATAGCTGTGAATCCCCCGCTCTACTATCGTGTTGGCGACCCGATTGAGGAGGATCCATACCACAATGAGGTCGAGACCAGGCGAGTGACACGAGCACTGAGGAATCCAGCTAAATGGCGGAGGCTCCTCAGCGGACGCGTGGATCTGCGCTACACCGTCACCGTGTTGACTGGCCGCGCATTTGTTGCAAGCCGCGCGATTGCCGCCGGCACGCGCCGGCTACTGGGCCGCACGGACATTGAGCGGCCGGACGTGACCAGGCTATTTCGTGACGGTGTAGCGATGCATCTCATCTTCAGCGGGGGAGATGCGTCGCAGATATTCTTCGAGCGAACGGTCAGCCCGAGGATAGGTCGCTTCCGCCAACGTGAAGACTTCACGGTCGATGTCGTACCCGGCGCTGACCACACGTTCATGCCCGTCAAATGGCAGCGGGCGCTCGCGGAGCTCATGACGCAGCGACTGCTTCAACATCGTTCAACCCAACCTGCGACGCGCACTGATTCCTAGAGAATCCTGCGCGCGAACCTGAACGTCTCGCGCAACCCTCGCGCAACTGAATCGTCGGCGTCAAGCGCGTTTATGCCGAATCCGCCGTTCGCGAGCGAGCAATGAACACATCTCGCACCGCCCAGCGAAAGAGCGACATGCGTTGGACGGCCGTCATGCCGATCGGAGAACAACAACAGGTCACCGGGCTCCAGGTCGACAATGTCGTTCGCGACTTCACGACCACGCTCGCTCTGCATCCATGCATCGCGTGGCAGTTGGATGCCATGCAACGCGAACATCGTCTGCACAAAGCCGGAACAGTCCGAGCCCCAGGGCGTGACACCTCCCCACTGATATGGCGTACCGGTGAACAGCTCGACGGCGCGACGAACCAGTAGGTCGGCGTCGGGTTCGAAGTATCGTGCACGTGCGCGATTGTTCATCGCGATTCCACGGGTTACCTCCTCATCCGCATCTAACAGAGCACCCACCGGAAGCTCCATCTGTCCACCTGTGAGCGAGGTGACGGCGCAACCCACTGACATGCGGCGTTCGGCGCTCCACGCCGAACACAGGGATGCTGCTCCTGGTGCAGAGTCAGCACCAACGTATCCACGATGGCACCAGCCCTCGTAACCGTCAGCACCACGAAGACGCAGCCATTTGCCGTCCAAATCCACGACATCGGCCTGGTGACCGCGCAGCAGCTGCGACACCTGCGCCGACGACGCGGCCGGCGATCCCAGCAGCGGCGCAATCGATACTCGCATGGTAACGCGCGTGGCCGGAGAATGACCACCGCCAAGCAGTGAATCTATCAATGGTCTGGCCAGTCCATCCCAGGGCTTTGCGGCGCCGCATGCGATGGCACACTGTCGTCACCGGAACCGGGCGATGCACCCATCGCACTCGCGGCACAGCGCTCACAGCGAACTACGCCTTTGAAGACGCACATGATGCATATGAAGGTGCCGCAGTCCTTGCACGGATAGCCTTCGGATGCACGCTCTTCCTGGCCGCAACTGCGGCATACCATTGCGTCGCGCTCGCGCAGTTCCGTCACGCGCGGCCCGGACTGCGATACACGAGTCCGTATTCCTTGATCTTCTTGATTAGAGTCGCGCGGGAGATGCCCAGCTCGCGCGCTGCATGCGTGCGATTCAACTTGTGCGCGCGAAGCGTGCGATGTATGTGGGCACGCTCCACGTCCATCAGCGTACGCGGCGTGTATACGACGTCGGAGCCCTGTAGCTCATGCAGCTCGGCGGGCAAATGCATGCGCTGGAGCACCGGCTCGCCACGAGCGATGAGCAGTCCCCGCTCCAGCGCGTTACGAAGCTCGCGAATGTTTCCGGGCCACGGGTACGCGATGAGACAGTCGATTACTTCCCCGCCAAGTGCGCGCGGCGAGTTGGACATGTTCATTGATAGCGCATTGAATGTGGCGGTGATCAGATCAGAAAGGTCCTCTCGCGAACGAGCCCTCAACGGCGGCAAGTGCACCGGGGTCGCACTCAATCTGTAATATAGGTCCTCGCGGAACCGCCCCGCATTCACTTCGTTCACGAGGTCCTTGCTCGTCGCGGCGATCACTCGCACATCGGCTGAATCGCCTGCGCCGGTCAGCGCCGCAGCGTCGTTCAGAATGCTGAGCAGGCGCGCTTGCAGGTCCGGCGACAGCTCCGATACCTCGTCAATGAATATGGTGCCGCCCCGCACCGCCGCGAGGATAGCTGCGGCGCCCTCTTGCGCCTTCACACCAAAGAGATCAACGCCAAGCGTGGCTGGATCGTCCGTCGCGCAATTCACTTCCACAAATACGTTTGCAGAACGAGCGCTCCGAGAGTGGATGTAATCGGCAAGCTGACCCTTTCCTGTTCCTATTTCGCCTATGAGCAGAGCGGTTGCGCGGCTGCTCTGCGCCAATAGCTCGACCTGTCGGGAAAGCTCGCGCATCGACCGCGACGATCCGGCCAGAGGCAGGATCGCGGGCTCGTCACGCTGCAATCTGAGAGAGAGGCGGTGTGCCACGGAAGGCTCTAGTGAGCTCTGAAGGATTGTCTGAACAACTCTGCCTACTGACGACTTATTTGACAGTGTGGCACCAGAAGCCGCGCAGCAAGCGGCTCGACCGTCGCCACAAACGGGGTGCTGCCAGTCAACTCACCGTCAGCCTGCACCGGAAGGGCGGGATCAGTTTCCACTTTGACGTGCGTCCCCTGCATATACGCCATCGCCGGATCGGGGCTAAAGTCGCGAAACATCAGTTTCCGGGCGATCCGGGCGGCGTCGATCACCGACAATGGATCGAAGATACACACATCCAGCTTCCCGTCATCGTGGCGGATTCCGTCGCCTAGGGTTACCAGACCGTTAAGAAGCACCCCAAAATTGGCCACGAGCACCGCGGCCGCTTCCCGTGTCAGTGTGGCGCCGTCCACGGTAACCCGTGCGGTAAACCGACGGCGTCGCAAAACGTGTGAAGCGCCCGCAACCATGTACGCGAGCACTCCCGCGCGCCGCTTCCACTCTCGCGACGTGCCTGCAATCATCGACGCGTCGATACCGACGCCTGCTCCGATCGCAAACCGGGTGCCGTCTCCGAGCCGGCCGAGATCGAATCTGGATTCGTCGCCTTGCACGAGCGTCTTCACGGCACGGGAGACACTCATAGGAATCCCCAAAGCGCGCGCAAGGAGATTGCCGGTGCCTCCGGGGAGCACCCCAACTGGCGGCCCGTTCGGCGCCAGTGCGCCGATTATCTCTACCGCGGTTCCGTCGCCGCCCAGTGCGAATATCGCGTCGTAGTCACTCGCGTTCGCCGCCGCTACCTCGCCGGCATGCCCGCGACTCTTCGTTGTCACGAAATCGCACTGAATCCCCAAACTGCCGAACGCACGCGTGACGGAGTGAATCGACGCATCGCCACGCCGCGAAGCGGGATTTACGATCACCAACGCACGCTTGATCCGCGACGCGTCTGCCGTCGCTCGCGCCGGACGCATCAGAAGCGCCAGGAGCGGAGGAAGTCGATCCCAAGCTGGGGCGGCGTTTGCTGAATGGTCTGCAACGAACCCGGACGAGAACAAAGTAGATCGGTGGTGCCGGGCTCGACACCGAGCTGCGCCGAATAGCTCTGACTGAGTCGATATTCCAGTCGAAGGCCGAGGTTGCGTTGAAAGCTGGAAGCGCTGCGGAAATTCTCAGCGCAGAATCCAGTGCTGAAATTGAGAAAGAGGCTGTTGCTCAATTGCTTTCCTACCAATGCTCTCGTATTCAGCAAGTTGCTGTAAAACGTATCGGCGGTGCCGGGCGCTTGCTGCGTGAGCTGCGCCGGCGTCTGCAGCTCAACCACATCGAACACGGATCTCGGTATCGCACTGCTTATAATATTGCCAGCCGAGCGGACCGCGACGTTTGCTAGCTGGTTGATGTATTGTGAGTTTGTGTAGTCGAGCGCGAACGCCGGCTCACCCGTGATCAAGTAGCTCAGTAGATCCGACTGTGACAGCGGAAGGTTGTCCGCACTCGACAATGCCAGCGATGGAGCAGACAGCGTTCCACCGATCGTCGCACGAATTCGAATGTCCTGACCGTTGAGACTCTGCCGAGGACGACGCACTGTGTTGATCGCGGTAATATCAAGCGCTGGATCGAGATCTGGCGTTCCGAAAAAGCGTAGTGTTCCCTGTTCCACATCGAAAGTCGGCTGGACGAATGGCACGACGTTGAGCCGGTAAGTCCCGCGAACCGCGTTGAGTTGCCCGTCGAGCGCGAGCTGAGATCTTTCCCCGGTAACCGGACTCCGGCCAAGCGTCACATTGAGCGACCCGCCGAGCTTGATGTTCGCTTCCGCCGACCTGAGCCATACGTCGTCGCCAACATTAATAGAGACGTTGTCCAGACTCAGATTCTTTGTGAACTCACTCGGCGCAGTCGGCAGAATTGCCCGATTGCTCGCGACCGTCGTATCCACCACATCCACGAGCTCTGGATCATTTAAATCGACTAGCCGTTTGGTTATCAGCTCAGGAATGTAGACGGTGCCACGATCGACTCGCACCGCTCCGCTAACATGGGCTCCGGAATACGGGCCCACTAGCGAAATGGGCGTGGTGGTGCTCACGTCTAGCGATGCGAGCCCGCGCCGATCCACCGCCCGGAAGTTGCGAGCCGTGGCGTTGAGCGCAAAGACCGGATTATCGTATTGGGTGAGCGCAACGGTTCCCGTCACATCCAGCGTGCCACGCTTCTCTCTAGCAGTCGCGGCCGAAAGCTTCCGGACGAATACGGTATCCCCGTTAAGCGCGATATCGGCGTCGAGCCGGTCGAGCCTGACTCCTACCGGTGGTACAGTCACCGCTCCGCTGTCTACGACTATGCTGCCATTGAGCCGCGGATGCGCAGTGGTTCCGGCAATCTCAACGTTGGCGGTAAGCGCACCGTGCACATTAGCGACGCCGCCGCCGAACAACTCCAGCAACGCGAGGCTGAAGCCGTCGGTGCGAAGCGAGCCGCGGATCGAGTCACCGAGGAACGCAATGTTGCGCGCGGCCACAGAACCACCGCGCGCCTGCGACAGGATCAACGAATCAACGGTTATCCCACGCGCGCTCGACAGAACGTGAACGGGCGCGCTAAGCGAGTATGCATTGAGCGAATCGACTTCCACGCGCGCTGAATCAATACGGAAGGCCACCGAGCCGCTATCTCGGCGCGTGACTTCGCCGGATGCTGAGGCGCGAGCGGAGCCGGTACCCACGAAGTCGGTTCGGAACGCCGCATCCGCACCGTTGCTGATTCGAAGCCCGACCGTGGCTTGCTTCACCGGAATCGGTCCCGCCGAAAGAGAGTCGGCGGTAAGCGCCACAACGCCGCTCGGCTTGGCTCCGAGATCGCGCATGGCATAACTCGCGTGCAGGCTCTTGATGCGCGCCGGGCCAGCCGTAACATCCCTGGCTGAAGCGGTTCCCTGCGTCTGCAATGCGCTGGGCGCACCGCTCAGCGTCCCCTTAATCGTAACAGGGCCTGATGAAGCGCTGCTGGATGAGTTGGCCGAGGCACTGCCGAGCAGGCGCTGCACGTCGGCGACGGAAGCTAGACTGATCTCGAAGCCCAGAATCCCACTTCGGTTCTCGGCAGTCGCTATCGTACCGTGCGCTTGGGCAGTTGTCGCGCCGGTTGCGAGCACCATCGTATCAACTGTTACGAGTCCGTCGCCAAAGTGGACGTGGGCGAGTGATGGGCGCAGCGCAGTGGTGCCGAGCTGTGATTCCAGCAGCGATGCTGATGCCGACCCGGTGAAGTCCGGCAGTGAATCACCGATAAGATCGAGTACGTAGGAACCATTGAGCGAGGTACGTGGCAGCGATGGGTTCGCGAGCAACGTCCGGATGTTTGCGTTGGTGACGCTTCCCGTGCCGTGCGCGCCATAGACCGGCGGATCGAGATCGACACGGCCATCAAAGGCGAGTGTGCCGCCTTCGCCAGACAACGATGTGGTAAATCGAAGGTCAGGGCTCTCTCCCTGAACACGTATTGGCCCGCTGAGTGCCTCGCGCAGAGGAAGGTTGACGTACGATTTATGAATCGTTTCGAATGCCAGCGGTTGTGCCTGCAGGTCTAGATCGTATGTGAGATACCTATCGCCCCACGTAACTCGGCCATTCCCTGTAACGTGAGACTCCGGCCCATCTCCATCACGATGCGTCAACTGAGCGTCGCGGAACCGAACGTCGAGCCAGACAGAATCCAGGACCGCAGTTCCGGATATCGTCCCGTTAAGGCGCGGAAACTCCTTGTTCAGAAACTGCAGCGTTCGCAGATCGAGCGTGGTGACGTTTACGGCGAAGCTATGAAACTCGGTGAACGCCGGCTCAAATATGTTTAAGCCGCCCTTGCCACTGGCCACAGTGTACGCGCCCGGAACGTGGGCATCGGCAAAGCGCAACTGGGAATCTTCCACGTGAAAGCGCGCGAGGTTGCCTCCCGACGCGCGCACGGTACCGGTAATGTCACCTTGCCAATCGTATGGAAACACCTTGCCGTTCAGTGTGCGCAGCAGATCGAAGTTGACGGGCGATGCAGCTAGCTGAACATCAGTCACGCTGAGGGTGTCGGCACCAGTCACGAAAGTCATCTTGCCTAGGAGGTGCGAGCGCGTTGAGCGCACGTCCAACCCAGTGAGCGCAAAATCGGTGAGATGCAGATTCTTTGGCTCCGTCCGAATATCAAGCTCCGTCTTGCCAACGCCAGTTCGAGGTAAGGTCGGATACACCCATGCGATATCTTTGAGCGACATCGAATCCGCGCGAACGTGAACGTTGTATCGAATCGGGAGATCGCTGCCCCAGACCACCTTGCCCGCAGCGCGCCCAGTAGAACCCGGCAAATCAACGTGGGGGATATCGAGCCATAACGAGTCGCCGAGCTGCCGAACCACGCCGCTCGTGTTAGCAAACAGGAACGGCGGATCCGTCTCCGCGACCTTGAGTCCGGTAAAGTTGAACAGCATTCCGGCGGTATCAGGGTTGCTTATTCGCGCGACCGGCAAGGTGATGTCGCCGTTGGTCCACCGCCATGTCCTTGCGAAGCCCTCACGCGTGCGACGGATGTCGTGATCCTTCCGTGTCAGCTCGAACCGCACAGCGCTGTCGAGCGCCGCATGTTTGAGCCAGGGCGCCGGATGCCACGGTAGCGTGAGCAGAAAGGTCGCATTGCGAATGAACGCAGAGTCGATGACGATGAATGGGCTTGCCTGCTTGCCCTGGAATCTGGTGGGCTTCGACTCGGGGAACACATCCCGGAAATTCCATTCCCCGTTTTCATGCTGACGAATGTACACGATCGGATGTTCCGCATGCACGTCGTGCAGGAGTATCCGCTGTGCTAGAAGATCGCGTAGATCGTAGCTCGCCGAGATCTTACCGGTGCTGACGAACAACGAATCTTCCGGATCGCGAATCGCGAGCGAGTCTATCGTAACACCGGTAAAGAACCCGTCGCTGATGCGGCCCACATACAAAGATCCGTGCACGCGCTGCTGCAGTGCGGACACAACCAGCTTCCGAATCTCTTCTCTTCCGCGATCGGTGCGAGTAATACCGAGTACAGCCAAAACTGCGACCGAGAACAGCGCGAGCAGGGCGGCTGCTGTGCCAATGACGATTCGGCCGCGGAGTGTCACAGCTCTAGAACGCCTGGCCGATTGCAAGCCCAAACGTCAGTCGCTTTCCGAATGAGGTGCTCGTTGCCGGCTTGTACCCCGAGCAGACGCCCGCTGCCTGCACCTGTTGCGGATGCTGCGGATCAGTATTGTCGATGGTCACCTTTAGTGTGTTGCCCGGAGCGACACACGGGAGCGTGCCCGCGCCCGTAGTGCTCTCGAAATACAGCGGGCCCGCGGATTGTTGATACGGGTTGTATCCAACTACCACGCGCACGGGACCAACCGGCGTCAAGGCTGCTACCTGAACGCCTGGCGTAACCTTGATACTGTAGCCGCCGAACGTACTCGTACCGCCGCGATTCCAGACGTCGCCCGCGTCGACGAAAACGCCGAATTGAAGTACATCGGGAAGCACTGGACTGCGCAGCCGCAATTCGAGATTGGCTACGAGCAGGCTGTTACCACCCACCGGTACGATGCGACGTGGCTTATCGGTGGCCAGATAGCGAAAGTAGGTGCTGGTCACCCCAGCGGTGTCGATCACGGTGACAGTGGAGTACGACGGTGCGATATACGTGACGGCACCGAGCTCGTTCTGCGCGAAGCCGCGGACGGAGCTTGGGCCGCCGGCATACAACCGCTCCTGCGGCGGTATGAATCCTACGTTAGTCTGAAAGTTGCGGCTGAACACAAAACCACTTCGAATGTGCATCGCGAGCACGTTTCCGCCGCCAATAGACACAAAGCGTGACGCCTCGCCAAGCAGTGTGTTGAACTGCAAGCCCGTGTCAGACAGCACCAGGGGCGACGCGTGACGCACCTCGAACCGGAGGAGACTGCCCGACGTAGGCGCGATCGGATCGTTGGTTGCGTCGTGCAACAGGACCGCGTTCACCACCGCCAAGCGTTGGTTTCTCTGTACGCGGTCGCGTTCTTCGGCCGTGCACAGATTGAATACCGCGCAGAACAACGCTGGTTGGGATTCCGTACGACCAAAATCCATCGTGTAACCGAAGGTCACGGGTGTGCGGGCCCAGCGCTGGTATTGCAGTGACGCAACGCCACCAATGGTTGTTGTTCGCACGTAAACCTTGTACTCGCTGACGCGTGACGTGTAAGCCGTCAACGTCGGCACAGTCCGAAGCCCTAAGAAGACTGGACTGCGAAGCGTGGCGCCCACATAGTAGTTCAATTGATCGCTATACGGATCTGCCTTGGCCTGCGGACACAGGTTCGCAAGGCCGCTGAGCGGCTGGCCGATACCGATCTTTGATATGCGGCCCTGGATTGTCAGGTGCCGCGCGCCGCTCAGAAAGTTGTAATCGTCGAGCTCACCGTTGGCGCGAAAACAATCGAGCGTGCCGTAACCGCCGCCAATTCGCGCGGCGCGCATCGTGTTCTCGGCGAGCCCGATGTTTAGCGGTGCAATCGAGTCACGTCCAACGCGCGATCCCGTGGCGCTATCGAGGACGATCGCGACGTGCGTGTAAGCATCCGTCTGATACAGCACGCGCTGCGCGTCCACCAACGCCTGCTCACGAAAGAGCGTTCCGGAGTCTATGCCGACTATCCGGTTCACCGTGTTATCCGAGATTTGCTGCCGTTTGTGCGGAGCCGGTGTCACAACAATGTCAACGCCGCCAAAATGCGTGAGCGTTCCCGGAGTGATTGTGAGAGTGTCGAAGGCGACAAGACCACTATCCGTCGTTGCGTAACTGTTGTGGGCGCTGACCGCTGGGTAGCCGCTATTCCGCAACCGACGCGTCATCAGGTCTATCGCCGCGTCGATTTTTGTCCGGTCGAACCTCCGTCCACGCTCGATCGGCAAGCCAGCGATTACGTCGCTGGAGTTGGGAAGCGAGTCGAGTCCCCGCACAACGAAGGAGCGGAGGACGGTCTGCTGACCTTCATGGATTCGAAATTCGACCCTGGCACCCGCATTCCCCGCGGCCACACGCCCCGTGTCCACTGTCACCGCTGCGAACCCCCGCCGACGATAGAACAAAATTAGCCGGAGGCGATCGTTCCCAAACTCCTGCTCATCCAGGCAGCGGCGCGCGGAAAACGGCAGGTCGAGGTACCGCCGTCCCCACGAGGACGGGGTGGTGACAATGACGTTGCCGAGCTCCGCGTCCGTGAATGCGTGATTTCCGTCGAAATCGAGACCGCGCACCTCGGTGTCGCCTGCACCGCAACGAAGGTCTTGTGCGCCGGCAATAGTGGGCAGAGCCCAACAGGCGGCCAGAACCGTGGCCGCGGTGATTATCCTCTTGATGATGTCCGCGGTCACAATTGACGCTCTAATGATAGCCCGGTAAGTTCTCGCCTCGCCCCCTATGATGTCAACAGCCGCCCTCGCACGAGGGCTCCGTGAATGCTGCTGCGCCTCTCTCGCCCTCCTGACCGGACTGTCGGGGTTAGCCGGGCTATCCACCCTTTCCGCGTGCGGTGGCTCGTCCACCCCCGATCGCCGCACCCTCATAGACTCGAGAGATAACTACGATCCCAGATCGCTGGACCCGGCGCTTTCGACCGACGTGCCCACGGGACGCGCCGTGTCGTATGTCTTCGACGGCCTTACGCGCTTCACTCCCCGAGCGCAGGTGGTGCCCGATCTGGCTACCTCTTGGGAGTTGGCGGCTGACGGAGTCACTTACACCTTCCACCTGAAGCACGGCGTTCGGTTTCACGACGGCACGAGCTTCTCGGCGGCTGATGTCCGGCACTCGTGGGAAAGGGTGCTGGACCCAAAGACTCGCGGTGGTCGTGGATGGCCGCTCTATCCGATTCGTGGCGCCAAGGAATTTGCGGCGGGAACGGTTTCCAGCATTACGGGGCTTTCAGTCGCGGACGACAGTACGATCCGAATCACTCTCACCGAACCGTTCGCGATCTTCCCCAAGATGCTCGCCATGCCGGCCACGGCGATCGTTCCCAAGCGCACGCCGCCTGACTTCGGCGAACACCCAATCGGCACGGGTCCGTGGAAGTTCGTAGCATGGCACCACGACGACTATCTGCTCTTTGCCAGAAATGCGCAGTATCATGACGGCGCTCCGCTCGCGGATTCCCTCGAAGCGCGCATCATCCCCGAGCTGAGCACCGCCGAAGCTGAGTTCGAAGCGGGTAATGTTGATGTGCTGCAGGTTCCGGCACAGGAATCGCCGTCCTGGGAATCCAACGAAGAGACGCGCCCGTTGCTGCAGTCGGCGCCATCACTCCGATTGATTTACGGGGCCATAAACACCACTCGCGGCCCGCTCAAGGACGCGCGCGTGCGACAGGCGATCAACCTCGCAGTGGATCGTGGAATGATTCTCAAGCGGTTGATGGGTGGACGCGGAACGCTCGCCGCGGGTGTCATACCGCCATCGCTTGACGGATACAGCGCGACGCTAGCCGCGTATCCGTACGATACGACACGCGCTCGAGCGCTGCTCAAGGAAGCGGGATATCCCGACGGCATCGACATCGAGCTCTGGACATCGCAGAGCGAGCAGTTCCCGCGAATTGCACAGACCATTCAGGCCTATCTCGCGCGCGTCGGGATCCGCGTCAAGCTCGTACAGCGCGACGCATCCTCCATGCGTGAGGCTGCCCGCAACGGAAAGACCGACATCGCGCTGAAGGACTGGTACGCGGATTACCCCGATGCGGAGAATTTTCTGTATCCATTGCTGCACAGCGCCAACCGTGGGGTCGGAGGCAACGTATCATTCTTTAGTGACGCGAGGTTCGACAGCGTGGTCTCTAAGGCGCGCCGAGAGCCAGACGACCAGAAGCGTATCGCATTGTACCGTCAGGCTGATTCCCTGGCGCACGTCGAGGCGCCCATGTTGTTCATGTTCTTCTACACCGAGCTGTACGCAGTGCAGCCGTGGCTCAAGGGATTCACCGTGCCATCGATCTTCACGGGCGAGCGCTGGACTGAAGCGAAAATTGAGAGACCCGCCAAGCCGGCCCCAAAGTGACGATTTACATCATCCGCAGGCTTCTGTTGGCGATACCGACGCTGTTCGGCGTTCTGGTCGTGACCTTCCTGCTGCTCTATGTAGCGCCCGGCGATCCGGTGCAGGAGATGGTCGGCGAGCGCGCGGACTCCGCCACCATCGCTCGTCTGCGCAAGGAGCTTCGCCTGGACGAATCGATGTCTTCGCAGTTCACGCATTACGCCGGCGGAATCTTGCGCGGCGACCTCGGCACTTCATACATCACGCGACGGCCCATTCTGAGCGACGTGCTCGAGCGTTTCCCCAAGACGCTGCTGTTGGCGGGAACCGCGATGCTGTTTGCCTCGATCACCGGAATTCTCATCGGGGTACTCAGCGCCCAACACCCCGATGGCTGGTTCGATCGCATCGCACTCGGCGGCGCTTACCTCGGCATCTCGTTCCCGGTGTACTGGGTTGGCCTGCTGTTGATCCTTCTATTCGCGGTCACACTGCACTGGCTTCCGCCATCTGGATACGGCGGCATCCGGCATCTCATCCTTCCAGCTCTCGCACTTGGCACTCGATCGGTGGCGTTTCTGGCGCGCATTACGCGATCGGCAATGCTCGACGTACTCAACAGCGATTTTGTGCGCACTGCGCGAGCAAAGGGATTGAGCGAGCGCGCTGTTGCACTCAAACACGGACTGCGCAACGCGCTAATTCCAGTGATCACTGTACTCGGCCTCGATTTCGGATACTACCTCACAGGCAGCATACTCACCGAGACCATCTTCAGCTGGCCGGGGTTGGGTCGTTACGTCGTAAACGCAATTTCGCGACGGGATCTTCCGGCGATTCAGGGAAGCGTGTTGTTTCTGAGCGTCATCTTTGTTCTCGTCAATCTCTTAACCGACTTGGCGTACGCAAAGGCAGATAAGCGCGTGAGCCTATGACAGTCGATCGACAGAAGATCTCCACTGGCGGACCGTGGGAAGAATCCGTCGGATACTCGAGAGCGGTGAGAGTCGGCGACCAGGTCTTCGTCTCAGGGTGTACCGCGGCGTGCGCCGACGGAACGGTGAGCGGAGTCGGCGATCCGTATGCCCAGATGGTGCAGGCGCTGTCGGTAATCGAAGCGGCGCTCGCGGAGGCGGGGGCGCAGTTGTCGGATGTGGTGCGCACCCGCTCGTTCGTGACCGATATCTCTCAGTGGATGGACATGGCGCGAGCACATGCTGAGTTCTTCCGGCAAGCAATGCCGGCAGCTACTGTCGTAGAGATCCGGCGCCTGATCCATCCCGACATGTTGGTCGAAGTGGAAGCAGACGCCGTCATTGATAGAACCGCTAACACTCACCACAGGCCGTAAGACCTGTAGGCGTTCCTTCTCTGGCAACCAACGGCATCACCTCAGCCGAGAATCGTTCCATCTCCTCAAACTGCGGACTGCACTGAAGCAGGAGTAGGTCGACTCCGGCCTCAGCGAACTCCTCGACGCGAGAGGCGACTTGTGCGGCGGTACCGACAAGACCTGCGCGTAGGCCACGATTCGAGACGGAATAGTCCTCCAAGCTCACTCGCTGCTCCAACCGCGTGTTAAGGATCCAATCGGAGTAGTTGCCGTAACCGGCCGATCCGGGCATGACGTTGGTGATCCGGTCGATTTCGCGACGTGCCTCTTCCGCGCTATCGCGCACTATCGCGTAGCCTGCTACGCCAAACTGCAGCGGTGGAAGCTCTGTGCCGAGTGC
The DNA here is from genome assembly GCA_041691775.1 of Gemmatimonadota bacterium. Lineage (GTDB taxonomy): Bacteria > Gemmatimonadota > Gemmatimonadetes > Gemmatimonadales > Gemmatimonadaceae > Fen-1247. The sequence goes on from JBEPUB010000003.1 coordinate 69,729, forward strand.
CTCGCTTGCGCGATCGCGGAGCTCGCGCAGTTCAGCTATTTTTGGTGCGATACGCTCCGGCGGGTCACCGTGCATGACATACGCGTCGCATTTTCCTGCGATGAGATGCTTAGCGGTATTGGATTCGCCTCCGGCATAGATAGTGGGGCGACGGCGCGTTGCACGCGGTACTGGCTTGGGCTCAAGTACGAGCTCGTCGACCGTGTAATACCGTCCGGCGTAATCGAGCTCAGGTTCGCTCCAGGCGCCGTCGAGTACATCGAGCCACTCGCTGGTGCGCGCGTAGCGATCGTCATGCTCATCGAACGCAACACCGTAACGCCGCGCCTCATCCTTCCACCAGGCTGAGACGACGTTCAGCGACAGCCGGCCGTTCGAGATCCGGTCGATGTTGGCCGCCTGCTTGGCGAGCAACGCCGGCGGGTGAAATGACGGCCGCACGGCGACCATGATCTCGAGTGTTCGCGTTACCGCCGCGAGCGCTGCAGCCGTACTCCAAGCATCGAGCGACGACGCGCCGATTCCCTTGATATCATTGAGCAGGAGCTCCGCGATCAGCGTCACCTCGTAGCCGATCTCCTCGCTTCTTCGCGCCAGCCGCGAGACGTAGTCCCACGACGCCTCCATCCCTTCGTCTTCGACGTTGCGAAGCCAGCCGCCAAACACGGGAAGCCAGTATCCGTAGCGCATCAGACCTCCGTCCCAACCAATAGGCCCGCACGCTCCGTCAGGTAATCGACAAGTTTCACGAAGGGATCGAAACCGACAACATTTTCCGCGTCCGCCACAAAATTCGAGAGCGCGTTGATGTCGTAGAAGTAGTGCTTGCCGTCACGATCATCTACCAGATACTCCACGCCACCAACATCCAGCCCGGTGGCACGGGCAATCTCTTCAACCTGCGCCATGATCTCCGCCGACGGCGTTGTTCCTTCGACGCGCAGACCAGTCCTTGGCGCGTCTACCGCGCATGCGCCACGAATGAGTTCGACACCAGTCGCGGTTAGGCACGCGTCCGCGGGACAGAGATCGAACGAGCCGACAGCGGGATAAACATTGATCGCATACAGATACTTTCCGCCCAGCGTCTCGACACGGGTGATGTGCCCGCTGCGCAATGGCGCTGATTCCTGAACGAGTGCTGTGCCGTCAACGCCGAGCGCGACTGCGCCGTCGGTAACAGACCTGGCGAGCGCTGCTGGCGTGTCGTACCGAACGATCCCCGCACCGCTGCCGCCAACGTTAGCCTTCACCAGCACGGGATACCTGAGCGCTGCGGCTGCAAGCGGAGCCTGGTCGGGTGAGTTGATTACCCGAGACCGTGGATACGGCAGTCCGAGCGACTCGAGCACGTCAAGTTGTGTTGCCTTGGAAAGCTCAATGCCATACACGCCGCTTCCATTCACTACCGGAACGCCGAGCCGTTCGAGGTGGCGCAGCCAGTGCAGCGTAAAGAAGGTCGTACTCGCGTGGCCACGGAGATACGCCGATGGACTCGCCCGATTGAACACCAACGAATACGGCGACTGCCTTTCGGATGGGTCATACAGGTGCGACGCGGCATCGAGTCGCACATACGCAAGTTCGCGCCGGTCCAGCTCCGCAAAGAGTGGCCGGAACCAGTCCGGGTGCTCGTGATAGATGGCGATGGGAAGCGGCTGGGAAGGATTGATCGTGCTCACGTATGCCCCGGTAAGTGGAGCCGCCCACACGATCCGTCGAGGTCCGACGGTCCCAAACGAAAAAACCCGGACGATTTTGCGCCCGGGTTACATCACGTTTTAGCTCTTTATTTAACGTGGCGGCAATAGGCGGCAAATGACCACGAGAACAATTGTAAATCCAACGCTAACGAGTCGCTTGCACCCAGTCAACCCAGTCTGGGACGATCGGTTGCGGCGCCAGTTCAGCACCGTGACCTCAGTCGTCCTTCTGCCCGAACACCGCCATGTTGGAGCTGTGCCCAGGCGCAACCTTTTTGTCGGGATAGACCCAGTGGACCGCCTGATTTACCGCCGTAGCCGCTTCCGCAAAGCCAGTTGCAATGAGCTTGAGCTTTCCGGGATACGTGCAGATGTCGCCCGCCGAGTAGATGCCAGCACGCCCCGTCTCCATCTGGCTGTTAACGATGATCTCGTCGTTCTCCAGCTTGAGCCCCCAATCGGCCAAGGCGCCCAGATCGCTCACGAAACCCAGCATCGGAAGGATCACGTCGCAATCCACCTGCGCCAGCTCTTTCGACTTCACATGACGAAGCGTCACCGAGTGGAAGTAGTCGCCGTCGGACTGGATGTCGTGAAGCTCGTGGAACGTGAACAGCTTGGTCTTGCCCGAATCCACCGATGCGAGAACATCCGCCACCGTCGATGCGTGCGCGCGAAAACGATCGCTGCGATGAACGAGACTTATCGCTTCTGCGGTTCCGCGGAGCTGCTGAGCCCAATCGAACGCCGAGTCGCCGCCGCCGATGATTATGACCCGCTTGCCACGATATTGCTCAGGATCGAGAACGCGATCCTGAATTCCCTTTCCGTACCACGGCTCCGCGACCGCCTGCGGCAGCCGACGCGGCGAGAATGCACCGATGCCCGCCGCGAGCACCAGAGACCGGGTGGGAAAACGATCAGTCTCGGTAACCAGTACGAAATGGCCGTCGTGCTCTTCCAGCGCGGTGACGTTCTGGTTCAGATGAACCGGCTCGCCGAATTGGGCGGCCTGCCCTTCCAGTGCGCGCACCAGATCCTTGGCCAAAACCTTGGGAAAGCCCGCTACATCGAATATGTACTTCTCCGGATACAGGGCGGTTAGTTGGCCGCCGGACTGAGAAAGCGCATCGATGACCTGCGCACTTGCGCCGCGCATCCCACAGTAGAATAGGCCAAAAAGTCCGGTTGGGCCGGCACCTAATATCGTCACGTCTTTGATCTCGTGCTCCATAGTGGCGAAATTTACCCGGATATGACTATGAAGATCTATACGAAGACCGGTGACGCTGGCACGACTGGACTGTTCGGCGGAGGCCGGGTTCCCAAGGATGACGCGCGCGTCGATGCCTATGGTGACGTTGATGAGTTGAACGCGGTTCTGGGCGCCGCGCGCGCAACCGGGCCCATGCCACGCGTGGATGAAGTACTGGTTGGAGTGCAGCGCGATCTGTTCGCGATCGGCGCGCTTCTGGCGACTCCGGATGTCGAAAAGATGCACGCGCAACTGGCCAAGGCGCGTATCGACGACTCTCGCATCACGGAGCTCGAGCGCGCCATAGACGCGTGCGACAACGAGCTGGAGCCGCTCAAGGCCTTCATCATACCGGGAGGCACCCCGAAAGCTGCGGAGCTTCACGTCGCGCGAACCGTGTGCCGTAGAGCGGAACGCAAAGTCGTTCATCTTCAGCACTCGGTTGAGCTACCGAAGCTGGTAATCGTTTATCTGAACCGCCTTTCAGACCTGCTGTTCTCGCTGGCGCGGGTCGCGAACAAGCGCGCCGGCGCAGGCGAGGTGACGTGGTAGCTCGGGCTTCAACACAGTCCCCGGATCACTCCGCTGGCCTCATCGGCGCGGGAGGGTACGAGGTACATGTCGCCCCGGGCTTGCTGGACCGCGCCGGTGAGATAATTGTGGCGGCGGCACCTGCGCATCGCTATGCGGTGGTCTCCGACAGCAACGTCGCACCACTCTACCTGGCGCGGCTGGTCGCGCAGCTCAGCTCATTGGGCGAAGTCGTTCCGGTGTTTACGATTCCGGCCGGCGAAGCGCACAAAACCCGCGACACGTGGGCAGCAGTCACCGACGGCTTCCTCCGGGCCACGCTTGGTCGCGATTCCACGATCATCGCACTGGGCGGCGGCGTTGTTTGCGACGTTGCCGGCTTTGTAGCGGCGACGTTCATGCGTGGTGTGCCGGTGGTCCATATTCCCACCACCCTGCTGGCGATGATCGACGCGTCGATCGGTGGGAAGACCGGCGTCGATACCGCGCAGGGAAAGAATCTGGTGGGTGCGTTTCACCAGCCGAATGCCGTGATCATCGATCCGGAAGTGCTTGATACGCTTCCACTTGGCGACCTTCGCGCAGGACTCGCCGAGGCGCTCAAACATGGCGCGATAGCCGACGCAGCTTACTTCGACTTCATCTGCCGGGAGACGCCCGGCCTCCTTGCGGAAGACTCGCACAAGCGTGACGTTCTTGCGTTGAATCACGTCATCGAGAAGAGCGTCCGGCTCAAGATTGGGGTGGTCGCCGCGGACGAACGCGAAAAGGGAGCACGCAAAGCCTTGAACTTCGGCCACACGATCGGTCACGCAATTGAAACGCTGAGCGGCTACACCATGCGTCATGGTGAGGCCGTGGGCGTCGGAATGCTGCTCGAGGCTTCCGCGGCGGAGCGAGAAGGGATCACCGAGCCGGGAACGGCGGCCCAAATCCGCGACGCGCTCGCAGCCGCCGGACTGCCGACAGTTCGGCCGGCGGGTCCGTCCGCTGCGAGCATCCTGCAATCGATGCAGTCGGACAAGAAAAGTAGAGGGGGCGCTACGGAGTACGCGGTGCCCGTGCGCATTGGAGCGATGGCGGCCGCGGACGCGGGCTACACAGTTCGATTGCCAGATTCGGTCGTGTCCGAGGTGCTCGCGTGAAGCGCTGGGAGGTGAGCAGGGCCATCCTCGCCCTTCTGATCGCCGCTGTCTTCGTTAAAAGCGGCATTGCTCGCCTTCCCGATATGCAGACGGCGCCATTTCGGCATCCGCCGGTGCTGGTTTACGCCGACCCGATGCTTCCACCGATCGTGGTACGGGCGGAGCGAATGCTTCCGAAGCTTCGCAAGCTCCCCATGTTACACAACATTTTCGCACGGGCGCCGGTCGGCAAGGCGTTGCCTGTGTCGCTCACGCAGTACTGCCTTCAGGGTACCACGAGGCGAGATCACTATGTTCGACTGGGGATAGTCGCTTCGGATCCACGGATCTTCCCCCTTGCGCGATACGTAGAGGTGTTCCTTGGGAAGCACTATCTAGGGCGTTTCCTCGTGGATGACACTGGGGGCAAGGTCAAGGGAAACACCCTCGACATTTGGACCCCGTCTTGCTCTGAAGCCCGGAGATTCGGTCGCCAGCGTGGGACCGCCATGTTGGTCGACAAAGAGGAGAAATGATGTCAGCGTTCACCACCTATCTCGTCGGTTTTTTCGTAGTCATCATCGGTCTTGCGATCGGGGCGTATCTATTGAACCTCCCGCCCACGTGGATTGTGGTGGGCGTAATAGTCCTCGTAGGACTTGGGATTCTAACGGCGACCAGCCGTACTCGGCAGAAGGATCCGCCGAGTACCTGAGGGGGAGTCTCATCCGCGGTTGGGCCGACCGCGCGCCAGCGTCGCGCCACTGATGTGACATATCACATTCCTTCTGGCACGAAATATGGGTGTTGACCAAACTGTAAGCGCACATTACTCTGACTGTTTCAGCCCACAACTGGAGCGTCTATGCCGGCAGCGGTCGAGAGCAGGCCAAAAGGGTTCGCGCGTTCTTCACCCTCCACGGCCTTCGACCAGTACCTGCACGACATACAGAAGCTTCCTCTAATTACTGATATAGAGGAAGAGCGACGATTGGCCAGACGCGCCCAGGGCGGCGACGAAATGGCCGCCGAGCGCCTGGTGACAGCGAATCTTCGCTTCGTCATCTCGTATGTGAAGAAGTACCAGGGGCACGGCCTCGATCTCAGCGAACTCGTGGCTATTGGCAACGAAGGGCTGCTGAAAGCTGTACGAAAGTTCGACCCGGACCAGGGCGTCAAGTTCATCTCCTACGCCGTGTGGTGGGTCCGTCAGGCGGTTCTAAAGGCGCTCGCTGAGCAGACGCGCTCTGTACGAATCCCACTCAACCAGAATTCACAGCTCATCAAGCTGTCTCGCGCCGAGACAGTGCTCGCTCAGGTTCTGAAGCGCGATCCTACCGATCATGAGCTTGGCAGGCTTCTCGATGAAACGCCGGACACTGTGCGCTCTTCGCGCCAGATGTCAGCCACCGAGATTTCGCTGGACGCACCGATCGATCGCAGCGATCGTGAGGCCTCGACGCTCGGCGAGCGCTTTGCCGGCGTGGATGGCGGAGAGATTGAAGAAGTCACCGACTTCAAGCTCATGCGCGAGTCGATTGACAGAGCGTTCAAGAAATATTTGACGCCTCGTGAGCGCAAGATTCTGTACCTGTATTATGGACTGGGACAGGACTCCGAGGCGATGACGCTTGAAAAGATTGGCTCACTGCTGGGCGTGACGCGTGAACGGATTCGTCAGATTCGGGAGCGAGCATTCGAGAAGTTGCGTCAGTCGCCCGATGGCGGCGCGCTATCGGGATTCTGGGGCGCGGCGTAACTCGCACAGTTCCTAAGACACAGCGAGGGCCCGTGAATCGGGCCCTCGCTTTATTTTATCCCTGGTGATCCCCGCGTTCGTCAATGATGCTGCCGGCACCGCGCCCGCTGCGAAACGTGCACTCGAGGAAGTCGGTGGCTTCGAGATACACGCCGTGCGGCCGGACCAGTTGGAGAGCAGCATCCGCGAGACGATGGCGTCGGCGCCGGCGCGAATCCTCATCGCCGGCGGCGACGGCAGTGTAGGGACGGCGGCGCGCGTGGTGTGCGGCAGCGACACCGAATTGGCGATACTTCCCGGGGGTACGCTCAACCATTTCGCGCGCGACCACGGGATCCCAACCGATCTCGACCGAGCCGCATCAGCCGCCGCAAAGGGAGAAAGTGCGCGCGCCGACGTGGCCTACGTTGGAGATCGTCTCTTCCTCAACACGAGCTCCGTGGGCGCGTACGTTGCCTACGTTCGGCTTCGGGATCGTGCAAAAAAGTATGTTGGCTACCGCATCGCGAGCTTGGTCGCCGCAGTGCGCATCTTCGTATCGATGCACCCTGTCGCGCTCGAGCTGACCGTGGATGGGGAAAAACGCAAATACAGCACCCCAGTTGTTTTCATAGGTGTCGGAGAGAGGGAAACACAATCACCGCTTTTGGGAAACCGCGTTCCCGGTGGCCGGCACTGCCTACACGTGATAGTCGTGCGTGAACGCCGCGCAGCGCGGTTGTTGGTTGTGGCACTTGACGCGGCGACACGCGGTCTCGATAGACTGTCGCGCACACCCGAGCTCGACAGTTTCATGGTTGACTCCTGTGTCATCAAGCTGGACGGACGACGGCACCACGTGGCGGTGGACGGCGAGATAATCCGGGGAACACTTACGCTGGATTACCGCCTCGCGAAGGGCACGCTGAAAATCGTCGTTCCCGCGACCGGGACGAGTGAGAGCCCTGAGTGACGGCACCAGTCGCCGTGGAGATCGCGGATACACTGCGCGCCCTGGTCGGAGATCGCTACGTTCTTTTGCGGGATGCGGAGCTGCTGGCGTACCAGTCGGATGGATTGCCGGGCTACCATAAACGACCGTCGGTGGCGGTGTTCCCTGGCTCCCGCGACGAGACGATCGAGGTTGTGCGCGCGCTCGCCGCGGCGGGGACGTCGTTCGTTCCGCGTGGTGCGGGAACAGGATTGTCTGGCGGTGCGCTGGCCGACGACGTCGTCCTGCTCGGGCTGCACAGGCTCAAGGGAATCCTCGACATGGATATAGCGCGCATGCGTGCGACAGTCGAGCCAGGCGTTGTAAACGCGGCGCTGAACAAGCGGCTCTCACAGCACGGTGTGTTCTACGCCCCCGATCCATCCAGCGAGGCTGCATGTACGATCGGTGGAAACGTGGCCGAGAATTCCGGCGGCCCCCACTGTCTCAAGTACGGCGTGACGCTCAATCATGTACTCGCGGCTACCGTTCTTCTTCCCGATGGCGAAGTAGTTGAGCTGGGAGATCGCGACGGCGGAATGGCCGGCTACGATCTACTCGGCGCTTTCGTCGGATCCGAGGGATGTTTCGGAATCGCGCTCGATGTTACGGTGCGACTCACGCGCAAGCCGGCCAGAGTGCGCACGGCGCTCGCGGATTTCACGAGTGTGGCCGACGCCGCACGGGCGACGTCGGCGATCATAGCATCCGGGGTAGTTCCGGCGGCGCTGGAGTTCATGGACAATGGAACGATCCGGGTAGTGGAAGAATCGATTTTCGCGGCCGGATATCCGGCGGATGCCGCAGCCGTTCTGTTGATTGAAGTCGACGGTAGCGTCGAGAGCGCAGATGCGGACATGGAGCTGGTGCGCCAGTTATGCGCGGAGTGCGGCGCGAGAACTGTGCGGGTGGCTGCAAATGAGGCGGAGCGCACTCGGCTGTGGCAGGGCCGCAAGAAGGCGTTCGGTGCGATGGGCCGGCTCGCACCCAACCTCGCCGTACAGGACGCCGTGATCCCACGGACGCGACTTACCGATGTGCTCGCGCAGATTCATGCGATAGCTGATTCGAACGGCGTCACCGTGTGCAATGTTTTCCACGCGGGCGACGGGAATCTGCATCCGAATATCTCGTACGACGCATGCGATGCGGATCAGGTCCGTCGCGTACACCAGGCGATGGGCGCGATGATGAAGGCATGCGTTGACGCGGGCGGCAGCATAACCGGCGAGCACGGCGTTGGGCTCGACAAGCTGCAGTACATGCCTATGCTGTTTGACGAGCCAACACTCGCGGCGATGTGCGACCTTCGCACCGCGTTCGATCCGGAGCGGCGCGCCAATCCTGGCAAAGTCGTTCCGGTTCATTCCTGTCGTGAGTGGCTTGCGGCGCCGGCGCTTCGATCGGCTGTAGAGGTGGATCGCGATGCGCGGTGATTCTGAGATCGCAGCCGCGGTGCGCGAGGCCGCGGCCAATCGTGCACCGCTTCGCATCGTGGGGCGCGGGACCTGGCTCGCAGCGGGATCTCCTGTTGTGGCAGACACACGGCTTTCCTTGCAAGACGATTCTGGAATCGTGGCTTACGTTCCGGACGACCTCACTGTAACGGCTCGCGCCGGAACGACGCTGCGCGAGCTTAGCGAGACGCTCGCCACGCACAATCAGTGGATCGCGCTAGATCCTGAAGGCGAACACGAAGCCACGCTCGGCGCCACCGTCGCAACCTGCTCGTACGGTCCGGCCGCGGCTCTCTTCGGCACCCCGCGCGATCAGGTGCTTGGCATGACTGTGATACTCGGGACAGGCGACGTGATTCGCGCTGGCGGCCGCGTTGTGAAGAATGTTGCCGGCTTTGATCTGACCCGTTTGATGATCGGTGCGTGGGGTACGCTGGGAGTGATCACGGAGATCACACTCCGAGTCCGCTCGCGAGCGATGCGACGCGATTCCATGGCACACGTGCGGCGTCAGCTACCGGCGCCGTACGGATTTCGGGAGCCTGTGATCGTGAGTTCGCGACTGTCTGCCGCGCTCAAGCAGCGTTTCGATCCGGTGGGGATTCTGAATCCCGGCATCATGTTGGAACGTCAGTGACGCCGGCAACCACCAAGCCGCCGTGTACCGACACACCACTCGGGCAGGAACAGGCGGGCCTCGATGCGTGCGTGCATTGCGGCTTCTGCCTGCAAGCATGCCCAACATATCTCGCGCTGGAAGACGAGAACGACTCGCCTCGCGGGCGAATCGTTCTCATGCGAGCCCTAGCCGACGGCACGTTACCGCCCAGCGATCCCGATCTGCGCGCGCACATTGACCGCTGTCTGGGATGTCGAGCGTGCGAGACAGCGTGCCCGTCGGGAGTGCCGTACGGACATCTGCTGGAAGCTACGCGGGCGACACTCAGAGGTGGACAAGCTCCAACCGTTGCCGCGCGAGCATTGCTGAGAGTCTTCTCTCACCCACCACTGATGCGTGCCGCGATGGCGCTCGCACGATTGTTGGCGGCGACGCCCATCCCAACACTTCTGATGAAGCTTCCGGGCCGCATTGGATTCGGAATGGCGATGCTCGCGTCCACAGAGTTTCCGCTTGAGCGCGCGAAATATCGCGCTGAAGGGAACGGTGAGAACGGCAGCGCAGCGCTGTTATTGGGCTGCGTGATGGAAGGGTTGTTCACCGACACGAACCGCGCGACTGAGCGGGTTCTTACACGCAATGACTATGTCATGCGCAACGCGCCGGGTCAGGGATGCTGCGGCGCACTACACGCACATGCCGGCGATCTCGACGCGGCGCGCCGTCTCGCGCGCCGCAACATCGAGGCGTTCGAGCGGTCTGGCGCACGCTACGTGGTGACCAACGCGGCTGGGTGCGGCTCAATGATGAAGGAGTACGGTCACCTATTGAGTGGTGATCCCGCGTGGAGCGAGCGAGCGCGCGACGTGGCGTCGCGAGTGCGCGATGTGACGGAGCTGCTCGCCGCAGTTGGCCCGAGATCCGGAGGAGTGCTGCCATTCTCCGTCGCTTACGACGCTCCCTGTCATTTGCAGCATGCGCAACGCATAACCACCGCGCCCATCACGGTGCTCGAAGCGATTCCTGGCATTCAGCTGGTCCCACTGGACGAATCGGACCAGTGCTGTGGAAGCGCCGGAATCTACAATCTGATTGAGCCCGATACGTCCGACGCAGTGCTCGCGCGCAAACTCGACCGGATTGGAGCGTCGCACGCCGCGCTCATTGCAACCGGCAATCCCGGCTGTCTCATGCAGATCGGCGCCGGCCTCCTGCGCTCAGAGATGAGAGCGCGGGCGGTGCATCCGATAGATTTACTTGATGCGTCCTACGCTGCTGATTGACCGTTCTGACCGGGCCCGGATTGAGCTTTCCGGTGTACACGCGGTTGCGACACTCAATGGTCTCGTCACCAATGACGTGGCGGCCCTGAAGGCCGGACAGGGTCAGTACGCCGCGGCGCTTACTGCCAAGGGCAAGATCGTCGCCGATATCGTTGTGCTCATGCTCGACGACAGGCTTCAGCTGCACGCAACGCCAGCAGCTGCGCCGGGGTTGCGCGCGATGCTTGCGAAGTTCGTGAATCCGCGCTTCGCGTCGCTCCACGACGTGAGCGATGCCACAGGCGATCTAACGCTTGTGGGCGGAAATGCCGCAGAGCTGTTCGCACGAGCGAGCGGCGGCGCGATGAGCGTCGAAACGCTCTCCGAATTGCCGCTCTTCTCGCATGTTGGTGGAACGATTGGCAGCACCGCGGTATCCGTGGTACACCTCCCGTCGATCGGCGCTGGTAACGAGCACGTCTACTCGGTCATAGTACCGCGCGAGCTGACGCAGAGAGCGCGTCAAGCGCTTTGCGCAGCTGGCGCTGTGGACGGGAGCGACGACGCGATGGAAACGATGCGTGTTGAAAGCGGATTTCCTGCGTGGGGTATCGATATGGACGACAACACGTTGCCGCAGGAAGCGAACCTAGACGAGATGCACGCAGTGTCGTACACAAAGGGATGCTACATCGGACAGGAAACAGTGGCACGCATTCACTTTCGTGGCCACGTGAATCGCAGCTTGCGTCGATTGACGTTCACGGATGGAGTGGAACCGCCGCGCGGCGCCGTGCTTCAGGACTCGGAACATCGCGGTATCGGAGATGTTCGCAGCACTGCACATAGCGAGCGCGAAGGTGCGATCGGAATCGGCATGGTGCGTCGCGAGATTGACGATGGTGAGATCATCGATGTGCACTGGGAAGGTGGTGGGACCAGCGCGGTAGTAACCGGAAAAGCAAAAGGCGCGATCAACTGATCGCGCCTTTTGCTTTAGTGCTTGAGGAAGCTTACGGCTTCTTCATCGCCGGCTTCATCGACTTCATCGCCGAATCGCCGAGCTTCTTGCTCGAATCCATCATTTTCTTAGCGGTATCAACCATCATTTTGGAGCTATCCATCATCTTTGCTGCTGTGTCAGTCGTAGCGGCGGGTGCTGCTGCTGCCGGCATTGTGGTGTCGGTAGCGGCGTCATCCTTCTTTGAACAGGCTGCAACTGCGAGCAGGGCGACGGCGACGAGGGCCAGGCGCTTCATACGAGAATCTCCTTAGAGAGGTTCAGAGGGTGATCGCCCGGGTCCGTGCACGCAGTCGCGATGCCCGGATGTGGCGCGGGGTCGAATCTATGCCTACCAGAATCGGTGTCAAGTACCACGACCCCAGAGCTAAATTACGTCGTACGTGAGGGTTTCGCGACTGGTAGATAATTATCGGGATATCGAACCCGCCAATTTCCGCACTAACCCAGCCACGTAGCCGGACCTCAACCGAGAGTAGCGTGCCTTCCCTTCCAGAAACATTTGGCGCCCTGAAACGGTCGGCCTACGCCGCACCAAACAGGGTAAATCGTACGGTAAAGGACGAGCTTCGCCGGAATCTGCTCGAGCGTCTGGCGAACGGGGGCCAGCTTTTCCCGGGTGTCATCGGCTACGAGGACACCGTGATGCCTCAGATCGCCAACGCCGTACTGAGCCGGCACAACTTCATTCTTCTCGGGCTTCGCGGGCAAGCCAAGTCACGAATCTTGAGAGCGCTAACGACTTTGCTGGATGAGGTAGTGCCGATTGTGGCCGGAAGCGAGGTGAATGACGACCCATTCCACCCAATATCCAAGTACGCCCGCCAACTGATCGCCGAGGCCGGCGATGACACCCCGATCGCGTGGGCGACTCGCGACAGCCGCTATGTCGAAAAGCTGGCGACACCGGACGTGACTATCGCCGACATAATTGGCGATGTGGACCCCATAAAGGCGGCACGCGGAGGCCATCTGCTTTCCGACGAGCTAACCATCCATTATGGGATGCTGCCGCGCGCCAACCGCGGGATTTTCGCGCTGAACGAGCTTCCCGATCTTTCCGGTAAGGTGCAGGTGGGCCTCTTCAACATCATGCAGGAAGGCGACGTTCAGATTAAAGGCTATCCTGTGCGGCTCCCGCTGGATCTTCTTCTGGTTTTTTCGGCGAATCCGGAAGACTATACGGCACGTGGCAAGATTATCACTCCGCTCAAGGATCGGATTGGCAGTGAGATCGTTACGCATTATCCCGAGACAGTCGAGATCGGAATGGCAATTACACGCCAGGAGGCGTGGGCCGATCGCGGTGCCATGGGAGTGCGCGTGCCGGACTTCATGGAAGAACTCGTGGAGCGCATCGCGTTCGAGGCACGCACCGATAAGCGCATCGACCGCCGTTCCGGGGTTTCGCAGCGCATGCCGATCTCGGTGCTCGAAAACGTCATATCGAACGCCGAGCGTCGCTCGATAGAGACAGGCGAGACGGAAGTTGTGCCGCGGATGGCGGACGTATACTCTGCGCTTCCGGCCATTACAGGCAAGATCGAGCTAGAATACGAGGGCGAGATCGTGGGTGGCTCAGCCATCGCGCGCGAGTTGATCCGGCGCGCCGCGGATGCGACTTTCCGCGAGCGCGCGGGGCTCGTGGACACGGATGAAATAGTGATGTGGTTCGACGCGGGAGGCGCGTTGCAGGTTTCAGACGACGTCTCAGCCAAGTCGGTCGTGCTGGGGTTCGAGGGGGTGCCAACGCTCATCGACACGGTCGAGCATGTAGGGCTGGCCTCGCGCTCCGACGTTCCGCTGCTTGCCGCGGCGTGTGAGCTGTTGCTCGAAGCGCTGGTCGCAAGACGCAAGATCTCGCGCTCGGACGAGGGCAGGTACGCCCGCGCCGTCAGCGAGAAGCGCCGGCGGCCAGGTGAGGATTATTTCGGCGGACTTTCAGCCTAGCGAGGATCCTGCAATGTCGATCATCACTATCTCGCGCACCTATTGCTCGGGTGGTTCGAAGGTGGCCGCGCTCATCGCGGAGGCATTGGGGTGGTCACTCTTGGACAACAACTTCATCGACGAAGTCGCCCGGCGCACGGGGTTGAGCACGTCGGAAGTCGCGGCGCGAGAGGAACGTCGGCCCTCGCTTGCTGAGCGAGTCGCGACAGCGATGGCAATGAGCACTCAGGAGATGATGTCCCCGCTTGCCCTGGCCCAGTTCCCACCTACGGAGCAACGCTTGCTCGACGTGACCCGCGCCGTGATCGAGGAGGCTGCGAGTCACGCGTCGGTGGTGATCGTTGGCCGCGGCGCCCAGATGATGCTATGCTCGCGCACCGACGTGTTCGGTGTCTTCTGCTACGCGCCTCTGGAGGCACTCACGCGCGGTTGTATGCAGCGAGACAACCTAGACCATGCCCACGCCGAGAAGCGCGTGCTACAGGTCAACCAGGAGCGCGCAGCGTGGGTGAGGGCCAACTGGGGCCGCGACTGGCGCGGAATCGAGAACTATCATCTTTGCGTCAACACCGATGCGCTCGGAATTGATGGTGCCGCAGATGCGGTCGTGCGCGCGGCGGAAGTGTACTTCGAGCGCGGCTGAGCCTGCTTACTCGTAGAGCGTAGACAGATCGGCGGCAGCAAGCTCGACGAGGAACCCAGAGATTCTGGCGGCCACCGCATCGAAAAACCGCGCACCGCGCTCAGGAGTGGCTTGAGCGGGATTGCCGGTTCCGGTGTCTTTCGACACCCGGGTCCACGGTCGCGGGGCCCATACCCAACGCTCGCGCAGGGCACGGATCTTTGGCTGCCGCTGGCTGCCGTCACCCGCCTCCGACAACGGCAACACCAGTTCTGGCGCAATGTGCTGCATCACGCTGGTCTCGAGTTCCCCCGCATGGTCGCCGGGCTCGTCGAAGTACGGCCCGGGATCAACGCACGTGTACCAGTTGAGCGCGCAGAGAAATACGCTCGTGGCCGGCTGCAGCTCCCGGATCATCTGCCGGAAGTCGTTCCCGCCATGCCCGTTCAGCAGGACGAGCTTGCGAATTCCCTGCCCCTCCAACGCCCGCACCAGGTCACCGAGCAGTGCGGCCTGAGTGCTCGGATTCATGTTGAGGCAGAACTCGATATCCAACTGCCCGGTATTCACACCAAAGGGTACAGTCGGCAACACTATCACGCGCGCGCCGGAATCCCAGGCTCGTCGCGCCGCCTCGGCAGCGACGGCGTCGCACTCCATCACATCGGTGCCGTACGGCAGATGGTAGTTATGCGCCTCGGTCGCTCCCCACGGCAGCACTGCCACGGTGTAATCCGTGGAGGCGACAGTCTTCCACGGTGTCTCGGCGAGTATGTATGGACGCGACATACTTGAAATTATACCCGCCGAGCTGGAATCACCTGGGCGTGAGGTGATTCCAGTTTGCCATGGCATTGAGTGGCATCGCGAATGTCCCCTGAGTCTCCCATCGCCACAATGGACGGATTCCGAACATCACGACGTGCCCCTCGCCAAGTGGCGCGTCCACGACAGCAGCCTTGCCCGCCAGTTCGTCGCCGTTCACCAGGAGCCCGGAGACAAGCAGGTCGCTGGCGTTCCGCACGAAAGACACTACGGCACGTGCGCGCATTCGCTCGCGCATGGCAATGATCGCCGGATCGATCCCCTCGTTCCGTTCCAGCGTGTCGCGCTTGGCCACCGCGAGCACCGGTGACTGGCTGAAGTACACCGGCAGCGTGTTGGCCTCGTATCCGTACACGATTGGACTCGTGCGGTCCGCGATGGTAGCGCGATAGATGCCACCGCGAGCACTGAGCTTCGGCGTCGAAGCGATCGAAGCGGTCGTCGTGAATCCAATGTCGATCGGCAGCCGCGTCGAGTTGCCTTCCGTAATCAGAAGTCCGCCGCGCTCGACAAATCGGCGCAGCGCAGCGGCACCGTCCAATCCCATGCCTGGGCGTATGTCGTCGGTCTCGTCCAGCTTGCCGATGTTCGGTGTGAGCGGAGTCGTCTTCCATGGGATCGCCGGTCCAATCATCGGACGGCCGTTGATCACCGTGGTGGTTGGGCCATTCACATGCGGGAACACGATCACGTCAAAGTGATCGAGTGCATTGGGTTTCTTGAGGGTCTGGGTCGAGATGTACGTAAACGGCACGCCCATCTTCTCAAACGCAAAGCG
The DNA here is from genome assembly GCA_041691775.1 of Gemmatimonadota bacterium. GTDB lineage: Bacteria > Gemmatimonadota > Gemmatimonadetes > Gemmatimonadales > Gemmatimonadaceae > Fen-1247. Next base: position 85,605 of record JBEPUB010000003.1, read on the forward strand.
AACCCAACCCTCGTTCTGGGTCTCGATCCAAGTATGCATTAGCGCGATCCGGGGCAACGCAATGGCGTGCTGTTTCGCAGGCGGTGCCGCTGTCGTCGCCACCGCATTGACTCCCAGCGCATGCAGAGCATCACGCACCTTCGCATCGTCCTTCTGGATGAAGAACGTGCCGGCTGGATAATTGGTTCCGTCAGCCGTGAACGCAGAATCGGCCACCAAAACCTTCGCAGCGCCGACCTTCCACGGCAGCATTGCGGATCGCCAGTCGCCCGTGTGCGGCACGATTAGCGACGGGCCATTTCCGGACGTCGTTCCCGCGATTGTTGCATCGCTGGTCATCAACCGCATTGGGCGTGTGAACACCGCGGAATCCGCGACCTTGATTGTCTCCACGCCACGCAACAGATCAAGTGTCCAGCCGGTGTCGTCGTACGGTGGTGGATCGTCGGCGCTGTACTTTTGAATCGCGAGTAACGTGCGTACCGGCGCTGCATACGGCTGATCCAGTCGCACAATCCAATCGCCCGCGTGCACCGGTACGGTTACAGCTCGCGTGCGTGACCTGGCCGATGTTCCGCGCGCTCCGGCATCTCGTGCGGTGGTATCGCGGCGCGCGGCTGAATCCGCGGTCACCGTGAAGTCTGCCGTTGCTTCCTGCACCTCGGCACCGTGCGCGCGGAACAGATTCACCAGATCGGCAGCTTCAGCCGAATGACGCTGTGAGCGTGGTATCACGAAAGCATATGGCGCACCATTCCGTCCGCGTGCAATCATGCGTTCGGACTTTGTAACGAAGTTGTTGAGAAATACGTCGCGATTGTCCGCGACATATTTGAGCGCGATCAGAACACCAGATTGCTGGTAGTTAATGTTGGAGCGAATGCACCACTTAATCCCGTTCACTGGTGGATTGGGACGATCCCACCGACGTGTGGTATCAGCGGCAGGCAAGTTCACCGTGGTACACCCAGCACCGGAAGACGTATATGTCTCGTAGAAACGGCCGATCGAGTTGTGAAGATTGCCGATTGACAATACCGTGTAATTCGGCGCCCAGCCGTCGTAGAAGCCGTGCGTCCAGACACCAGGTAACCCGCGACGCGTGAGCTCGGTGATTTCCTGGTACGCGAGCGTGTGCCATTCATCAATGACTATCGGATCGTATTCGTCGTTGTACGGCCCCGTTCCGGTGCTGGTGTAGAGGAACGGAACGGATTCGTGCAGATCGTGAACTACGGTTGGCTTCCAGTGAAGGAATGTCGCCATCACGTTCTGCGTCAATTTCTGTGACAGCACTATCGCATCGCGATTGTTATCGTGCGCAATGTACTTGCCCCAATACAGGAGCGGCACGCCCTGCGGCCCAAGGCCGAGGCGTTGTGATTCTCCGTACGTGTCAACGACTCGGTCGCGCCCGTCTACTTCAGTTGCCGGAGTGATGAGGGTGATGACATTGGCGCGAATGTCCTTCACGTAGTCACCCTCGTCAACCGCAAGGCGGTACGCCAACTCCATCAGCATCTCCGGACTTCCGGTTTCCGGTGCATGGATGGTGCCGGTGAGCCAGTAAATCGGTTTTGCCTGGTGCACGAGCTGTGCGCGCGTAGCCGAGTCCAGCCCGCGCGGATCGGCCAGTCGCGACATCTTGTTGCGATAGTCGTCCAGCTTTCCGATCGTTGCCTCATCGGCGATCGCGACGACTAGCATCTCGCGTCCTTCATCGCTCATCCCGCCCGAGAAGACCTTCACCCGCGGCGAGGCAGCAGCCAGTGCGCGAAAGTACTTGTTGAGATCGGCGGTGCGCGACAGCCGGCCAAGTGTGCCCGGAACGTAGCCGAGGACCTTGAGCGGAGTCGGGACAGTAGCCGAGTACGGCAGGTGGTCAACCAGCTCGGTGCTGAACTTCCAGCGCGGATCCACCGGTGTCAGCGCACGAATCTGGGCGCTATAGACGCTGTCAATGCGCTGCGGGGCCTGGGCGGTAGCCCGCACGGCCAAACATGCGGCTACGCCGCAGGCTAGATGGGCGGCCGGGCGTAGGTAACGCGCGGCGGCGCATAGGTAACGGCTGGAAGATTCTGTCACTATTGCTCCTTAAGGTGGCGCGCGCAATTGTACCGCGCCGGAGCCCAACATTCAAGCGCGCTGGTTGCGGGCTGGTTGCGGGCTGGTTGCGGGCGCGCTTGCATGCTCGCCTACGCACCACCTACGCACCACCTACGCACCCACGATCTTCCGGGCTCGCTCGACGAAGCCATCGACTTCGTCCTCGCTCGTCTGGAAGGAGCACACCAGCCTCAGCTCCGAAGCGGTTTCGTTCCATACGTGGAGCGAGGCGACTTCGTTCAGCTGCCTTATGGCCTGCTCGGGTACCGTGGCGAACACTTCGTTCGCTTCCACCTTTTGAGTAATTGTGATTCCAGGAATCGCTGCGAGTCCGTCGCGGAGTCGCTTGGCCATCGCGTTCGCATGACGCGCGTTGCGTAGCCAGAGATCGTTGCTGAGTAGCGCGGTGAACTGCACCGACATGAACCGCAGCTTGGATGCGAGTTGCATCGCCTGCTTGCGCCGGAGCGCAAAATCGCGAGCCAGATGATCGTTCATGAACACAATGACTTCGGCGCAGAACGCTCCATTCTTAGTTCCTCCGAACGATAACACATCCACACCGCAATCAGTCGAGGCCCCACGCAACGAGACGCCGAGTGATGCGGCAGCGTTCGCGAGTCGCGCACCGTCCATGTGCACATACAGGCCACGCTCGCGAGCTATTCGAGCTATCGTACGCACTTCATCGGGGGTGTACACGGTGCCGTATTCCGTGGCTTGCGTCAGCGATACGACTCCGGGGCGAGCGCGGGCGTGGCCATCCTGAATCGGAATGTTTTCGGCTACCTGATCGGCGGTTATCTTACCATCTGGTGCGTGGATGGCGATGATCTTGGATCCGGTCATTCGCTCGGGCGCGCCCCATTCGCTCGTGTATATGTGAGCGGTGTCGCTGCACAGTACCGCCTCGTACGCCCGCACGCAGCTTTCCAGCGACAGCACGTTCGCACCAGTCCCCGTGAACACGAAATACGGTTGCGCCGTCGAGCCAAAGTGCTCTCTTATCAGAGCCTCGGCTTGTTGCGTATACGGATCACCACCATATGATGGAGCGGGACCGTTGTTGACGCGCACGACCGCGTCCATGACGTCGGGATGTGCGGGGGCCCAGTTGTCGCTGGCGAAGTTGGGGAGTTGGGGAGTGTCTTGCATGAGTGAAGTGTGGACGATTTCAATGCGAGCGTCAAGTTGGGACCGTCATGACGCTAAGGACAGGGAACCGAGTAACGTCGAGCATGTCGGATGTCGTCATCCCGCCGAAGGCTGGGAACCATGGACGATGATTGAATGGCTGAGTACAAGTTCGCAGGAGTATTCGGCCGATGGGAAAGGCTGAGCTGAGTGCAGTGACAACTGACTCGCGCTGTTACTGCAACTGGATTAACGGCCTGAACTCTCATCACTCCCGGATCTCAGCAACACCTGCGAACGCGGGTTTCACGTCTAACGCGTCGTCCATGGTTCCCAGCCTTCGGCGGGATGACGACGTCCGACGAACCCGACGTCCGACGAACCCGACATCCCGACGAACCCGACACTCGACGAGCCCGACATTGTCTCATCGGAAATCGTGAGATCCGTGCACTAACTGACCCCCATTCAATTCCTTGAACTTGCGTCCCACGATATTCGTCACTCCGCCATCCCGCTCGAACTTTCCTTCCACCACCAGAAACGGCGCAAACTTCACGATGTCACGGTAACGCTCCACCAGTGTGCGCGAAACTATCACGTTGATGAATCCCCATTCATCTTCGAGCAGTATGAAGAGAGTGCCCTTTGCGCTCTCCGGCCTCTGGCGCACGGTAACGAGACCGGCCACCAAAACGCGCTGCCCATCGCGCAGATTCTGTAGATCGCAACTACCGATGACGCCAGCTCCATTCAGGCGCTCGCGCAGATGCTCCATTGGATGACCTGTTATGCATATCCCTGTGGCTGCGTAATCCAGGAATATCAGCTCTCGCTCGTCCAGCTCTCGCGGTTCGTACGAATGCTGATGCGCCGGCGCCAGTGGAAGATTATCGCCAACTGCGCGCAGCGCTTCCCAGCCAGCGCGCCTACGATCCGGTTCCCATGCACCGAAGGCGGCCGCGCGCGCGAATTGGAGTGCTTCGGCACGCGTCAGCGCCACACGAGTTACCACGTCAGCGATGGAAGTGAATGGTGAGCAGCTCTGAGCCGCACACAGCCGGTCCAGGGTGCGATCACCCACGCCTCGAATGTGTCGCCATCCGATACGCAGTGCTGTCTGTTCGGGGGTTGCCGTGTTTTCAGTAGTGCACAACCTCGCACCATCGCGCAAGCACGGCGGCCTCACTTCCACGCCGTACCTGCGCGCCTCGTGAATGATTGTTGAGTTCGGATAGAATCCCATAGGTTGCGCATTCAACAGGCCGAGATAGAAATCGGCTGGATAGTGACACTTGAGGTACGCGGTCGCGTACGCGATGAGCGCAAAGCTCCATGCGTGCGATTCCGGAAATCCGTAATTGGCGAATGTCAGCAGGTCACCGCTAATCCGTTCCGCGACTTCACGCGACACTGGCGGATGCGGCTCTGGCAGGGGGTGATTCACCATGCGCTCCGTCAACTCCGCAAGTACCCCCTCGAGCCGTTTCTTCTTGCGAATATTCCCCATTGTCCTGCGCAAGCGATCGGCTTCAGGCGCCGTAAAGCCTCCGAGCAACGACGAGATTGCCATCGCCTGTTCCTGAAAGATGGGAATGCCATACGTCCGATAGAGAATGGGTTCCAGAAGCGGGTGCGCGTAGCTCCGGGGTTCCAGCCCCCGACGTCTGCGAGTGTATGGATGCACGAATTCGCCCTGGATCGGGCCAGGGCGAATCAGCGATATCTGCACGACTACGTCGTACATGACTTGTGGGCGAGTGTTGAGTATAGAAGCGATCTGCGCCCTGCTCTCTATCTGAAAAGTGCCGACCGTCTCGCCGCGCGAGATCATGTCGAACGTCGATGTATCGTCTTGCGGGAGGCTATACAACTCGAGTCGCTCGCCGCTTCTCTCCTCGATCGAATTAAACGCGCGCCGAACCAAGGCTAATGCCCCCAAGCCCAGGAAATCGAACTTCGGAACGCCTATATAATCCAGGTCGTCCTTGTCGAACTGGATTATCGTGCGCCCCATAGTGGTATGCTCGATCGGCAGGTAATTGCCGAGCGGCTCCTTCGAAAGAACGAAGCCACCAACGTGCGTCGAGCGCATGCGCGGCAGTCCTTCGAATGCACGCATTGCGTCAAGTATCGCGCGACCTCGCGGACTGGTCAGGTCAACGCCGAACTGCTTGGCGAGCGTGCTCTGCACCTGCTCCACTCCTGCCTCGGGATCATACCGATGCAGCCGCTTGGACAGCTCGAATCCAAGCTCGGCGGGATAGCCCAGCGCTCGCATTGCATCGAGGATCGCGTTCGGTGCGCGATACGTCTGAACCGTGCAAGTGATAGCGGAATGCTCGCGACTGTATTCGCCGTACACATAGTCGAGTACTTCTTCCCGCCGGTCGTGCTCTATGTCGAGATCTATGTCGGGCGCTTCGGTGTACTCGCCGCTGGGGCCCGGAATCCGCGCCTCGGACAGGAATCGTTCGAACAGAAGGCCGTTCAGAATCGGATCCACCGCCGTCACGCCAAGACAGTACGCAACTGCGGAGCTCGCCGCGCTTCCGCGACCCTGGCAGAGGATGTTCCTGCTGCGCGCAAAACGCACGGCATCCCACATCACGAGAAAAAATCCCGCGAAGCCGAGCCTGCGAATAACTACCAGCTCGTGCTCCAACTGAGAACGCTGCTTGTCGCTCAGCCCAGAGCCCCAGCGCGTGTGCGCGCCTTCATACACCTGTGCGCGGAGATATTCATCTGGATCCGTGCTATCATGGAACGAAAACGCGGGCAGAGGCGGCCGCAGCCATCGCACCGAGAAATCGCATTCCGAGGCAATCCGCGCACTCTCCTCAATGCCATCTTCCAAGCCGGCCCACATCTCGACCGTCTCCCCAGGTGATCGCAGGCGCCATTCACCGTTCGGATGCAGCAGGCCGCGCTCGGTAGCACGATCGAGATCGAGGCCTGCACGCAACGCGGTGAGCATGTCGTGTATCAGCCTGCTATCGTCGTCCAGATAGCGCGGGTCGTTGCAGACTAGCCAAGGAGTTTCCGCGCTCTTCGCCAGATCCACCAGCGCGGCGGCGAGCGCACTCTCGTCGCCGCATCCACGATGACGCTGCACCTCAACCGCGACCCTCCCGCAAAATACTTCGCGCCACTCATGCAGCGTGCGTTCGGCGGCATCACTCTCCCCGTTGCGCATGAGTTGTGCGATCGTACCGGACGCGGGGCCAGTCAGTAGATGCAATCCTTCCGCATGATCCGCCACGCATGACCATGGCACGCTCGGCATTCCACGCTTGCGTTGTCGATTGGTGGGCGACCAGCTACTCAACGCCCCAACTCGTGCACGCGTGATGAGAGCAGCGAGGTTACGGCAGCCCTGAATGTCGCGAGCAATGAGCGCCATCGGCTTCCCGTCAACGCGCAACTCGGTGCCAACTATAAGCTTGATCTCAAGTTTGTCGGCCTCGATCTTGGCGCGCACAACGCCGCCCAGGTCCGCGGTATCCGTGATGCCTATTGCTTTGTATCCGAGATCGGCCGCGCGCGCGACCAGTGCTTCCGGCGACACGGCTCCGTCACCAAAAGAAAATGCGGTGTGCGCGCGCAGCTCTACGTACGACATCAATCCCACCAGCCGTGCAGATACCACACTCCACTGCGCGCATCACGATACAACCAGACCAGACCACCATCCTCGACAACGCAGCGAAAGTATTCCCGCGCGTAGATGTCGTCCCACCGACCGCCTGATACACGATCCGGTCCGGCTGCTTCGACTATGTCATATCTGACCCGGGCATCACTATACGCTCGTGGGATATCATCGCCGCGCCGCCTGAATGTTGCGACCGATATGCGTCGCGGCTCCGGCAGAAGCTGCAATGTCAGAGCCGGTTCTCCACTGCGAGATAACGATGCCGCGTAGATGTGCGCTCGCTCCATGACGCGCGTCGCCGACACCGATGTCCACGCAGTGCGACGGTCCAGCAGTGGGTGCGCACTGTTCTCCGGCTCAACAGCTATGGATCCCTGATCGTCCATGAGCTGACCGAGCGCTTCTTCTGCGGCGGACTCACTTCCAAAGCCACGATCGAAAATGTCACCCTGCCGTCCGCCAGTTCCTGATATAGAGTCTACACGTAGTGTTATGCCTGTCACCGCATCGGGAAATACGACGCGCTCGATCTCCAATCGCACCAGTCGCATCCATGCAGCCTGGCCGGCAGTCGCGCGTGCAGCGCGTATGGGATGATCGAGGGTGGTGCGATCCGCGAGCGCGAAACGGATCGTCACCGCCAAAGCCCCTTCTCCGCGTGCCTTGAGAACCTCGCACACGTTACCAAACAACGCGTTGATTACGAATACCAGGCGCTCCGCGCGGCGTATCGCATAATCGTTCCACTCGAGCGACGCCACGGGCAACCCGCGCGGCATTGATCCAAAGATGCGGCGCCTGTCGTCGGCGCGCGCAAAACGCCAGAGTTTTACTCCTTCAGAGCCGAACCGTACTTCGACTTCTTCCTGTGACAGACGCGCCAGATCTCGGCACACCTCAACACCAGTGCCGTCGAGCAGATTGGCGATCGCGCGCTCCGGACCGAGGACCGAAACCGGGAACGGAGCCAGAAAATCGCGGTCGTACCCGTCACGTACGTACGTCACTGACTGTGGAGAATGGCGAGCCGCTACCTCCGCTGCAATCGCGCTCGATGCAACGCCGCACTTGACGCTGCTCGACAGCGCATTGTGCGCAGTAAAAGCGTTGCGCACTCGTTCAGTCGTATCACGCACAGGCAGTCCGCGCAGGTCCGCCCAGACCAGATCGCCATGAGACGCAACGCGTGGCACGATCGTGAGCAGCGGCGCGTGAAGTGTCGCGGGTGGTGAAGCGAGCCACGCGAGATTGTGAAGGCAGAGAAAAGACATTGCCTGATTCCCTATATGGTCATAATATTATGACCATGGACATACTGAGGTGACCATGCCAGCGAAGAAGACAAAGACAACCACAAGACCGGCTATTAAGAGCCAACGCGTATCGGAGACCGCGGCGCATCCATATAAGGCCGCACCACACGAGACGTGGATATCGGCCAGCGAATTCAAAGCACGATGCCTGGAGCTCATGGACACCGTGCATGACAGGCACGACCCGATCGTCATCACCAAGCACGGCATTCCCGTCGCTAAGCTCATTCCGTTTGAAGAGGAGCGCCCTGGCCTGGTAGGCTCCATGCGCGGCACCGTGCTCTGGTATGGCGACCTGATCTCGCCCATAGACGTGGAATGGGATGCCGACAAGTAACGCGCTCGACTTGCCGCTCCTGCTCGACACCCACATATGGATATGGGCGGCGGAACAGCGAGAGAATGAGCTGTCATCGAGGATGCTGAAGATCATCGATGCGGCAAGCCAGCATAATCTCGTGCTCATCTCAGCCATCTCCATGTGGGAAGTCGCGATGCTCGCCGAGCGGAACCGGATAGCCCTCTCCGCGGAGCCACTGCAATGGATCGAGAAGGCTGCAAACATCCCGGGGGTACAGATCATCGGATTGACGCCGCGCATAGCTGTTGGAAGCACCCGTCTTCCTGGTAACCCGCACGCTGATCCTGCCGACCGCATTTTGATGGCTACAGCGCGTGACACGGGCGCGCGGCTCGTCACGCGCGATAAGCGCATCCTGCGATACGCGGGAGCCACGCGCGCACTCGCGGTGCTGGACGCCAACAAATAACCGTTCCGACTCCCGTCATTCCCGCGCAAGCGGGAATCTCGCAAGGGGGAATCTCGCAAGCGGGCCCCGTTGCCTCCATGGATTTCCCGCTTTCGTGGGAATGACTGGCTTTTAGTCATCGGCTAGTTCAGCGCGTCCCGCGCCGATCCGGCAGATCAATCGAGAGCGCCAACCGCGACTCATCTCTACACACCGGAAGCACGACGCGCGCGCGCCGATTCCAGCCGAGGGATGAAACGCGCACCTCGAGCGTTGCGGTATCTATCGCAGCAGCATCGCCATGCGGATCTCGGCGCCACACATAACCATGTGGACGAATCGACGACGATGCGCGCAGAGCAGACGTGGTAGCGCTTGCCGTGAGTGCGATGCACGCACCACCGCCGTCGTGCGCCGCACGAGAGAGCCGCACATTCTCCGTTCCCTGTGGGTCAGCGCCAGCCAGCACCACCACGGCGAAGCCACCGGAGCGCAGCAACGCTTCCGCGGCACGAAGCGCGTGAAGCCGGCTCCTGGGACGAACCAGAATCGGGCCCGCATCCCAGAAAGCGCCGGCCATGGTACCGCCACCATCGATCCATACCGCCCGCTCACCACCGGCGACTGCTGATCGGCACGCCGAGCGCAGGACGGCCGTGGCTCCTCCTCCAGGCGCCCAGATCGACAGTCTCCCACGGGGAAATCCGCCGCTTGGAAAAATGCCGTCCAGTCCCCCTATCCCCGTTGCTACAACCTCGGTCCCAAGCCGCTGGAGCGGCGCGGCGTCCGGAAACTTGAGATCGAGCAACTCACGTAGATCGCGTAGAGCGGATACGGTGGCCATGGCCTTGACTACGAATGTTTACCAAAATGCACAGAGAGAGATTAGAATATACCGAATAAACACCGAAAACAAGCAAGGCCCGATTGCCCTGAATCGGCTCTGGGAGAGCCAGTAGCGAGATCCTGGGCCAGCGAGTAGCAGGGAATCTTCGGCCATCTGTAGCGTCTCGATTCGGTACTAAGTTCAGGGCTGCGCCTTTCTGATCCCCGAGACCTGATGAGCCGCATCCGGCCGCTTACGATCACAGCACGCAGCACAAACTTTGGATTGGGCGATTAGATGATTCTCGCTACCGCGTTCATGGCTTTATTTGCCACACCGATTCCTGCCAAACCACCCGTGCCGGCAATCACATACAGTGGACGCGAGCACCAGCTTCGCGTCGCGCCACCGCGGCTGGACGGCGACGTGACGATCGACGGCAAGCTGGATGAGCCGCAATGGCAGCAGGCTGCGCGGCTTACAGGGTTTTCGCAGTTCGCGCCGTCGGACGGCGTACCAGCGGCAGATTCGACAGAAGTTCTGGTGTGGTATTCACCGACGGCTATCTACTTCGGTGTGCGCGCATATGAATCTCATGGAGCAGTGCACCCAAATCTCGCGGACCGCGATCACATAGACGCCGAAGATCGCATAGAGTTTTTGTTGAGCACTTTCAACGATGGCCGCCAGGCTTTCGTCTTCCAGGTGAACCCGCTCGGCGTTCAGGCTGACGGCACGTTGGTGGAAAGCGGAGCGGCGAACAACACTGCTGGTCTCGGCAACACCAGCAATGCATCGACCGGGCGCACACTACCAGATCTCAGTGCCGACTTTGTCTGGCAGTCCAAGGGTCTCGTAACGCCATACGGGTACGATGTCGAAATTCGTATTCCGTTCAAGAGCATCCGGTATCAGGCAGCTACGACGCAGGATTGGGGATTCAATGTAACTCGACACGTGAAGCATTCCGGGTACGACGACTCATGGGCGCCGGCCAGTCGCGCCGCGGCATCCTTTCTGGGGCAGTCAGGCGCGCTCGTTGGTCTCACAGATCTGCACCGCGGCATCGTACTCGACTTCAACCCGGAGATCACTCAAACCGCGAGTGGCGCGCAGCGTGGCCCAGCGTACGGCTACAGGCTCGACCATACCAATATTGGTGGGAATCTGCGCTGGGGAGTCACCAACAATCTCACGCTAAATGCAACCGCCAAGCCGGATTTCTCGCAGGTGGAAGCAGATGCAGATCAGTTGTCGTATGATCCACGACAAGCCCTGTTTTTTGCCGAACGACGTCCGTTCTTTCTTGATGGGATCGAGCAGTTCGCAGTACCGAGCAATCTCATCTACACGCGCCGAATCGTGCAGCCAACGGCAGCGGGCAAGCTCACTGGGACCGTCGCCGGAATGGATGTGGCGTTCCTCAGCGCCTTCGATGACCCGAGTACGTCACTGAGTGGAACCAATCATCCAGCGTTTGCGATTGCGCGCGTGCAACGTAATCTGGGAAGTGACTCCCGCGTCGGCTTCCTCTACACTGATCGCGAGGACGGCCGTAATTACAACCGCGTTGCCGGAGCGGACACGAGGATTGTTCTCGGCAGTATATATACCGTCAGTGCACAGGCGGCAGGCAGCGAAACCGCACTGGGTGGTAAGAACCTCGCAGGTCCACTATGGCGGCTCGCGCTCGACCGCAACGGACGAACATTTGGGTTGAATTACTCGATTCGAGCGATCGACCCTGATTTTCAAACTCAGAGCGGATTCATCAACATCAGCAACATCGCTGCCATCAATCTATCGCATCGCCTTTCACTGCTTGGCCAGCCTGGTGCGATAGTCGAGAACTTCACCGGCGTGCTGGGACTGATCAACGAGTGGAAGTATCGAGGATTCCTGCACGGCGACGACGCGCTTAACAAAAAACTCCACTTTGATTTCTCCGCCACGTTGCGCGGCGGGTGGCAACTCGGGGCAAGTCTCTACACCGAGGTGTTTGGGTATGATCCATCGATTTTCACCAACTATCGCGTAGTAATATCTGGCGCAGCGAATGCGCTGGATACGTTGCAATTCGTGGGGCGCAAGCGTATTCCGAATCACGACTACATGCTCAGCTTCGCCACACCACAAGGCGCGCACCTCTCGGCGAACGCATCGATCGTTTTCGGACAGGATGAGAATTTCTACGAGTGGGAACAAGCAGCGATCTATTTCGTGAACGCGGAGATATCATGGCGGCCAACGACCCAGCTTCGTGTTGATGGGACGTACGCGTTACAGAGTTACGACCGGCGAACCGACGGAACAACGGTCGCCCAACGCCAGATCCCGCGCGTGAAGGTGGAGTACCAGCTATCGCGCGCAGTATTCGCTCGGCTGGTTACCGAATACGATGCACAGAGCCAGGCGACGCTGCGTGACGATCGCAACGGCGGCGCACCGATTCTGTTCTACAACCCGGCGGATGGCACGTACACACCCGCAACTGCTACCGACGCGAAGCGCGTACACCTGCAGGGGTTATTCTCCTACCAACCAATGCCCGGGACTGTGTTTTTCCTGGGCTATGGCGCGCTGCTGGATGAGCCGACAGGGTTGCGCTTCAATAACTACAATCGGCTCAACGATGGATTCTTCGTGAAGTTGAGCTATCTGTTCAGGGCGAGATGAGCCAGCGATAGATCACACCACAGGCGGCGCGTCGATCTCATCAATACGCCGCTGGTGCCTGCCTCCATCGAACGGCGTGCTCAACCACGTCTCTAGAATCTGAATAGCGAGTTCCTCGGACACCATCCGCTCCCCAACGGACAACACGTTCGCGTTGTTATGGTGCCTCCCAAGCGCGGCGGACTCCACGTTCCAGCACAACGCAGCCCGCACGCCTCGCACGCGATTCGCAACCATCGCCTCCCCGTTCCCAGATCCGCCAAGCACAATTCCACGCTCCGCGTCTCCGCGCGCAACCGCCTCCGCCACCGGACGACAGTACAGCGGATAATCCACCGGCTGTTCTGAATCCGTGCCGAAGTCTTTCACTTCATGTCCCAGTTGCGTTAGACGTGCCTTGAACATTTCCTTATAGCGGAAGCCCGCGTGATCGGAGCCGATAGCGATGCGCATTTGAAGATGTGTGGTTGTGCGAAATTTTGATGGTTTGATCCGCTCAGTAACTATACCACGAACTATAGCATGGTCCCCTTACAGATCGGCACTTAGACCGCCCTTCCTAACGAACCATGCGCAACGCCGGATTCCTGGCGAACGCCCACGCAGAGTGCGCGAACATGACTACAGCGCAGCCCCCGATTGCCCAATCCACTCCGGCGACTCGCGCGAGCGCGCCCAGAATGAATGAGCCGATCGGCACGAGTCCCACTGCGACGAACACGTACGCCGAAACCACCCGGCCCCGCAGCTCGTCTGGCGCGATTGACTGCAATAGTCCATTCGCGAGAGCACCGGTCAGGATCATTCCGAATCCCACGAAGACCAGCATGATCGCAGCCGGAAGAAGCCTGTGCATCAGCGAGAAGACTACCAGACCACCGGCAAATCCGTAGGTGGACCAGATGAACAATTGCCCTCTGGCGATACGCTGCCCCAAACCCGCGAGCGACAATGCACCGACAAGCGCGCCGATGCCAACGCACGTCAGAAGTATTCCATATCCACCCGCGCCAGAGTGCAGCACATTCCTCGCAACAACCGGCATCATCGCGAGAAACGATATTCCGAAAATTGCCGTCACGCCGACCACGCGAACGAGCACGTTGACTAGCGGCGTGTCTCGCATGAACCGGAACCCTTCGAGCAACCCCTCCATCGGAGAGGCGCCCGTCTCCACCCGCTGCCACGGCGGTACGCGAATCATAAACAATCCGGCCAGGACAGCCAGATAACTCATCGAATTGAGTGCGAAACACCACTTGGGGCCGAGTGTCCCGATGACTATAGCCGCGAGGGACGGGCCAATGACTCTCGCGAGGTTGAAGCCAGCGGAGTTCAACGCGATCGCATCTACAAGGTCCTCGCGACCCACCAACTCAACAATGAAGCTCTGTCGCGCCGGAATTTCGAAGGCGCTGATGAGCCCGTTCACCGTGGCCAGGAGAATCAGCCAGTGAATCGTGAGGCGATCCGTCGCGGTGAACCACCATAGTACGGACGCCTGGACCAGCAGCAGCGACTGCGCGATCCGAACCAGCTTGAGCTTGTCGTTGCGGTCCGCGACCACGCCACCATACAGCGAAAATAGTAGAACTGGAAGCGCGGACGCGCCCGCGACCACGCCGACGATCAGCGCGCTATTGGACAGTTGCAGCGCCAGCCAGCCTTCGCCCACTGCCTGCATCCACGTGCCGATGAGCGACAACGTCTGCCCGCTCCAGAAGATCCTGAAATTCCGGTGTACGAGCGGGCGGAACGGATTGGTGCGAGCTAGCGTGGGCACGCGGGAAATGTATTGCGTGCCGGGTGTATTATTCGGGTATGCGGTTCCATACGTACTCCAAGTTCAGTCCGGAGATGGCCGACGCGGTCGATCTTCAGTCGCTCCTGGATAAAATGGCCGACTTCCTACTCCAGTCCGGCTTCGCCGGCGGCGAGAACTTTCATCCCTACTGGGGAATGACCGGGGACGACGCTGACCGCTCGGTAGACGCTCTGCGCGATGCGATCCTCAACGCCATGATCGAGAGTGGCCAGTTCACGCCGGAGATGCTCGACGCTCTGCGCGGCAACGGCGACGAAGACGCTCAGGAAAAACTCGCCAAATTCCTCGACGAGCTGGTAGAGCGTCTCACAAAAGAGGGCTACCTCAACCTCGAAGCCCCGCCGCAGATGCCTGCCGGCCACCAGGCCGTAGAGGGCAAGGGCAGCCTGTCTCACGCGGCCTCCAAGTCGGTGCAGTTCAATCTCACCGACAAGGGGGTGGACTTTCTCGGCTACAAGGCGCTGCGCCACATCATGAGCTCGCTCGGCAAGTCCAGCTTTGGAAGCCACGACACCCCATATCTCGCCACTGGAATCGAATCCGACGGGTGGAGCAAGCCGTACGAATTCGGCGACGTGTTGAACCTGGACGTGAACGAGACGCTCAAGCGCTCGATGGCGCGAACGGGCTCCCTCACCGTGCCCATGGATCTCGATTACGGGGATCTGATGGTGCATCAGGCCGAGTATCGCTCGTCCTGCGCGACTGTGCTGATGCTCGATACGTCGCACTCTATGATTCTGTACGGCGAGGATCGATTCACGCCCGCGAAAAAAGTCGCGCTCGCACTCACACACCTAATTCGCACACAATTTCCCGGCGATAGCATTCGCATTGTCCTGTTCCACGACTCTGCCGAAGAGATCCCCATCTCTGCGTTGGCGCGCGCACAGGTTGGTCCATATCACACGAATACCGCGGAAGGACTCAAGCTCGCGCGCCGCATTCTTCTATCGCAGAAGAAGGATATGCGTCAGATCGTGATGATCACCGATGGAAAGCCCAGCGCGTTGACACTCCCGAACGGACAGATCTACAAGAACTCGATGGGGCTGGACATGAACGTAGTGGCGGAGACACTGCGTGAGGTAGCTGACTGCCGGCGCTCCGGCATAGTCATCAACACCTTCATGCTGGCACGTGATCGCGCGCTGGTCGAGTTCGTCAAGCACGTCTCCGCCATCGCAAAGGGCAAGGCCTACTTCACCAACACCATGACACTGGGCCAGTTCATTCTCATGGACTTCCTGCGCAAGAAGACCAAAACCGTCTCCTAATCTGCGGTGTATGCACTCGGGTCTCCGTGTCTTCGGGTCTCAGCCAGTATAGATATACGTGCAGTGCTGCTCCTGCGCGCGTCCAATCGCAATAATCATCGCGGGCACGAGCACTACTCCAGGAATGAGCGAGGCTGTGAGATCGCGCTCGATTTCCTCGGCCGTGCCGAACTTTTTCTGAGCCGCGAATTCGGATGCGAGTCCGCGCAGCATCGTGCGGCAAGACAGGACCACGACACCGGCACTCAAGGCCTCACGCACTCCTGGGTTTTCCGTATCGCCAGCGTAAAAGCGATTGTGAGTCGCAGGCTGGTCCGACTTCGGCTCCTTCACGTCGAACATCTTGCCAAAACCGTACTTGTCCCACGCGGCGTCGACGTATGTGGTCACACCGGTCTTGCCGTGCGCCGCAAGAATTGAATTGACGTCAGTTGGTTTGACACCGTATTCTACCGGATACACTTGCTTGTATCGGATGGCGTATTCGATCCCCTTGGTCCACTTGTCGTGCGCATGAAACAGTTGCCGATGCTTTCCCGTGAGGGCCGTTAGCCACGCCTCTGGTTCGTCACCGGGTGCTTGCGAAGAGCGCGCGAACGATACTTCCGGGAGCAATGCAGTCGCACCAGCGAGCGCGGCGAGGTGGGTGACAAAAGTCCTGCGAGTCGGCTTTGAGCTGAACACTTGAACTCCCATATATGGTTTACGCGGAGACGGTACAGAGGCCAAATTTACGATAGGCTACAAAGACTCGCCGTAGCTGAGGCGGTTGGTGTAACGCGGGGGGTCGAAACCGCAACGAGCACCCCCCATACGGCGTATCATCCGGTGCACCCGACGGTCCAACTATGATGAGCGAACCCAAACACGGCCAGGGTAGTTGGCGTGCCAGCTCCCTCCAGCGCCGAGTCGAGGCCGCATTCGCGGCGGGCGCGGTGACCGTGATCGTGCTGGTGTACGCTGCAACTCACTGGCTCGCGCCTCGGCTATTCACACACTTCGATCACGCTCCGGAGCTGGCCGCGCTGCCAAAGCGCACTACCAATCGTCACCATACCAAGGCTGATCCCATCAACTTTGCAGCGGTCGGAAGTGAGGGTGAGCTGACCGCGGCAATGCGGGCGGCTGGTTGGGTGATCGCGGATCGGGCGAACGGGAAAACGGATTTCGCCATAGCGAAGAGCGTTCTCCTGAACCGCCCCGATTCGACCGCACCGGTGAGCCCTCTTTATCTCTTTGGCCGCGCGCAGGACATCGCTTTTGAGCGAGAGGTCGGAAAGAGCGCCAGGAGCCGTCATCATGCACGCTTCTGGCTGGTCGACGGCGTGACGCACGACGGAAGAGCAGTCTGGCTTGGCGATGCGACTTTCGACCTTCGCGCCGGACTAAGCCACGCAGGCTTACACCCCACGCACCATATCGCGCCGGACATCGACGAGGAACGCGATACACTCGTTTCCAACCTGGTGAACGCCCGGCAGGTCACAACCCTGTTCACCGTGTCTGGCATGGGGGTTCGCGTTGAATCGCACAACGCGGAGGGCGACAGATTCGATACTGACGGTGAGATCGACGTCGTGATCCTTCCGCTCGGCAATTCGCCAGTTACACACACGGATACGCTGCTGGCGCCATCGGCTGTGGCGGCGAAAGATCAATTCTGGAGATGGGCGCATAGTCATTGATGTGACGCCGTGTGCTGCACGTGTGCTGCAAGCGATATCGGCGCGCATCCTGCGAGAGTGAACGGCATCACTATCAACGGAGCATTTCATGCCTACACGCAAGGCAAGCGCGATCTGGGAGAAGGGACTCAAGGACGGCCACGGCTCTTTCAAGGGTGAGAGCGGCACGGTCAGCGGGTCGTATTCGTTTGGCTCGCGCTTCGAAAACGCGGCTGGATCCAATCCTGAAGAATTGCTGGCCGCTGCCGAGGCCGCCTGTTTCTCAATGGCGCTAGCTCTGGGTCTTGAGAAAAACGGAACCCCCGCACAAAAAATCGAGACCAGCGCCGCCTGCACGGTCGAGAAGGTCGACGACGGATTCAAGATCACGACGATGAGCCTCGTCGTGAACGCAACCGTCGCTGGCATCGATGACGCGAAATTTCAGCAGATCGCGCAGGGAACGAAGGATGGCTGTCCCGTATCGCAAGCGTTGAAGGGAAACGTCGCGCTTACGTTAGCCGCGAAATTGAATTAACGCCGGGAAACGGCGTCGTTCGCGGCGTGACGCGCGCGACGACGCCTCCCTCGCGCGTCACGCCGCGAATTGCGTTATTTGCGAGTCCCGACGTCTATCGTCTGCACGAACTGACGCTCCGCGTGGCCAGTGAATATCTGCCGCGGGCGCGCGATCTTCTGCTCCTTGTCCAGCAGCATCTCTTCCCACTGCGACAACCAACCCGCCATGCGCGCAATCGCGAACAGCACGGTGAAGTACTCGGTCGGGAAGCCCATCGAGCGGTAAATCAGGCCGGTGTAGAAATCCACGTTCGGATAGAGCTTGCGCGACACGAAGTAATCATCCTGCAGCGCGATGCGCTCCAGCTCGAGCGCTATCTCGAGGCCACGATCGACACCCGTGATCTTGAACACGCTGTCAGCCAGCTTCTTCACGATCTTCGCGCGCGGATCGTAGCTCTTGTACACGCGGTGACCAAAGCCCATCAACTTGCCGCTGCCGCTCTTCACCGTCTCGATGAACGCAGGCACGTTTTCAATGGTTCCGATCTCTTCGATCATGCGCAACACCTGCTCGTTGGCGCCGCCATGTAGCGGACCGAACAATGCCGCAACTCCAGCCGACATCGCGGAGAATGGATCGACGTGTGACGATCCCACCACCCGCACAGCACTGGTCGAGCAGTTCTGCTCGTGATCTGCGTGAAGGATGAACAAGACTTCAAGAGCGCGAGCGAATGTTGGATTCGCCTCGAACCGCGGCTCCGTCATGCGGTTGATCATCGAGAGAAAGTTCTCAACATACGACAGCGAATTATCCGGATATACGACCGGGAGACCCTTGGAGTGGCGATATGAGAATGCCGCAATTGTCGGAGTCTTGGCCAGCAACCGGATTATCGCGATGTTGCGCTGCTCGGGATCGAAGATGTTGCGCGCCCCAGGGTAGAACGACGAAAGCGCCGCGATCGAGCTCTGGAGCATCGACATCGGATGCGCATCGTAACGAAAGCCCTGCAGGAAGTTGCGGATGTTCTCGTGCACATACGTGTGATACGTGATGTCATGCACGAACCCGTCGTATTCCGCTTGGGTCGGCAGCTCACCGTGCCGCAACAGCCAGGATACTTCCAGGAACGACGCCTTCTCGGCCAATTGCTCGATCGGGTAGCCGCGATAGCGCAGAATTCCCTTGTCGCCGTCGATGTAGGTGATCGCACTGCGACATGAGGCGGTATTCATGAATGCCGGATCGTACGAAAGCAGACCGACGTCGTCCGGATCAGCAGTCTTTATCTGCCTCAGATCGGCGGCTCTGATCGCGCCGTCTTTGATCGGAAGTTCGTAGTTCTTGTCGGTGCGCTTATCGGCGACGGAAAGGGTGCCGACGGACTTGTCTGTGGACTGAGTGTTACCGGGTGTGGTCATCTCTGATGAGCCGTTCTTGGTAGGGGTTTCGATGCGAAATCTAGCGGGTGACTTCCGCATCTAAAACGCTGGCTGGCTTTAGCGGTGGCCTGTGCTGCCGAATCCACCGTTGCGATCGGTGGTGCGAAGTACCTCGCCATCCTCGAACTCTAGCACTTCGTACCTGGAAATCACCATCTGCGCGATTCGCTCCCCGTGCGATATAAAAATGGGACTGGAACCGTCGTTCCTCACCAACACGCCCCACTCGCCATTGTAGTCAGGATCGATGGTTCCCGGCGAATTCGCGATGGCAAGAGACGTCTTGAAGCTGGTGCCGCTTCGCGGCCGGATCTGCGCCTCGTAGCCCGCAGGCAGTGACGCACGGAAACCCAGTGGAACGATCGCCCGCTCACCCGGCAGTAACTCCAGTACCGCGCCGTCGGCGGCCCCCTTCGGCCTACCCTCATATTGACGGTTGCCAAGGCTCAGCTTCACGCTTGGATCGCCGAGCAGGAAGGCCTTCAGGTCGTAGCCGGCACTGTTCGCCGTCGCACGCACCGGAAGCTCCACGGCCTGGTGTAGTCGCTCAAAAAGTATGGTCTTCCGATCGTCGCTCATGCGGCCAATCTAGCGATGGCTCGGTCTGCCGTCCTGCCCAGAGGTCAGCGACCGTCGCGTACTGGCGCTGACGCTGTATTTTCATCCCCATGAACGAGATTGACGCGCTCCTTACAGAAGAGCGGAAGTTCCCGCCGCCGCCAGAATTCGCGGCCCATGCTGTTGTCAACGATCCAGGAATTTACGACCAGGCGGCGAGTGACCCCGAAGCATACTGGGCGCGCGAGGCGCAGTGGCTCGACTGGATTCAGCCATGGACTCGGGTCCTGGACTGGAAGCCACCCCACGTTCAATGGTTTGTTGGCGGCAAGCTCAACGCGGCCGCGAACTGCGTGGACCGTCACGCGCTCGGCGCCAAACGCGACAAGCCGGCGCTCATCTGGGAAGGTGAACCAGGCGATCAACGCACCATCACGTACGGACAGCTTTACAGTGAGGTAACAAGATTCGCCAACACTCTCACGTCACTCGGCGTCACCAAGGGTGATCGCGTGGCGGTATATCTGCCACTCATACCCGAAGCCGCCATCACTATGCTTGCGTGCGCGCGCATCGGCGCGATTCACTCGGTGGTGTTCGGCGGATTTTCCCCCGACTCACTGCGTGACCGCATAATCGATGCGCAGGCGAAATTGCTCGTCACCGCAGATGGCGGATATCGCCGCGGTGGCGTCGTTGCTCTCAAGGCCAACGCGGACAAGGCGCTGGCAGAAACACCATCCATCGAGCATGTCGTCGTAGTGCAGCGCAACCACGATACAACCAGTCCCCAGATCGATTGTGCAATGCAGCAGCCGCGCGACCTCTGGTGGCACGAGCTCATGCAGAAGGCACCTGAAGGCGGCGATCCGGTCGCGATGGATGCTGAGGACGTGCTCTACATCCTCTACACTTCCGGCACCACCGGCAAACCTAAGGGAGTGGTGCATACCACCGGCGGATACATGACGACGGTGACCAGCACAACACGCAACGTCTTCGACCTGCGCGATGACGACGTCTTCTGGTGCACCGCCGATGTAGGCTGGGTCACAGGGCACTCGTACCTGGTTTACGGCCCACTCTCGAACGGCGCTACCTGCGTGATGTACGAAGGCGCCCCTGACTGGCCCGACAAGGATCGATTCTGGGCCCTTATCGCCAAGCACCGCATAACCATTCTGTACACTGCACCAACCGCGATCCGCGCCTTCATGAAGTGGGGAGACCAGTACCCCGCCCGTCACGACCTGACGTCGCTTCGCTTGCTCGGCTCAGTCGGCGAGCCAATCAATCCAGAAGCCTGGATGTGGTACGCAAAAAACATCGGGCACAATCGCTGCCCGATAGTCGACACATGGTGGCAGACCGAAACGGGAGCGATCGTCATATCGCCGCTGCCAGGCATTACCGCCACCACACCCGGAAGTGCCACCCGCCCGCTGCCCGGGTGTACAGCCGATCTACTGGACTCGAACGCCCGTTCGATACCGATTGGCGGCGGCTTCCTCGCGCTGACCCGCCCCATTCCGTCCATGCTCCGCACTATCTGGGGCGACGACGCTCGCTATCGCGAGACCTATTTCTCCAAATGGCCCGGCAGACTCGATCTCTATTTTCCCGGCGACGGTGCCAAGCGGGATGCCGATGGTTTCTTCTGGATCCTTGGCCGCGTGGATGACGTACTCAACGTCGCTGGCCACCGGATCGGCACCATGGAAGTGGAATCAGCCCTCGTCGAGCATCCGGCGGTCGCCGAGGCGGCCGTAGTCGGGAAGACTCACCAGCTGAAGGGACAGGCGCTCGCCGCATTCGTCACTGTTCGCGCGACTCATCAGAGCTCGCCCGAGCTGGCCGCCGAGCTCAAACAGTTCGTGGCCGAAAAGATCGGCGCGATCGCACGGCCGGACGACATTATCTTCTCCGCCGACCTGCCAAAAACCCGATCCGGGAAGATCATGCGCCGTTTATTGCGTGATATAGCCGAAGGACGAGCCTTGGGCGATACGACGACGCTGGCGGATCCGGCCGTTGTTGAGGGTCTCAAGGAACAATACGAATCCCTGGAATCATGATCTTTCGTTCGCTGTTTCCCGAGTCACTGTTTGGCCGCCGGCTGCATCCCAACGCCGAGCGGCGCTTGCGTCTCGCTCAGGCGCGAGCCGACGAAACCATAATTCGCGCGCACGTTGACAATGCGCTGATGTTCGTGGATACACTTGCTGAAGACTTGTCATTCGATCGTGCAATCGACACATACATCCGCGTGATGGCGATCCCGGAACCGTTGGCGAGTGCAGTAGCAACCCGCGCACTAGTCACGCTCGGCCGCGACCTAGTTCCATTCCGTCGCCGCGCCCGCGAAGACGGAGAGGAGGATGTCGAGGTGAAGCCACGCGTTCGTCTTGACGACGCGGCTGCGAGGCAACGGTCAATACGCCGCGTGTAGTTGTCAGTTCGTTTCAACCACCCGCGGCCGTATCACAACGTCGGCGATACTCACAATGAAGATCAGCGTTACGATCACCGCCGACATCACACAGTACCTGCAGATCGCGTCGATTACGTAGAGCTCCAGATACGTGAGCCATGCGGAGAACGCGACTCCTGTACCAGACATCGCGAGTAGCAAGTACGATATCTCGCGCCGCTGCACGAGACCTGGCGACGTTCCCGCTACGGCAACCACGAGCGTAACGACGTAAAAGCCGAGCCCCCATATTGCGACGGGTGCTCCCGCGAAAATCGCCCACTTACTCGTATTTACGCGTTCACACGATCCAAACCCGCACGCTAGATGGCCGATCGCGCCAATCTTGTACATCGTCAGATACAACGCCACGAACACGCCGACTAGCGCGAGCGCGGCGATCGTCATTCGTCGCATGCTTTTCCCGGTCTATTTGGCAGGCGCTGGCGTCGTTGCGGCTGGTGCAGTCGCTGCTACTGCCGCCGCGTCATCGACCGCTTTCTTGAGCACGTCGTATGGTATCGAGCCGGCGAACATTTTCCCGTTGACGAAAAACGTCGGCGTCTGATTCACATTGCGACGGAAGCCGTCGGCGGCGTTCGCGTTGACGCGTGACTGATACTTCTTGCTGGCAAGACATTGATCGAACTGCGCAGTGTTGAGCCCGACCGCCTTGGCGTAACCAGAGAAGACGGACGTTGGATTGTCCGTCACCTGCGTCGCGCCATCCGGATTGAGGCCCCATGCGTCCTGACCCGCGAATAGCTGATCGTGCATCTCCCAGAACTTGCCCTGCTCGTCCGCACACGCGGCCGCATTCGATGCTGTCTGCGTATTGTGGTGCATGGGAAGCGGGAAGTCGTAGTACTTGTAGTACGCCAGGCCGGGATCGATAATCCGCTTGCGCACGTCGGGCTCGGTGACTGTCGCATACGAACCACAGACCGGGCATTCGAAGTCAGCGAATTCTTCAATCACGACGGGCGCCTTTGGATTGCCCATTACATACGGCTTGGGCGGACCCGCCTTCGCGTAGTCGCGTTGCGCCGCCGCGTAGGCAGCCTGGGCCTCGGCGGCTCCTGTGTCATTCGACACGGGACTCTGTTTCAAGTAGAGGATAGCCGCGATTCCGACGACGGCAATCGCTATGAGCACACCGTAAAAAGTGCGGCGTCCAGATGAGGGCTTGGATGCCGCGCTTCTTGCATTCCGGGGAGGATTATTATTCGCCATCCCGTGAATTTATCCCCAGATGCAAGCTGACGTTCTGCGAGTGCCTGTAGGCCCGGGCGCGGTGCACGTGGAGCGATATGGCCACGGCGGCGCCCCGATAATCCTGCTGCACGGCTTTGGCACCTGCACCTTCCTCTGGCGGCACGTAGCTCCGATCCTTGCGGAAGCCGGCCATACCGCGTACGCCATTGATCTTTTTGGCCATGGCGAGTCCGATCGCACCCCAGACGCGGATTTCGGGATAGCCGCCCAGGCGGAATACCTGGATGCCGCGATGACCGCGCTCAGGCTGGCGCGGGCGACCATAGTCGGTGTGGATTTGGGCGGCGATGTGGCCCTCCGGCTCGCGGCCACACGGCCCGATCGGGCGGCGAAGCTCGTGTTGATCAACGTCCCTGCCTTCGACGAGCTGCCTGCCCGTGACATCGCCGTCCTGCAGCGGAGCACAGCCAGATTTGCCTTCAAGGTCACCCGAGGCGTGCTCGGTGCCGCTACGCTACTTCAGGCGGTGCTCGAAGGCAGTGTCGCAAAGCCTGAATCGATGCCAACACGTCTGTTAGCCCGCTACTTGGCCCCATTCGCCGGTCGTGATGGTGTCAATCATCTCCTCACGCTCGGCGCCGCGATCCGAAGGTCAGAGATCGAAGATCTCGACCTGTCCGACGTTCGCGCTCCAACGCTTATCATTCGCGGCGATCACGACGAGTGGGTTGGTCGCGACATAGCTTCGCGGCTCGCCGCGGCGATCCCGAAGACGTCACTCACGCGAGTCCCCGGCGTCGCACGTCTGATCCCGGAGGAAAGTCGGGACTATCTGTCCGAACTAATTCTCAACTTTGTGGGTGAACCGGCAGATGCGTCCAGCGATCGTTTCGGTGCATCCACTACTAAATGACCGGCGAATCAGTTAAATTCAAGTGTTGTAGCAGTAAGACTTTTCTTAACCGGGTTTAATGACCAAGAAGCAGAATTCACCAAGATATCAGGCGCACTCAGCGCCAACGAGTCAGAAGTCACCGTTGGACGAGGCGCGTGACGAGCTATTTCAGCACATCATGCGGTGCGGCGTTATCGGCGCCGAGCAGGAGCATCAGACGGAGTGGTTCGACGCAACTGTCGCTTACTTCGCTGGACGCTATCCTGAGCTGACCAAGCTCGATCTTACGCAGCTCCGCACGTTGGGTGAAAGATTTGCCCAACCGCTGAAGACCAAGCAAGCTGTCTGACGAACGGGCGCCCATGGGCGCCCGTTGAGTTTTTCAGCCATGTGGTGCGTGCGGATCGTGCACCACGACCATGTCATCAACGATGCTTCGGACTCCCCGCAAAGCGCATTGTGACGCCCAGCCTTACGCCGCCGCCAAATCCGAGCTCGACTCCCGGCGCAATACTTCCCGTGCTGGGCCCATTTGCGCCAATGAAGCCAAGGAGATAGGTGCGCGTGCCGGGCCCCCCGCCGTCGCCTCTCACGGTCAAACCACCGCCAATGTATGGCTCCCACTCTGACTGATGGTATGGATCGAGCGAGAATTGCCCGAAGGCGTCAGCACGACCACTGAACCCTGTAGAGCTGATCCCGGCGCCAACTGCTCCTCCGATGCTGAAATAGTTGCTGAATGGAAAGGCAATCGCGGCGCCGGCCTGGAGGGCTGTAGGGTGACCACCAAGAACGTCCAGGCGGAATGATGGAACGTATGATACGGCGACAGCAACCTGCTGTGCCTGTGCCGACACGTCCCGCGTTGAGACGGCGGATGCTGAAAGAATCAGTGCGGCAACGACGGCCGCGCGTTGGATCATCACTTTTGGTTTTCCTCTTGCGTAGAAGGGGCGACGGGGACTCTAGCGCGCCACAACGCCAATGTATAATCGAAAATCGACATCACAGACAGGACTCCGATCGCGACGATCAATCCAGTTGTCGCCGCCGGTTTCACGAGCACGGCTATGAGCGTCGAAAGCTGGAGCACCGTCACTGCCTTTCCGAGCAGGCGCGCACGAAATACTACAGGACGTAGCCACGGGATGATCCGCGCTACGAGAAATCCAACGGCGGTGGCTATATCGCGTGAGATGAATATGAAATACTGGCCTGTGCCGAGATGGCCATTGATCAGATACGCCGATACGGCGGCCAGAACAAAGAGTCTGTCGGCTATGGGATCCAACAGCGCGCCGATGACACTTCGCTGGTTTGCCAGTCGCGCCACGAGGCCGTCCAGCAAGTCCGTCAATGCCGCAGCGGCAACCAGTACAATTCGCGTCGGAGTGTCGTTGATTAGCACGAACGCGACAGCGAGCGCCATCCGGGATAGCGAGATCACATTCGGAACGTTCCACAACCGCGTGCTCCGGCGCATGGCGAATTGTATGCGTGGCGATGCTCCACTGCTAGGACGATCTGTTAGCCGATCTGCTATCAGTCGCCCGCGAGCAGCTCGACTTGCGCGGGTTGCCAGAGCCGCGGCCGCTCCCTAGCTTCGCGCGATGCCCTCCACCTACCGCGTGCTTCTGACAGCGTACTTCGGGCTTGGCGTCGCGATAGTGCTCTGGAACATCGCGGTCGCGAGCCGAATCCTTCAGGCACGGAGGTCGCAGTCTCTCTCTACCGTCGCGACTGCGCTTGCGGCACTGCTCCTGGTGCCGGCGCTCGTCGTCGCGGTGTCGGACGCATCCATGGTCTATGGCCGGGCCATTCAGCCCCTGGCGTGGTTGTGGCCTGCGGTGACCCTTCTTTTTGTAATTCAGGCCATTGCCGCTCTATCGCAAGGTAGAGTGAGCGCAATGCTGGGCGTGCCGATTCTGGCGTACGACGTGGTTATCGCGATTGTCGCGATCGCACGCCATCTGAATGCGCTCGGCTACACGCCGCCGTATTTCTCATTGGTGCTGTCCGCGGCACAATGCGACGCACTCGGCGTGGTAGCAGGATCCGCGGCATTGTCGCGGGCATCGTGGCTGCTTGTACCGATGTTCTCGCCAGCTCTTCCGTCGCGTTCTCGCATCAAAGTCGGCATCCGGTTCGGGCTTGCGCTCGGCGTCAGCGTGGCTACGGCACTCGTACTGGTCGAGCTTCCCGGAGCGAGTGAGGCCATCAGCAGTTACACACGCTATACGCACGACGTGCTGACCGCCCGAAACGGGGGAAGGTTTCAGTTCGGTCTCAAGGCATTTCCGGACCTTCGCTCCGCGCCGCCGCCGGTTGCCGTCAAGAACGACTTGCAGCTCATCGACTCACTTGGCGTCGACGGAATTTCGATAGTCGTCGATCCGGAAGCAGCGCGCGGCAAAGCGCTCGATTCGCTGGTGCACTCCCTCGACAACGTCCGCGATGACAGCACAGTGCTGATCATCACTCTGGGTTATTCGCGTGGAGCGCGCACTGAGCTGAATCGCTCGCCGTCGGCCTACATCGAGCAGCGGCTCGCTGACGTGAACCGGCTTGCGCGGGCACTGCGCCCGAACATAATGGTTGCAGCATACGAGCCGTACGGGGAGGGCGCACGTGCGCTCGGCGTCAGAACGCCGGAATTCTGGATCGACTTCATCGATCGATCCGCTGGAATCGCTCACCACGTGAACCCGAACATCCGCGTTGCCGTTGCCGCCGCCAGCTTCGGCGCGCGCGATAGTGTCGTGTACAGGTGGGCGGCTGGCCGCGGATCACCGGTCGATGTGCTCGGTTTTTCGTTGATGCCCGGCTTCGACGGTGCTACCTCGCTCGATACTCACATGCGAATAGCGCAACGTTGGCTGCGGGCGACGCCGCGTCCAAAGCCGCACTGGGTGCTCGCTGCTGGCGGGTATCCAGTTGCGCACGGCCAGCGAAGCCAACTGCTCGCGCTACGCGGAGTGCTGGCATGGGCAACCTCGCAACCGGCGATTCGCGGCATAGTAGTCACCGACGCGGGTGATTACGACGCTCAGCGAGGCCTGCGCGCGCCGGATGGGCGATTCCGCCCGGCACTGGGTGAACTCGTGCGATCCATCGCCGCGGAGCGCGAATCGTCTGGTCAATGATTTTGCCGCGATCTGCGTATGTCAGCATGGACGTATTTATCACATGAAGCGATTCCTGCCTTACCGCGCTGCGCTGGCGACGTTGACGATCGTCCTCTTCCTTCCCGGCTGCGCCGGACTGAGCGTACTGCCATCCCGTTCGCGCGATCTTGGCCTCAGAGTAGGACAAGAGCAACGCGACTACATTCTTCACGTTCCAAGATCCTACCGCAGCGATCGGCCATCCGCGCTTGTCATTCTGCTACATGGTCATGGCTCGCGCGCTCAGACGTTCGAGCAATTGACAGGTATGAGCAGCAAGGCAGACAGGAATGACTTCATCGCAGCCTATCCGCAGGCGCTCGGCTCGCCGAGTGTCTGGCACACTGGCGTTGATGGAAGCGCGCGAATCGACGATGTCGCGTTCATTCGAATACTCATCGACTCCATCAGCAGCGCGTACAACGTAGATCCAAACAGGGTTTACGTCGCTGGGCACTCGAATGGTGCGTTCATGGCGTACCGTGTGGGATCCGCCCTGTCTGCCCGGGTTGCTGCGATAGGAATCTCAGCGGGTTCGATTGGCCGAATCACGTCGCGCGGAGATACTGTGCGGATTGAGGCACCATCGAACCCCGTTCCGGTCATCGCGTTCCACGGCAAGGACGATAACATGGTGCCGTACGACGGCGGTAAGGAAACCGACGGCCCCCGCCGAATAGTGCCCACGCCGCAGTCAATCCGTTTCTGGGTCAATAGCGACGGATGCGACATCACGCCCGATTCTACGGTGCTCGAGAAAGGCAACGTGATTCGCGACGACTATACGGGTTGCCGAGCCGGAAGTGAGGTTGTGCTCTACACCATAGTGGACGGAACTCACAAATGGCCAGGAGACAAGACTCCATGGTGGAAGTTCTGGGGGCATACGAACGACAAGCTCTCCGCTACTGACGAAATGTGGTCGTTCTTCAAAGCCCATCCCAGACAGACTGCAGACAGCAGCAGGATTACGCGCTGACCGCAGACGGCTTGCCACGAACTATCCCCTCGACCACGCGGTCAGGATCAAAGTAACGGCGCGCAAGTCGCTGAATGTCCGAGGCCGTCACAGCTTCGATATGCGCGACAAACCGATCCAGTTCGGACAGACCACCGCCGAAAAGCCACGCATCGACCATATCACCTAGGGTCGCGCCACCGCTTTCCTGTCGAATGTCGTGCATGCCCAACATATAGCGTTTCGCGCGCGCAAGCTCTTCGTCTGTAACCGGCGTCTCACGCAAACTGTCGAACTGTTCGAGCAACGCACCGCGTGCCTCGCCTTCCCGCTCCGGCGACGTAGCTATGTACGCCATGAATGCCCCACCGAGCTGATGCTCTGCCCCGAACGCGTGCACCGTATACGCGAGCGAGCGCCGATCGCGCAGCTCCTCGAAGAACCTGCCGCCCAATCCGCTCGCAATCGACGCGAGTACGTGAGCCGCAAAGCGGTCGTCGTCCGTGCGCGCAGGTGACGGAAAGCCAAGGACGAACGCGCTCTGAGTCTTGTCGCGAACCGCACAACGCTCGGCGGGTCTATCAGGCCAGCGAGGAACCGGTAACGGCTCGCGTGCGACGAGCGCGAGCTCGGAAAAATGAGTCGCTACAGCGCTCGCAACGACATCGGCGTCAAAATCACCGGTCAACGCAATGACGAACGGCGCGCGCAAGAGCGTCGAGCGATACCAATCGCGCACATCGTCGATTCCAATCTCGCGCAGGGACTCCTCGGTGCCACCAGCCGGTACGGAATATGGATGCCCAGCATATACGACCTCCACCGCCAAGCGCAGCGGATAGCGGTACATGTCATCGCGCAGCCGGGCAGCGTCGGCGAGCATTGCGGAGCGCTCCGTCTCGACCGATTCGGCTGGAAGAGTCGCATGTTGCACGACGTCCGCAAGCAGCGCGAGTGCAGGTTGTACATTCGCCGCAGGCACCGATAGCGACCATCCGAAAACTTCGGAGCCAACAGATGCGCCAATGCTACCGCCTAACAGTTCCGACTCCTGTGCTATCTGAAGCGACGTACGCGAGCGCGTGCCGCGTGAAGCAGTTCGAGCAGCCAGTGCGCTGATGCCAGCGCACTGGCGCGGTTCGTGCGCCGAGCCCGCCGCGGCGTAGACACCAATGTGGGTGATCGGTGCATTCGCGCGTTGACGAATCAGCACCGGTATGCCAGACGCAAGCTCGTACACCCGAACGCGTGCTTCTTCCCGGATAAAAGTCGCATCAATGGACGCGAGTACCACATCCGGATTCGGAAGCGTGGCAGTGTCGAGTGGCGCAACTTCACCACTCGCCACCAACGAGCGGAAATCGACCGCATCGTGCGCAAATTGCGTCGCACCACTGGGGCGATATACAACGGCGGCTGCGCGATCTTCCCCGAGATAGCGACGCGCCACTGCGACTACTGCATCGGCGTCGGCGCGCATGAACGAGGCATAATACTCCTGCCCCTTCTCCCAGCCACCCACCGACTCCCATTCAGCGAGAAAGGACGCCTGCCCTTCGGTCGTTTCGAGATGACGAGCCCAGCGCGACATGAACAACTGCTTGGCGCGCTCGATCTCCTCTACAGACACATCGCCCGACCTCAGCGCCGTGACCTGCGCCCACATCGAGCGCGCGGCATCGATGGCTGTTGCAGGATCGCCTTCCGATGATAGCACGAAGACGCCGACCTCGGCCGGCGAATAATTGTATGCACCGACGCTGCCAGCCAACTTTCGATCCCGCACCGCGCGATACAGACGCGATGCGCGACCACTTCCGAGCACCGCAGCGGCAAGGTCGAGCGCCGGCAAGTCCGGATGTAGATTCGGAACACCGCTCCACCCGATCTCGACTTGCGTCTGCTCCACGTCACCGCTGAGCTCCTCGTAACGGAATCCGGAGTGCTCCGGCTCCGCAGGGCCGGGCGAACGCAACGGTTCGCCGGCGGGCAGTGCGCCGTACAGTTCCTGCACGCGCGCAAGCGTCACCACGGGATCGACGTCGCCCGCGATGGCCAGCACCGTGTTGGACGGCGTGTAGAAGTTGCGATAGAAGCGCACGACATCGTCACGCGTGAGATTGCGAAGCTCGTTCGGACGACCTATGCGCCAGCGACGGATGCGATGCTTATCGTGCAGCAGCGCGTACAGTGTCTCCGTCGTAACTGCGCCCGCGTTGTCCTGCTTGCGCATCGCTTCTTGAATAATGACTTCCAATTCCTTCGCGAGCGCGTCTGCCTCGATCGCGGAATTGGCATACGCATCCGCCTGCACAGCGAGTCCTTCCTCAAAGCCGCGCGCGGGTAGCACCGCGTAATAACTGGTGTGATCGTAGATGGTATGGGCGTTGAGATACCCACCCGCGGCCTTGGTGGCCTTCGCGATTTCACCAACTCCGTACCGCGCTGTACCCTTGAAGTACATGTGCTCGAGTACGTGAGCTATGCCAACTACATCATCGGTCTCGTCAAAATATCCGGCCTTCACATATGTGTTCACCGCAACGACGGGCGCAGCGGGGTTTTTATATATCAGAACCGTCAGCCCGTTGGCGAGCACGGAACGCGTGACCGCGTCTGCAGGAATGAACGTCGTCATATAACCGAGCACTGATGCAACCGCACATTGGCGGCTGCAGGCGTCAAGGCGCTATTGGCGTCGCTACTACGGTGGCGCAGGATGACCATGTTCCGGCGCCCGCGCGCGCAAGGAATTTCTGAGCGTCCGCGACGCGATTGAGACCCGCAAGCGCGCAGCCAAGGTAGCCCTGCGCCGCGCTGTCGTTGGGGGCGAGTTGCACGGCCCGAACGAGGAAATTCCGCGCCAGCAACGGGTTGTGATCCGCCAGCTGAAACACACCCATTTCACGCTGCGCCGGTTCGTAAGCGGGCTCGAGTCGTATTGCGGTGACGAGTTCCTGGCGCGCCGTGTTCATATCGGGCGGAGCGTCGTTCCGTGCAAGACGGGAGAGGAACACATGCGGCGCTGCCTTATCCGGATAATCATGCGCGATCGCGCCGAACGCACCACGCGCTGCCTCCGTGCGGCCGGTAGTCATCAAATTGATGGCGCTTGCCATTTCACTATCGAACTTCGAGCCCCCCAAGGTTAAGTAGGCCGCACCGGCTACGATTACGAGCAGCGCGATCACGCCGGCCGCAATCATCACGGGTCGTGAAAGCGCTCGTTTGGGCTTCGTCGCCGTAACGAAGGACGGCGGCGGGGGCACAACGTCGGGCGCACGCGCCGGATTGGTTCCAGCCGGGCCGCCACCAGGCGCAAATGTGGACGTAGACGAGCTTTCCGAGGCGGTCGTCGTCGCCGCCGTTTCGTTTACCGCGCGATTGAGGTCGTTGTATCCGACACGCGCAAAGCCCACATCGGTCAAGGTTGGCTTGTAGCCAACGTCGTCCGCACGGCTTCGCGCGTCCCAGAAGCTCGCGATAGAGTTGGCCTGCTCGAGATTGAGAGTCCCCCGCTGCCGCAACTCACGAACGAGAGCCTGGCCGGACAACGTGGAGCCGCCCAGCATCGCGCGCATGGCGGACTCACCGGCAGCCCATAGTTCCATTATGTCGGCTGCCGCATCCTCGGGCCCACGAATCTGGTCGAGTCGCCCATAAACGGCTCGGCCGGCCGCAAGCGCGGCCTGCGCAGCCGCACGATCTGACGGGGTCACTTATCTATTCGAAGCAGTCCCGCCGTCGCGCTTCCCCGGATGAAGCTCTCCGGGTCGCGCCAGGGAATCTCAACGCCAGTCTTGCCATAGCCGCGCCGAGCCTCCGTCGCCATGTATTGGTCAATCGGCAGCCCGGCTGCCTTCTGGTCTCGCATCTGCTGCACGATCTCCTCCCAGGTACCCTGGTACGTATGCCCGCCACTTTCGATCCTGTGGTGAGTCACTGGCAACTCCTGGACCTCCACGACTGGCTCTTCGCTCGGCGCTTCGGCTTCCACCAACGAATTGAGCAGCGCGCCGAACATCTCAATCTGCCCTCGCGCAAGCTGCTGGTCCCGCTCCATCGCCTTGGCCTCCAACTCGGCGAGCATCTCGTCGATATCATCCGGCTCTCCAGCAAGCTCCTGGACGCGGTCCTCCCATGGCTTCAGCTCCGGATCACCGTCCGTCAGCTTGAAAATGGACTTCTTGAGCTCGATAAGGCGCCAGATCCCGAGCTCGTCCCAGTGATCGTCCGGATTGGATTTGTCCAGGTGATAAAGGGCCGCTTCATAGTCGCCACGGTCGTACAGAATGTTGCCCAGGTACACCCGGGCCTCGACATGGTCAGAATCGAGACGGAGCGCCGAGCGAAGTGTGACGATTGCCGCCTCATCCTCGCCCAGCCGATGCTGGGCATAGCCCACGCAGGATACCGCTTCGGCACTTTCTGGAGCATTTTGGACTGCGATCTCGAAGAACTCCCGCGCGGGCTCTATCATCCCTTCACGGAATAGCGCGCGGCCAATCTGGAGCATGAGGTCGAGATCATCGGCATAGCCCAGCTCGAGCGTACGCCTGAAGCAGTGCAGCGACGCGTCTCTCTGGCCGAACTTGAGCAGCGTTTCGCCAACGCCGGCCAGGGCGTCTTCGTGATCGGGATCGAGGACCAGCGCCTCTTCAAATGCGCGGCGGGCCCAGGCAAATTCTTCGCGGGCGTGGTGAGCATACCCCACGCCGATGTGGAGCTCCACGGCAGTGGGATACAGGGTGAGACCTTCGCGAAGTACCGCTAGTGCTTGATCGTATTCTCCTTCGTTGTAAAGCTGGTGCGCGCGTTCGTCATATTCTTCGGACGATAGGAATGGGCTGGGCATCCGGCACACCTCCATTCGATCGGATACAATGCTGTCGTATTCTACTCTGCGACACACAGTTTGTTCAAGAACTTGACACAACCTTCACTCAACTAATATTGGGCGCGGACCACCACAGGGAAATACCTGTCTTTCCGGCTCACCCACGGCGCTTTTACGTACGCAACCCACGCGCCAGATCCATATCTGAAGAGTTTCGGCTCGACCGCTCAGGTAATAACAGAGCTGACGGACCGTTCTTGCTTCAAGTCACGACCGCGGAACGAACAGCCTGCGAATACTGCTCCCAAGCACCACTTGACAGACACTCATCGATCGCGCCGATGCACGCGTCCAACTCCTCGTCGCGAGTGTAGAAGTGCGGGCCGATCCTGATTCCGGCCCCGACCCGGTAATCGACGATGATGTTCCGCGACAGGAGGAATTGCGCCACCTCATGCCCGTGCGGTACATCGAAGGCCACCGTGCCACCGCGCCGAGCCGCGTTACGCGGCGCATGCACGCGATAACCGCGCGCATCAGCGGCAGCGATTAGCCATTCGGTCTGGCGGATCGATTTGGAGCGAATTGCCTCCATACCGGCCTTCAATACGATCTCCGGACCAGCCGCGGCGGCGTACAACGCCGGGATTGCCGGCGTCCCAGTCAACCATCGCTCGATGCCGCCGGCGTAATCCATGTCCTGTTCGAATGCGAACGGATGCGTATGTGCCTGCCAGCCGGTAATGACTGGCTCCATTACGCCACGCACCGCTGGAGAAACATACAGAAACGCCGCGCCCGGCCCACCACACAGCCACTTCAAAACGCCGCCGGTCAGGAAATCCACTCCCGACCGAACCACGTCCACCGGGATGACGCCAACGGAATGGTACGCGTCCAGCGAAACCAAGGCCCCTACACTGTGCGCATGCGCACAAATTGCATCGGCATCCATGATGAAGGCCGACTTGAACAGAACGTGCGACACCGACACAAGCCGCACACGATCGTCGATCGCGGCAAGAAGGCGATCCTGGTCGATCGTCATTCCGTCGTCTGACCGAACAACCACCACTC
The DNA here is from genome assembly GCA_041691775.1 of Gemmatimonadota bacterium. Classification (GTDB taxonomy): domain Bacteria; phylum Gemmatimonadota; class Gemmatimonadetes; order Gemmatimonadales; family Gemmatimonadaceae; genus Fen-1247. The sequence continues at coordinate 119,972 of JBEPUB010000003.1, forward strand.
GCGCGCCAAGCTTGCGAGCGAGTTGCTCATAAGCGTAGCGCACGGATGGGAAATCCAGCTCAGTCATCACGATCGTATCGCGATCTCCGGTGAAGTCCATCGCTGACAATACGATGGACTGTGCAATGGAGACGTTCGGTTGCATCGACACGGAGCGCGCTCCGGCACCAATCAGCGGACCAATCGTGTCGCCAATGCTGATGGGCATGTCCCACCATCCTTTCGCCCACGCACGCACGCCCAGCTCCGCCCACTCCCGTGCGTATTCCGCCAGCCGATCGGGGACCGCGCGCGGCATCGCGCCGAGCGAGTTGGAGACCAGATAGTTGGAGCGCTCCAGAATCGGAAACTCATCCCGGAACGCAAGCAGAGTGTCGAGCACGTCGCGGCCCACGCTAGTGAGCCCGGAGACTCTGCTCGCGAATGGCGCGGAACTCCGCGTTAGCGTCCCATGTAGGAATCGTCGGCGCGTTGGCTAGTTGAGTGCCAAACCGATACACGATCGAGGCGATCTGCGCGGTCCCTGTAAATGGCCACTTAGGATCATACTCGTCGGACGGCTGGTGGTAGTGCTTGCTCGTGTATTCCTCTTCGTGCGCCTTTCCCCATCCTGCTGGCTTGCCGACAAAGTCAGTGCCGGCGCTGACGGTTACCGACGGAATTCCCACGCGCGCAAACGAGAAGTGATCGGAGCGATAGAAGTGACCGGCTTGCGGTTGTGCATCGGGGGATATGCGAATGCCGTCAGGCTTGAGCATCGCAGCGAGTAGAGGACCAAGCGAGCTCTTGTTATCTCCCATCACGTTGACGTCGCGCACGAGTCCTTCCGGGTTTGCTTCGTCGACGTTCAGGGCGGCAACTATGTCGCGCGCCGGAACCGTGGGATGTTCGCCAAAGTATTGCGAGCCTAGCAAGCCGGCTTCTTCGGCGGTGACGAGCGCGAATAGTTGCGAGCGCTTAGGCTTGACCGGCGCGCGCGCTGCTGCGTGTGCGACAGCGAGAATTGCAGCGACGCCTGATGCGTTGTCATACGCGCCGTTGTATATCGAATCGCCGTTTACAGCGGGACCGATGCCGAGGTGATCATGGTGCGCGCTGTAAAGCACGTACTGCGACGCGAGCTTCGGATCGGATCCAGCAACGATGCCTATGACGTTATTGGCCGACATGTGCGCAACTTTATTCGCGAACGACATGTCAACCGTTATTCCCGTCGGGATCGGCCGGAAGCCGCGAGTGTCAGCTTGCTTCACAAGCTGCGCGAGATCCAGCCCTGCCTGTTTGAGAAGATCCGCCGCGACATCGTGCTGGATCCAGCCGCGCACTCCTATCGGCGCAGGCGCATTGGACGGCCGCGGCAGCAACCGGTGCTCCGTGGAATTCGAGCCAACCACGACCTGCCACGGATATCCCGCCTCGAACGTTGTGTGAATGATGAGCATCCCCGCCGCGCCACGACGCTCGGCTTCTTCATACTTATAGGTCCAGCGGCCGTAATAAGTCATTGCCTTGCCGCCAAACAGATCCGGCTCAGCTGCCGTCGCCGGTGGATCGTTCACGAGAACGAGCAGGATCTTGCCACGTAAATCCATGCCCTTGAAATCGTCCCAGCGATACTCGGGCGCCTTCACCCCATACCCAACGAAGACCAGCTCACCCTTTGCTACGCTGGTTGGCGCGACAGAGCCAGCCCACACGACTACGTCGTTGGTGGAATGAAGATTCGCCGTCGCCTTTCCTGATGCGGTTACCCTGATCGTCTTCGGATCCGCGGTCACGACGTCGATCGGGACTTTCTGGAAATACGACCCGTTGACACCCGGCTTCACCCCATAGGATTCCAGTTGTGCCGCGATGTACTGCTCGGCGAGTGCGCCGCCACGGGTTGCCGGCGCGCGCCCTTCCAGGAGGTCCGACGAGAGAAAGCGGACGTTTGCGTCGATTTCGCGAGTCGGCATTGCGGTAGCCGCGGCTTGCTGAGCCGTGGCGGCGGAAGTTGCACCGGCGGAAGCTGCGAAAGCGCTCGCGATGGCTGCTAGATATGCCGGACGGAAGCTGGGCACGATGGTGTGTCCTCGGGTTGAGAGGGAACGCTGTATCCTTCTACAGATAAATTACGCGTCGTGGCGCATGGATGTATCCGCGCCAAGCGTCCAAACAAAGCAACGTGCAGAGGGACATGGTTTCATCACAGCCGCGAGCTACCCAGTCGGGACCGAGGCACGTTGCCGCACTGGTAGTGCTTCAGATTGGCGCCCTGGCCGTGGTTCTCGCCGCGACTCCCTTCAAGCCGTTCGAGCTGGACCGATTCTTTGTTCCCAAAGAGCTGGCACTCCACGCCGCCGTCTGTGTCTGCGCGCTTATGTGCATCAACAGGCTTCGCGCAGTGTCGTTCGACCGCGTGGACTTCTTTTTGATCGCGTTCGGCGCTCTCTCACTGGCATCGGCGTTACTCGCGTCCAACAGATGGTTGTCCATGCGCTCGGTCGCGGTAACGCTCTCCGGCCTGGCGGCGTTCTGGTGCGCGCGCTCTCTCTCCGCGAACGGCCTCAGGCGGCCGCTAATGGCGGTCATCATTCTAGCAACGGTGCTGGGCGCCGCAACATCGCTCGCTCAGGCGTACGGCCTCGAGAGCGACTTCTTCACGCTGAATCGCGCACCTGGTGGAACGTTCGGCAATCGTAACTTCGTCGCTCACGTGTCGGCGATAGGGGTGCCACTACTCGTTTGGTACGCAGTAACCGCAAAGAGATCGATCGCCGTGATGCTGTGCGCAATCGGCGGTGCGGTTTTGGCAGCCGCACTCGTGCTGTCGCGTTCGCGCGCCGCATGGCTCGCCGTACTCATTGTTGCCATATTTCTCGCGATACCGGTGTGGCGCGCGGCGGCACGCGTTCCCCACGCTGATGCGGGCAAGCGGTTGATTTTCCTCGGAATTGTCGCGGCGGCCGGTGTCGTGCTCGCGCTGATTCTCCCCAATCGCCTCAACTGGACGAGCAACTCCCCTTACCTCGACTCTGTTAGAAGCGTTGCGGATTACAACAGCGGGAGCGGACGAGGGCGCATCATTCAGTATCGCAACACGCTCCACATGGCCGAAGCACACCCGATACTCGGTGTCGGACCTGGAAACTGGCCTGTGTATTATCCGACGTTCGCATCCCGTAATGACCCGTCGCTCACACACGACGACGCAACGACCGCCAATCCGTGGCCGAGCAGTGACTGGATAGCGCTCATCGCGGAGCGGGGCATGATTGCCGTTATCGCGCTTCTCCTGGCGTTTGCTGGCATAATTACCAACTCGTTCCAATCAGCGCGCGGGAGCAGCGCGAACAATCCCGCCGCGCGCGATCCGTTCCTGCCGGTAGCCGTAACAGCCACCGTACTTATAACCGCTGCGGTGGGATTCTTTGACGCGGTCATGGTACTGGCGGCGCCTGCACTCATCGTCTGGACCGCACTCGGAGCGCTCGGCGCGGCCGGACGCGCACGTTCGGAGTGGATACCGTCGCCAGCGGCAAGAAAGGCGTGGACGCTTGCGGTCACGCTCACCTTGTTCCTGTTCGCACTCAGAAGTGCCGGGCAAACGCTCGCCATGCAGGCTTTCGGCACAGGCGAGCGACTTGGAAGTGTCGAGCGCGCGGCATTGCTGGATCCGGGTAGCTATCGAATTCAGCTACGACTTGCCCTGCTCGCACTCAACACGCGTGGCTGCACCGGGGCTCGACCGCATGCCCGCCGCGCCGCTGGCATGCTCCCAGCAGCAAGTGGACCACGAACCATTCTGCGCCGCTGCGGCTCGTGAAGCTCGTCCGGGTGGGCGGCGACATCCACCGCCCCCGCGAATAGTATAGATTTCGGAAGCCTGCATGACGCGGACACTCACGCCTTGCAGTGGCTCCGCTTTTCACCGCGCACCGCCGCCCGCCGGCGCAGTCCCGCGCGGCTGTGCGCGACCGCACCGAGAACCACAAAAATGACGCACCCGAATTCATTCGGATCTCGCGCGACGCTTTCCGTCGCCGGACGCGACTACACGATTTTCCGCCTCGACGCCCTCTCGTCGCCCTCTGGCGGAAACTCAGACCGACTTCCCGTCAGCCTCAAGATTCTGCTCGAGAATCTGCTGCGAAACGAGGATGGTGCATTCGTCAAACCCGATGATGTGCTCGCGCTCGCAAACTGGAAGGTAAAGGACAAGGCCGAAAAGGAGATCGCGTTCAAAACTGCGCGTGTTCTGCTGCAGGACTTCACTGGCGTGCCGGCCGTAGTTGACCTCGCCGCAATGCGAGACGCCCTCGCGAAGCTTGGTGGCGATGCCACACTTATCAATCCGCTTCAGCCCGTCGATCTTGTGATCGATCACTCCGTGCAGGTTGACGAGTACGGATCGGAGGCCGCGTTTCTGATCAACGCCGACATGGAGCTGCAGCGCAATCGCCAGCGTTACGCGTTCCTGCGCTGGGGCCAGACAGCGTTCAGAAACTTCCGCGTCGTGCCGCCGGATACCGGCATTGTACACCAGATCAATCTCGAATACCTGGCGAGCTGCGTCTTCACCCGCGAGCAGGATGGTGAGACATTCGCATATCCGGATTCGCTCGTCGGCACCGACTCGCACACCACGATGATCAACGGGCTCGGCGTGCTTGGCTGGGGCGTCGGTGGAATCGAAGCCGAGGCCGCAATGTTGGGCCAGCCAGTCTCGATGCTCATTCCCGAAGTCATCGGCTTCAAGGTGCACGGAAAGCTGCCCGCCGGCGCAACAGCCACGGATCTGGTGCTCACCGTCACCGAAATGCTTCGCAAGAAGAAAGTCGTCGGCAAGTTCGTCGAATTCTATGGCAATGGATTGTCGTCGCTGTCGCTCGCCGATCGCGCGACGCTCGGCAACATGGCGCCAGAGTACGGTGCGACCATGGGCTTCTTCCCCGTCGACGACGAAACGATCCGCTATCTACGCTTTACCGGGCGCGATGAAGAACGCGCGCAGCTCGTAGAGGCGTATTGCAAGGCGCAGGGAATGTTCCGCACCGACAACATGCCCGACCCCGAATTTACCGACACTGTCGAGTTGGACCTCGGTACCGTCACACCGAGCATCGCCGGACCAAAGCGTCCACAGGATCGAATTCCGCTCACGCAGTCCAAGGCGATGTTCCGCGAAGCATTGCATGCCGATCTGGAGCGCGCAACGCCGGCCGGTGCCGCTGCGATCCTTCGCAGCGCAAATGCAGTGAGCGCACAGAATCAACTGTCTGCCGCCGTCGTTGGCACCGAACAAGCCGAGCCGGATGAGTCGGTACGCGTTTCGATGAACGGCGACGACTTCTCGCTCCGTCACGGCTCCGTCGTGATAGCGGCTATCACCAGTTGCACGAATACGAGCAATCCAAGCGTCATGCTCGCGGCCGGCTTGCTCGCACGCAACGCTGTGGCGAAGGGCCTCCGCACCAAGCCGTGGGTGAAGACGAGTCTCGCACCTGGCTCGAAGGTCGTAACTGACTACTTTAACGCCGCTGGTGTTACAGATGCGCTCAACACGCTCCGCTTCAACACAGTTGGCTACGGCTGCACGACGTGCATCGGCAACTCCGGCCCGCTGCCGCAGCCAATTGGCGATGCGGTGGAGAGCGGCAAGCTTGTTGTCGCTGCTGTGCTTTCAGGCAATCGCAACTTCGAAGGGCGCATCAATCCAATGACGCGGTTCAACTATCTCATGTCGCCACCACTCGTCGTGGCATACGCGATAGCTGGCCGCGTTGACATCGATTTTGACACCGAGCCGCTCGCAATTGGCACTGACGGCCCCGTATTTCTGCGCGACGTATGGCCCGCCCCCAAGGAAGTTGCTGACGAGATCCTCAAGAGCGTGCGCCCCGAGATGTTCCGCAAGCAATACGCGAACGTGTTCGAGGGCGACGAAACGTGGCGCTCGCTGCCAGTACCCCAAGGCGATCTCTACGCCTGGGACGAGGAGTCGACCTACGTGAAGAATCCGCCGTACTTCGAAGGCATGACCATGACTCCGCCCGGCGTGAAGCCGGTCATGGGAGCGCGTGCGCTCGCGATGCTTGGCGATTCCATCACAACCGACCACATCTCGCCTGCGGGATCGATTCCGGCGGCCAGTCCGGCTGGCAAGTGGCTCATCGCACACGGCGTCGCCACCAAGGACTTCAATTCCTACGGTTCACGCCGCGGCAATCATGAAGTAATGATGCGCGGAACGTTCGCGAACATTCGTCTCCGCAACGAGCTTGCGCCCGGCACCGAAGGCGGATGGACCGCAACTGGGCCGGGCGCACAGGCAGAAACGATCTTCGACGCGTCCATGGCATACCAGAAGAACGGGACTGCCCTGGTCATTATCGCCGGCAAGGAATACGGAACAGGATCGTCGCGTGATTGGGCTGCAAAAGGAACGCTGCTACTCGGCGTCAGCGCGGTGATCGCCGAATCGTTCGAGCGCATCCATCGCTCCAATCTCGTCGGAATGGGCGTTATCCCGTTGGAGTTCATAAACGGTGAAACGCGCCAGTCACTCGGACTCACCGGTTTCGAGACATTCGATATCGATGGAATGAGCGACCAAATGCGACCCCACGCATCGGTTACGGTTCGCGCGACCGCGGAGGATGGAACGGTTCGGATGTTCAAGGCTCAATCCCGGATCGACACGCCTGAGGAGATGCAATACTACCGTCACGGCGGCATCCTTCCCTACGTGCTGCGGTCGCTAGTAGGTCGCTAGTAGGACGCTAGTAGGACGCTAGTAGGACGCTAGTAGGACGCCAGGGACGCGGCGAAACACTTGGAGCAGCAACAAGGCGCCGATCGGCTCGAACCCAGGCGATAGTGCAGGACCTGGGTGACGACGCAAGTACGCGCGTCGTCACCCTAAGTGGCCACTCAGGGTCGTCACTTAGGGTTGACTTCGATACGAGGGCGGTGTATCGTCCAAGCACAATCGTTGTCCCGTGGTGATTTGCCGCCTATTGCAGCCACGTTAAATAAATCGCTAAAAAGCATATAGCCCGCGGCCTGCCGCGGGCTTTGTGTTTACAGGGAGTTTGACTCCCACGATTTATTGGCGTGGGCACGGCATGCGCGGCAGGGACGGCACCAACCCGCGCCGAGTCCAGCATGACCAGTAAAGTCACTCTCCGTACGCTCAATTCGCTCCGCGAGCGGCGCGAGCCAGCAGTCTTCGTCACAGCGTACGACTACCCGACGGCGACGTTCGCCGAGCGCGCTGGAGTCGATATGATCCTCATCGGTGATTCCGCCGCCATGACGATGATGGGCCTCCCGAACACGCTGGGCGTCGGAATGGACGAAATGATGGTCTTCGTTCGGAGCGTATGTCGCGCGGCGAAGCGCACCTTTGTGGTAGGTGATCTGCCATTCCTGTCTTACCAACCGTCGGACGAAGCTGCGGTACTGAATGCGGGCCGTTTCATCGCCGCCGGTTGCGATGCCGTCAAGTGCGAAGGCGGCGTACGCGTCGCTCCACGTGTACGCGCGATGGTGGATGCCGGCATAAACGTCATGGGCCATCTCGGACTCACGCCGCAGAATATCGGACAGCTCAGCGGCTACCGAGTCCAGGGCAAGTCACGGGCAGCGGTGGACAAGCTGGTGGACGATGCATTGGCACTTCAGGACGCGGGCGCGTTCGCCGTGCTACTTGAAGCGATGCCCGCGGTGGCGGCGGCGTATGTCCGCGATCACGTTGACATACTGGTTTACGGAATTGGCGCGGGTCCGCACGTAGACGGGCAGCTGGTCATCTCGCACGACATACTCGGCAATTTTGTCGGTGACATCGCGCCCCGGTTCGCCAAGCAGTACGCTCGCATCGGTGCGCAGATCGAAGAAGTCTTCCGTACCTACGCACAGGAAGTCCGTGCCGCGTCCTTTCCTGCGCCAGAACACTGCTATCCAATCGATCCGGCGCAGGAAGCCGAGATCCGGGACTGTCGCTTGCACCGTGACTCGCCGGTCGTTTCCTCGGAACGGCTTGCGCGATTGACCGCACCAGCACTATCTTAGTTTTCAATGCGCCACTCTTCGCCAGCAACCCGATTTATGAGCGAGTATTACGCCAGCTACTGGGGACTTCCCCAGGAGTGGCTATCGTCGCGCGCGGGTACTTTGCTCGGGTAAGGCAGCAAAGACAGCATCACCGAACAGCGCTTTCGATAACACGCCCTGGGGATTCACTCCCCGGGGCTTTTTGTTTTTCCCAACGTGACTCACCGAGGTTCAACATGTCTCATCCGGCTCCTGAGTACACCCTGGCTGCGCGGGCCACTGCTGGCGATGCGTCGAACCTGCACACGAGACCAGTGTACATCACTCCCGAGCTCTCGATAGGCGGCCCCGAAATTGTAGTAGCGGCGGGACCCTGTTCCGTGGAAGGGTACGACATGCTGCTATCCAGCGCATGTCACGTCCGCGGCGCCGGTGCGGCGCTGTTACGCGGCGGAGCGTTCAAGCCGCGCACGTCGCCGTACGCATTTCAGGGACTCGGCGATGAAGGATTGCTGCTTCTCGCTGCGGTACGCGAGGAGACCGGGATGCCGATCGTCACCGAGGTCATGGACACGAGACAGGTAAGCCGCGTCGCGCAAATCGCAGACCTTCTCCAGGTGGGCGCGCGCAACATGCAGAACTTTCCCCTGCTCGCCGAGCTGGGACGCTCAGGAAAACCGGTTTTGCTCAAGCGCGGCGCCTCGGCGCGAATATCGGAGTTGCTACTCGCCGCGGAATACGTGATGGCCAACGGAAACGATCGCGTAATCCTGTGCGAGCGCGGTATACGAACATTCGAGACAATCACGCGCAATACTCTCGACATTTCGGCAATCCCAGTATTGAAACGCGAAACACATCTTCCAGTCATCGTCGATCCTAGCCACTCTGGCGGCCGGGCGGATCTGGTATTGCCACTCGCGCTCGCCGCAATCGCGGCTGGAGCGGACGGGCTCATCGTCGAAGTTCATCCGGATCCGAGCACGGCGCTCTCTGACGCTGACCAGCAGCTGACATTCGCCGAGTTCACAGAGCTGATGCGCAGTGTCGCACTAATTGCGGCGGCTACCAATCGGTCTGTTCTGTCGCGTCCTGTGCCTCGCGCCGACCTTACAGACGCCGGCGTTAATCTGGTTGCGGTCTCGAAGCGTGATTCGCGCCGACGTGCGGCGGCGGCGTGACGACCAACCCAACTGTCGCACCTCCGGCCCTGGAACGCAACACGGTTCGTGTTGCGTTCCAGGGAGAGCTTGGCGCGTACAGCCATGAGGCGATAGCACAACACTGGCACGAAGCCGCGATGGCCATCCCTTCGCTGTCGTTCGATCAGGTCCTGGCAAACGTGGAGTCAGGGCTGGCAGACCGCGGGATCATTCCGATTTGGAACACCATAGTCGGCGAAGTCACACCAGGCTTGGCCGCCGTGGGCGCCAACCTGAGCGCAACGCACGGCCTCATCGTCACGGACACCGTGTCCCTCGTAGTGCGACACCAATTGCTCGGACTTCCCGGAAGCACCTTGCGTGAGCTAAGCTCCGTGACAAGCCACCCCGTCGCTCTCGCACAATGCGGACGCTTTCTCGCGACGCATCCAAAAATGATACCGAATCCTGCCTACGATACAGCAGGCGCCGCACATGATCTTGCACTCAATGGAACACTGTCGTCGGCCACCATCGCGGGCAGCTTGGCGGCCGAACGGTACGGTCTCGTGATCCTTGCTCACGACATTCAGGATGTCCGCCACAACGTCACCCGTTTCCTAGTGGTGGCACGAGCGCGAGATGAAAGCAGAGGCTCACCGAGAATCGAGTCCGACGGATCCATTCGATGGTGAAGCGCGACGAAGGAGATGCGCCTCGCCTTCGCGCTGTCCGCGGCGCGACAACGGTGGACTACAATGATCCGGGTCTCATGGACGAGGCGATCCGCGAGCTCTTGACAGAGATCCTCGCCCACAATGGGATCGTCGCGAGCGATATCGTCAGCGCGATGTTCACCGCCACTCCTGACCTGACCTGTGCCTTTCCCGCGCGCGCGGCCCGAGAACTCGGATGGACCGACGTTCCAATGCTGTGCGCCGCCGAGATAGACGTGCCGGATGCGCAGCCTCGCTGCCTGCGCGTTTTGCTGCACGTCGAACGCCACGCAAGGGATCCCCGTCTGATCCCCATCTATCTGCACGACGCTATCTCGCTGCGACCCGACCTCGCGGCAAGCACGACCCCACTTGCGTAGGCGGACTCGATGAGGCTCTGTTAGATAATGCGATCACACGGCTCTCCTGGTGCAAACCCTGGCGTTGATGACACTCGCGCAACGCGCGGTGTCCTCGCGCGCTACGCCGATTTTCTACCATTGACCGCGGCGACGCCGAGCCTATCGCTCGGCGAGGGGGATACGCCGCTTCTGGCAGCACCCCGACTCGCGGAATGGGTTGGTGTGAGTGGCCTGCATCTCAAGTACGAAGGCGCCAACCCCACGGGCTCGTTCAAGGACCGCGGAATGGTGGTTGCCGTCGCCAAAGCCCTCGAGGATGGCGCGACTACTCTGATCTGCGCATCAACCGGCAACACATCCGCCAGCGCAGCCGCATATGCCGCGCGGGCCGGTATCAAAGCGGTCGTATTGCTCCCCGCGGGGAACGTAGCGCGCGGCAAACTGGCCCAGGCGATCGTAGCCGGCGCAACTGTCATAATGCTCGACTGCAATTTTGACGGAGCATTGACGATCGCGCGCGAGCTTGCACGTGATTACCGGATCGCCCTCGTAAACTCGGTGAATCCGCACCGCATAGTGGGTCAGACAACAGCTGCGTTTGAGATGTGCGATGTACTTGGTGACGCACCGGCGCTAGTGGCACTTCCGGTCGGCAACGGCGGCAACATATCCGCATATGCGCAGGGTTTTCGGGTCTATCGCGACAGAGGTCGAACTACCCGGACGCCGATGTTCATCGGTGCCCAGGCTGCCGGAGCAGCGCCGTTGGTAAATGGCGCACCAGTAGAGCATCCAGAGACGATTGCGACCGCGATCAGGATCGGAAACCCGGCAAGCTGGGCGTCGGCCGTTGCGGCGGTCGCTGATTCAGGTGGCGCGTTCAGAGCCGTCTCCGACGATGCAATTCTCGAAGCGTATCATCGCGTCGCTGAGCTGGAGGGTGTTTTCTGCGAACCCGCGTCCGCGGCGGGAATCGCCGCGCTGCGCATGGCCGTCCAAGACGGAACTGTCGCTCGGACAGTTCGTGCGGTCTGCGTACTCACTGGCAACGGCCTCAAAGACCCTGATCGCGCAGTGCCAGAATCCTTCAAGCCCGTCGCGTCGCGCGCAGACACACGAAGCCTCGCTACCCAGCTCCAGCTAACGCCGCGTGGATGACCGTTCAACCTAGTCCCGTTCAACCTAGTCCCGTTCAACTTGGTCCTTGCGACGAGACCCGATCCGACGTATCGTACACCTCAGGCAATCGCTTAACCGCGCCAACAACGTACATCCATCCTCTCTCAATCGAAATTGCTTGAGTGGGTGTTACTGTTGCGCGGAATGATCTAGCACGACGAAGTACCGCGTACACACACCCTTCGGAGCTATCGCTCGGAAGGGTTTTTGTTTTTAGGCTGCATTATCGACTGCCGCCGGCAGTTGCGATGGGGTGTAGGTCAATTGGCAGACCGCCCGACTGTTACTCGGGAAGTTGCAGGTTCGACTCCTGCCGCCCCAGCTCGAAGTCCGTTGCCAGAGCCTTCACCGGCGCTGGCAACGCTCGCCGCAACCGAGCTCGTTACGATGAGCCGCGAACCATCGGTATGCGCGCTCGGCAACGGGTCGCGCGAACGGAACCGCGAAGATCCACGAAAAGATCCAACCGGCGCGCAATCGGCCGACAATCTCTTCCATCGCGGCCGCACCCTGCCACGTCATGTTGTCCGACATGCGCACCAGCTGCAACGATTCGCTATACGCGTTCGGTGGAATCCACGGGAAACGGCCTTGCACAATTGCGAGCTGCGATGGAACCGTTTCGAACACGCCTCTGGTATCCATTTTGGCCAGCGTGGCCGCGAGCCTCGTACATACACCGCAGCGACCATCATAGATCACCGTGTAGCGCTCGCCGTCGCGCTCAGTCACGCGGCGACGATCTTCACCGAACTCACGTACCGCGCGCGGTGAGAGCCGCGGCTGGCTGTTGTTGGGTCAGACAGTGCAACGTCCCGAGCCCCCACACCAGATCGACAGCGTGTATCCCCACCACCTCGCGATTGGGGAACAGACCGGCGATGATACCCAGCGCAACGCGATCGTTCGGATCGTTAAACGTCGGGACGACAACCACATCGTTCGCGATGTAGAAGTTGGCATAGCTCGCGGGCAGCCGCTGCCCATCCATCATGACCGGACGTGGATAAGGCAGGAGCACTACGTTCAGCGGTTGCCGTGCAGCGGCCAGACCCAAACGGTTCAGGTTATCCACCGACGATGCGTGATTCGCATCGGCTGGATCATCTTCGTAGGCCAGGACAATTGTGTCGAAATTCACAAAACGCGCAACGTCGTCAATGTGCCCGTGCGTGTCGTCGCCAGCGCAGCCATTGCCGAGCCAGATTGTATCAGTGCATCCGAGGTACTTTGCAAATACTTCCTCGTAAACTTCTCGTGTAAGTCCGGGATTGCGAATCTGCACGTCGCTCAGCAGCCATTCCTCAGTAACCACAATGCGACCCTGACCATTCACGTCGATTCCGCCGCCCTCCAGCACCAAGCGTGCGCCAGCATCGTCCGGACGCACAGCACGAGTCAGTGGAAGGCCCGTCACACGTTGCACGGCATCGGGCACCCTGCCATCGCGCTCGTAGTTTTCATATTTGGACCACGCATCGAAGTCCCATGCTATCAATTCGACCTCACCGTTCGCATTCCAGACGAACGACGGTCCAGAATCACGAAGCCACACGCGATCCGTCGCAACCAGTAGCAGGTTCACGCGCTGCATCGAAACGTCGTGCGAGCGCAGCATCACGGCCGCGGAGTCACGAATCGCTTCGTTCTGGCACAGAACCTCGACACGTTCATGATTGGCGAGCACTCGGACTATCTCTACGTAAGCCCACCGCACCGCGTCGATCTTGGTTGGCCAATCCGGCTCGTGATGCGGCCATGAGATCCATGTTGCGTCGTGCCGTTCCCATTCTGCCGGCATGCGCCAGCGCGTCACCCCAGGTACCGGTTCAGAATGGGTGCATATGCATCAATGCGTCTGTCGCGCAGGAATGGCCAGTTGCGACGCGTGTCCTCGATCACTGCCGGATCACACTTGGCAACCAGAACCGCCGGCTCGACTCCTGCCTCCGCGATTACGCGCCCAAACGGATCCGAGATGAAAGAGTGGCCGAAGAATTCGATTCCATTCGTCCCAGGCTCAGCCTCAAAACCCACTCTGTTAGGCGACGCAACATACACACCGTTCGCGATTGCGTGTGCGCGCTGAGCAGTGCGCCATGCATCCATCTGAGCGACTCCGAATTCTTCCTTCTCAGCAGGATGCCAGCCGATAGCGGTCGGATAGAAAATCACGTCCGCACCGAGGAGTGCAGTGATCCGCGCAGCCTCTGGATACCACTGATCCCAGCAAATGAGGACACCAATGTCAGCGTAACGAGTCTTCCAGACGCGAAAACCGCTTGCCCCCGGATGTTCTTCCTTCTCGTACGTGTGGTTTGAGTCGCCGGGCGTGAAGTAGTACTTCTCGTAGTAAAGTGGATCGTCGGGGATGTGCATTTTGTGATAGACGCCGAGCAACGATCCGTCGGCATCGATTACTGCCGCTGAGTTGCGGTACACGCCAGCCGCTTGCCGTTCGAAGATCGGCGCGACTATCACAACCTCGAGCTCACGGGCCAACGTCTGCATCCGGTCCGTTGCGGGTCCAGGAATACGCTCTGCGATGTCAAAACGCGCGGAGTTCTGGCTCTGGCAGAAGTAGTGCGAATTGAACATTTCCTGAAGGCACACTATCTGGGCGCCACGACTGGCCGCTTCCCGGACCCGCGCGACCGCCCGGTTCAGGGTTTCGCCCGGCGTAGCGGCGACTGAATCCTGAATGATCCCCACGGTAAAGGGCTCTCTACGCATGAGGGGAAAGCTAACCGAATCGGCGCCGCTGGAGCGCGTCCCACCTTGGCCGCTTCAACCCTGGCGGCTCCGCTGCCGAGACTCATTATAGGTGACAGGTCGCGATTGCAGCCGCGATGGTGACACCGCCCGCACGGTATCGTCCTTATACGAAGGGATCGAGCCGGCAATTCGGCTCGCTCATCGCGGTGGCATTGGAGGTCTTGTTGGATCGTCGCATCGTCCTGATTATTCTCGCCCTGACACTTGGATCATCGCCCGCCTGCTCCCGCCAGCCGAAAGAATATCTGCTCGGCGCAGCTGGACCGCAGACAATTGCGTATGGGATCCAGAATCAGCACGGGATCGATCTCGCGGTTGACGAGATCAATCGCGCAGGTGGTATCGATGGCGTACCAATACGCGTAGTCACGCGCGATGATCACGCCAACGGAGCGGATGCCGCGCGCATTGCCGGAGAGTTCGTCGCCAACCAGCAGATCGTAGCGGTGATCGGTCACGCGGGTTCGGGTACCGAGGTGTCAGCCGCTCACGTATACGACGCCGGGCGCCTCCCCGCTGTCGCGACAACACCATCGTCGCCTGATATCTCAGGAATTTCTCCCTGGATCTTTAGGATGATCTCAAGCGACTCCGTGAATGGAGTGACGCTGGCTCACTTTGCATCATCTCTGTCAGACTCACTTCATCGCCGGGTTCGAGTCGCCATTCTCTACCACAACGATTCGTATGGGCGCGGGCTTTCAGACGCCTTTCTGCACAGCTTCAAGGGAGAAGTTCTGAGCAGCGATCCCGTCGGTACCGATACGAACCTGGAGCCGTACATCTCTTACTTCAAGACGCGTGCTCCCGACATTGTCTTCGTCGCGAGCGATGAAGACCTCGGCATCAAGGTCTTACGCGAAGCGCGGAAGCAAGCCCTCGGGGTCACGTTCCTAGGCGGTGACGGTTGGCAGGGCGTCGTGAGCGAGCCTGCGTCGGAAGGGGCGTTCATAGGGACGCCGTTCACTGCACAGAGCACTGGAGCAGCAACGACAACATTCGCCGCCGCCTTCCACGCCAAGTACGGAATGGTGCCGGACGCACACGCGGCGTTGGCGTACGATGCAACCCGACTCGTTGCCAGCGCGTTGCGAAGCGGCGCGACATCGAGGACAAAAGTACGCGACTATCTGGCATCGCTCAATCGCACAACAGCATTCGCTGGCCTGTCAGGACCAACCTGGTTCGCCAGCACAGATCCCGTCGGTGACACCTTTCGCATGACGCGGGTACATGCCGGCGTCATGATTCCGGTTGCGGGCCGATGAGCATCCGGGAGCATCTTCGACTGGTCACTATCCGCGACACGCTCCTGGTGGGCTTTACCGCGCTCGTTCTGTGCCTCGTCGTAGCCGGTATAGTTGGCTGGATGGCGGTGCGCGCCGGCGCGGGCGATGTGGCCGGCGAGTTGCAGAGCGTGCTCGGCGCCGCACAACAGACGTCGGATTACTCCAACATCATCACCCGAGAGATCCAGGCAGCGTCGGGATATCTTGCCAATGGGGATTCCGCCTCGCTTCGTGAGTTCCGCCAGCTCGGACACGAAGCGCATGGCCTGCAGCGCCGATTCGGAGCGACTCAGAATGCGACTCCGGTCGAGGTAGCTTCCATCGCCGCTGTGGACAACCACCTGGCGGATTTTGAGAACGCGTACGCACTGGCGCATCGCCTGCGCGACATGGGCCGAACCAGAGAAGCGCAGGTGCAATCCGAAGAGGCGCGCCGAATAGTCGCATCACTGCTCGACGATATCGCACGCTTTGATGCGGCCAAGTCTAGTGAAGTAACGAACACGACGAGCCATCTCGACTACCTCGCTCGCTGGCGCGCGACTGCTGTGCTCGGGTCGGTCGCGATAGCCGTTCTTCTCGCGCTCATGATCGCGATCCGCACTATCCGCGCAATTGACACACCCCTGCGCGCACTCTCGAGACACGCGCGCAGCCTCAGCGAAGGGAATCTCACCGCGAGGACAGCGAGCGCCGGACTTCCCGGTGAATTCGCGACCGTCGCGAATGCCATGAACCACGCGGCTGACTCACTCTCGCGCGTCGTGGATGTCGCAACTCAGACCGCGGATGACGTCACGCATTCCGCCGGCGACTTGGCGAGCGCATCGCAACAGATTTCCGACACGGCGAACCAGGTGTCCGAAGCAGTAACGCAGGTGTCCGCCGGAGCGGAATCTCAGGTACAGCAGATCATGGTGGTTACGCGCTCGCTCGACAGCATCCGCGATGCCGCCGACGGCGTCGCCGCTGGTGCCGAAGAAGTCCAGGCGCTCGCTGCCTCGATCCACGAACAGGCAGCCGCAAAGCGCGTTGAATTGGAGCGCACGCTGTCAATACTGGTCGATGTGCGCACCATCGTGCGCCAGGCAGCCGAAGAAGTCCGGGCACTTAATGCGACGGTCGGCGACATCAATAAATTCGTCGTTTCGGTCGGCCGCATAGCGGACCAGACCAACCTCCTGTCGCTGAATGCCGCCATCGAAGCGGCGCGCGCGGGCGCCGCAGGTCGCGGGTTCGGAGTCGTAGCGGATGAGATACGCAAACTTGCCGATCAGTCCCGTGCGGCTGCCGACGACGTGGTCGATCTCACCGGCTCTGTCACCAGCCGCGTGAGCAAGACGTTCAGCACCATGGAGCGCGGAGAGAGCCAGGTGGGCGAGCTCGAACGCGTCTCGCGCGAGATCGACGATGCACTCGCGTCAATCGCGGCAGCCGCCGAGCGAACAACCCGCGCGGCGGAAGGAGTCGCACGCACGGCCGAGGACAACGTCAGGGTTGTACAGTGCGCCACGGAAGGTCTCGCAGCCGTTGCGCGCACTGCCGAGGGCCATGCAGCGACCGCAATGCAGGTCAGCGCTTCGACCGAAGAACAGAGCGCCGCATGCGAGCAGATGACAACGGCGTCCGCCCTGCTGCTTCGCGGGAGCACACACCTGCGCAACCTGGTCGGCGAGCTGCGCACCGCCTGACCGTCCGGCGCCGTCATTCCCGCGAAAGCGGGAACCTCGTCGCGGAGAGCCGTGCGCATCCTAACGGGATTCCCGCTTTCGCTGGAATGACGGTGTGGTGCAGGAAATGACGGTGTGGCGCCGAGAATGACGGTGTGGCGTCGGGAATGACAATGCCACAATATAGATTTCGGAATGTCCCAGAAACGCCCCGCCGTGATCCTACTCAGCGGCGGACTCGACTCCACGACCGTAATGGCGATCGCCCAACGAGATGGCTATGATTTGAACGCCATCTCGTTCGACTATGGCCAGCGGCACAAGCAAGAGATAGACGCAGCACGACACATCGCACGACGTTACGGTGTCTCGCGACACGAGATCGCGACCATTGACCTGCGCATTTTCGGTGGGTCCGCGCTCACATCCGACCTTGCCGTCCCAAAGGGGCGCGATCTGAAGAGTGCGGCCGACGTTCCCATTACGTACGTTCCAGCGCGCAACACCATCTTCCTCTCGTATGCGCTGGCGTTCGCTGAAGTTACAGACTCGCACGACATATTCATCGGCGTCAACGCCCTGGATTTTTCCGGATATCCAGATTGCCGCCCTGAATACATCCACGCGTTCGAGCGTATGGCCAATCTGGCAACGCGACTCGGGACCGAAGGCGAGCCCATCAACATCCGTACTCCGCTCATCAACCTTACCAAAGCGGAGATTGTCACACTCGGTATGTCGCTAGGCGTTGATTATTCCATGACTACGAGTTGCTACGACCCGTCGCCGGCGGGCGTGGCGTGCGGGGAATGCGACGCATGCCAATTGCGAATTGCCGGCTTCACTGCGGCCGGCGCCACAGATCCCATTCAGTACGCGAAGTCGAATAGCGTGAGAGCGTAGCGCACATGGCTTACACCGTGAAAGAAATCTTCTATACACTTCAGGGAGAAGGTGCCAACGCCGGCCGTGCCGCCGTGTTCTGTCGCTTTTCCGGGTGTAATCTGTGGACGGGAAGAGAGCGCGATCGCGCGGACGCTGTCTGTAATTTCTGCGATACCGACTTCGTTGGCATTGGACCAGACGGTGGAAGGTTCGCCGACGCCGAAGCCCTCGCGGTGGCAGTCGAGAACGCGTGGCGCCCATCCGTAAATGATGATACGGACAGATTCGTCGTGTGTACCGGAGGTGAACCACTACTGCAGCTCGACCGTGAGGCAATCGCTGCCTTGCATCGCCGTGGTTTCCGGGTAGCTGTAGAGACCAACGGAACCCAACCCGCCGTCGATGGCCTCGACTGGATCTGCGTAAGCCCTAAAGCCTCGACGAACCTCGAGATAACGAGCGGCGACGAGCTCAAGCTCGTCTACCCGCAGCCTGAGGCGATGCCAGACCGGTTCGCGGGCCTCAAGTTCGCCCATTTTTTCCTGCAACCCATGGACGGCCCCTTGCTGCCGGAAACAACCCGGGCCGCCATCGAGTATTGCCTTGCCCACCCCCGATGGCGCCTGTCCGTCCAGACCCACAAGGTGGCCGGCGTTCGCTAGGGCTCACCCTGGAACAAACAAGCGTGTTGCGCTCTACTCATCGGATGCGTCGATGGTGAATGGACACCATGACCGAACCAGGACACAGGCAATCCCTTGGCTGACGAGACGAGCAGTTCGCGCGACGGCGGTACAGGTCTAGGCCGCAACTCCCACGCGTTCAGCTATGTAAGTGGACACGAGGATCTGTCTCGGTCGTTCTCGATGCTCGAATCTGTCTTCGAAGCCACGACGGACGCCATTCTCATCGCTAGCTCGGACGGTCACATCTTCGGCTTCAATGGCCGGTTCGCCGAGATGTGGCGCGTCCCAAAAGAGATCCTGGCCCTCAGGAGGGACGACCGCGCAATTGAAGTAGCGATGAGCCAGCTAAAGGACCCGGAAGCTTTCACCAGCCGGATACGTGAGTTGTACGCTGCACCAGAGATTGAGAGCATGGACATTCTCGAACTCGTAGATGGACGAGTCTTCGAGCGCCATTCCGTTCCGCAACGGATTGAAGGCGTGACTGTCGGTCGCGTCTGGACATTTCGAGATGTTACTGAACGAAAGCGCATGGAAAATGCGCTGGTCGCTAGCGAGGCGCGCTTTCGCAGCGTGTTCGACCATTCCGCCGTTGGAATCGTGCTTCTGGACAGCGACGGCCGCATCGTCGCGCCCAACCCCGCGTTTCAACAATTTCTGGGATACACCGCCGGCGAGCTTATGAATCGACGGCTGTATCACCTCGTTCCGGAGGACGACTCCGACGGTCTCGCATCAGCCCTTTCCGCGATTACGGGCGGTGCAATTGCGGATCTCACTGTCGAACAGCGATACACTCGGCACGATGGTGAGATTGTGTGGGCAGCGCTCACCATGTCGCGCGCGCATGATCGCTCGAGCGGCGATTCGCTCGGCATCATCGCGATGGTTCAGGACATCGGCGCACGCAAATCACTAGAAGCCCGCCTCACGCATCAGGCATCGCACGATCCGCTAACGAATCTTGCGAACCGAACTCTCTTCAAGCAACGCCTCGAGATTGCGTTGCAGCGCGCCCAACACCGCGATCGCGTCGTTGTCATGTTCCTCGACGTTGACAACTTCAAGGCGGTCAACGACGGTGTCGGACATGGCGCGGGCGACCAGCTGTTGGTCGTCGCTGCATCAAGACTCCTCAACGCAACCCGCGGATCGGATACAGTCGCGCGATTCGGTGGAGACGAATTTGCGATCCTGCTCGAGAATGTGCGCGACGATGATGAAGCTCGAATAGTTGCGGAGCGGATCACCCGCACCATGCACCAGCCGATCCATGTTGGCGATGAGTCAGTTGTCACCGGGGTGAGCATCGGCATCGCGCGACCACACTCCGATAGCGACGGCGCGGATGAAGTGCTCCGCAACGCGGATGTGGCGATGTACAGCGCAAAAGGAGCCGGAAAGGGCCGCTATCAATTCTTCGAGCCCGCAATGCACACGGCGGTCGTTGACCGGGTGGAGCTCGAAGCCGATCTTCGTCGAGCCACTGCGGCACCAGCATCTGCATTCGTGCTGCACTATCAATCGCTGGTACTGCTCGACACGGGCGCTGTTGTGGGCGTCGAGGCGCTGATTCGCTGGAACCACAGCCGGCGTGGCGAGCTCCAACCCGCAGATTTCATTACTGTGGCTGAGGAGACCGGGCTCATCATCCCATTGGGTCGCTGGGTTCTACGCGAGGCATGCACGCAGGCGTTCGCATGGTGGCACGACCTGCCCGACGAGGACAAGATGAGCGTCGCGGTTAACGTGTCCGGCAAGCAGCTCCAAGACGCCGCTTTCGTCTCCGACGTGGCGGAGGCTCTCGCGGATTCCGGACTTCCGCCGTCGCGGCTCGTCCTCGAGATCACAGAAAGCGTGATCATGCACCGGACCGACGTGATGATGGAGCGTCTAACAGAGTTGAAGGAGTTGGGAGTCCATCTCGCGATCGATGATTTCGGTACCGGCTACTCGTCTCTCAGCTACCTGCAGCAGTTCCCGATCGACATTATCAAGATCGACAAGACATTCATCGATGGCATGGACCGGGATCCCGCCGGCGCAGCCCTCGCACGCACCATCGTCGGACTCGGCTGGACGCTCGGATTGGCGACGGTGGCCGAAGGCGTCGAACATACCTCGCAACGTGAAACGCTCGCGGGCTTGGGTTGCGCAATGGGCCAGGGCTTCCTGTTCGCGCGTCCCGTCATCGCCGCTGCGGTGAGCGATCTCGTAAGCAAGCCGCGAGCACCTGGAGAGACTGGCTGACGCCCTGCTAAGTTTAGGAGTCGTTCAACAACACCACCCCCAGAATGCCGATTCATCTTGTCAAAGGGCTTACTCTCCTGGCCGCACTGCTCGCCCCAGTTGTCACGACTCTGTTTTTCAATTGGCGAACGATGGTCGCCGCAGGACGGCAGGGACAGGTCCGATAGTGTACGCAGGTCATGTAGGCTTCGGACTCGGCGCATATTCGTTTCGAAAGACTCTTCCACTTTGGCTTCTGCTGATTGCGGCGCAGATCCCTGATTGGGTCGATGCTGGATTCTGCGTTGCGGACATGGACCGTGGCCCTTTCGGCATGTACACGCACGGGTTTATCCCGGTAGCTGCAGCTGCCGTCGTTTGCGCCGCACTAGCCTACGCGATAACGCGTGACGTTACCGGCGCGTTGATAGTAGCGCTGGTAGTCTCCTCGCACTGGGGGCTGGACTACTTCACAGGGATCAAGCCAACGTGGCCCGGCGGACCGATAGTCGGACTGAACCTGTATTCGCGTCCCGTTGTTGATGTCGTACTCGAGTCAGCTACGATTTTTGCGGGATGGTTGCTGTATCGCCGCACTCTGCCAGAGTCGGTTCGGAATCATGGCTGGACTTACGCTACCCTTTTCGCTTTGTGCGCACTCCAGGTGCTGGCTGGTGCCGCGTTCGCGCTGAGCTTGGGAGGTCATACAAAGTGTTGATCAATATCCCTATCATCTCACCAATAGCGATTACGCTCGGCGAGCCAGGCATTCGTAGGCTACCACCGCCCGACTACGAGATTCATGCGCTCCCGGCGGCGGCAATGCTCACACCAGAGCCTATCGCGGCAGATCCTGCCGCCATCGCACTTGATGACATGGAGCGAGCGGCGCAGATCAGCGAATATCACGATTTCTCCTGGTGGGACGAGCGCATTCGAGTGATCCGGGCGCGGCTGTAGCAAAAGGCGCTAGCGCTATCCTGCGGTGCCCGCAAAGTTCTGTGTCAGCCAGTCACGTGCGGTGACAACGTCGCCCATGGCGAGCTCGTGACCGGCGCGCGCCGTGTACACCGTAACGTCCGCGTCGGCTGCGCGAAACATTTCAGCGAGGCGCTCCGTATCGCCCGGCGGCAACAACGGATCGTGCTCGCCGGAGCAGATCAACACGGGGATTCCACTCAGCAATGTGGCCGGCTCCGCCGTGAACGGTACCATTGGCCGGAAGAGCACGGCGCCGGCAAGCGCACCAGGCTCGCGCAACAGTAGACTCGAGGCGATGTTCGCGCCGTTGGAATGGCCGACCGCCACGATACGATGCCGATCGATGGGATAAGCCACAGCCGCATCGTTGATGAATTCACCTAGTTCGCGAGTGCGACGCGCCAGATCTTCCTGGTCGAACACGCCCTCCGCCAAACGTCGAAAAAAACGTCGCGACTCGCCCTCTCGAACCTTTCCCGTGGGGCTGAGTAGCGTGGCGCCCGGCGCGAGTGTGTAGCCGAGCTGAAGCAGTGAATCGCCATCGCCGCCAGTGCCGTGCAATAACAGCAAGGTGAGCCCCGATAGCGCCCCCTCACCCGCTATGTAGCGATGATCGAATCCCAGCTGTATGTCCGAATTCATCCTGCCGCCTCGCTGTTATAACGACCAAAATATCACGCGCAATTATCATGCGCGTGATATCCGATCTGCCACTAACCGGGCTTCGCCGCTATGGCATCAATACACGGTCGATTACCTGGATGACGCCGTTCGACTGCATTACATCATACGTCGAAATGTTTGCGGCGTTGCCCTTGGAATCAACTACCACGATGTTGCGTGGGCCGTTCATCTTGAATGTAAGCTTTTCACCCTGTACGGTTGCAAGCTGTGCACTGCCGCCGCCCGCCTGGATCGCCGCCATCAACTTGGCGGCCGTGTAGTCGCCGGCTACCACGTGATATGTGAGGATCTTCGTCAGCGTCGGCTTGTTCTCGGGCTTGACCAGGTTATCGACTGTCCCGGTCGGAAGTGCCGCGAACGCTTCGTTGGTTGGAGCGAAGACCGTGAACGGCCCCTTCCCTTGCAGCGTCTCAACCAGTCCGGCTGCCTTGACGGCCGCGACGAGCGTGGTGTGCTCCGCTGAGTTGACCGCGTTATCGACGATGGTCTTGCGTGGGGACATCATCTGTCCTCCGACCATGGTCATGCTCTGCATGTGCTGCGCATGAAGTGGAACTGTCGCCGCAAGGGCCAAGGCGAGCGCCGCGAGCGTGGGTGCGTATTTCCGCATGTTGGAATTCTCCAGACTGGGTTGGTCGACGTAACTTCTGACGACTCTTAATACGCATCCAGCTCGCGGCTGGATCTATCGGATTCCCTACACTACTTCGCCAGCCAGCTGTTATTCGTTCTGTCCACATCCACGAGACGGCGATCAGGATCGAGGTCAATCCGCTTCACTGTCTTGCCCGTGAAATCGTACTCCCGAATGTAGCGTGACGTGTTGGTGCTCCAGACCAGAGCCGGATAGACATAGTCCTGCGTGGTGCCGTCGCTGAAGCTGAACCGCGCACGTATCGGCAGCACACCGCGAGCCCGATTTCCGTAGACCACCACTACGTGTTGCACTCCGCTCGAATCCGTTGCCTGCACAGATTCGATTGCCTGGTCAAAGTGAGGATCTTCGTAGAACCATTCGCGCCAGAACCAATCCAGCCGCATGCCGCCAACTGATTCCATCGTTCTGAAGAAGTCGGTCGGTGTGGGATGCTTGAACGCCCAGCGACTGGTGTAGGCGCGGAACGCATCGTCGAACGCCTCGGGCCCGAGGATCTCCTGTCGCAGCAGCTGGAGACCGACCGACGTCTTGGTATACTCGGTGAAGCCGAGCTTGCGCGGATCGATACGATCCGGTCCCATCTCGATTGGTATATCGATATTCAGGCGCTGAGTCGCCTCGATCTGAGCACGCTCTTCGGCCGCGCGTTGCATCTGATCACCCTTCTGCGGATACCGGCGTGCTTCGCTGAAGGTATTGATAAAGGTGTTGAGTCCTTCATCCTGCCAGAAGTGCGTTCGTTCGTTGGAGCCAACGATCATCGGGAACCAGTTGTGTCCGATCTCGTGAGTCACCACGTTGTAAAGATCGAACTTGTCCTGGCTCTTGGTCTCCATCGCGAGCATGGGGTATTCCATTCCGCTGATCGGCCCTTCGACCGCCGATATTTGCGGATACGGATACTGGAACCAGCGCTCCGAATATTCCTGGATCGACATGCGTGACTGATCGGCTGCATCGTCCCAGTTGACCGCTGCGCCGGGCCGGTAGTACGCCTGGGCCAGAATCCCCTTCCAGCTCGACACATCCCACTGATAATCCGGGGACGCTGCCCACGCAACGTCGCGCACGTTGTGCGCCTTGAAGCGCCACGTCATGGTGCCAGTCTTGCGCGGTCGCGCCGCGCCGCTGGTCAGGTCTTCAGCAGTGATGATCGCTACGGGCGTATCGGATTTCGCAGCCTTGGCAAGCCGGCCGAGCTGCGTCGTGGTGAGCACCTCGCGTGCATTTTCGAGCGTGCCCGTGGAGGCCACGATGTAACCGGCCGGAACAGTTACGCTCAGATTGAAGTCGCCATATTCACAGTAGAATTCACCCTGTCCGAGATACGGCTCTGTGTTCCACCCACGTACGTCGTCGTAGACGTTGACGCGGGGATACCACTGGCCGAACTCGAACAATGAGCCATCGCGACCCATTCGGTCGGCACCGTGCTCTGGAACCAAAAAGTGCCACGCGACGTCGAACGTCGCGGCTTTGCCGGGCGCGAGCGGCTGCGCCAGATCGACCTTGGTTACCGTGCCATTGTCGCGAAGCTTGAGCGCCGACGATTTTCCGTTGATGACCTGGTTGAAGCGATCGATCACGTCGCCGCCAACGAAATTGCGCGAACCGAAGCGACCGCCCTGCGCAAAGACGAGCGAGTTGAGCGAATTCGGCCGGAAGGCGTTCTGTTCCGTCTGCATCCAGATAAACCTGAGCGTATCCGGCGAATTGTTGGTGTAGCGCAGCGTCATCGACGCGCTTAGCGCTTTCCCTGCGGTGTCCAGGGTCGCATGAAGGTCGTAATCCGCGCGCTGCTGCCAGTAGTGCGCACCCGGCCGCCCATCCCCCGTCCGATAAACATTTGGTGACGGATACAGGTTCAGGTCCGCGAAAATTGACGTGTCGGCGACCCCCCTTCGGCTCTCGGCGGTCTGTGCCGGCACTGTACTGCCGGGTTGCTGCGCACCCGCGACGGCAGCACTAAAGAGAACGGCCACTATGGCGGCCGATCTGAATTGAAGCATTTCTAGCTACTCCAGAGAAAAATGGTATGGCGAGACGAGATGGGCCGCGGGCTTGTGGCTAACGGCGATACCATATTTTAGTCACGTAGCGGCACGCATGGGTTGGACGATCCCCGCATGCGCATTAGCGCGCCGAAACTGTCCAGTCTGGAAGTCCCGCCCACCAGGCGTCAGGCCGGATTCCCGTGACCTGTACTCGTCGGCTCACGGCGCTGACGTTGCGGGCCTCGTACAGCCACACTGCAGGCGCGTCGGCGTCAATCACAGAGTAGGCCCGCCCATAGTAGGCCCGAGCGCGCGCTGGATCGAAGGAACGGGACGCGGTGTCCACCAAAGCATCGAACGCCGAGCTGGCATATCCGATGAAGTTCGCTCCCTGAGGCGGTGCGTCCGCGCTGCCCCATGCCTGGAGCACCGTCGCGGGGCTCGGGTCCGTGTGCCACGCGTTGAGCACAGCGTCGAAGTCACCCTTGGTGAGCCGCTGCACGAACGCATTTACCTCGAGCGGCTCGATCGTCAACGTCACGCCGAACCGGCGATACTGCGCCTGGAGCAACGTTGCGTACTTCATCCGCACGGCGCTCGACGTGGGTACCAGAAGCTTGAACGATATCGGTGTGTGCGATGACAGTATCTTCGCCGCCGCGGCGGAATCATACCCGAGTGCCGCTGCTCCGGCACTCACCGCGAGTGCGCTGGTGACCGGGCCCAAGCCAGGAGTCGCGAGGGTGTCGAATACGTTGCGAACCATTGCCATGCGATCGGTGGCCATGCTGAGCGCACGGCGCACGTCGCGATCGCCGAATGGCGCACGTTTCATGTTAAATGCGAGGTATCCGTAATCCAGGCTCGGCGACGTCAATAGTCTCAGCCGCGGTGATCTCAACACCTGGTCCACTGTGGGTCCGCGCACGACCTCAAGGAAGTCCGCTTCGCCCGCGAGCACTCGCGTCGCGGCCGCCGACATGTCAGGCGAAACGAGCCATATCACGCGGTCCAGTCGCGCACGTCCTCGATAGTTGTTGCTATCGCTGACGATTTCGAGCCGAGAGCCGCCGTCCCATCGCGCAAAACGGAATCGTCCCGAGCCAACTGGATGTCGCGCGAACTGCGACGACGAGAGCGATTTCACGGGTACGTCGCGGAGAAGATGCTCCGGCAGTACAGCGACGTTGTAAACAAAGTCGAAGAACTGCTCTGGTGTGTGCTTCTTATACCAGACCACGGCTGTAAGCGAATCGCGCAGGCTCACGGAGTCGATCCCGCTCAACATTGCAGCGATGGGCGAGCCGAGTGTGGTGTCCGTCAGGAGGCGAAAGGTGAAACGCACATCGGTCGCGCGGACTGGCTGTCCGTCGTGCCACCTCGCGCGCGGGTTCACGTGAAACGCGATCCAGGATGAGTCTTTCGCCCATGTCCATGAGTCGGCAAGACGCGGCGTGAAGCCGCGGTCGCCAATCGTGTTCAACGCGGGTCCAATGTCACCGAGATAGTCGAAGATCTGATCGACTACCTGGCGCCCCTGACCAGTAAGGGTGAGCGGTGGAAATAGATTGTCTGCGTCACCAGCAGCAGCAATGACGAGGGTGCCGCCCGTCGCCGTCGCCTCGTCGCTTCTGTCGCGCGTGCAACCACTCGCAAATAGGAGGACCATCAGCAGCTTCACGCCGCCGCTGACGTTCGCGAAACCGGCACCGCGGTACAACATTCGTTTCGTGGACATCGTCACGCCGCCGCTGAGCTGTGGGCCGCGGCCCACTCAAGGAATAGATCGAAGACCTCGGGGTCGAAGTGACCCGTCGCGTTGTTCTCGATCATGATCTCGACCGCACGAGCGTGGTCGAAGCCGCTGCGGTACGAGCGGGTCGTGGTAAGGGCATCATACACGTCGGCAATGCAGAGAATGCGCGCCGACATGGGTATGGCGGTGCCACCCAATCCATCCGGGTACCCACAGCCATCCCACCGCTCGTGGTGATTGCGCACCATGGGTCGGATATCCCACGGGAATTCGACGTCGGCAAGCAGCTCGACGCCTGCCGCTGGGTGGCGCTTTATTATGCGCCATTCATCCTCATCGAGACGACCGGGCTTGTTTAGTACTTCGATGGGTACGATCAGCTTACCGACGTCGTGCAAGAGGGCTCCGATTCGAAACCAGAATAGCGTCTGAATATCGAAACCAGCACGCTCAGCCAGCGCGCACGCAATGTCGGCGACACGGACGCAATGACCCTGGGTGTAGTAGTCCTTACTTTCGATCGACTCGCCCCATTTGCGCACTACGTCAAGGAATCGCTCTTCCAGCCGCCCGTTGCGTCGCGCTACGGCGTCCAGATCGCGCTCTGCGCGGAGTTGCGTAAACCACCCGTGCGCCGCGTTCAACGCCTGGAGCGTGTCGCTGTTGCGTGATTGCATCCAGTACAGCTCGGCCTGCTCACGCGCAGTCTCAGCCGATAGCAACAGATCGCGTGCAGTCTTGGCAGCCTTTGCCGCTTTCACGAACCATTCTTCGGCGCGGTCGAGCTCGCGTTGTTCGCGGCACACCACTCCGTAGTGCTTGTACACTTCGCCAAGCCAGGGTGCGGACGCATTGTTCTCCTCATGGGCATCGCGCAGCAGTCTCTCGCAACGCTCACGCGCTTTATCTATTTCCTTGCGTGCAATCCACAGCTCCGCCTGGTTCACCTCGATTCGACGCAGCAGGCCGGTCTCATCACCGCGGGCACATGCGTCACACGCAGCGCCGTATGCGGACTCCGCGTCTTCCCAACGACCGAGGTCGGTGCATACCATGCCGACATTGTTGAGCACGTGTGCTTCATATGAAAAAAGCCCCAAGGCCCTGAACCGCTTACGGCTCGATTCATATGACCGAAGCGCAAGATCCAGCTTGCCGCGAATATTCGCAACCGTGCCAAGATTCTGGTCGAGCACCGCAAGCAACATGTCATCGCCTGCACTCGACGCCCGGACGCGTGCGTGCCCGTATAGCTCTTCGGATTGATCCATGTTCCCGAGAGTCTGTTCGATGACCGCCAGTCCATTCAGTGCGCGCGCCTGAACTGCAACGTCACCAGATTCATCGGCCGCTGCAACAGCGAGCCTGAGCAACGGCAGTGCAACATCGGGCTTGCCCGCTTCTGCATGCGTCCGCCCGATCCACCGCAATACGGAGGATCGTATCGCCGCCGTCAGCGACTGATCGCCCAGAAGGAGTTGGTATTGCGCACGCGCCTCTGACCACTTGCCCGTTCGTTCAAAAGCCTGCGCCTCAGCGACGACAACGTCGAATGAGCGCGAGCCAGGCGCGCAGTTATCGGCGGCCATCGTCAGCGTCGTCATTGGCTAGAAACAACCATCCGACGCTCCAGTCCCGCGGAACGCAGCTTCCTGCCGAGCGTAGGTCGCGAAATGCCGAGGATGCGTGCAGTCGCGCTGAGGTTGCCCTTGGTGAGTATGAGAGTGGCCTGAATCGCCTCGCACTCGATCTCATCCAGTGTCTTTCCGCCGGGCGGAATTCTAATCATCATCCCGCTCTCAGTGTCCACTCCTGGCTGCACGCTGCGCCGCCGCTGGAAGAGCAACTGCTGCCGCTGGATTGTCTTACCGCCCGCAACTATTACAGCGCGCTCGATCACGTTCTTCAACTCACGCACGTTGCCCGGCCATGAGTGACTGCACAGCGCCGCCAACGCATCAGCGGACAAAGTCGCTGGCACTCCGTCGCTCTCCTGCGCGAGCTCGCGAAGAAAGTGGCGCGCTAGCACTTCGACGTCGCCGAATCGTTCTCGAAGCGGAGGGAGATCGAGTCGCACGACACTCAATCGATAGAACAGATCCTCACGAAATGCGCCGGCATCCACAGCGTCGGTAAGCGAGACGTTGGTACCGGCTATGACCCGCGCGGCAATTGGCAGCTCCGCTGAACCGCCGACGCGTCTGAACGTGCGCTGTTCCAGCACACGCAACAGTTTTGGCTGTAGCTTGAGAGGCAGCTCGCCGATCTCGTCCAGAAAGATCGTTCCGCGGCCGGCGACTTCGAGGAGTCCTCGTTTGAGGGTGCGCGCATCCGTGAACGCCCCTCGCTCGTGGCCGAATAGCTCGCTCTCGAGCAGCGTTTCCGGTATAGCCGCACAGTTGATCGCGACGAACGGATCGTCGGCGTGCGTGGAGCATGAGTGAATCCCGCGGGCGAATAGTTCCTTTCCAGTCCCCGTTTCGCCGCATACCAGCACGTTGGCAGCGCGGCTCGCACCAACCTGAGTCGCCAGAGTTATGGCCGCGATGAGCGCATCGCTCTGCCCCACAACCATGCCATCGGTCCAACTTGCTGGAGCAGGGTGCGGGATTTCACGCGCAGCGGGATCGGGCAGACGCGGAGGCGCCCACCCGATCCCGTGCGAGACGGGTTCCGTGTATGTACTCAATGCTGACGCAAGGTTGCGGACACCATATGAGTGTCGGCAAACCTCGGGTCAAGCTGTAACCAATTGGCGGCCCCCCTGGGGGGCTAAAGAGCCGCTAACTCCTCGGCGATGGCCTCGGCCCGACGCAGCGCGCCGATCTCGGTGAAGCCTACCAGCGCCTCTCGAAGGAAGTCGCGCGTACGCTCGGAGTCACCCTGCTCGCGGCACAACTCCCCCAGCTCCGTCAGGAGCTCCAGGTGTAGCATGGCGTCCTCACCCTCTCTGGCCTGATAGCGCGCCTGGCGCAAGGTGTCCACCGCCGTCGCGAGTTGACCGCGCAATCGCTCGATGCGCGCCTTGAGGCGCAATGCTTCCGCCATTCGCAGCCGGTCGCGACGGATCTCGCCGATCTTCAGCGCTCGAGCGACTGAACGGGCCGCCGAGTCCAGCTCACCTTGACGAATGTGCACATCGCCCAGGTTCAATTCGACAGTCGCTTCGACCACCATGTCCTCCCGAGCGTACGCAATCGAGAGAGCGAGCTCGAAAGACTCCACTGCCTGGGCGTAGCGCTTCCTCGAAGCGTATTGCATCCCGATGTTGTTGTAGGCATAAGAGGCACCCTCCTTGTCGCCCACGCTCTCGAACGCCGCGAGACCGAGTCGCAGTCGCACGAGGCCAGCATCCCAATCACCGAGAGATGCCGCGATCACGCCCAGATTCATCTCCACCATCCCGAGCAACCGACGATCGGCGCTCGCTTCTGCGTGGTGTGCGGCCTGCCCATACAGCCGCTCGGCGCTTTTCAGCTCACCGCGGCGCTGTGCAACGGTGCCGAGGCAGTTGAGTGCGTGAGCCTGGCCGTTGACGTAGTCCAGGCGCTCCGCCATTGCCAGGCTACGATTGAAAAAACGGTACGCTGCCGTCGTATCACCGCGCTCGCTCAGCACCCAGCCTTTCCATCGGGTGGCGTCCGCCGCCATGGGTGAATCGCCCTCATCCTCCATCAGCGAAAGCGCATCATCGTAGTGAGCCAGCGCACAGTCAGCGTCGCCATGACGCTGGGCAATCTTGGCCTTCTCGATGAACTGCGCGGCGCGGGCCCGCAGTTCATCGAATTCCGTCTGCGCAACGTGCATTGCTTCGCGGTTCATTCAGTGCCTCAGACGCTTATCAGGATGTAACCTGAGAAGTGCTTGATGATGAAGGTCGTTGTTCCAAGATGCGCCTTTCCATCACCGCCCATCACTATGGTTGTCGTCGCGTCCAGTATCTGGGCGACACGCGCCAGGAGGCCATTGATGATGTCGGCAAGACCGTTGGCGGTGTAGCCACCCTTAATGTGCGAGGCTGCACCCGGGTTGTCCGCAAGCGTGGTCAAACTCATGTCCTGCTGGATCGTGACCGGCGCGTGGAATTGAATTCCGTGCGGACCGAACTCGTAGGACACTGCCCTACCTGAGTCGGCGGTCACCGTAATTGCAGTCGCAGCTAGCAATGCGCCGCGCGAAAAAGTAATCGTCATTCCAGCGGCTGGTATGGAAATCGTGCCGCCTGAGGCCGGGATGAGCTTGGTTACCGTAATAGGGTGCTCGAGCCCCTCGTTTCGCTGAACCACGGGGAACAGCAGATTGGCCACCGTTTGATCGACGACCTGCACCACCCCACCGGTCAGCTGCCGAAGGCCGCCGAGGAGATCCCCGTTGGGATTGGCCGTAGCGGAGTTTGATGGCTGCTGAGTAGCGACGGCGGCGCTCGGCGAGGACAGCGACGCCTGAGGGCCAGAGACGTTTTCCGGCGTGCAGGCTGTCGCGACAACCGCGATGCCTAGGCCGGTGATGAGTGAACGAAGGAATGCAGGACGAAACATGTGCTTGGCTCCAGGAGTATTCGAGAGTCGCTGTTCGGTCACCCCTAACGCAACTGGTGGGCCACAAGGTAAGTCATTGACTATCAACGAGTTACGATGGGACCCACCAATTCTTGAAATGTTATGGCTGTAACGCAGTGTTACACCTGCAATGGATTAACCCATGACAAACAACTGGTTAGCGAGCAACCGCAAGCGGCACCGGAGCCGGGGACCCGATCGGGCCAGACCAGGCGGCCAGCCGAGCGTCGCCGGCGGCCGTTAGCTGGCGGAAGCGACCGGACTGGATATCGAGCACCCAGATCGCCTTGGCGCCGCCCCGATTGGATGTAAGAGCCATATGGCGCGCATCGGGAGCCCACGAGGGATCCTCGTTCTCACCCTTGGTGGTGAGCTTGCGGACCGTGTGGTCGGCGCGATTGACCATCCAAACCTGGAAGTCGCCGTTCTGCTGCTGGTAGGCGATCATGCGGCCGTCAGGGCTCCAGTCTGGACTGGTGTGGTACACCCGCGTTTTGGGAGGAGCGGGGGCTTCCACCCTCTCATCGCTTCCATCGAGATTGGAGGAGTATATCTGGGGAGTCTTGGGCCTGGATGACACGTAGGCGATGCGCGTGCCGTCCGGGCTGAGGATTGGTTCGTCCGCGTCAAACGAACTGGTGAGTGGCAGGCGCTTCAACGACTTCGGGTCCTCTGGACGCACGGCAACGAGGCTCGTCCGGGAATCGGTGCCATTCGCGTAGATCACCCAGTTGCCATCGGCCGAGAATACCGGAGTGATGTTGAGACCACGGGGAGTGGCGGCGAGCGATTGGTTCTTGCCAGTGACGAGGTCGACCATAGCGATCTGCGTTCCGGCGTCGCTCATCTCGCTATAAACGATGGCGTTGCCATCGTGACGCCATGCGGGCGACATTGCCTTGACACCTGCCTTAAGGTCTGCTCGGGTGACCGCGTGATCGTTCGCACCATCAAAATCGACTACGCGTATCTCGCCATTCGACACGTAAGCAACGCGCGATTGCGCGATACCGTGGTGTCCGGTCATCCATTCTTCGACCACATCCGACACGCCGTGGAGTGCCCAGCGACGCGCATGCGCGGCGGAGTCGCGGACCGCTGCATCGCGAGCAACCGCGGCGCTCTGGACACCGGCGCGGCTAGCTTCGTCGCGCTCGCGCTCGCTCTGGATCAGTATGGTTTCCCCAAACGCATCGCGGAGCATGGTGTCGCGCTGGGCAACGAGCGCGGCGTACTCCGCCTTAGCCTTGTTGTTGCGAAGCCTGGGCGCCTTCTTGGCCATCTCTGCCTGCAGCGAATCACGAACGGTCTCAGCACGCACAAGGCGCGTGCGCCGTATCAGATCGCGGGCATCGAACGCCTGGTTGAGTGAATCGGCGATCGCCTGATTGTGCGGCGCCGCTACGATCGGGAGCGGGAAATCGTGCTGCTGCCGTACCGTTCCACTGAGTGGATCAATGAGAGATACTGTTACGCCTTGGGCTGTCGCAACTGCCTTGACGACGGCTGTAGCGGCCGGCGTCTTGTCCGCGGAGACTACCTGCACGCGGTCGCCGTTGTCCAGATCGCGCGTGATGATGGCCTGTGCAGAGTCAGTCTCCATTCCATCGATCGGGAGGATGACGGCGCGTAGCTGGGTACTGGCCACGGTCGCGGCACTTCTGGGGGCGTGCGCTTGAAGGCGTGTATGTGATGGTGCGGTCTTCTGGCCAAAGGCCGGAAACACCGGCAACACCGGCAACAGCAAGAGCCCAATGCACAACGAGCGATGGGACAGCATGGTCGAGCCTCCAAAAAGTGCGTCAGGGAGCGTGTTGGGTCAGCCAATCTCCGCCCCGATTCTTCAGCACGCGCTCGCGTGCGTCAATCCAAGACGAGCGGCCCGGACGTTGGTAATGCCTGATTTCTGGGTAAAGGAAAACGCTACATCTGTATAGCTGCCTCGTGATGGCTATACCGGACAGATAGGCATAAAAAGGCTAGTCCAGACCCGTGGTCAGGAAGGACAAAAAGGCGTTTGGACTGCGGGTCAGACCGGCAAACGTAGTGACGGTTTTGCCATCCGGATCGACGATGGCGTACAGGGGAAGGGCGATTGTGCCAAACCGCTGCTGCTGCATGATCTGCTGCTTGTCGTAGATGTCACCATCGCCGTCGGTGTAGAGACGTGCGAGGACGTATCTGTTCATCGCGACTTTTATCGCCGGGCGCGTAAACATATTGGCTTCCATCCACCGGCAGTTGGTACAGGTGTATCCGGTAAAGTCGATTAACACGCGGCGGTTTTGCTGGCGCGCGACAGCGAGTGCGGCCGGGAGGTCGTTCAACCGCCAGTTCAGCTCCGCCGGCACATCGGCACTGTTCACCGGGGCGGGCTCACCGCCAACTGGGGGTAGAAATGATTCGAGGGTGCCGAGTGTGCCGCCGGTGAGCCCGGTGGCAAGCCACATTCCAAGTGCGAGGAATACAAGTGCTGGTATCGCGCGCGCTGCACTGATGTGCGGCAATCCGCGCGGGCCCCGAGCGGTACCTGCATCCAGCGGTGGCTCATTCGGCAAACGAAATGCGCCCAACAAGTAGAACGTTACAATGAGCGTGAGAGCGACCCAGATCGCGAGAACGACGTCGTGTGTGAAGACGTTCCAATGCCAGACCAGATCCGCGTTCGATATGAACTTCGCGACGGCTGCCAGCTCCACGAAACCCATGACGACCTTGATTCGGTTCAGCCATGGGCCCGAACGCGGAAGTTGGGCGACCCACCGAGGGACGGTGGCGAGTACTATGAACGGAAGCGCGAACACCACTGCATAGACGAGCATGCCGACGATTGGCCGCTGCCATTCACCTTGCGAGGCTGCGACGAGTAGTGTGCCTATGAACGGTGCGGTACACGTAAAGCTTGTAAGCGTGAACAAGACGCCCATAAGCAGCGCGCTCGATGTATCCGAGATGCCACCACTACGCGTCGCTGAGTCGACGCGGGTCAGTACGCGTGAGGAGATTCTCAGGTCGTAGAGGCCGAGCAAGTTGAGCGCGAGCGAGAGGAAGACCGCGGCGATGGCAAGATTCACCCAGGCGTTGGCCGCGAAGCGCATGAGGCCAGCGGCGCCGACGAGGGCGGCGACGGTTACTCCGAGCGCGGTGAATGTGACAACGATACCGAGCCCGAAGACAGCGACTGCGGCAAAGGCTTTGGCGCGACTGCTATTCGCGTGTCGCAGAAAATATGACACGGTGATCGGCACCATCGGAAAGACGCATGGCGTGAGCAGCGACAGCGCGCCGGCCGTTGCAGCCAACCAGAGGAATGCGGTGGATATGCCGACTGCGCCGCTCATGACTTCATACTCCGCGCTGACGTCATCGCCGTATAGCTAGCGCGGAACCACTGAGACTGGCGCAACGAGCTTGGCAGTCTGAGGTGGCAGACACAACGACGCGTTGCAAGCCTGATATCTCACATTGACGTGAACGGAGTCGGACGCCGCTGCGGGAGCGGTCGAACGAATCGGGACGATGAATCCAACTGCTTTCTCGTGGAGCTGGACATTCATGTGGAAGGCATCGTCGAATGCGACGCGCGGCTGGGCTGATGGCTTCGAGTCGCCAGCGGCGCCAAACGGCTGACCAGACGGGATGGTGATACGGGTTGGGATCGGCCCACCAGCAGGTTGGGTGATCGAATAGATGTGCCAGCCATCCTGAATTTTGGCATCGATGCGGACGTTGGCGGTCGCTCCATTCTCCATGACGACGCGAAGAGGGGCGATGGTCCAGACAACAGGCGTTTGCGCAGCCGCGGGCTGGCCCGGAGCGCAAGCCGCGAGGCCAAGGGCGAAAAGGGTATATATAAGTGTGGTCTTCATTGCCTTGGAACCGAAATATAGAGCCGGTATCAGTTGGATCGAGGCACTGAACCTTGCGACGCGCCCACGGCAGCTGCCGAGTGGTTAAGGTACGGCGTTGAGACTCTGCCAATGTACGATTTTGACATAGCGACAGAAAGCTGCCCCATGGCAACGAGATTCCCGCTTTCGCGGGAATGACGGTGGCGTGGGGCGACGAGATTCCCGCTTTCGCGGGAATGACGGGGAAGTCCGGGAATGACGGGGAGGTCCTGCTAGTGGCTCAAATCCGTCGCCGCGCGATCAACGAGCGCTGCCTCGGCGTTCAATGCGTTGGACACGCGGGCGATTTCCGAAGTTGCGAGCGGCCATTCTTTCTGCTCGATCGCTTCTCGCACTCCCGGGATTGTCTTCACGCCATACCCAGTGTAGAAACCGGGCGCGTAAAGGAGATGCTTGTACCATGGCCGGTTCGAGAGACCGGCGCTGGAGAGTAGCAGGCGTTCGCTCTGGAGAAGGTCAGTGTTGAGTTTGACGAAGCTCGCGGTTGCTGGCCCGTCCATCGCCTGTGTAAATGCAGTCTGGTAGCGCTGCGCTGCACGAGTCAGCGCGGCTGACGCGCTGTCCAACGGCGCGAAGTCGAGATCTGGGACGAGTGCTTCTTCCCTGGGAGCCGTGAGCCGGTGATGCGGGTCGTTGGTAAGGATGAAGCCGCTATCAGAAAGCTCGCGGTTTTGTTCCACCGCGCTCGATGCCATTCCGGTGCGAAGCGTCTTGAGCTCGCCAACGTAGCCGTTCACCGTTTCCGCGAGATCGGTAAAGTCGTAAGGAATGACATCCGCATCGGCGAGGCGCATGACCGCGGTACCAGCGGTCTGTGCCAGAGCGCGCCCATACACAAACGACGTATCGGAGAAATGCGTGTACCAGTAGAAGTCGTCGTACACGGAGTGATACACGCCGCCCGGATCCTCACCACCGAAGCCGAGGTTCATTGACGGCACTCCCACATGCTGCAGGAATGCAGTGTAATCGGAACCGGAGCCGAGCGCGCCGATGTGAAGGTCGGCGCGACTGCGGACATCCTTGCGTGTCGCGATTGAAGCGTTCTGAACAGTGCGAGCGCGCATCCGTCGCTCGACAGTAGCGCCGGTTTCTGGATCAGTTATGTCTCGCGCCACTCCGTTGATGAATTTCTCCAACACATGTGAGCCACTCACGCCCAGGTAGCCACGCCCGTTGGTGTCACTATTGAGGTAGGCAACTGCGTGCTTCGCGAGATCATCCGCATGTGTCTCGGCCCATTCTGTCGAGCCAAGCAAGCCCGGTTCTTCTCCGTCCCAGGCTGCGTAGATGATGGTACGCTTGGGACGCCAGCCCTGCTTGAGCAACGCTCCCATCGCGCGGACTTCCTCGATCAATGCTACCTGTCCTGACAAGGGATCGTCGGCACCATTGACCCATGCGTCGTGGTGGTTTCCGCGAACTACCCATTCATCTGGCGCGGTGCTACCGCGCAACGTACCGATCACGTCGTAGATGGGCTTGATGTCCCAGTTGGAGCGAACAATGAGGTGAACGCGCGCAGGTCCGGGTCCGAATTTGTACGTGAGCGGCAACGCTCCGCGCCATGCCTGCGGCACGACAGGGCCCCCAAGTGCGGCCAGAAGCGGCCGTGCATCTCCGTACGAGATCGGAAGCACGGGGATTTTTGTGAGAGTCGTGACATCCTTGATGGCGAGTCGCTTGGCATCTTTTGTGGCGCCGACACCCGGTGTGAGCGGATCGCCGGGGTACGTCGGCATGTCCATCACGCTTCCGCGCTGGACACCGTCTGCGGGTCTCAGCGCGCCCTTGGGGTACACATCGCCTTCACTGTAGCCATCGTCACCTGGATCTGAATAGATGAGGCATCCGATCGCGCCATGTTCAGCGGCGACTTTGGGCTTGATGCCGCGCCAGGATTGACCGTAGCGCGCTATGACGATCGCGCCCTTGACCGATATTCCGCGGCGCTCGAGTGCTTCATAGTCGGCGGGAATGCCGTAGTTGACGTAAACGAGCGGGCCAGTCACGTCGCCGTCTATCGAATACGCGTTGTATGTAGGTAGTTGTTCCGACGTCTGGGACGAGGTAGGATCCCCCGGGACCGGTGGCTCCTGGAGCTTGGCAGTAAAGCGAGTGGGAGCGATTAGCTCAACGAGACGCTGTTTGGGTGTGGGGAACAAAATGTCAAATTGTTCGATGTGCGCATCCCATCCGGCGTCCTTGAACTGCTTGAGGATCCACTGCGCATTCTCCTTGTCGTAGGGAGACCCAACGTGGTGCGGGCGCGCGGATAGCACTTTCATATCCGCGCGCATCCGAGCTGGATCTGGGAGCGCGCGGAACTTGTTTTCCCAGCCGCGCTGGACCTGTGCCGACGCGTGGGTGAATCCGAGGATATCGCCGGACGGCGGTGGCGCGGCCGCAACGAGCGGAACAGCGAGAACTCCACCAAGGGACGCGAGCAACGGGAGGCTAAGGAATCGCATGTACACCTCACAGCGGTGGTTAAGAGCCGGCACTAGCTACCCGCGAATATACGAGCCACACGGGAGTATCGTGGCGAGCGTGGTACCGCGTCGGCACTTCGCGCTGAGAACAGATACCACTCGTTACCCAATCCGGCGGGGACTGCCAGGGATTTAACTTCCATCGCTGATGAGAGACGTCAACCGCGCCGACGCCGTCGCCGCCGCTCCGTGGGGCGAGCGGCTTCCAATTGACGAAGCGATACCGGCCCTCCGGATTGCACTGATCGGTGGGACAAGCGCTGTGCTCCAGGCACCACCCGGGGCCGGTAAGACGACCCACGTGCCACTCGCGCTCCTGAGCGAGCCGTGGCTCGGTGACTCAAAGATCTTGATGCTGGAACCGCGGCGGCTGGCCACGCGGGCGGTAACCCACAGAATGGCGCAGCTGCTGGGCGAGCGCGCGGGCGACACGGTAGGCTATCGCGTGCGGCGTGACACGCGTGTGGGACCCCGAACGCGAATCGAGGTTGTTACCGAGGGGATTCTCACCCGGATGCTGCAGAGCGACCCCACGCTGGATGGAGTGGGGATGCTCATCTTCGATGAATTTCATGAAAGAAGCATCCATGCTGATACCGGTCTCGCGCTCGCGCTCCACACGCGTTCGCTGATACGGCCCGATTTGCGAATCGTCGTGATGTCGGCGACTTTGGACGGTGCGCGGGTCGCCAGCCTGCTCGATGACGCGCCGATCATCACGAGCGAGGGCCGCACGTACCCGATCGAGGTGATGTACAGGCCCAAACCGGATGCGCGAGAGCTGCCATCCGCGGTTGCATCGGCGGTAATGCACGCACTGGGAAATGATCGTGGTGATGTGCTCGTCTTTCTTCCCGGGGGCAGAGAGATCCGCCGAGTTGCGGCACTTCTCGACGGACGGGTGCCTACCGGTGTCCGTGTCGAGCGACTGTATGGTGATCTGTCGCAAGAGTCGCAGGATGCGGCGATTGCGCCGGCGCTCGACGCGTCACGCAAGGTCGTGCTCGCCACTCCGATCGCAGAAACGAGTCTCACCATCGAAGGAATCGGAGTTGTGATCGATAGCGGGCTCGCGCGCGCTCCGCGATTTTCGCCACGGAGCGGGATGACGCGCCTGGAGACGATTCGCATTTCGCGCTCTTCGGCGAATCAACGCGCAGGACGGGCCGGGAGAACCGGACCGGGCACATGCTATCGCTTATGGCCCGAGAACGAGCAACATCATCTGGTCGAGCATTCGACACCGGAAATCTTGCAGGCCGATCTCGCTCCGCTCGTGCTCGAGCTTGGCATAGCCGGAATCGAGGACGCGACAGAACTTCGATGGCTCGACGTTCCGCCCGCAGCTGCACTTGAAAACGGTGCGCGGTTGCTCACGACGCTGGCTGCGCTACAGTCCAGCGGTTCGTTGACGCAACACGGCCGCGCGATGGCGACGCTGCCCGTTCACCCGCGCATCGCACACATGCTCCTCGAATCTCGTAGAATGGGGGCTGGCTCGCTTGGGTGTGACATTGCAGCGATTCTCGCGGAGCGCGATTTCGTTCGGGGTAACGGTGGTCCGGCCGACGCTGATATCGGCATTCGGTTGGAGTTGCTGCACGCACCGGTGAGACGGGCGGCTGTGCACGGAGCTGAAGTCGATGTCGCCCTCGCCAGGAGAATCGCGACCGAGAGCGACGCGCTGAAACGCCAGCTCGGTGTCTTCACAGATCGGGTTGACGACAGCGTCAGCGCAGGCGTGGTCCTCGCATTGTGTTATCCCGACCGGATCGCGCAGTCGCGAGGCGGCGCAATGGACTCACGCTTTCTGCTTCGCAATGGACGCGGCGCAACACTCACTCATCCACAAGGATTGTCCACATCTGATTTCATCGTCGCAGCGGAACTGGATGGTGATGCACGATCGGCTCGGGTATTCCTTGGAGCCTCACTCACTCGCGCCGAAATCGAACAGTATTTTGCCGATCAGATCGAAACCGAGAATGCCGTGGAGTGGGATGAGCGGACGCGCAGCGTGCGCTCGCGTACCCGCACCCGACTTGGCGCGATCGTACTGAACGAATCGGCGCTGATCGATCATGGCAGCGATGCCGCAACGGAGTTGTTACTCGACGTAGTGCGCCGAGAGGGAATCAGCGCGCTGCCATGGAGCGACGGAGCGACGAAGCTTCGTCAGCGAATCGCGTTCATGCACTCACGTCATCCAGATTGGCCTGATGTATCAGACGATGGGCTCCTTGCGATACTCGACGGCTGGCTACGCGCGATGTTGGCTGGACGTATATCGTTTCGGGATATCGGATCGAGTCTCGATGGCGCACTCGCGGCAATGCTCGACTGGAACCAACGCGCGCGCCTAGACACACTTGCACCAACGCACTATGCGGCTCCCACCGGCACGCGCGTCGCCATCGACTATAGCGACGCCGAGGCACCGAACATTGCGGTGAGGCTACAGGAGATGTTCGGCGTGAGTCAGACTCCGACGGTGGACGGGGATCGTGTCACCCTGACCGTACAGCTTCTGTCGCCGGCGCGCAGGCCGGTACAGGTCACCCGCAATCTGGCCGGATTCTGGAGCGGAAGTTACTTCGAGGTGCGGAAGGAACTGAGGGGTCGCTACCCAAAGCACGTTTGGCCGGAAGATCCGCTGTTGGCATCGCCTACCGATCGCGCGAAACGGCGCGGCCAATAATCGTCGTCAGGTTGATCGGCCTCAGCTGGCGCGCGCAGTGTCGGCTGGCACATCGGATCTTCGATGCGGTTCAGTGAGATCCACCATCGATTGGCCCTCGAAGTAGCTAACCACCGGAAGCCGCTCAACGTTGTCGAGTCTGCGTAGCACTTGCCGCATTCGTTCTGCCTGTTCAGCGATTGCCGCGCCTGCGCACCTAGTCTCAGTGGATGCGACATCCGATGCTGCGAGCATCTGGGACTCGAGCATCACGCTAGCGAGTGCGTTATTCAGTTCGTGTCGGAGTCCGGTCGTAAGCTGTTGGATTGACCGGTCTCGCTCGGATGTCTGATGCGACATCTCGCCCCAGAACGCAATCAGCGACACCGACAGGAGAAAGAGGGCGACTAACCCCAGGCCAATATAGACCGTTCGGCTGGCGGTACGCACAATGGCCGGCACGAGTCGAGTTGCAAGACTCGGCCGCAATACCGTTTCGACCGAAAAGCCATTTCGCCCACTCTGGAACTTGTAGCTTCCGCGATACGGACCCGGGTACCAGTGTGGCGACGAGTACAGGCGAGTACCATCGGCAGCGTAGATTCGGACCCCGATGAGCGAATCGTTGGCGGGATGATTCGCGGAGCCTCCGGGGAGGCTCATGTTCCAGGCGGTTCCGGCGAACGATGGCGGAAGTAGGGGAACGTTGTCCATCGTCGCCGCCATCGCGTGCTGGAAGTTCGCCGCCCGTGCCTGCGTAATGGCAAAGATGAAATGATGGCCATTGGAATCGGCGACAACGGCGGTGGCATAGATGATCCGTGCTGCGCTCCCGGGTAGGTTCACCTGCCGCGACTGGCCGCCAGTACGTACGCGCGCGAATAGTGTGTCGATCAGGAGCTCGGCACGGGCGGAATCGGCCATGGCCATCACGCCCTCCCATTTCCTGGTACGCGTGTCCACTCTCAGGTATCCACGGTACGGATCCGGCGAGAACTTGGCCGCATTGTAAAGCGACTCGGCGCGTTGCGCGAAAGTGGCCAGCGTAGGCACTTTGCCGTCTACCAGGACGGTGCCCATCAAAGGGCCGAAGAGCCGGGTGTCGAACTCATTGTCTCTTCGAATCGCCTCAGTTCCCAGAACCCGGCCCGCCGCCGTCGCGTAGTCTCGAAGCGTCTGAGCGGCGGTGGCCTGGAGGGCGACGTTGGCCTGGCGCACCTCACTCGCCAGAATGGCACATACGACAATCGTACCGGCCAGACAAGCCACGACCAGTGCGACGCGCCACGAGTGCCGTGACGATGAGGATTCAGGTTTCATGAACGAAGTTGAGGAATCAAGAAAGACGATTCCAATCGGTCCGTGTCACCGGGCGATCGTCGAAGGCTCGCCGTGGTCAACTTGGGGACCGACTATACGCCGACCCCGATGAGGCTGTATAGCAACAGGCCGAGCACAATGGTCGTTACCACTATGTAAGTACGGTCATGCTGCTTCGCAAAGGCGAGCAGCGAAAGCGCAACTCGCGCGATTGGTGTCGCTATTAGCAACAGTAATCCAAGCTGAATTATCGCTTCCGGCCGTAGTGTGTACGCGTTACGAGCAACTTCCGACACCGATGTCAGCGCATCTGGTTGCCCGTGAAACACGCGATAGTCAGCGATCGCGGCGCCGTGGAGAAAGAGAAATGTCGCACCGCCGATAGCCGTGACCGCTGCAGCCAGTATCACACCCCACCGCAGCAGATTACCCACGAATAGCTCGACGTGCTCGTCGCTCCAACGGCCAGTGCGCCACAGGGGATCGCTCATATGCCCCCTCGCAAACCCTTGTAGGCCATCTCTATTGCGAGGAATACGATGACCACGGTGAACACAGCGCGGAGCGCAGGCACCTTTGCACCGGCAAGTACTCGAGCACCGGTCAACGCGCCCGCGAGAACACCGAGCATTACGGGAAAGGCGAGCACGGGGTCGATGTAGCCGCGATGGAGATAGATCCCTGCACTAGCGGCCGCAGTGACGCCGATCATGAAGTTGCTGGTCGTCGTGGAGACCTTGAATGGGAGGCGCATCGCCTGATCCATGGCGAGTACCTTGACCGCGCCTGAACCGATGCCCAGCAGTCCTGACAGGATTCCAGCGACGAACATCAAGGAAAACCCGGTCGGAACATTGTGCACCGTATACGACTGCATTCCTTCGGGAGTCGGATACGTACCGTCCATCCGCAGCCGCGTCGCCCATTTGTCGGGTGGACCGTCCGTCGAATGCTCTTCACGCGGCCGAAGTGAGCGGAAGGCTGAATACGCCAGAACGAGCGAAAATATCACGGCTATGGCGCTAGTCGAGATCAACCCGGCGATATACGCTCCGGCAAGCGCCCCGAATGTCGTAGCGACTTCGAGAAACATGCCGATCCGAATATTGGTGTAGCCTTCGCGCACGTACGCCGCGGCGGCGCCCGACGACGTGGCGATCACGGATATGAGCGACGCACCAATCGCGTAACGGATATCCACCCCAAAAACGAGCGTGAGCATCGGAACGATGATCATTCCACCGCCGAGCCCGGTGAGTGCGCCAAGCATGCCGGCCGCGAACGAGCCGATGGCGACAAGGCCCGTCATTATCAGCACGCTCATGGGAGTGACCAAGTCATTGTTCGCGTAGCTTAGTTGATCGGGGCGTTGGACGCCACCCAGGACGATTCCTGCTGAATCACGACCTTGTGCGAGCCCGACACTGAGACATGCGGCCGTGGTGTTTGCACAGCGACCCAATGTCTCCGATATTCGCAACAGCGGCTGGCACACACACGTAGAATGTTGGCAGACGACGCATCGATCATCGCGTTGGTCTCAAGTCGTACAATTCAGCTCCAATCAACATTTTGGTCCCACCCTTCTTCAGGCTTCGCGCGTGCATCACCGCGACCCTGATATTACCGGCGCTAGCACAGGCCCAACGGCAGCCTGATTCCATTCGCACGGTTACACTCGCCGAGGCACTGGCGATGGCCGCGCGGGTCAGTCCCGCCGTCGCGGCCAGCGAGGCCACAGTCAGCTCCGCTCGCGCGGGCCGGCTACTGGTCACCGGCGAGTACCTCCCCTCACTCGGCGTCGCCTCGAGCGCGGGGCGTGGAACGACTGTTCAAGGCGCAAATGGCGTGACAAATGGCGTCCCGGTGCCATCCATAATCCGGCCGCTGGATGACCTGTACGGATCGGGGATTTCGGCCGCCGTGCCTGTATTCACCGGTGGCCGGCGAGGAGCGGAGCGGCGGAGCGCCAATGCGCTCCAGGTTGCCGCCGATGCCGGTCTCAACGCAACGCAGTACGACGTACGGCTCGCGACGAAGCAGGCTTATTTCAATGTTCTTCGCGCGGGCGAGCTCGTGGACGTGGCCACCGCGCAGGTAGCGCAGGCCGAGCGCGCCATGCACGACGCAGATAGCCGTCTTCGCGCCGGAACGACGACGCGCTCGGATTTGCTTCGCGCGCGAGTTGCGTTAGCTACCGCGCGAAACGCGCTTGCGACAGCAAATTCAGCGCGAGCAGCGAGCCAATTTTCGTTGGCGCGATCAATTGGCAGCGATACGCCAGTGGGCGCGGAGCCGGTTCCAGACGACGACTCGGTGCCGTTGCCCGTATCACGAGATTCTCTTGTCAGGAACGCGGTGAGAGCCGCGCCGGCGACACGCGCGGCGGTCGCAAATGCGCAGTTCGCGGACGCCGCGATCGGCGCCGCTCGCGCTCAGTACCTCCCGACGGTGCTCGCGAGTGGCGGATACGGCTGGCTGGAACAGCGATCGGTGAACCCGCATCCGGTTGGTGGCTGGACACTTCAGATGGGCGTTTCATATCCGCTCTTCAACGGCTTCCAGCGTGAAGCGGCCGTCACTCGTGCTGAGGCACAGGCAGTCGCAGCACATTCTGCGGAGATCGACACGGAGCGAGGTGTGCGGGCTGACGCGGTGCGAGCATACGATGACGCCAGCGTCGCGGCACAGCGCATTGGCTTCGCGCGCGACGCGGTTGACGCGGCACGGGAAGACCTGCGCGTGCAGGAGTTACGTTATCGCGCGGGCGCTTCGACGTTTCTCGACGAGGTGACCTCGCAGGTGAACCTTGCACAATCCGAAACATCGCTTGTTCAGGCGCGCTACGACTACCAGATAGCGCGAGCGACGCTCGAGCGCGTGCTTGGCCGGGAGCTCCGGTAGATGTGGATTGTCAAACTGGCGCTGCGCCGGCCGTACACGTTCGTTGTCATCTCCAT
Source organism: Gemmatimonadota bacterium (assembly GCA_041691775.1). GTDB lineage: Bacteria > Gemmatimonadota > Gemmatimonadetes > Gemmatimonadales > Gemmatimonadaceae > Fen-1247. Next base: position 164,937 of record JBEPUB010000003.1, read on the forward strand.
ACTGATCGCGCTGTTCGGGGTGGCTTCTGCGCTGAGGATGTCTACGGACATTTTCCCCGAGATCAACATCCCGCTCGTTACCGTCGTGTGGCAGTACGGCGGAATGCCACCGGAAGAGATGGAGCGCCGAGTGGTCTCGTCCGCCGAGCGATTCTACAGCGCGACCGTCAACAACATAGAGCACATCGAGTCGCAGTCGATCAACGGCACCGGAGTCATCAAGATCTATTTCCAGCCCGGCGCTGACATTCCCACCGCCGTCGCCCAGATCACCGCGGCGTCGCAGACGGCAGTCAAGAATCTCCCACCGGGGATCCAGCCACCCATCATTCTTCGCTTCAACGCGACCGACGTCCCCGTGCTACAGATCGGGGTGGATAGCAAGACCCTTTCCGAAACCGAGCTGTATGATCTCGCCACCAACACGATGCGGCTCAAGCTTGCCACAGTGCAAGGGGCATCGCTGCCGTTGCCCTACGGTGGTAAGGCGCGCCAGATCATGGTGGATCTCAATCCGGAAGCGCTGTATGCAAAGGGCGTGTCTCCGTCTGACGTCAGCAATGCGATCAATGCACAGAGCCTGGTGCTTCCTTCTGGAACCGCGAAGTTCGGCGATCGGGAATACTATGTCCGGCTGAACTCGAGTCCTGATGTTGCCTCGATGCTCAACGACCTCCCGATCAAGACGGTTGGGGGGACCACAGTGTACGTCCGTGACGTAGCTCAGGTTCGCGACGGCTACGCAGTGCAGACCAACCTCGTACGCGAGAATGGGCATCGGGGCGTATACCAGAGCATCCTCAAGAACGGCAACGCTTCGACACTGGACGTGGTCGCACGCATCAAGGCAGCGCTGCCGGCGGTGAAGGCATCTCTTCCAAACGGCGTGTCACTCAACCTGATGTTGGACGAGTCGTTGTACGTGAGCGCGGCACTGCATGGCGTGCTGCGCGAAGCAATAATCGCGGCGCTGCTCACGGCAGCGATGATCCTGCTTTTCCTCGGAAGCTGGAGAAGCACGCTGGTGGTGGCGACATCCATTCCGTTGTCCATACTGGTCTCGATCATCTGCCTCGCGGCGCTTGGGCAGAGCATAAACGTCATGACACTGGGCGGCTTCGCGCTGGCCGTCGGCATTCTCGTTGACGACGCGACGGTTACGATCGAAAGCATTCATCGGCACCTCGCGATGGGACAATCGCTACTGCAGGCGATTCTGGACGGCGCGGAAGAGATTGCGGTTCCGGCATTCGTGTCAACGCTTGCAATCTGCGTTGTGTTTACGCCCGTTTTCTTTCTGGGTGGAGTGACCGGCGCGCTGTTTCAGCCGCTGGCGATGGCGGTGATATTCGCGATGCTTGCGTCGTATATCCTGTCGCGCACACTGGTGCCATTGATGGTGCGTTACTTGTTGCCCGTTGAAGTAAGCATGTACGCGGCGCATCACGGTGGTGTGGCTGTTTCTGACGTCTTCTGGCGCGTGAATCGCTGGTTCGAGACTCATTTTGACAGATTGCGCGAGTGGTACAGCAATGTGCTTTCAAGCGCGCTACTGCACCGTCGTCGCGTCGCGACCGGCGCTGTTATAGCGGTAATTGCTTCGCTCGTAATGCTTCCGTTCGTTGGCCAGGACTTCTTTCCCCGCGTGGACGGCGGCCAGTTTCGCGTACACGTGCGCGCCCCTTCCGGAACTCGGCTAGAGCAAACAGAGGCCATTGTAGCACAGATCGAGACTGCGATTCACAAGGACGTGCCGTCAACTGACCTCGGGCTCGTTCTCGCGAACGTCGGCGTCCCGGCGAGTAGCATCAATCTCGCCACCGGCGACAACGCTACTATCGGACCGGCTGACGCCGAGCTGCTAATCTCGCTCAAGGATGGCAGATCACGATCCACCTCCGAATACATCGAGGTGTTGCGCCGGGACTTCAGGCAGAAATTTCCTGGAGTTTCGTTCGCATTCCAGCCAGCGGATATCGTAAATCGCATTCTCAACCTGGGACTCCCAGCGGCCATCGATGTCCAGGTCGTTCCCGGGAAGGGTGTTGACGGGTTCAAGGTCGCCGGCATGATTGCCGATTCCATGCGGCGCGTTGCGGGCGCTGTGGACGTGCGGCAGCAACAGGTAGTTGATGCTCCCGAGCTATTCTTTGCAGTGGACCGCACTCGCGCGTCGCAACTCGGACTCACTCAACGCGATGTCGCGCAGAGTCTGTTGATATCACTCAGCTCGAGTGGACAGACCGCACCGAACTACTTTCTCAATCCCCAGAATGGTGTGTCGTACCAGGTCGCGGTGCAGACTCCGCAATATCGCGTTGCCTCGCTCAGCGATCTCGAGGCGACTCCGGTCATCGCTCCTGGAATCGCGCCACAGCTATTTGGGAATCTCGCCACTGAGACGCGAAGGTCTGGCGTGGCAGTGGTCGATCATTACAATGTGCAGCGGGTGTACGACGTGTACGCGGGCGCGGAGGGGCGCGATCTCGGTGGTGTCGCCCGAGACATCGACCGGATAGTTGACCGGGTCCGCTCAACGATGCCCGCCGGCACGACGATCGAGATGCGCGGGCAGGTGTCCAGCATGCGAGAGGCTTTCACCGGCCTCGGATTGGGCCTGGCGTTCGCTATTCTCCTGGTGTACTTCCTGATGGTAGTGAATTTTCAATCATGGCTGGATCCATTCATCATCATCATGGCGCTACCGGCCGCGCTGGTGGGAATCGTGTGGATGCTCTTTGTAACTCGCACGACGTTTAGCGTTCCGTCGCTCATGGGCGCGGTGATGGCGATGGGCGTCGCCACCGCCAATAGCATCCTCGTCGTCACATTTGCCAATTCCCGCCGCTCAGCCGGTCTTTCGGCAGTGGAAGCAGCACTAGATGCCGGGAAGACGCGACTTCGTCCCGTGCTCATGACGGCTCTCGCAATGATCATCGGAATGCTTCCGATGGCACTCGGCCTCGGCGAGGGCGGCGAACAGAACGCCCCGCTCGGTCGCGCGGTCATCGGTGGATTGATAATCGCGACAATCGCCACGCTCGTGCTGGTTCCCGTTGTTTACAGCGTTCTGCGCATCCGGCCTCCGGGTAGCGTGGACGATCCTTTGCTGCACTCATGACACAATCTTCGCCTTCATCTTCGCCGCGCCGCTCGCGCCTGGCGATCCCGGCCTTTGCGGTGATCGTCGTGGTCCTTCTGGCCATCGGCATCATCCCACGCATCGAGCAACGGCGCGCGCTGGCTCTCGAGGTGCGTGCAGCGTCTGATACCGTGAAGCCGACATCGGTCGCGACAGCGATTCGGGCTAAGAGCGCACCGCTCGTTCTTCCAGGAACACTTCAGCCATTGCACGAGGCTGTGGTGTACGCCCGGTCGGCGGGTTATGTCCGGCACTGGTACGCGGACATCGGCGCGCGCGTCGGCGCCGGTCAGGTGCTCGCAACCATCGAGGCGCCCGAAGTAGATCAGGAAGTGCAACAAGCCGAGGCTCAGCTTAAGCAGGCGACGGCCACGCTCGCGTTCGCGAAGAATGATCTCGACCGTTGGAAGTCGCTCGCTCGAGATAGCGCGGTGAGCCAGCAAGAGCTGGATCAGAAGACGGCTGCGTACGAGGCGGGTGTTGCCACCGCCAATGCGCAGCGCGCCAATGTACAGCGGCTCACTAGCGTTGAGGGTTACAGCAGAGTGATGGCACCGTTCGCGGGTGTCGTTACGGCGCGAAACGTGGACATCGGATCGCTCGTGAGTCCGGGAACCAGCGGCGCTGGCACGGGTGGGCCTGGACTGTTTCGCGTTTCGCAAACCGATACAATGCGCGTGTACGTCAATGTGCCGCAGTCACTCGTTCCATCGATCCATGTCGGGCAGCGCGCCGACGTGTCGCTCGCCGAGCAACGCGGTCGTGTGTTCGCCGGACGGGTGGCGCGCACCGCCGACGCGCTCGATCCAGGCACGCGCACGCTGCTGGTCGAGATCGATGTCGCGAACGCGGATCGCTCGCTGCTCGCTGGGAGTTTTGTGCAGGTCGATCTCTCGACCACGGCCATGGTATCGCCAATCGTCGTGCCGGCGAATGCTCTTCTCTTCAATGCTGGCGGCACGCAGGTGATTGTGATTGATAGCCAGAACGTCGCACACTATCACAAGGTTTTGGTAGGGCGCGACTACGGGGCTACGGTCGAGATCTTGTCCGGTATCGATGATGGCGTGACCGTGGCGTTGAATCCGTCGGATGACATTCGCGACGGGCACGTGGTCAAGCCGGTGAAGGCGGCTGCGGGACGGTGATTGGTGCGTCTGGCGTGCGACACGGAGAGGTCATAGCCACGCTCGTATCGCATGTGGTCTTACTTTGCGACAACCAATTATGGTGTGCCTCTACAGATTGAGCGCATCGCGCCTATGGCCTCAAGCCAAAGGGACTAAACCTTGGGTTACCCGAGCACCATAGGATTGGAGCGCATGAAGCTTAGCCGCGTGTCCTTGGAACCGGCAGCAGCTCATTGTGTAAGTAGATAAGGTACGTTTTTATCCTGCTCCGTCGTTGACTGGCGACAACTGTGCGCCGTAATTGGCGACGGGAACGTCGTACTCCAGCCTCCGGGAAAGATAATGACCCACTCCAAGCGCCAGATGCGCGTCTCTTCGTCCAGCAAAAAGCCAAAGACACGCAAGCAACCCTCAAGGCGCTTCGAATTGGCTCCGCTGGAACGGCTGTGTCCGGAAATGCTTGTTGCGCCCGAAGGGTACGACAGGTTTCCGATGCTGATGCTCACACTCGCACTGGTGTTCAACGATCTCAAAGGCATGTCGCTCCTCTTCGAACCATTCGCGGAGCTGCGGGTGAATGACGGGGAATTGTCAGGACATTCTGGCGAGTGGCACGGTCTGGATATGCAGATCCATCGTATAAGAATTGGAATAATTCATGAGTTGCTAGCGCTGCTAAAAAAGTTCAAGGAGGAGGCAACTGGCGCCGAAATGACACTACTTTTGCGCACGGCGCCCGACACGACTCGGGCACAGTGGCAAACGGTAGTGAATGTCGCGCTGGGTAAGGCCGGTCCAACCGGAGAGGCATTCGCAATGGCGCTGAAGGTTATTAGAAATAACGTTGCCTTTCACTATGGTCAGCCTAAGCCGCTCGTCGATGGATATCGCCGACACTTCTTCGAATCCGATCCAAGTAAATCGAATGAGTACGCCTACTGTTCGCTCGGTAGGAACATGGAGTCTACGCGCTTTTACTTCGCCGACGCGGCAGTGCAGGGAGCGTTAGCGAAGTTACAATGCGCATCGGGGTCAGATGACTTTTTAGCGCAACTCGTTGAGCATACCCGCGAGATCAATAACAGTCTCGAACATATCTTACGGCAGTATAGTCAACCCGCCATGAAATCCTGACACGCAGCAACCACTCGCAACAAGAAAGGCAGCTACGAGCGGCATCCCTTTTCCCACGCCTGTCGGAAGTGTCAAGGTCCCTTCTCTCTATACCCCTATACGTGCTCACTCTGTCATTCTGCAGCGGCTACCGTCGGTAGCCACTTCAAACATCGAAGGGTACCCGGTGCTTGGATGCGGCGCCGTCTCGCAGGATCAGCATGTAGGCGCCCAGATTCGGTACAGTCCGAAAATGCCCGCGCGGTGTGATGCTGGACAAACACAATCCCTCCCATCCGAGGATCCACCGATCGATCATCGAAAAACCGCCTCAACCCCCCGCGAAACGCAATGATGCTTGCGGATTACAACGCGAGCCCAGTATGCTAGTGGCGTTGCCAGATTCGCTAAGACCATGCCCTATAACACTTTACAGGACACCTCGCATCCTGGCGCGCCCGTTGCCAAGTTCATCCTCGCCAGACGGGAACACCGCCGGCCAGAAACTTGTTTACGTGAGGTCAATCACAATGCGCGATACCAGAGGATTCACACTCATCGAGTTATTGATCGTCGTCGTGATCATCGGCATTCTCGCGGCGATAGCGATACCTCGATACAGCAGCGTCAAGGAACGGGCGTATCTCACGACTGTAAAGACCGACCTCAAGAATCTCGAGATCTCGGAAGAAGCATACGCCTCGTCCAACTCGGGCGTTTACTTCACGCACACCTACACGACTCCGGCAGACTCTGCCAACACCTTCGGTGCATCTCAGAACGTATCGATCGTGGCAATCGGCGTAGGTCAGGCGGGATGGAATGCGACGGCGACGCACTCGAATGCGCCAGGACATACCTGCGCAATATTCGTGGGCACCACGCCGGTAGCACCGGCGGTGTTCGAGGGCGCTCCGGCATGCAATTGACGGTGTATCAATTCATGCCCGCGCAGCGCGGCACATGATGCGGTCGATCTGCTTATCGTCGCCCAGCACGAATGTCTGTTGGCCAACGTCAACGAAACCGACCTTGCGATAGAACGAGATGGCGCGGGCGTTGCGTTCCCACACGCCCAGCCAGAGCGTTACCGCATTCCGCTCGAGCGCGGTAGCCAGAGCCTCTGTCATGAGTAGTTGGGCGAGTCCATGCCCATGGTACTCGCGTGCAATGTAGAATCGCTGCAGCTCCATCGCTGGCACAGGCACAACTTCGGCCGGCGGGGCGCCACAAAACAACTGCGCGTACCCGACCACCCGAGTGGCGGACTCCATCAGTAGCACGATTCCGCGCGAATCTGCCAGCTCCGCGCGCTGCCTGTCCGGTCCAAAAGTATCGGCGACGTACTGGCTCATGTCCTCCGGCCGATTATCGCGCTCGAAAGTATCGCGAAAGGTGCGCTCCGCGAATTCGGTGAGCAGGTTCGCATCCTCGGGAGCGGCGCGGCGAATTGTCACATCGCGATCCGGCTCCGCCGACGACAGAGTCATGCGTTACCGATAGTTTCCGAACTTCAACTCGACGCCAAAGTCTCCGGCGCGAAGTATCCCCATGGCTGTCTGAAGATCATCGCGAGACGGCGAGCTGACGCGCACCTGGTCGGCCTGAATGGCGGCCTGCACTTTCGAGATTTTCGCCTCCTTGATTGCCGCGGCGACTTTCTTGGCCGTGTCACTGTCCAGAGAGGTCTTGAGCTTTATCTCGCATCGTACGGTGTCGCCACCCGCTGGTTTTACTTCGCCGATGTCGAGATTCTTTACCGGGACCCCGCGCTTCACGAGCTTGCTCCAAAGCACGTCGGTGAGCGCCTTCATCTGGTACTCACTGTCGGCTACGAGCGAGAGCGTCTCCTCCGCACGCTGGAACTCGATAGTTGACTTGGAGCCCTTGAAATCATAGCGCTGCCCGATTTCCTTCTGCGATTGATTGACGGCGTTGTCAACTTCCTGCATGTCAACACCGGTCGTGACGTCGAACGAATTCAGTTGTGCCATTGCAGTGAGTTGGAATGGATTATGGAACGTCAGCGCCGACGGCCGCGAGATCATCATGTCCGTAGCCGGCGGCTATGATCTGATCGAAGCGCTCGGCGATCGCTGGCAGTACGTGCAGCGACCCGCCGGCTTCTGTGGCACTATCGAGCATCAACCGTACGTCCTTGCGCGCAGCGAGCAACTCGAACGCGGCTGGCGAAAACTCGCCGTTAGCCATGCGCTGGCCGCGACCCGAAACCTGGCCCGCGGGATTGAAATCCGAGAACACCGTGACTGCATCTTTCGGATCGATGTCAAGCGCTCGAGCTAGGGAGAAGATATCGGCGATGCCGCTCGCGATAAACATGATCATCATGTTGCCGAACAGCTTGTACGCCGCCGCAACGTCGGGGCGCGTTCCGAGGTAGCGAACTTTCCCGGTCATTCGCTCGAGCTCAGGGCGAACTTCATCGAAAATCTTTTGCGGGCCAGCGATGAGCATAGAGCCAGTCGAGTCGCGCGCGTTCCCTGGGCCCATGAACACCGGCGCATGAAGAAACTTGACGCCGAGCTTCTGAAGGCGCGCGGCACGCGCCACCGTGGATTGCGTCGCCGTAGTCGAGTGATCCATGATCACCGCGCCAGGCTCTAGCGCGGGAAGCAGCTGATCGAGCACTTCATCGACTGCAGTATCATCCAACAGTGATAGGTGGACGCGACTCGCGCCGTGGACTGCCGTGGCGGCGTGGTTGGCGACGCGAGCACCTTCAGCCGCGAGTGGCTCGGTCCGGGAAATCGTCCGGTTCCACACGGTTACAGCTTCACCGCGGGCGAGCAGCGCGCTTACAAAGCCGCTGCCCATGAGACCGGTGCCAAGGAATGCGATCATGAGTGAAAAGTAGCGGGCACAGGCCGGGTGCGATTGAATGGCCGTTCCATGGTCAGGGGCCGCATTGACCGACAGTTCGATCCGATCGCCTCAAGATATGGACGCCTGGCCGCGATAATCAATGTTGGCGTCATCGCGATAAGTTCCACCAAGATGGCGCGCAATTCGCGGTGAACCGGGGAGGTAGCCGGTCCGGGTTGATTAGCCCGGAGTGTTCAATAAGCAATTAAGGTATCTGTGAAATGCCAAGTGTGATCATCCGTTCGCTCGAAAATTTGTGCCTCCGACGGTGACCATGGAGCGTCAGGGGGCGTGCCGCGACGTGGCCGACGCCCACGGAAAGAAGTGGCGAGTGCGAGAGATGGAAATGGCCGAAAGTGATGGAACGGCCGCTCGGAAATCGCTCATCGCGCTCAACGACATGGTGATTCGGCGCTTCTGGTCGTTTCCGCCAGGCTGGCGAACATTGAGCGATTCGGCCCTTCTGGCACTGATCGATGGCCCCGCGCAACCTCATCCCGAGGCATGGGCAGACATGGAGTAACGCCCCAAAGGGAAATCCACAAAGAAAGGGAGACACCGGTCAGAGTTGGACGGTGTCTCCCTTTCTTTGCGCACGATCACCTAGCGCGGTTACTTCAGTCGCGGATCCGTTGTGCGTGGCGCCTTGGCGCAGGCGGGCCACGTTGTGGGAGCGCGGAACCGGAATCCGGCTCCCGCGCTTGCGCTTTGCTGGGCTGCCATACGGGCAGCTTCAGCCGCGAGGTCCACACGCTCGCGCGTGATCATCGTGGGATCCTCGGAAGCCAGATACGCCAGCATCGCCGTCAGAGTCGCGTTGGACTTGAGGTCGTCGAAGACGATCTTGTCGTACGTGTCGCGGTTGGTGTGCCAGGTATAGTTGCCGTAATCCCATCCAAGTGCGCCAAGCCCGAAGGCGGGAAGACCGTTGCAGCCGAAGGAGAAATCATCGCTGCCACCGCCGGCTGGGAAGCCGGCGCCGCCGAATTTAACTTGTTCCTGGAAGACTGTTGGGAGCTTGGATAGCCAGTGAGTGATGTGCACAGCCGCGTTCGGCAAACCACCCCCGCCCATGCGAACCACGCGTCCCGTTCCGTTGTCCTGATTGAAGAGCGCCTGCAGCCCCTTCAGAACCTCAGGATGATCCTCGGTGAACGCCTTGGAGCCGACCTCGCCCTCTTCCTCACCACTCCAGTGACCCACGAGGATGGTACGCTTGGGATGCGGATATACCTGTTTGAGGATACGCATCGCTTCCATCATGGTGATGGTGCCGGTTCCGTTATCGGTTGCACCGGATGATCCATCCCACGAATCGAAGTGCGCCGAAAGCACTACGTACTCGTTCGGCTTCTCACTTCCCTTGATTTCAGCGATCGTGTTGAAGACTGGCTGCTCACCGAGCAAGTCCGCGTCGAGGTTCATGCGGATCTTTGGATTCTGGTTGTTCTCGGTAAGACGGAAGACGAGTCCATAATCTTCGCAGCTCAGCGCAACCGTGGGCGCCTTGGTGTTGTATGTCTCGAAGATCTCGATAGTGCCCCAGCCGTCCTTTGGACGTGACGTAATGACGCCGGCAACGCCGCCTTCTTCGAGACGCTTGCCGAGCTCACCGCCGCCGAGTGCAAGACTGTAACCTGTTCCGCGCACGTTGCGGCCACCCCACTCGCGCGTAACCTGCGCGCGAAGGCTGTCCATGCGGATCTTAGAATCGGGTGTCGCGTTGGTGGCCCAATCCTCGCGCGGGCGGCAGGTGGGTTGCGGCGCAGAGACGAGGATGAATTTGCCGCGCGCATTCGGCAGCCACTTGACGAACTCAGTGCTGTCAGCGAAGCGCGGAAGAATGATCGTCGTGGACGTAAGGTCGCGCTTGCCGGTGCCCGGGCTGTAGCCGACCATCATGCCCTCGAGCGAGCGCACGCGCGGCTCGATGAGATCAATGTGTGAGTAACCGCGGCGCCACCCGCGCCACGTTCCATACTGTTCGTTGCGGGCGTCTATTCCCCACGACTTGTACGTATTTACAAGCCAGTTGTTGGCACCGTGGAGCTCAGCCGTTCCCTGTAGGCGTGGCCCTACGGAATCGAAGAGCGCCTGAGATAGCTGGTACACGTGCGTGCTGTCCATTCCGAGGGCCCAGATCCGCTTGATAATCGGATCTTCGGTTGGGAATGACTGAGCGTGGATCGGAACGTAAGGCGCGGCGAGCAGCGCACCGAAAAGCAGAGTCTTACGAAGCATGCTGACCAGAGCTGGAGTGGGCCCACCTATCGGAGTGGGCGGTCGGACGGCGCACCGGCGCCCCCTCATTCTGTCCTAGATACGCCGGACACCACGATAACGTGGAGGCCGACACGATGGAGCGCCAGATGGTAACAGTCCCCGTCACCAGATCCGTGGGACAAGCGTCGCCGGACGCACCATTGGGTCGCCGGGCTGGCAGTGAAACGCCTGAGCAAACGAGGCGATGTTTGAGACGGGTCCGTTGGTCCGCCACTCCGCTGGCGCGTGCGGATCAACAGTGACGCGTGTGAGCATCGTCTCGGGCCGCGAATGCTCGCGCCACGACTGGGCATAGGCGATGAAGAAGCGCTGCTCTGGCGTGTAGCCATCGATGGTCTGGCGGTTGCCAGAGCGATTGAGCGCTCTCTCGAGTGCATCGTAGGCGGTAAGGAGGCCGCCATAATCGGCGATGTTCTCGCCCAGGGTGAGCTTGCCGTTTACGTGAGTGGTGTCCACCTGGATGTAGCTGTTGAACTGATCGACGATGCGCTGAGCCTGTTCGTCAAACCGCGTCGTGTCGCTCGGCAACCACCAATCGCGAAGATTGCCAGTGGCGTCATAGTGCCGTCCTTCATCGTCAAAGCCGTGCGTGAGCTCGTGACCGGCCCAACTCCCTCCGAGCGAGCCGTAGTTCGCGGCCATGTCACCGCTTGCATCGAACGTCTGCGGCAGAAGCGCGCCCGCCGGAAAGACCATCTCGTTTACAGACGGATCGTAGTACGCGTTGACCGTTGGAACGGTCATGCCCCACTCGGTCTTGTCCACGAGCTTTCCTGGTCGATTGACGACTCGGTTCCATTCAAAGACGTTGGCGCTGAACATGTTTGGAGCAAACGCGCCCTCGCTTACGTGAAGCGCCGAATAATCGCGCCACTTGTCAGGATATCCCACCTTCTCGTGCATGCGCGCAAGCTTGGTCAGCGCGTACTTGCGCGTGGAATCGGACATCCACGTGAGTCCCAGGAGCCGGTCGTGGAACGACGCGCGTATGTCGTCGATCACCTGCTTTGCCGCGGCCTTGGCTTGCGGCGAGAAGGTCTTGTCGACGTAAGCCTTCCCGAGCGCCTCGCCGATGTTGCCGTCAGCGGCGCGAAGGCAGCGCTTCCAACGAGGAAGCATTTGCTTTGCCCCACTGTACAACGACGAGTACACGAAATTCTCGTTTGCGAATGGCGTGCTGAGCCACGGCGAGGCGGCGGCCACAAGATGATAGCTGAGGTACGCACGCCATTCGTCCATTGGCGCGGTCTGCACGAGTGTGCTCGCACGCTGAATGAACGCAGGTTCGGCAACATTTACGAATTGTACCGGAACGGTCAGTCCGACTGTGCGGAAATAGCTTGGCCATTCGATTGCGGGCGCCATGCGTTGGAGCTCCGCGAGCGACGTCTTGTGGTATGTAGCATTCGGATCGCGCAGCGCAACGCGTGTCATCGATGACTTTGCAAGCTCGGTCTCCAGAGTCATTACGCGCTGCGCGTCGGCTGATGCGTTGGCAGGGGACTCGCCTGCGAGCGCAAGCGTGCGCTGAATGTGAGCCACGTACTTCTTACGGAGTGAGTCCGATGCTGGGTCGGTCTTGGTGTAATAGTCGCGATCTGGCATTCCAAGGCCGCCTTGCGATACCCAGGCGATGTAGTGATCGGCGTCCTTGGGATCCGCGCTTGGTCCGAACTCGAAGAGCGACGTAATGCCTGATTTCTGGAGTGCGCCGATCTGCGCCATGAGGGCAGAACGTGTAGTGATCGCGGCAATCTTTGTTAGTTGAGCCCGGATCGGGCTCACTCCCTGCTTCTCCGCGAGCGTCGAGTCCATGCAGCTCGCGTAGAACGTGCCTAGCTTCGCGCGCGTGCTGTTGGCCGGCTCACGGTGCCGCGCGGCCATCGCCTCGTCCAGAACCGATCGCACGACCAGTTCGTTCCGGTCTGTCATGTCCTTTCCCACACCTGATGTCGAGAACGCCGCGGGAATCGTATCGCGCTTGACCCATGCGCCGTTCGCGAACGAAAAGAAGTCTCGACAGGCATGGACGGTCGTATCCATGTAGGACGGATCGAAAACCTTGAGCGCAGGCGGGAGTGATGCGACGGCCGATTGCGCCTCGGACGAATTCACTGGGATGAATCCGGCTGCGACGACAAGAACGCCCGCGGCAAGTGCGCGGAGCCGATTGGATGATATGAGTGGGTTCGACATGATTGTGAAGTTAGGAGGCGGGGTGTTGAACGCCAAAATCGATGAACCCGCGCTTGGGATCTGTGGACAATAGCTGGGCGCGAACCTTGTCTCCCACGTCCAGACCCTGCTCCCCACGCATGACTCGCCCTTCGATAGGCGGAGCGAGCACTCTGACGTAGGTACCGTTGGGAGTCACGCCGGTGACAATTGCGTCGAAGCTCTCGCCAATTCGCCCGGACATGGCCACTGCCGCGACCACTTTGCGAACCTGTCGCTCGACCTTGCGAGCCGCGTTTTCGCGGTCGGTGCAATGAGCGGCTACGGTCACGAGGTCAGCATCGGCGTAAGGCGAAGGCTTGCCAGTGAGAACGGCCTTCACCAATCGCTGCGTAACGAGATCGGCGAATCGACGGTTGGGGGCAGTTGAATGCGTGTAGTCGTGAGTTGCGAGCGCAAAATGGCCGGTGTCAGGTTGGCCGGGCAAGTGAGCGGCGTATTCGCCCGGTCCGATCAATTTGACTACTGCGAGCGACAGATCGGCAAAGTGATCTGGATCAGTTTCATGGTGCGTCGCGAGAAATGCGGCCAGAGCCGCGGCATCCGGAATTGTCGGTAGTGACGTGCCGAGCTTCGCGGCGAGCGCCACAATGCGATCCCATCGATCAGGCGCTTTCACCACGCGTCGAATGGTTGGCGAGTTATGCGCGTCGAGAAATTCTGCCATGGCAACGTTCGCCGCTATCATGAAGTCCTCAATGAGACGACTCGCACGACTCTTGTGCACAAGCGCGACGTCCACTGTCTGATCTGGTTTCAGAACGGACTGCACTTCGATGGTCTCAAGATCGATCGCTCCATTGCGCGCGCGCGCGGCACGGAGTGACTGTGCAACCGTGTCCTGCAGACGCAATTGGTCCTGAATGGGCTGCGTTCCAGAGGCTGGAAGTTGCCCGCTTCCGTCGAGCCACGCTCCGACGTTGTCGTACGCGAGTTTGGCGTGATTCTCAACGCGCGCCATGTACACATCATGCGAACTGACGCTCCCGTCGCCCGCAACGACGAATTCGATCACTATCGATGCACGATCATGGTCCTGACCGAGTGATGTGAGATCGGTGGACAATCTATCCGGCAGCATGGGAAACGTCGCGATGCCGGTATAGACTGAAGTTGAGTTAGCCGATGCGAACCGGTCAGTCACGGATCCCTGCTGAACCGTGGCGTCGACGTCCGCGATCGCTACTCGGACACGTACCGTTCCGTCGGGAAGCCTTTCCGCGACTTCGAGTTGGTCCAGGTCCCTGGAGCTGTCGTTGTCGATCGACGACCACGCCAGCGCGCGAAAGTCTTTGAAATTGGCGCCCAATACACCGCTGGGCTCGACCGCACGCGCGACTTCCGCGAGGACATCTGCGGGAATATCTGGCATGAAGCCGTTGGCGAGCATTGCCTGATGCGCGGCGGCACGGAGGTCAAATGGCTGAATCATGCCGTAACGTGCCGCAAGCGGCTGACGCGCACAAGACCGGCCCAAGCCGGCGCGCTGAAGATTTGGTATGTTGAAGCGTCCCCTTCCAGGTACACCATGACCCGACTGCCCGCTTCCGTACACCGCTCTCTCGACATGGTGGCCGTCATAGGCTTCCTTGCGATGCCAATTCTATTGGGCTTGACTGGTGCGCCTGCACTCCTGTCCTACGCCCTGGCGGCGATCCATCTTCTGGTGACGCTGTCGACAAAATTCCCGGACACCGGACACAGACCGCTGTCACTGAGGATTCACGGCTTCATCGAACTTATTGTTGGCGTGGTGCTTATTGCGCTGCCCTGGCTAGCCGGATGGACCGACAACGCCAGACCGTACTATGTGACTGTTGGCGTGATCTTGCTCATCATCTGGGCGGTATCGAACTACGGACGGCAGTACGGCGCCGAACGCGCGCAGAAGGCGCATGCTGATGCCGATCGCGGTTAGGACCGTTGCAGTTGGCCTGACGCTGGGCGCGATCGCGTGCACTGGCGGCAACAAGGATGTTCCGCGAAAACCAGCTCTCGCCAATGGAGTCGCAACAAGCGCCACCGAATCGGCCTCGGACAATGGACCGATCATGAACGGCGACCATTCGATAATCCGACAGGAGGCAGTGGGCCCATTGCATGTCGGCGAATGGCGGCGGCCGGTCATGTCATTCGTCTACGCGATAAGCGCGCGTGCCGGCCGCGACAGTGAAGCCATCATTGTCGTTCGCGGAGTGGGAAAGGATACTGTCACGCTCACGTTCGACAACGACACGCTACGCCGAGTTTTTATCACGCACCGTGGTCCGCAGACCGCCGACGGAATCGGGGTTGGCAGTCCGTTCGCGAGCGTCACCAGCCAGCCCGGCGCGAAGACGGCAGTTCGCGGTGCTGCGCAGGTCGCGACGATCAGTCGTGTATGTGGTGTGGAATTCGCGACTGATTCAGTCGCGCTGAGCCCGGACAGTATCGCCCGAACGAAGGCAAAATCATCGACTACCGTCCGAGCGATTTCAGTCGGCTACTGCAAGCGATAGTCATCCCAACGATTTCATATCGATTACAAAGCGGTACCGAACATCGCCCTTGATAGTGCGTTCGTAAGCGCTTTCAATGTCATGGATCGGTATTACTTCCACATCAGACGTGATCCCGTGCTCGGCGCAGTAGTTCAGCATCTCCTGCGTCTCGGCGATACCGCCAATGAGAGAGCCAGCGAGGACGCGACCATTCAAGATGAGAGAGAACGCCGAGACCGCCGCGGGCTCCGGCGACGCGCCCACGAGCACCATCACGCCATGGCGCCTCAGCAAAGCGAGCTCGGCGTTGAGATCGTGCGGCGCGGAGACGGTATCGATAACGAAATCAAACGTGCCGGCGAGCGGAGCCAGATTCTTGGGATTTCTGGTTACGACGAAGTCGTGCGCGCCCAGCCTCCGAGCGTCAGCCTCCTTGGAGGTCGACGTGCTCAGGACTGTCACATTTGCGCCCATTGCGGCAGCAAGCTTCACAGCCATGTGGCCGAGCCCGCCAAGTCCGACCACACCGACGCGTTGGCCAGGACCGACGTTGAAACGACGCAGTGGGGAGTACGTGGTGATTCCGGCGCAGAGTAATGGCGCGACGCCTTCGAGCGGAAGATTATCCGGAATCTCGAGAATGTAATTCTCGTCAACTACAATCTGTGACGAGTAGCCGCCATATGTGGGCGTCGCACGGTCCTTTTCCGTGCTATTGTACGTCATGACGAGATGCCGTTCACAGAACTGCTGCTCACCGTCAAGGCAGCTTCCGCACTCGCGGCACGAGTCCACAAAACAGCCTATGCCGGCAATGTCTCCGGGCGCGAAGCGCGTAACCTTCGCTCCAACACGCGCTACACGACCCACTATCTCGTGCCCCGGCACGAGCGGATAACGCGTACCGCCCCACTCATCACGCGCGGTGTGGATGTCACTGTGACAGACGCCACAGTACATGATCTCTATCAGGACGTCATTCGGACCGGGCTCGCGACGATCAAAGGAATATGGCTCGAGCGGGAGCGCTGCGGCCTTGGTTGCGTAACCACGCGTTGGAAGCATTAGACTCTCTGGCGGTGTGATCGAAATCGAGACTTATGGGAAGCTGACTGCCGTGTGGCGATTTGACAACCCGGCATGAAGCGCCAACATTATCCCCCTGCCGCGATGCCGCGGCGCCATTCGGTACCTGCCATGAATATTCGTTTCCGCCGTACTGCCGCCGCAATATCAACCTCAATTGTGGCGGGGGCATTCCCCGTGATGGGACACGCGCAGCAGGCACTTACACCGAACCAACGGCTTGCTCACGATGTTTACAAGCAGTTGATCGAGATCAATACGATGGACTCCGTCGGCTCGGTAACCAAGGCGGTGGATGCGATGGCGGCGCGGTTCCGGGCCGCCGGCTTTCCGGCGAAGGACATCCACATACTCACCCCTCCGGGCCATCCCACCAAGGCGAACCTGATTGTCCGGTATCACGGTACCGGCACTGAAAAGCCGCTGCTGTTGCTGGCGCACCTGGATGTGGTCGCGGCGCTGCGCTCCGATTGGACCATCGATCCATTCGTGTTCAATGAACGCGACGGATACTATTACGGTCGCGGCACGAGCGATGACAAGGCAATGGCTTCGATATTTGTCGCCAACCTGCTCAGAGACAAGGCGGCTGGCTGGAAGCCACACCGTGACGTAATCCTCGCGCTCACCGCGGACGAGGAAGGCGGTAACGCAAACGGAGTCGATTGGCTGGTGACCAATCATCGCGAACTGATCGATGCTGCGTATGCGCTCAACGAGGGTGGTGGCGGCGCTCTGCGCGCGGGTAAGCCGTTCTCGAACAGCGTGCAGGCTGCTGAAAAGGTACCGGTGAACTTCACCATCACGGCAACGAATCGCGGCGGACATTCGTCGGTGCCGCGCCCGGACAACGCGATCTACGAGCTCACGCACGCGCTGGTGCGGCTCGAGCAGTTCAAGTTCCCGGTTCAGTTCAATGAAGTATCGCGCGCGTTCTTCACCGAGACCGCCGCGTTGGAGACTGAAAAGGTTGGTGCGGCCATGCGCGCGATAGTCGCGAATCCAGCCGACGCCGCTGCCAGCGATGTACTCTCAGCCGACCCGCGCTACAACTCCATGCTTCGCACCACATGCGTCGCCACTCGGCTTGCCGGCGGCCACGCGTACAACGCACTACCTCAGACCGCGAGCGCTAACGTCAATTGCCGCATCGTGCCAACGCAGACCCCTGCCGAAGTGCGCGCGACGCTCGCCCGCATATTTGCGGATACCGGTGTGAAAATCACTGAAACAGTGGCGATACACGAGAAGTCCGGTGCAGCACCAAGCCCGCTCACTCCCGAGTTGATGAATTCTGTAAAGGAAATTACCCACTCGATGTTCGGCGCCAACGTGCCCGTGGTCCCGGTGATGTCCACTGGCGCGACCGACGGCCGGTTCCTGCGCGCCGCTGGGATTCCAACATACGGCGTGAGCGGAATTTTTGGTGATCCGGCAGATTCTCGCGCACATGGACGTGATGAGCGCCTGCTGGTGAAGTCGTATTATGATGGGCAGGAATTTCTGTATCGGCTGGTGCACGCGCTCGCTGGCGGGAAGTAGCAACGCGACGGCACAGCCTCGTCATCCCCGCGAAAGCGGGGATCTCGATAGGTGCGTTCCCGACTCCGACAGGGATTCCCGCTTTCGCGGGAATG
Organism: Gemmatimonadota bacterium; assembly: GCA_041691775.1. Taxonomy (GTDB): domain Bacteria; phylum Gemmatimonadota; class Gemmatimonadetes; order Gemmatimonadales; family Gemmatimonadaceae; genus Fen-1247. The sequence goes on from JBEPUB010000003.1 coordinate 182,926, forward strand.
ACGGCGGGTGGGCGCGGGACTGACGCGCGGGTGGGCGCGGGACTGACGCGCGGCGTTTACGGCTCGTCGACAGTTGTCGGCCAGTCCTGCTTGAGCAGACGCGACAGTGCTTCAGGGAGGCTCGGCCGCATGGTGCGGCCGGGCCTCCTTTGGTGCGTCAGCGGGTCGAAACTACGGGATTACCAATATCAGATATGGCGACGCTCTCCAGAATACTTTGGGGTCTGTTATGCGGATCGTACCACGGAAGACATGGCCTTTCAGATTGGAACGATCGGCTCCCGCCAGGTCCTGAGGTGAAACCACCTCATAGCTCTTTGTAGAATCGACGGGCACTGTCGTCAGTGCCATCATATCAAAGGCTCTGAATAGCGTTGTGTCGGGATGAACATTGACCGGCCGCACCGTCTGTCCAATCTTTACGATGAATGGGAAACGTGTGCCACCAACTTCCTGTACTATCCCATGCTTGACGAGGTAGTCAGCGGTTCCGCTGATGACGAACACACGGTGGTTTTCGTAGGTCGTCGAGTCAATCGTGTAACCGAGCTGTTGTGTGCGGTACTGCAGCGAGTCGCCGCGAATGTTTGCCACGTAAAGCTGGCGCACCAAGGAGTCAGCACGCGTCTGCGAGGAGCCGAGCTGCGTCTGAAGCGCCGCGACGGTAGATCTGAACTCGTCCACCTGCGTCTTGAGTGAACTGTTCTCACCGCCAAGGGTCGCAACACGGGCGCTTATAGCGTTGAGTCGAGCGCGGGTAGTGCGCAGACGCTGGAGCGCCTGGATTGTGCGCGAACGAACGCCTTCTTCATAACTTGTGATCGGCTCGCCCTTGTTCTTGGCCTTGATGCCAGCGCCAGCGGTGGCCGAGTCGATTGATGCCATCGCGGCAAGCAGGCTACGCGTGGCGCCAAATAGAGAATCTTTCTGCGCCTGCAGTTCAGCGTTCTGGGAAGTGACTGTAGAATCGTGCGCCTGCGCGGTCGGGGCAGGCGGAGACGAAGCGTTCTTCCCCGCGTCTCCCTTCTGGCAGGCTGCGAGCAGCATCGCCAGTACGAGGATCGGTGATGTCCATTTTGTGACACGGATCATAATCTTTGTCTCCCTTGTGGTTTCAGGCCCTGCCTTCGCAGGGGTCTCGATTGGAACGATAGGTCGAGCGGTCGAGCGGTGGTCTGCGAGTATCACGCCACAGAAGTAATCATATGTTTATTCTGTGGCGGATCTAAAGGTCCGTCCATACGAATCCCGCTGCATGACCGGCAACATCCTCATGATCTCTTCATGGAAATCGCCGGGATTTACGACCATCCCGTGGAAACGATCTCGCAGTGTCACCATATCTGGGCCCGGTGCAAAGGGCGCACCCCCAGGGGTTATTGCTTCTGTGGTGGCAGATTGGTGAGGAGATAGCGCGTGAGCAACGAGTAGATATGGAGCGTTGTTCCCGTGCCCTCACAGATGCAGTGGCTTCGATTGGGGTACACCATCATGTCGAACTGCTTGCCGAGCGACACGAGACGATTGACCAGACGCTCAGTGCCCTGATAATGAACGTTATCGTCGCCGGATCCGTGCACGACGAGCAGCTTTCCTCGCAGACCTTCCGCGAAGTTGATCGGTGATCCCACATCGTAGCCGTGCGCGTTGGTCGATGGCAAACCTACGTAGCGCTCCTCGTATATCGAGTCGTAGAGATGTTGATCTGCCACGGGAGCGACGGCCATCCCCACTTTATAAACGTCTGGGAAGCGGAACATGGCGTTGAGCGTGCTCGAGCCGCCGCCGCTCCAACCCCAGATTGCGACGCGATCGCTATCCGCGTACGCTCTTGTACGCGTGAAGGCCCGCACGGCGTCAGCCTGTTCCCTGCTCGCAATCGGACCGATTGCGCCGTAGATGACCTTGCGCCAGGCGCGACCCTTTGGTGCTGGAGTACCGCGATTGTCGAAGCTCACGACTATGTAGCCAAGATCGGCCAGCATGCGATGCCATAACATTCCATTGCCGCCCCAGCGATCAACCACGGTCTGCGAAGCGGGCTCGCCGTAAACCTGGACGAGGATCGGGTATTTCCTGGTCGCGTCGAAGTTGCGCGGGCGCAGCATCCAGCCGTCGAGCGTGGCACCATCACCCACAGCCACCTGGAAGAACTCGACCGGTGGCTGCACCAGCGACGCGACCGCCGCACGGAGATGATCGTTGCTCACGAGTGTGCGTGCAGTCCGGTGCACGGGTAGGCTGACAATGTCAGTCACTGGCGGCGTGTCAAACGTCGAATAGGTGCGTATCGCCCACTGGGCGCTCGGTGAAAGAGAGTACGCATGCGTGCCGGGAAGGCTTTGAGGTGTGATTCGCAGCGGCGTACTCGGGTTCGCCAGTGACACGCGATAGAGGTACCGTTGCGTCGCATTGTTAGGAGACGCAATCAAGTACAGCGATTTGTGCGGCTCGTCAACGCCAGCGACGGAGATCACATCGTATTCGCCGGGTGTGATCAACTGAAGCGCACCCGTCGCGCGAGTGCCAACATACACGTGACGCCAACCGTCGCGCTCGCTCGTCCACAGAAACTTCCTGCCGTCGTCGAGCCATCTGAAGTCTTCCACTACATCGACCCAAGTGCTGTCGCGCTCCGTGAGCAGGCTGTGCGTGTCGCCGGTCGCAATGCTCGCAAGCAGAAGATTGTCTGTGTTTTGCAGGCGGTTCATCCGTTGAATCGCTACATCCGCTGGTCCCGCCCACTCCATCCACGGCACGTAGTTTTCACGCGGGTCGCCAGCCAGCTTCGCCCACACTACCGGACCACCCGTCACGCCGACCACTCCAACGCGAACCGCCGAGTTGGTGGTGCCAGCTTTGGGATACTGAATCTCCTTGGTGACTGGATACAGTGAATCCGTGTCATTGATCAGCGCGAAGTTGCGCACGCCCGACATGTCGAATTGCCAGAAGGCGATGTGCCTGGAGTCGGGACTCCAGCGGAATCCATCGCGAAGCCCGAACTCTTCTTCGTACACCCAGTCGCTCATGCCATTCACGAGCGTTCGCGTGGCGTCATGCGTGAGCCGCGTACTCGCGCCACCTTCGGTGGGCTCGACGTATATATCGCCTGCCTGGACATAAGCCACATGCGAGCCATCTGGTGAAAATTTGGCGAACATGAGACTGCCCGGTTCGGTACCGGCGGCAACGCGATGCAGCGCTCCACTGCGCATGTCGAGTATCCAGAAATCACCGCGCGTGTTCTGGCGCCAGACGCGTTGGCTATTAGTGAAGATCAAGAGATGGCTTGCATCATTTGCCCATGCGTAGTTCTCAACTACCAGGGCAGCGCCGGACGGTTCTGGTCGGAGCATCTTCGCGGTGACCAGGACCTTGCGCGAGCCATCGGCAGCCGAGTATTCGACGATTCCCATGCCGCGAGGACCGTCTTCTGTCGGCTCGAGCGTTGTGTAATGCGCTCCGTCACTCTGCCACCGCGGCGGTGCAGCACGATCGACGCTGAATGTGGGGGATGCGAAAATGGTGTGCAGCGTGCTGTCCACGCCTACCGGAAGCTGCGACTGAGCGGTTGCAGGTGCCAAGGCTCCGGTCGCGGCGACCGTTACGCAATACAGGACGACATGCAACCGCAGCCGGCCAATACCGACACTCGAGCGTGAGTTCATTGCTTTTCCGGGACGAGAGGATAACCGGCTTAGCGCGCGGCGCCAGCCGCATCCATTGGGCCCGACTGGACCGACGGTCGCGTGAGCAGATGCGCTTGCAGCAACGTGCGTGTGCCCGCGGCCACCGACACTTCCAGCTCCAGCCTCGGCGGCCTGACGTAGGCGCTCCCGCAACCCAATTCCTGCTGCACCAGCTTGATGTGCTGAACGAACTCAGGCACCGTGTCGAGACGAAGGAGCGGAAGGAACCAGTCGTACAATGCGCGCGCTTTCTTGATCTTTCCGGCATTGGCAAGACGGACAAGCTCCACCGATTCGGCGGGTAGCGCGTTGACGAGGCCGGCAATCCATCCGCTCGCGCCCATCACTATCGCCTCAACAATCATATCGTCCATGCCGGCGAATACATTGAGGCGCTCACCTAGTTGTGCGACAACCGCGGTCACACGACGGACATCACCGCTCGATTCCTTCACCGCGTGAAGGTTCTCATGCGTGGTCAGTTCCTCGAGCTGCTTAGGTGTTACATCGGTGCCGTAGGCGATTGGATTGTTGTACAACATGCACGAGAGATCAGTCGCCGATATCACGGCACTGAAGTGAGCGCGCATCTCATGCCACGGGCCCTTGTGTACATAAGGAGGGAGCGCCATGATCCCCTCGCATCCAGCACTCTGGGCGCGACGCGCCAGCGCGACGCACTCCGAAGTAGCGAGGCCGGCAATGCCAGCGACGACGGGGACGCGATCGCCTACGGAAGCGACGCAGGTTTCAAGAATCGCGATCTTTTCTTCGAAACTCAGTGTCGCGCTCTCACCTAGCGAACCAAGCGCAACGATACCGTTGCAATCGTGATCGACAAGCCACGCAACGTGGCGGGCCAGGAATTCGTGATCGACGGTCAGGTTCTGCTTGAATGGCGTCGTGATCGCTGGGAATACACCGGTCCATTGCGCTTTCTTCATTAGAACACGTCTCCGACACAGGAGTTGGAAGCAAAGGCGGAAGACGCGTTGTCGGCGACCCCCGACGAAAGAATGGACACGGTCGCCGGCTCTATTGGCGGGCGCACCGTGTCCGAATGCCACCCAAGAAGGAACTCGAGACCGGGCATGCATGTACGCCCCTGGCAAGGTCCCATTCCAGCGCGTGTGTATAACTTGGCCTGGCGCGCGCAGGTCGCGCGCTGGACACTACCGTACGTCACATCCTCGCAGCGGCATACGATCGTTTCCGCCGCAGGAAGCGCACGCAACTCGGCGCGGGGCGCGAAAGCGTCGAACATGCGCCGCGCACTGGCCTGGAACGTCGCGCGGCGCCGCAGCAGTATCGCGGATGGTGATTGAGTTGAGCCAACAGTCATTCCGGCTATCTCACCTTCGACCAGCGACAAGGGGGCTCCGCCGATGCCAGTCGTTTCGCCCACCGCCAGTACGTTCCCGATTGACGTCCGCTGACGCGCGTCCACGAATACGCATCCGTCTCGCGTCTCGCAACCGATCAGCTGGGCCAGCTCGATGTTGGGGATGAGCCCGTATCCGGAACAGAGAATGTCCACCGGCTCACGCCATGTGCGTCTGCCGTTGGTTACGGTGACGCTCTCGAGTCTACCAGCGCCGTGCGCCGCCGTAACCCAAGTCCCAGTTGAAAATGGCGTCGACAAAAAACGCGCGCGATATTGCGCAGCCTGCAGGAGCATAGTTGGTGTTTTCCACAACTCGACGGCGAACCGAGCTACGGCCGGCAAGCTCGCCTGCTCCGCGACGAGCAGCAGCTTAGCCCCACCAGACGCGAGCGCAGCGGCGACCGGAAGCATGAGCGGACCGGAGCCTGCGATAATTACGCGCTTGCCAGAAAATGAGGCTCCCGACTTCAGGAGCGCCTGAGCGCCGCCTATTCCCATCACACCTGGGAGCGTCCATCCTTCAAATGGAATGAACATCTCGCGCGCTCCGGTCGCGAGAATTACGCTTGTCGTGCGGACAATTTGCGCATGCCCCAAAGAGTTGGCGATGATCTGGAACCCGGACGCGTCGGCGCTGGCGTCCACCACCGAGGTACCAGGCATGATTCGCGCTCCGGATTTATCAAGCCGGGCGAGCCACTGCCGAGCTATCTGCGGAACCGGCCCGCTATTTACATGACGCCATATCTGGCCGCCTGGCTCGAGCGCTCGATCCAGCACAACCACTCGCAATCCGCGCTCAGCGGCGCACACAGCGGCCGCGATTCCGGCCGGCCCTGCGCCGACAACCGCCACGTCCGCGATCAGCATCTCCGCGCCGGCTGTCATGAATTACCCGCGGTGCAGATGTTCATCCCGTCGACCACCGCAATCATGCACGCTCGTTGGTGCGGGCTGTTATCAATTGTGACTCTACATTCGAAGCAGACACCCATGCCGCATACAGCACCGCGTGGCGCGCCCGATACGGACTCGCGGAGCGACAAGATATCGAGGTTGAATAGCGCGGCTGCAACGCTGATTCCGGGCGCAACGCGCACGCGTTGCCCGTCCACAACTATTTCCAGTTCGGAACCGGCGCGGCGCTGATCCATCAATGCGCTCCATGCGCTGTCAGTACGCGCGATGGCGCATAGGGCGAAGGATCGATGGCTGGTACGACTCCGGCAATTAGATCGGCGAGCAACTGACCCGTACCGAGCGAGGTCGTGATGCCGAGCCCTTCGTGACCGGCGGCTATCCAGAGTCCCGGCGTCTCGTCCCATGCTCCAATCAGCGGAAGCATGTCCGGCGTTGCGGGCCGGAAGCCCGTCCATGTACGAATCGCCGAAGTGAGCGCGAGCGACGGCATGAAATCGAGCGCCCGATCCAGCATTCGCCGAACAATTGCGCGATTGACCGACGCGTCCCAGCCCACCAGCTCACGAGACGAACCGATGAGCAGTTGCCCTGTGGCTCGAGGCTGAACGTTGAACGCAACGGATTCCGTGGTCATCGTGTGCGCGCTGGCCAGATAACCCAACTCCACCAATTGATGGTTGCAGAAGCCAGGGTATCTATCCGTGATGACGAGGTGCCCCTTGCGCGGAACGATCGGAATTCCCCGTGTGAGTTGCGGCGCCTGAGCACCGGCCGCGTTGACTATGCAATCGCACGCAATATGCTCGCTCCCCAGCACCACCTCTCGTGAACCAATCGCGTTTACGCGTACGCCTTCACGTAGCTGAGCACCGTTCCCAATCGCGCGTTGCAACAAAGCGAGCGCCGCGTTCGGTGGATAGATCACACCATCGCCAGGTACGCGTAGCGCCCCGGCAAGTCCGGGCCTCAGCCGCGGCTCCGCTTCGGCAAGCTCTACCGGCGAGAGAATATCGGCGGCCACACCATTGTCAGCATACACGCGCTGCTTCGCTTGTACCGCCGCGAGCTGCGCGTCGTCCTCAGCGATCCAGAGCGTCCCGCACGCATCGTACTCCACGTCGTGCGGCAGCGTTGCCACCATGGCCGTCCAGAGATGGCGCGAGTACGCAGTCAGCGACAGCTGCGACGGCGAGTCATCCATAACGACCAGATGTCCCATGCCTGCAGCAGTCGTTGCACCGCCAGCGAAACTTGAATCGAGTACTAGCACCTTCAGCCCTGCGCGCGCGAGCGCCTCTGCGCACGCGGCGCCGACGATGCCGGCGCCAATCACCACGGCGTCCGGGTGTCTTGTCATGACGAAACGATGTGCGGTTGCGCGGCCACTTGGCGGATCACGCCGAGGGTGTTCCGCCACGGAATGGATCCGCTTCGCTGTATATCAATGTTGACTCAGCGATTACATACGCGGTACCGCTGACATGCGGTATCAACTCGCCGTGCTCGTTGGTCGTGAGCCAGCCTGTAAACAGGCTGCCAGTAATGCTCTCCTGATGCCAGCGAGCACCAAGTTCGATTTCGCCCTTCGCATAGAGCACGGCAAGCTTGGCCGACGTTCCCGTGCCACACGGAGACCGATCGTACTCTCCGCCGGAGCACAGTACGAAGTTCTTGCAATCAGCGTCAGCACGCGATGGCGCGGCCGATATCTCGATATGATCGATTGGTTCGTGGTTGGCACCCGTGATGCCCGCCGCGTCGAGCGCATTCTGAATCGCCTGCGTAGCGCGAGTGAGCTCCTTCGTATTTGCGGCCGCTACCGCGAGTGGCGTATCGTGCGTTATGAAAAACCAGTTACCGCCCCACGCGACGTCGCCTACCACGCGACCAACGCCGGGCACTTCAACCGCTACGTCGCGAGCGTGACAGAAGGATGGGACGTTTTCGATTGTCACACTACCGTCATCGTTCAGTTCCGCAGTTACAGTACCAACGGGAGTATCAAGCCGAATCGTGCCTGGCTTGATGCGCCCCAAGTGTTGCAGCGTGCGCACGACACCGATAGCTCCGTGACCACACATCCCGAGATAAGTTCGGTTGTTGAAAAAGATTACGCCGACAGTCGAGTCCCGACTCACAGGCGGCGTCAGCAATGCGCCGACCATCGCGTCGTACCCCCTGGGCTCGCATATGACCGCGCGACGCAGATGATCAAAGCGGGTTCGAAGGTCCTCGCTTCGATCCGCCATCGTGCTACCGCGCAACTGCGGCCAGCCGTCGGTTACGACGCGCGTGGGCTCGCCCTCGGTGTGTGAGTCTATTACATAGATTCTGGCCGGCAGGGATCCCACGGTCACGGGTTCACCTGAACCGTCTTGATCTCAGTGTAGAACTCGCGCGCCGCAGCGCCCTGTTCGCGACTTCCGGAGCTCGACCCCTTCATCCCACCAAATGGAGCGTGTGGATCGACACCGGTAGTATCACCATTCACGCGAACGAGTCCGACATGAATCCGGCTGATGTAGTCAAACGCGGTACGCAGATCGCGTGTAAAGATCGAAGCGCTCAAGCCGTAAGCCGTTCGATTGGCGAGATCGATAGCGTGATCTGCATCATCCACGCTGAACGCGGCGAGAACAGGGCCGAATAGCTCGCGCTGCGCGAGAATGCCGTCGGGATCGCCGCCGCGCACAACAGTCGGAGGAAAGAAATTGCCGTTGCTGAATTCCGCGGAGCTCGGAATCGGGCTCGTGAACAACGACTCTGCATTCGCGTCGGCGAGTGCCTGGTGAATCGAGTCGTGCGATGCGCGGCTGATGAGCGGACCCACAGCGGCGCGAGCATCGGTAACCGGACCAATCGAAAGCGATGCCACCTGCGCCTGAAGCTGCCGCATGAAGTCTCCCTCGACTTCGCGCGCGACGATCACCCGGCTCGTCGCCGTGCACTTTTGACCGGCGTACCGCATGGCGCCTGCGGCAGTCAGTGACGCAGCCTTCGCAAGGTCGGCATCGGGCATGACTATTACGACGTTCTTGCCGCCCATCTCGGTCTGATAGCGAATATTGCGCGCTGCAGCAGAAGCCGCAATGCGCGCACCGATCGCGCCGGACCCAGTGAAGCTCACCGCGCGAACTTCCGGTGCCTCGAGTAGAGCTGCGCCAACCGTCGTGCCGGCGCCCAGCAGTACATTGAAGACGCCGGTGGGGATTCCCGCAGCCAGCGCGGTCTCAGCGAGTAGCGTAGCGAGATACGATGACGACTCGGCGGCCTTGAGCACCACTGTGTTGCCGAACGCCATCGCTGGCGCTGCCTTCCAAAGCGGAATCGCGAGCGGGAAGTTCCACGGCGTGATCAACGCGACAACGCCAAGCGGCTCACGCAAGCTGTACTGAAGCGCTCCGGGGGATTGCGAAGGGATTACCTCGCCCATCTCGCGCACCGCTTCGCCAGCATAGTAGCGCAGGATCACGACGCAACGGCCGACTTCGCCACGCGCCTCGCCAATGGGTTTACCGACTTCGCGCGCCATCACCTGCGCAAGCTCTTCGGCACGCTCACCGATCACGCCGGCCCAGCGATGAAGGTGTTCCGCCCGTGCCGGCCCCGTCAGCGAGCGCCAGAGCGGCAGTGCCGCCGCCCCCGCTGCAGATGCAGCGCGGGCATCGTCCTGAGACCCTTCCGGGATGAGTGCAATAACATCACGAACATCGGAAGGATTGACATCATCAATCCATTTGTCGGTCGCGCTGTCGCGCCAGGAGTTGCCGATGAAATGTTGCAGCCTGCGAACGCTTCCCACGGTCATGATCGCCTTTCTCGAGCTGGAGTTGCTTCAGCAGCCTCGCGCTGGGCGCTCACGAATCGCACGAGCTTTCGGCCCGCGCCGAGTATGTGTTGCCGCATCAGCGAGCAGGCGTGCTTGACATCACGAGCCGCGACGGCCGTCAGGATCGCGCGATGCTCGTCGATCGCGCGCGACTCTCCATGCGTGAGAACGAGCTGCATGCGAAGATATCGGTCGCTCTGTTGGTGCAGACGCTGGATTATTGCCATTGTGAACGGACGGTCCGCGGGCGCGTAGAGGGTGGAGTGAAACTCCCAGTTCAGCTTGCCCCACTCGCCCACTTCACCGGTGCGGAATGCGGCTTCGTATGACTTGAGTATTTCCTTTGCGCGCGAAATGTGTTCCGCATTGGTTCTCACAACTGCACGACGAACCAGGTCGCTCTCGATCTGCGCGCGCAACTCAAACAGCTCCTCTATCTCGTCAACGGAAAGCGACGAAACCACCGCACCGCGATGCGGATTGAATATGACGAGCCCTTCAGCTTCTAGCTGCCGCAACGCTTCCCGGATGGGGATACGGCTCACGCCCAGATCAGCGGCTAGAGCGTCCTGGCGGAGCGGAGTATCGTCGGTGTAAACGCCACGCAGAATTCGCTCGCGCAAAGCCTCCGTTGCTTGATTAGTGACAGTCTGCCGCGTGATTGGTAGAACCATCATTGCGGTTTCCGTCGGCGGGTGGCTGCTGACTTTCGGCGACGATCCGGCGGGACGACCCATTTGCTGTTCTCGGAAGTGGGATTTACATATGCGGTGAGATCCGTAGAGATACCCCGCCGTGTCGCTGTGCGCCACCGGTTGAAGGCGAATGGATACAATATCCAATTCTTCGGATATAATATCCTTACACAATTGCGCAAGGGCCAACCCCTGCCAGTACAGCCCGCGGGCGCCGAGATGCCACGCGGGATAGGGGCCTACTTATTGATGATCTCTGGGGCTCTCGGGCGAGATCTCCGCCACGCGAGCCTTCATGGCCGCGTTGAATGCCGGCACATCGCGACCAATCAAATTCGAATAGTTCGACCGTGCAGCCGCTAGATCTTGTTCGATATTCGCGAGCGTCGCCATCGCCTGGGCAGTTGGCCGATATTCGGCCCCTCCGGCAACGTCGCCAGCGCCGCTCCCTACCTCACCCGACAGCCAGAGCAGACGCGTGTAAACCTTGCCAGTCTCGACGAAGTACTTGTCGTCGCTCTGCAGATCCGACCGCGAGAGAAGCTGCATCTCCACATTGAGCATTTGCGCGTCCAGCCGAGCCAACGCCCCCTCGACCTCGCCCTTACCTTCACTCACCCTTCGCTGGTCTGCGATTGTCTTGCGCATGATCTCGATATGATTGATCATCTCAGCCGCATCCTTCATGTCGTCACGGATGCGCACCTGAGCTTGGGTCGATGCAACCAGATCCGCATCCGCAGACGTCGTCGCCGTGTCACGGATTATGAGGAACGGCTGGGTCCAGCTCTTGCCCGTGCTGCTGAGTCGCACGCTGTACCTGCCGGGCGCGGCGATTGGCCCGGTCCGCACAACGCCTTCTATTCCCCAGTGAAGCACAGGACGAGTGTCTTTCTTGTTGAAACGAGGCTCGGCGAAGATGTGCGGGTTGTCCGGAGCCGCGGTACGAAGTGCCACCTGCGGCGCGGCATCGTATCGCAGATCCCACGGCACTCGGTTGAGACCGACACGCGAACGTACGTGCATTGTACGGACCAGACTGCCGGATGAATCCAGCACATCCACCCTCACACTGTCACCAGCCTTCGGCATCTCGAATGTGAAGTCCGCACGACCGCTTCTGGCCTGACGGAAGGCGAGCCGCGGCGCGAAGAGACGCGTATCGCTCGCTGAGTTCGCAGACGCGCCCTGTTCCAACGCGGTGATGTCTCGCAGAATGTACAACCCGCGTCCGTACGTTGACACAACCACGTCGTGCCACCGTTTCGGAACGACGATCCACGACACGGGCGCAGCCGGAAGGCCTTCGTTGAACTGCGTCCAGTGGGCGCCGTCATTCACCGAATAGTAGAAGGCGTTACCGGTACCCGCGAACAACATCCCCTTTTTATCGGGGCTTTCAGCAACTGACATCACGTACGACAGCGGATGGTTGTCGGGCAGATTCGACGTAATCTTGGTCCACGTATGTCCGTAATCGGTGGTCTTGTACAAGTACGGCTTGCGGTCGTCCATGATGTGAAAGTCAATCGCGACGTACGCGGTTGCGGGATCGAAGTGAGACGGCTCGATCTTGCGGATCGTCCCCCACGCCGGTAGCCCCTTGATGTTCGCGGTAACGTTGTTCCAGTGTGCACCTGCGTCACGCGTGTACCAGAGCTGGCCGTCGTTGGTACCGGCCCAGATAAGCCCTCGCTTGATCTCCGACGGTGCGATCGCGAAGACAACCTCGCCGTAGAACTGGCCTAGATTGTCGGCGACGATACCACCCGATGATACGATGCGGGAAGTGTCGCGTGTCGACAGATCGGGACTGATCACCGTCCAGTGTTGTCCCGCATCCGACGTCCGGAAGATCACCTGGCATCCGTAGTACACTGTCTTGGCATCGAACGGATCGATTGCAAGCGGGGGCGTCCAGTGACAGCGGTATTTGAGCGTGTTGGGCGGTGAATCGAGCGTGTGGACCCACGGGCTCACCGAGCGTGCGAGCTTGGTCCGTTCGTCGAAGCGCGTGACCTGATCACCATAACATGTAGCCCAGACTATGTTCGGATTCGCGACGTCCGGGATGGTGAAGCCGGACTCACATCCGCCAAGTCCGTCCTCCCATGGCGTACGACCGAAGCTGTTGCCGAGTACGTTGCCAAGTCCGCTTTCGGGTGGAGTCGTGCTATTGCGCTGCGCCATCGCCGCGCGAACAGTGTCGCGATGCTGAGTGGGCGCTGCCAGGGAATCTCGGTGCGTGCCGTCCGTGCGCGAACTGTCAGTACGAGTACTGTCCATCGGTCGCTGTGCACGCTGACGTCCTCCGATTCGAATTGGCGAATCGCTGGCGCCTCGCATCGGATAGCTGTTGTCCTGGCGATTGGAATAGATCCAGTATGGAACGCGCTGGTCGACAGCCACGTGGTACATCTGCCCATTCGGCAGCGTCACGGACGTGAAGCTCCTGGCGTGATTCATGGTTATGTGTGCTCCAGCGTCATCGGTCAGCGCAAACACGTCGGGGTTCTTGGGATCGAACCAGATATCGTGCGTGTCGCCGCCCCACGGCACAGCCTTGAAGCTCTTCGCTCCGTCGGTGGATTGCCAGAAGCTGCTGTTAGCGATCAGCACTTCATCGGCGTTACCGGTAGAGACCTTGATGTTGACGTAGTAGCCAGCGCGACCAATGAGTGTGCGCGCCCAATTCGCGACCTTCCACGTGTGGCCACCATCGTCGGAGCGCCAGACCGATCCCTGATCGGCGGTCTGGATCAACGCGTACACCCGATTTGAATTGGTGGGCGCCACGGCAACGTCGATCTTGCCCAGCGGCGAACGCGGAAGACCCGGATCGGTGATCTGTGACCAGGTACTTCCGCCATCACGCGTAACATACAATCCGCTCGACGGTCCTCCGCCGAACATCGCCCATGTGTGCATCACTACCTGCCACATGCCGGCGAACAAGATGTTGGGATCGTGCGCATCCATCGTGATACCGGAGCATCCGGTACCGTCATCTACAAATAGTGAGCGAGTCCATGTGTTGCCGCCATCGGTGGTGCGATACACGCCGCGCTCCTGCTGTGGTCCGGTCGCGCGGCCCAGCGCGCAGACGAAAACGATGTTCGGGTTGGTAGGATTCACGATTATGCGGCCGATTCGGCCCGTCTCACGCAAACCCATGTTGGTCCAAGTCTTTCCGGCATCGGTCGACTTGTAGATTCCATCACCCATCACGTCGGCGTCGCGAATGGCCCACGCTTCTCCCGTTCCAGCCCACACGGTGCCAGGTTGGGAGGGTGCGGTTGCGAGTGCGCCGATTGCCTGCACACGCATGCTGTCGAAGACCGGCACGAATGTCTGGCCGCTGTCGCTGGACTTCCACACGCCACCAGATGCGGAGCCAAGGTACCATGTTCGTGGATCGCCTGCGACGCCAGTCACTGCAGCGATGCGGCCACCGGTGGACGGGCCCATGAATTGAAATCGGAGCGGCTCCGCCTGAGCGCCACGTCGCGTTGTATCCGACCGTTGCTGCGATGCAGCTATTTCGGGGGTCAATGCCCCGCCTGAGGCAACGGCAGTCAGGAATAGCAGAGTCAAGCGACGGCACGACGAATGGACGTTCATGTTCGAGCGTGTTGGAGTGGTAACAGTGTTGGAATCAACCCAATGTACGATGTACCAGAGCGAGCCGCTGTGCCGTCGCAGATGGCCAAAGTCCCATTTGGCGCAGACGTACGGTCCCGGACCGCGGACCACCCGAGCCCTGCCTGCTGCCCGAGCCGGATGAACTCAGCCAGGTAGCGATTGCCGGCGTGAAAATCAAAAACGCCGGGCCGCTCCTCCAAATAGGACGGCCGCTCTTGCCGGTCTCACAAACGCTCGATGCGCACTGCCTGTTGAGCACTGCCTGTTGAGCACTGCCTGTTGAGCACTGCCTGTTGAGCACTGCCTTGACCCGGCGCTCCCCAGGCGATAATCTCGCCTCGTCGGCGATCGACCCTGATCCGTTAATTGCAGTCACATATAATGGAGTATTAGCGAGTGGCGGATAGACGGGATCGTCCCAAGACTCAGCCCACGCCCTCGCCGGGTGTCACACGCCGCGACTTCCTCGACCGGAGCAGCCGAATTGCCATCGGACTCGGCGCAATCCAGATGGGACTCGGACGTGGTGTACTCGCCGAGGGGCTTGGGTTGATGGGTGAGCCCCGGGCACACCTTCCCGCCCGGGCGTCCGCTTCCGCCGATGAGTTCTCGCTCGGCAACGACGCTATCCAGGCGATATGGAGTACGACTGCTGGTTCGTTTCGGCCAGTACGATTGAACGACGGCTTGAACAACTCGCCGCTACCTGTATCGGTCCAGGCGTTCACGCTTACGCTCGCGGACAAAACGACACTTCAATCCGGCGACATGCGCGTTACGTCTCCTCCGCGTACGGAGCCACTTGCAGCAGATCCGAACGCGTCACGCATGGCCGAGAGAATTGGAGGGCGCCAGGTCACACTCACGCTACAGGACACGGCTGGTCGAATAGAAGCCGTCTGGCGCGGGATTCTGCGCGACGGCTCGAGCTACATACGACAGGAGGTGACGCTGCGTGCCCTCGGCGCTGAGGTTCCGCTGCGCGAGGTGTCGTTGCTCGATTTCAATGCCCAGAATGCGATGGTGGCCGGCACCGTGCGCGGAACTCCGATAGTCATTGGCAATTGCTACTTTGCCTTCGAGCACCCGCTCGCCAACAACGGCGTGGATGGCGATCGCGTGCGCTGCCGGATGTCACGCACGCTACCCCTCCGGCCCGGCACCACGCTGGACTTCAGCTCCGTAGCCGGCGTAGTGCATGCTGGGCAGTTGCGCCGCGATTTCCTGACGTATGTGGAGCGTGAACGTGCGCATCCGTACCGCACGTTCCTGCATTACAACTCCTGGTACGACATCGGGTACTTCAACAAGTACACCGAGGCGGAAGCACTTGCTGTGATCGCTGCCTTCGGGACGGAACTGCACGAAAAACGCGGAGTGACGCTCGATTCCTTTCTGTTCGACGACGGCTGGGATGACTCGAAGACTCTCTGGCGCTTCAATGCAGGCTTCCCCGACGGATTCACAAAGGTAGAAGCTGCCACGCATAGGTACGGTGCCAGTCCCGGAGTATGGATGTCTCCATGGGGTGGATACGGAAAACCGCACGCAGAGCGCGTGGCATATGGAAGGGAACAAGGCTTCGAGACCAACAAGGATGGTTTCGCGCTGTCCGGTCCGGTTTACTACAAGCGCTTTCGTGATACATGCGTCGACATGATCCGCCGCTACGGTGTCAATCAGTTCAAGTTTGATGGAACCGGTGATTCATCCAGCACCTTTCCGGGAAGTCCGTTCGACAGTGACTTCGACGCGGCGATTCATCTCATCGGAGAATTGCGCGTGGAGAAGCCCGACTTATATGTGAATCTCACCACGGGCACGTATCCATCCCCATTCTGGCTGCGATACGCCGATTCCATCTGGCGCGGCGGAGACGACCACGACTTTGCCGGCATTGGATCGACCAGGCAACGCTGGATCACCTACCGGGACGCAGACACGTATGAGCATGTGGTGCGCGCCGGCGCGCTCTTCCCAATGAACTCCTTGATGCTGCATGGGATGATCTATGCCAGACAGGCCCACAACCTCATGACGGATCCTAACAACGACTTTACCTCCGAGGCGCGCGATTACTTCGGCACAGGCACCCAATTGCAGGAGATGTACATTACGCCATCGCTCCTGTCATCCGCCAACTGGGACACGATCGCAGAATGCGCCAAGTGGTCACGCACAAATGCCGACACGCTTGTTGACACACACTGGGTGGGTGGTGATCCACAGCGGCTGGAACCGTACGGCTGGGCCTCATGGTCGCGCCGGAAGGGCATCCTCACGCTGCGGAATCCAAGCAACGTCGCCCAAACTATCGCAATCGACGTTGAGCGCGTGTTCGAGCTCCCTTCAGCGGCGCCTCGGCAGTATTCAGCGACCAGCCCATGGGCGCAATACCGAGGCAAGGCGCCAATGAGGTTCAGCGCCGGCCAGGAGCGCAAAATTCGACTCGATCCATTCGAAGTACTGACACTTGAAATGACCGCACGATAGCGTGCGGACACAGCGGCGCCCTACCGTTCCAACTGACTCTCATCGCCAACAGGGAATAACCGAATGCAGCTGACTTCGCTTGATTGGGTGATCGTAGCGGTGAGTCTTTTCCTCTGCTACCTGCCGGCACTGTTCTACATCCGGCGCTCGCAGTCGAGTGTCGCTGAGTTCTTCACCTCAGGGCAATCGGCACCGTGGTGGCTTGTCGGAACGTCAATGGTTGCAACGACGTTCAGCACCGACACACCAAACCTCGTCACAGATTTCGTGCGCTCGCACGGTGTGTCGTACAACTGGGTTTGGTGGGCGTTCCTGCTCACCGGAATGGCGACCGTTTTCTTCTACGCCAAGCTCTGGCGTCGCTCGCGCGTGCTTACCGATCTGGAGTTCTACGAGCTGCGTTATTCCGGGCGCCCAGCAGCGCTCGTACGCGGTTTCCGCGCTGTTTATCTGGGCCTGTTCTTCAACATAATGATCATGTCGACGGTCACTCTCGCCGCCGTCAAGATTGCGAATGTAATGCTTGGCTGGGGTCGTCTCGAGACGATATTGATCGCCGGCACCGCGTGCGTGCTATTCGCTTCAGTATCCGGACTCTGGGGCGTTCTCGCGACGGATCTCGTGCAGTTCGCGCTGGCAATGGTCGGAGTAATAGCCGCGGCGTACGTGTCCCTCGACCAACCAGCGGTAGGCGGACTATCGGGCATGCTGTCGAAGATAGACCCCAAGACGCTATCGCTACTGCCCGATTTTCACGACACGTCACTCACGCTGACAGTGCTGGTGATCCCGTTGACAATCCAGTGGTGGTCGGTCTGGTATCCCGGGGCGGAGCCCGGCGGTGGGAGTTACATCGCTCAGCGCATTCTGGCATCCAAGAATGAGCGGCACGCACTCGGTGCGACGCTCTGGTTCAACGTCGCTCACTACGCACTGCGCCCGTGGCCCTGGATCATCGTCGCTCTCTGCTCGATGCTCGTCTTCCCAACGCTCGGTGACATCCATCGTGCATTGCCGAATGTAGATCCAGCATTGATCGGTAACGATCTCGCCTATCCCGCCATGTTGACGTTGCTCCCGGTCGGCATGAAGGGCCTGATCATCGCGTCGCTGTTTGCCGCGTATCGATCCACGATGGAGACACACCTCAATTGGGGCTCCTCATACCTGGTAATTGATTGCTACCAGCGATTCCTTGCGCCGGGCAAGAGCGAGCGGCACTACCTCTGGATTTCGCGGTCGCTCACCGCGTTCCTCATGATCGCGGCTGGCACTTTCACACTGTTCCTTTCGACGGCCAGCGAAGCGTTCCAGCTTTTGCTCTCTGTTGGCGCCGGGACTGGGTTGATCTACCTGCTGCGTTGGTTCTGGTGGCGCATCAATGCGTGGAGCGAGATATCGGCGATGGCGTCTTCGTTTGCAATCTCGATTGCATTCTTCGTCGCGAAGAAGATGGGCGCCGACATCCCTGATCCAATTCCGCTGCTGACCACGGTTAGCGTAACCACGGTTGTCTGGATCACGGTGACGCTCTTCACTCGCCCCGCCGATCACGCAACACTGCTGCGGTTCTACGAGCTCACCCGACCATCCGGTCCAGGCTGGACGGCAATTCGCGCCGAATCAAACCTCGCCGCGTCCCCTGACAGCCTGCCGCAGATGATGCTGGGTTGGACCTCCGGCGTGATGTTCGTATATGCCGGACTATTTGGCACAGGTAGCTTGATCTACGGAAGAACGCTCCAGGCTTCGATCTGGTTCGTTGCCTTCGTGATAAGTGGCATCGTGCTAATGCAGGTAGTGAGACGGATCTGGAGCACCGAGGAAACCGAGTTGATCGGGAGTGAAACTTCAGCGGTCGCCGCAGCGCGTCCGTGCACCAAGGCAGTTATCCTCGCGCGCGGCCTCGGGAAGCGCATGCGCGAGGAGGACCCCGCGGTTGGTCTCGCACCTGAACAGACCGCTGCTGCGCAATCCGGCGCGAAGGGAATGATGCCAGTGGGACGGCCGTTCCTTGACTACGTGCTGGGCGCGCTCGCTGATGCTGGTTTCACCGACGTTTGCATCGTCGTCGCTCCCGATCATGCTGAAATACACGACTACTATACGAACCGCGTGGTGCCCACCCGGTTGCGCGTTTCATTCGCTGTTCAATCCGCGGCGATCGGCACTGCGGATGCCGTATTGGCTGCGGAAGAATTCACGAGAGGGGAGCCGTTCGTCGTTGTGAACTCGGATAACTATTATCCAGCCGACGTTTTGACCCGACTACGCGCGGCAGACGGGCCAGCGGCGGTCGGCTTCTCGCGGGACGGATTGCTGCGAGCGAGCAACATCACCGCAGAGCGAATAGCCGCCTATGCTGTACTCGAGCTCGACAACGGTGGAATGCTCAAGCGCATTTCAGAGAAACCAAGCGATGCTTCACTTACAGCGGCTGGAAGTGGCTTCCCTGTGAGTATGAACTGCTGGCGTCTGACATCGGAATTCTTCCGTGCATGCCGAGACGTGCAACCTTCCCCTCGCGGCGAGTTGGAGCTTCCGCTCGCCGTTCAGTACGCGATCGACATCCTCGGAATGCGCTTTACAGTGATTCGCGTTGACGCGCCGGTGCTCGACCTTTCGAAGCGCGCCGATATTCCCCAGGTAGCGGCGCTACTTTCCAGGACTGAGGTGACGCTCTGAGAGACGTCGCCGCCCGACTCCTCTCGGCGGGAATGAGCCCCGCCGAGACGGCGCGCAAGGCGCAGCGTGTCGAGGAGCTAACGCGAGAGCTGGCGCAAATGCGTGGCGCTGCCGCTGACGACACCGACATACTTGCCTTCTGGGTGCCGGGCCGCATTGAAGTATTGGGCAAACACACCGACTACGGCGGCGGTCGTAGCTTGTTGTGCGCGGTCGAGCGCGGAGTTTGTGTCGTCGCGCATGCTCGCGATGTTGACCCGATGCCGGCGCGAGATGGAAAGCCCGCCGAGCTTGTGCGCGTACGTGACGCAAATTCCGGCGAGACAGTCGAGTTCGAGTTGTCTCCCGACGTGGCACCAATGCCGGGACACTGGAGCAACTACCCTATCACCGTCGCTCGGCGCGTGGCGATGAATTTCGCGCTGCCAATGCGCGGCGCTGACATCGTCTTCGCGAGCGACCTTCCTCCCGCGGCCGGCGTGAGCAGTTCCAGCGCGCTGGTGGTCGCGATATTTCTCGCGCTGTCGGGCGTCAACGATCTTCCTGACAGGCCCGAGTATCGCGCCAACATCCACTCATCGGAGGATCTTGGTGGTTACCTGGGATGCGTGGAGAATGGACTCGACTTCAAGTCACTATACGGTCGCCTGGGCGTTGGAACCTTTGGGGGAAGCGAAGACCAGACGGCGATCCTATGCTCCCGTCCAAACTCGCTGGTGCAGTATTCGTTTTGCCCGGTCATGTTCGAGCGCGCTATCTCCCTTCCTACCAGCTATCGGTTCGTGATCGCGGCTAGCGGCGTTGCCGCTGAAAAGACAGGAGCGGTACTGGCCCACTACAATCGTGTCTCAACGCGATTGAGTGTCGGCCTCGAGGTTTGGCGCCACGCAACGGGCCGCACTGATGCATCGATGGGTGAGGCGATTACATCGTCGCCCGATGCGCGTGAACGAATTCGAGAAGTCCTCAGCACAACGACAAACTCGGAGTACACATCGAGCTCTCTCGTTGAACGATTCGACCAATTCTATACGGAAGCGAATGAAATAATTCCCGCAGCCGGCGATGCGCTTGCCCGCGGAGATCTAACGGCATTTGGCAATCTGGTTGCTCAATCGCAGGATGGCGCCGAGCGAGGACTTGGAAATCAGATTCCGGAAACCGTCACGCTGGTACGTCAGGCGCGCGAGTTTGGGGCCGTAGCCGCATCGGCATTCGGGGCGGGTTTCGGCGGGAGCGTGTGGGCGCTGGTGGATTCCCCATCGGTCGAAGCTTTCCGTCGCAAATGGTCGGATACATACGCCGAAGCGTTCCCCGAGGCAGCACGTCGCTCGGACTTTTTCAGCACGGTGGCAGGACCGCCAGCCGTCAGACTGTAGGCTCGGCGACCACTCGCTGGATCGCGAACTGGGTTGGTTGACCAGTCAGGGCATTCAACATCTTTCCGTACGCGCCAACCTGCTTCTCGTACTGTATGTGACGCTTTGCCCATTCAACGTCACCAACGGCATCCGTCTTCCAATCCACGATGAGCCACTCGTCTCCAGCCAGCACGGCGGCGTCAATAACTCCCTCTGTGAGGATTGCCGAGTCCGCGTCGTGAGTGAGCCGCATGACCGGCAGCTCAAAGCGCGCATCACCACCGCTCGTTAGTCTCTTCCACAATTCGGATTGACGTATCTCGCCGAGGAGAAGTTCGACCGCTGAGCTGTTGTCGGCGCCCAACCCCTCGTCGCTCGCTACCGCCGCCACAAACGCACTTAACGACTCCCCAGAACGGCCGCGACCTGCAGCCTCAATGCATCGATGCACAACGCGGCCCCACGCCTTACCCTTGCTCCAATCCGGAGGGAAGTCGTAAGCGCGCACCATCTCCCGCTGTTCCTTCGCTGATTCAGTGACAGTTTGGTGAACAATCGATGCGATCGATGCGCGCGCCACCGCTGAACGCGCCAAGTTGATCGCATCCTCGACTTCCTGTGATGTGCGTTCGGTACGGCGCCGTCCCGGTGCTGCCGTCGTGAGTATGATTGTCTCGCTACCGATGTCGCCGAGCACGGCGCCTAGTGGGGACCATGCGGACGTATCCGGCTTTGCCTCGGTCGCACTCTTTGCCTTGGGTCGCTCGCAACGCGATATCACCAGCTCACGCATCGCACGCGTGGTAGCCACGTACAGCAGTCGCTGGTCCTCGGCGGCGGCAAAGCTACGTTCGGAGTCTGCCATTTCCCTCCACCCAACAGGTTGGGCGATGATGATTTTGCCGGCGGATATTACGATGCCTCCGTGAGCCGCGCCGACTTCCGAGCGTACTATGTGAATGCTAGGTTCGTGTTCGGATGATTCAATCGGAGCGGCGAGAATCACGACCCTGGCCTCGAGCCCTTTCGCCTTGTGCAGATTCATCACCCGAACCGCATCGGTACGCCCCGGGCGCAGCGGAGAGCCATCCGAGTCCTGTGTCAGCAGTGCATCAATGCGGTCGATCGCATCGGTGATCCCGGACGCGCCAGTCGTTGACGCCGCGCGCAGCACTTCGACCAGTTGGAGCAACGCACCTGCGCGCGCGTCACCCAGCGACTGGCTTGCGGCGAAGCAGAGCAATCCGGTGTCATCGAGGACGCGCTCGACCAGCACGTCCGATGCGTCACGCTGCGACACCTTCCACCATTCATGAAGTTGCAGCAGGCCAACCGATGCGGCTAGGTGGCTAGTGGCGGCCGGGTGCACAATGCTGAAGTGCAGCCCAGCGACACGCGCATCATACAGATCTGCGGGACTGCATCCAAAGAACAATCCCTCCAGTGCGGCCGCGACGAGTATTGGATTATCAGGGTCGGCAACCGCGTGAAGCACTACGAGCAATTCCGTCAGCTCTCGTTCCTGCAGGAGTTGAGCGCCGGACGTGGTCACCGGAATGTTGCGCGCCGCGAGTTCCCGCGCATAGCTCGCCAGAGGATACCGCTCATCAGTGAGAATGAGAAAGTCTCCAGCCGCGCAATCCCCACTCGCGACCCGCGCCGCGATCCATGATGCAACCTGCGCAGAGTCGGCTCTGACAATCGAATTCTTGTCACCTTTCTCCGGCCGCACCCAGTACTGGCTCACGCCGTCGGTCGGAGCTGCACCAATCTCCGTATGCATCAAGCTGAATGGCGCCTGAACTTCCGTTGCCGCGACCGGGAACACACTCGCGAAGTATCGATTGACAAATTTGCCGATTGGCGCCACGGAGCGAAAGTTGCTCGTTAGCGCGAGTACGGCGCCACACTGGCTCATGCGCGCCTTCGCGAATTCATACACCTGAATGTCAGCGCGCCGGAACCTGTATATGCTCTGCTTTGGATCACCAACCAGAAAGATGCCGCCGGCACGCGGTGTAACGCTTCTCCAGTCATTTCCCGTGGTCGATTCTGATGCAAGCAGGAAACAAACCTCCGCCTGAAGAGGATCGGTGTCCTGAAACTCATCGACGAGAAGGCGCCGGTATCGCTCGCCTAGCGCATCGCGAACGCGGGGGTGATCGCGAAGCAGCCTTGCCGAGATTATCAAAAGGTCCTCAAAGCCGAGCTGACCTGTTTCGTGCCGCTCTCTTGCAAAGTCAGCTGCGGCGCGACTCAGGAAGCGCATTACAACGGGATACCGATGCTCCCGCCAACATGTCAACAACGCCGTGATGTCGTCGTCCAGAAGCGCGAGGAACTCCTCCTTCAGCGCTTTCACCTTACTTTTGGTCTCGGGAACGCCACTCCAGCGCTTCTGCGTTACGTCAACATGACTCTTCGCGATCGTCTCGAGCGCTGCGCATAAAGATTCCGTGCTCTTCCAGTCATTGGCCCGCTGATGATATTCGAGTCTCCTGACGAGAGCCATCAGGCCGTCGAACCCATCTGGTGGTTCGTCCGTTGGCATCATCGCGCGTGCGCGCGCGATCAGAGCTTCCAGCTTGGTACGACAAGTCGCCCCGTCCGGTCTTCCCGTCTCGACCAGCGGAAACTCCACGTCCTGATACTTCATGACAGCCTTGAATCCGTCATACAATAAACGCGGATCAATCCCGATTGCGTCGAGCTGGGCGAGCGCTTCATCGTTGTCGCGCTTGCAGCGCTCGAGCCAACGGCTCCAGAACCTACGAATGAGTTGCTCCCACTCATCCTCGCCCACTTCGGCGAAGTTTGGATCCAACGCTACGTCAAGCGGATGCTCTCTCAGAATGCGGGCGCAGAACGAGTGAATCGTCCCGAGAAAGGCACGGTCAAAGTCGCGAAGCGCACGATCGCAGCGCCGCCACGCATCACTCTCGGGATCCGCGTGGCGAAGCTCCATCTCCAACTTGAATTGAAATCGTTCTCTAAGCTCGTGTGCCGCCTTCTTCGTAAAGGTGACAGCAGCTATCCGTTCCACGGGCTCGCCGCGAAGTATCAACGCGTGCATCCGAGCAACGAGCGAAGTTGTCTTTCCCGATCCCGCACCGGCCTCAACCAGCATGTTAGTATCGAGATCGGAGAGAATTCGCTCGCGAGCTGGTTGATCTACCGGCGGCTTTGCGGCGTTGCCATGTCCCGTCACGACGGTCACGATTTTACTTCCTTCGCCCGACGCGCCAGCATTCCCCGGTAAGCGTCTATCGCTTCTGCGTTGTCATCGGCCCACGCGGCTCGTGGCGAGGTGAGTTTGCCATACTTGTCCTCCCCAACTCGACAAATTGGCCTCGCCTCACAATACCTGCAATCGTTTGCGCTCGTAGTTGGGACGAATGTGCCCTGAGTCACGTGGTCCAGCAGCTGCGTGACTATCGGGCGAGCCTCGTCCAGCTCTGTGGATGTATATGCTACACTGGAATTCTGGCCACGCTCGGTCGGAAAGCGATACTCGAAGCGCGTGACGAGCCCATCGAGCAGCTCCGCCAGCGCGCCGGCATACAGAGCCGGCTGAAGCTGCCGCCCTCCGTTGAACTTTCCCAACTTTGGATTCTTCTGATACCGTGAAAACGCCCCGGTCTTGTAGTCAATGACGCGCCACGAGCCATTGGCAAGCTGGTCGATACGATCGACCCTCCCCTTGATACTGAGCGACGTACCATCAGCGAGTGCATAATGGCCGCCAGGTGCGGCCCCACCAAAACCGTACTCGAAGTGTCGCCATGTGCCGTCGTCGCCGCCCGTCAGTGCCTGTCGCTCCATATTCAAGAACGAAAGCGCAGCACGACGTAGCTCCTTCACCTCATGTTCGAATACGACATGTCCCGGTGGTGGCACGTCAATCTTCCAGCGCGCAATAATTGCATCTATGATCCTCGCCATCGCGTCATGCACGGATTCGTTCTGAAGCTCAGTGCGACGCTCGGCAAATTCTCTCGCGAACTGCTCGAAGGTTTCGTGCAGCAGGCTCCCTCGCTGCGCAGAGTCGAGCCACGCGTCGGGGTCATACTCGGGATCTTCAGGGGCACGGAGCCCCAGTCCGTAACGGTAGAACCAGGACAGCGGGCATGCCGCGAGCCTTTCCAGTGCGGATGGAGATATCGCTCGATCCGGATGATCCCGCGGATCCAGCGCACCGGCGGCACGGGTCACAACTCCATGGAACTCATTCAATCTCGGCGAGCGCGCAAGATTGCCTGCCCGCACGCCAGCGTTGAGCGAGGAAAACCGCTCGAGTACCAGCGCCTCTCCATCCAGCAGGAGTGGACCGTCCGCAATAGCATCCATCCACACGTCTCTGGCGTCGACGAGAGCGACCACAGCTTGACCGTCCCGCAAAACGCGACTGGGCACGGCCGACGCCGGCGGACCGAGACGATCTCGCAACTCCGCGTATGATAGCGTCGCATCGCGCTCAAGCAATCGCTGCACCTGGAGCAACACCGGCGCCGGTGCTGCCTCGCTCCCGTCCAACGACGCTGCAGTTGCGTATGATAGCGTAACTCGGCCGCGCAACGAAGCCAATCCAGCGCTCAGCAGAAACGTGTGCTCCTCTCGCCGGTCGCCGACCGTTGATAACACCCCGCCAGCGATCGCGGAGCGCACCGAATCCGGGATCAGCGGATCCTGGCGTCCCGAACCGCTCGTGGCATCTGCACTTAGCCCAACCACAAACACTCGCGGGCGTCCGGTCGTTCCGGCGTGAACGATGTCGGTAAGATGTATCATCCCGCCCGCTGCACTCCAGGGCTTGTTCTCGTTGGTGAGCAGAGGCCACGCGCGAACGTCGCCCAACGCGTCGCGTAACGCTGCCAACGCACTCGCAAACGTTGTGCTGCTGTCATCCAGCTCGGCGAGCGCGTCAAGTCGCGTGCACACGCGATCGACGGTCTGGTTCTCCGAAGCACCGTGCAGCTTAGCCAGCGCGAGCCAGGCGATTGTAGCTCCCGCGAGACGCGACACGGAAGACATGACAATTGCGTCGTCACCGCGCTGCGGCACGTCCGGGGTAGCACGCAGCAGAGCCACCAGCAATGAACGCAGCGCCGCCGCGGCGTGCTGACGTGATGCAACGCGCTCGTGATACTCATCGTCAGATTCGTCGTCGCGCTGCGAAAGGCGCGTCGCAATTGCCTTCGGTTCGAGCTGCGACACAGCCTCGTCGTACCGCGCTCTCCCCCATCCAATGCGCAGCGCTCGCAGTTCACGCGCGAGCTCTGTCGGTTCGGCATCCATGCCGGCTCCGACTTCACCCGCTTCCAGCGCCTCCCGTAGCAGGTCGGCCGACAATCCGCTATCGAGCCACGCGAACCACCGCTCAAGTGCTCGGCCGAGTCTCGTGCGGGCCAGAGGTACGCCATGCAACATCGTTCCGCCAACACCGAGCCGTTGACACAGCACATCCAGCGCGACTCCGTACGTATCGACATCGGTCGTCACGATCTCAACATCTTCCCAGCGCAAACCCTCAGCTACCACACGGCGGAATACTTCACGTAGCTCTTCTGACGGCGTTGCGCCTGCGAACATGTCGATCGACACCGCATTGATATCAAGCCGCTCGTCGCTCTCGGAGGGAATCGCCGACGTTGCTGTCCATGCGAAGATCGAGCGCCGGGCCACGATGCCCGCATCCAGCTGCGTCGCGGTATGATGAATCGCCGAGTTGCGCGGCGGGCTCACGCCTACCGCTGCATCTCCGTCCAACGGGCGAGCGCCAAACGCGATGAGCCGGCGAAGCAACTCTCCCGGCAGGCCACGCTCGACCATCGTAGGCGCGAGCAGTAGTTGACCGTCCAGGCAGTAGCGCGCCTCGTCATCAAAGTGGTCCAACGCCAACCTGAACACGCCAGCGGAGTCACTCGCTCCGGCCTCGCGGAGAACCACCTCGTACGCTCGCATCACCGCCGCAACTTCACGACCAGGCGCATCCTGAACTGTAGCAGCATGCAGTGCCTCGGGCGGCACACCGGCGATACGCAGCTCCAGCACCGAATCGCGCAATGCCCGACGGAAGCCAAGGCTGCGACCGAGCAGCGCGAAGTCAGGACTGACTGTGCGGTCCGAGATCGCACGATCGAACGCACGATTAATCAGTACGCGGATCTCGACGTCACCTGCCACGCGAACAGCAGCACGGTGAAGCGGTACGAACGCGAGATCGCCGGCAATGCGCCGGAGGCTGGTCGCCTCCCAACCAATCCATCCGCCGGTGCGACGGGCCAGCGCGACCAGCAGTTCGCGACCGTAGTTGACGTCCGGGCCAATCAACCGTTTCGAATCGAACGGATGTCCCCGCGTGACTGATTCGAGCGATGCGAGGAGCACGGCGGTATCGCTGGCCGAGCGAAACTGTCTTGCGCCAGTGGTCGTAGTCATTGCACTGGAACAATGACGCGTGTATGAGCTACAACTGGCATCGGCACGACGCTATACCGATCGGGCGGCAGAGTGGCGGCGAATCAGTCCATCCAGTGTCATATTCTCGGCAATTACGTCGTGTGGAATCAGAACATACGTCCACCGACGTCCGCCATAACTCGCCGCGTACGCGCTCGCGTTCCGGCACCACTCTTCCGCAGCCAATTTCTTCGCCTGCACCTCGGCGGAATCCATTTCTCCGCGCGCTTTGGGTTCAAGCATTAAAATGGTGTCCGCAGTTTCAGCCACGAAATCCGGCTGATACTCGCGCTGATCGCCACGATCATCATAGAAAATCTGGAATTGACTCTTGGCCGGCTTGAACCACCTTGTCTTCTCACGCTCCAGGATGACAGCCAGCTTCCGTTCTGCGTCTGACTGAAACTTCTGAACCGGGTACAAACAATGCTCGAACTTACCAAACAAGTACTTGGCCATGTTGCTCTTGTCGGCCGGTGCGATCCGGTAATCCAGAACCGTATCGGTCGCCGCGGCGGTGTACGCACTTGGCCTGAGCTCTGTGAAACCCTTGCTCACCTTCACCTCGTACCCGTCATCCGATTGCTCCCGGTAGTGCACCTGCATCTGTGAGTGTACGGACCGGGCAATGTCACGCTGATAGCATCGCAATACCTTGCGCGCTTCATCCTCCGCAAGGTAGGAAGTGAAGTGCTGAACTACCTGTGCGGCCAGCTTGTATAGGAGAGCGGCATGGTCATCGTATGACACATCGTCAAAATCCACCAGGCCGCTCACAACGTAATCTTCGAGCCGCGACTCTTCCGACCCCGAGTTGCCCGGCGAAAGCACCTCGAGCTTGCTCGTACGAAGGTGCTGTATCCAGAGATCGTCCGAAACAGCGGGATACCGCAACGTTGTCAGGTCCAGATCGAACGGTTCGAAACTGGAGCGAACCGTTCCAGACGGCACCACCAGAATCCTCGGAATGTCGATCGTCTGACGTACCACCGCCTCGGCGGTAGTCGCGACGATCGACGCGATGTCTGGATTTTCCGCAATTCCTGGAAGCCCGTGTTGCGCTGGCGCGTACGCCTCATTCACGCGACGAACGATCTCAGCCTGAATGTCAGGCTTGCCAAGATAGGTTGATGTCGGAAGTGTGAGCGGCTGGCTCTCCATTCGCTGGATCACACCGTACGCAATCTGCGCTACCCTCTGATCTTCCTGCCGCGTGAACAGTGGCGGCTCGCTCGCGCCAGCGATCAGCGTGTCCGACGTCGTCCGCTCGGGCTGGAACCCCAAACGAGTCGCAAGTTGCGACTGCGAAACCACCGTAATCGTCTTTCGACTCAGCTCCGCCGGATCGAGCACAACTTCCTGAAGCGTAATCACGGAGCCAGGACTCTTTGCCTCGTCGATAATCTCCTGAAACTTGTCGTGCGCGACGATGTTGAGCCGATCCACCGAGGTAACGCCGGTGCGCTTGCCATACGGAAGCCGCAATCCACGCCCGATCGACTGCTCGATGAGCACGCGTGCATTCGCCGCACGAAGCGGAATGATCGTGTAGAGATTCGTCACGTCCCAACCTTCCTTCAACATGTTGACGTGAATCACTATCTCAGTCGGATCATCAGCGTGCTCTACTTTGAGCAGCCGCTCGATCATCTCTTCTTCGGCCGCACCGGACCTGCTCGAATCGACCTGGATTACCTTCCCCTTGTAGCGTCCTTCAAAAAACGAATCTGATTCGATCAGCTTGAGCAGCTGTCCAGCATGAGTAGTTTCCCGCGCGATCACGAGGATGAACGGTTTGACTATGACGTTATCGGTCTCGCGGGCATAAGTCTCCAGCTCCACCTTCACACTTTCGTGAAGCCTGACGCCATCCTCAAGCTTGAGTCTGTCGAGCTCTTCGCCGGACATCCCAGCCGAACTGAAATTCTTGCGCGTTACGACCGCCGGCTCCTTGACGAAGCCATCCGCCATAGCACGCGCAAGCGGATAATCGAAGATTACGTTCTTGAATGGCGTAGCGCCTGTGGCGCGTGCAGATTCCACGTACGGCGTGGCCGTCAGCTCCAATCCAAGTACTGGCTTCAGCTCATTGATCGCGCGCACTCCCGCGGACGCACGGTAGCGATGCGATTCGTCCATCAGGAGTACCAGATCCGGGAGTCCCGCCAGATACTCGAAGTAACTCTCGCCAATGTATTCAGACAGGCGTTTTATTCGCGGTGACCGACCGCCACGCACCTCCGAATTGATCTTCGAGATGTTGAAGATGTTCACCTTGCACGACGCGAACTCAAGCGAGCCGGCTCTCGACTCGTAGTCGTCACCCGTTATGATGTCCGGCGGCGTCGTCGCAAACTCTGCGATCCCCCTGAACACATACTTCGGTGTGTTCGGCGTGAAATCAGCGATGAGCTTGTTGTAGATCGTCAGGTTCGGCGCGAGTACGAAGAAGTTGTTGATGCCGTGCGCGAGATGCAGATAGCCGACGAACGCGCCCATCAATCGAGTCTTCCCCACTCCCGTGGCAAGTGCGAAGCAGACCGACGGAAACTCCCGCTCGAAGTCGGTAACTGATGGGAACTCACTCCGAATTGCTGCCAGCACCGATTGTACGTCCGCGTCCTTGCTCAGCGGGGCCAGTTCGGTTATCCGATCCAGGATCTCGAGCGAGCGACGTTGCGGCGCGCGGAGACTCAAACGGCCGGCGATCGCATTTACCTGCCGATTCATTCCGGTGCGCCTTTTCGTCTCGATGGAAGCTTTCGAGCAATCGTTCCAATCTCGTTCAAGTGTTCGGCTTCGAGCGCGGCGTCGTCATCTCGCTGACGACGTTGGGCGTACTTCTCGTACGCGTCTCGGGCTCTTTCCTCGGCTGTCTCACGAGACACTGAACCAGCGCCATGCAGAACATTCCGGTCGTTGAACCGTAGAAATTCATCAACCCTGGCTTCCCAGTCCCGTATGAATACCTGCTTCCGACGTCGCGCCTGGTCCTCGGCAAAGTCCAGAAACATGTTGACGATGCGATTCAATTCGCCGATTTCGGGTTCGCGCAGGTAGTTCTTTGCCACTGTTACGTCACTCTTTCTCACGACGTCGCCCTTCCACGTTGTCAGCCCCATGTTTGGCTGAACATCGTCGACGCGCTCCGCGATCAGTTCCGGCGCAGTCTTCCCAGTTACCGCGGAGTGAAGCTTGTTCTGGATAGTTCTGAAGAAGAGCTTGGTTTCCTCATCACGCGGTGCATAGTCTGCTGCCAGCGCCAGGATGTCGCGCACCCGCAAGTACATCCGACGCTCGCTGGCGCGGATGGCGCGGATGCGCTCCAGTAGCTCATCGAAGTAGTCAGGAGTACCCGGTCCGGCCGGATTGGCCATGCGCTCGTCGTCGAGCGTGAATCCCTTGACCAGGTACTCGTTCAGCCGAGCCGTCGCCCACTGGCGAAACTGGGTACCGCGCGGCGAGTGTACCCTGTAACCCACCGCGATGATGGCTTCCAGACTGTAGTGGAGAATCTCCCGGCTGACCTGGCGACGCCCCTCCGATCGAACTATTAAGTAATCCTTAATAGTTGAGTCCTCTGGGATCTCCCCCTCGGCGTATATCGCCTTCAGGTGGATGTTGATGTTGGCCACTGTGGTCTGGAACAGATCGGCCAGTTGCGCCTGACTGAGCCATACTGTGCCGCCGTGAAGGCGCACGTCTATCCGCGTGCGATGGTCCCTGGTCTCATACAGAACAAGCTCGGTCCCCTCGCCCGGCTCCTCGGGATCGCCGCTCACCGAGCGTCGCCCGTAAAGAGATCCTGCTGCCCTGGCCTGGCCGGCGCGTCAGGAAGATTCTCCACCTGGAGACTGTAGTCATCGTGCCCCCATTCGCAGCGGCCGAGCACCTGCCTGGGGATCTTCCGCACCGTGAGATTGGCGAACTGCTCCGTCCGCGCGCGAAAGGCTGTACACAACACGAGCAGAGTGCGATCAGCGCCGACTTCGTCGCTCAGTTGCTGTAGCTGATCCTGGCTGAGGTTTGCCGTGGTCGTGTAGATGAAATCGCGCTCGGTCGAATGGCCCTGCTGCCAGTAGAGCGTGTCACTCGGCGCATAGGTGAACCCCTCGATCTTGCACAACGCCTCCGCGAGCATCGCAGCGTTGTATTCAGCGTTGATGACGAGATTGCCCCACTTGTCTCGCTCGAGCAACGACGGAGCAAGTCGGAAGTACCGGAAACCACCGCCCCCGTTCCAATCCAACCCTTTGGTGATTCCGCCGGGATCTTCACCATCTATCACTTTCTTCATGCGCGGGATGATGTGCGTGTGCGCATGCTCACCAAGCTCGATCATTATCCAGCGACGACCCATCTTGTGCGCGACCGCACCCGTGGTTCCGGAACCGGCGAAGGAATCGAGGACGAGGTCTCCGGGGTTGGTCGAGATAAGTAGGATGCGGTTTAACAACTGCTCTGGCTTAGGAGTCGCAAATGGTTCGATCTCAGGCAGCAACTTCCTTAAATGATCCCGCTTCGCATCCTGATTGGTACCTGTCTCCTCGGCGGGCCACCACGTACGAGGGACTACGCCATGTTGAACCTCTGTAAGATACCGCTTGATGACGGGCATACTATCACCCTTAACACCAAAATGAACACGCCCTTCCGCGCGCGCCTTCTCGAGATTCTGCTTGGAAAACCGCCAGAAATTTCCCATAGGCGGAACGACTTCTCTCCCTGAAGGCAGGACTACGGGAAATCGGAGCGCAGGTGATCCGCTCTTCGCGGTTCCATTATCACCCTGTAGCCATCGGCCTCGTGGATCGTTGTCAGGGTTCCTGTATCTGGCCTCTTGCTCGGGTGTCCTCGGAAGAAGATTTCGTGAGCCGCGCCAAATGTCACGGTTACGAGCATAGAGAAGAACGTGATCGTGTGACGACGAAATATCAGTATCTCCCCTACGGCCTTGATCCTTTTCCCAAGCAAAGGATGAAACAAAATTTGGACGACCAAATATCTCATCGCAGAGAACTTTCAGATAATGGCACTCCGTATCATCAATCGTGATCCAGATCGCACCATCCTCGCGCAGCAATCGCCATAGAATATCAAGCCGCTCCCGAATCAAAGACAGCCATATCGAATGTTCGATCCCGTCATCGTAATGCTCGAACGCACTTCCCGTATTGTACGGCGGATCGATAAATACGCACTTCACCTTCCCCGCGAACTCCTGCTCCAGCGCCTTGAGCGCGAGCAGATTATCCCCAAAGATCAGTCGATTATCGAACACATCATGATCCGTCACGCGATGCGGTGCGTGATACGATTTTTCCGGCTCCTCGATCAGGATTCGAGGCTCCAGTCGTGGTCGGTTCTCCTTACCTACCCAGGTAAGCTCCAGCTTCTGCTTCTTCGACGTCACTATTTCGGTTCGGCTTCTTGAGTGGGGGGGGAGGGGACATCTCACCGACGGTCGCCCAATACTGCCTGGAGCTGGCCATCTCCAATTATAGACGCATTCACTGCACCCACCCATTCCCCCTCACCGCCCGTCCAGGCTTCGCTCCCGTCACCGCACCGCCGCTCACCACCGCGACTCCATTCACGAACACATCCCGGATCCCTACGGACAACTGATGCGGTTTATCATACGTCGCGCGATCGATGATCGTAGTCGGATCCAACACGACGACATCCGCAAAAAACCCCGCGCGCAGCTGCCCTCTCTCACGCAACCCCAACCGATCCGCCGGAAGCGACGTCATCTTTCGCACCGCATCCTCCAACGTGAGCAGCTTCTGCTCACGCACATAGCGTCCGAGAATGCGCGGATAGCTCCCGTACGCGCGAGGATGCGTTAACCCCTGAAGCGAATCCGCGGGATTCCATGCCTCGGCATCGGTGCCAATCATCATCCAGGGCTTCCGGATCTGCATCTCGACGTTCGCCTCGTCCATCGAGAACGTCACGCGTCCGGGTGAATCACCCGCGAGCAGAATGTCGATCACGGCATCCTGCCCCGACGTTCCCATTCCCTGCGCAATCTCGGACAGCCGCTTGCCTTCGTACTTCTTGAACGCGGGTCTCGAAAATCCCACAACCATTATCTTGTCAGGCGCAATCCCCTGGCAGTCGGCGCTGACGCCGAGCGATGCGTCGTTCATCTCACGTGCGATCCGCGCGCGCTTGGTTGGATCACGAAGATTGTCCAACAGCTTTCCATCCGCCGACACATACGCCGGAACGCACGATGCAAGTCCATTCGACGAAGCCGGATACGGATACATCGTCGCCGTCACGTCCAGCCCTGCAGCGCGCGCTGAGTCAATTTTTGCGAGGAGCGCTGGTTCCTTGGGCCAGTTGGAAGGGCCAGCCGCCTTGAGATGATATATGATCAGCGGGACGCCACCGTCGCGCCCGATGCGCATCGCTTCATCGGTCGCCTCCAGCAGAGAATCTCCTTCCGAGCGCATGTGCGTGATGTACGTCCCGTGCAACGGTGACATCGCGCGCGCCATCTCGATGAGCTCCGGCGTGCCCGCATACGAACCCGGTGGATATATCAACGCGCTCGCGACACCGAATGCGCCGTCACGCATCGCGTTGCGCACGACCAGTCGCATCGCATCGAGCTGAGCCGCGGACGGCGCACCCGGCGCCGCACCCATCGCGTAGCTCCGGACAGTCGCTGCCCCCAGATATGAGCCAACGTTAACGGCAATACCATGACGCTGCATCGCATCCAGCCACGCACCGAACCCGTGCTCGCCCCCAAAGCCACGCATCGCGCGCGTCATGAGGCTATCGCCCGGATCAGCAAGCGCCAGCAACTTGTCGTTTGAGGGCGCCGGTGTGTCGCCTTCGCCAAGTATCTCGGAAGTCACGCCCTGCGTGATCTTGCTTATGGCCCGCCCATCGCCGTGCACGAATGCCTCGGCCGACTGGCCCTGCATGTCGATGAACCCCGGCGTAACTACGAGCCCCCTCGCATCTATGCGGCGCGTTGCGCGAGCGGCATCGAGCGAGTGAGGTGGCGCGATCGAAGCTATTCGGTCGCCCTTTATCGCTACGTCAGCGTAGTACCACGGATTGCCAGTGCCATCGACGATACGTCCGTTGGCGATGACCATGTCAAATGGGCCGTCCGCGGCGGCCGCATGGGGCGTGGATGCGCCGACGGCGCCCATCGAGGCGCACCCGCACAGTGTGAACAACGCGAACAACGCGAACAACGCGAATGCGCGCGGGGCGTACCTGAGGCGCCCGATGTGAGCCACGATTTCTGAAGCGGAGCGAAAGCGGATTGGCTGCGTTGGCTGCATTGGGTGTCCCGAGGGTGACGCGCAAACATAAATGCCAACCTGAACGTGAGACAAGATGGCCGCGTTCCCGAACCTTGGCTAGCCTGCCGCGAGCGGTGCCGTGGCGGTGGGAGTTGCGGCTGCGTTGCCTTCAGAGACTCCCGCAAAACCCTCACGCTGCATGTCGCCCCAGTGCCTCACTCCACGCGCATAGCTCCAAAACGCCTTGACCCGAAACCAGACCGTGAGTTGACGGTAACCGAAAGGCTCCAAAAAAGCGAAGAAAAGAAGTTTGGTAAAGTCGCCGCGCCGCGGGTATCGCCGGAACGTCGCCTCCTCCAGGACCACTGACCACAATGAGAGCAGCAGTCCGTAGCCCACCGCAACGACCAACAGAAGAAGAGCAAGCTGCGTATCCACGACGCCGAAGCACACGCCGACGATCAGTCCGATGTAACCCGCCGTTTCTATGAGCGGCGCAAACATCTCTCCGAATACATAAAATGGAAACGAGACCAACCCCACTCGCCCGTACCTTGGATTGAACAGCATTCCCCTGTGCGTGACGATAGTCTCGATGAGACCACGATGCCAGCGCTCACGTTGGCGCGACAGGACTCGAACACTCGTTGGCACTTCCGTCCAGGCGACTGGGTCCGGAATGAACGGCATCGCTGCGCGGATCTTGTTGTCGTGCAAGTAACGATGCAGCCGCACCACGAGATCCATGTCCTCGGTCTCACTACTGTTCCGGTAACCGCCAATCGCCAGCATGTACTCTCGCTTAAACAGCCCGAACGCGCCCGAGATAATCAGATTGCCACCGAGTCTGTTCCAGCCAAGCCGCCCAAACAGGAATGCACGTAGATATTCGACCGTCTGAATGCCCGGCAGCGGCCTGGAATCAACCTTCGCCATAGTTACACGGCCGTAGGCAATCGCGCACGCATTCGCCACGCGGATGGTCCCGCCGACCGCGGCGATTTCCCCACTCAACAGGAACGGACGAGCCAGCCGCAACAGTGCGTCCGGTTCGATTAGCGTGTCAGCGTCAACGGCGACGACATACGGAAAACGCGCAGCGTTGAGCGCCGCGTTGAGCGCGTCACCCTTCCCCCCATTTGCCTTGTCGATCACTACGAGCTTGGAGTACGCCCGCGAGCGGTAGTACGCGTGCACCGGTTCGGTATCTATCTCGCGCGCGAATGCGGGCGGCACCAGATACAAATCATACGCTGCAATGAGCGCGTCCATCGTGCCATCTGACGACCCGTCGTTCACGAGCACCACTTCGTGCCGGGGATACTCTAGCGTCAGGAACGACATGACACTTGCAACAATCGACGCTTCTTCGTTGTACGCTGGCACCATGAGCGTAATCGGCGGTAGCACATCCGTGCCAAGCAATCGCTTTCGATAGTCGTCCTCCGAAAGATGCCAGTGCGACCAGAGCTCCGGTATCGAGAGGATCAGCAGAAGCGCGTAGAACGAATTGAGGACCAGAAAGTAGATCAGTATCCAGTCCTCAAACCGTACCAGTAGCAGGCCGGCGATGCCTTGCGTATCGATGTCGAACCAGCTCATTCCGACAGCTCGAGAACGCTGCCTTCCGACAGCCCACTCACGAACGCCGCCATGTCCCGCGCAACATCCGCTGCACCCACTCGCACCTCACGAAGCGCCCGCCTTCCGTTCTCCCCAAGAGCTGCAAGTGCGAGCGCGGCGCGAAAGCGAACCCACCATGCGGTGTCGCTCATGGCACGCGCGAGGTGCGGAATCGCGTCATCCACACTCAACTCACCCAATCCGCGCGCTGCCTGCGAGCGAACCCGCCAATCCGCGTCCTCGAGCAACGAGAACAATGCGCTAATGGACAGCGGACTGAAGTACTTGCGCAGCGCTTTTGTATCGGCGAGCCTGACGTCCGCATCTGGATGACCGCGCAGCGCCACGATGCGATCGAGACACTCCGGTGCGTCAATTGTCTCAGCGAGACGCAACGCTATGAGCAATACTTCCGAAGGCAAGCTGGCGTCCAATCGTTCCAGCATGAGTGGTACGGCGACTGTCGACATCTCGCGCAACATGTTGAGCTCATATTGCTGCACCATGGGCGATCTGTGTGAGAGAGCATCGATCACTTCACGAACGAGCTGGGCATCGCCGACTCCGGGTACGCAGGCCGATGCGGCGGCCTGTACGGCTGGATGTCGGTCGCCCAGCAAGCGCGAAACCACCTCCCGATCGCGGGCATCCCCGACAAACGCGAGGATGCGAGCGGCCTCCAACCGCCGCCACCACAGGCGAGACGTGCTGCGGTCAATGACGCGCGCAACCCATGGCTCCTCCCGCAGTGCCGCGGCGAGTTCGCTACGCTCGCGTGGCTGGATGCGCGCGACGGCGATGTTCATCGTCTCTTCCGCGGCGGTATTCACCGGCATGGCACGGAGGATGGCGACAATTTCGGCCGCTGGCGCGTCCTCCACCAGGAGCCGTATGAGAGGCGTGACCAGCGATGCTCCCGCGACCTGAGCTTCGCGCGCGCGCGCCTGCCGCTTCGCTCGATTGATGACGAGCAACGCAAGCGTCATACAAAGGAGCACACCTTGCACCATGAGAATAACGACAAGCACGGTGAAGGGACTCATACCGACGCGCCCATCATCCGGAGCCAGTTCGAGAGCTTGGCTGCGACCAACCGTAGATTTACCGGCTTCACCAGATAGTCGAGCGCTCCTCCCTTTATCGCTCGAAACTGTTCGGTATCCCTGCCGTGCGCAGTGAGGAACACGACCGAGAACACACCGGGACGTTGCACCCGCAGCCGTTCATGCACCGTGTGCCCATCCATACCGGGAAGATCCACATCCAGCAGCACCAGCACGGGCTGGCCATGCACTTCCATTGCGAGCAATGCCTCGAGAGCCACCAGTCCATTCGAGAATCGCTCAACTTCTTGACCCGACACCTGGATCGCGTAGCACAGCATCTCGGCCGACACCTGATCGTCCTCCACTACCACGATGCGCGGCGTGGTTCTGGGCAGCACAGTCTCGGGCAGCTCAGTTTCGGGCGGTACAGTCTCGGCCGGTACAGTTTCGGGCTCTGCAGCTTCCCGCTGCGCCGTTCGGCGTGCTTTGGCTCCGGGTGCTTTGGCTCCGGGTGCTTTGGCAACGGGTGCTTTGGCAACGCGCGGGCGGCCCGCTCGGGCCCCGCTATCAGGAGGTGCACCAGCCGGATGATCAGGCACCGCCGCTTCCGTGGATCGATCCGACCCTGTATCCTCGACGCCGCCATTTACGCGGTTATCTACGCAACTATCTATGCTGCCATGGAATGCTCGCTCGAGGAGGTCGACGAATCGCGTCACTTCCGCCGCCCGCGTGGACACATCCAACTTCGCGTTCCCTGCCCACGCGATTGCCCGCTCCTCCATGGCGCCGGCCATGTCGGTCCCTTCAGGAAAACCGAAACTGCCGGCGGTGCCACGCAACCTGTGCAGCTCTCGACGGAGTGCGTCGATGGTATTTACGGCTGTCGGAGATGTGTCCAACTCTCGCGCGAGACCGCGCAACGCCGCAAGCGTGTTGGGGAACGACGCACGGAATCGATCGCGCAGTTGCTTCACGCCGGCTTCGATCTTCTGATCGCGACTGCTAGGCATTGACATGGGTTACAGATGAAGCCGCGCGCCGAAGACCACAGCATACCCACGGTATCCGTCGGCACGTTGTGTTGAGCTGCTGACGCTGTTTGCATAACGCGCCCCGAGACTCAACTCTGTTGCCAGGCCTGGTCTGAATCGAACCGTTGCCGCCGCGCGATTTGCGAAGGAACGATGCGTCGCACCGAGAAAGCGAACCGACTGCGATCCCAGCGCGGCCTCTGCCTCGATCCCCCAGCCAACATCCGGAGTCGTTGCGAAGCGCGCGAACGTCTCAGCGATAACGAGTCGTTGTGGCGCAAAGTAGTCCGGCGCAAAGTGCTGGTAACTGGTACCGCGCGCGTCAATCCCCAGCACCACCGGCGCTGCGACACGCTGGCCAATCTCTGCGTTGGCCATAATCCTACGATTCGAGCCAGAGTCGCTCCTCACGTTTCCGAGTGACGCTGCGGCCGACACGTGCAACGCATCGCTGAACGCCACATCAACGTCGGGCCCCGCATCGAGTGCGCTCGCCCTCGAACGAACTAGTCGCGAAGTTTCATCGAACGGAAGATAGGATGCGCTTCCCCCGAGATGTAACTTATCGCTCAGTTGTGCCGCGATCCTCGCAGCAGCAATCGGCACAACGTGCGACACCCGCGCATTCGCCGACCCCACGCCCGAGCCCGCCTGCTCGCCACGCTCGATACCGCCTTCGAGGCGAACAGAATACGCATCTGTCTCGAACTCGCCAATTGTACTGACGTGTAACGATACACCAGAGCTCGCAGGATCATTGACGGATGAGCGCGATGCAGTCTGCGTAATACGCCAATCGCCCGCACGCGCGCCGGCCCGAGCGGCCGTGTAGAACGCAGTGTTGTGGTCAGAGTCCGTGGTGTAGATCGCTGACGGTTCAAGCGACGGTTGATCGAACGCCCTCCAGCGGGAAACGCGGATCGTCCCCGCCGGACCATCCGGATCGGCGGGTGCGAGCACCGCGTAACGCTTGAACAGCCGCAACGATTCGTCGTAATCGTGTTGGTACGACAGGAGCGTCGCTAGACGCATGACCGCTCGCGCATTGGAAGTGTCCCGCCTTACCAACTCCTGATAATACGGCAGCGAGCCAAGCCGATCAGATTGCCACAGGCTATCGCCGCGCACCTCGAGCACGCGATCGGTCATTGCCGTTGCCGCTTGCTGCGCGCGTGCGTTCGCAGTGATGCAGCTCACCAGCACAACAAGCATGGAAAGCTGCCGTGTTGACAGAGTGTTGAGGATCAATCGGAACACGGTCGGCTCACGAAAAGAGAAGAGTGATCGTCCCATCATCATGGCCGATATTCACAATCGCGCCACTCTGAACCGCCGTACCACCGGTCGCCGAAATGAGCTTCCACCCATCCGGAACGTCCACCGCGAGCCCGTCTATTGGAGCGCCGGTCCGGATGACCACGCGCTTCTGCGAGCCTCGGTGACTGACCCGTACGTCCGCGGTGTTCCGTATTGCCCACCATTTGCCAAGATCACCGATCGCTCCAAACCACGCGAAAGGTCTCGTTGCCGCGACAAACCCCTGTTCGAATTGGTACTTGGTACCAAGGATGTTGGGGTGAATCAGAATAACGAACGTTCCGCCGTAGCGGGCCAACGTCTTCGCGAGGACGATTGCCTGCGGCAGTCGTTGCCCCATCGCCGGCAACGCTTCATCCTCAACGGTCACCGGGAAATCGAAGATCCCGCTTTCCGTGCTCCCCCCGTGGCTTCGGTTCACCTCGAACGGCAGCTGCGTAAGCGCACTGTTCGCCGTTACCGAAGAACTGTACTTGTAACCAGTGCTAGTCAACGCCTCGGGCAAGCTCGGCGGATCGGCCAGATCGCCAGGGCGAAACGAAACGACGTGTGCGTCGTTCGCAAAGTGATCGATGAGAAATTTACTAACGCGGAGCTCGCCGAATACAGTTCCGCCGAGCGTGACCGTCCGGCTCTTGACGAATGGGTGATAGTCCGGGTACTGCTCCGTGCCACTCCCAAGCGGAAATTGCGCAAACCCGCGCGAGTGTGATACCGTGTGTGACCCTAGCTCCATGCCAAGCGAGTCCAGCGTGAGCAGGTAGTGAATTTCCTTGTCGCTGAAGAAGATCTTATCGTTGTAATCGCGGATGTACTTCGTCTGAATGAAGTATGTCGCTCGAATGTTCTGGCTTTTCTCGAATCGCGCATACTGCATGGAATTCGCCCATGATCCCGCGTAATCCACATCGTGCGACAGCGCGACGGCGAGCGACTTGCCCTGAGGTACCGTGCGCAGGGTTACTGCGTCCGGCTCACCCTGCCGATAGATCGCCTTGAGGAGCCGCAGCCACACGTCAATCGCAGGCTCATATGCGTTCACGTAGCTGCGCGCGATTGTCTCGTCGTGGTTGTCATAGCCGGTGAGCGCAAGCGCCCCCACATCGAGGCCGATCGCGTATGCGTGGCCGGAGCCCACTGAGCGCGACGTTACAGCTGCAGTGCCATCCTCATAAGTAACGGGCGCGCCGCTCGCACCTACGTAGCCGTAAGTTCCCAGCCGCTCCGGGCCCGTGCTCGCCTCGCCCAGTCGAGTCGTGATTTCGCGTGGGTCCGACAGGATCAGCCCAGCCACCGGGTGAGTCCCAAATTTGAGCTGGTATCGGGCGCGCGATGGTTCCGCACGCGTGAACCCAAATAGCGACTCGAGACCGCCGCCGAGCACGTCGAATCCCACCAGTGTCGCGCCGTGCTCGGGCGCAGCAGCTAGCGCGGCAAGTGCCTTCGCGCTGAGCACAGCGCCAGAGATGGTCGGATAGACCAGCACCACCCGATGGCGGAGAGCCTCCTGGTAGTCGCGCGTCACGCGAAAAGGCACTCCGATCGTCTTGAGGCCGTGCGCCAGGCCGAGCCAGCTGGATGTGGTGTCGGTGAGCAGGATGGCGAGCGCACTGGACCCGCCAGAGTCGTATGTCCTGTAAGAGGTCGGTAAGGCGGGCGATATACGCGACGGTGCGGCTGGACCGCGGAGTCCCTTGAAGACGTACATCTCCGGGCCGCGACAGCCGCAGACAAGACCCACAAAAGGCAGCAACGCTCCGATCAAACGCGTCGAGATCATACGCCATGGCAACTGGACAGGTGTGGCCGTGCAGTCGCGCAGCCCAACTCGATAGACGCCCGAGAGGCTCCAAACGGCACAACGATGGCGGAGGATATCAAAAGACATCCGGCCGGCAACCAATCACGTCGCCGGCCGGATGAATGCGCCGTTTCGACCTGCTACCGGCCCGCCGTTGACACCGGTTGCTTCTCCCCGCCGCCGTAGATCCCGTTGAACAGGAAGCGAAAGGTACCGTGCGGCTGCGCACGGAACGTGATCTCGGGGCCAAATAGGAAGAGTTGCCCCTGTCCAATCTTCGCCTCGGCGATCGCGACGGTTCCATCCAGATAATTCTGCCCCCACGCCCATCCGCTGCGCAGCGGATGCGTGCTGTCGAACCATGCTACCGGCTGAACACCCTTCAACTCAGCGTCAGGCTGCAGTCGGAACGTCGGACTGTTGTCGAAAAAGACGTCCAAGTGAGACGGCGCGCCCGCCGCGATCCCCAGGTTGTTGTTCACCGCAACATCCAGCAACGCACCAGGCACGTAGAACTTCTCCGCGGGCAAAGGACGCTCCGCGCCAGTTGGCGAACGCTCTACCAGTCCGTTCGCCACCGGAAGACCCAGCATGGACGCCAGCGAGGTCGAGCTGCCAATCGTGAGAACCGTTCCGCCTTGCTCCATGAACCGCTTTAGCACCGGCGCGCTCTTCTCGGCGCTCAGGCGGCCCGTCATGTGCTGGAACTCCTTTGGAATGTCGCGGTCGCGAGCACCACCAATGTAGGCGCGCATCAGCGCCGCATCGCTGCCACTGATCGCACCAGTCGGGAGGATCACTACGTCGTACTTGCCCTGAATTCCGCTGGCATCGATGTCCTGCGGATATACGAGTGTGTACGGGAACTCGAACTGCTCTAGCATCCACCGGATGTGGCCGGACGGCATCGATCCACCGTACGTATCCCACAGCGCGATGCGCGGTGTCCTGAGTTTAGTTGCATCTGAACCGGCGCGACTGCTGGTTCCCTGGAAACTCACGCCCAATTCCTTCGCGGCTCTCTGGATCACCGGCGTTGCACCGGCACCCGCGCTGACGTAGAACGTGCCAACGGGATACGTCTTCCCGTGCGTCGTTACAGCGCTCTTCAACCAGTACACGTCGGCATGACTGGCGAGCAGCCGGTTCACAACGGTGAACGCATCGTTTTCAGCGTGCGAAAAAACAAAGCCGGTGGCGCCATTCGCGTCAGCTACCGCACCCGCCGGCGGATTCGCAAGCCCGGTGACTGTCTCGAATGGACCATTGAAACCATCGAGTATTCGGTCGAAGTGAACTCCCATCTGGTACGCGAGCGTATAACCGGTGTTGTCGTACGGCCGGAGTGGAGGTCCGCCCGGATACGCGAAGTCGTTGGGATAATCCTGTGGCTCGAACATGTCCAATACATACGGACGGAACGCCTGCGCTGATTTCACAACGAACGAACCAGCTGGATACTGCTTTCCGTTTACCGTAAACGCCGCGGTGGCACGTTGCACCGTGATCCCGGCGTGCCTCAGCGTATTCACGAACTTGGTAGCCGTGAGAAAGTCGGGCTGGTCGGCTGTAATTATATAGCCGCGCGCATCACGCTTCGCCGGATCATGGAGAATATCGGTGAAATACTTATCGTCCAGCGCGCCACGCGTGCCGGCCGAAGCACGCGGCTTCCGTCCGTCGGCGACTGCCGCGGAATCGGCGGCGGCGATACGATCGCCCGAAATTGTCCATGTGTCGCGATTTCCCTTATCGATCGAGTTGCGTCCCATGTGGTAGATGTCGTACAGGAACTCATCCTTCTGGCGAGATGCGAGATCCAGCACCGCATAATTCGCGGTGATCGAGTAGTCAATCGACTGCCTGAAATGCCATTCCTGCGGTGCAATCGGATACGGCACATCCCCGTGCGGAAGCTGCATCGTCGGCACAAACGGAATCTTCTGCGGCGTGGGACTTCCAATCGTCTCGGTGAGCAAGCCGATCATGTTGTGGAAGTAAGGCATGGTGCGCAGACCGCCGTTCCACCAGGTGGAATACGGTGCGCCAGATCGCATCACCACGCCGGGCTTGTGCTCACGCGCAAATCTGTCGTGCATCGCCGCGCCGATGAAATCAATGTCGGTGGCGATCATCGGATCGTAGTTGTAGTTGAACGGGTCCCTGAACGGCGGCGAGAACATCACCGCACCGGCGGGGCCCGTCTGGTGGTGATTGTAAACGATCTGCGGAAACCAGTCCCAGTAGAGTACATGATTGATGTTCTTGGTCTCGGCCTGATTGGACATGTAGAAATCACGATTGTTGTCGTGTCCGATGTACTTCTGCCACAGCCGCGGAACGTCCATGTTGCGCTTCAACGTGTCGGCGTCCTTCATATACCAGTTCGACACTAACTGCATGCCGTCCGGATTGGCATGTACCGCGAGGATTATGCAGTCGTTCAGAATGCGCTTCGTCTCAGGATCGTTGCGGCTCAACAGATCGTAAACAGTTTCCATGAGCTGGTGCGCGCCCAGTACCTCACTCGCGTGCAATCCACCGTCAATCCAAACAACCGCCTTCCCTTCCTCCGCAAGTGCATGCGCCTGCTCGTCAGTCAGGCCGTCAGCATGTGCCAACCTCTGGGCGATTTCCTGATACCGGGCCAGGTGCTTCATGTTCTCCGGCGACGATATGATCGCCATCAACTGCGTGCGTCCCTCGGCGGTCTTTCCGATCTCGACCAGCTTCATTCGGTCCGACTCGCCAGCAAGCTTGTGCCAGTAGGCCGAGAACTGATCGTAGTTCGCGAGCCAGTAGTCGTCGCCTATGTCGTGGCCGAATTGCTGCTTCGGCGTCGTGATCGATGCAGTAACGGGCTGCTG
Organism: Gemmatimonadota bacterium; assembly: GCA_041691775.1. Lineage (GTDB taxonomy): Bacteria > Gemmatimonadota > Gemmatimonadetes > Gemmatimonadales > Gemmatimonadaceae > Fen-1247. The sequence continues at coordinate 227,049 of JBEPUB010000003.1, forward strand.
CGCGGCCGCCCCGGATGAAAATACGAGCGTACTTACCGGTGCCAGCATAACACTGGCGCTGAGAATGGTCCGGCGCAGGGCGTGCAGAGTCGTATTCAGCATCAGCATGGCGGGGTGGGAAAATGGACGCGGCGCGCGAGGCGCCTCGACGATATTACGCAATGAAGAGGCTGAGTGATGCGGCCGGAGTTTGTGAAACGCCCCGGATCAAGCGATCAGCGAGTGTGCCGGAACCCCTGGCAGAGCACCGCGGAAGCGCCTTCTGCCTGGCAATGGCCCGACTGAGCCGCCGCAGCCCGGGCATATGAAGATGGAAACGAAACGGCATTCGCATACATTGGGCGATCGATTGTGCCCCAGCGCGCGCGCGTTCCGCGCACGTCGATGTGCGCGAATGGACCGCTCGGGCCCATCTCTCGATAGAGCCCCAAGCCGCCGGCGAGTTCTGGATGAGCCTGTTCCACACGATTGACCGCAGACTCGATCACCCGTACGTCCGCCACATCCACGCGACCATCGTGATTGAGATCGTCCATCCGCCCATCGCCGTCGGCGTCGATGATCATGTCGATCGCGTCACCGTACTGGTGCCGGCTCTCTCGCGCGCGCCCGCTCGCGTCGCCGAGCGCGAAGTTGTGAGCGGGCGTGCGAAAGCCGGAGAGCACTTTGACGTATTGCGTTGATACACCGTGCGCCTCGAGATCGGCAAGAACCAGCTCCAGCTTATCCAGCAGTGACTCACGCAGAACTATGTACTTGGGGAATGGTGCACCGTCGTGCGTGACGAAGTCTCCGAGCTTGAAGTGTTGGGAAACTTGAACGTCCGCATTCTCCGCCGTCACTTCCACAAAGCCCAGCGGATTCTCATACGCCTCGCTGCGCACCGAGTGCAGCTCGGCGGGCCAGAATCCGACATGGTATCCCTCGATGAATTCGCCGCGTTTCGCAGTAAAAGGGATTACTCCAATGAACGAGAACGGCTGGCCCGCGACACCCCCGGGAACTGGGTACACGCCCGCGGGGGCGCTACCCGGAGCAAGCAGGTGGATGCGTAGACTCCCGCTAATCCCGGTACTGGTATCACCACGTTCCCCCGCTGGCACCGCGTCCAGCGAAGTGGGAAGGCGCACCGGCAAAGCCGGCCGCGCCGTAGCGTCCGATGGCGCAGTCGATACCAGCTTGGCCGATCCACTTCTAGCTGGATGCGGCCGCACACCGCGAGCGAGCGCCGGAATCGAAGCAACACCAAGCAACAGACAAAGCGCGGCGGCCCGGATGGGGTCGACGCCGGGGATGACAGCCATCTCTCTAGTATCGGCATCCCCGCCACAACGAAGCTTTAGCGAATCGAGACACGTAGGTGCTCAATAGGCCAAATTGTCTTAATGACGCCACCCCGCAGAACTTGCTCGGCGACTTCAAGCAAGTTATGAGCGTCAGTAGTATCGTTGGACTCCGACCGGCAACCATGTCATGAGTGCGGCGGTGGTACCGACTCCAACCAGGTAGTCCGCGCTACGATACTAAGCGGTAGTCGTCCTCGACGCGCCGAATGATACTCGTAGGTGAGTTTGAGTGCGGGAATAAAAGCGCGTCGCTGACAGACGTCAGTGCGATCCGCATGACTCGGAACCGCTCGGCAGCGAGCGCATAGAAATCGCTCACACCGGCATCCTTCGCGAGCCGGTGATCCGCGGCGAGTGCATAACCTTTCTTCCCAATCGACTCGTAATATTCCAGGTTCGGGCCGCCCTTGCGCCAGCGCCGTTCCTCAATGTGATCGGGAAACACTCCACTGAACCAGAGCGCGTAATTGCCGAGGTGCGTGCGAGCAAGAAAGCTCCGCTTGGGATCGGCGCTGTCAGCAGCCGCCATGATCTCGCCGAGCGTATCATACGTCTCGTCGTCAAAGCGACTGATCCGGTGCGCGCGGTCACGCGAGCCGAACTCCATGAACAGCGACGCGAGAAAGTCGGCGAGGCTCCTGTCGCGCTCACCGACATGTGTTAGCGCATGTCGCATTACAACGTATGCAACGAGAGCATACGAAGCCATGATGCCGCGGTCCGTTCGTAGCAGGCCGACGAGCAGGCGTGGGTCGTCGAGCAGAACATCGACGCCATCGGTTGCGAGACGACGCTCGCCCTCTTCGAGTTCCGCGATACGACCAGACGCGATTACATGAAGCGCGAGCTGAGCATCGTCGCGTGTGAGTGAAGCGCGAACATTCGGTTGAACCATTCCGCGTACCCTCCGGCTTGGGCCTGTAAGGAGAGTATCGGCATGGTTTCGCGTAATTCCGAGCCGCCAGTGTCAATCGGCCCGCGAAGCGATACAGAATCCTGAGGAATTGAGATGGCGGGGCGCCGGGGTAGCGCCACGCCGCCACGAGATGCATAATGGCTTCGCCGCCTGTGACTTTCGGCAACGTCGAACCCTTTGCTCACCGTTCCCATGCTGTTTCCCTCCCGAGCCGTTCTCGCTGCCTCCGTCGCCATAGCTGCCGTTCCGGGTGGCTCGCCGGCTGTACCGCACGGATTGAGCGGCCGCGCCGGTGCCGCACCCAACGCTGTTGCGTCGTTCTCCGAGCCCAGCATCTCGCCGGACGGGAACGAGATAGCCTTCGTTTCGGCGGGCGACATCTGGACGGTCCCGTCGCACGGTGGCGATGCGCGATTACTCGTGTCCAACGAGGCAGACGAATCTCGGCCGATGTATTCTCCGGACGGCACGCGCATCGCGTTCGTCTCGACGCGTACCGGCAATGGCGATATCTATGTGCTCACGCTCGCCACTGGTCAGCTCTCGCGGATTACGTACGACGATCAGGCGGTACAGCTCGACAACTGGTCGCGCGACGGAGCCTGGCTGTACTTCTCGTCGAATCGCAACGACATATCCGGAATGAGCGATGAGTATCGGGTGCATTCAGACAGCGGCACGCCGATGCCAGTCGCGGCAGATCGCTACGCCGCGGAGTATTGGGGAGCACCATCGCCGGATGGCGCTGCGCTTGCGATAACGGCACGCGGTGTCTCGCGCGGGCAATGGTGGCGCAAGGGCCACAGCCATCTCGACGAAAGCGAGATCGATCTAGTGCGTGATGTTCGCGGCGTTCCCACTTACACACCGATAGTCCCGATGGGCGCGAAGAGCGGCTGGCCAATGTGGAGTCAGGATGGCGGGTCCATCTACTACGTCTCAGATCGAAGTGGCACCGCGAATCTCTGGGCTCAGGCGGCGTCCGCGGACGCTACGCCCCATCAGCTAACGACATTCACGAACGGCAGGGTGTTGTGGCCTTCGATAGCGGCGAATGGAAGCGCCATCGTGTTCGAGCGTGATTTTGGGATCTGGCGTTACGACGTCGTTACTCATCAGGCGAGTGCGGTGCCGATCACGCTGCGCGGCTCGCCGGCCGCTGCCGGTGTCGAGCACCGCACGTTCACGAACGGAATTCAGCGCTTCGTGCTGTCGCCCGATGGAAAGAAGGTCGCGTTTGTGGTGCACGGCGAGGTGTTCGCCGCGTCCGCCAAGGATGGCGGCACCGCGATTAGAGTAACGAACACACCGGCCGCGGAAGATCAGGTCATCTGGGCGCCAGACAGCAGGCGGCTGGTGTACACTAGCGATCGTGAGGGACCTCGTCATCTCTTCAGCTATGATTTCGCTACGAGCACCGAAACTCAGCTCACGAATGGCGCGTCGAGCGATGTGTCGCCGGTGTGGTCACCGGATGGGGCACACATCGCGTACACCCGCGACGCGAAGGAACTGCGCGTGCTCGATCTCCCCAGTCACACTGATCGCGTGATCGCGACCGCGTCGCTCAACCGCCCCCCCTTCTTGGGGCGCTCTGAGATCATGTTTTCGCCCGACAGCCGCTGGATTGCCTATACACCGACATCCGGCTCGCGAGATTTCGCGAACGTACAGGTAGTGAGCGTGACCGGTGGCGAGAGCCGCCCGGTGGAATTTCTGGCCAACACCTCCGCCAACTCGATTGCATGGAGCCGTGACGGAACATACATCCTCGTTTCCACGGGCCAGCGCACCGAGACTCGCCAACTCGCTCGCATCGATCTGGTTCCTCACACGCCTCATTTCCGCGAAGATCAGTTCCACGATTTGTTCCGCGAGGAATCGCCGCGTCCCGCGGCACCGCAAACACAAAAGCAATTGCCCCGGAAACAACCACCGACTACGCGCGATACCGCGGAGTTCGTGAAGAGCGACAGCGTTGCACCTGATTCATCGCGGCGCGGCAAGACTGTAACCTCGGTGAAGCCAGCGAGGCCCGTGAAGCCCGTGAACATTGTCTTCGACAATATTCGCGACCGTCTGTCGTTGCTTCCGGTCGAGGTCGATGTGTTCGAGGTATCCATCAGCCCTGACGGGAAGTCCGCACTGCTTACGGCGGGCGCCGCGGGGCAGACGAACCTCTATGTCTATTCGCTCGACGATCTGGCCAAGGATGCGCCGGTTGCACGACAACTGACGTCGTCGTCCGGCCGCAAGTCCGATGCGCAGTGGTCGCCTGACGGGAAGGAAGTCTTCTATCTCGAGGCTGGCCGGATGAGCAGCATAAACGTGGAATCGCGCGTCGCGAAACAGCTCGCCGTTTCCGCCGAGATGGACGTCGATTTCTCACGGGAGAAGATGGAAGTCTTCGCGGAAGCGTGGAGCTATCTGCGTGACAACTTCTTCAACCCAAAGATGAATGGCGTGGACTGGAACGCGATTCGCACGGAATACTCACGCAGAATCGAGGGTGCACAGACACCGGATCAGATGCGTCGGATACTTTCGCTTTTCGTCGGCGAACTCAACTCGTCGCATTCCGGAATTGGCGCAGCGCCGCCACACCAGGCATACGCCGGACGCATCGGCCTCGGATTCGATCGGACGACGTACGAGCGAAGCGGCAAGTTCCATATAACCGAAGTAGTTCCGCTTTCGCCGGCCGCTGTCGCCGGTATCAAAGTCGGCGAGTTTCTCACGAACGTTAACGGAACCGCACTCTCTGGCCACACCAACCTTGAAGAGCTGCTGGCTTACACGATCGGCAAACGCACTGTTCTCAGCATTGCCGCCACGCCTTCGGCCAGGGTCCGCGACGTCGCTGTACTTCCGGTGAACACGACCACCGAAAAGGGGCTGCTATATCGTGCATGGGTTGAACAGCGGCGCGCGTATGTGGAAAACGCAAGCCATGGACGGCTCGGCTACGTTCACATGTACGACATGTCGCAAGACGCGCTGAATCAACTTTATGTCGATCTGGACGCGCAGAACATGACACGCGATGGAGTAGTCATCGACGTTCGCAACAACAATGGCGGCTTCGTCAATGTATATGCGATGGACGTTTTGTCTCGCCAGCCATACCTCAACATGCAGAGCCGCGACCGTCCCGTCGTCTCCGCGCGCACACAGCTCGGCCAACGCTCCCTCGAGCGACCGACAGTGCTCGTAACGAACCAGCACACCCTCAGCGACGGCGAGGATTTCACGCAGGGCTATCGCACGCTCAAGCTCGGCAAGGTGGTTGGCGAGCAGACGGCCGGATGGATCATCTTCACTTCATCTGCGACTCTCATCGATGGAACAACGGAGCGTTTGCCGTCGACGCGCATCACCGGACTCGACGGCATGGACATGGAGATGCACCCGCGTCCGGTCGATGTCGAGGTGACGCGCGCGATGGGCGAGAGTTACGCAGGAAAGGATTCACAACTGGATGCGGCAGTAGCTACGTTGCTGGCGCAGTTGGGCCCGAAGCGGTGAGGGGCTCCATAAAGCTCCAACCGACGGCCCCCGTCACCCAGAGGGCGAATCCGGCCACTCGATGGGAAGATTCATTGGGTATTTACTTCGACACGGCGCCGTATCCCAAGTAGCTCTGTCTAATCATTAGGCAGCTGGGCAGATGTGCGGGCACCCCGATACACCTTACCCTGCAAAACAAAAATCCCCACCCCGTTCCCGAGGTAGGGCTTCTCGTCGATTGCCCCTCCTGGGGTCGAACCAGGACTCTTCCGCTCCAGAGACGTATGGGAAGCTCGGCAAACCTCATCATTTTGCCGGCCTTCATAGGAGAACCGAGCGTCAGTGCCGGACTTCTCAACGCCTTCTGCCGTGATTTGCGGGAAGAAACTGCACACAAACCGCACCCTGATAACCGGGTAATCAGCGTCGATCTTCGGCTCTTCACGACTGTCGATTTCATACCGGCGCGCGCTAGGGTTGAAGGCCACCGCGTTGGCTTCACGGGAAGCAACGCGACCAGCAGCAGGGCGCGCTCTACCCCCGCTTGTGGCTCCCGTCACCAACGGAAGGTCGAACGTAGTTGGCACTCCGCGCGGCTGGGCAGCGCCGTCGGCATCGACTTGGAACTGGGCGCAAGCTTGAGCCGCAAGCTTGCGCCAGCAAGTTTCGGAAAACACTTCTACCGGTATAAACCATGACCGCTCACATCAAGACAGACTGGGCTACGCTAGTAAATGCGATACGTGCACTCTGGTCTGTGTCCGGCGTCCGCCCATCTAGTAAGGCTGTTTACAAGGCAGTTGGCGGTAGCTACACCCGTATCGAACAGGCTATAGACGCGGTTGGGATCGAACACGGCTACAACACGCAACTTTACGCCTCGTTGCCGGAGGAGCTTCGTGCGTTGATCCGCGACCCAATGGATTCCGCGGACCCGCGGCCGCAAGGATGGGGAGACACAACTATCCCCGCGAGCGTCCGCGAGGGTGTTGAGCAAATTATGGCTGCGTGGCCTCAGTCTGCCCGGGCAGCGACAACCGCCGCTGAACTCCGGGCGACGGTCGCCTTCGAGCACGCCGCGGCGGAGGTTGGTTCGATGCGGCAGCGGCTTCTTGAAAGCGCGCAGGACGCCGACGTCGCACGACTAGAGTGTGCCGAACTTGTGGCACGTCATGAGCGAGAGATCGGCAAAGTGGACGCGTCGCTGGGAATTGCAAGGGAGGAATTTGCCGGTCGGCTTCGTGATATGGAGCGAGCGGCGGAAGAAGTTGCGCGCGGAGCGCAGATGCAGGTAGTGCGGACGCTTGAGGAGCGTCACGAGGCATCAGTAGCGGCCGCTGCTGATTTTGCGGCGGCAACCGCCCGGGCGGTGAAAGCGGAAGCGAAGATAGAAGCCTCAGAGCAGGTGATTGCGCGATTCACGGTCGATTTGGATCGCGCGCACGCAAGCAGCGCGGCTGAGGCCGCTCGATTTTCTGACCAAAGTCGCGACCTTCGAGCGGAGTTGGCGGCCGCGCGCGATGCACAGCGCCAAGCAGAACTAGGATGCGCCGTAAGTGCGGCACGGCTTACCGAGGTTCTGGCACACCGCGACCGGTTGATTGCAGCGACGATAGAGGGGCATGCCGGCAACAACGTGCCTTAAACGCGTGTTCTCCGCTGCCTATCCGGATACCGGTCAGACTTGATGCGTGCGACAGTCATGGCGTGACCGTCGCGCATCCCGGCCCTCCAGCTTCGGCACAAATGCCTGCAGGTACTGGGCGTCGGACGCGTGCAGCACCTCTCGACTGCGCCAGTTACGACGGGCGATTGCCACCCGACCATGCCGCAATGAGAACGCGGATCGTCGGCAGTCAACAGACGCTGCGCAGAGCAGCTGTCAACAGTAACCGCGAAGCCCCTGCCGAATGCAATAGATATCTGGTGCTGCTGCAACCACGCGCCCGAGTGCTGCAGCCTGCGTATTCTTGTGCACTCAGTTCAATTCAGATGCGAACCGTTGCTCGCGGATGTCAGCGTTGCCCGTAGTCGGACGCAGTAGTAGCTCGTAGGCCAAGCCGCTGGCCAGTAAAGTTAGGACCGTTTCCCGGGTTTTCTGGGTTGAAGTAGAGAAGTCCCCTTGAAGCTCAGTTGGGTAGTTCGCCGTCAGGAGGACCGCGTTCTTGCGGCGCTCGCGCTCCGCGATCTCTGCGCCTTGATGGAGAACGATCCGCGACTGTACCTCCATGAGGAGTTTGGCTTTGTCCGTTACGGTCCGCCGCTCCTCCTCACCCAGCCCTCCGCACGCGTCAGCGAATATAAAGGCGGTAGGAATGGCCGTCCGTTGCTGCCAGTAGCGGTTTCTTTCCTTCTCCTCATCGGTCGCTGTCACCGCCGCAGGTGTACGCTTGTCCGAGAGAAGGTCGACAACCGTTCTATTGTCCGACCCTGCAATGGAAATTCCATTCATCGCAGCGAAGCCAATCTCTCGGGCCTCAGACGGGGCCACGCCCCGAGCGACGAGATTGGATTCAAAGCCAACACGGTTCTTGTGTGCCTCGAAGCCGCGGTTCAGGTTCTTCGCCACAAAACTGATTATGAGAACCCCGAAGAACCGCGTCCACGATCCGCTCCCGCAGAGAGCGCTAAAGAAGAACCAGAACGAGAATGGGAGCGTGCCGAGCCATACCCAGCCGGCGATTCCTCCAAGCAATTCCAACGTCTGCAGCTTGCTTTTGATCCTCAAGCCTGATCTTCTCGTGGGCATGCGCTTCGCGCAGTCCCTCGGGGAGCGAACGCACGCGGCACTGGCAGTGAGAATCTATATGTTGCCTGGGCAAACCTAGCGCCCAGTACGTCGGTTTCACGCGCCGTAATAGTCAAGCGGTCTGGCTCCGTCATGCGTGGTGGGATAAACAATTGGTCACTTGTCTGCCACTTCGTTGCGATGAATAGTGCTTTCGCATTCTCGAAAGGTAAGGACGACCGTACGAGGAGTGTCTCCACGGTTTTAGGCTTCCCGCGGTTCTCAATGTCGTCACTGGCGCCTTCGTAGTTTAGTTGCCTGTTGGCGCGCTCGCCGGTACAGGGCTCGAGCTCAGGGTTGATGTACCGTTGCCAAGCTGGCCGGAGAAGTTACTTCCGGAACAGAACGCAGCTCCATCAGCGTCTGGGCCACAGGTATGGCTGCCCCCAACGGTGATTATGTGGAGCAATCCTGTCTGTGCGAGCACTGGCACGCTTGTGTTCTGCCCAGTGCCGTTTCCAAACTTCCCTCCGTTGCTCCCCCAGCAGTACGTGCTGCCATCGGCGCGGATCGCGCAACTCGTTTGATTATTCGCTGCAACGCTTTCGTAGGTCAACCCACCAAGCACGGCAACAGGGCTCGCACTTCCCGCACCCGCGCCGGCCGTCCCGATGCCGAGCGCCCCAGAGCCGTTATTGCCCCAACAGTACGCCTTTGAGTCTCATGCCAGGGCGCAGGTATGGTTGTACGCTGCGGCAACGGACTTGAACAAGAGCGTAGGAATCGCGACGGGTCGCGTTGCGCAGGGGAAGCCCGAACAGGATTCCGTAGCGCTTCCAATTCCTAATTGTCCGTCGTCGTGCAGTCCCCAGCAGTAAAGTTGGCCGCCTGTTACTACTCCGCAAGTGTGCGATGCTCCGGCGCTTAGTGATGTTAAGTGAAGACCGCCCACAACGGGCACTGGCACGAGACGCTCACGGTGTTTCCGGTTCCGAGTTGACCACGCAAATCCGTTCCCTAACAGTATGCCGACTCATCCGACGTGAGTCCGCAGGTGCGGTCATCACCTGCTGCGAGGGCCGTAAAGGCGAGTCCGCCTTGAACCGTTGTGGGAGAATTGGCGTCACTGCCCGATCCCGGACCTAGCCTTCCCTCCGAGCCCTGACCCCAGCAATATGCTTGGCCAGACGCTGTAGTGCACATGCGTGCCTAAACCCCGCGGCGATATTACGGAATACAAAGTTTCCAGATACTCGACTCGGCACAGTCTTCGTCCCCAGCGAACCGTTTTGTCCGTTGCCGAGTTCTCCAAATCCGTTTTCTCCCCAACAGTACGCGTCACCTATCGACGTGATAGCGCACGAATGATTCCCTCCGACCGATAGTTGCACAAAAGTCATTCCGACAGTCAATGCCGCGATCCGGTTTGATTCTCGCTCGTTCCGGTAATGCTGCTGCTACCTGGCCCTACCGCCGTAACCAGGCCGGAGGAGCTCACGGTGGCAACTGCAGTGTTTGTCGACGCCCAAGTCACAAGACGGCCAGTAACAACGTTTCCTTGCGCATGCTTCGTTACAGCAGTGGGTTGGGTCGTTCCGCTCACGGCAACAGTTGCTTTTGCCAGTGTGACTGTCACTGATGTCACCGGTGCGAGCACGACTGTTAAAATCGCCGTTCCACTTTGGTTCTCGCTTGTGGCACTGATTGTCGCGCTACCTGCTCCGAGCGCGGCAACCACACCGGAGGTGCTGACAGTGGCGACCGCAGGATTGTCGGCGACCCATGCCAGAGTACGGCAGCGTGTCCACTGAACCGGCAGCAGCTCAGGTATGTTGTTTGGACTTGCACTCGCTATCGGCATCATCTGCGCTGTCATAGCTCGTCGTCGTGGAGCAAATCGGGATCGTGCATATCACTCGTTGTGTGGCCGCCAATTTTTGCCGTTGTTGCGGTGTTGGTCTTACTAGCGCTCGGTTCGCTGTGATTGGTAGGTGTCGGCTCAGCGGCGTTCCATATCAACTGGTTCATCGCCGTCATTTTATCAAGACATCCGATATCCATCTGTGTCAATCAGCGCCGAGGTGCCAGCATAACTGGACGTAGTGTGATAAATGGCCGCCTACATTAAACTTCAGCCGTTCAACGCGGTAAAGTAGTTGCCCTGTCGACCACGGACCTCCTCGGGGAATGATCAGCGTTTCGGGAAGTGCGTGAGGTTCCAGATGTAATACAAAACGGAAGCCCCGAAACTCGAACATTCCCGCGATTATACCTTCGTCTCCGTATTCAAGTGGTGCGAAGCCTACGATGTCGGTAAGGTTTAGTGGGTCGTTGATGCCAGCTATCGCATACAAACCCATCGGTCGTTGCATCGGCTCGTCGCCAAACGCAATACGCACAAGCTGGTCGGGCGGTGTATCTGCGGGTGCAGAATTGGCACGCCAGTGTAATCCTCCGGGTTTGACGGCAAGTAGGTTCAACATCGTCTTCAGAAACCAGCGTTCAAGCAGCCAAGGAGCCGCAATTTCTAGCCGCGTAACTTTCCACCTACGTGGTCTTAGTGAGTTTCGCTGGTTACCAATCGCCGTTGCGCTTTGGAGCGATGCAAAAGCAAGCTTGGCGGCGGCGTCGAGAGGAGAAAGTGCATTGTTGTGCACTTTGCAGAGTATGTGGGAGGCGACGGAACTCCGCCCGACGTGCTTGGTGCCCCCGTCACACCAGTCAAACCCGAGCACATCAACGCCGTCGCCTGTCCAAAGCCCATCCGAGATGAGATGTTCTTTGGTCATTTCAGGGCTGCAGCCGCCAAGTGATGCCGCCCAGCAGATCTTCTTTTTTTTGCTGGTCATTCAGTAGCCTCACTAACTGGAAGCGTTAAACAACGTTCGACCAGTAGAAGAACTGCTATCCGACGCAATCCATATCAACCTGGCCAGCACCGCCAGTTTATCAATCTTCGCAATCTCGTCCCATTTTGTTGCCCTTAGCTCGTTCTGGCAACGGGTGATGAAGCTGGCGTAGCAAGGGTTGTCCGTTGGGTTGAATGCCATCCTCCATGATACGAACCGACATCATTGAAAATTTGGAAGTGATGATGGGTTATCGGATGGATTCTGCGGAGGAACGGCGAGCTGGGGGCATCATTATCATGGTGACCTTTTCAAGAATCCAAATACAGCGTGCTACACGGAGGGTTGCAAGAAGCTGAAGCCCGGCGCACAGAATCAACAGCGACAGGCTTGGACTCGAATCGCGGTCCAGCACCAAGGCAAGAAGAGATACAACTGTCGCAACGGCCAATACACGAATAGTTGACCGGAAGGTTTTCCACAGCGAAGCCGCCGCGGGATGTGCTCGAATTGTTGCGAAGCGCTCGGTGGACATGAACCCAAGTACAATCGAGACTGTGGTGATTGCAAACCCAAGCAGCGAGCCGTCGACCGAAGCTAGCGCTCCGTATATGCTTGCGTGGTTATTCTTGACGGCCCCGATAATCACCGGTGCTCCGCCGTAACATGCCCACAAGGCACCTGCGCCAGTAACTAGGATTGCAAGTAGAAGTTCTATACGAAGAAAGTGCCGCCCATAGAACTGCGTGTATTTATTCATTCAATTATTAGGCTATCGAGTCGAGGAAGGTCGTCTTTCACCTCTTGATACGCATCGGTAATGGCTGAGTATGCCGAGCCACTCAAAAGAACGCGGTGTCGCCCGTCCTCCAGAACGACTCGCTTACGGATGACGAACCGGTCACTGAGCAAATCGATTGTCTCGATACGGTGGCTCCGTTCGCTTCGTCCACGCACTTCGAATGCGGACACGCCGCTGTTTGGGCGGACGACACCTCCGTCGCGCTGGACTAATCGCCGAGCCATGTCAAGGAGTCTGCTCCCGAGCGATGCAGTCGGCGAGCGAGAAACTCTAAACACGACTTCTGCTTCTTCAACCTGACCAAGGTCCATGGCAGATGCGAAAAGTGCACCGAGCGTTTCATCCGCATCTAAGATGGTCGGTAAATAGCTCCGGTGTATCCGTAGGCGCAACAGCCTGAGCGTATTCAATTCCCCGAAAGCTCGCGACGCGTCGTCTCGAAGCACCGGTTGGACGGTGATGCGGTTTACGAGACCCTTAGCTCGTAGGTACGGGCCAATTCGTGTGGCACGCGGACCATAAAAATTGAACTCGGAGCCAATAATGTTATCGGGAAAGAATACAAGGTGAATCTGCTCCGCCAAACCAGCGGTCGGCGGGATTTGTAGTGGTGAGAGATTCCCGTCCGATTCTAACTGTGGAAGCCCGCGACGGCGGACTATCGCGAGCCGCATCCGAGGGAATCCGTCGAGGGAATCCACCCACGAGCAGGTGACGCCATCAGCGCCGTCATCCCAGTAGTTACTCGTGTAGTCATCCCCGTCAAAGGAGAGGGCTTGGAGTCGCGTGAGCGTATTGCGAGCATCGAACAGCAACGTCGATCCTGACACCTCTAATCCGATGTTTACACGGTAAAAGTATATGGAGCGCTCTGCTGAAGTCGAAGCGATGTTCTTGGTGCGAGCCATAGCGAAGGCGGTGACAAAGTGAACGAGCGGGGGCAAGTTGGCAAACGTAAATACAACTGCGTCACGGTGTCGGGAGTGTCAATCCTACGGCTTATCCGGCAACTCGTCCAGCGCTGCTATCGTTATCAGGGCGCTTGCGTTGTTGTTGCGGAGGTCTTTCGGCTTGGGGATTGAGCCGCCGGTGGACACGTTCAACGGGGTAGCAATCCCGAGCCAGTCGATTGAAACGTCAATTTACGCGGACTCATCTAGTGCGCGGATAATTGGCACAGCTATTCCTCTTTATCAAACAACGATGGCCCTTTGCTCACCCTCGCTTTGGCTTTTGGAGCGCGCTTGAACGTTGCGTTATGAGCTGCTGCCGGTTCCGCGGACGCACGGGTAAGCTACATGTTCTTGTGTCGGAGCGTGCTGCTCGAAGCCCATAGGGCTCAAATAGCCCAGGATTGAGTGCCTCCGGATTGGGTTGTAAAAGCGCTCGACGTAATCGAACACGTCGGTGCGGGCTGCATTGCGAGACGGGTAGTACTTTCGTCCTGTCCGCTCGGTCTTGAGCGTGGATGCTGTGCTCCACAATTCAGCCAGACCGTTTCTTTGCGATAGCTGGTTGAGTGACATTCCCTCACGGGATGGGTCCAAAAGTAAGTAGACGTCTGGCCGGTTGCCGGCGCGGGGTCAGGCGGACTAGATCGCGCGAAAGCACCAAGTCGCGGGGTTTCCTCACTGTCAGGCCGTGTACGTGGGTGCGGCTTGACTGATGCCGCGCCCTGATGGGGAGCAGGAACATGCAGGGGTTATGTACACTACCTCTCAAGACAGTGTACATATGGCCGACTTGAACGGTTTATTTTGGTGCGGGGATGCATAAGGGTGTGCACGCTGCATGTACGTGCCGTGCTCTCTGGCCATCCCGCGTCAATTCGCTGCTTGTCCACCAAACCGGCAGCAGCTCAGTTTCTGCCAAATGAGGGAACCACGCATGTCGAATGGATCACACATGTCTGCGAAAGATGCTCTCGGGCTGTACGATCTCCTTGAAAGTGAGGGCATCAAGATCTGGATCGACGGCGGCTGGGCGGTGGATGCGTTGCTGGGCGAACAGACCCGCAGTCATGCGGACCTAGACATCGCGGTCGAAACGAGGTTTCTCGGGAGACTGCGCGACGTCTTAGCTGAACGCGGCTACCAGCAGACTCCGCGCGACGACACACAGCCGTGGAATTTCGTGCTCGGCAACGGAACCGGGCTTGAGATCGACGTCCATGCCTTCACGTTCGACGAGAGCGGCGACGGCGTCTACGGGCCGCCCGCGAACGGCGACTACTACTGGGGGGACGCGTTGACCGGTGAGGGTGCTATCGAGGGTCGGCGGGTGCGATGCATCTCGCCACACTGGCTCGTCCGATTCCACGCTGGCTACAAGCTTAGGGAGATCGACTTCTCCGACGTCACGGCGCTCTGCGCGCACTTCGGGCTCGCGCTGCCAGAAGAGTATCGCGACGGGCCGTCCGCAGCTAGCAGCTAATGCCAGCGAGTGGTATCGTATCTTATGCTGGGTGGCCTCAGGAATGCGTCGACCGATGTCGCTGCATAACGTGCGCTACAGCAGACGGTCAGTCTGCTGGGCGCTTCGTTTCGCTAGCTCTTATTCGGCCCGCCCGCCGCTGAGCTCGGGCGTTATGCCACGAACCGACTGTGTCTGACTTTCCGATTACTCGCAGCATCATCGAACACGTCGGCGATTGGGCCAATCGCCTGGCGCGTATGCTCCCATCGCCAGTACGCGTCACTGAGTCAAACGGCGAATATCACTGGGAGTTTCCTCAGGCTTCGGCGTCCGCGCTTCAAGTTGCGAAATCAGTGCGCATGGTGAGCGGCATTCGCGCGGCGTTGTTGCTCGCCGATAACGGATTTGTTATGGAATCCGCCAGCATCTTGCGAATGGTCTCGGACTTTAGCGTCGAGATTACCGCCGTGGGAGAGGGTCTTCAAAGGGGACATCTGACCAAAGCACAGAAGACGTTTGTAGATCAGTTCTTTGAGCCTCCAGCTCGAACTCGTGAGGAATACGAGACACAGGAAAAGCAATTCTACGTCAGTCGCGCGGATCTGTTGAAATCGGAGGTACGCCTGGCGAATGACGCCTCCGTCGATGGCGAGCGACTCTTGTCGCTGCGCCGATTCGTCAATAAGGGCTACGATAGCTACGTCCACGGTGCGTACTTGACCGCTATGGAACTCTATCATGGCGGAACAAAGGAGTTTGAGGTTGCAGGAACGGCTTGGCAACGAACACGGTGCGTAGCGAAAACGGCCGTGGCCGGCAAGCTTCACGAGGTTCTAGTTGCCCTCGAATACATGGCAGCGCTCGCGGGGAACTCAGAGGTGCATGCGGAGGTGAGGGCAGCGCGCCACCGCCTCGATGCGAGTAACGAACAGTCTCTTGGGCCGTGCGCGGACATCCCTTAGCCGTGGCATAACGAACGTCGAAGCTGACGGGAAACCTGCCGCATTGCGCGCGGGGGGGGGGCAACATTTTAGCAGTCCTTGCAGCTTAGCTTGGATGTTGAGGCAACACACATTATTGCGAAGAGTGGGCTCATGAGAATGCAATCAGCTAGTTACCGTGTTGTATCGCTGGCCGGGCTCGCTTGCCTACTCATCGCTGGCGTTGCGCAGGGTCTCGACGCCCAAGTCGCGTACGATTTTCCAAACGCCAGAGTAGAGGTATTGGGTTTGCGGCACTGGACACTCAAGGCGCTGCAGGATTCAATTCAACACCGAGTCCCCGGCCAAACGCTCGCAGATGCGGCGTGCATGGTAACACTTCGCGACTCGCTCCATTTCGCAGACGCCTTGGTCAATTTCATGACGTATTCGGCGAAGCCGGGCGATGTGGCAAGGCACTATGAGATTATAAAAGTCATCGAGCCGCAGGACTCGTCGCTGGTACGCTGGACACCGTCGCCACGCGATAGCTTCAAAGTGCTCCGCCCAAGTTATGCAACAGTGATTCTCCCAGTGACCGATTCGCTTGGACGCCTCTTGATAGGTCGCCTATTCGGACCGCTACAATTGTACAACCTGGATCCCGCGGAACGTGCGACCGTGATGCGTGGTCGTCCCCGTGCGATACTTGAGGATGCTGATCGTCTCTGGAGTTTCCTGAACGCACACCGTACCGAAGCCGACCGGCGCACCGCAGTCGGTGCGCTGCATAAGGACGGCCCGTACGCGAATCGCATGGTCGCCGCGGCTGTGCTCGCGAACTTTGCGGAACAGGATTCGACGTGATGGGCACTCACTGATGCACTGCGTGACGGCAACGAAGGCGTGCGTTCGGCCGCGCTCATCGTGCTAGGCGAGCTACCCACGCGGCGCGTAGACTGGACGCCGGCTGTCCCAGCGCTCCGCGCGCTGCTCGGCGGCACCAACGTTGCCGCGACGCAGGATGTGCTGGAGTTGCTGAACCGCACACAGGTGAGCGCCGCGTTGGCGCGCCCACTCCTACACGACAATGAAAGTTGGGTACTCACGCACCTGCGAGCCGAGTATCCGGGAGCCCACGAGGCCGCGCACGCCCTGCTGGTCCGATTGAATAATGGCCATGACTTGGGACAGAGTGACATCGCGTGGGCGCATTGGCTCGCAGCGCTGTAGGTGTCGTCGCCCGTCGCCTAAAGAATCGTTGCCGCAGGTGGGCGCACTACGGAGTTGCGGCGGCGCTCTTATTTGGCTTGCCCGTAGCTGAATTCGGCCGGTTAGAGCGCACACAACCGTCTCTTTGATTCATTTGATTGGCCCCGGCGGCGCCGGCAAGAGCACGACCGGACGGATGGTCGCGAAGTTCCTCGGCTGGCCGTCTTGGGATCTCGACCGCCTCTTCGAGCAAGGGCATGGTGACATCGACGATTTCATCGCGCGCCAAGGCTACCCAACGTATGCTACGACCAATGTCGACACGTACCTACAACTCAAGCACGACGGGCCCGGCGTGGTTGCCGTCTCGTCTGGGTTCATGACATATCCCGAGGCTACTCACGCTCGCTTGTCTGCTATTCGCAGTTCGCTCGTGATACAGTCTTCGACCTTCGTTTTACTCCCCTCAGTAGATCTCGAAACGTGCGTCGCCGAAACGCTTCGACGGCAGCGAGCGCGTGAACTCCCATCCCCTCGGAGCGACCGCCGAGAGGAGGAAGTGATCCGCGAACGCTTTCAGGTTTACGTGGGTTTGCCTGTGCAAGTGATCACAACGATGCGCCCGGCCACGGCCGTCGCCCAGGACATCGTGGCCCGGATTGCCTCGCTCTGAGCGTCATGTAGCCGACTTCTCGGCGCGTGACAAGCGACTTTCACAAGGTGAATGGCGATTCTTCGACCCTGTACCCGATTTCAACGTTCCACCGACGACAGGATCAATCCTTCCGGACGTGACCCGGCGATGGTCTGGATTCTTGCGCATCACAGATTGGCGCGCTAATTCATTGCATGAGCGAACTCGGACTGGATGTAGGTTCAATACTAGTTCGTCGGTGTGCATGGGTGACCATTAGCGCAGCGTTCATGGTGCTCCTTGGCTGCACATCGACGCCAGCGCCGCACCGCGGCGGGGTCTCCGAGATCAGCGCGGAAGACGTGCAGCGCTTCGTGGACGTCTATTCAACTTTCGATCCGTCGGACACGACTTGCAGAGGACTCAGCGTCTACTTTTCGCATGCCACGGCTGGCCTCAATGCGTACTCCAAGAAATTCGGCATGGGGGCCCCTGAGCTGTGTGCGGCGATACGAAGAAGTCCTGCGCGCTACGCCCGAATTACGGCGCGCGTTCCAGCCTTCGATTCCGCGCAAAACGGAATTCGCGCCGCGTTCGCCAAGCTTGTCGCGATCTACCCTGAAGCGACGTTACCATCAGTGTATTTCGTAGTGGGAGATGGGATCGCCGGCGGCACCTCGGTGCCGACGGATCCGCCGACCGTTCTCATCGGCGCGGAACTCGTCAGCTCAGTTGGAGGCATTCCCTGGACCGTCGCACACGAGGCGGCACATGCTCAACAGCGCTACCCCGCTTGGAAGTTAATCGGAGCAGGTCCCTCTTTTATTCGAGGTACGGTGCTCGCACAGTCCATCAAGGAAGGATCGGCTGACTTCATCGCTCACTTGGTCACGGGTGAGATACCTCATTCAGCGCAAGACGTGTACGGAAGGTCTCACGAACTGGCTGTCTGGGCCGAGTTCCAGCGCGATATGCACGGGAAGGATTACAGACACTGGCTGTACAATGGCGAGAGTGCGACGAGGCCGTCCAATCTTGGGTACTGGATGGGATACCGCATTACCCAAGCGTACTACGATCACGCGCGGGACAAAGCTCAGGCCATTCACGACATCTTCAACATCAAGGACTTCGACCAGTTTCTCGCAGCGAGCCACTACAATCCCGTGTCGTCATCGACGGCATTTCTGAACTATTGAGTGTGGTTTCGAGAAACCGGAACACTCACCAGCTCACCTGAGAACTCCGTGGTCGGATTGGGCAGCGGCACTATCGGTGAGGAAAAGACGACAACAAAAAGTGATTGGCGAGATCCACGTAACTTATGAGAATTCTTCCCGCTACTGTCGCCGACGCTGACGCACTCGCGTTGCTCCTTGCAGACTACCTCCATGAGGGGTATCCAGGCCACATTGGCGCGAATCCTGGCGAATTGCAGCGAGATGTGCTGAGCGGAGCAAGCGGTCATCATGTGTTGCTCGCCGACCGCGACGCATCAAGTATTGGATTTGCCGCTTGGGACACCGTGTATGACATGCACTGGGCAGCACGTGGTGCTCAGGTGGCGGATCTCTATGTAATACCGGCGGCTCGCGGCCTGGGCGTCGCGCTCGAACTTATCGCCGCGGTTTGCGCGGGTGTCGCTCGAGACGGCGGGGTGTTCCTCAGAGGCGGCGCGTACGACCGGCCATCGACTCGCACTGCGTTTGCACGCGTCGCGGTCGTAGATTCCATCTCTGGAGACACCCATCTCTCCGCTCGGGCGTTTCAGCACGTCGCAAGTCTTGCTGGTAGGCCCGCGAGACAGATACTTCGCGAGCTTCCACCGGTCGAGTGGAACTTCAGTAATTGACGCGGGATCTGCATCGACTAGGGGTCGGTTCGGAATCCGTGAATGCGCCATGTGATACTTCGATGATACTTCGAAAGCTTGTGGTGCTAACTTTTCACGGAGATCCACGCTGGTGGAGTCGCCCGTTGGTGGCCGCAACATTAGAGAAGCGGGAGAGGATGAGTCACTCAGGGACCGAGTCAGGTGAAACGCCGATTACGGTGCGGCGTGCGGCGGCCGAGGACGCGATTACCGTCGCCGCGCTCAACGCTGACGTACAGGCGCTGCATGCATCTCTTTTCCCAACGCTTTTCAAGCGGCCAAGCGCGACGACTCTGGCCGAAGCGGAAGCAAGAGCGATAATAGTCGATCCTTCGAACATCGTGTTGCTGGCTGGTGTGCCAGGCCAGGATGTCGGTTACGCATACGCCGAGGTGCGTCACCGAGTCGAAAATGCGTACCACTACGCATATGACGAACTTTACATCCATCACCTGAGTGTAAGCCCCGGATTTCGACGGCGTGGCGTCGGTAGCGTACTTGTCAGGGCGGTCGATGTTATGGCGCACGAACGCGGGATCTCGCGAGTTGCACTCGATGTCTGGACAGCAAACAGCGCGGCCTCAGAGTTCTTTCGCGCCCACGGCTTCGTGTCGTATAATGAGCGGCTCGCGCGAGGCAGTTGGCACGCGGCCGGGCGAGCATCGTGACGACGTAGACGCGGATGGGATATTCGCATCCGTAACGCTGACGATGCACGCTCTCGGTGATATCGTGTTCAGTTCCAAGAGCTCGCTCTGTACGCCGCGTTGACCCGCGATCACCCGTGGGATGGCGTCCTTCAACTGGGTCCATTCGCGAGGCTCGGCGGCCTCAATCCTCACACCATCACCCGGCCGTTCGGGTATACCTCGGTCTTTTCTCTTGCGGTGTTGCGATTTGTTCTACAAATTAGAACTATGGCCACTACATCTCTTGGTGCCCTTGAGCTAGTCGTCCTGCTCGCGGTCACCCGACTGGGCGATGATGCCTACGGACTGGCGGTCCGCCACGACCTCTCGGCTCGCACCGGTCGCGAGCACTCGGTTGGAGCTGTGTACACCACGTTGCAGCGGCTTGAAGAGAAGGGCTACGTGTCGTCGTATACAACAGAACCGCTGGCAGTGCGTGGGGGACGCTCTCGAAAGCAGTTCAAAGTCACCGGGGTAGGTCAGC
The DNA here is from genome assembly GCA_041691775.1 of Gemmatimonadota bacterium. Taxonomy (GTDB): domain Bacteria; phylum Gemmatimonadota; class Gemmatimonadetes; order Gemmatimonadales; family Gemmatimonadaceae; genus Fen-1247. Next base: position 247,424 of record JBEPUB010000003.1, read on the forward strand.
GCGCGCTATACGAAGCGCGGCGTGTGGCAGTGTCTGTCTGGGATGGTATTGGCCCCCTCTATCCGGAGCCCGCATGATCGCGCCACCTCGTAGAACCGAATTGCTCCTCGAGGCGCTCGGTGCGGAGGCAGGCTTCCGCGATGCGCTCCTTGGGGATCTCGCCGAGGAGTTCGCGGCGCTTGCCCAAACGGATGGGGTCGCCGCCGCTCGCCGCTGGTATTACCGTGAGGCAATTAGCGCGACACCCCACCTGTTGCGTGTTTGGTGGCGTCGTCTGCGCCTGCGCGATGTTGGCAACTTGGCGGGGATTGTACTCAGCTCATATGTCTTTTTCGTAATGCTCGCCGGGTTTGTTCTAATCACGGTGCACAGCGTAGCAACGGCACTGGGACTCCCTCAGGATTCCCACCTTCTCGCCCGAAGCGGGCAGCTTGTCCCGTTGGTAGGACTGCTGCTGGCCGTAGTCGGCGGCTTCGCGGGCGGTCGCATCGCGGCTTGGCTTGACGAGAGAGCACCGCTCACCACCGCACTCGCGCTCGGCGTGATATGGTCATGCGCCGTTCTCTCAATGGGCGCGATTCTGGGCAATACACCCGTCTGGTATCGAGTCAGCGCGGCACTGGCCGTGCTGGTTTGCACCGTGCTGGGTGGAGTTCACCGAGCCTTCACTGCGCCGCGGTCATCCTTGAGCTCCGTTGACCGGCGCACAACGACTGGCGGATAGATCTGCGGATTCTATCGCCGCTTGTGGAGCATTAATGGCGAGGCCTCCACACGGGGAGACTATCCTCCCGAGTTGGCTGCCGCGCGGGTCTAGACCATTGGATTGAACTCGGCGCGATCCATCCGCAGAGTGAGAAAAGCTGGCGTTCGATTGCCTGCGTGTTAACGGATCGTGGCCAGCCCACCGACGGCGCTGAAACGGATACATAGAAACGAAAGCGCGTTGTGTCCAAGTAGCATTGGTGAGTCCGCCGGCCGCGAAGCTTCGTTGTAATCGTGCTGCCACGGAGTCGGGCGGAAGCGACCGGCAGCAGCCCGGAAGCTGCATCATTGTTTGACTCGCTTGCACCTTAGCTATGGCGTTATACACCGTCCAACCTTCCGTGGAAATCATGTCGCCGTGATCACGGGTGTGTCTCAGCCTCGCAGCGTCCGCACAATGGCGTACTTGTAAGACTCGTTAAAGTCCCCGACGCACTTTCGCTTCATGTGTGTGTGTGCACTTCTAGCCACTCCGTCGCATACACAATACCGTCTCGCTGTTCTGGATTAGCCATCGAGAGGAAGTGCGTGTACGAAATTGCGGCCTCATCAACGAGCCCGACTCGTGCTTCGAGCAACGCGCGGTTCCACCAAGCTGCCGAGTCGTTCGGGTTGAGTCGTAACGCCTCACGATAGTAGACGTGCGCTTCGCCGGGTCGCCCGAGTTCGTCCAGGCATGCTCCTGCATCCGCCCAAACGGTTCCCCGTTCTGGAGCGATTGCGAGGGCACGCTCGTAAGTGATCACCGCCTCGCCAAGCAGCCCTTGTCTTCGCTGTAGATCCGCGAAGAAGTGCCACGCCCGCGCGTCCACAGGATCGTAGCGGACAGCGGTACTGTAGTGGGCCAGCGCGGCGTCGGGCTCACTGGAACGCTCGGCCACGACTCCGAGCGAGAAGTGTGCAGGTGCGTAACCCGGTTCCAGTGACAACGCTTCACGCAGGTCCGCGTTAGCATTTGGAAGATCTCCAAGCTGAACATACTGCTCCGCCCGTCGCGTGAAAAACTTCGCTGCCGGCCGACGTTCCAAGATTTCGCCGTAGACCAAGATCGCCTGGCGATGTGCCCCCGAAGATCCTAGGAACTGAGCGAGGTAAGTGCGGGTGAACGTCGAGTCCGGGTCGAGACGAAGGGCCCGCCGAAGGCTGCGTACAGCTTCGGTCCATCGACCCAGGGCGGCCAACACAATCCCGCGGTCATGCCATGCATTTCGGTCCGCGGGCTCGAGGGCCAGCGCTCGGTCAAAGCACTGCAACGCCTCCCTCAGCTCTCCCGCCCGGTGGTGATCATACGCCTTTGCCACCCAGGGGCCGCCGAGTGTCGGGTCGAGTGACTGTGCACGAGCATAGCAGTCTCGAGCGTCTTCCGTCTGACCCAGTGCATCGAGGCAGCCGCCAAGATTGGACCACGCCCTGGCAAATCCCGGATCCACGAGCACGGACTGTCGGTAACATGTGACCGCCTCTTCGGACCGTCCGAGCGCGCGCAGGCCGCCCGCTCGATTATTCCAGTCCGATGCCGTCGGCTTGGGCGCAGAGGCCACAGCGGTCGGTGTGCAGCCCGCTGCCACCAATGCGTCATCGAGCGCAACCCGGAGCTCTGCGTACGTGGCGTAGCGATCCTGCTGTTCCTTCGCGAGACAACGCTCAATAACTGGCCTCAACGGTGAGTCGAGGGGCCTAGGTGTCTGAGTGAGATGCGCCCGCTGCCAATCGGCGGACGTCGTGCGAGCTTTTGCTGGCATAATCGGGAGGTGGCCACCGACGATTACGTAGAGAACGACACCGAGTGCGTAAATGTCACTTCGAACGTCAACAGCGCTCGGATCGGTGAACTGTTCAGGCGCCATGTACGGCGGGGTGCCAGCGATCTCCAGTTCCTGTTCATGTCGCGGCCGCGGTACTGCCCCGAACCCGGTGAAAACGGCAAGGCCGAAGTCACCGACCTTCGCCATTCCGGTAGGCGCGATGAGAATGTTGTTCGGTTTGAGGTCGCGGTGGCAGCGGATTCCGTTCGCTGCAGCGAACTCCAGTCCGTCACAGCATTGGACAACCCAGCGAACTTTGTCTAGCGCGCTGCTGCTCTCGCTGAGGAGGTGGTCAGCCAGTGTCACGCGCCCCATCGCGTCCGGAGGCACGTACTCCATGACGATGTACGGTGCATCCGTTTCACGGCTGATGGCGACATTCTGCACATTCACGAGATTTGGATGAACGCCGAGCGCGATCCAGAGCGATGCCTCGGCGAAGAAGTGCTCGCGGCTATCCGGGTCACCCATCCACTCGGGGCGCAATTCCTTCATCGCGTACCGACCCCGCAAATGAGGATGGTCGACGAGCCAGACGCTCCCGTACCCACCTTCGCCCAATTGACGCAGCTTCCGAGGCGGAATATCGTAACCCATACTCTAATGACGCCTTCACCCGGTGCTGGGTCATACAGCTCTAGGCGAGGATGCTGCCGCCCGAACGCGGTCAGCCTCCGCCTGCGCTGATGATGGGGGTCGCGCCGCGGCGGCGCCACCTACCGAATCGTCGCAGCTGATCAATCCGAGCCCAAATCCTCCGCGCGCTCACGGCTCCAGCCCCGCACGTCCGCAGCTGACCCGGCACTCGTACTGATGGCCAGCGTCAGTCTCGTATTGATGTCCGGCGCCAGTGAGGTATGGCCCGCGCACGACCTGGGCGCCCGTATGAAGCGGAGATGCAATCGTGACTCGGACGAGCAACCGCACGCCATCCAGTACTGGACGCATGCAGTGGTTATGTACAGCATCTCTCAAGGCAGTGCACATACGCACCCCACGACCAAGCCATTCGGCAAGAGATTCACGCGCCCTATGCTACGTACCGGTACCGTGGGCTTGTACATGGCCCGCGCAGTCTAGCTGTATGTCTACCGAACCGGCAGCAGCTCAAAACACGTTAGCTTTCCCGAAGCGGGACGGGGTGAGCGGCTCACAGGGGGTCACATGGCTAGATGCACAGCACCGGTACGAGGGCATCGCTCAGCGAGCGCTGCAGCGGACTGCCCTGCCTGCGGTGGTCGCTATGGCCGATATAGCGGCTACAGCAGCTACGGATCCTACTCGTCCCTGACCGACTCCTCGTCAGGGAGCAGCGGGGGCGGCCAGAGCAGCGGCGGCGGGTCTGGCCGCAGCGGAAGGCCGAGATGGTCGCGAGCAAGTTCGTCCATGGCGTACACGCCTGCCGAGGTACGGGCACTCACGCCGGTGCGCGACAGCGTCGAACGGCGAGCGCTCCTGCCTGATCTGCGGGACGTCTTTCTCTGCCATGCCTGGGACGACCGAGGAGGCGCCGCCAAGGAACTGCACGATCAACTCGAGTCACTCGGTGTCTCGGTCTGGTTCAGCGAGAAGGACGTCGCCATCGGCACGCCGTTGCTCCGCGAAATCGACAGGGGCCTGGCGAAGTCGCGAGTCGGGATCGTCCTGGTGACTCCTGCGCTGCTGCGCCGTCTCCAAGGCGAGGGCATCGCCGACAAAGAGCTATCGGCACTCCTCGCGCGTGACCTGCTCGTCCCCATCGTACACGGCACGACGTACGAAGCTCTCCGCGAAGTCAGCCCGCTCCTCGGCTCGCGCAGCGGCTTGAGTACTTCAGAAAACCCGATGGCAGACGTCGCGGCCAAACTCGCCGAGCTGCTCACGGTCTAGCTCTATTTCCGGGGTCACTGGCTGCTGTCGGACTCGCGCCGATCCGGTCCACGCCGCCCGGCGTCTAACGATGGTTGAATCCGACGAGCGAGCTATCGAAGTCGGCTCCGCCGCCGCATCTTATGAATTCGCTCGCGGGTTAACTCGGGCGTTAGCCGGCCACTCGAGCAACTTCATGGACGCAGTAGCGACCGAGCAACCAACGCCGATCCGCGTTCTCCTCGTCCACGGAACATGGCCGTATGGACGTTGGCCAGCATCGGTCCGCGCCGCTTGGCATCGTGTCATCGGCACGCGCCCGGCGGTCCGGTGGTTTGAGGAGCGGTCCACGTTCCGCGAAGCGCTACTTTCGCGCATTCCGGGATCCGTCTCAATGGATGTGTTTTCCTGGACGGGAGGCAACTCCGCCGGTGCGCGCAATCGGGCTGTCTCGGACCTTGAAATGACGGTCCGCCAGAGCGCAACCCAGCACCCTGACGCAATCCGAGTCGTCATCGCACACAGTCACGGCGGGAACATCGTGCTGCGCGCGCTCGAGCAGTTATCCGCATCGGAGCGGCCTCATGGTGTAGTTACGATTGCAACGCCCTTCATTGTCGCGCGCCCTCGCGCACTCCTGGAATGGGAGCGCCACGCCACACTCGCTCTACGGATCATGGTGTTGGCGTTGCCGGCAGCTGCGATCCTGGCAACGGTTTCACGTAGTGCGCTGACCCCGTACCATTACATTCGCGCGGCTTGCGCGCTGCTTATTTCGGGCGCTGTCCTGTGGATCGGGACGCGCATCTGGCAGTGCTCGCAGCGCGCGGTGTTTTCTCGCCCACCCGCGGAACAGGTTGATACGGCGCGGATGCTCGTGATAAGAGCGCCTGGCGACGAAGCCTCGCTTGCGCTTGGGTTTGGACAGGTAGTCGGCTCGCTCGGTTATGGCATCTGGCGTCTCCTAGCCTTGCCTGCTCGCCTATCGAGCGCCGTGGCAGCCCGCCTACCAAAACGCCTCGCGTCGTGGCTTCTGGCGCCGGTCCTGCTGATGCTCGCACTTCGCCTTGTACAGCTTCTCACCAGCTGGTGGGACCCGCAGACCTGCCTGTGGTGGAGAATCGCTGCCTACGCAGTCCTCATTACGTACTTCTTCATTCCAATCGCGATTGCCATGCTTGCACTCCCGGTAGCTGCGGCAACGCTCATCGGCGTGTTGTTCGCTCTTTTGGGACGCGTTGGCTTTGGGGTTGAATATGGATTGAGCAACTTGAGTGTGGAGGTCGCCGCCGAGGCGGTGCCGCCGGGAGAGTACAAAGGCCAACTCTACCTCGTGTCTCCCAACGATATTCCTGCAGAGCTGAACGGTATGCGACATAGCGCGCATGAGCTGGACTGCGTTCGTTCCCGCGTTGCTACGTGGATGTGCGAGCTGCGCCACGTCCTAGTAGCGCGCAGCCAACCGATGCGCTGAACCTGACAAAGCGGCCCTACCCTCCTCGCTTGACAAGTCACAGCGCGGACCGCTTTGCAGCTTACCTTCGGCGTTAGCTTTTCCGGCGCCGGACGAGGGAGCAGATCACAGGCGCGGAGTCGCTTTTGCTCTGCTCCCCGTTTCGTCAGACAGATTCAGGAGCGTACAGTGCGCTCGTGCGGCTCAGCGACGTTCGTGGTCGCCCACTCCGCGAGAAGCATTTCGGATTTCGCTTCGGCGAAAGTGATATACTCGAATAGATGGCAATGTGGCACCGCGGCTCGTCGAGCTACGCTTTGCGTTCCACGGATCCTGGAAAACATTGGAGATCGTCCGTCGGTACGAGCCTCGCGAAGCTCTAACGCTATAGCTCCGCGGCGCAATATATTGCTAGTTGATAATCTTGCGCATCTGCCTCATGCCGCAGCGCGCAGCTCATACAGAAACTTCTGAAACCCGGCGAACACCTGGCTGATTTCTTCCGCCGGCCCCAGATCTGCCACCGCATCGGCAAGCGAATTGTGGTACCTGAGCCGCAACAGCGGGGTGAGTTTGTCGTGGTCTAGCTCCTCGACGCCCACGCTCACGTAGTGCTGCAGAACGAAGTCGAGGAACACCCGCTGCCTCGCGTTGAACGACATATCTATCTGCGACTTCGCGCCCACGGCGCGCGTCTCTCGCGTTACGGGCGGCGTCGCATAGGCGACATGTGCGAGTACGTCGAAGAGGTCGCTTTGTTCGGCGTCGATGATCTTTTGCATCTCGGTCAGTTGCTCGTGGCCGAAGCCCTTTTCCGCGAGTCCCTGTAGCAGCTTCTTGCGCGTGTCGGGTGCGCTCCAAAGCGCTCTCAGCTGCGCCTCGTTCTTAAAGAAATCCGGTAGCTTGCCGAACAGCATCTCCATGAACTGCTGTGCCGACATCGGAGTCCCGTCCGGATGCCAGAATGTCGTGCACGTCATGTGCTGGATAGTTCGCTCCTTGCCGTCGGCGAGCTTGATCTTTGCCCTTTTCTTGTGCGCCGGCGGCAACGGCTCCTTAGGTTCACGTGGCTTCCTGGGTTCGGGGCGAGGCTCCTTCGGCTCCGGTTCGAGCGGCTCGCCGTCCCACTCGGGATCGCTGAAGTGGTGGTGCGCCTTGACGAAATCGTGAATCGTGAAGTAGTCCTTGCCGTCGTAGAGCCGCGTGCCGCGTCCGATGATCTGCTTGAACTCGATCATTGAGTTGATCGGGCGCATCAGCACGATGTTACGGATGTTGCGCGCATCCACACCGGTGGAGAGCTTCTGCGACGTCGTTAGGATCGTCGGGATCGTCTTCTCGTTGTCCTGGAACTCGCGCAGGTGCTGGTCGCCGAGTTCGCCGTCGTTGGCCGTGACCCGCTGGCAATAGTTAGGGTCGGTGCTTGTCTTCATCTGGTTGATGAGATCGCGCACCGCCAGCGCGTGCTCCTGCGTCGCGCAAAATACCAGCGTCTTTTCCCGCTGGTTGATCTGCGACAGAAAGATCTCCACCCGCTTCTTCTCGCGGGCCTTTATCTCGATGAGCTTGTTGAAGTCCCTTTCCTCGTATCGCTTGCCCGCTTCCACTTCGCCCTCCACCACAGTGTCGTCGGAGGTGTAGACGTACTCGTCGAGCGTGGTCTGGATCTGCTTGACCCTGAAGGGTGTCAGGAAGCCGTCGTTGATGCCTTCCTTGAGCGAGTAAATGAACACCGGATCGCCGAAGTACGCGTAGGTGTCGGCGTTGTCCTGGCGTTTCGGCGTGGCCGTCAGGCCGAGCTGTACCGCGGGCGCGAAGTACTCCATGATGCCGCCCCAGTTGCTCTCGTCGTTCGCGCCACCGCGGTGGCACTCGTCAATGATGATGAGATCGAAGAAGTCCGGCGGATACTCGCCGAAGTAGGGCGATGGTTTGCCATCCACTTCGGGACCACTCATGAACGTCTGGAAGATTGTGAAGAACAAGCTCCCGTTCTTCGGCACGTTGCCCTTCTTCCGGATGTCTTTCGGGTTGATCCGCACCAGCGCATCTTCGGAGAACGCAGAGAACGCGTTGTAGGCCTGGTTCGCCAGAATGTTGCGGTCGGCCAGGAACAGGATGCGCGGGTGGCGCGTCGCTTCGCGGCTCAGGTTCCAGCGCGCGTGAAACAACTTCCACGCAATCTGGAACGCGATGAACGTCTTGCCCGTGCCCGTCGCCAGCGTCAGCAGAATGCGGTTCCGCTTGGCCGCTATCGCCTGCAGCACGCGCTCGATGGCGATGTCCTGGTAATAGCGGCCGGGATGCGAGCCGCCCTTGTCCTCGTAGGGCACTTCGGCAAAACGGTCGCGCCACGCGTCCTGCTGTGCGAATGTCCGCGCCCAGAGTTCGTCGGGCGACGGGTAACTTGCAATCTCCGACTCGGCGCCGGTCTGCATGTCGATGGCATAGATGCCTTGTCCGTTGGTGGCGTACGTGAAGCGCACCGCCAGCTTGCCCGCGTAGTTCTTCGCCTGCGCCACGCCCTCGGTAAGCGCTGCATTCCACGTCTTCGCCTCGACCACGGCGAGCTTGGTGTTGTGATGCTCGAGCACGTAGTCCGCCGTCAGCCCCTTGCCGTGCCTCCCCAACCCCTCAATGCGCCCCGGCGTGATCGGAACCTCGCGCCGGACGCGGCTGCCTTCGACCACGCCCCAGCCCGCCGTTTTCAGCGCGGGGTCGATGTGCTCGGCTCTGGTCTCGGCTTCGTTCATGGTGCTACAGCGCCCCGGTGAAGGCTTGGTGCAGCAGGGATTTCTTCAACGCCGCCAGCGCCACAAGCTTTTGCTGGTAAAACCGCGCAAGCCGTTGAGTCTCCGTGCGGAGTTCATCAAACGTGTCGGCAAGTGATTCCTGCACATCAAGCGGCGGAATACCGAGTCGGATTGTCGAAAGGCGGGAAAGTGCCAGTTTGGGTTGCGCGGCGGTGCGCGTGTTCAATCCCGCCTGCTCCACAAAGTCTTTGGTCTGCGTGAAAAAGTAAACGAAGCGGTTACTGATACCGGGGTGGAATACCAAGCGGCATGCATTTTCGGTGAGATTCGCGCCATCGAGTTCGTCGGGGATGATTCCGGTTTTCCCAATTGTGCCGGCGATACTGATATACATGTCGGAGGAGGTGATGACGTAGTTCTTAATTTCCCGATGCACCTCCGCGTTGACGTATCGAAGGTCGCCCATATCGATTGATCCGGAGTCGTTGAAGTCAGTCACCCGCAGATAAGGAAATTGGGTCCGCTCAATGAGCATCTTGTAGCCTTTGGGAACTCTTTTGCCCCCCTTCACCTTGGCGATGTCGCCGAGAGTCTTCTTCACCCACCCTTTGGCGTGCTGCGTGAAGACGGATTGGAGGTGGCTTTCAAAGAGCGCACGGGCGTTTTGGAGGTTCTTTTCGGCGTGGGCTTGAGCGGTGGCGAGGCCGGCAAACGCTTCTTCCAGAACGCCGACGATCCGATGCTGTTCGACTAACGGGGGGACGGGAACGGCGACTTGCTTGAGCTTGCCACCGGACAACTCACGAAACGTCGCGCCAGTCCCCAGCGAATCGAGTAACCCAACGATGCTCGTGAGGTAGTAATACAGAAACTTGTAATCAAGTTGCCTGCCCGGAACGAGGCCCTTGCATCCTTGGTTCGTGGCCATTGGCTTGGTATTGATGACCAGATGTCCAATTGGCGCACGCGTCGAAAGAATGACCGAGTCTGGCGGCAGCATTGTCGCTGAGCTATCGCGAAGCCCTAACTCAGAAATTTTACGTTCAGTGTCACCCGCATAGGGACTTAGCCGCTTGCCCATTTCGGCCGGCGTAATCCAGAGGTTCTCTCCATTCCAGTATTCGGCGACTCCAGTCTTTGGTGTGCCGCCGTTCACGACATCACACACCTCGCTAACAGGCTTGTTCTCCCACCCGTTCTTCATGCTAGTAGCGCCTTGATGTTCTCCAGCACCGCCGCACTCTGTACGTCAAGTGCGGCGATTTCTTCCATGATTGCCTGCGGGGTGCGATGGGTGGCCGCCTCGCCGCCGTTCGGGTTCTTCGCTGAAAGATCGAAAGTCGCGCGGTCAATCGTCTTCGCGTCGACGCTCCAGCTCTTGGGCGAGTCGGCAAACGTCTTCTGCAACTTCACGAACTCCGCAAGATCGGCGTCGTTGAGTGGGTTGGTCTTGCCCAGATTGCGGCCGGGATCGAGCCGGTAGTACCAGATCTTCCAAGTGGGTGCCCCTTTCTCGAAAAAGAGCACCACTGTCTTCACGCCCGCGCCCTGAAACGTGCCGCTAGGACAGTCGAGCACGGTGTGCAGGTTGCAGCTTTCCAGCAGCAGCTTGCGAAGGGCGACGGAAGCGTTGTCGGTGTTGGAGAGGAACGTGTTCTTGATGACGATGCCGCCGCGTCCGCCGGCCTTCAAGATCTTGATGAAGTGCTGAAGGAACAGGAACGCCGTCTCGCCGGTGCGGATGGGAAAGTTCTGCTGCACCTCTGGACGCTCCTTGCCGCCGAAGGGCGGATTGGCTAGAACGACGTCGTAGCGGTTCTTCTCCTGAATGTCGGCGAGGTTTTCGGTGAGCGTGTTGGTGTGGATGATGTTCGGCGCTTCGATCCCGTGCAGGATCATGTTCATGATGCCGATGACGTACGCGAGCGACTTCTTTTCCTTACCGTAGAAGGTGCCCTCCTGCAGCACCTTGTCCTGCGCGGTGGTGCGTTTCTGATTCTCGGCGCGCAAATAGTCGAAAGCCTCGCAGAGGAAGCCCGCAGAGCCGACCGCGCCGTCATAGATGCGCTCGCCCAAGCGCGGGGCAGTGACGCGAACGATGGCTCGGATCAGCGGACGTGGAGTGTAGTACTCGCCGCCGTTCCGCCCGGCGTTGCCCATGTTCTTGATCTTGGCTTCGTAGAGTTGCGAAAGCGCGTGCTTCTCGGTTTGCGAGCGGAAGCGCAGCTCGTCGATGTGCTCAATGATCTCGCGCAGGTTGTAGCCGCTGGTGATCTTGTTCTTGATCTCCCCGAATATCTCGCCGATCTTGTATTCGATGGTGTTCGGGCCGCTGGCGCGCTGCTTGAAACCGTTCAGGTAGGGAAAGAGCTTCGCATTGACGAAGTCGCGCAGATCGTCCCCAGAAAACGCCGTATTGTGGTCGAGCTTGCCCGCCTTGTTCTTCGGTGCTGCCCAGCTATCCCACCGATAGGGCTTGTCGAGAAGGTAGCTGTACTTCCGGCCATCGAGCTTGGCCTCGGTAGCGCGGTCCTGTTCGAGGCCGTCGAGGTACTTCAGGAACAGCAGCCACGAAGTCTGCTCTGTGTAGTCGAGCTCCGTGGTGCAGCCCGCCTCCTTCCGGAGGATGTCGTCGATGTTGCGGAAGGCTTGCTCAAACATTAAGGAAACGGTTCTTGTTGTGGTTACAGACGAAGCACCTCGGCGCGTTGCGGAGTAACGCGTGAGCTCAGCGGCAAGGGTCATACAAGAGTGGTCGCGTTGATCTGAGCCGCAAAGCTGTACCAATTGTTATGTCGGCCCAGTGGTCGTAGTTGAACTTGTACCTGTTGATGGCGGTTTGGCAAATTCCAGCGCCGTACCCTCCGGCGAGGCGGCGGTCCTACTGAGTTGGCGCCTTCGAAGAGCCATTCACCGCCGCGAACGCTCTACTAAGACCTTCACCCGCTACGCCGCAGCGGCGCAAGCGCTACGGATCTGCTGCGACCCCGCGATTCCGTAAGTCCTTGACTGGACTGAGTTTGGACACGGCACTCGGCGTGTCAATGACGTGGATGCACGCGTTACGGGGATTGTCGGCACAGTTACCATCGAAGAGCCCGTCCGGAATCGCCGTAAGACGCGCATGAAATGAGCGCTTTTGGGATTGGACTGCGGCTGGATGTGGCGCGGTGCTTAACGGTGCCGGTATGCTCGAAGTGCTGGTGCTGACAGCCAACCACTCCAACCCCGCGACACATGTCGATCATAGTTTCGTCCGCCGACCTCACGCAACCGCTCTCCGGCCGCGTGGCATTCGACCATTTCCGCGCAGCGTGCGCGTGGAGCCGCTCGCCGTCAAAACCCGGGCTCAAGCGCCCCATCAGTGCTGGATCAGAGAGAGCCATCATCTCGACAGCCATGAGCGCGCTCCGGTTCGCGCTCCGCCGCGAGGGTGCACCTGACCCGGCGGATGAGGAGGTCCTCGCGCATCCTGATATTCGCCCTTACCTCCCCGTGCTGCCAGCGTTCGCGCGCATGCATGCTCGCGAACGTGATCACCAGGCCCCGAGTGATGCGGCCAGTCGCGCGAAGAAGTTTTACGAAGCAATGGTGGGCCGACCGTTCGCGCACAGGATCTGCGGGCCGGAGCGCTTCATCTCGGACGCATTCCGGCCGCTCCTCGACGCGGGCGTGGCTGTTAACGAGGACCCCGCCGGCATCCTCTTCGTCCAACGCGTGTGTATGCTGGCCGGGTATCACGACGCGCCGGCTCGAATCCCAACACACGACGAGTGGATTTCTGCGGCTAAGGCGCTCGGGTTTTGCGATGGTGGCGTCCGCCAGGCACAGACAGCATACCGCAAGGCGGCGGCACACGCCACGGAGCGCGACCCCGCGATGCTCTGCGCCCCATTGTATCGCAAGGTCAGCGTGCGTGAAACGCTGAACGGCTTACGCATCGAGCACCTGCTCGCAAAGTGCCGACTCCTGCGTGCCGAGTTGAAGCACTTCAAGGCGAAGGGGCGCGGGAAGGATCTATCATACGCGTGGCAGGACGCCGTCGAAGCGGCGGTAGCGCATACCATCGCCGCGCTCATGCGTGCGGGGTGGACCGACGGGCAGCTTCGGCAGCTGACGTCCAAGATGCTGCTGCTGCTCACACGCGTTTCCGATGTGCCGTCGGCGGTGGTCGAGGACGCGTACGAAGAGCCGGACGATTTGGATGATGATATCGAGGACCTGCCGAGCGACTTCTGCGGCATGCCCACGGATGCGGATGCGGACGTTGGTGACGACGCTCACGTCGGCCGCGCGGGCGACGGAGACGCAGGGAGTCCGGATCTCGAGCGCCGGCGGCAGGACGCCGCGGTGCCCGCCGGACAGATCACGATGCTGGAATGGCTCCTAGACCGGGAGGCGCCGGACGGACGCCGCCGCTGCACCCCGCCGCGGGAGACCGGATACACAGGCGTCCAGCTCCGGGACGTCAAGGCGCTCTACTGTCTCATCCAGTCGAGCTACCGCCGAAAGGCGTCGGCCACCGAGTGGCTCGTCATGCGTGCCCGCTACAAGCTCCTCGAGCGCTCTGTGCGGATGAGCGTGGTTGCAGGCGGCACGGACATCAAGAACAAGCTGCTCGCCATTCAGACAATGACTCTTCCACAACTAGTCTGTGTCGGATTGCCGTGGTACGACCGCTACGTCGTCGAGCCAGCAAAGCGACGGTGGGAACAGGCAACGCTCGACGCTGTCAATGCGGGGCATGCGCCGCAATCGCACTCGGGCGTCAAGAAGGCACGCAAGGAGTATTGTGCGGTGCTCGAGCGTTACTGCGCGACTGCCATCGCTCTCGACGACGGTCTCAGAATCAAGCAGTACGCGAACGGCCGCTGGGGCTATCATTTCATCGGGACATGGGAATCCGGTAAACTCGTTGAAGTTGTGACCAACTGGTACGGCGACAAGCGCGACGCGGCGGGTCTCAAGATCACAGAGAAGAAGCAGGGTCTAATCCCCACGGAGCGGTTTGGACGACCGCTGCGCCACAGCTTCGTGAACTACGAGCGGCTGGAGACATACCTGCTCGTATTCCGTGAGGAGCGGCTGCGAGCATCGGGTGCGCTCGCGCCCGATGAACCGTTCAGCGTCGACGACTCCCGGTTCGCTCTGTTCGCGACGGTCGACGCGCCGCGCAACGGAAAGCGGCGACGCATGGTGTCGTCGGGCGCGTACAACCGTGACCACGTTTCGGTCCAACTGATAGGAATCACCCTGCACCAGATTGCCCGGGACTGCTTAGGCCGGGATGTTCCGGCTTGGGACGATCTCACGGGTGATGCCGCGACGAAGTGGTGGGGGATCTGGTCGGCCCACATTACGCGTCTCCTCGTCGCATCCTACTGGAACGGAGTGCATGCCAACGATGAGGGCATTGCTTCTTACCTCACGCTCGACGAATCCCAAGCGCTAGACAAGGACTACACCGTCTGCAACAACTACCTCCGCGACCGTCTGGGTGGGGACACGTCGCACTGGGAGCACCCGAAGGCGTACGACCGGTGGATGCTGGCGATGTACACCGACTGGCGAATCCGGATGAACCCGCTGGACGACCCCACGCTGCCGCTGCCGCCCACAACGTTGGCATTCCTCAAGGCGGAAGCCGCAAAGGCGCTGGCGTCCAAACGCCGGCGGCGGAAGGACGGGGTTCGGGTGCGGCGCCGGCGGCCAGGACAGACGCTGCCCGAGGTGGGGACCGGCGAGATCTGTAGTTGAGTAGGCAGTTGATCGCTGCGCGCCAAGTGCAGTAGTAGTGGTGGGAGTCGCGCGACTCTTATCCCGCGATTCCCACTACTACTACTACTGCACCCATGCCCGATCCCGAGTATATCCCGATCAAGGAAGCGCTTTCGTTGCTCAAGCCGTATCGAATTGGCCGCTCGACACTCTACGCTAAGCACTTCACCAGCGCGGATAAGCAAGCCGCGTTGGGCGTGGTGATGGGCCCCTACGGACTGCTATGGGAGCGGTCGCAGCTCAACGCGTTCATCCGCCAGATCGACCGGGCGCATCGACAGCCCGGACTGCTAAAGCCCGGCGCGCCGCGCTTCGCGGCGGAAAACCTTCCGGCCTACAGGCTATGTCCCGCCTGCAATCGGAGAAGCAATTCGAGCCGACGGTGTCGTTGGTGTGGCGCCAGCGGCGAACGGTACGGAGATCTAGGCTGAGTTGGTGGGGCTTCGGGCAGGCGGCTCATCTGAACGACGCCGGTAGCTGCACTGGGATTGGCGCGCGCTTGAGGCGTGTACATCTGCCGCCCGCCCCCTGCCCGCATCGGCAAAGTTTCCGTGGACTGATCGTCTTAACGCTGTCCGTCGCGTTCGCGAGAGGACCGGGATTCGTCCAATATCCAATGCGGTAGCCAAGGAGGCCGCACGGTCCTCCGGTCGGTGACCAATTCTCAAGCGGCAACGCGACGACGATGCGTTACTTAAACGTGAAATCGACCGCACCACGCGTCATCGCCGGTCGTGACACTCGCAGTCGTGATCTGCTTTAGTGAAAGCAACCACGTCACATGCATTCCGGATTTGGCGTGCGGTCTGGCATGCCGCCACACCTCTGTTACGCCGCGGACATCCCACGGCGCATCACTCAGATGGAGGTGGTCCATGGGCCGCTCGTCACTGCCACCGCAGCACATCGCACTCGCTCGTCAACCGCAGGATGCACCGGACTCGCAGCACTCACGCGGTCTGACGGTGCACTCCTTCCGCTCACAATTCAACCAGCGCCGCAACGACGCCTGCAACGCGCTGGTACGACTCGCCGACGCGTGGCGTACGCTTGAGATCCGAGACGAGGCATCGTGGGCCGCCTACGCCGCCGACGCTGGGACGCCACTCACACGACAGCTAGTGCAGCACGCGGTCGAAGACCACGCTGCGATGATAGAGAGTGGGTACCCGTCGCCGTTGGCCGTCGACACGTCACCCGACGACACCGCTCGCTCTATCGAGGGCGAGGCCAGGGAGGTTGAAATGGGATGGACCGACCCGCGGGTGAGTGCCGACAACGAAAGCGGCGCCGACAGCCGGCTGCTCGCATTTGTTGGCCTCATCAACGCACTGACTGCGGACTATGTCGTGCCCGATTTGGACGATGTCGCCGGGGCGACCAGCGCCGCGACGGCGCCGAGGTAAGATCGGACCCGGCACACTCGTGCCGGGTTGCTCCGCTGTCAGTGCGCCAAAGCAGCTGACAGCGCGCCGCCGCGAACCTTGTTTGGCGCGCGACTCTTCTCGGTCCAACGATTCTCACGTTGTGGAGCTGTCCTGATCACAATGGTGCGAGGGACCGGGGACCCCGCCTGCTGGCGGATGGCTGCCGGGGTGGTACGAGTACCGCCTCGACGGGGACGACGGTCTCGATGCGTACTTCAAGTTCCCCCTTCCTGGGGCACGAGGCACCGACACCTTTCCGGTCGCCGGCCGTCGCCGGCCGTCGCCGCCGGTGCGGTGCCCGGCAGGCTCCGAGCGCCATCTTGACCGGCGACATACGTGGAATCGGGGACGATTACCGCTCCGACATGCTGCGCGCGTGAATGCCGCCTAACAACGGTTAGGCGACATCAGGGTGTCAATCCGCCCTGCATGAGCTTCCGACTCACTTATGCGTCACTGCGCGATATCTGCAGCAACAGGTCGAGATCACACTGGCAGCGCTTGCGCCTTGCTGAGCTCTTGAGATCGCGTAAGTTCCGATCTCGGCTCTCACGTCCCCAGTGCCGCTTACACTATTTCCAAGGCTCCAATGATATTGAACCGGAACATTGCATTGACGATCTCACTTTGCTCGACCATGTGAGTTATGCGCATCATCAGCGTAGACGGCGGTGGTTATCTCGGCCTCGCTACCGCGTCCTTTCTTCAAGCTGTCGAGCAGCGGTTCGACGTAACCGCTGCATCACGATTTGATCTCTTCTGCGGCACTAGTACCGGTGCAATTATTGCGCTCGGGTTGGCAGCTGAGAAATCGGCAGCCGATATCGTAGCGCTTTATGAGTTGATGGGGCCTCGCGTTTTTGAGCCACGAACGCCTCCGAGACACGGAAGGGTAGGAGCAGTAATAGACTACATCGCCTTTCGGAGCCGAGCACGTCACGACAACGCGCCGCTCAGAGCAGCGTTGGAGGAGACGTTCGGCGGTATGACACTGGGCGACCTACGGTGTGCAGGCAAACGCGTGTTGATTACGGCGTTCAGCGTGTCCGCTGGCGCACCACGAGTCTTTAAAACGGACCACGCTCCTGAGTTGGTCCTCCATGACCGCTACTTGGTAGTTGATGTAGCCTTAGCGAGTAGTGCAGCGCCACTCTTTCTCCCGATTGTGGAGATCACAGACCCAACCAGTGGTATCCGCGAGCGTTTTTGTGACGGTGGAGTGGTTACGAACTCACCCGCCCTTTTAGGGTACGCGGAAGCCGTATCTGCACTGAAATGTCCGCCGTCGGATGTGGAGATCCTCTCGCTTGGTACCCCGCGGGACGACCTTGCTGAACGACCGTCGGCGCTCTCCGCAGACCAACGCTCCCTCAACCGTGGCTATGACGGCTGGAAGCTCGGAAGGCAAATCATTTCTATTACAATGGATGGAGGCGCGAAGGTAAATCACTTTGTCCTCGAACGAATCGCGAAGGCAACAGGCGCGCGCTATGTCCGCGTGGACATGAGTGCGCCATCCGGTGTCGGACTAGACGTAGCGACCCCGGAAGCCACCCTCGCGCTGCGACAACTCGGCACCGATTGTGGTCGCGATACAGCGACGCTCTCGCAAGTGGCGCCGTTCTTTGTGAATTAGCAAAGCTCCCAACCATTTGAGGTCACCTATGGCAGGCATGCAAACGCAGTTCGAGCAATTTCATATGAACATTCGCACTTACTACGAAATCAATGAAACGCTTCGTGACAAGAAGGACATCATCGTTCGACGCGTGCGAAACCATCTTGAAAAAAACGACCGTCCTCTGTGCACGCCGTTTATCCAAGGCAGCTATAAAATGAAGGTCGGCGTTTGCGCTGTGCCAGGCCTAGAGTACGACATCGACGTCGGATTGCGTTTCGACTTTGATGAGGCTGCGTACACTGCCAAGACAGTTCGCAACTGGGTCTTCGAGGCGGTTGACGGTCACACCGAGCAGGTTGAGGCGTTGTCGTCGTGCATTCGGGTCACGTATTCCGACGGCTACCACGTTGACCTCGTGTCGTACTCATGGTGGGACGACGAGAAGGGTAACGAACAGCACCGACTTGCCCACAAGACTAACGCTTGGCGGCCTGCGGACCCTCCGGCGCTCGTTCAGCACGTGAAAGATGCGCGCAAGCCATTTTCAGATACCAAAGACACAGCCACTCAAACAGATCAGTCCCGGCGCGTTGTGCGATACCTGAAGCGCTGGAATGACCGGGCAGTTCCGCATGAGTCGAAGGACAAACCATCTGGGATCGCTCTCGTCCTTCTGGTAGAGAAGCACCTGCCAGGGCCAAGAACCATGTGGGACGGCGGTTCGGATGACCATGCGTCCCTTGAGCAGGTCGCGCAGGCGGCTGCGAACACGGTCGGGCGTATCTCGATCACAAAACCAACTCCAGAGTATGAGGACTTGTTCGGCGGGATCTCCGAGAGCGGGATGACCACGCTCAAGAAGCGATTCGGGGATCTCCATCAAGCGCTTGTAGATGCGAGAATGACGTCGGACGCTCAGATTGCGTGCAAGCGTCTCCGGGACGTCTTGGGTGATGATTTTCCGTGCCCCGATACAGAGACGGAGAAGAAAAGCCAGGTTCTCAAGACATCCGCACCCGCCGTTATCTCATCTGCTAGCTCGGCCTAGCTCTCAACTGCTGTTGTCATGTCAGATCCACTAGCTGGCCTGAGCGCGGCGCCCGCATTAACCGTCGGCAAGTTGCGAGCGCTTGACCTCGCGACTCCGGCGGCGCAGTTAGCCGCGACGCGCGCAGCCGCGCGGAACGCCGCAACGCATACGCTGTCTGAACACGGATTTGTTCTTGAGACTTCGCCGATGGATCATTGGCGGGGGACACTGACACTGCCGCGAAGCGGCGCAGTCGTTCCGATTCAAGTATGGCTGCCCGCTGCCTTCCCGGACGCGCTCCCGAAAATCATAGTCGTACTTAACGCGCTTCCCAAGCGCATCGCGCATGTTGAGACGTCCGGCGCTATTTGCATCGCGCCGTCGACGAACGTGTTCGTCGACGCAGATCGCCCCGAGGATCTGGTAACAGAGGCTCTGGACCGTGCAACGACGACGCTCGACGAGGGAATCCTGGGCGAAACCGACGCTGATTTGGACGCAGAATTCCAAGCGTACTGGGATCCGACTCCGTCGACGAAGATCCTATCACTGTGCAGCGCTGACGGTCTCGCACATGACGTCGTCGTATGCGGAATTAGAGACGGCGGCCTCTTGACGGATGGCAACTTACTCGTCGCAGATCGCATGGACGACGCCGAAAGATGGGCAGCGCACCTGGGAGCACAGATTGGGACGTTCAGTCATGGACTTTACGCCCCTGTCAGCACCAGCGCTCCACTGCCATTGCCGAATTCCGTAACGACCGTCTCGGAGATTGCGCGATTTATCTTCGAGCACGGGACTCAAGCAGGCGAGAAGGCGTTTCGCAAAGTAATTCAACGGGCCCGGTACCCGCAAATTATTATCTTTTCGATGCCTGAGGCTCTGCCAGAAGGCGGGCGCCGGCTCACCGGCGTACGGATTAACCGGCCCGACACGGCACTGCTGAAGCGGGCCGCCCGCGGTTTTCGAAACGGGCGCGTCCCAGCTGCGAGAATTCTACAGATGATTGGCCGCGAAGGAGTTGAGCGGCTCAAGTTGACTCGAGTGGATCACGCGTACGTTTCGGCGCGAGGTGGTGCAAGCCGGCTCGCTCAAGCCCGCGTAGCAGTAGTCGGCGTCGGAGCTGTTGGCTCCGAAGTGTTGTGTAATCTTGCGGCGCTTGGCGTTGGGCAATTGCGGCTCGTTGACAACGACGAGATGGACGCCGAGAACGTGCATCGGCACGCCTTGGGAATGAACCGCGTTGGATACAAGAAAGCTATTGCGTTGACTATTGAGCTCCGTGCGCGCTTCCCGCACCTGAACTTCGATTACCGGGTGACGCCGGTGGAAGAGTTACTGACCAGTGATCCGGCGTTCTTGATCGAGACGGACCTCATCGTTTTCGCAACTGGGGAGGAGACACTGGAACGTCGCATGAACCGATTGCTTCTGAACGGTCCGCCGCGCGTGCACACTTGGTTGGAACCCCTAGGTATCGCAGGACATGCATTCGCCTGCGGCACACCGGCTGGGGACGCGGCAACGCCCGGGTGTCTTGAGTGCCTGTATCTTGCAGACGACACGTTCGGCTTAATCAATCGCAGCGCACTCACCGCCCCGGGCCAGGAAATTCGGCAGTCGCTCGCAGGCTGTGCGGGGACCTTTTCGCCGTTCTCGGCACTTGATGCCCGACGTACAGCGGTCGACGCTGCGGAGCTCGCCGCGCGGGTACTCACGGGCACTTCGGCGCCTCCAATACTTGTGAGTTGGCGTGGGCTACACGACGGGTTTGAACAAGCTGGGTACGCGCTGTCAAGACGTGCGAAGCTCATCGTGCCTGGCGCGCACGAGGAGATCTCAGGACCGGTACTAGTCCGTCCCGGCTGCCGCGTCTGCAGCACAGCTGCGCTAGCGAGCCATCCCACGGCGCCACAACCCACTGGGCAATGAGATTTGAAATCCCCAGTGGAGGCGAGCTTTGCCTCGCCGCGCCCGCCCGCAGCGATATGCATACCCACGTCCAACGGCACCGCTGGTCGCCGGAAGCGGGGGGAATATTGCTCGGTCGTGTGCTGTTGCCCAATGGCAGTGTTGTTGTGCACAAGGTGACAGTTCCGAACCGGCATGATCGGGCAGGTCGTTTCCGGTTCTTTCGGGCGCAACGCCCCGCGCAGGCCGCCGTCCGCGCTGCGTGGTCAGAGTCCGGAGGCGAACTGAATTACCTCGGTGAGTGGCATACCCATCCGGAAGACGACCCGACGCCTTCCCCTCATGACCGAGCAGACTGGCATCGGCTTGTGCAAACGCAGCAATACGAACAACGCGCCCTCTTCTTTGTCATCGTAGGCCGCTGCTCCATCGGTGCGTGGGAATTGTCACGTGATGCTACGGAAGCGGTCAAGCTACCGGAGCTCGATTTGGCCAGTGGGCGGATTGATACGTTGTGAGTCAACCCAAACGCACGGATGCAACCGACTTCGGAAATCGAACGCACACGCACGTTCGACCAGTCTTGTATTTGGCGGAATCAAACGCCCGCAACTAGCGTCTGAAGAGAGTGTAACCATGAAAGAACAAACTTTCCGTGGGGAATGGTGGCTCCCAGAGCAGTGCGACCGGTCCGTGTTCGGCGTCGCCTCCGTCACGGAGGGCGGGACGATTACGCTCGACCTCGCCGGGACACTGGGCGATACCGGCATGCATGGTCCTTTGGATACCCGGACGGATCTTCGACGCACGCTAGTCTTGGGCCGTACCGACCGCGGCGGGTTAGTTACGCTGTATCAGTGTTTCCAAAGCGAACTGAGTTCCACATGGAATCAATCTTCTGAACCGGCGCACGTTACCACTTTTCGTGCGCATTACTTGATTGTTGGTGCCCATGTGACGACGATTGAGGACCTTCGCTTCTCTCAGATGGAAGCGGAAATAGACCTGTTGGCAGAGTGGGCGGCATACTCAGGGCTAAGCGGTGATATTAGGCGATTAGAGTCCGAGGGTAACGAGTCGACTACACCCAGCTACGAATACACGACCTCGTACAGATTTCCAGAACAGGTGACTGCGACGATTGCCGGCGCGGTAATGAGTATGACGCACGCCATCTCCTTCACCGGAGATCGTTTGAACGAGATGGGTTTGCGGCAGGACACATCTTGGACGATTACTACATCTGAGCCGCAGACGCTCGAGCATTTCATACAGAACGAATTTGCGCCGTTCCAAGAGCTGTTGACACTCGCGACTGGGGAGCCGGTGCAGATTCGAACACTAAGGGGATACCTCAGTCATGCTGCGAGGGGGGTGCTAAGAATCACGCAGGACCTCCCGTCGGAAACAAGCCCCGGAGGGAGTAATTCGACCGATGGCGAAGAGCCCGGTACGCAGGAGGAGGAGCCACCGGCAGCTAGTACAAGGCGTCGTGTAGATGTTTACTTCCGTGCTGGCGACCGCCCTCGACCTACCAAGTCGATGCACCCTGTGGAGATGTTTTTCAGCCTCGCGGATCTTGCAGATTCACTCAGCGCACACTTGCAGAAGTGGTACGCGGCTCGGGAAGTTCTTAAACCGGTTTACAACCTGTACTTCTCAACTCGGTACGGTCAGCGGCAATACCTCCAGACTGAGTTTCTGAGCCTGACTCAGGCCCTAGAGACTTATCATCGTCGACGCATGGACCGGACGATCATATCAGCTGCCGCCGGGAGAGCCCTCGCAGCGCATATGAAAGCCTGTGCACGAGACAGTTTCGCAAATTGCCCGGAAGGTGTTGAACTGAGTTCGTGGAACGAGGCTCGTCAGTCAATGCTGACCGCGCTTGGATTCTTCAATCATATCGGTCTGAAGCAGCGGCTGCTTGACATCCTGCGTAGCTGCGAGCCGCTGACCGGAATGATCGTCGCCTCTCCGGATGAGTTCACTCGGGCCGTCAAGAACACGCGGAATTACCTGACGCACTACGATGAGAGAGCCAGCGGCGGCGAGACACCGCTCGAAGACTTGTTCGGAGCTACAGTCCGACTGGGCGCAATACTGGAGGTCTGTTTGCTAGATGAGCTCGGCCTAAGCGCCCCGACGCGATCTAGGCTGATCGAGCAACGCCAGCGTTATCTGCGTTTGAACGAATGGAACCTGGTCTAAGCGCCCGGTCTGGCTCTACGCACAACCACTCCACGATACGTATGTGGATTGCCCGAGAGGAAGACT
Organism: Gemmatimonadota bacterium; assembly: GCA_041691775.1. Classification (GTDB taxonomy): domain Bacteria; phylum Gemmatimonadota; class Gemmatimonadetes; order Gemmatimonadales; family Gemmatimonadaceae; genus Fen-1247. The sequence continues at coordinate 270,095 of JBEPUB010000003.1, forward strand.
AAGCAGAGTCGCTTGTCGTATCGGTGAACGGTACCGGCGTTAAGCCAACGCTTAGCACGCTCAGCTTACCCGCGCGACCAGCTGGAACGCTGGCCGTTCAGACTTGCCTACGTGAGGAGTCTGCTGCATTAATACTGACTGAGTTGCACCGGGGCCATGGGCGGGGCAGCGAACGCGCAGACCTATCATACTTCTGAACTCACGGTTATCAAAACGCATCGGGCGAATGTCGCCTAACGACCATTAGGCGACATTCCCAGCAATCCAGTAACATCCAAGCCTGCGGGCCGCGTCGCGAGAAAATACTCACCATACCGGCGACGGCGGTCGGTCGGACATAATTATCAAGCCCAACTCCGACGTACGCGATCTCGTTCGAAGGCTTCGTTTCGGACGAGGCGCTGCGCCCAACCGGGGTCGGTGAGACATGTCGCGCTACACGAACTTCGAAGTACCGCAACTCAATGAGACGTACGCTCTGCACATACGTACTTGCGAACGCGTCGCGCTAGACGTTCAGCTCCAAGACTGTCCAAGGGAACACTTCCTCATACTGCATTGCGGTGGATCTCCCCACAGCTTGGACAAGCTCTTCGATCCGTACCTGTTCCGCCGCGGCGTGCTCTGCCACAAGTGCGTTTCTGTCGTCGGCGTTTGCTACAACCAACGTGCACCGCTCCGAATCCAGCGAGAATGCGTCGGCGCGCACGCGCCACTCGCGTTCCCACGTGAAGTCAATTTGTGGATCCGAGACGGGATCGTAGCGGACATGGCGGTACTTCAGTTGGTCTGGAAGGAGGTCGAAATCCGCGTCCGGCTGATAGATGACCGGGCGGCCGCCACGAGCGAACAAGTAGTCCTTGCCAAGCAATACACCGTAGGGCTGAAACCGCAACGGCTTCGCGGCGCTCCGCCGGAAGACATCAGATAACTGCCGAATTGGAGCCTCGGTGAAGCACACGCACCGAAACGCGCCTCGGATCATTCCGGTGCCGCCCCGCAGCTCGCGCTCACGGACGATTGCCTTGAGGGTCGCGAATGCGACAGACCGAGTTTCACCGCGCGTCAGATGCAAGACGTCGCGTGAGAGGTCCGGCCTCGAACGGAATGGCGCGGCTATTTGATGTTCGTAGTGCTCCATACCTCGTTTGTCTTAACTGAGGTCAGTTGAACAGACGACGGGCTTGCATTCTGGCTCCACTTGGAGTTCTGCATCGCAACGCCGCTGCAGGACACGCCGGGGATCACTAGCCATTCGATGCCCGCCTAGGGGATCGGGGCGCCTTGCGCCGGTTAATGGTGCTTGCGAGCGCATCTGCGCGACGCCTGCGGCCAGAATAGAGTTCGTCCAGAACGAACGCGAGTAGCTCATATCCATCGAGCAAGTCTTCAATGGAAACTGTACTCGCGTGACTCCCTGCGTTGCCAACCCACTTAATCGCCATCAGCTTCGCGGCCAAGTCCGCATGGGCGTTGCCGAATCGCTCAATGCGCTGGTGAAGAGTCAGGAAGCGGCGGCGCTTCTCCGGTATTCGCCCGCTCGTTCGCGGAATACGTTGAGCGGTTAGCAGCTTCTCAACAGCTGATCGGACGCGATTGGCGCATGCTACGGGGTCACTCCAGAACGGTTGATACGACGCGCGAATCTCCGCCGCGACCTCCACGGGCAATCGCTCCCCGAGTGGGATGACGTTCGGTGATTCGGAGAAGTATTCAGGCCGGTAGTACTTCTCGTAATCGCCGGTCTCACCGTCACGGGGGTCGTAATGCCTCTCATCTTGGACGCGATATTTGCCGGCCACGGCTACTGAGTTGCTGCACTCAACACAATCGAAGAGGCAGGCGAAGCGCCCGTCGATCCATTCCGGCTCCCAGGCACCGTGCTCGTGCTGCGCGCTAGAGGTTGCGGTCTCACTCTCCTGCAAGCTGTCTGGTCGTACCTTCAGCCGACCGGAACCGCACGCGGGGCATGGCCAGCGCGGCGTCGAGTGGGCGGTGAACTCCGCGGTCCAGACTCCTCGGTCGATAGTCATGTGCCTCGTGGTGAATCGGAAATCTGCCAAATCCTTCGCTCGAGCGGCGGCCCCGCACAGGTTATTCCAGCGGCACTAGGATGCGGCGCGGCGTTGCCAGGTACAACCGTTAGACGGGTAGTATCAACCGTCATCAGCGATACGATAAGCATTCAACGTTGATGGAAGTGCTGAAAGCTCGGGCGTCGTCTCGAAGTGCGAATCGAAGTCGCTCTCCTCGCATCAGGCACTCTACTTCAACGCGTCTGGCACGTTCCCAGGATTGCACACGGAGAACGCTATCGACACGCTGTAGGTGCTGCTCGTAGTTTGCCACACTTCCTACTCACAAATCGAAATTGTGTTGAGGCTCATTCACCAGTTCCAGCTGCCATCTGAGTTCCAGCGACTGCGCGCGACGGGGAGCAGGCCGACTCCCTGCAGGAGGCCGCCGGTAAGTGACCGACCCTCTTGGGACCAGCACATCTCGTTGTTGCATCCTCGCTCGGCGCGGTAATTACTCGCACGGGCTTGGCCGTAAGTCCATGAGTGTACAAACTCGCCGCCCAATTCGGGATGGCTTTCGAGATACGGAGGAGTCACGAACTCTTTCGCCAGATCGTTGGCGAAAACCTGCGCGTTGCCCGGGGGCGTCCGGACTGTGCTTATTGCAAGGCCGAGCATCAAGAGTGCAACCGCCGCTACAGCGGCGAGCTGCACTACAATTCGCACCTTCTGTACGAAGACAGTCATTTCTTCATCTGGGTAGAGGCGGGACGTCCTATCGTACCTTACTCAATGCGTGCTCGGCAATGCAGCGCGGTTTCGCGAAAAGGCTGGAAGCACCCTGCATAACTTGCCGACACGCCGCGCGCCCGCAAGGCGGAACGGCTGGCAGGCGGCTTATGGCGCACGATGAGTGCGCCGAAGCGTGCGCATGAAGTCTCCTGAGGATACGCGGCGTTGCAGAGGAGCTTCCAATGAGGGCTATTCCAACTGACGCAGCGCGTCGAGTAGGAGCGGCTTGGCGGCCAACATAATTTCCCGCAGCGTGGCCTCAAGCCGGGCGCTTCCTTTTCGCCGGCCGTCCAGCACTAGGGTCAGGTGAAAATACGTCACGTGACACTTGGCCGCGACATCCTGCATTTGGAGCCCTAATGCCTCTGCGCACGCCTTGCACAGTGCACGCCGACTTAAGGCTGTAACGGTTTGCCGCTTTCTAGGCACTAGCTTCGGCGCCCGCATGGCAACACGTAAACGATGGCAAAGTGGCGGCCGATCCTGTCTCCACTACACTCTTGACGGGTCCTCCGCGATTGCGGGGTGTGCCCACATCAACACCGCTCGACTGGGCGCCTCCATGATTGTTCTTGCGGCATTCCTCGACGCGTACCCCTACCTCGCTGACGGCCCGTGGGCCGATTACCGCGCCACGTACCACATCCTCTACAACTGTTTCGCGAATGATTGCCGCGTGTGGTCGCATGTGATGCCGGGGATCGGGATTGACTTCGCCCGCATACTCGAGCAGGACTTCTCGAGCGGTGAGCGGTGCCTGCTACAGCTCGCCCAGATGATATGGAGCGGCCGGACTGAGTATAACATTATAGGCGTACTGGCGCCCCTCGATCACCGGAATCTCCAAGTTGCCATCGAGGCGATTGAACTTCGTTTGGCAACACGATTCGATTGGTATTGCGAGTAGTGCTGCCGCATCCCGTCAACCGCTGGGCCGGTGCACGATGCCGTCGCGAGTAGCGCTGCAGCAATCCGGATTTGGCGCGCGACGCAGTTCGTAGCCACGATGTACGGACCCTCGGAGCTTTCCGGAGCACACGCGGTGCGATGGAGCGAGAGGAATGCGCTCGCGCGGACCGAGGGGCCAGACGAAGTTGCTGGACGATCATCGACGCCTGTCTGCGACGCAGGCACCCCTCCGAAGCGAGGGGACGTGACCGCACACGTCGGGGGTCGCACCCCACGATGGTTGGCAGGGCCAAGAGTAGCAACACAACAGCGGTCGGCTCCCGATGGACTCAGGGGTCGGCCGTTGTTGTTTTCGGATCTTGAACTCGCTTAGCTGCATCGTTCGGCGCGCAAAGCATCCGCAATGGCTCGTACATGGCATTCACAGCGACGCGCATTCACGGCGGCACACTCTCCTCCGTCGACTAAGAAAACCCGAAACGGATTTGGCGCGCGGTTTCTCACGCCCTGAACTCATGTCGTGCACGCCACACTTCCGTTGGCGTGCATCTCTCCGACGTGAGGTCAGTGCCAATGTCCAGCCCTATCCGCAACTATGCCGTTAGCAGCGATGCTCCTCCGATCCTGCAGTACTCGCACAGCCAGTGGGCGCTCTACGAGTCGTGCCATCGGACGCGCTATTACGTCGATCTGGCGAAAGAAAAGGAAGGCCGCGGCGCAACCGACGATGCGCGTTCCGCGCGGCGGCTCAAGACGCTCACCGCAATTCCGCTCGAGGCGGGCGGTGCCCTTCACGAGCGCGCCGTCAACATAGCACAAGCGATCCGCGCGAACGAGCCCCTGCCGACCTTGGTTCAGCTGCGACAGCGGAATTCGGCGCGACTCAACAACGCCTGGGTCTCCTCCCGAGACCGAGCGGCCGAGTGGCGGCGCTACCCGTACCAATTCCTGATGCTGCGCGAGCACTACTACGGGCCACTGCCAACCCCGGAACATCTTGCGCGGACTCGCGCGCAGCTGGAACGCGGGGTCGTCACGCTCAGGCACCTTCCGTTATGGGGGGAAGTTGGTGCGTGCGATCCCGACGACATCCTCATCATCGACAAGCGCCAGTCGTATGTGCTGCCCGATCCCGAGGGAAATGAGCCGGTGCTTGTGTGGGCGGCCCCGGATCTTGTTTTTCGGGTGGACAGCGCCGGTCGGTGGCAGGTTGTCGACTACAAGCTCGGCGCGGTTGCGCGCGGCGCCGCCCTCGCCCGGGCAATTGAGCAGGTAACCAGTTATTGCGTGTTGCTCCGACACGGTGCGCACGTCTTGGACGCGACCGAGAGCTGCACGGGACGGATCATCTATCTGGGCGACGGCACTGAATTGCCGTTTGACATCCGTCCCAGCGACATCGACGAGGCCGAGCAGCGCATTCGGGATCGTGCACGTGTGCTGCACAATGCGCGGACGGATGCCGCAAGCGCTGCGACTGGGACATGTGTGCAGATGGCGTTCAACGGCGTTCCGGAGTCGCTATCCTGTGCCGCCGTGGAGCAGGCCCGACGCAGGTCCCCCGGGTATGCCATTACGGCTCACGCGGCGCACTGCACGGGCTGCGTTTTTCGCGAGCTTTGCGAGAGGGATCGAGCAGGCGAGACGCTCCCCCCCGGCTTCGACGATACCTCCGCCACGACAGCGTCGCCCGTCCCCGCCGCGGCGTGATGTAGCCACTGACGCTCCCGCTCACCACGAAACGGCGTGCGGATGCCCTCCCAGCTGATTTCGGCTGGGAGGGTGCATCGGCGTTGATGCCATGATATCTGATCGAGCCTGCAGCAACACGCCTTGCCGTCGTGGTCAATCGGCAGAGCGGCGCGGTCGCCCGCGATTCCTACCATTCAATAAAGAAGGGATTCGGGCGCGTTGCATCCAGCGGTGCGCCGCCGATGTTTCTCCGAGAGCGACTTGTGCGCGAGCTCGGAGTGCGGCCTCCCTAAACAAATGCGCGCGGCAGCTACGGACCGGTCTTGTCTTTCGCAGACTGGCTCACGGGCTTGCGGACAGGAATAACGGCCACGTATGTCGCACCGTTTTTCCACGCAGCGGGAGTAACCGCTACGCACGTTTTAAAAGTGCATCCGGAGATGTCGGTACGGATCGAAAAAAGTACCTTCCGCGTGGGCTGGTAAGTCACAGCTGTGATGACCGCGTCAACGTTGAAAGTATTCCAGGCCGCCGACGGATCCTCGGGCGAACGGAGCAAGGGACACACAGGCCCGTTAGGCAGCGGAGGAAAGCTCACTATATTCGGCATTTTCTCTCTGTAAGTTACGTCTTTTCCAAGCTTGGACCGCCGGAAATCGCTAGCGTCGCGCCGAATCTCAAGTTGACCTGACCTGACGCGGCACAACATCGTCGCGCCCTTAGCTGGGAAGAATGTGCACAAGACGTCGAGCAGTTGGTCCCGATCCATCACGGCGCCGATTTGTGAGTTACCGACTTGTGCAAGGACCATCGCCGTATCGCTTTTTGTTTCGAGATCGTCAGTACACTCCGCGAAACCAAACCCCATCATCATGTCGCGCCCGGTGACGCGGAGGAAATTAGGGCTCACGTGCAAGCTTAACATTTCATTTGGCTCGCGAAACGTGTCAACCACTCCCGCGAGGGCGCGGACGGAATGCGAATTGAGTATCATCTCTCGTGGTTCGCCGACCATTACATCGGGCGTGGCTACCTTGATTTGAACGATGCAGCCTGAAGTTTCGGACACGAAACTCATTTCGCTGTCTTGCAGGCCGACTCTGACGGGGTATAAGCGACGCGTTGAGGAACGCGTTTGATATGGAAGTAGTTGACCAGCTAACGACAAATTCCCGGCACGCAGCATTCCGAGAAACACACCACCGCTGAGCGGAGGATCCGAATCAGCATTAGGAAGGGGCCTAAGCCTGCTCCTGAAAGCTTTGCATGAGATCGTGGGAGAATGGTCCGCGTCCGACGTTATCGTCACTCGATCATCACTAGCCGCGGCCCGCGTAGCTTCGCGAAGGAAGCGGAGGAGAAAGCGGGCCACGCCGCTCGATGGAGGGGCGACTGGCACAACCCGACCACTGCTCCAGACAGCCAGGACCGTCCCATCGTTCGGCTTGGGCTTGTCGACGAAGTTCTCGACAGTAACGCGAAGATGTTGAGCCGGGTCGTCGACGGACATGGTAACCCGCAGCCGTTGGCCCCGCAGGCTACGTGCGGACGGCAGGACGGCCGTAGACGGGCCAAAGCGCTCTGCGCGGCCTACGACGCCGCGGGTGCGGGCACAGAATTGCCTGAGAGCTTCGACGGTAATTTCCGCCCGGAACGCCAACCGCCCCCCTGGTAACCGTGCCGGTGAAGGGCCACGCATCGACGGCAGACAGTCTCCCACCTCCCCGAAATACGGAAACGAAGGCGTCTCAGCAAGGCCCGTAGAAATCCCGAATCGCTTATACCCCAAATCTTCAAACGGGTTTGGGACGCGGCGGAAGACGTCGGAACATCCCCTCTCATACAGTGCGACCGGCGCGCTGCCGTCACCCATGAGAACCTAATGTCTAGTGCATCCGCTACCAAGTCGCTCCACTTTGAGAGCCCAGTCGCAACTCCTAGCGTGGATGGTGCTGCAGCGGCGTCCGACCTCTCGGATCTGGTGCAGAAGTGGAGCCGCGACCGCGACATTCTAGCACAGTTTGGCTGCCAGGTTGATGGCGCGAAGCTCCTTGATGCCTTGCTGCTCGACCTGGCGAAAGTGGACCGGTCGGGGCGCTCTGAAATCCTCACTCTTCCAGAGGCAGCGCGGGAAACGGGGTACACGGTCGACCATATCGGCCGCCTTGTCCGCGAAGGGAGGCTGACCAACGCTGGTCGCCACCACGCACCTAGGGTAATCCGCGGAGAGCTGCCAACCAACCGGCGCCCCGGCATTGCTCCCGGAACCGGACAGGCTTATGATCCAGATGCTGACGCTCGGGCACTCTTGGGCCGGCGGGGAGGACGCTAGAATGACGCGCCAAACTGCACGCCGCGACAAGTGGCACCGGACAACGAAAGGTACGTGGACCTGCTCCCTTGGCACCCGCGGCACAAGGGTTCGGCTGTTTCAAAAAAGAATTGACGGGGTTTTTTACCGCGAGATCCACTTGCGTGGCGAGGGTCGCGACCAAGTGACGCTCAACACGCACAGCCGCGCGACGGCCGAGGAATTTGGACGCTCGCTACTTGGTCGGCTCATGCTTGGAGTGAGCACACGGTCTAACGGCCCGGTCAGGCTGGAGGAATTGTGGGACCGATACCGAATTGAGTGTCCGTACTATCTCGATAATTCGCCGCATTCGAAACAGGATGCGGCCATACGAGCAGCGATTCTCGTCGGCTATTTCGGCGCGGATTACGACATGCGCTCGTTGACCGGCGAAAAGGTTTTGCTTTATGAACAGACGCGCGTAGCCGGCGGCATCAAGTACGTAGTGCGCGGCGTGAGCAAGCTTACGAAGCGTGCAAGACAACGATCTTCCGCAGCTGATCTGATGCTACTTAGAGCGATGCTTCGCTGGGCTTGTACTGTGCGGACGTCGGATGGTGGAGTTTGGCTGTTGCGTAATCCGCTGCAGGGCGTGCCTATCCAGGTTGAGCTCAATCCCTTGCGTCCTGTGGCGACGTCGGAGCGCTTTGCGCAGCTGCGTGCAGCGATCCAGGAGAGAGCCGCCAGCGCCTTGACCGAAGCGTTGCGGATTAGATGGACACGATTGGAGCTGGCGCTTGTGATCGCGGGAGCGACTGGCCGTCGTCGGGGGTCAATCGTAGCGCTTCGCTGGGAGGACATCGACCTCGACGGAGCAACGATCCACTGGCGCGCCGAATCCGACAAGACCGGGGTCGGCGGCCAAATCCCGATACCAGGTACGTTAGTCGCAGAGTTACGAGCATTTCGCAACGCACTCGGCGACGCCGCGGGATGGTTGTTCCCGCGCGCGGCAGGTGCGAACGGCCATATCCCGGCAGCGATGCTAGGTGAATGGCTTGCGCGAGTTGAGAAGGATGCCAACATCCCAAAGCTCATGGGGGGTTTGTGGCACGTATGGCGTCGGAAGTGGGCAACCGACCGAATGCATCTGCCACTCAAGGCAGTTGCGGACACTGGTGGTTGGAAGGACACCGACACGCTGATTGAGTGTTACCAGCAGACGCCGGATAGGATGATGATGGAAGTCATGGAGTGTGCTCCTTACTGCAAAGCCCAGCCGGTTATGTTTGAGGCCGTCCGTCCGGTTGCAGTGGACGATGCAGGGCGCGCAGTGCACGGTGCAGCAGAAACCGCACACAAACTGCACCAGGCCCTCTAATGCAAAAAGCCCGGAACGACCGAAGTCATTACCGGGCTTGCACTTACTTTAATTGCCCCTCCTGGGGTCGAACCAGGACTCTTCCGCTCCAGAGGCGGACGTGTTGCCAGTTACACCAAGGGGCATCACCCGGCATTTTCGCCGGTAGATCCCCCAAACTTACAACGCACCCCCACCCCCATCAACCCCGGTGCCCCTCCCAGGCAACCCTCGCGGTCAGCCATGCGTACCTATATAATCCGAACGCCGGAAACGATTGCTCCGGCCGATTACCCCTAGCCACCAGCCATGAAACGCCTCGCCCTCATCGCGGTTGCCGCGCTGGCACCGGTGCTCCTCGGAGCCCAGAACACCGCCACGCAGGCTGCCGTCCCGGAGATCGCTGTGCCTTATCCGCCAACGACGCTCCCACTCAAGCACACTCCTCAGCCCACGACGGCCGACATCACCGCGCAGGACCTGATGACCCGCCTCTACATCTTCGCGGATGACTCGATGCAGGGTCGCGAGGCCGGGACCATCGGCAACGTCAAGGGAACGGACTACATCGCCAGTGAAGCGAAGAAGATCGGACTCATCCCCGCTGGCGACAACGGGACCTACTTCCAGACGATCCCGCTCAAGATCCGCTCGATCGATCCAAAGTCGACGTTCACAGTTGGTGATGTAACGCTAACCTACGGCACCGACTGGGTGGCAACAGGATCCAAGTCGATCGACGTCACCAATGCGCAGCTCATTTACGGCGGAGTACTGGGTGATTCTGCCCAGATGCTCGCACCCGGCGCTGGCGCTGGCAAAATCGTGTTGTTTACTCTCCCGCCTGGCGCTTCTGGACGCGCCACGCGTTCCGCGGCACGCTCGGCAGAAGGGGCCGTCGCAGTCATGATCATTGGACTCGATCAGTTCATGCCGTTCTTCACGCGGCCGCAAACCTTCGTTGACGATCCGAGCAATCAGCCGGCGACTACGCCACCTTCAACGATCCTCGTCTCCAAGTCTGCGGCTGACAGACTAATGGCAGGCGCACCCGCGGTCATCCCAGTCGGCATGGTCGATCCCGCACCGGCCACGCTCAACCTCAAGGTCTCGGTCGAGCCGGTTCCATTCCCCGCGCGCAACGTTGTCGGCATCGTTCGCGGCAGTGATCCGAAGCTCAGCGGCGAATACGTCGCGCTTGGCGGCCATAACGATCACATCGGGTTCAATCATCGCCCGGTCGATCATGACTCGCTTCGCTTCTTCAACCACATCGTTCGCCCCGGTGGCGCCGAGGACGGCGGAAAACAGGCGACACCGGAACAGCAGGCGGAAGTGAACAAGATCCTCGCGGCCCACCGCGCCGCCCATCCAGGCACACAGCGCGCCGACTCCATATCGAATGGCGCCGACGATGATGGCTCGGGCTCCGTCAGCGTACTCGAGATCGCGCAGAAGATCGCATCACTCAAGGTCAAGCCCAAGCGCTCGACGCTGTTCGTCTGGCACGTGGGCGAAGAAAAGGGGTTGCTCGGCTCCGCATACTACACCGATCATCCCACCGTCTCACGCGACTCGATCGTCGCGCAGCTCAACATTGACATGGTCGGGCGCGGTGACGCATTCGACATTACGGGGAAGGCGAAAGACGGATCCGTTCTGCGCGGAAACTCCAACTATCTACAGCTAGTTGGCTCGCGCCGTCTCTCCACTGAACTCGGCAACCTCGCCGAGGCGGTGAATACTCAGGACAAGCACGGCCTCGTGTTCGACTACGCGATGGACGCGAACGGTCACCCGGCGAACATCTACTGCCGTAGCGATCACTACGAGTATGCGCGCTACAACATCCCGATCATCTTCTTTACAACCGGCGGTCACTCGGACTACCACCAGGTGACGGATGAGCCACAGTACATCGACTATCCGCACATGGCACGCGTCGATAATTTCATCGAAGACTTGCTCGTGCACGTTGGCAACATGGACCACCGTCCAGTAGTTGATGGCCCGCACATGGACCCGCACGGGGCGTGCAAGCAGTAAGCAGTCTGAGCAGTCCGTCGGTTGATGTACAAAGCGGGGCGTGGAATCATCCACGCCCCGCTTTCTTTGCACCGGTTCCGGCAGTTCAGATCAACTGCGGCGCGACTTGTCTGCATCGGTGGAATCACGATGCGTGTCCGGATCCAGCGCGCGCTCGGCCTTGCCGATGTTCTTCTGAATCTTGCCTTTCAACTGATCGCCACGACCTTCGGCATGCATAGTCGAATTATCAACCGCGTCGCCGACGTCGCCCTTCACCTTGCCCATGGTTTCTTTCGCTGCGCCCTTGGCTTCGTTGGCGGCGCCTTTTCTGTTCAGATCTCCCATTTCAATACCCTCTGTGTTGAACGGTGATGACAGGTATGATTAATGGCAAGCGCCATGCCGCATCACTCCAATTGCCCTTTGGTTGCAATCGTACAAAGTTGTTGGGATTGTGCGCGCATGGGAATATCTTTTGTATGATTCAGTACCAATCATCATACCACACATTGATCAAGAGCACTGAGCTGATACGCCAATTGCGTCACGCAAGACAAATCGCACTCATGGCAGCGTTTGCGATGGCCGCGACTGGCTGCGGCGACGTACCGGCTGCGTTCGGCCCCACGCCACCCCAAGCGCGCGCCAATGCCGACGGACTGTTCGGAGCATTCGTCAAGCGCTTCACCAATGTGTACCGCGCCCCGCGCTACGCGCGCGCAAGAGAGATGATGCTGCACTACGCGCTCACGCCATCTGAGGTGTACAGCGACACGTCCATCTGGACGGTGTACGGCCCTGACAACTATCGCACACTGTTCGGCAACGCGACCTTCACCAACGGACGCTACGTCTTCAACAACGCAGTAACCGACGACCCTGTACAAGCGCTGGGCGAAGGCCGCCACATCATGCGGCTTCGCAAGCTCAGCAACGATGATTACGATTGGTTCACCGGAGTTGATTTCGCCGCTGGAACAATCACCGCGAATGATTTCGCAAACGTAATAACGCGGTGGATCGCTGCGTCGGAGGGTCACAACGAAGCCGCGTTGCGCACCGGCTATCGTACCGAATTTCCGCGTACCACCGCGGCGCTGGGAAGGCTGTATTCGCTTGACACACTCGTGTCGACTCCGGACGTAGACGGAACGAACAAGCTCTACGCGGTGATCCACATGACGCCCGAAGGCATCCGTCAGGACTATCCTGCGTACGCTGCGTACATGGCCAAGTACGCCGACAAGGTGAAGCTGCACTTCACGCTGGCCGATTCTCGCGGCGCGAAATGGCTCGACGTGACTTCCCGAGATGGATACATCTCGCTAAGACTCAGATCGCGCGACGGACATTTCGCCCCACTGGAAGGCCCGGTCCGCCCAATCCCGGATACGCTCACCGTGCAGGTCGATTTCACAGCCAAGATCAAGCTCTTCACGGTTGGCGTGGAGCACATGACTGGCGAGTGGGTGAACCTGCACAGCGAGCACGAGCGGGGATGGGCGCTCCGCTTCACGCGCGAGCCGAGCTGGGTATTGCCGCCAGTAGTTGGCTACCTGATCAAGTCCCCGCTACGACGCCCGTTCGAGGGAAGCGGAACACAATTCCGCTTCGCAGTGCGCGACCAGCCCGGACATCAGACGATCATGAGCCGCCGCGGGTCCACAACAGTTCGCGAAAGCGCGATCCTCCGCTTCCTCGGCAAGCTCGGCGGTGCCGCGATGGGCGACTTTGTATCGAACGCCGAAGACGAGGAGAACAGGTTCAACGTCGTTGTCTACAGCGCCATGGCGGCCGATATCAACTCGGCGATGCGATAGTTGTAGTAGTTGTAGTAGTTGTAGTAGTTGTAGCTGTAGCGGCAGGCCCGGTGCCTGCCGCTTGGGAAGGCGACGCTACGACGCGGCATCGTCGTCGAACGGAATCACGACCTCCATTCCATCCCGAGCCACGACGGCGCCCGGAAACACCGAACGCGCCTGAGTCGCCAGCTCCTGCACATCGCGTGAATAGCGCGACGAGATGTGCGTCAGCACCAGTCGCCTGACCCCCGCGCGCTCCGCAACCGTCGCGGCCTCACGCGCGGTTGAATGGCCCGTCTCGAGTGCGAGAGGTGCCTCTTCGTCGGCAAAAGTCGCTTCGTGGATGAGCAGATCCGCACCTGCCGCCACCTCGATCGTCGCGTCAGAGGGCCTGGCGTCGCCGGTAAAGACAAGCTTGCGCCCGGCCCGCGTGGGACCGACCAACTCAGACGGATGCACTACGCGCCCGTCTGGCAGAACGATCTCCTGACCCTTGTGGATCTGGCCCCACAGCGGGCCCTCCGGAATCCCCATCGCGCGGGCAATCTCCGGATTGAACCGTCCGAGTCTGGGATTCTCGACTAAGCCGAAACCGAGTGCAAGCGCACCACCGTGCTCCACTGCGTACGGCAGGATGCTGTACCCATCGCGCACCAGAGGCTCCCCCGGCGTGAGTTCCACGTAGCTGATCGGGAAGTGCTGCTTGTCGCTGCCGAGGGTCACCGCCAGCTTTAGCAAACGCTCAGATTTGGGCGGCCCGTAGAGACGAATCGGCTCTTCTCGGCCCTGAAGCGCCATGGTACGCACGAGACCCGTGACGCCAAGAATGTGGTCAGCGTGCATGTGGGTGAAGAAGATGTCTCCCACGTTGAAGGAGACACCGTAGCGCATCATCTGACGCTGTGTGCCTTCTCCGCAGTCGAACAGAAAGGTCTCGCCACCGCGGCGAACAGCCAGCGAGGTGACGTTCCGCTCAACAGTCGGTCGAGAAGCAGAAGTTCCTAGAAAACGAACGCTCAGATCCATGGCCCAATATATCGAAGTTGACTTTTGGGCCGTTCCGGCCTATAATTGATGGAGTACCAGCCCGTGTGCGACGGGTAGCTACGCCTTTGTCGCAGCCAGAGTTCACGGTCGCGGGGCTGTAGCTCAGTTGGTAGAGCGCTGCAATCGCACTGCAGAGGTCAGGGGTTCGATTCCCCTCAGCTCCACTTGTTTGTTACCGTCGGACCTGTCCGGCGTCTTAGATATAGATATTGTTTTGCCCGCCGCCGATCGGTAGGACGTAGAGTTCCAATGACGGCGCGCGCGGCAGCCTCTTCACCCCGGGATCACTCCCGGGGTTTTTCTATTTCAGGGATTCAAGAGGCACGGATTTCCGCCCCTCCCCCCCCGCCAATACTTATGCCTGCGCGAACGCCGGTGGGCCGAACCCTACGGGGCTCGAACGCTGGAACAGGTCAGCAAGCGTCGCGTCTGTGAGGGTCTCGCGTACCCTGGCGATATCCAGATGGCCGGTGACATGGGCCGCCTCCGGTCCGCGCCAGTCCAGACGCGCGTAGCGGTCCTTCCGGGATGTGTGCGGGTCCGGATGGTGAAACATGACGTTGGCGCTGCTCGAACCCGCAAGCTGAACCTCGACACCCCACAAAGTGCCGTCGGCGGTTTGAAATGGCTTCATATCCTTTATGCTGCTCACGGTGCGCCCTCAAAGAGTTGCTGTACGTCGAACTCCACGCCCAGATAATTGATCTCGGCAACATAGCTCTCGATATCCACCGCCAGGTCGCGCACTTCCGCTTCTAGCGCCAGGGCAGCCTCACTCGGGGAGCCGGCGGTGCTATTCGCCGACGCCAGCTCGAATTCGCGAACCTTGTCGCACCATGCGGAGAAATCGCGTCGCAGATCGGCGACTATCGATTTCACCATTGGGTACGACGGATGCCGCGGGTCGAGCGCTGGTCCCCAGTCCATCCGCCGAATCTAATTCGCGGTATTGCGCGGTTCTAGTAAGGCGGCGGACGCATCTGGTATCGCCGACGCCGCCCGCTGCCGGGCGAGCTGCAGTTGCACAAATGCATACGAGCCAAGAACCACCGCCGCAGCGATCCCCTGCGCAACAAGCGTTTCAACCGTGGGGAAGATCGAGAACCAGAGTCCCATCCACGGTCGTATTACCCCTTCCAATGCGGGAAGCGGAGTAGTTCCGATCCAGTGTGCGAGCTGCATCTCCTGCGCCTGCTCGCCCACCATCACCAGCAGAACGACCCCGAGCAATGCGCCTGTAAGGATCAACATGCGCTTGTATGGCAGCTTTCGGTGCGCGACGAAGGTCAGCACCGCAACGATTCCAGCGAAGATCAACCCCAGCACGACGCCCGCCAGTACTGCGTTGCCGCCGAGCTTGAGTCGGTAGTTTTGCAGGAAAAGCACTACTTCGAACCCTTCCCGATACAACGAGCTGAAGCCGAGTACGGCGAGGCCCCACGTGACGCGCGTGCGCGAGTGGCCACGATCCGCACCCTTGAGTAGCTCGCGCTTCTTCTTTGTGTGAAGCGAGATCCAGCCAGACCAGTAGAACTTGTGAAAGAACCAGTTCATGACAACGAGCAGCACGACAATCGCGACCAGTCCGGTGGCTGCCTGTATGTCGAGCGCGCGAAAGTTTCCGCCGAGCCTGTCGAGGATTGCGACGACGATCCACCACGTGAGTAGCGTTGCGCCGAACGCGGCCGCCGCACCCAACGCGATTGGGCGGCGGTATGCTTTACTATCGCCCACCATGCTGGCTGTAATCGCTGAGATCACGAGAATGCACTCCAGTCCCTCGCGGAAGACGAGCACGGCAATGTCGATCGAGGCGGCGGTTCGTCCATGACCAAGTGTCGGATCCGGATTGCCGCCGGCAGTCACGCCTTGCCATATGAGCAATGCGATAACGGCGAGCGCGCCGAGCGCCCATGCAACGCGGGGCATGATGCTCCGCACGGGTGCCACCTGTATTCGTTCAGTCATCTTTCAAATGGTGCTCAATCACGTAACGTGTCTGGCCAGCGACGGACGAGATTCCGAGCTTGCGCGCGATGCTCTCGCGATGTGTCTCGACCGTTCGGTGGCTGATTCCGAGATCTGCGGCGATTTCCTTGTTGGTCCCACCCGCGGCCACTCTCACCAATACCTGACGCTCGCGTCGTGTAATCGGTGATTCGCGCTGCGCTACAGCCGCGACACGCGGGCGGTTGAGCTCCGGGCTGAAGAAGCTCTCACCTGCCATCACCGCGCGAACTGCGGTGCGTAAATCCGTCGCAGCGCTGTCCTTCAACAAATAACCATGAGTACCCGCGCGCACACTTTCCGCTATGTACTCAGCGTCGTCATGCATGCTCAACATGAGAATGCGGGTTCCTTCGAGATCGCGGCGTAGCTCCGCGAGGACTCCGAGGCCCGACCCTCCGGGCATGGAAACATCCAGAATTATCACGTCAGGCCGCTGCTCGCGCGCCAGCTGGAGCGCCGACGGTCCATCGCTCGCTTCGGCGATCACGGAGACTCCCGGCATGGATTCCAGGATGTGGCGGATGCCGGCGCGTACTACCGCATGATCATCGGCGACAAGTACCGTGATTTGTTGCGCGGGCGCGGTCATGCATCGACTCCAACATCGAGTGGCAGACTCACGTCTAGCTGCGCTCCGCCGCGCGGATTGGCGCGCAATTGCACGGAGCCGCCGAGCGAGGCAAAGCGCTCGCGCATTCCGATCAGGCCCATCCCCGAATTCGCTGATCCGTTCTGCCTGACTGGAAGCCCGCATCCGTCGTCTATAACGGTCAGTCGTACGCTTCCATCCACCGCGCGGAGCGCAATATCAACTATCGACGCGTTCGCGTGGCGCCCGATGTTCGACAGGGCCTCCTGAAGCGCGCGATAGAACGCGAGGTCGGCACCGTCGTCCAGCACCGGGAAGTCGGGCGCTGGCGGAAGATCGAGGCGTACCTCCGTGCCTGAGCGCTGCGCAAACGCGGTGGCCACCGAGCGTAATGCGGGAACCAAACCGAGATCATCCAGTAGCGACGGCCGGAGGTCGTGCATCACGGCGCGAATGCTGCGGATTCCCGCATCCGTAAGCGCAAGCGCGTCATCGACGCGGCTGGTATGCGGCTCGGGAACCACTTCTCGAAGGATGGCGAGTTCCATCTTCACAGCCGACAGGAGCTGCGCGGTCTCGTCGTGCAGCTCGCGCGAGAGATGCCGACGTTCTTCCTCTTGTTGAAGCATCACTCGCGTGGAGAGACGCTCGAGATCGGCCGTGCGTTGTTGCAGTGCGCCGTAAAGCCGCGAGTTCTCCAGTGTGCCGCCCATCTGTCGTCCGACCGCCGTTAGAAAATCGGCGTCCAGAGCCGCGAACGGAACATGATCATCCGCAACGATGACCAGCGCGCTTCCGCCGCTTTCAGCTCCCCGCTCTTCTATCGGCAGGACTGCGGCGAATGGAAACGCAAGACCGTCGCCGTCGGCGTCCGCGGTAGCGCTCCACTCTGGTGCAATGAATGCCCGCTGCGCACCAGTCGCGACGCGCGACAACAATTCAGCTTGCGGCCCCGTCGGACTGGTCCCGCTCCAACTCGCGCACGCGCCGGCACCACGCTCGAAATATCCATCGTGCCGGACGTC
Organism: Gemmatimonadota bacterium; assembly: GCA_041691775.1. Classification (GTDB taxonomy): domain Bacteria; phylum Gemmatimonadota; class Gemmatimonadetes; order Gemmatimonadales; family Gemmatimonadaceae; genus Fen-1247. Next base: position 287,660 of record JBEPUB010000003.1, read on the forward strand.
AAGGCGAAATACGGCTGCACCACTCACGGCCGGAACGGAGACAATCCTCTGTAGAACCGTCGCAACCACGCTCTCTCGCGACGACGAAGCGGCCGACATGAGGTCCGATGAGAGAGCGCCGAGTGTGCTTATTCCGCGGCGCAAATCATCGGTGACTAGCAGCAGGATTCCTGTCCCCACCGTTATGGTGAGAATAACATCGACATAATATCCCCACGGCAGCCACGCACCGTATGCGCGGAGCACCGGATAGTCGAGATGATGCACTCCCCAGACGAAGAACGCGGCCGCGAGCACGGCGGCGCCGGTCGAGCGTGTACTGCGAGCGTAACGCAGAAATACGACTCCGGTCCAGAGCGTCGCACACGAAAGGAACAGCACCATCGGCACCGACGCGATCTTGTACGCGCCGAGATGATACACCGCGAAATAGGACCAGACTGGTGGAAAGAGAACCGCGGCGACATGCCAGCGGCGGCGGCGCAGGCGTCCCGAGAACACAAGCGCGGTCGCGAGCACGGCAAGCGCAGTCCACCCGGTGAACACCTGATGCCAGTACAGCAGCACGGTCTCACGCGTGAATATGAATGCGCCTATGGCGGCGAGCCGGACGATATAGAGTCCCCACGCGAGTGACCACCACGCGAATACCGGTTTACGGTATTCGCGGTACTGCCACGCGCACACGACCATGAGGCCGGCTGTAACCGAGATTTGCAGCAACACCGCAGCCAATTCGGCCCCGGCTGCGGCAAATGCGGGGCTAGACTCTGGCGACCAACTCTGGAGCATCGACCTCGGCTAAGAGAAAACCGTACCCGAATAATTCTCTCGGTATTATATCGCCAGTGCCACTTCAGGCAAAGTCACAAATATGACGGAGCGGCATCCGGCATTCCCGCGCAAGCGGGAATCTCGACGCTAAGCGCCGGTTCTCTACTGAGTAACGTCGGTGATTCCCACGAAAGCGGGAATCTCGACGAGTGCGCTGCCGACTCCGGAAGGCATTCCCGCTTTCGCGGGAATGACGGCGTTGGGCTCGCGGGAATGACGGCGTTGGTTTTTAGTTCCGCTCCGCCAATTGCTGCTCACGTCGCCGCCGCGCGATCTCGTGCAGCCGGTGATCGGCCTCCGTCTCCAGCACGAGCGGCGGAACCGGCGCGGGTTTGCCGTCGTCGCCTAGGTGGACGAACGTGAGCCAACAGGCGTTGGTGTGACGCCGGTTTCCAGTTCTGAGGTCCTCGGCGTACACGTCCGCGACGACGGACATCGAAGTTCGGCCCACATGAGCGACGTGAGACCGGATCTCGACCAGTTCACCGACCAGGATCGGTTCCTTGAAGAGAATGCGTTCCACGGAGAGCGTCGTAGCCTGGCCGCTGGAGTGCTTCATCGCGGACAGTGCGGCGCACTTGTCAACCATGCTCATCACGACTCCACCGAATATCGACGGACTGCGAAGGCCGTTCGCCTGGCTGGGCATCATCAGATCGGCCAGAACTGCTTCCGACTCGCGCGGCGATTTCCCCTTCATTCTCGTTCCATGTGTGAGTTATTCTGTTTGACGTCGTGCAAGGCGGCTACGCATGACGCACCGGTGCACGGGCCAAATCCGTTTTCGGCGCCGGACGCATGTACTTCGCGTACTTCACTGCTTCATCATATGCCGCGGCGGAGTTGAATGCGCGGACGAGCGCGCGGCGAGTGGCACCGTCTATTGCGGGATCATCGAGCCAGTAGAGCCGTGGATGCGCTCCCACAGAAAACAGCGGCCATGAACGGTCGTCGCCATCTCGCAGCGAGATCGAGACTGAACCGTCGCCGGAGGCCCTCGCGTTGAGCCTGTAGCCTTTGCGACCCCAGCTACGCGGCGCATCCCGCACGACGTTCGAGTCATCGCTCGCGGAGTCGCGGCTCATGTCACCTTGCGTCGCCGCCGCGCCGCTGCGCAGATCCACCGCCGTATGTACGGTGTCGTGCTGAGCGCCAGCAGGCATCTCGTACGCGCTCCGATGCTCCAGTAGTGCGTACGGCCCCCGCACTTCAAGCACGTCGGTCTCGCCACTCACGGAGATGCGCGGGTCCGTCGGCGTCTCGTCATCCGGTCCCAACGGGGTTGCGTCGGGGTACGCCCTGGCATGGTGCGCTGCCATAGTCACGATCGTGGTATCATCGTAGACGAGCGTCGAATCGTTGGACTGCAGGTCGCGAACGTAGACTCGCTCCCCAGTGAAGATGGCGTCGCTGAACGAACGGTCCACATCAGCAATGAACACTTCATGGAAATGGCCGCCGAACCTGGTGAGGGTCATCGGCACCGCCCTGACCCGGATGCCATTAGCACCACTATGGACCCAGAATGTGGAATCCGCCGTCGCCACCAAGAATTCAGCGTCCGGCGGATTCGGCGCGCGCCCAAAACAGGCCGCCAGGCTGACCGCAATCAGCAGCGTTGAGGCCAGAAGGACGGCGGCTCCAGGCCGAACGGAGCGAGTGCAAGCGCGACGTAACATCGCGCTGAATATACTCCGCGCACGTCAGACCTCGTAGATTTCTCCGCTCATTCCCTCCTGACTGGCACCGCCTTGCACCGCATTCGACTAACAGCATTTCTCCTGGCTCCGCTCCTCGCGTCCTGCGAGTCGGCGTCCCCCAAAACCGCCGGGGCTTCAGCTCAAACTGCAGTAACGCAACAAGCAAAGGCGCATGCCAGCACGACGCCTGGCGATACGACCGCGTTGCCTCCGACGGGCACAGCGGAAGTAATCGCGCTCCAGAGGGAGTCACGTCCCATTCGCGCATTGTACGTGAATCGGTTCGCAGCGCAGAGCTCAAAGAAGATGCGGCACCTGATCGCAATCGCTGATTCGACGGAGATCAACGCACTCGTGATTGACATCAAGGACGAGTTCGGACTCAACTGGCATTCGGCTGACCCGTTGCTACAGCGTAACGAAGGCAAGATGAACAAGGTTGCGAACATGAAGGCGTTGGTGGATACTCTGCGTGCGCACGGGATCCTACCAATCGCGCGCATGGTGATCTTCAAGGATTCGTCCGCCGCACGCATGAATCCGGATCACGTGATTCGCAAAGCCGACGGAACTCCATGGCGCGACAAGAAGGGGGTTACGTGGGTAAACCCATACTCACGCACGATCTGGGATTACAACTTCCGCGTTGCCGACGAAGCGGTGAAGATGGGCTTTGGAGAAATTCAGTTTGACTACGTGCGATTCCCCGAGCCATACAAGTCGCTCCCTCAACAAGTATTCCCCGAGGCAGCTGGTCGCAGCAAGCCGAATGCGATCCATGATTTTCTGAAGGAAGCCCGTGCGCGCTATGACAAGCAGGGTGTGCGCCTCACCGCAGACATCTTCGGTCTCGTGACTACGGTCCAAGGTGCGCTGGAAGTCGGTCAGGACTGGGAAAAGATCTCTCCCGTCGTGGACGTCGTTCTTCCCATGGTGTATCCGTCGCTCTATCCGCATGGATCTTTCGGAATTCACGTTCCAAATGCCGAACCGCACAAGACGATCTTCATCGCCATAACCAGTGCACGCATGCGCGATGCGAAGATGGGAATCACCACACCAGAGCACGTGCGTCCGTGGCTGCAGGCCTTCACACTTGGTGCGCCACATTACGGAGCGGCCGAGATAGAACAGGAGAAGCAAGCTGTCTACGATGCCGGCTACGACGGATGGGTTCTCTGGAACCCGGGCTCCAAGTACGACGAGATTCTTCCGGCGCTCGAGAAGCGCCTGGTATCGCGCAAGAAGTCACCGCCGCTTCCAATGCCACCACACACGCCGTTGGATTAGGTTAAGCGCGTCATGAGAACAGTCGTAAGTATTGCGGGAATGCGCGGCGAGTACTGCAAGCGGGCACTTTTCACCGCGTTGACGCCGGTTGAAGGTATCCGTTCCGCAGAAGTAACCCTGGGGCGCATAACGATCGAGCACGATGGGTCTGTCACAGAGTCCGGCCTGCGTGAAGCCATCGAGGTTACCGGCTACGTGGTCGCCAATGTCGTGCACGAGCGACGAGTGCTTCCAGTGATGGATTCAGCACTTCAGACGCACTTCAGACGCACTTGACCTAGCGTCCGTTCGACCCATTTGGGCTCGGCGGCGAAACGCCGTCGAGGGAGCGGTCCGGCGCTACGCGAAGGAAGAAGAACATTCCAACCACCGCGATTATGGCGAATGAGAACCACTGTATCGCGTAGCTGCGGTGTGGCCCCTCGTCGAGCGGTGGCGCTGGGATGCGAGGCGGGATTCTGCCGTGCGGTGCGTCGTCCCCATCAAGCACAATCACGAACGGAAATACCGGGTACGGGAGGCGTGAGCGCAGTACGGCCAGGTCCAGCCACCGGAATGCGTCGGGCCGCCCCGGTAGCACGGCCGTTCCCGGGAACGGCTTGAACAGCGGACGTGCATAACCGGTCCCGACAAGCGAATCAGACTCGCGCCAGCCAGACAGATCGACAGTCGCGGCGTCGGGGGCATACACCCAACCGCGATTCACGAGCACCACGGTGTCAGTCCCCGCGACACGCAGTGGCGTGATGATGTTGACACCGGGAGATCCGTTTCGTGTGCGATCCGTGACTTTGAACTCATGAGCGTAATCGTACGCTCCATTCAGGATCACGCGATGATAGTGCAGCGCGGCGGAATCGTGCGTTAGCTCGCGAACCTGCATGGGCGGCAAGGCAAGACGCGCGATTACTTCCGCGTTCTGCGCGCGCCGCTGCGCAAGCCGGCGCAATTGCCAGAATCCGAGCGATGTAGTCATCACCACAAAGCCAGCGGCGAGCACGGTAAGAACATAGTCGCGCACAGGTCGTTTCATTATGATTCGAAGCTAGCGTCGGTACGTTCTGTACGCAGGTGCGTGGCTGCTCTGTGCCTCTGCGGCGCCATCAGAAGAGGCGCATCTGCTCGCTCAGCATCTCCGGGTCAACGGACTCCAGCCCGAGCATTTCTTCCAGCTCCCGGGCAGACCGTGGGGCGTGGCCCGCAAAGTAGTTGCTCATGTAGCCGTACACGTCGGTGACACCCGGAGGAGCATTCTGGATCGCCTCAACCCATCGCGCCAACTCGCGCGAGCGGTCCGCCTGAATGCGGGAGTGATCGACGAAGTTTCTATTTGGACCCATCCAGCGGACGTAGTGAAACGAAGCGGTCGGTCGCGCGACAAGCTCGATCATCCACCGCCGCGGGATCCACTGTCCGTCAATCAGCGCTACCGCAATGCCGTAATCACGCAGAAAGGCAAGCACTCCCGGCGTCATCCATCCACGCGCGCGGAATTCGATTGCAACGCGCACGTCGCGTGGCAGCCGCGGAACGAAATTAACGAGCGACGGAAGCTCCTCCGGCCCAAAGTCGGGACCTAGCTGCACCAATACTGGACCGAGCTTCTCGCGGAGTTCCCGAGCCCGGTCGAAAAAGAGCTCCGTGGTTCCGTCGGAATCGCGCAGTCGCGCCTCATGCGTTACGGACTGCGGGAACTTGAGGGCGAATATGAAGCCCGAAGGTGAGCGGTCGTACCATCCACGGAGCGTTGTAGCTGGCGGCACCGCATAAAAGGTCGAATCAATTTCGACGGTCGTAAACGCACGAGCGTACGTCGGAAGAAAATCTGCCGGTCTCGTGCCATCTGGATAAAACACACCAGACCAAGCTGAGTAGTTCCAGCCTTGTGTTCCGATGTGAAGTACGGTGGCCATGCATTGAATCGGCGTGATAATCGATTCGCTGTCAAGGCAAAACCGCACGAGTTGGCACCCACCTTGCCCTTCATGAGGCCATCGGCGGCGCTCGCCCTGAGCGGCCAATCGCCATTCCCATCGGAGGATTCATGGACGACACTAACAACGGCAACATTTCCCATCGCGACCATCCCACCACCAAGGGCGACGAAGTCGGCGAGGCGGCCGGCGGTGTATCCGGGGTCGTGGTAGGAGCCGCGATCGGCTCGCTGGCCGGCCCGGTTGGCACTGTCATTGGCGGAATCGCGGGCGCGATAGGAGGATGGTGGGCGGGCCGTGCGGTTGCAGAAGCGGCGCAGGACTACACCGTCGGCGACGACGCTGTGTACCGCAACCAGTATGAGAACTCACCCAATCGCTTGGCCGATCGCGATTTCGAGTCAGTGAGCCCTGCATACCGGCTGGGCCATCTTGCTGCGCGGAACCCGGAGTACAGCGGTCGCCCATTCAACGAAGTCGAAGGCGATCTCAGTCGTGGGTGGACCGCTGCGGCGAGTAAGACGCACGGCGAATGGGATAGAGTGCGAGGATACGCGAACGATGCGTATGACCGGAGCGCAAGCGGTATGGAGCAACAGCGTATGCGCGACGAAGCAAGCAACGCGGCAGATGAGGCCGATAAGCGTCTCGATGACGCGCGCGACACGAACCTGTTCTAGTACCGCGTGGCCATGAAGAAACGGGTGCGACTCACGTTGCACCCGTTTCTTGTTTTCGTTACAGAGTCGCCGACAACAGCGGCGCGTTCAGTCGTCCACGTCGCCGCCCCCCTCGGCCCACCCACGAAAACCGCCCCTGAGCGACGAGACGTGCTCGTAGCCCATCTGTCGAAGTGTGTCTGCAGCAAGTGCCGAGCGAGATCCCCCGGCACAATACACAACGATGTTCTTCTCCCGCCCCACGACACCCTCGACCTTACCCTCGAGCTGTCCACGCGGAATATGAACTGCGCCTGGTACGTGCCCGAGATTCCACTCGTTCGGTTCGCGTACGTCGAGAAACACTGTGTCGCCTTGTGTCTTCTGCGTGATCGCGTTGGCCGCATCTATCTCGATCACGCGCGCTTTGGCCTCTGCGACCAGCTCACTCCCACTCTTGGTCATGATTCTTCCACGGTAAGGGTTAGTGCTTCGGCGTCGAGCGCTGCGACAGCGCCGAGGGGGATGGTCCACTGATCATCGACATGGCCCATGGGTATCCCGGCGATGCATGGGATGCCAAGCGCGTCTGCGAACTCCAGAAGCACGTCGTCGAGCGTGCGTGATTGGCGAGCGTCGCCGGGTGATTCATCCGCGTCGCACTGAGTGCAATATCCGAAGGCTATGCCCGCGAGCCCGGAAAGCTCGCCTGCGAGCGACAGTTGCGTAAGCATGCGGTCAATTCTGTAGAGCCCTTCGTTGGTGTCTTCGATGACGAGAATCGCGCCGTCAAGATCCGGAAGATACGGAGTCCCCGCGAGTGACGATAAGAGTGACAGATTGCCGCCAGCGAGCCTGCCGCGCGCGCGACCAGCGCGAATGGTGCGTGCTCCCGGCGCCGCACCACACGGATCTCCGCCGCGGAGCAGCGCGCGCTCGAACGATTCGCGCGCGAACGGAGTGAGCGCAGTGCGCGCGTTGGGCGAGTGATACGAAATGACCTCACATGCACGTCCCACCGCCGCGTGGAGCGCGGAGATATCGGAGTATCCCATAATCGGCTTGGGATGCCGGCGCATCGCGTCATAATCAAGATGCTCGAGTATGCGCATCACGCCGTATCCGCCGCGCAGGCACCAGATTGCATCTATTGAATCGTCGCGCAGGGCGGCATTGAAGTCGGCGATACGATGGGCGTCGGTGGCGGCAAAGTAGCTGTAGCGCGCGAGCACATGTTCGGCGACGGTTGCTTCCCAACCCAAGGTAGTAACATTCGCGAGCGCCGTGTCCACATCGGCGCTGCCATGCAGCGGGCCCGATGGCGCGACAAGCGCGATGCGTGCACCTGGACCTGTCGTTCGAACGCGTGAAAATGCGCGAATTGGCACGTGGATTTGGTCGGAGGAAAGCATCGAATAGCCCGTAGGAGCACCGTAGTCTGGCACACGCGTTGCCGGTTCACGTGTAAGCAGAGAACGCCTTTCGAAACTTACGGAGGAGGCTCCTATGGCTGGAAGTGAGAAGAATAACCGCGATCGTAACGATCCGAAGCACCGCTCCAATAAGCCTGGTTCGAACACAGGATCGGAGTCAGGGATGAATGCTTCGTCGGGTTCCATGCAGGGAAAAGAGCGGAGCATGGGCGGCTCGCAGGGCACGCGAGATGAGGCCCGCAGAGATTCTTCGAGCGAGAAGTCATCCGGAAGCGCCCGGGAGGAAGGCGGCTACGGAGCGGATTCAGGGTACAGCGACGGATCTCGAGTTAGCAATCCGAGCTCGAAAGTGCGCGAAAGCGAACGCGACTCACTCGACGCTCGTCACGCGAGCCGGCGCCCCGGTACTGACTCCGAGAACGACCGACCCGATCGCTCGAAGGACGCGTCCGAAAACGCGCCGACAGGCAGCCCCGAACCGGCTGGGACGTCCGGGTCGCCGGGCAAGTCCGGTGGTGGCCGAAATAAGGACACGCACTAACCGCGGACCAGCTTCACGAGAGAGCGCCAGCGTCGGCGCTCTCTCGTGCTTTCCGGACGGGCTGCCGTTCCGTCCCTATCTTTCGCGCGTGCCGCTTCTGAACCACCAAACCGCTATAGCGATCGCGGCGACGATTCCATGGATCGTTACACCGATAGTTGCATCGCTTCGCATGACGCAATCCAGATTCCTGGATGACGAATCGGCCGAACCACCTCACGATGCTCCGCGCGTGACGGTGATCGTCCCTGCACGGAACGAGTCGCGCAACATCGTGGCCTGTCTTCGGTCAATTCTCGCGTCCACGTACCCACGACTCCGAGTAGTCATGGTGAACGATCATTCGACCGATGACACCGCGACAATCGCGCGCACACTGGCAGCTGAGAATCCGCGCCTCATTGTCATCGACAATCCGGATCTCCCACCCGGCTGGTTCGGCAAGCAGTGGGCATGCCAGAACGGCGCGAACGCCGCCTCTGGCGAGATTTTGATCTTCGTGGACGCAGACACACAGGCGTCAAGCGATCTTGTCGCTCGCTCGGTCAACGGAATGCGTCGCACGGGCGCCGACTTTTATTCGGTGCTGGGCCGCCAGGAGATGGTGACCTTCTGGGAACGCCTGGTTCAAATGCAAATCTTTACCGTGTTGATGACGCGCTTTGGAGGCACTGAGATCGTCAACCGCGCGAAGCACGCATCCGCGAAGATCGCCAACGGGCAGTATCTAATGGTGGAGCGCACGACGTACGACGAGTTCGACGGTCACGCATTAGTGCGCGGATTCGTAGCCGAGGATCTGATGCTTGCGCAACGATACTTCGAACTCGGCAAGAAGACGGTGCTCGTCATGGGGATGGATCAGCTATCCACCCGCATGTACACGTCACTATCGGAGTTGATCGGCGGATGGCGCAAGAATCTCTATGCTGGTGGACGGCATTCGATGCCGTTCGGCGAACGCGCGGCCGCGCTTACTGCGTTGCTTGTTCCTCTGCCATTTCTGATGCAACTCGCGCCACCGGTTTTGCTTCTCCTCGCGTTCGTGCTTCACTTGCCGTCGCTCCGGCTGTGGGGAGGGATAACAACCGGGGTCACGCTCCTGACTTGGGTGGGCTACCACCGAACCGCGCGGCTGCCGGTCTTGTACTCGCTGTGCTTTCCGCTCGGAGCGGCTATCGCACTGTACATCGCGTTGTCAGCCGTCAGTCGCGGAAGCATGGTAGAGTGGAAAGGGCGCGAGTACGAGAGTGCTCGTCGGTAAGACTCCGTTATCAACGTTATACCGTTGCCCCAAACAACCGACCTACCAGCGCCGAAATGCCCATGGCAAGCGCGCCCCAGAACGCGACTCGGAGAGCACCGCGCGTGATCGACGCTCCTCCTACGCGTGCGGCAACTGCTCCCAACACTGCTAGCAAGACGAGCGCAGTACCCATCACCAGCCGCGTCACTAGCGAATCCGTGGCTACCGCGGCGATCACAACGGGCAGGACGGCACCTGCGGCGAAGCTTATCGCGGAAGCGAGCGCCGCCTGGAGCGGACGCGCCGTGGTGGCGTCGGAAAGCCCGAGCTCGTCGCGCGCGTGGGCTGCAAGCGCATCCTTGGCCATGAGCTGTGCCGCCACCTGCGTCGCGAGCTCAGCCGACAGGCCACGCGCAACGTAGATCGCGGCCAACTCGGCGTGTTCACCTTTCGGATCCGCCGCCAACTCGCGACGTTCCAGAGAAAGATCTGCGCCCTCGGTATCGGCCTGCGAGCTCACCGAGACATACTCTCCAGCCGCCATCGACATCGAGCCGGCCACCAGACCCGCCACGCCGGCAATCAGAACCGCCGAGCGCCCCGTACCAGAGGCTGCCACGCCAACCACGAGACTCGCAGTGGAGATGAGACCGTCATTCGCGCCAAGAACTGCCGCGCGAAGCCAACCGATGTGCGCGGTGCGGTGCCGCTCAACGTGCGTTCGGGGCATATCTCACTCGATGTAATGTTTACACGGTCATGCTACGGCTCACGCTCACTTACAGGAACTACTTTCCGCGCTGTCCGGATTTGCCTGCCGCAGCTTGCGGCTTGGGGCGCGGAGGCGTGGCGCTCACAGACTTCGATTTGGTGGGGAGCACGGTGTTCGGCGTTCCTGGAGTCTTCGTGCGAGAGGACTGGCGTGAGAAATCCGGGATCTGACGCGACGACTTTTTGCTCATATAGCCTCCTGAGAGTGGTACCGCGGGAGCGGGCGCATGCGCCTTGACCCCAACGAGCTCGGCCTTTTCGCGGAATGTCAGCGTCTTTCCGCACTGCGTGCAGACGTAGTTTCCGGTGCGCTTCCCAAGGTCGTACTCCTTCGCGAACGCAGGATGCGCACATGGCTTGTCGCCCCACTCCTGCTGGAGGGCGGTCGCTCGCTTCTTCTGCATCGGGACGCTCTTGACCGGGACATTGGGACACTGCTAGCGGATGTGAAAGTTATCACAATGGCGGACACCGGTGCTAAGCGACCGGCGGTGCGATCTGTCTGCACATGTGGGCAAAAGGCACAGACACACCGCCAAGAAGCTGGGCCACGCTGCGTTCCACAATGGTAAAACCGAGCGCTGCATAGAGCGGCTCGCCTGGCGCGGTCGCGATCAACTCAAAGCTACGAAAGCCGGCATGCCATGCGGCGCGGGCGCACTCGGCATAGAGTCGCCGCGCGAGACCCTGTCGTGCCCATTTCGGGTGGACGAAGAACGCGCGAATCCGAGCAGAATCCACAGCCGGATCGAGGCGCGGATCTTCCGCATCCTTCATCTGGTCACCGCCGTAGAGACTTTGGCGCGCGCTCCAGCCGCCGGTCGCCACGGGACCGTCCGCCGACTCGATCAGGTAGTAGGTACCATCGGCGATGAGTTGAGTATCAACACCGAATACATGCGTGACGACCGCGTCAATCTGTTCACGACTGTAGAAGCCGACACTCAATTCGCGCGCCGAGGACTCGATGAGAGGGCGAAGCGCTGGGATGTCGCGCGTGGTTGCGATACGGAGGAGAGTCACGAACGGTTACCAGCTAACGAACGAGAATTGCCCAGAATTGGTCCTGGCCGCCGTTGTCGGGTTCAAACCATCCAGCCACGTCGGCACACCTGTTTTGAGAGACCGGGGATACGCGGCGCACGAGGCTTACGGCGCGCGCGATCTGTGTAATATGGCGAAAGCCTCACGGTGTTGCGATGGCGAAAAGGTCAGCTCTAGGGAGCCGGGTACTGTGGGTGGTACGGCGACAGAAATGATCGTACCGGCATAGCACTGATCACTCTCGTTGTTGCTCCCGCATGTACCGTGGCTGAATGGACTCGCTCGCTCAAGCCATTCGCATTATCGACGGCACATACCAACCCAGCGGAGTCGACGCGCTACTCGCGGCGCTCGGCTTCGCCGATCGATCACTGCCTCTGGATGCAGACTCCCGGAACAGGCTCGGATTCCCTAGCGCCGTTCTGTCCGCACGTGTTAGCACCGCAGATGGCGCCCTGCGCGCGCTGTGTCTCGAGTTGGAGGATGACGCCAGCGTACGTGACGCCATCGCTGCGGTCATCCGCCAGCTCTCGGCGCGCGCGCCACATCTGCTGTGGCTCATCGTTGCCATGCGACAATCCAGCGGCTCCGTTGCGATCGCGACATGGAGTCGCGTCCGCTCGGTTCCGCGTGTAGTCACGATGGTCACCGAGCGCGGTCACGTAGTTGATAGCGACGCCGAGACACTGTGCGCGCTGTCAGCGACGAGCGCGATCATCGGTGATACCATGCGCCACATGCGCTGGCTCGACATCCTCGGTCGCGATGCAATTACCCGGCGATTCTTTCACGCGCTCACCGGAGCTGTTGGAGCACTCGCGGAATCGCTCCCGCCGCAAATTCCGTCCGCCGACGCACGCGAGATCGCGCTCCTCACGACAAGTCGGCTGTTGTTCCTGTCATTCCTCGAAACGAAAGGCTGGCTCAACGGCGACTTTGGCTTTCTCGCGAACGGCTTCGCCGATTGCATGGCAACAACAGGTAACTATCAGCGATGTGTGCTCGAGCCGCTTTTCTTCGGAACTCTCAATACACGAGTCAGCGAACGCTCACCACGCGCACGCGTATTCGGACGCGTGCCATTTCTCAACGGCGGCCTCTTCTCCCGAACTGCGGTTGAGCGCATCCACCGGCACTCGCGTCTTAGCGACGACGCAATCGGCGCGCTCTTCGGCGATATACTGGTTCGCTATCGATTCACGGCCCGGGAAGATGCTACCACGTGGTCCCAGGCGGCAATCGATCCAGAGATGCTCGGTAAAGTGTTCGAATCGCTGATGGAGGCGGGCGACCGTAAGCGCGGCGGCGTGTTCTACACTCCCCAACACTTCGTGGAAAGGGTGACGCTGCTCACTCTTGCGACGACACTCCAACGCAACGGCATTCCCCGCGATCACGCGGAGCAATTTCTCCATGATGATCCGTCTGCCATTCTCCCCGACCCACAAGTCCTCGAACGAGTCAGCGCACTCACGATACTTGACCCCGCTTGCGGCTCGGGTGCGTTCCTCGTCTACGCACTCGAACGCCTCGCACGGCTTCGCATCGCGCTCGGCGACACCCGCTCACCGTGTGACGTACGCCGCTCCGTACTCACCCGCTCCATCTTCGGGGTCGATTCCAGCCCGACAGCCGTCTGGCTCTGCGAGCTCAGGCTGTGGCTGTCGGCAGTCATAGAAAGCGATGAGCGAGACGCAATGCGCATCGCGCCGCTCCCCAACCTGGATCGTCAGATCAGAGTTGGGAACTCGCTCGACGGCGATACGTTCAGACACGGGATTGCAAGCACGTCGATGCCGCGTCCGGTGTCCGCGCTGCGCGACCAGTATGCTCGCTCCAGCGGACAACGGAAAGTATCACTTGGACGCAAGCTCGATCGCTTCGAACGCACTCGGGCCATTGCCGCGATCGACGTCGCGATCACAGCAGCGGGCTTCACGCGCCGGGAGATCATACGCGCCGCAAGATCGCGCGATCTCTTCGACGCACGTACAGCACCTGAACCGCGAAGCCGCGACCGCCTCCTCGATCTTCGCTCCGGAATGCGCAGCCTCAAGCGCCGACGCGTATCCATACTTCGCGGAGCAGTTCCCGCGTTCTCGTACCCTACCCACTTCTCAGACATAGCCGACACGGGCGGCTTCGACGCGATCATAGGCAACCCGCCCTGGGTACGCGTGCACAACATGTCGCCAGACGATCGCGCGCGGTACCGCGAACATTTCAGTGTATTCCGGGCAGGTGCGTGGGCGGACGGCGCACGCGGTGCTCAAGCCGGTCGCGGTTTTGCCGGACAGGTAGACCTCGCCGCGCTGTTCGTGGAACGGGCGACGGATTTGCTCGCACCAAACGGTACCCTGGGCCTGTTGCTTCCGGCAAAGCTCTGGCGCTCACTCGCTGGAGGAGGTGCACGTCAATTGATCCTTACTCGCACGCGCATCAGAATCATCGAAGATCACTCTGACGGGCCCGATTCATTCGACGCCGCCGTCTATCCCTCCATTCTCGTCGCAACCCAACGCGCAGGCTCGTGCACGTGCCCGAACGACACCTCCACTGTAGACGTTGGCGTGCAGCGTCAAACCGCACTTCCGCGATGGAGCATCAGGACACGCTGCCTTTCGCTCGACTCGACCCCTGGCAGTCCTTGGCTATTGCTCCCACCCAACGCACGTGAATCATTCGATTTGATGACTCGTGCTGGCATTCCGCTCTTCGAAAGCGTTCTCGGACGCCCGCATCTTGGCGTCAAAACCGGCTGCAACGATGCGTTCGTGGTAAACCTCGCCGGTACTAATTCCGGACTGTCGTCGATTTCTGCCGCAAATCGTAGCGGTGAGGTCGAAACGCCGTTGCTTCGTCCACTCGTGCGCGGTGAGACGCTTACCCAGTGGGTGGTCACTGGCAATGACGAACGAATCATCTGGACCCACGATCCGACCGGCCAACCAATACGCGAGCTACCGCCGCACGCACTTCGTTGGCTCACTCGGTCCAGGCGCGCCCTGGAGCGCCGTACCGATGCGCGCTCCGACCGCTGGTGGTCGCTGTTTCGCATCGATAGCGCTGGATGCATTCTGCCGCGCGTCGTCTGGGGCGACTTCGGGCGCGCGCCTCGCGCCGCGGTGCTCGACGCCGGGGATACAACAGTGCCCCTCAATACTTGCTATTCCGTTTCTTGCCCAACGCGGGACGACGCTCTCGCTTTCGCCGCAATTCTCAACTCCGATATCGCCGCGGCGTGGCTCGCAGCAATCGCCGAGCCGGCACGCGGCGGATACCACCGCTACCTCGGCTGGACAGTCGCCAGGCTCCCTGTTCCGATAGACTGGCCCCGTGCGCGTCGATTGCTCGCGCCCGTCGCGGGTCGTGCCCGGTGCGGTAAGCTCCCATCAGCGAGTGAGCTCAACGCGGTTGTACTTGACGCGTACGGGTTGACTGCGTCAGCACTGGATCCCCTACTCGCGTGGACACATGCTCGCAAAAACGATTGACGCAATGCAATCGGATGCCTTCGCGCGAGTGTCACTCACCACCGCTCGTGCCACCATCGCATCCTGTTTCCTCGGCGACGAGCCAGCGCAGCTTCGCGTTGGTGATATCACGCTTCACCCACATCAGCGGTCGGCTGTGGCGCGCCTTCAACGAACCCTGTGCCGCCACGGTGGAGCACTACTGTGCGACGACGTTGGCCTCGGCAAGACATACGTCGCACTGGCTCTCGCCAACGCATACGACTCTATCACGATCGTCGCCCCTGCGGCGCTCGCCCCGATGTGGCGCGAGGCTCTCTCGGCAACCCACCTCGCCGCTGAATTCATCTCCGCCGAGTCACTCGGCAGGAGTGGTGCGGCCGAGCACAAGCGCGCGCTCCTCATTGTAGACGAAGCGCACCATTTTCGAAACCCCTGCACCCGCCGTTACGCAGCACTCGCCAGGATGTGCATGCTGACACCGGCTTTGCTTCTAAGCGCAACGCCACTTCACAACTCCCGCGACGATCTCTCGGCCATAGCGGCACTGTTCAAGGGGTCGCGCGCCTATGCAATGACGAACGGGGACCTCGCTCAGATCATCGTGCGTCGCGACAGCGCCGGCGGACTCGAACTCGGCCACGTTCCCGTCGTCGTACACGCACCAGCACGCGTGATAATCACAGACGAGACGGTGCTGGACATGATCCTCGCCCTTCCGGCGCCGGTGCCCCCGAGCGATGGAAGCGTAGCTACTCGGTTAGTGATACTCGGCCTCGTGCGTCAGTGGGCATCAAGCAATGCCGCATTGATCGGCGCGCTCAAGCGACGGATAGCGCGATCGCACGGCCTGCTTGTGTCGCTCGACGCGGGCCGGTATCCGACAGCGGCCGAATTGTCAGCGTGGGTCTATACTGGAGACGCGGTCCAGCTCGCCTTCGCCGAGCTACTCCTACCGGCAACAACCCCACTTGTTGCCCTTGCCGCGGCGCTGCGTCAACACGTGCACGCGCTCACGGCGTTGCTCGCCTTCGCACGCGAGCTGGACGACGACGCGTTAGCCGTCTTCACTCGCGAAATCAGAGCGGCGCATCCGGACCAGAAAATTATTGCGTTCTCATGCTACGCTGAAACCGCCGAGGCGTTGTACAAATCACTGAAACGCGACGGTCACGTCGGGCTGCTTACTGCGCGCGGGGCTATGATCGCCAGCGGGCCCGTGGACCGCGCTGAGATACTCGCACAATTCGCTCCGAACACTACCACCACGCGAGTCGCCAACGATCATGCTAACGTGAACCTGCTCGTCGCGACTGATCTGCTAAGCGAAGGAGTCAACCTGCAGGAAGCGTCGATCCTAATCAATCTCGATCTCCCATGGACAGCTGCGCGACTTGAACAACGTATCGGCCGACTCGCGCGAATCGGATCTCGGCATCAGCGTGTTGTTTCCTACTCCGTAACCCCGCCGCAACGCGCCGAGCAGTTTCTGCACGAGTTGGAGATTATCGCGCGCAAGTCCGACATCTCCGCCCAGCTCTTCGGCGGCTCGGCGATAGGCCAGCGCGTGGCTCGACCGGACACACCGGAAACGATCAAGCACGGTGAGCGCGTCCGCGCAATCATCGACAAATGGAGAGGCCCGGACTCGCGAATGGGCAGTCGTCATGGCACCCCAGTGGCAGTCGCGCACGGCACACGGTTCTCGGCGCTCGGATCATGGCTCGTGGACGGCACGCCGACGCTCCTCGCATGTGACGAGTCTGGTCGAATCAGTACCGATCCGCCCTGCCTCACGGCAGTAACCGGAGCCGTCGATGTAGCTGACGACGCTGGTGGGGACTCACTCGACGCCGCGCGACTTGCCAACGTTGTGCGAGCCGCCAACGCGTGGTACGAGCAACGTTGCGCGTGGCTGGCCGTTGGTGGCGCCGACGGTTCAGTCAATGCACCGGTCTTCCGCGACTCCCAACGCTCGCTCGCCCGTGTCGCGGACGCCGCGACCGCCAACACGAGCTTCGCGCGTCGCTCGCAAACAGCGGCTACCGCAACGCGGCTCCGCATTGCCGCGGCCACGCCTTTGCCGCTCGCCGTAGAGTGGTCGCTGGAGAGCCTTGCCGATTCGCCGGATGACGCCGCCGTCAACACGATCCTTGATCTGGTCGATTGCGCCCGCCCGCCATCCAACCGCGTATGCGACAGTGGAATTCGCTGCGTGGCGCTCATCCTTTTCGCAGCCGAAACGATTGCGCGGTAACGAGTTGCCAGTGTAAACGCGAGCTGCCCTGCAGCAGTATTCTAGCTGTCACTGTGAGTAGCGGGCTGAGGTTTGCAGAACGACCGTCCGAGAGCTTGAAAATCCGCTGGCGCCATGCATTACATTCGCCTTATGGTCCAATCGACAATACCCGGTACGGACATTTCGCCCCGCGCACGTCCGATCGCTGTGCTTTTCGATCTTGATGGAACGCTCATTGACTCGATCGGTCTCCTGCTTGCAAGCGTGAGACATGCGTTCGAGGGCTTCAATGGCCGAGCCCCAACTGAGCAGGAATGGGTCGCCGGTATCGGCACACCGCTGGGGAAGCAGCTCCAGGCATTTTGCGAGTCCGACGCGCAGCTCGAGGCGGTCACTCTCCGCTACCGTACCTTTCAACGAGCGGCACACGACAGGCTCACCACCGCCTTTCCCGGCACACTCGAGGTGCTCGGCAGCCTCGCTGCCGCCGGCCATCCAATGGGAATCGTCACCAGCAAGTCCAACGAAATGATGGACCGGGCCCTCGAGCTCACAGGCATCGCGCCGTACATGACCAGCACCGTCGGCTGCGACTCCTGTTCTCTCCACAAGCCAGACCCGTTCCCGGTCAGGATGGCCCTGGGCCAGCTCGGCTACGATGCCGGCGAGGCAGTCTTTGTCGGGGACTCTCCGCACGACATAAACTCCGGAAACTCGGCGGGCGTTGTCTCGATCGCGGCACTTTGGGGCCCGTTTACCCGGGATCAGCTCCAGATCGCCAATCCGGACCACTACCTGACCGACATATCCGAGCTTCCGGCCCTGGTCGAGCGAATCCAGAGCCGCGCCACGGTGTAATACGCGGTGTAATATTGGTAGCAACATCTTCCCTCAATTGGAGCCACTGATGGGTTTCTCACTTCCCGTCACTTCCGGCCTGGTCCGGACCGGCGTGGAACGCGCGCAGCTCGTCCGCCGCACGTATTCTCTGGTTTTCGTCAGCGTCCTCGTCACAGTCGTCGGGGCCACGTACGCGATGTCGAACGCGTGGATCATGGAGGAAGTGGTATCCCATCCCTTCCTGACGATGATCGCAGCGTTTGTCCCGCTCATCGCGGCTCAGGGCGCCCGCACGCGGTTTCCGTTCAACGTCACGATGGTCTTGCTGTTCGCCTTCGCGATGGGTGTGATGATCGGCCCGACGATCTCATTCTATGGCAAAATGGATTCCGGCCTTGTGACCCAGGCTGCCGGTATCACCGTGGGCGCGTTCGGAATACTCACCCTCTACGCTTTCGTCAGCCGGCGCGATTTCTCCGCATGGGGAAGCTTCTTCGTCGTCGGACTCTGGGTCCTGATAGCGACGTCGGTGCTCAACATGTTCTTCGGAAACACCAGCTCCAGTCTCTGGCTCGCTGGCGGAACAGTGCTGATCTTCAGCGGCCTCCTCGTCTTCGATACATGGCGGCTGCGCAACGTGTACGGCCCCGAGGACTACGTAGTAGCGGCAGTCGCGATCTATCTCGACCTGCTCAACATGTTCCTCGCGATCCTCCGCATACTCGGCGGCGGTCGCCGCAGCTAGCAGTTCTTCACCAGATCACAAGAACGGCGCGCCCACTCGGACGCGCCGTTCTTGCATCATGACGTCTCCCCGTCATTCCCACGGTCTCCCCAGTCATTCCAGCGAAAGCGGGAATCCCTTTCGGAGTCGCCAGCGCATCTTACGAGATCCCCGCTTTCGCGGGAATGACGACAACTCCTGGCTACCGCGTCGCCGCGAACTCAATCTCGTTCGCCATGTCGAGATCCTTCTGCGTGATCCCGCCTGCGTCGTGAGTCGTCAACATACAGGTAACTTTCGTATAACGAATATCGATGTCAGGATGATGCTGTGCAGTCTCCGCCGCCTCGGCTACTCTCGATACGAACGCGATACCATCTGGAAAAGTCTCGAACTGAAAAGCCTTCGAAAGCACGTCGCCCTTCCGGCCCCAACCGGGAAGTGACCCCAATCCACGCTGAACCGCGATGTCGGATAACCGCTCAGGACGCTTGGTACCATCCATGATCCTTGCCCCCAAATATTTGAGTGGGTTACTCTCTCTCTCTACGCTCCTGATCGTACCCTGGCGTACCGCCCTAGGCCAGGATACCACAACTGCAGGACGCCAGCACGCCGGCGGCTTCCCCCGCGCATGTCTCGCATCCTGCCCAACGCCAGATTCGACGAATCATACTACACCTGCCCACTACTGGCGCAACTTTGCGGCCGGATTCGCTACAAGCATCGTCGCGCACGAGGCCGGGCACATCGGGATGGCCCTCGCGCTGGGCGCACACCCTCACCTCGGCCTCGAACACGGGAAGCCCACCGTCTATTCCGGAATCGACGCGACGCTCGAGCCACACAAACAGTTTCTCTTCTCCAGTGCCGGCCTGAACGTGCAGGCGATCATGGACGAAGCCATCCTGGATATTCCGCACATTCGAAGAAGTTCGTTCGAGCGCGGGATCCTCGCCAGCGGTATCGCGACAGCGTATTTCTATGCAACAATAGGACGTAACGCCGGCAACAGTGACGTCACCTATATGGCGCGCACATCATCGCTGACCAAAACGCAGGCATCGCTGATCTATGCTGGCGTGGCGACCATCCAAACGTTTCGCATCGCGCGCGACAGACACTACGCCAACTTCTTCATGCGACCCTCGCCGAACGGCGCGATCAGCGTGGGCGTCGCGGTGCTACCGGACCGATAGCGGCGGAGTCTGGCAGAGTCGAGTCGGACGCGGCCCAAACAGTTCCGTCTGCCAAGCGCGCCACCTGTCGAAGCCCGAGCGTATGTGCGAGTGTCTCTGGTTGCACGAAGTCCGGACTTCGCTCATTGAAGCCAACAACATATCCGTGATCCCTCCGGATGCGCTCCGCGAACCGCCAGATGTCTCCAGGATGCGTGCTGTCTGGGAGCTCGCGCGCAATGCGATTCGCGTAGAAATAGAGAACAGGCGGCCAGTTGGAATAGATCGGCCGGCCCGACGCATGTTCGCGTACCCATGCAATCGACGGAGACTGTCGCCAGTCGAGGCCAGCGAAATCGCTTCCCTCGGTCGCAGCGTAAACCGCATCGTTAACTGTCACCGTAGCCGCACCGGCGAACCATACCAGCGCCACTACTGCGATGGCGGCGTGCACCGGGAAATGATATGCGCGCCACCAGTAGCCGATCGCCGTCACTACCGCAATCTCCATCAACACGATTAGCGGAGCGAGAATTCTCCAGTCCATGGGAATCGTGCCACCAACGAACGCGCGCGCCGCCAACACCACCAAAATGTAGAACGCGCCGAGCAACGAAGTAGCACGCAGAATCGTCGCGACACCGCTCACGCGCAGCTGTCGCAGTCGGTTGCCTGCAGTATCGGTCGCCGCAGTGATGATGAAGCCGGCGAGCGCAATCGCCACGACCAACGCAATCGATCGCTGGAGCGTCCCATCCGAAAGCAACGGAGCGAGCCATTCTGCGAGCGTGTCACGAGCCTGTATCAGTGTGGCGCCCCATCCACCGTACAGATTCAGCTTTGGCGTTGCATGGCGATCGGGCGCCACAGCGGTGCGCGCGAACCACAGCGCAACCGCGATCAAGGGCAATAGAGCAACGGTGAAGCCGTGACGCACTCGTGTTCGCCAGTCGCGCCGTGAATCTAGCAGCGTCCACGCAACCGCAGCTGCGGGCGCCGCAGCGCCAGCATAGCGTACCATCACGGCAGCCGTCGCCAACACACTCAGAAGCATCAATCGGTCGCGCGCATAAACCATCGTCGCGAGCAGCAGCAACATCAGCGCGATGAACAACGGCTCACTCAACACCGAAATGTGCGTGTCGAACACCGCCTGGGTTGCGAATACGATCAGCGCTGCTATCACGCCGGCCCATATCCCGAGCGGACCAGCCACGATCAGCACGATAGTTATCGCTATGGCCGCCGCGGCAACAACGTTTATCCAGCGCGCCGACTGAACCGGCGACACGCCGAAGTACACGGGCAAAGCAATGGCCGCCGGATAACCAGGCGGCCACAGCGAAAGCGTCGATGTCGAATCCGTCCGATTCCATTCGGCGGTTGGTACTCGCATCCGCCCCTGGTGGGCCAGCGACGTCGCGGCACCCATGTACGCCATTGCGTCCGGGTCCAATCCTGGACCTGGAGAGCGGGTCGAAACAAAAACGAGGGCCGCGGCAATGACCGCGGCCCCCAGCACTGTGAATGCTCTCAGGTGCGTGGGCTAGTGGGTTTCTGGTGTGGTGTCATGCTTCGACATCATGCCGTTCTTCTTCATCATCTTATGCTTCATCATCATATTAGACGAATCGTGGCTCATTGTCGAGCTATCACGCATTCGGTCGTGCCGCATCATGCGGCCAGTGCTGTCTTTCATCATGCGCTTCATGCCGCGCCGCATGTGATGACCCATGCTGTCCGTCATGGTGCTGCTCATTCCCCCGGAATTGGCCATCGCCATCGTCGGGTCCGGATTACCGTTCTCGAAACCGATGTGCATGGCGGCAAGCATTGACCTGGCGTCTGTCGCGCCACTGTACTTGCTCTCACACTTCTTGACTGCGGATCGCGTCATGGCGTCCATGCGGCCGGTGATATGGGTGACGCCGCAACCGTCATCACGGAGCTGCTGCTGCAAGCCAAGCAGCTCGACGCGTGAAAGGCCCTGCGCAAAAACCGGCGCCGCGCAGCAAAACACGGCCGCACAGGCGCCTAGCAAACGGTACTTCATGGTCTACCTCCAGAGGGTGTCGCGCCCGATTGTGCGCAACCCCTCTGCCTAGCAAACCACAGGCCCAAACCCTATCCGAACACCGCATGGGCGATGATTGCCCCGATGCCCAGCAGTGCTACCGCTGCCGCAATCATTGCAGCGGGATTCATCATGATCGAACGCTTGTACCAGGGCTGACGCCCGCGGTACGTATCGTCCGGTAGCGAATCCATGATGCGTTTGTGAACGTAGAGAGGCGTCGTCCGGCTACGCAGCGTCTCGGCTTCGTCATGGATCTTGGTCCACAGATCTACGGCGTCGTTGCCTCCCTGGCTGGCGCGAACCACCGCCACGTTTACGTCACCATCGAGCCATTGGTGCAGCACCGAGGTAGCCCCGCTGTTTGGAACGGGGACCTCGCGGTCAGGCAGGTGGTGTGCCGGCGATCTCCCGCGCTCGCTAGCCTTCGATCGCGATGGCTGGTAACCCAGCTCCCGATCGGAATGATCCTCAGGCGTATTCAGGTCGTCGTACATCACGCGTATTTCCCCTCTAGCAAGTGCTGGAGTGCCTCTCGCGCTCTGTGAACGCGCATTTTGAGTGCTCCAACCGTTGTGCGCAACAGTTCCGCCATTTCCTCGTACGACCGCCCTTCCACGTGCTTCATTACGAATGCTTCGCGGAGAGATGGCGCAAGAGCGGCGAGCGCCACTTCTAGATCTGTCCGCAATTCATTGCGATCCAGCTCTTCTTCGGGCGTCGAATATGAAGACGGTTGATCATCCTCTTCGTAACTGACGTGCGAGCGGCGAATGTTCTTCAGCCAGTCTTTGCACGCGTTTGCCACTATGCGGAATACCCACGCATCGAATCGGCCCCGCACCTCACCGAGGTGGGCATAGGCCTTGATGAACGATTGCTGGAGAATGTCTTCTGCTACGTCAGGACTGCCCGTCATCCCCAAAGCGTGCCGGTAAAGCGGATCGCTGTACCGGACGATAAGCAGCTCGAACGCGTCTCGCGACCCGTTCAATACGCGTCGAATAACCTCTTGGTCGAGGTCAGCTTGGTCGACCTGGCCGGTCTCAGAGGTCACGGATGTTACCTGCGGTTACCTGCGTGGCACCGAATGCGCCTGTTCCGGCCATAATATCCACTAATGGGCGCAGCTACGCCACCCCATCGCGCCAGTGGGTTGCGAAAGTGTTGAAAAATCATATACTTAGCGCGGCTTCCACCCCTTCTAACTAACTAGCCGCTCATGGCAGATAACTCAGTGACGCCTGAGGTCACGCCGGAAGATTCGGCGACCCCGGTGGCTCCTCTAACAATAGTTCCTCCCGTCCCTCCAAAGCGTAGCCCGGGGCACCGCGGCGCCGACGTGAAGGACACCGTGGCGGAGATGACCGCCAAGGCTCACGAAATTAGCCTCGAGGCTGGCAGCAAGATGGCCGCCGCGATGAAAGATGTCGTAAATGCCGCGGCCGGCCTTACAGGTTTCGTGCTCGAGAGTGCCCGTGATCTGGTCCAGTATATGGTCCGCCGCGGGCAGATGACTCAGGAGGAAGCCGATAAGTTGATCCGCCAGGCAGAAGACGCCCAGGTGGGCCGTCCGGCCCCTCCGCCGCGTCCTGCGGAGCCCGAGCCGGCGCCCAAGGCCGTCGTCGCGGCCTTAGCCTCACCCTCGCCCGCAGCCTCGCCCGTGGCAACGCCAGCGCCAACGCTGACGCACGGTGCACCCGCAGCGGCCGCGCCGGCTCCCGTGGCCGCAACGGCACACAAACCGGAACTCAAGGTAGACGCCAAGCCTGTTGCTGCCGCGAAACCCGCGGCGGCTCCAGCCAAGGCCAAGACGGTGCCAGCTCCAAAGGCCGCCGCAGCGAAGCCGATCGCCAAGAAGCCCGCCGCAAGAACCGCCCACAAAAGCGACAACAAGAGCGACCACGCTGCACCCAAAAAGGCAGTCAAGCCCACACCAAAGAAGGCGACCAGCAAGCGTAAATGAATGCGGCCGAGCTGACGGCCACGCTCATCGGGTTCGACTCTCGTAACCCGTCCTTGGTACATGGTGCTCCTGGCGAGCACCATGTTGCTCTTTTTCTGGCCCATCTTCTGGAGACGTGGGGCTTTCACGTCCAGCTCCAGGAAGTGACCGGCGACCGCTTCAACGTTGTGGCTCGCGCTGGTCGCGCCAGCGCGGAATCGAGATCGTTGATGCTGAACGGCCACATGGACGTAGTTGGCGTGGATGGAATGACGCACCCGCCGTTCACGTCCAGAATCATCGACGACAACATGTACGGCCGCGGATCCGCCGACATGAAAGGCGGGATAGCGGCGATGTGTGTCGCCGCCCGCGACGCGATCAAAGTCGGTATCGATGGCGAGATCGTAATCGCGCTCGTAGTCGATGAGGAGTATGAGAGCCTCGGCACGCGCGCACTCATTGCCTCCGGTGTGCACGCCGATGCGGCAATAATCACCGAACCTACACGACTCGCGCTCTGCCCGGCTCATCGTGGCTTCGTGTGGGTTCGCCTCGACGTGCACGGTCGCGCAGCACATGGAAGCCGATACGATCTTGGCATCGACGCAATCACCCACGCGGCACTAATAATCGCAGAGTTGGATCGCGTACAGCGTCGGACACTGCAGCAACGCACCCATCCTCTTCTCGGACGCGGCTCGCTTCACATGTCCATGATCTCCGGCGGGACGGGACTCTCGACCTATCCCGATCTGTGCAGCGTTGAAATCGAGCGGCGCACGCTTCCGGGGGAGACCGCGCGCACTTTCCTGGACGAGCTGGCCGCCGCTACGGCGATGGTCCGCAATACGCATCCAGACCTCAATGTCGATGTGTCGCTCATAACGTCACAGAGCGCGAGCGACGTCTCGCGAGACGCCCCGATCATGGTGGAGATGCTCGAGGCTCTAGACCGCGAACGTCTGCCCGCTCGCGTCGAGGGTCTCAGCGCATGGACCGATTCGGCGTTGCTCAACGAAGCCGGTATCCCCACGATCTGTTTCGGACCCGGTGACATCGCGCTCGCCCATTCGGCCACCGAATATGTGCCTGTCATGGAGCTGGACGCCGCGACGAGAGTGCTCACGCGCTTTGTCAGCTCGTGGTGCAACGCGCGCCGCTGAGCGTGCAACCTCACGTAGACCTGAATCGCGTGACACGGAACGACGACAGGCGATTAGAATCGTTAGATGCAACTCTCGACCAGACAGTACAACTTGCTGGAGCGCGCAATTAGCGACGGACGCCGGATCGTCGTGTACAGGCGCGGGTCGGAGTTCGTGGTCCGGCCGGAGTCCCTCGGCTTGCGCGCCGGTCGCGAAGCCATCGAGACGGTCCAGCCGGCCACTGGCGATAGAATGACCATCTACCTCGACGATCTTGAGGGTTTCGAAGTGGTCGATGCCTGATACCCCCGATGAGATAGTCGCGGTATATGCCGACGAGTCATGCCTCGGAAACGGCCGCGAGGGCGATAACGCCGGCGGTGCCGGCGGGCTGGTCGAGTGGCGCGCTCCGAGCACAGGCCAAATCGCGCGCTGGGATTACTGGATAAGCGAGCCCTCTACCACGAATAACCGCATGGCGCTCCGATCGGTGATCGAAGCGTTCCGCGGAATCTCAGCCAGGCACAAGCGCTTCGCCGTCGTCTTCACTACCGACTCGCGCTACATCGTTGACGGAATGACCACTTGGGTACACGGCTGGGCAAGGCAGGGATGGAAGCGCAAGAGCGGCCCTATCGAGAACCTCGAGCTATGGAAGGAGGCGCTCCGCGCACTTGGCGACCACCATTGCGAATGGCGCTGGGTACGCGGTCACAATGGGCAACCGCAGAATGAGTACGCGAATGATCTGGCCACCCGCGCGGCCGCGGCACAGAATTCGTCCAATGGATTGATTGCGTCAGGCTTCGATTCGTGGGTTGGCGAGCGTGGGGGTACTGGCGTCATGAGGCAATCAGTGGCACCATTTCCAAGCCACGACAATTTCAAGGGAAAGCACAGAGAATGGACGATCTAGATCGCCTTCACCGCCGGTTGGTCCACAATGTTCGCACAACCCGGCCCGAATATCTGAAGATCCCGTTCAGCGTTCGCGAGCTGTACGAACAGATCGTCCCGTACCGACACAATCGTCGAGAGCTGGCGATCGAGACCAACGACGACTACGAAACGGCGATCGCACGCCTTCTCTCTGGCGAGCGCGGCTACGTAACAGCCGAGCCGGCGATGCAGGAGGCGTTGCGCCGCGAGTTAGCATCGCCCACCGGCGATCCGGGAGTGTTCAAGGACTACGCCGATGCCTCCCTCACGCTCACTGCCGCTGCCGACTCCGCGCTCACTCCAGCTGCGGGAACAATCGCCGCGGGAATGAGCACGCCCGAATCAGGAATGCAGCGCGTCTCGTCCCACCACGAAATGACGCCCGGCCAGAGCGCGGTCGCCGCCTTCGATGCAATGTCGCCCGCAACTGTGGCGCCGTCGGTGCCCACCACTCCCGTCCCAACTCTACTCGAGTCGTTGTCTTCTATCGAAGTTCCAACGGGTTGTCGCTTCTGCGGCGGTACGTTACCCGAAGGCCGTGAGACCAACTACTGTCCGCACTGCGGCGAAAACCTGCGCACCAGCCGTTGTCCGGCATGCGGCGCCGAGATGGATACGTCGTGGAAGTTCTGCGTCACGTGCGGGCGAGCGGCAACGTAGCGAAGCACACTAGTTATCGCTGCACCACTGAGCGCGCCGTCTCCATGATTAGCCGTGCGCCACGCTGGTAGGTGAGGTACGCGTAGGCGCATCCGTACGGCACATCGAAAGCCACTACCAACTATCACCACGTGCGGATCGGGAATTCTCCTCTGCATTGCCTACAACCTTAGCTCCTCATTGCATCCGTGATTCAGCGATACGAGCGGCGAGGGTCATGATAAGCACCAATCCTATTAGCAATGCGCTGTACGCTGACGCGGTGCCAAATGCGTATGACCTGAGCTGCGCAAGTATCTCGATGGATATCGGCCGGTTCCCGTGCGTGTAAAGGACCACGCTAGCTACAAACTCACCGATAGCGGTGACGCACGCGAGCAATGCTCCAGCTACGATCCCTGGCCGAGCCGCCGGAAGCACCACACGGCGCACGGCCAGCCACCATGAAGCGCCGAGTCCGCGAGCTGCGGGTTCCAATGATGGATCCATTTGCCGAAGGGAACCCTCCACTGCCTGGGATACGAGCGGAATATCACGCACAAAGTACGCCAGTGGCAGAATCCAGAACGTGCCGACCAACAGCACCTTGCCAACAGCGATGTCGTTCTTGTTGAACGTTGCGAGCAGTCCCAGTGCAACCGCGGTTCCAGGTATCGCCCATGGAAGCGCAACGAGAGTCTCGAGGAGCCGTCGTCCACTGAACTTGCGCGTGACTATCAGATACGCGCCCGCCACGCAGAACACAACGTTTGCCGTTGTCGCGAGAACCGACATGACAATACTGTTCCGGATCGGCGTCCACAACTGGTTCTCAGTGAACAGCCCAGCGTAGTTGTGAGTCGTGTACACTGGCGGGAGAACCTGGGTTGTCCAGGCTCCATCCTTGGCGAATGACACCAACACGATCATCAGGTGCGGCAGCACCAGCACCAGCACTATCAGCCCGGCAACGCAAGCGAGCGCAACACGCGCCGATCGGGAGTGCACCGGCCGGCGGCTCGCACCTCCCTTGCCGGCAGCGACGTACGCTCGCTTGCCCTCCAGCCAGCGAAACAGTAGCAGGCCAGCAACAGCGCTTATCGCAAGCACAGTTGTCTCTGCATACGCCAGGCCGATCGCATCATTGAGCTTGGAGTTCAGAATCTGCGTTGACAACACGCGCACCCCGCCACCAAACACATACGGTGCAGAGAACGACCCAAGTGCACTCATGAATACGAGCAGCGCGGATCCGGCTATCGCCGGCGTGAGCAACGGCAATGTAATCCGCGTCAGTCGGCGGAAACTCCCTGCGCCGAGTCCTGTTGCCGCTTCATCCAGCGATGATTCATATCGCTCGAGACCAGCTGACACGAACAGGTACACGTACACATACATCGTGTACGCGTGAATGAAGATGATCGCACCGATGCCGTTAAGGTGCCACGGTACTTCCTGCAATCGCAACACAATCTGCGTTAACCGCGTGATTACTCCTGTATCGCCATACAGGAACAGAAACGATATCACGCCCACCAACGGCGGCAACGCTGCAGGTAGCAGCGCAGCAGCGCGCAGAAGTGTGCGGCCGGGAAAATCGAACCGGGTAAGCAAAAAAGCGAGCGGAACTCCGATCGCGAGCGAAGCCGCAACGGACGCAACCGCAATGATGAGACTGTTCTTGAGAGCCTCCATATCCGACGGCGACTCTGCGAATTCGCGCCAGTGTCCGAAGCTGCCCATTATTACCGCGATGTTCGGATAGACCACCGTCCAGACAAGCACGAGCAACAACGGAAGCGCTGCAAGCGTCGCCAGACGCTCGGCGCGATTGCGACGGCCAAGCCAGTGTTTTACCGTCACGGCACCATGGGAACCGGACGCGTAACTCGCACGCCCAGCGCCTGCCCGATCTCGATCCTGTCCCGAGATGCAACATCCAGCACCAGATTCTCCTCCAGACGCACACGGTACACGAACTGTGCGCCCGCGAACCGCCGGCCCACCACACTGGCCGGCCATTGGTCATCTGACTCTCTGAGCGCGATCTCCACTGCCTCCGGCCGCAGCACGACAGCACCATCAGCGCCATCGGCAACGCTGCCAAACGAGCTCAGTGTCACGGCGTGCGTTACGCCAGCAATCGCCACACTCGCCGACCCACCCGTGCGTCGCGCCGGAATCAGCGTTGCATGGCCAATGAACTTCGCAACCTCGCGCGTCGCCGGGCGATCATACAGGTCCTCCGGAGATCCACTCTGCAACACGCGGCCGAGTGACAACAGAATAACCCGGTCCGCAATGGCGAATGCGTCGTCCTGATCGTGCGTCACAAAAAGTGCGGGTGCTTTGGACTCCTTGAGCGTGGTGCGCAACTCGTCGCGTGTGCTCTGCCTCAGTGTGGGGTCCAGGTTGGAAAGCGGCTCGTCCAGCAAAAGCAATCGCGGGTCGATGACAGCCGCGCGCGCAAGCGCAACGCGTTGCTGCTCACCGCCTGAAAGCTGCTGAACCATGCGTGCACCCTTGCCACCCAGCCCGACGCGGTCGAGTGCAGCACCCGCACGCTGCCGGCGCTCCGCACGCGCCACACCGCGCGCTTCGAGTCCAAACGCAACGTTGTCGACGACCGACATGTGCGGGAACAGTGCATAGTGCTGGAACACCATCCCGAACCCACGCTTCGACGGTCCCAACCGGGTAATGTCCTGACCCCCGAACATGACACGGCCATCATCCGGTTGCTCGTAACCGGCGACCATCCGAAGCGTCGTCGTCTTGCCCGATCCGGACGCGCCGACCAGCGCGACTAATTCCCCAGGGTGTACCTCGAACGAAACGTGATCCACCGCTCGCTGGCCATTGAAGGTCCGGGTGATGTTTTCAACCACCAGCCCATCGTTAGCGCCGCTCAACTACGGTTCCTGATGTGCGCGTCCCAATATCTCATCCATTCGTTCAGGTGCTGGGCCAGTAACGCGTTGTCAACGGGCATCGGCTTG
The DNA here is from genome assembly GCA_041691775.1 of Gemmatimonadota bacterium. Classification (GTDB taxonomy): domain Bacteria; phylum Gemmatimonadota; class Gemmatimonadetes; order Gemmatimonadales; family Gemmatimonadaceae; genus Fen-1247. Next base: position 317,310 of record JBEPUB010000003.1, read on the forward strand.
ATCTCACGCATCGCGGACCGGATCCAAGCGGGAAGCGAGTCCTGCGGTATGTCAGTGCGTGCAGGGATCCGGAGGAACCGGCGCGACGCTTCGAGCTCGGCGTGCTGTGACGTAACGAACTCGTAATACAGCTTCGCCTCTCGAGGATGCTGCGTTCCTCGCACGATGGCTATCGCATCGACTAACAACGGAGTCCCGCTGCGCGGAATCGTATAGTCGATTGGAATTCCAACGCGGTCGCGCATCGTTGCAACGTCAGGCATATCCCACAGAGTGATCAGCCCTTCCCTACTCTTGAGCTTCTGATACAGAATCGTGGGATTGAGCACGTATTCTTTTGTATTCGCGTCGAGCCGGCGCAGCCAGTCGTAGCCTCGTTGTGGCGATCCAGTCTCGGTCACACTCTTGGCGATGATCGCACCGAATATTGCGCGCATTGTGCCCGACGCTATAGGATCACGAATTATCACCTTTCCGCGCCATTTGGGGTCCAGCACATCATCCCAGTCCTGCGGCGCACTATCGCGAGGAATCGCATCGCCGTTGTACGCTATCACCTCTGGAGTGAGGTAGGTACCGTACCACATGTCGCGTACGTCATGCGCCGCTTCCGGCACAGCAGCTGCCCAGCTTGGGCGATACGGTTGCAAGAGGTTCTCCTTCGCGGCCCGCTCGAACGATTCGGATGGCGCGCCGAACCAGACGTCAGCCTGCGGATTTACCGCCTCCCCACGTATGCGGTCAAGCACTTCCTGGGACCCCATGTCTACCCACTGCACATCTATCGTCGGATATACCTTCTCAAATTCCGTCTCATAGTACTTGAGCAGGTCGATCCCGTGCGGCGAATACACCGTGAGTACGGTTCGATTATCGTGCACGCACGAGCCGAGTGTCACCGCGACGCACGCGCAGATGACAGCCGCCGCCAGACGGCGTATCATCACCGCAGAAGGTTTGCGAATATGCGCGCGCCGCCCGGAACAGCGGCGGGAAGTTGACGGAAGAGCGCCAGCGTCACGTACGTGTAGCGCCCCTTCCCAACAGCGGCCGTGAGAATCCCGGCGCTGTTTGGTTCCTCGCCAGGATCGTTCATCTTAAGCATGGATGAGTAGCGCGGGTCGAAACTGCTCGGCATGTAAGTGGCGCGCTCCTGGATCCAACCTGCGAAATCGCCATTAGTAATCTTGTTTGGTGAATCGAGCAGCGCATTCCGCGGCTCGATAATCGTCACTGGTGCGAATTCGTCGGTGACACGAGCTGCGGGACGTCCCAGGGAAATCGGGTAGGGCATCACGCCAGGCCGTTGCATCTCGTTCTGGCCATACTGCACGACGAGGTTTCCACCGCGACGCACATAGCTCAGGAGGTACGCGTTGTTGTCAATCAGCAACTGATTCGCCTGATACGCACGCGGGCCCACGACAATAGTGCTAAAGCGCGACAGCTCAGCCGTCGGTAACGTCGCTGGGTCCAGCAGTTGCACCGACACTCCCAGATCGCGCAACGCGTCAGCAACATTGTCCCCTACGCCCTGCACGTAGCCGATGGAGGCATGAGCCGGTACTATCACATTCACCGCCTGAATCGATACATCCGCGCTGCGATACATCCGCTCCGGCGTGATGTGATCATATTCGATGGGAATGAAGCCAATGCTGTCGCGCCGGGCTCCGTCAACGACTACCGCGCGCATCACGTGCACGCCCGCGCCGAGATGTCCGGTCGCGCGAAAAATCAGCGTCCGTGTCGCGCCCGCGTCCAACGTGACCGTGCGCTCGGCGGAATCCGCCTGCATTCCGGCTGGAAGAGCGAGCGCAACTCGAACTGTGTGCGCCACGGGCCAGGACGAGCGCAGCGTAACCTGAAACGCGCGATCGAGCGGAGTGCCGGCGCGCGCAAGCTCGACATCGCGAGCGAACGTCACCGACACACCAGGCGCCGTGGCTAACGGGCGCTGCACCTCGCCACGCACCGGATCAGCGTACCGATAGATCGCCGGCGTGCGAACCACTACCGGTGCAAGCCCAGCCAACGAAACTGTAACCGGGATCCACCCTTGTTGTTCCCGGGCATCGTCCGAGATCGAATCCGACGCGAACGCAAACAGATCCCCGGTGCGGGGCCGCGCGAGCCAGTAGGGCTGCGTCAGTTGCTCGCCATGCACATACACCGTATGGAGTGAACTGCTATCCTCCACACCACGCCGATATACTGCCACCCGAACGGCGACACTATCGCCGATCGCGACTCGCGCGCGCTCCGCGATTGCCTCCACATCTACACCAGCATCCGCGAGCGCGACATGATCACGATCGGCTTGCGTCATGTTGCGCGCTGTGTCGATGCCAGCGAACATCGACCGCTCCGACTGCGCCGGTGTCGATTCATTGACGCGTGTCGCTTCTCGGCGCAGGTAATCCATTACCACGCCCTTTCGCGGCGCGGTTCCGAACCCTTGTGACTTGTGCTGGCTGCGACTCTCCGCGGCGATCTCCGAGTACGTGAGTCCGAGTATGGGATCGTACTCACCCACATTCATCGAGATCGTTCCATCCGCCCGCGAAAAGCGGGCGCCACGATAGAACTTGAGTACCGTCCACGGTGCGCCGAATTTACGCGACGGGAAGCGTACTGTATCCGCCGCCGCATCGTACACCTCGCGAGAAAGGATTCCGGCGACCTGGTGCTGTCCGTGGCCGTCGCGCGGCGTTCCGGAGAACACCGATACGATGACTTGCGGCCTGAAGCCCCGAACCACTTTTACCATGTCGCCGAGTACGGAATCACGGGGCCAGTGCGAAAAACTCTCCGCCGCCGTTTTCGAAAATCCAAAATCGTATGCCCGCGTGAAATACTGATGCGCACCATCGATCCGTCGTGCCGCCAGAAGCTCCTCGGTGCGAATCACACCCAGCGCTTCACCAAGCTCGTTGCCAATGAGATTCTGACCGCCGTCGCCACGCGTCAGCGACAGATACGCCGTCTCCGCCCGGTGGCCGCGTGCAAGCCACGCAATGAGCTGAGTGTCTTCGTCATCCGGGTGCGCCCCGATCACCAGAACCCGCGTATGCACTCCTGCCGCCGCCTTTGCCTCGGCAGACGCAACGATGCCGCGCTCCTGAGCATTCAGGAAGCGCGGCATCACACCGAACGGGAGGGCAACCAGGCTCGCTAACATCAGGACCCGGTTTCCTCGTGTGGTTGCGGCGACGATCAACGTACTGCTGCGCGTGTGCGGCCGCCCTGCGCGGGCTGAGGCAGTGTGAACACTTCAGACACGATTCGTTCCTGCTCCGTCTTGTGTGGTTCCGCGTATCCCTCGGCCGGACTCGCCCGCTCTGCGCGGCCAATGTACCGCACCGTTATCGCATTTCCTGTCGATACGCGCAGGCGCGGCCAGACAAAAGTCCAGGCGCCCATATTTTTCGGCTCTTCTTGCGCCCAGACCACGTCTTCGATCGCCGGATATGAATCCACGATCTGCGCGACTTCATCGTGCGGCCACGGATACAGCTCCTCCACGCGCACGAGCGCGATCCCCGTCCCTCCGTCGCGCTTGCGTTTGTCGATGAGATCGTAATAGATCTTTCCTGTGCAGAATACAATGCGCTTGACGCTCTCACGTTGACTCGCCACAGCCGCATCGTCAATCACGGCCTGGAAGGAGCCTGACGTGAGGTCGCTCAGTTTCGATGCGGCTTCCGGCAGACGCAGCAGACTCTTGGGCTGCATTAGAACCAGCGGGCGGCGAGCGGCGCTGCGCGCCTGGCGCCGCAGTATGTGGAAGTACTGCGCCGGTGTCGATGGATACGCAACGCGCATGTTGCCCTCAGCACAGAGCTGTAGATAACGCTCCAGCCTTGCGCTCGAATGCTCCGGGCCTCCACCTTCGTACCCGTGCGGCAGCAACAGCGTCACCGACGACGCCTGTCCCCACTTCGCGCGGCCTGCCGAGATGAATTGATCGACCACGATCTGTGCTACGTTCGCGAAGTCGCCGTATTGAGCCTCCCACATGACCAGTGTGTCGCTGACTGTCACGCTGTAGCCGTACTCAAAACCGAGCACCGCTGTTTCCGACAATGGCGAGTTATAGATGTCGATTCGACCCTTAGCGGAATCGAGATGCTTGAGAGGAACGTAGGTGTTGCCGGAATCCGCGTCGTGCAGCACATCCTGGCGATGCGAAAACGTTCCGCGCTCTACGTCCTGTCCTGTAAGTCGCACCGACGTTCCGTCAAGGAGAAGCGATCCCAGCGCGAGCGATTCGGCATGCCCCCAGTCGATCCCGCCAGCGTCTCCCAGTGCGTCGCGACGACGGAGGAGCGTGCGTGCCACGCGGCTATTCGGCTTGAAACCATCCGGCCAGCGCAGCAATGCCTCATTGAGACCCTGCAGCTCGGTCGCACTTACAGCGGTGTTTGCGGCGCCCGGTGCATCTTCCTGCGTTACCGCGGGAGCCAAAGCCTCCGCCGACCGGGCGCCAGCCTGTATCTGCTCGAGCTTGGACATTATACCGCGCTCGATCGCATCCATCGCGTCTGCGGCGATTGTGCCCTCGGCCACGAGCCGCGCTCCCCACACCTCGCGTGGAGTCTTGTGCGCACGAATTTTTGCGTAAAGCATCGGCTGTGTGAAAGCTGGCTCGTCGGTCTCGTTGTGACCGTGCCGCCGATAGCTCACGAGATCGATCAACACGTCCTTGTAGAAAGTCGAGCGGTATGCCATCGCGAGACGCACGGCCTGGACGCATGCAAGAGCGTCGTCGCCGTTCACGTGGATGATCGGAATGTCGTAGCCCTTGGCCGGATCGCTCGCATACCTCGTTGAACGCGCGTCGCGTGGGTCAGTCGTGAAACCGACCTGGTTGTTGACGATGATGTGGACAGTGCCACCAGTTCGAAATCCGTCCAGCAGCGACAGATTCATCGTCTCCGCAACGATTCCTTCACCCACGAACGCGGCGTCGCCATGAACGCAAACGGGAATGACCGCCGACTCGTCATGGGTCCCATCGGAGCCACGCTGACTGGCGCGCGCAACGCCCTCAAGCACCGCGTTGACGAACTCGAGATGGCTCGGATTCGGTACCAGCGTGAGCGCGATCTGGCGGCCGCCGATTTCGCGCGTACCCGCCGCACCCTGGTGGTACTTCACATCGCCGCTTGTATCGACGGCACCATCCGGATGCTTGCCATCGAATTCATCGAAAATCATCCCGTAAGACTTGCCCAACACATGAGTCAGCACGTTGATGCGACCGCGATGAGCCATCGCCATCGCAACTTCACGGGCACCGCCAAGCGCGGCTAGCGCGATTATCTCGTCCAACATCACGACCAGCGCATCACTCCCTTCAATGGAGAAACGCTTGTAACCCTGATACGCCCGCCCGAGGAAGCGTTCCAGTACGTCCACTTCGGTCAGTCGCGTAAGAATCGCCTTCTTCTCGTCGGTCGTGAGATCCTGCTGGTACGCACCGCCTTCCACTGCGTCGCGGAGCCATTGCCTCTCGGTGAATGACCCCAGATGCTCGAATTCGAAGCCCATCGTGGACGAGTACAACGAACGGAGGCGCGCCGTCGCGTCCGCCGCCGTCGCGTCCGCGGTGCCAAGCGCACTCCCGGGAATCGACGCAAGCTGCGCATCCGTGACTCCGTGATTTTCGGGGCTCAGCTCCGGGGAACCAGCCGGTGGGCTGCCCAGTGGGTCGATGCCCACGGCCAGGTGTCCGTATGCGCGGATGGCATCCAGAAGCGCCGCAGCGCCCGCGGCAGTGCGCAATGCACCTTCCCCCACACCACCCTGCACAGATGGCGAGTTGCCACCAAGACCCTCGGCGAACCGAAAGAACTGGCGCCAGGATTCATCCACTGACGCTGGATCGCGCTTGAACGCGTCATAAGCTTCGGCGATGTAGCCGTCGTTGAAGACGCTCGTTATGGCTTCGCTGCTCATGTTCTCAAAGTAACCGATTCTTGCAGTTCTTTTGGTGCGCTCTACGTCCGCTTTAGGTCAGCGCTGGGTATCCCGTGTGAGCGATTGCGACCGAGTCGGGAAATTCGTCGAGCCCGGCGTGAACCGCGGTCGCGCCGCGGCGGCTCGCAACAGCTTGAGAGCGTCGTCCCGGCTCAACGTGGGCAGATACAGAAATCCCGCGATTCCATTGCAGTCCAACGGAACTAGCTCGTTCGACCGCCTCGTCAGGCTCACCGCCACGATCGGCGTGTCGCGCAGCATTTCGTCTGATTCCCATTCGTCGAGAGGCTGCGCGGTGAGCAGCTCATACTCGCAAACCACGACGTTCGGTGCGCACGAACGGGTTACTTCCACCGCACCCTGCACCCCAACGACGCCTACCGTCCTCGACTCAACACTCTCAAAAAATCGAGCGATGTGACCAGCGAGATATTCGTGGCGTGCGACACACACAACGTACAATTGGCTCAAAATATGGGGCTTTGGGAGGAACTGAAGAATGATGCGATACGGCGGACTCGTTCGAAAGAGGGACCGCTTGACGAAAAGATCCTGGACGAAAAAAAGGGCGGCTCAGAGCCGCCCTCCACCGGTAACAACCGGATGATAACGCCAGCCCCGATCTAGGGGTTGGGTACCTTCTTTTTGTCCACATTGTTCCCTATGACACCGCCCAGAATTCCGCCGGCGATACCACCAATCACGCCACCCCTCACTTTATTTTTGCTGGTCACGGCGCCCAGAATCGCACCTGCGCCAGCCCCGATAGCTGCGTCACGGTTGGTGTTTTTCTCTACGTGGGTTGCAGGTGCGCGAGCGGCCGTGGCTCCGCTGCTCTGGTAGACGTGATGAACAACTGTCCGATGCGTCACGGTCGCCGGCGCAGCCGTTCCATTCCTGGCAGCCTGAGCATTGACCCGCGCGCGTTCGATCGCAGAGACGCTGTCCGCGGCGGTCGTCGGATTGGCCTGAGAGGCCAGCGACAGATCGCTGTTTAACGCGGCGTCAGTTGCCTTGGAATCATTCCCCTTGCACCCGAAGGCCAGGAGGACGAAAGGCAAAACTGCAAGACGGGAAATAGGCTTCATAATGCAAACTCCTACGAAAGCGATGGCATGATTGCCTCTAACACGTTCCCCAAGGGCAGAGACTGTGCCAGTGAGGCTGAAACAATCTCAGCGGAATCACCAGTTTTCTTACAGGCCCTCGCCCAGAATTAATGCATACACCCTGTTCCGTTCAGGGGTTCATTGTTCGGATCATTTGTTTAGAACGCTAGTCATTTGCCAGTCCCAATCATAAACCGAATAGGAATTCCTCCATTTTTTGTCTCGAACAATCGTTCGAGTCGAATTCCGACTTGTCGCTCCAACTCCGACGATGCGGTAAGGATGCCCAGATGCCATCCTCGAAACTCACCGCGAACGAGCAGGCCAACTTTGGCATAAAGGTTCCGAACGTCCGTACCAACGCGAACACCGTACGGTGGATTGGTGATCAGCCAACCAGCCGCGGCGTTGCCGGGGTGGGAAGCGGCGAGCGGTCGCTGTAGAATTTGCAAGTCGGCGCTCACGCCTGCCCGGTCCGCGTTGGACTCCGAGGCAGTCACCGCCCCCGGATCCCGATCAGCCGCAACGATGCACGAAGGTGCACGATCGAGCACGCCCGCCAACGCTTCATCCCGAAGCCCGCTCCATGTGTCGCGATCGAATCCCGGCCACCGCTCAAATCGAAATTCACGATGGATACCGGGTGCGATCTTCCTTGCGATCAGCGCTGCCTCGATCGGTATGGTTCCTGAGCCGCACATGGGATCCAGCAGCGGGCGGCTCGGATCCCATCCGCTCGTCAGCAACATCGCCGCGGCAAGCGTTTCCCGCATTGGCGCCTTTGCCGACGCCTGGCGGTAACCGCGCTTGTGCAGCAACACGCCGGAGCTGTCGGCACTCAGGGTAAGTGTATCGTGGTCGATCCGAACGACGAACAGCTGCTCGCCGGCCGTCCCTTCATGATCCTCCTCAGCTTCGGCGTCGCCTAGGGCGGCGCAGCCCGTCGCGGCGGACGCGCTTTCCGCAAGACGCTGTGCAACGGCGTCACTGTGATACAGCGCCGACTTGTGACACGTCACCCTGAATCGCACGCGATCACGTGCACGCACGAAGCGCCCCCATGGTACGCGCTTAGCCCGTCGTTCCAGTTCGGCGAACGAGCCAGCATGGAAGCTGGATACTCGCACCAACACCCTCGTGGCGGTGCGGAGCCATAGATTGGCACTGTACAGATCGCGAGCGTTTCCGCGCCACGCGAGGCCGCCACGCGATTCGCCGTTTGGCACGATACCCAGCGCCACCAGCTCTGCCGCTGTGACGTGCTCAAGCCCGGGCGCGGTGGTCGAATAGAGGTCGAGAGTTGAATCAGTCATATATTTTCGTGTCGTGACGTTACGCATCCCCGCCCGCGAGTGACAGTGCCTTCATCGATTACACCGCACCATCACTACGTCATTGGCTTCACCGGAGCCCTGGCAGTAGGCTACGTCGCGATCGCTCTCTTCCAACATACCGCCCCGATTCAGCGGCTTCGACGGCTGGGCGGTGACTGGACGGCCGCGGTGGTTCCGCGCTTCCTCGCGATAATCACCTTCCTGGCAGGCGCGCTTTTACTGTTCTCAGGCGCGACACCGGCGGTCGCGGGCCGGCTGCAATGGCTCAGCGCATGGATTCCGTTGCCAATAGTCGAGGTGTCTCACTTCATCGACAATCTTGCGGGTGTCATGCTGCTCATTCTAGCCCGCGGAGTCGAGCGGCGCCTGGACGCTGCATATCACCTCACCATCGGTCTGCTCGTTGCGGGAATCTTTCTTTCGCTACTCCGCGCGCTCGACATCGAGCAAGCGCTTGTACTGTCGTTGATGTTGATCACCTTCGTTCCCAGCCGGAAATATTTCTACCGCAAAAGCTCGCTGGTCGAAGAGCGCTTTTCCGCATCCTGGATCGCGGCGATCCTGCTCGTGACACTCGGCTCGATCGCGCTCGGGCTCGTATCATATGCCAATCTTCACGTCTCTACCGAGACATTCTTTCGATTCGCCACCCACGCCGAGGCAGCCCGTTTCCTGCGTGCGAGTGCTGGGGTACTTGCGGCGCTGATTGTGTTTGCGGTACTGCGGTTGCTAAGGACGGCACGAGCTCCAGTTCCGCGGCCAACGCAGGCAGACATCAGCGATGCACGCCTCATCGCGGCCAACTATCCACAGGCCGCGGTGCAACTCGCGTTTCTTGGAGACAAGTCGTTTCTCTTCAACGAGAGCCGCACGGGCTTCATAATGTTTGGAGTGCACGGACGCAGTTGGGTGGCGCTTGGCGATCCGATTTCTACACCGGGGGAGGCCGCCGAGCTGATCCGATCCTTCATTCGCCTCGCTGACCAGAACAGTGGCTGGGCGGTGTTCTATAAGGTCCCTCCCACCCTGCTCTACCTGTACTTGGATCACGGATTGAACGTCGTAAAACTCGGCGAGGAAGCACGCGTCTCGCTCGCGGATTTTTCACTCGAAGGATCCAATCGCCGAAATCTGCGCCGCGTGTGGCGCAAGATGATCGATGACGGATTCACCTTCGAGATGGTACAACCGGACGCCCTTGCGCCAATCCTTCCGCAGCTTCGCGCCGTGTCCGATGAATGGATGGAGCAAAAAAAGGCCCGAGAGAAATCGTTCTCACTGGGGGCCTTCGAAGAGAGTTACGTGTCTCGCTATCCGGTCGCCGTAGTGCGCAAGAACGGACGCCTTATGGCTTTCGCCAACGCGTGGGTGTCGGGTCAGAAGGCGGAAGTCGAGGCGGATCTGATGCGCCATACCGCAGACGCACCCGCCGGAATCATGCGCTTTGTACTGATCGAGATGATGCTCTGGGCCCGCAACGAAGGATTCGCGCGGTTCAATCTTGGCATGGCGTCACTCAGCGGCTTGACCGTGCACCGGGGATCACCGAGCTGGAATCAGATAGCGGTAGCGGTTCGAGGTTACGGTGAGCGATTCTACAACTTCCAGGGTATTCGCGAATTCAAGCAGTGGTTCTATCCGGAATGGGAACCACTCTTTCTGGCTAGCCCGGGCGGGGCCGCGCGACCCCTGATACTCGCAAACATTGCATCGCTGATTTCAGGCGACTTGCAGGGAGTATTGAAGAAGTAATCCATGCGTACCACTAGGCTGGCAATCGCTCTTGTAGTCATCGCATCGATCGTACGCCTCGTGCTTGCGTCGACGGTTCCACTGCTTCCCGACGAGACGTACTACTGGGAATGGAGCCGCCATCTCGCGGCCGGCTACTTCGATCATCCGCCAGCCATCGCACTCCTGATTCGCGCCGGGACTACGATTCTCGGCACGAACCCGCTAGGCGTTCGTATCGGCGCGATTCTGACAGGTGCAATCGCATCACTCGCGATGATTGTAATGTCGCAGCGCCTCGGAGCAGCGGACGCGGCAACCTCGCACCACAACGGCGGCGGCGGCGCGATCGACGAGCCAGGCGCTCGCGTGGCGCTCATGATGCTTGTTATCCCAGTCGCGCTGGTCGGATTCGTCATCGCGACTCCCGACGCGCCACTCCTGGCTGCAATCGCGCTGACTCTCGCCTCGCTGGAACGCGCGATCGCTTCACCGCGCCGCTCCAGAGCGTCACTCGGTTGGTGGTGTGCCGCTGGAGTGACGCTCGGCGTCGCATTCTGCTCCAAGTACACGTCCGTGCTACTTCCGACTGGCGTCTTTCTCGCACTCGTATCACGACGTGACCTGCGTGCGCGACTCGCCGAGCCCGGCCCGTACGCCGCCACGGTCATCGCGCTTCTCATCCTTACACCAACACTGATATGGAACGCGAGCCACGGGTGGATATCATTCGCGTTCCAGTTGCATCATGGACTTGGACAGATGCACGGCTCGATTGTCGGACGCGAGCTTACTCTGGTTGGCGGACAACTGGGTCTCATATCGCCGATCATAGCCGTCATGGCGACAATCGCCGTCGCGCGCGCGCTGAAAGGAACCGCCGATCCGCGGCGGTTCATGTTTGCCGTGGTTGCAACTACGGCGATCGCGTTCTTTTTGGTCAGCGCACTCCGTCGCCCAGTGGAGCCCAACTGGCCCATTCCGGCGCTCGTCGCGGCTCTGCCACTGCTTGCGACGATGCGCTTGGGCGGACGCGGACGCACATGGTTTCTCACTGGATCGGCCATCGGTGCAGCGTGCATTCTGGTCGTCGCCGCGCAAGCTACCGTTCGCGCAATACCAGTTTCACCCCGTCGAGATCCCATATCCAAGGCGTACGGCTGGTCCGATCTCGCGCGCTCTGTGCAACGAGCACAGTCAGCGGCGCGAGGATGCCAGGCAATCTGGATTGCCGCCGACCGGTACCAGGACGCATCCGAACTCGCGTTCAATCTTCCAGATCATCCCCGTGTGTTCGCCCTCAACCTCGGCGGCCGGCCCAACCAGTACGACCTGTGGACCAGCCTGTACTCGGTGTCCAAACCGACTGACTGCGCACTCTTGATTGTCGACGAAGGACCAGGAGGCCAGACTACAGTGCAGCGACTCGGCGCCGCCGGCTCCTCGATCATTGGAGACGCAGTCTTAACGTGGCGAGGTGTCTCGGTAGGCCGGCGTGCGATATGGCTCGTTCACGGGATCCCCAGCGCGCCAGTAGTTGAAGTCGAGATTTCCGCAACGGCACAAGTCGCGCTGTCTGCGGTTACGGCTGCGTTCCAGCCACGCTTCGTCGTGCTGGATTCAGTTGTCACGATCTATCGCATGGGACCCGCACCAGCCGTTGTCAGGGCGTCTGCCGCAGACTCTGCGACTAGTGCGGATCGCCGCGCAGCCATCGCCTCAAGGATAGTAGCGCTGCACGGACTGCTGCAGCGTTCGGGGTTCAAGGCAGTGTATCGTGACGCGCGGTATCACGAATGCACATTCGTTCGAGCAACCGAGTCGGATAGCACCGATATCGGGTACGTCGACGCACCCGAGGGTTGCAAGCTTGCCAGTGGCCACGGTGATGCTCTGCTCCGTATTGAGCACGCCCAGGGTGACTGGTACTCGTACGCGTCACCGGAACGCCGGCACGAATGACCGCTGCGCCAACTAGTGCTGAGCGTGCGGTGAAAGCCGTTGGCGCAAAAAGAAGCTAGTTATTGAATCCGTAGCGTTCATATCGTTCGGAGGAAGCGGACTGAATATCCATCCGCGACCGCCGCCGGGCCATCCGTGCTCTCCGCCAACTATGGAATAGAACAGAACGCTGGCGGAGTCAGGGCATTCATAAACGCTGCGCACCACTCTGCCCGCCCGGGTCGTTCGCGGTGGCTCGCTGCATCGATTACGATCAACCCAGAACTGCACCACCTGCGGCGACGATAGCGTCAGGTGCTTCGCCCGGACGCTCGCCTTGGCCCCAGGTTGACCCCCGTAGGGAATGTGCGTATCGCCCGTTCCATGAATTATCGCGACGGGTACCGACCTCGAGATACGACACGCCGGAAGCGGATCGAACAACGTCGCCGACACTGCTGCAACCGCTGTGATGCGTGTTGAGAGGCTACACCCGAGAAGGAACGACAGCGTCCCTCCGTCAGAATATCCCGTGGCGTACACACGTGTCGGGTCCACGCTCAGGCCCACTTCAAGATGATCGAGTAACGCAGTGACGAATGCGATTTCGCTTACATGCTTCATGAACGAATAACGGCAACATTCACCAATATTCCAGCCGCGGTGCAGCCCTTCTGGGTACACCACAATGAGGCCGAGTGAGTCCGCTATCTCATCGAACGCAGTCTCACGCTCGATAACGGATGCGCTTGCGCTGCTGCCATGGAATACAAACAATAGCGGCATGGGACGCGTTGTCGCATATCCCGACGGCAGGTGCAACAGATACTCTCGATGGCGTCCCCCCACATCGATCTTCTTGAGGTAGTCACCCGCCACCGTTTCATGCGTGTAGTACTCGGGGTCGGATGCCACCAGAGCCACGAGCGCCACGGCAAGAACTATCGCGAGTCCAGTTCGAACAGTCGAGCGGCCAGCCATAACCTGAATGCGAGGAGTATGACAATAGTAGAAGAGTCCTGGCTGCGATTTATCTCATTTACGCGCACATTGGAAGTACACGTGGCATTTTCGGCATCCGGCGGCGATCATCCCGCGACGATTCGCGGCCCGATGCCCGTGTCAGGTGACGGCGCTCTCAAGCCGGGGTGATCCCGTCATCACGGTTCCTACGGAACGGTTCATGCCTTGCGATACGCCCGCATGCCAACCAAGACTCGAAAAACGATAGCCGGCAGGCAGGCCGCACGCTCCATGCTGTCCCGAAGATTCGGCCATGCTGACTTCCGTGCCGGACAATGGGAGCCGATTGACGCGCTCCTTTCCGGACGCGACACCCTTGTCGTGATGCCGACAGGGAGCGGCAAGTCTGTCATCTACCAACTGCCAGCACTGTTGACTGCCGGGCTCACTCTAGTTGTGAGTCCGCTAATCGCGCTGATGAAGGATCAACACGACAAACTGGACGCCCTTGGCGTCGACTCCGTAGCACTCCACTCGCACCTGTCGTCGGCCGAAACACGGGAAGTACGTCGTCAGATCGCCGATGGAGAGGGCGAAATTCTCTACGTAACGCCGGAGCGATTCAAGGATCGCGATTTTTTTGAGCAACTGCTTCAGCGCGAGATCTCGCTGTTCGTCGTCGACGAAGCCCATTGTGTGTCGCAATGGGGACACGACTTCCGGCCCGACTACCTGACACTCGGCTCCATCGCCGAGCGCCTAGGGCGACCACCAATCCTCGCGGTCACGGCTACGGCGACAAAGACAGTTCGTGATGACATCATCCGGCAGTTGGGGATGCACGATCCGTACGTGACGGTCACCGGTTTTGCGCGTCCCAATCTCCGTTTCGAGGTGGTTCGTACCGTAAATGACAGTCTCAAGGACGCAGTTGTCGAGAACATACTGCGCGATACGCCTGGATCGGGTGTCATTTATGCCGCCACCGTAAAGGAAGCTGCGAGGCTACACACCCAACTAGTCGAAAAGTTCGACGGTGAGCATCGCATTGGACTTTACCATGGCAGGCTGGCAGCCGCGGACCGGCGCGATACCCAGGATCAGTTCATGAATGGTCAGCTCAAGGCGATAGTGGCTACCAATGCGTTTGGATTGGGAGTCGACAAGCCGGACATGCGATTCGTCGTTCACTATCACTTCCCGGGCTCCATCGAATCGTATTACCAGGAAGCCGGTCGCGCTGGCCGCGACGGCGCACCGGCAACGTGCACGCTGTTGTATCGCGTGGAAGACAAGCGCATTCAGTCGTACTTCCTGGGTGGCAAATACCCGGAAGTCTCAGAAGCTGCACGTGTCGCCATCGCCCTGGAGAAGTATCCGCCCGACGCGCTCGCACCGCTCGCCGACCTCGCGGATGCAACAGAAGTCGCGCGCAGAAAGGTAAAGATCGTCCTCACGCTCCTGAAAAGGCACGGGCTGGCGCGCGAGCATCGGGGCAATAACTGGCAACGAATGCGCGACAATCTTACTTCGATCGATCTGAGCGCCGATCTCGCCGACTACGAAGAGCGCCGAGCCCGCGATCAGGCTCAACTCAGTACGATAGTTCACTTCTGCCAGACCGCCGGCTGCCGCACGCGGTTCATCTTAGACCATTTCGGAGAAGCGATGGAGCCTGGCTGGGCCTGCGGCAACTGCGATGCGTGCGATCAGCTCGCCGAATGGGGACGGCGCCGAACGGCATAGCGCCGCAACAAGGAAAGTGCTTTAGCTTTAGGGCCATGCCGATCTCTCCCATCGCAAAGCAGCTACTCAGGCGCACGGGACTGCTCTTTGTAGTCTTCCTGGCAGCGTGGCTCGTTCCACAATTCGTCGATTTCCCTGCGCGGTACGAAACGCGGATCGACCGAGCGTTCGAGTACGTCGCAATCCTAGCGCTGTTCTTCCAAGTGGGCATTTGGTCCAACGCGCTGGTCACTTACTGGTCCCAATCGTACATCGAGCGACACAATCGCGACCGCGCCAGCGCCACGACGATTCAGGCAATCTCTATCCTGATCAAGGTCGTGCTGTGGGTCCTTCTCAGCGTGCTGACACTCGAGGAAGGACTTCACCAGAACGTGACTGCGTTAATAGCCGGTCTTGGTGTCGGCGGTATCGCAATCGCCTTCGCCCTTCAGAACATTCTGAGCGATCTGTTCGCCGCCATGTCGATAGTTACTGACAAGCCATTCGTAATCGGAGACGCGATTCAGGTTGACGCGTTCTCAGGGAAGGTCGAGCACATCGGACTCAAGTCAACGCGCGTTCGGTCTGACACTGGCGAGCAGATCGTCTTCGGCAACAGTGACCTACTCAAGGGCCGCATTCGCAATTTTGGACGAATGGATGAGCGACGCGCACTTTTAACTACGCGTGTTGCGGGAAGCACCGCCCCCGATAGCCTCGCACGCATACCGAGAATCATGCGCGAAGTAGTCGAAGGAATCCCCAACACACGCTTTGTTCGTTCCACGATGACTGCCATAGGCGATTCAACCATCGACTTCGAGACCGCGTATTTCCTTACGGATCCATCCTATCAGGTCTACGTGGATGCACAGCAGGCCGTAATGCTAGAGATAATGCGCCGGTTGCGCGCCGAAGGCATCCGCCTTGGTGTGCAACTGGACGCAGCCGTGAAGGAGAAGACTGGCGGGCTCGCCGAAACAGCACAGATGGCACCAGCGCCATAACTCTCGACCGACTCTCGCGATTGCTACCCCGCGCTGGCGGCCGCAGCCACCGCAGCCACCGCAGCACGCTTCAGTCGCGCAATCATCGCGTTGAGCCCGAGCTCACGAGCATGCAGGCCCATTCCTTCCATTAGCATCCGTACAAAATCCGGCGGAATCGAGAGAGTTACCGCCGGCGGTTCATCGTTGACCGCCGCGAACACGACAGCTAGCACCGCCGCGACAGTGGGAGACTGGCGCACGTTCACGTCGGCATAGAAGTGCATCTTGCCATCGTGCACTTCCGGAAATATGTCAACTCGAGTCTGGCACTCTGGAACGGTGAACGCGGCCCGGTCCGCAGTGTCGTAACGCTCAGGCACCGGCTCGAGTTTCCGCGAATACTGTACCAGCGCCTGCATCTTGTCTGCCCGGTCCATCGCGCGGAAACGCTTCAGAACACGCTCTATTTCATCAGAAACACGCTCACCTGACACGTGCCGCGAAGCCTCCAAATCTATTTCCCCTCGCCGATTCCGCTCTTCGACACGAGCTGCGCTGCCAGAACAGTCTGTATCACGCTCGTGATGTTGTTAGTCGCTCCCTCAGCGGCACTCGTGCCGTCGTTCGAGATATTAATGAGTCGAGCCTCTGCCAGCGCACTTGCTATTACCGGCGCAATTTGCGGGAGTAGCTCTATCTGGCGATACCGAAAGTAGCTCTCCCCTCCAGCCTGAATCGCCGCGTTTACCTTCGCAATGCTTTCTGCGTTGGCCGTTGCGACACGCGTTATCCGAATCGCTTCCGCGTCCGCGGCCGCCTCGGCCTCGATCTTAACGCGCTCCGCATCGGCGCGAGCCTGTGCAATCTGCGTCGCCTCGAGCTCCGAGGTGCGCTGCACTGCGAGCGCGTCCTGCTTGAGCGCTTCAGCCTGTGCAATCAATGCAGCGTTGGATGCCTTGGTCTGCTCCAATTCGCGCTGCTTGTCCGAGATTGCGCGTTCCGCATCCAGTTGCGCTTCCTTGGAGCGACGTGCCTGTTGCGCCGAGACAATGTCGGCGTTCGCCTGCGCTTCCGCCGCAGATTGCCTGCGACGCGCATCAGCGACCTCGGACTGTACCACCTTGATGTTGAGCGAGTTGAAACCCAACCCAAGATCCGTCAGCTCGCGCGAGCACGCCTTGCGGATGATCACCGCGAGCGGATCGTCGTCGTCATCTGCCACCTGAACCGCAGCCATGGTCGTCGCAGGTGATACCGCCGAGAGCGCCATTGCGGCGCTGCCGAAATCGGCCGACGCCTGGGTCGGAAGTGCGCGTGGCGCAGTCTTGGCCGAGAACAGTTGGTCGTGCGTCAGCAAGTTGATCGCGCGTCGGCCTGAACTCGAGAGCAAATCTGTAATCGTGCTCATCTGATCTGGCTCCGGCTTCGCGAAGAATCGGTTTGCAGCAGTCTTGATCATCGCATCCGTTTCACCCACCGACACGATCGCGCTCGCAAGGACGCGCACCTTGATCGGCTGCGGATGACCGTTGTCATCAACGTCCGCTGTCTGATCGGTGATGTCGAGATCGACATTTATCACCTTGCTAGAGAGTGTCGTCCCAGTGGTCAACAGCGGGATCTCTTTCGACTTCCCCGGCCCGCGGTAAATCACCGTCCCGCCTCCGGTCCAGCTAACCAACCGTATCGTTCCAGCCTCGACGTTGCGCAGAAACGAAGCGACGATTGTGGGAATCAGAATCAGAATGACGAATATGACGCCGACTATGAGCAGCAGGGATTGCATGGTCTTATGATTATTGAATTGTTTGATTGCCGCGTCGCTACACGTCGCCGTGGCCAACGAATGAAACAGTGCAACGACTGCGCGCCGCGTCCACGTCCTCCACACGCAGTACATCGCCCGCACGAACACGCACGCCGAGTGCGAAGTCGTCAGGACGTAGCGTACCGAGGCATTGAACGATCTGGCCGTCCACCTCGACTGCTACCAATCCCTGACCATTGCCGTCAAAACCGCTGGCGGCTCGTGCCTCGCTCATCAAGCTGTCTTCGAGCGTAGTCGCCGGGTTGGACGCGAACCTGAACAGAAAACGCCACAGTGGCGCCACGAGCGCTCGCTCGAATATGGTCGCCCCCAGCATCGAAATTGCAAGCAGTACAATTCCGCTGAGAAACGGGCGAAGCACAACCCCGGTCAGCCCGAACCCAACCAGCAAACTGAAGAGCAGTCGCGGAGATGCGAGCGAAAGCAGGGTGGACTTCAACCCCCCCGTCTGGTGGATCGTCGCGCGACCGGAGACATGAAGCTCGGAAGGATGGCCATGCTGCGCGTGGGTGCCGTTACTTCCAGAATGCCCGTGGGCCGGCCCTGCATTGTGGCCCGACGAGCCATGGCCGCTGGAGTGCGCTTGAGCGCCGGACCCCGGATGAGATCCTGAATGCGCGAGTCCCGTCGCCGCCATGGCGACAAGACCAGCACCACCAAGCACGAGCGAGAATGTATAGGAATCCATGTAGTCCTACCGCAATATACGCGGCCAGCACGCGCGGCGACGGCCGGCACTCGGCAGCCCGCCGCTCCAACGTCACAATTACTTGCTGGACGCGCCTCGCCCAACCGCCGCCGAGATCATTCCCTCGAGCCATCCCGTCGTGCTGCACACAACCGGAGGATTACCGAAACTCATCGGCGCAGCGGTTGCTTGTACCATCGTCGCGACTTCCGTCGTGCTGTCGGTGCGAGCCTGAAGCCGCGATACGACGCTCATGTTGACGGAGTAAATGTCCGCGTTCGCGCCGCCACCACCGGTTCCACAATCGAGCATCGAGGAGAGCCGCTCATTCCCGAGGGTATGACTCCGTTTCATTCCCTCGTTTCCAAGGATGTCTGCTGTGGGGGTAACCGTCGTCAGCGGAACGCCCAGATCGGAGTAGGCCTTTGCCAACCGAGTCCACGCCTCCGCAATCGGAACAGCTACGGTGGCCCGTTGCGCAACCTTGAACTCGGCAACGCCTGACAACGGATCGCCGCGCGCGCCACCACCTTCAATCGATGGCCCCGCAGACATCCCACCGTTTACTGGTGCGCCGGTCGCGCAGCCCGCGATTAATCCAACACTCGCAACCAGCAACAAACGGGCGTGACGTCGGGTTGACTTGGTCATGGCGGCCCTCTCGAGGAAGATGGTCCGAAAATCTACTCCCCGACGCCCGCGGCGGTAACAGTCGCGCCATCCGGTAACCGGGCCGTCGTTCCGCGGCTAACCTATACCGCTACAGGAAGCAGAGCATGGTGCCACGTATTCGCCGCTGTCGTCTCGAACCGCCTCCGCCATTCTCCGGCAGTTTGCACGCTCAGATCAAACACTCGATTATCGGAGCCGATCAACCCGCCCTGCGCCATAGCGGCGAAGCCGGCCCGATCGGTCACGTGAATGGAACCGTCTCGAGTCCTGAAATACACGCGCGCATTTCCAAGAAACGACGAGCCGATCAGCGGCTCCAACCGCTGGAGCACCCTGAACAGCGCGTCCAGTGAACAGCCGGATGCGTTCTCGTCACGTTGATCCACGCCTACAGCGAGAAACCGCGCGTCACGCAACTCGCGACCCACAGTGAGCGGCGTTCCATGTGCGCGCCAATCGCCCAGATAATCGTCAACAGCGGCAAGGAGCGTGGTCTCTGACACCGGTGACAACTCGTCTGCGCTTCCGAAGACCCAGACCCGTGCGTCGTCCGGCAAAGAGGAGAAAGCGACAAGGGGCATTCCGCAATATAAACGCGAGAATGCCCCTCTTAACTCTGTTCGTAGCGGCGAGGAGAACGGTGCTACACACTGCCGGTAGTGGCCGCCTGCGGTTCCTCACGCGTCTGCTCTTCAGCCACCTGCCCCTCCTGGGGAGGGCCCTCTTCCTGGGGAGGGCCCTCTTCCTTGGGCTGCTCCTCTGGCGAGGCCTGTGCCGGGGCGCCCGGCGCTGCTGTCTCTGCGTGCGTCGACCGACTCCGAATGGCGTCGTCGAACGCCGCGAGCTCGACCACCATCGCAGCGCGAAGATGCTCGATATCCTCAGCGGCGCCTTCTCCCTTCCAGAGCTTGTCGATCTGCTGCACCGTACGAACCGCACCGACGTTGAGCGCTGCGCCGCGAGCGCGAGTCACCAGGGAGTTGAGCGACAAGACGTCAACCGGCCCAACCTGCGCCTGAGCGAGCGCATCATCCAAGTCATGCAATACCTGTTGAGCGATCGCCAACATCGGCTGGATTGTGCGACTGTGGAAACGCAAGCGCTTGGTCATGTCGCGCCACGATTCCCAGCGCACGGGGGACCGCTCCATCGCGCGATTGATCCGGCCGGCAAAGAACTCGACCGCGATCGGCTTCCTCACAAAGTCAATCGCTCCAAATCCAAGCGCAGCTTCCACCGTCTCGATATCGGCCTGAGAGGTGCAACACAGCACTGGAATGTCGCGCAGATACGGCAGGCTATGCTTCTCTTTGAGCAGATCCAATCCGTTCATGTCCGGCAGCATCATGTCCGCTATGACCATGTCGATCGGCTGCGTTCGAAGCTGCTGCAGTGCCTCGGCGCCCGTGTGCGCTTCGCAGTACGAATACCGCATCCGTTTCAGCAACGCACCGATGATGTGGCACGTGACGAGGTCGTCTTCGATGATCTGGATCATATAGCAATTATCGGCCAGCTGCAGCCGGACTGTATAGAGAATGCCGGTTCGGAACGCGGCCGCGAGCGCCCACCGTCACGCCGCCACCGCGTGGCTTGGGAACGCGCGCTCGAGCACACTACGAACGCGCGTGAATTCGGCCTCCATGTCCTCGATCAACCCTCGGGCACCGGCGATATCCTGCTTCTGGCCAGCTCCCTGAAGCCCCCCGCCGAGCGCGGCCATGCCGGTCGCGCCCATGTTACCGCTACTCCCCTTGAGCGCGTGCCCCGTTCGCTCGATTGAGACCAGATCGCCAGCGTCGAGCGCAACATGAAGCGTGACGAGTCGAGACGTCGTGTCGGACACGAACGTCCCGATCAGACGTGTCACAAACTCGTCACCGCCCTCGGCCATTGCCGCCAGATTGTCAAGCACAGATAGATCCACCGACGATTGATGCGGCCTGTCGATTCCCGGGGCAAACTGCGCGGCCAGCGCAGCGACAAGACCTGGATCGACCGCGAAAGATCCGGCTGAAACTGAGTGTTCCGGAGCGCGCTCTCTCGTGGCGCGCTCCGCCGCGGCCAACGTAGTAAACAAATACTCGCTCGCGTCCGGTTTGGACTCCGCACCCGGCTTCGCGTCGTTCGGAATCCAGCACTCCATGGCCGTTTCGAGCTCTTCGATAGCGATCGGCTTTGGAATGAAGCCATCCATCCCAGCGTCGAGACAGCGCGCGCGATCCTCACGCATCGCATTCGCCGTCATCGCGAGGATGGGTGTGTGACGGCCACCTGGCTCCTCGCGTTCCCGAATGCTCCGCGTGGCCATGTAGCCGTCCATCTCTGGCATCTGACAATCCATCAGTACCAGGTCGTAAGGAAGTTGCGCAAGCATCTCCACCGCTTCCTTGCCATTCGACGCGATGTCGCACCGATATCCGAGCTTCTTGAGCATATGCGACGCAACGCGCTGGTTCACCGGGTTGTCCTCGGCGACGAGAATGCGTGCACGCGCTTTTTCCGTCGGGCCAGCCACTCGTTTGGCAGCAGTGCGCCGCGAGCGCGGTACCAGCTCCGGGCGAAGTACGGAGCTCAGAACTCCGAGAAGACGCGTGGGGCGAACGGGAAGCGCGAACGTCGCGTCAATTCCCGCCTCCTGCGCAACATCGGCATCAGGTTTCTGACGCACCTGCGCGAGCGCAACAACGCCGTGGATCACGTCACCGAAATCACGGCGCAAGTCGCGCATTGCGCGAAGCGGGTCGGGGCCCAGAGTCGTGAGATCGATCAGCACCATGTCGTAGCGAGATCCGGTCCCCACCATTCGGCGCAGTAAGGTTCGTGCCTGAGCGATAGTGCTTGCGCCGTCGGTCGCAGCACCCCAATCGGCGACATAGCGCCGAAGCACAATTCGCGTGAGCTTCCCGCCAACAAGCACGAGCACGCGCGAGCCTGCAATCGTCGCTGCGTTTGGTGCCGGGATCAATCGCGGTCCCCGCTGTGCTGCGATCGTGAAACGGAAAACGCTCCCCTCACCCGGAACACTTGCCACATCCATCACGCCGCCGAGCAACGCGACGAGTTGCTTTGAAATTGCGAGGCCCAGTCCAGTGCCGCCGTACTTACGTGTGGTCGAGCTGTCAGCCTGCTGGAACGGCTGGAACAACCTGGTGCGCGTCTCGGCCGTGAGCCCAATACCAGTGTCATTCACGTCGAACCGCAACTCCACGCCTTCGTCCGTCTCCGAGGCCACCGTTACGTGAACGTAGATCCGGCCAGCATGGGTGAACTTGAGTGCGTTCCCGACCAGATTGAGGAGAACCTGGCGCACGCGGCCCTGATCCGTGCGCACCGTTGCCGGCACACGTTTATCGACGTAGAAACCAAGCTCGAGGTTCTTCTGGGTTGCCTGTTCGGCGAGGAGCTCCACCACCTCTTCGACCGTCGTGCGCACGTTGCACTCGATGATCTCGACTTCGAGACGGCCGGCCTCGATCTTCGAGAAGTCGAGAATATCATTGATGATTGTGAGCAGCGCCTCTCCAGACGACCTCACGGTGTCCACGTACTCGCGCTGCTCCTGATTTAGCCCAGTGTCCAGAAGGAGGCCGGTCATGCCTAGAATGCCGTTCATGGGCGTTCTGATCTCGTGTGACATTCGAGCCAGAAACTCGCTTTTCGCCTGATTCCCCTGTTCCGCCTTCTCCATCGCCTCAGCCAGTTCTATTGTGCGCTCGCGCACTTTCTGATCTAGGCCAGAGAGAATCTGCTGCATCTCGCGCATGAGCGTCTCGCGCTCAGTCAGCGCCCCCCGAATGCTCTCGTGTGCTTGGCCGGCGTCCGCACGCGTCGTCGCGGCCGCCGCGGCGCTCACGAGCTTGAGAGCCCGCACACGCCTCGCGAGCTTGGCAACAAGAACGGCCTCGATCGCGATGCCGAAGCCAAGAATCAAAACTGAAGCGTGCACCGTCAGCTCGATTGGCGAACGCTATTGCGCGATTTTACTGGGCTGGCAGCCCCAGAAGATCGCATCGGCACTTGCCTGGCGCTCGAACGAATTTTGAGTGGATGCTGATTCGCTGAACGTGGGGAGCTGCTCGCCGGCTATGACCTCGGCTTCTGCGCGTCCTCCCGATAGCAGCGACGATGTCGCGTGCAGACGCCGCTCGATATCACGCAGCATCTGTGACACGTGACCCAATTGCTGCCCGGTAATATCCTGGAACTGGAGTGACCCCATCACCGCGAATAGCTCGTCGCGCAACTTGGCTCGCACAGCGGCCGATTCGATGACACCGTCTCCCGCGCTATCGAGCGCACCGAGCTCGTCCAGACGGTCAACGAGGCCGTGAGAGCGCTCAAGCCCATCCATCATGCGAGTAGCGGCAATCTCAGTCGCTGACGAGACTTCACCAAGCTTTGTTGCACTGTCGTGAATCTCCTGGAGCGTAACTCCCTCCAGGGCTTCGCGACTGGTGTGAAGCGTGCACAGAACCTGTGCAATCTCGGCGGATGCACGCTGCATGAGCGCCAGCACCACGCCAACATGATTGCCGCGAAATCCAGGGTCCGGCACATCCTCACGCAACTCCTCGAGTTCGCCGTCTACCAGGCGCAGCATGGTCTCGGAATCGTAGAGTACGTCGGAGATACGAGAGTTGGACATGTGGTGCTACGCGACCCGGGTCGCAAGGACCGCGTCGATTTTCTCGCGCAGCACCTGTGGAGTGAACGGCTTGACGACATAGCTGTCAACGCCCGCCTCCATTGCGGTAAGAATGTCGTCGCGCACACTGCGCGCGGTGACCATGATGAGTGGCATCAATTTGGTTTGTTCGTTGGAGCGAATTGCACGCGTGAGTTCCGCTCCACTGACCTTGGGCATGTTCCAGTCGGTGATCACGAAGTCGACCGAGGCTATCTTCTCCAACGCCTCCGCACCGTCGCTCGCCTCGACAACGTCGCTGAATCCGACGCGCTGGAGTGAGTTCACGACGATGCGACGCATCGTGGCAGAATCGTCAACAACAAGGAAACGCATGTGCTTGGCTCCAGAAAGGCTACGAGATGGTTCTACAAGTCGCCGCTACGTATTACAGAGCGAGCGACCTGATCGGCCATTTCGAGGGAATTGTAGGCACCCGAAAGAATGCTCGACCGGATCTGATCGGCGCGCCTCGGGTCCAGTGACGAGGCAGCCTGCTTGGCCGTTCCATCCGTAGACAGCGCGATGCCAGCATCAGAGAGCTGTACAGCGTCGGCTCCGCGGGTTGGTGGAACAGGCTCGATTGGGGCTTGTGGCGTAGCCGAACCCTGAGCGCGCTGAAGCGCGTCTGTGCGGATGATATCGGCTGCGATCTTGTTTACATGCATGTCGTTCCTCCTTGACTTCAATTATCGGGTTACGGCCGCCGTTACTTTACCGCGGCCGGGTCGTTATCTGCCTAACGAATCAGATTGAGCGTGGGTGGGCTGGCCGGAGGCTCCGGAGCCCGATAGCTCGCTAGCGCGTGCGGTGCCGTGTCGAGCGACTTGAGGGCGTACGCAACGTGGCCATAAAGATCGGCGAGCGTCTCGCGTGCCTCACTTTGCTCGTCCGCCGGAACTGATGATTCCGTGGCGTCCATATCCGGAACGGCACCTCTGCCTGCGCTCACGTTCCGAACCACCGAGTCTATGACGCGATCGAGGTTCTCTTCCAGGAGCGATCCGGATACTGGCATGATCATCTACCGCGCGAGCCGTACACAGAGTCGCTCGACTGGGCGGTGCTTCCGGCCGGCCATTGGGTGCGTGCGGCTATTACCCATGACTCGTGAAGGCTCGAGGCCATTTCCATGACCTTGGTCAGCCGTCCCGTGTCCAGCGTACGGCCGACGGCCATGATCTCGGTTCCGAAATAAGCATACAGGGCTGCCAGGCGCTGAGCCAGTTCTCCGCCCTTTTCACGGTCGAGCGACCCCATGAGCTCGATAACGATAGCCGAAGCCTTCTCAAGGCTTGCTGCCTTGCCCTCGAAGTCACGCTGCTGGATCTGGACCTGCGCCCGTCTGAGCTGCGCTAGCAGGTGCTCATAAAGCAACGGCACCAGCCATTCCTTCGACCGGCTGACCACATCATTCTCAAGGTACTTGGAGGTATACGCGCTATATCCCATGCTGGCCAGTGTCGGGCGAGCGGCAGCAAAACTTGAACGCAAAGGCCGTCTCGCGACGCTATCGCGCTCTGGTTTACGCGCTTCGGTCTAGAAAGCGCGACGTATCGGTGCGATAAGCCGGTGGCAGGCCTGCTTGTGAATTCCCGGCGGCGCCGGAGCGAATCTCGCGGCCCATGATGTCGCGCTCGTCACTGCAGGCGTCGGCAAGGCGCGAGGAAGATCTGCTGAGCGTCTGGGCGTGCGAGTTGGCCACGAAGCTGCGCCGGCGAATATCTGCGGCGCGTGGACCGACAAACTGCCCCGATGCAACAGCGGCAACCAGCGGCGTGAAACGCTTACCGCAAAGGTCAGCATCGCGCGCGAGCTTATCGCCACGCGAGGCCATCTCGAACAGCGCGGCGAAGTTGGCCGTACGTACCAGAATCTGCTGTGTGTCGAGCAACATCTCATATTGCGACACGAGCGCTTCGAAGTCGTCAAGCGCCTGGACCGATTTGGTGTACGCGGCGAGAGGAACGTCAGCGGTAAGTGCCTTACTCACGCTCCAGTCCCTGTGGACGTGGTGTTGTTATTGCTCGTGCCACTGGTAGTTGGGAACGCGGCCAGGAATGAATTTCCCTGCGCGCGGATCTGTGATACGATGGTGTCCATAGCCGAGAACTGCTTGAGCAGAGCCGCGCGTGTCAACGCGATGCGTGCGGTGAAGTCGGCGAGCCTTTTCTGTTGCAAACCGATCGTGTCGTTGATCTGCTGGGTCTGTGCCTGGATAGACCCCCCGGTCTGTGTCCAGGCCGTAAGCAGCCTGTCGACAACCAAACCGAAACCCTGCGTGAGACTGATGCTGCCTATCGCGCCAGACGCGGTCCCGAGGTACGCGAGACTCAGCCCGTCCACTGGCGTTCCAGTTGCACCCACGAGCTGCCGTCCTGAGCCGGTCGCGGTGAAGCCGCCGATGGTACCCTGAACATCCGTACCCGCCGAACTGGCGGCAGCGATGCCAAGTTGGCTCGCAGGATTGCCAGTGCCAGAATACGCAATCGAGAAACCAGCCGCCGCCCCAAATGTATTCTGCTGAATCTGAATCTGATTGCCCACGGCTGTCGCCGTCAGTGCCAACGTGCCGCGGCCCGCGGCTGTAACGTTCATGGCGCCGAAGCTGAGCTGGCCACCGCCCTCGTTGTGTGCGGTGAGCGATAGTCCCAGCAGCGAGGTGCCACCGGCGCTAGCTTGAATGGAGATCTGTCCGTTTGCGAAAGACACCGTTGCGCTAGACCCGACGGACGACTGTACTTTTGTTACGAGGTCCGCAACGGTCGACGACGCACCGATAGTGAAGGTTCCACTGTACGCGGACCCATCGCTGCGTGCGCCACTATATCCGACAGTGTCGTTGGCGACTACGCCAGCGGCGGTGCCGTTCGCGAGATGCAGGGCGGTCAGAAGCGTCGCTGAGGTGGCAGGGGTGGTTCCCGTAGCGTCGTTCAGAGTTACGGAAGATTGCAATGCGCGACTCTGCGGAGTGCCAAACGACGAAGTGAGCGCTGCGACGATCTGCGCAGTAGTCATCCCGCCTGTCAGTTGAATCTGAGCCGATGCGTGCGACGCGGTGTCGGTAACAGTCATAGTGTCCGGCGCACCCGGCTGCGTGTACACTCCGCTGAACCCGGCACCGAGGACCTGTGCCTGCGTGCCGGCCTGTGTAATGTTCACGGCGTACGTGCCCGGCTGTGTAGCTGACGTCGATGCGGCGTAGACCAGCGACGGATTGGCGCTGACTCCCGATTCCATGAACAGCTTGGTCACATCGCTGTAGCGACTGGTGAAGACACCCTGGAACTTGGAGGCGTCGAATGATAGATGACCGTCAGACGTGATCGAAACGCCGACGGTATCCGGCGTTGCCAGGTCCGACGCCGCGCCGGCCACCGGTGACAGCATCGATTGGCTGAGCGCACTGCGCGCTGTACGCAGCAGGGTATCATTGAACAACGCCGGGTCGGTGGTCGCATCGGGGCCGGGCGTCTGCTGCGTCTTTATGAAGTCGACTACGGCGTTATAAGCGCTGACGTAGCCTTGCACAGCGGACTGGGCGGCACTGGTGCTTAGCGCTACCGTGACGTTGGCCGTGACGTTCGGGTCAGCGGCCGTAAGACTCAATGTCGTGTTGGCAATGACGTCTGATACGCTATTGCTCGAACGTGTGAAAGCCACACCGTCCACGGAGAACTTGGCATCCGAGCCTACGGCCAATTCGCGCGCGCGGCCCGTCGATGCGATCGCCATGGCGCCGAAATCGAGCCGGCCGCCGCCCTGATTGTTCGCAACAACTTGTAGAGAGAGGCCGCTCTGGCCTGCAGTACCATCCGTTACAACGATGTGACCGTTCGCATCAATTGACGCAGTAGCCGGACGTGTTCCGGCACCGAAACCCGTAGTCGCGTCGTTCAGCGTATTAAGAACATCCTGAACTGTGCTGGAGGCGCCGACAGTGAACGATATGTTGACGGCAGATCCATCACCGCGCGTTCCCGTCATCGTGAGCGTGTCACCAACGCTGGCACCCGATGCGGCGCCACCGTTCCACAGGTTGGTAAGCAGGGTCGACGTAGTCGCCGGTGTGCTGGCGTTGCCCGCAGTCATGGGCGCACTCTGCAGCTGTTGCGCGACGGACGAACGTCCACCAGCAACGATGCCCAACTGCTGGAGCGCGTTGCCACTATCTACGAAGTTCGTCGTGTTGCGAACGTCCAGGAAGAACTGCGCGGCTCCGTTGACGGTGGCGCTTTGGACCGTGGCCTGAATACCGGGTATTGCCGAAAATGTCGACGCGAGAGACGTTAGTGAATCCGTCGCGAGATTGACCGACACAGTGTGTCCTGCGATCGTCACTGTCTGGGCGCCGGGTGCTGCCGTGAGACCGAGTTGCGATCCGATGCTCGTCGTTGCGGAGGCGAAGTTGTCGCTCGTCGCTCCTGCGCTTGTAACGTGCTTGATGGACGATGTCGCATCGATCCAGCCCAGCTGCAGCGCGACGCCCTGTGCCCCGTCCACAAGATTCATGCCGGCGGAACCAGTCTGCGTGCTGGTGAGTACGAGCCGTTGCGCATTGGATGAATCGGTGACGATAGAAGCCGTCACGTTACTGGCGTTGCTGCCTGAGTTGACAGCGTTGATCTTGTCGCGAACCGACGTGAGTGTGTCGGACGCAGCGATCGTGACAGTCTTTCCATTGATCAGGAAGTCACCGGCAAATCCGAGCGCGATCGAGCCACTGCTGAACGTGGTACCGGACAGCTTCTCCGCCTGTGCCGTTTGCGTAACCTTGACGGCGTACGAGCCCGGAGCAGCACCGCTCAGCGCAGATGCAGACAGGATCGTCTGTCCATTGGTGGCAGTTGCGTTCGCGACGTTTGCAGTAACACCCTGGAACGCTGTCCCGGAGCGCATCGGGCTCGTTGTTGTTTCAAGATTGGAGAGCAGCCCGCTGTACGTCTGGTATGCGGTCAATTGTGCCTGCGCGCTTGTGATGCGCGTCTGCATGGCTACGCCTGGCTGGGATTGAACCTGAATGAGCTTATCCACCAGCGAGGTGAAGTCGAACGTGCTTCCGATACCGGGGAATGATCCAACCGGTCCAGACGAGGGTCCTACGGGACTTGTCATCGTTACTTCCTCCTTATGCGACGAGCCCGTAGGAGCCCGTTTGGGCCCCTACGGTCTTGTAGCCGAGCTCGGGGAGACAGGAGATTCCTCTCCGCTGACCTTACCCGGTTAGTTCTTTACTGGAAGAGCTTCAGCACGCCCTGCTGGCTCGAGTTCGCCTGCGCTAGCATTGCCGTGCCAGCCTGCTGCAGAATCTGTAGCTTGCTGAAGTTCGTGAATTCCTGCGCCATGTTCGTGTCGCGGATGACCGACTCCGCAGCCGACACGTTCTGGAAGAGCGATGCAACGTTGGTACTGGCGGAGGTCAGACGGTTTTCCGCGGCACCGAGAGTACCGATGACGGTATTGATCGATGATACGGCGGCGTCGATCGATGTAAGAGCGGCGGTCGCGTTGGCCGAGGTGTCAACAGAAACGCCGGCGAGGTTGAGGCCGGTTGCGGAGCTGGCGCGCAGATCGCCGAGGCTCACACTTACGAGGTTGTCGGAATCGGTGGTCGCACCGGAGCCGACACGGAAGGCCGCACTGTTGCCCGTCGGCAGGATCGTCTTGCCGGCTAGGCCGACTGTCGGATCGCCGGAGAACGTGAAGGAGATGCCCAGCTTGTCGAAGTTGAGAGTCTGAGTACCAGTCGCGGATGTCAAGACGGACTGCGTGACGGTGCCATCGGTGATCGATAGGTGCGTGGCGTCGACTTTCTGCAACGTGTACGTAGCACCTGCGGTAGCGCCGGCGACCGACGAAGCGCTGAAGCCGGCGACGCCGTTAGCAGTACCAGTGCCCGAATCGCTCACGCCGAAGCTGCCGTTCAACAGCTGGGCGCCCTGATACACAGTGCTTCCAACCGTACGGTCGATTTCCTGAGAGAGCTGAGTGAACTCGGCGTTGATCTTGGCGCGGTCAGTATCCGTGACGTTTGCCGACGCGGACTCGGTTGCCAGCTGCTTCATACGATCGAGGATCGTAGAGATCGTCTGAGTTGCTCCGTCGGCGATCTGGAGAAGTGAACCTGCCTGCGATGCATTCTGCTGAGCCTGGTTCAGGCCAACGCCGTTGTTACGGAGTGAGTTCGCGATGCTCATACCAGCCGCGTCATCGCCTGCACGGTTGAGACGGAAGCCCGATGATAGCTTCTGAATCGAGCTGCTCAACGCGCTCTCGTTCATGGCGAGGCTATTCAACGCGTTCATCGAGTTGGTATTGTGCTGAATAAACATTACGGTGTCGCTCCTTTAGCGGTTTGTGGTAGAGCTTCCATGCTCCACCCTGATCGGCCGGTTTGGCCGTATGGACTATTTATCGGCAGTGTCCAAGAAAGCTTGAGCGCGCAATGTTGCGCGGACGCTTTCATATGCTTCCTTAGCGTCGTTACAGCTTGAACGCCTCGCGGATCCCGTAGCTGCTCTCCGACAGAACCACCTGGCTGCCTTCGCCGAGCCTGGTATTGATTACGACGGGGCCCTGAAGATTCGCAGTGGGCAACTCACCCGGCGCGCCGGGCAGCGTAACGATTGCCAGCACGCTTATCTCATCCGGGGATGCGGCGTGCAGATCGGTTGCGCCCAGGTCGAGCGTGTATCCCTCGAAAAAGATGAAGGGATCCACAAGGAGAAAGGCGAGAGATGAATAGTCCACTGACTGGAGCCAGTACACGTGCGTCCTCTCCGATGGGAGGAGCACGAACGACCGACATTCGGGAAAGCCCAGCAGTCCGCTCGGAAAGGTGAGGACCGTGCTTTGCTCAATCGTGAGTGTGCCGAGTATGTCTGATGCGATTGTAATAGTGCTGGACATCGAGTGAGCAACGGCGCCAGGTGTCATTTCAGGTAATTTGTCAGGGTCATGCCGAGAACGCGCGATGTGGCGAGCATTGCCGACTGGAATGCGGTTTGGCGAGCCACGAGATCAGTTATCGCCGTTTCCTGATCCACATTCGAGAGATTCGACTTGAACGTGGTGAGATTTGCCTGGAGCGCAGTGATGTTGGAGCCGGTGACCTGAAGCTGATTCTCGCGCGCGCCGAGATCGCCGACGAGTGATTGAATGCCCTGCTGCGAATTGTTGAGACTCGTGAGAGCCGTCCCTATCCCGGCCTGATCATTGTTGCCAAGGGCGGTTGAGAGATCCTTGAGCGATTGAAGCGTGCCCGTGTCAAGCAACAGTTCTTTCGCGTTGTGGTTGGACTTGAAGAGCTGCCCCGCGGAGATCTCGGTAGTGTGGGTCCCGGATGGGGCGGTTCCTGCGAAGAACGGCGGAGTTGTGGTGATTGGGGCCGTGGTGGTGTTGTCGCCACCGAACAGGTAGGTACCCTGGTACTGCGTGTTCCCGGCCGCGGCGGCTGAGCTTATCAGGTTGTCTACTTCCTGTTTCGCCGCAAGCCTGTCGGAGGCGCTCACAGTGGCGGTTCCCTGTTGTGTGGCGATCTGGGAAGCGCGGGTTACCGTGTCGGTGAGCTGTTGAAGCACCGTATCTTCCATGTTCGCGCGCGATGTGGCGTCGTTGATATTGCGCTGGTACTGATCGAGCGAACTCAACGCAGTAGAAGTCTGCATCACCGACGACTGCGCCTGTGGATCATCAGCGAACGAGGCGAATTTCTGGCCTGTGCTGACCTGCAGTTGCGCTTGCGCCATCTGCTGCCGGTCCATCTGCAGCGACAGTGTAGCGTTGGTCTGGATCATACTGTCTGTAACGCGCATCGTATTGCTTTGCTCCCGGCAAAGGCGTATGCTGTGGAGTATCGAGCCTAAGATGCTTGCACTTTAGCTCGCTAAATGGGCGGGCACGGGGGCCCGTCCCGACGGCCCACCCCCGATGGGCCCGCTTCAACGCCCTGTGCTTTCTTCCGTATCGAATCAAATAATGGCAACTATTCTATATGTGGATGACGAGCCATCGGTCGGGTTGATACTGGAGGATACGCTTCGGCGTGCCGGACACGATGCCGTTGGCGCTCGTAGCGTTCCCGAAGCTCTCCAAGCGCTGGCGCGGGGCGACATTGACCTGATAATCTCGGACTACCGGATGCCGGGACTGACGGGCCTGGAATTCCTTTCGCTGATCAGGCGCGAGGGGTATGACGTACCGCTCATCATGCTCACAGGCTACGCCAGCATCGAGCATGCGGTGTCGTCCATCAAAGCGGGCGCCGTGGATTACATAACCAAACCGGTACGTCCGCAGCAGCTGGAGCTCGCTGTTGACCAGGCGCTCAAGCTGGTCCGGCTGAAGAAGGAGAACGACACCCTTCGGCGCGAGGTGATGGAGTTCCGGAATGAGCGGCAGATCGTGGGCGACAGCATGGCGATCCGCCGTGTCATGCAGACCGTCGCGACGGCTGCTCCGACCCGGGCGACGGTTTTGCTTCAGGGCGAGTCTGGAACTGGAAAGGAGCTATTTGCGCGTTCGGTTCACGACCAGAGCGATCGACGCGACCGGCCTTTCATACAGTTGAACTGCGCAGCGCTCCCGGAAGGACTGATCGAGAGTGCTCTCTTCGGCCATGAGAAGGGGGCCTTCACGGGTGCGATCAAGCGCGTGGAAGGCGCGTTCGAGCGCGCCAACCGCGGGACATTGCTGCTGGACGAAATATCGGAGATGCGGCTCGACCTCCAGGCCAAGCTGCTACGGGTCCTTCAGGAGCAGGAGTTCGAGCGGGTGGGCGGCACATCCACGATTCGTGTTGACGTGCGGATAATCGCGACGACCAACCGTGATCTTGCTGCGGAAGTCGAGCGAGGGGCTTTTCGGCAAGACCTATACTATAGGTTGAGCACGATACCGATCGCGATTCCTCCACTTAGAGATCGAAAAGGTGACATTCCGGCGCTTGCCTATCGATTCGCGATCCGAATTGGGGCCGAGATGGGAAAGGAGGTCAAGGCGATCTCACCTGAGGGGTTGGAAGTTCTTCAACGCTACGACTGGCCAGGAAACGTGCGCGAGTTGCAACATGTGGTGGAGCGGGCAGTGATTCTGTCGTCTGATCCGATAGTTCCCGCCCATGCTTTCGAAGGCGCCAGGTTTGGTCTGGCAACCTCGCTGGGCGGACCGGTCTCAGCAACCCAGCGGGCATTGATCGCCGCCGGTTTGGCACCGCTCCCCGATGACAGCCGAGACGATGGCGTGCTGGTGCGACTGAAATCTCTGAACGTGGAGGAGGCAGAGCGCGAGCTGATCGTCAAGGCACTAGAAACGGCGGGTAACAACCGGACACGGGCGGCGGAATTACTGGGGATCAGTGTCCGGACACTCCGCAACAAGCTCAATGGGCCGGTGGACGGCGAGGCAACGTTGACCATCTAAGATCCGGCAGAATATGCCGGCTCGGCACTTTCTTCCCCGTTTTTGACCCCGGAAGATCCTGCCGTATGATCGTAGAATAGCATATTTCTAGCGTGCTAAGTGACTGTGAGATAGTCACTTAGCACTTTTTGCATTCCCGTTATCTGACGACCGCCTCCGTTTGGTCCTCGCGTTGCTTTAACACGATCTCGGAATGATCAACGGATTCATTGGCCGGGTTACACCGGCGGGCGAGCTAAAGGATGCGCTGGACATCGGGACCCAACGGGTCCGGGCGATCGCAGATCGCGTGTCCAAGGCATCGCTCCTCAACCAGGACGGGTTCGCGCTTCCCGGTTCGGCGGCGGTTAACGGAGCTGTAATGACCTCCGCCGGCGTGGACATCGAGACCGAGATGATCAATCTGGCTGACGAGCAGCTTCGGTACGAAGCGACATCGAAGCTT
This sequence comes from Gemmatimonadota bacterium, assembly GCA_041691775.1. Taxonomy (GTDB): domain Bacteria; phylum Gemmatimonadota; class Gemmatimonadetes; order Gemmatimonadales; family Gemmatimonadaceae; genus Fen-1247. The sequence continues at coordinate 350,827 of JBEPUB010000003.1, forward strand.
CTCGCGAAGGCCTACGATCAGGTTCGCACCGCACTCAAGCCCTGATAACCGATGCCTCGTCCAGTGGGTCTTCTTCCGTCGCCGGCGACAGCTCAGCAGCAGCCGATGTTTCGCTCGCTCGCGATTTCTGCGAGTGGCCTATCGGCGCAGCGAGTTCGCATGGAGACGATCGCGTCGAACATCGCGAATGCAGAGACGACGCATGACGTGAATGGTGCGCCGTATAGGAGACGTGTTGCGGTGCTCGCGGGCGGCGACGGTGGCACTGGCTCTGGCAATGGAGCTTTAGCACCCGGGCAGTCGACTGGGACGTCGGGCGCATTCAGCGGTGTGAATGCGTTTCAGGTGCCGAGCGGTGACTTTCCCGCAGACGGACCGCGAAGCTTTCAGGTGCCGGTGCTGGAGACCAATGGACCGAGCGGTGGCGGAACTGGCGTCCATGTGGCTGGCGTGCAGGAAGATGCTACCGACGGACAACTAGTCTACGATCCCGGTCATCCAGACGCAGACAAGAACGGATATGTGCACTACCCGAACGTACGAGTCACGGACGAGATGGTGGACATGATGGACGCGCGCCGGGTGTACGAGGCGAACGCCAGCGTGTTTCAGACGGCGAAGGGGATGTTGAAACAAGCCCTGAACATTTAAGGCATAAGCGACCAGAATGGCGATCAACGGAATAGGTAGCGGCGGGTTCAATCCGTATGCAACGGGCGTAACGCGTCCGAGCACTGGAGCACCGCGTCAGCCCACAGCGCAAACTTCGAATGATGTTGCGATAGCAGATCCCAAGTCACTTGCGAACGCAATCAAGAACGACGCGGCGGCGAGGACTGCTCAGCTCAACTCGCCGAATGCGCCTAATGGCGTTGATCAGGACCTATGGAGTGTGCTGAGCAAGGACGAGCGGTCGTTCTTCATGAAAGCCGGTACAATGGGACCGCTGACGTACGGACGTATGAGTTCGTCGCAGAATCCGGCACCAGCGCCGATCCTGCGTGGCGGACGTCTCGACATCAAGGCTTGAGGATCTAATGTCTAACCCAATTGGTGGAATCAGTAGCGCAATCGCGAGCACCGGCATGGATACGGGCGCGAAGCAGATTCCGGTACTGCAGGACAAGGGTGCGAACGGAACAAGCTTTGGCGATACGCTCAAAGGGCTCGTCAACAACGTGTCCGATCAACAGGATGTAGCCGCGGATTATGCGCAACGCTTTGCGCGCGGCGAGCCGGTGGAGCTCCACCAGGTGATGGCTTCGGCAGAAGAGGCATCGATTTCGTTGGAGATGCTGGTCCAGGTACGAAACAAGTTTCAGGATGCGTATCGGACGTTGATCAGTATGCAATCGTGATCGAGAACCGGGGATTATAAGCCGTGGCTGACGCAATTCAGGAAATATTCGATCGCGTGGGCGGTCGCCAACGTGCCATGCTATTGATGGTCGGCGTTGCTGTCGCAGCGGCGACCTTTGGCGTATCGAAGTGGGCTACGGCGCCGGATTGGGTTCCAGCGTTCTCGAACCAGCCGATTGAAACGGTCGGTCTGATGACAGACAAGCTGACTGCGGCCGGCATCGGTTTCAAACTCGATCGTGGTGGCAGCGACATTCTCGTAAGCGCGAACGATGTGGCTCGCGCCCGTGTCACGCTGGCACAGGCTGGCCTTCCAGCCGCGGGCAGGCCCGGGATGGAACTGTTCGATCAGCCATCGTGGGGAATGACGGATTTTACTCAGCGCATCAACTACCGCCGCGCGCTTGAGGGTGAATTGGAGCGCACAATCGGAAAGATGCGTGGAGTGCAGGCAGCGCAGGTCCATCTCGCGCTGCACGAACAGGCGACCTTTCGATCGCAGGACAAGCCGTCCAACGCCTCTGTGGTTCTGAAGACTGGCGGTGCGCCACCGGCACAGGATGTCGTGCAAGGCATCGCGCACCTTGTCGCAAGCAGCGTAGACGGCGTCAGCGCAGACCATGTGACGGTGCTTGACGACTCTGGCAGAATGCTATCGACTCCGGACGATGGATCGATGGCGTCGCTTACCAATGCGCAGCTCTCGACACAACGTGAAGTAGAGGGATACCTGCAGACGAAAGCTGAGGGACTGGTCGACGACATAGTCGGTTCAGGAAATGCACGCGTTCGTGTCTCGGCTGCACTCAACTTCGACAAGATCGAGCGATCATCGCAGCTCGTCGACCCTGAAAAGCAGGCAACGAGCACCGAGCAACGTTACGAGATCACTCCAGGTGCGCAGGGCGGTGCGGCTTCGTCGAACGTCGCCATGAGCTATGACAATTCCAAAATCACAGAAAACTTTTCCGGCGCGATTGGCAACATCAAGAAGCTATCAGTCGCCGTGCTGCTCAATGACAAGATCATTCCGCCGCCTGCCAACGCAGCAGCCGACACAAAGCCGACGTATGTCGCACGCACTCCGGAAGAAATCGCGCGGATTGAGTCACTTATTCGCGGGGCGGTTGGAGCGGACAGCACTCGCGGTGACATGGTAACCGTTGTGGCAACACATTTTGACACAACACCACTAGCGGCTGTCGAGAAGGACCCACCACAGACCATGATGGCCACAGTCCAACAGTTCGAAAAGCCCGGAATATCGCTGCTAGCTATCGGGGTGCTTCTGATCGTGGCGATGATGCTCATCAAAGCCATCAAGTCACTTCCGGCACCACACGGTTCATCGGTGTACGCGCCGTTGGCGCTTACCGCACCGGGCGGACAGCATTCGGCGCAATTTCCATCTGCTGCTCACGACGTAGCTACGGCAATCTCAACAAATGCACATCAACACCAGGCGTATGCATCGCAGCCACAGATGATTGCGGAGCCACTCGCATTTCCGCAACAGAATCAAACCCGCGGGCGGGTGGCAGCCACGATCGCCGCCAAGCCTGAAGTGTCGTCTCGCGTAGTGCGTGCGTGGCTCAAGGAAGCCGTTTAAATGGGTACCGCCGTCGCATCGACGCAGGAAAGGGCTAACGTTTCGAGGCTAACAGCCGCCGAACTCACGGGGCCGCAAAAGGTCGCCGTGTTGTGCATGTCGTTGGGGTCCGCCGAGGCGGTGAAGCTTACTCAAACGCTTTCACCGGAAGAAGCCGAAGAGATCAGCTTCCACATCGCGCAGATGGAACAGGTGAGCGCCGCGACGGTGGAAGGAGTCCTGGACGAATGGATACAGATGGCGATGGCTGTCGATTCAGTCGCACAGGGTGGAATCAGCTACGCGGGTGAAGTACTCGAAAAGGCGTTCGGAAGCTCAACCGCGGTCGCCACGCTTGGCCGAATCCAGACACAGCTGGCCGATTCTGCGGGCCTTCATCGTCTCCGCAGTGCCGATCCACAGCAACTTGCCACGACGCTTCGCGGGGAGCATCCACAGACGATCGCTCTCGTTCTCACGCATCTGGATCCGCAGCAAACAGCAACTGTGCTCCGAGACCTGGACCCGTCATTGGGCGGCGAGGTAATGTACCGAATCGGAAGCATGGAGAAGGTGGCGCCAGACATGATGTTATTGGTGGAAAAGGCCTTGAGCAACGAGACCGATCTCAGCTTCACGCGTGGTCTGCGTGCCGCGGGTGGCCCGGAAGCCGTTGCGAGCGTCCTCAACCACGTATCGGGGTCTCTGGAAAAGGACCTTCTCGATCACATCGGTGAACGGGATACGCAGCTGTGCGAACAGATCAAGAATCTGATGTTCGTCTTCGATGATGTTGGCAAGCTCGACGAGCGGTCGTTGCAGCGCGTGCTGCGAGAGGTTGACGCACGCACTCTGTCATTGGGCCTCAAGACGGCGAAGGAAGAAATGCGCGAGCGCATAATGGCCGGGATGTCGGCGCGCGCTGTCACAGCGCTGAAGGAAGAGATAGCGATGCTGGGCGCGGTACGAGTGCGCGATGTGGAAGCAGCACAGGCGCAGATCGTCGCACAGGTGCGTGCGCTCGAAGCGGCTGGCGAGATCACGATCGGCGTCGGAGCGACGGAAGATGCGTTCATCGAATAGACCGGGAGTTCTCGCCGCGAACGCGCCGGGAACAACGGCGACGCGATGGTCGCCTGATGACATGACGACGCTCGCGTGGCCCAAAGGGTCCACGACTGAGCATCCCGAATCTCAACTGGACCAGGAAGCGCGCGCACGCCTGGCGATCGAGCAACGGGTCGAAGACGCTCATGCCGCCGGCTACGACGCCGGACGGCTGGATGGCGAGCTGGCCGAAGCAACGCGGTTACGCAATGCAGTTGCCGCGACTGAGTTGGCGCTGGATACGATCCGCGCAAGCGAAGCAAAATGGCAAGACTGCATTACCGAGAACATCGCAGCGTTGGCAGTTACTATTGCGCGTCACATAGTCGGGCACGAGCTACACGCCGATGCAGCGGCGGTCGCTGACCTTGTCAAGCGTGCACTCGCGGAGTTTCCGATCGATCAGCCGATGCGCGTGCGAATCAATCCACACGATCTTTCGTTGCTGTCGCAGCCGACGCCGGCCGGCGGTGACCCAGTTTCCATTGCGCCAAACAGGGATGTACGCTGGCTTGCGGATTCTCGCATCCAACCGGGCGGCTGCGTTGTCGAGGGTCGCGAGCGGATCGTGGACGGGCGCATCGACACTGCTCTCGAACGGCTTTACCGAAAATTGACTGATAACGATGCTTGACACGCTTATAGACCGCGTCGCTGACACACCACGGTTCGACCGCTACGGCCGTGTCACGCGAGTCGTCGGCCTCGTGATCGAGGCGACTGGCCTTGACGTCGGCGTTGGGGAGCTCTGTCGCGTGACAAGTCTGACTGATGAGCGGTCCGTGCTCGCAGAAGTCGTGGGCTTTCACGAAGACCACGTAATCCTGATGCCGTTGGGGGAGCTTGACGGCTTACACGCGGGAAGTTTTGTGCAGCCGTTGGGTCGCTCATTTGGAGTAGATGTCGGGCCCGCGTTGCTAGGGCGTGTTCTCAACGGACTTGGCCATCCCATCGACGACAAGGGTCCGATCGATTTCAGCGAGCGCGTTCCGCTCACGGCTGAACCGCCCAACCCGCTCGAGCGTCGCATGATTGCGGAGCCGCTGGAGACCGGCGTTCGTGCGATAGACGGTATGCTCACGATCGGGCGTGGCCAACGCGTGGGCATTTTCGCCGGTTCCGGTGTCGGCAAGAGCACACTGTTGGGCATGATAGCGCGACACGCCAAGGCGGACGTGAATGTTATCGCCCTGCTTGGCGAGCGCGGCCGCGAGGTGCGCGATTTCATTGAGCACTCGCTCGGTGAGGAGGGGCTGGCGCGATCCGTCATCATCGTGGCAACCGGCGATCAGGCGGCGCTAGTTCGGGCGCGCGGCGCGCTGGTCGCGACCGCAATCGCCGAGTATTTCCGCGATCAAGGCAAACACGTCTTGCTCATGCTTGATTCGGTCACGCGTGTCGCGATGGCGTGGCGTGAGATCGGACTGGCGACAGGCGAGCCGCCGACGACCAAGGGGTATCCGCCGTCCGTCTTCGCGTCGCTTCCTCGGCTATTGGAGCGCGCCGGCAACGCAAGGGTCGGCGGCATCACCGGGATTTACACAGTGCTGGTGGACGGAGATGACTTCAACGAGCCAGTAGCAGATGCAACGCGTTCCATTCTGGACGGGCATATCGTGCTGACTCGAAAACTCGCTTCGGCGGGTCACTTTCCTTCTATAGATATCCTGGATAGCAAGAGCCGTGTTCGCGATCAGGTTATTTCGGCCGACCAACGCGGCTGCGCCGAGACAATAATGCGCACTGAGGCAACCTATCGCGAGAAGGAAGATCTGATTCTCGTGGGCGCTTACCAAAAGGGGACCAATCCCGCGGTGGACTCGGCGGTGGAGCACCGGGAGTCCGTCTTGACGCTCCTGCGGCAGCGAGCGGACGAAACGTCGTCACTTGACGAAACGCAGGCGACGATGCGGGATCTCTCCGCGCGGATCACTAGCTCGAACAAGCGGGTGGCATAACGATGTTTCGATTCCGTCTGCAGCAGGTTCTCGATCTGCGGGAGAAGCAGGAGCGTCATCTCGCAACGCAGCTAGCGGCCGCACTCACTGCGGAGCAAGCGGCGAAGGAAGCATTGGACGGCCTGCGCGCCGAGCGCGACGCCAGCTCTGAGCATCCGCAAGACGGAAAGTCTCATTCGGTTGGCGAGCTGACGAACCTCGCGTTCATCATGCGGCAGCTGGACGGTCAGATATCCGACGCGAACGAAATTGTAAGCGCCGCGAATGACAGTGTATCGCAGGTGAAGCAAGCGCTTACCACCGCATTCAAAGATCGTCGCGTTCTGGACCGTCTTCGTGAACGGCACGAAGAGACATATCGCGTCACCGCAGAACAGACCGATCGACGAGCGATGGACGACATCGCACTTTCGCGTTTTGTGCACAACGACAACGGGCAATGAAGCGACTCATAATTCCATTTGTGGCAGCCTTCGGGTTGAGCCTCGGTCTCGCCACTGGTGTAGTGGTAATGCGCGCACCGAAAGCACCGGCCGTACCGGCCGCGAGCAAAGCGGCTGCCGCCCCATCAACGCTAGCTTCGGCAACGATTGCCAAGGATACGGCTACGAAGCAAGTGGTCGATTCCGTTGCCGCGAGCGGGAATACTGAGTCCGCAGCGAGCTCGGCGGTGACTGCGGCTACACCTGCGCCTGCGACCACACCCGCAAAGGGACCGAACGGCGTGGGCTCGACTCCATCTGCGGGACACACTCCGGCTGGCGTCCCGGTTGCTGTAGCATCCAAACAATCAACTCCGGCTGCCGCGTCGAACGGGATTGCAAAGGCTTCGTTGGCTACGAGCGCGGCGACAAAACCGGCGGTGCCGGCGCCAAAAGCTGCTTCCGACTCATTGATAGGTCGCAGGCTCGCACAGGTATTCGCCGCCATGCAGGCGAAGGACGCGGCGCGCGTGCTCGAGCAGATGGATGACACCGATGTTCGCGCGATCCTCGGTTCGCTGTCGAGCAAGCAGCAGGCCGCAATACTGGGGAGCTTCCCAACGCAGCGCGCGGCGGTCATTCTGCAGGCGACGCTCCGCACCGCGTCAAGCGGGGGCATACAGTGAGCTTGATGACAGTCAACTTCGCATCCGCAGATGCCCCGCAAGTCGAATCGACCGCATCGTTGCGCTCCAAGCGCGATGGTACCGCGTCGAACTCGCCTGGGACAAGCGCCGCTGGAACGAGCGCGTTTGCTGCGGCCCTCGCGAATGTAATGCAGACACCGACAATTCCAGCGCTTGCACCCACCAATGACGGTGCCGATTCAGAGCTTGACGCAAGCGCTCCTGGAGCCGCACTCGGCGTTGGAACCGGCGTTGACGATGGCAAACCGGCGGTCAGCAAGTTGGCGGGAGCACGCACTGCAATTGGCACTGGCATTGCAGCCCGCGTTAGCAGCGAGACGTCCGCGCTTGCTGGGGCTGCGGTCACTAGCCCGATAGCCAGCGCAGCCACGGACGCGCCCACAACTGGAGCCGCCATTCGCGGCGCGACGCGCGTTAGTGGCGGGACATCAGCCTTCGCTGCAGCCGCGGAAGCGCGCGCAGCCGCGGCTGCTACTCCCGTCAGCAGCGCGAACCCCGACGCTGACGCACTCAACCCAGATTTCCGCGCGCGGCTGGGCCGCGTGATCACGCGAATGCACGACGAGTTCGGCAAGGACGTACAGCTCGTGGAAGGATTTCGTACACAGTCGCGGCAGGACTTTCTATACGATCAGGGACGTACGCGCCCGGGCGATGTCGTTACATGGACCAAGTCCAGCAAGCACACGCTCGGGCTTGCGGCCGACGTAACGATTGATGGATCGTACGGCGACACAGCCGGCTTTCAACAACTTGCCCAGGTGGCGGCACAGGAAGGCTTGCGCACCCTTGGCGCCAAGGATCCCGGCCACATAGAAATGCCGACACGAGGTGGTGCAGCCGCTTGGGGTGCATCGTCCGACGTGCTTCACATTGACGACAACGTCTCTCGTGCGATCGGCATTGCACTGGACCAGAGCAACGTGATTGGAAATGCGAGCAGCAGAACTGCCAACGATAGCGACAACTTGGGCAACTTCAATGGAATGCTGAGCAGGGTCGCCCGCGGCTCTGCGACAAGCGCTCTTCCGATTCAGATGCCGTCGATGTCAAACGGCGGTGGCGGCATGGCGGGCAACATGTCACAGCGGAACAGCGACGATGTGCGCAAGGATGCGTCAATGTCCGCGGATCCTGCACGCGTCGCCCCTGTCGCCTCCATCGCAGACGTTGCATCAGTTGCCCAGGTCGCTCAGGTTGCGCACCTAAGCGGAACGGGAAGCGTGCAGCCGCCGCTGGTCGCCGGACCGATTCCTCAGACGGCGACCATTGGAAGTTCATCCAACGCCGCTGATAAAGTCGGGCAAATACTTGACGCGCGCGACGCGATACCAGCTCAGCCGCTTTCTCATGTGACTCTGAACATTGACAATGCGGCGGGAGGCTCTGACAAGATAACGGTTCAACTTCGTGGTGGCGCGGTCGATACGGCAATATCACTCGGCGATCCGAATCGGGCCGACCGTATGTCACTGCGCGTCGGCGAGCTGCAGCGCGCACTGGAACAACACGGACTGGACGCCACAACTATCAGAGTGGCTTCAACCGCTAGTAGTGCAGGGCCGGGATGGAACCCGCGCCAAGGAAGCGATCAGAGCGCCCAGAACGGACGCCCTTCGCTCAATCACCGGGACAACCGACAGGACGCGGATGAAACCCGACAGCGCTCTCGCAGAGAGCAGCAGGGAGGAAGACAGCAATGATTACCGCTCCTGTTAGCAGGCTCATGGCCGCACGCGACACCGCTGCACCCGTGTCAGGCTCGTCATCGAACGCGTCATCGAGCTCGGCAAGCAACGCCATCACAAACGCAGCTGGCGGCGCGATGGGAAAGGATCAGTTCGTTCAGCTACTGGTAAGCGAGATGAAGAACCAAGATCCGCTGAACCCGATGGATGGAAAGGATCTGGCCGCACAGCTCGCCCAGTTCTCGAGCGTCGAACAGTTGATGAACATCAACACGAAGCTGGACAATTTCACCACGCTATTGACGCCGGCGGTGCCGGCGGTGCCAACGCCGTCCGGCTCGACACCGACCCAGGGCGCGTAAGCGCTTCTTAACCACCCAAAAACCATTCATCGGATATACCAACATGGATCGCTCGCTCTTCTCCGCAGTTTCCGGACTCCGAAACAATCAGACCCGAATGGACGTTATCGGAAACAACATCGCCAACGTCAATACGACAGCGTTTAAGGCAGGTCGCGCAAACTTCACCGAGAGCTTTTCACAGGTTCTCTCGGGCGCAACACGCCCTGGAACGAACACCGGCGGCATCAATTCGATGGCCGTTGGGCTCGGCTCCACGCTGAGTAGCATCGATACCGTGTTCACGCAGGGTAACCGCGAGACCACGAACGTCACGACCAACCTCGCCGTACAGGGCAATTCCTTCTTCGTCGTCTCGAACGGGAGTCAGAACCTGTTCACACGCGACGGTAACTTCAAATGGGATTCGGACGGCAAACTCGTCGCCGGAAACGGCGCGATTGTTCAGGGTCTGATGGCCACCAACGGCGTTCTTGGTGGTGCGCTCACGGGCGTCTCGGTGCCGATTGGTCAGACCACGCCGGCAGCCGCTACAACCAAGGCAACCGTTGCAGGCAATTTCAATTCAGCGGCTCCTACGATCGTTGCGGCCATTCCAGCCAGCCCGACCGCGGTGGAATTGGCGGATCCGGCGAACGCCGGCTCAGTCGTCCAGACGACATTGAGCGTATTTGACTCGCTCGGCTCGAAGCACGACCTGACACTGGTGGCCTGGAAAACCGCGGCCAACCAGTGGAACTACAAGATCGATCCTACCAGCTTGAACTACGATGCCACAAAGCCCTTTACCTTCGGCCCGGGTGCGCTGTCCTCCCCTGCGGCGGCCGCGACCCCGTGGCAATTCAGCTTCAATCCGGACGGAACGGTAAACGCTGCCACATCAAACCTTCCCAACATCACCTTCACACCCGCCGGCGGTGGTGCAGCACTCTCGCTCAAGCTCGATCCTGGCGCTGGGTCCACGGGCGTGACCTCCCTCGCTGCTGGCAATTCGGCGGTACTCCGCGATCAGAATGGGTACGCTTCCGGCGTGCTCGAGAGCGTCGCTATCGGTCAGGATGGCACAATAACAGGTGCCTTCTCAAACGGAACGAGCCAGAGACTCGCTCAAGTTGCCCTCGCAGACTTCAACAATCCGGAAGGCCTGGACCAAGCGAACGACAGCATGTACACCGTTTCGGCCAACTCTGGAACGCCACTGATCGGATATTCCGGAAAGGACACCACGTCCACGATCGCGAGCGGAGCTCTGGAAATGTCCAACGTCGATCTGGCTCAGGAGTTCACTGACATGATCATCACGCAGCGCGGCTTTGAAGCCAACGGCAAGATGATTACTACAAGCGACCAGATGCTCCAGACGCTCATCAATATGAGGCAGTAGTGGAGTAACGCCGCAACGGTGAAATCACCGCTGCGGCAATAATGGCCGAGGGCAGCCCGGAAAAAATTGCCGGGCTGCCCTTTTTTGTCAACCAATTTCCGTTTTGACTGGTGTTTGGGTTAAGAGGTTAACTTCTTACATGATAATGGTTTAGCCCTCAACACTCGCATCGTAATCGCCGTCAAATACCGTGGTATGTCGCGTGCTTTTACTGGTTCCGCGAGAGTAGCCATTGGAACCATTTGCGAAGGGCGATACGCATGGCAGAAGAGAAACCTCCAGAGACTGAAACGACCTCCGAGCCCTCCAACAAGAGTGGACTCGCGGGACGCCTTCCGCTAATCGGCGGAGTCGTGGGCGGTATCGCACTTGGCGCAACGCTGGGGTTCACGTTGCTCGGCCCGAAACTCTCCCATAAACCCGCGGCTCCAGCGGCCACCGCGGCAAGCGCCAAGGGGGCTACGAAAGACAGTGCGGCTGAGGCCAAGAAAGGCGACGCTCCTCCGCCGATCTATCAGCTCGACAACCTCGTGATGAACCCAGCGGGCTCCAATGGCTCGCACTTCCTCTTGATGTCGGTTGCGCTGCAGCTCAAGGACGCTGCATCGCTCGAGACACTCAAGGGACATGACGCTGAATTGCGCGATGCGATTCTGCGTCTCTTCTCGAGAAAGAACATCGATCAAATATCCGACCCCTCTGCCAGGGATCAGCTCGGAGATGAGCTGATGGGCGTTCTGGTCAAGATGTTTGGAAACGGCACGGTAACGAAGATCTACTTCCCACAATTCGTAATTCAGTGAGCGACGACGCCCGCCCCATGGCATCGGGCACGCTCTCGCAGAGCGAGATAGACCGCCTCCTCGGCGGCGCAAGCAATCTCCCTTTCGCCGGCCAAACCGACGAGTCGGCTGTCCAGATGTACGACTTTCGCCGGCCACCTCGAGTCTCGAAAGAGAGACTGAGAACGCTGGAAGCGATCTACGAGCGGCTCGTCAAGTCGCTCGAGAGCTGGGTTATTGGACGCGTGCGCGGCCAAGTCGAGATGCGGCTCCAAGGAGTCGAGCAGTTCTCCTTCGGCGAGTTCACGCTGTCGCTGCCAACTCCGTGCGCGTCGTTCATCTGCGACATAAATGATTCAGGCGGACAACTCGCTGTCGTCGATATCGGCGAAGAATTCGCATTCTTTCTGGTCGATCGCCTGTTTGGCGGTAGTGGTCAGCAGAGTGTGGCATCGCGACCACTCACGCGCGTGGAGCGCATGGCGCTCCGCGGCTTGATCGAGAAGGTGACGTCGCTGCTTGCGGAAGTCTGGTCGGATTATATCACGATGTCACTGGATATCAGTTCGTTTGAATCGTTCCCCGACATCCTGCTGCAGAGCGTGAACCGCGACGACCCTGTGCTCGTGGCGAATATCGAAGTCACGGCAGGGGACATCAGTTCGATGATGCTGGTATGTTTGCCATTCGCCGTGCTTGACAAGTTCTTCACCAACACTGGCGTGCGCAGCTTTGCAAACGCGACTGGCTCCGAGCACGAGCGCGCGATGAGTCGTGTGCTCGCGGAACACTCGCTACGCGCCACCCGAGTGGACGTATCGGCTCGCCTTCCGGAGTTCCGCATGTCCATGCGCGACCTGGCTTCGCTGTCTACAGGAGGCGTGATCACAACTGCGCTTCCCGCCAACAGTCCGATTCGCGTGATGGTCGGCGACCAGGAGCGCTTCGCCGGAACGGCCGGCCGCGTTGGCAACAAGCTCGCCATACGTCTCGAGGGTGCGTTGACCGAGATAGGCGAGGTCAGAGGGGCATCTCCCGTTGTTCCGCAATTCGACCCCTTGGCAATCGCCGAGGCAATCCAATCTCAACCGATCTTCACCGAGTAAAATGGATCAGAATGTGACTTCCGCCACTGGCGCCGATTCCTCCAATGCGACCGACGCCGGATTCCCCGTCGGAGTAGCAGGCAGCGAAGTCCCAATTTCGATGCTGCTTGATCTTACACTGCCAATCTCCATCGAGCTTGGCAGGACCTCAATGACGGTCCAAGACATTCTGCGCCTGGGGCGCGGATCAGTTATTCAGCTAGACCGACTCGCCGGCGAGCCGATCGACGTCTTCGTTGGAGATCGTCGTTTTGCGGAGGGAGAGGTCGTGCTCCTGGGTGAAACCTTCGGCGTGCGCATCACGCGAATCATTCCGCGCCCCAATGCCGTCGAGGAGATCGCAGCGTGAGTGCCACATCATTCCTGATGGTCATGGCGATGCTGGCCCTTGTCCTGGGTGCAATGGGCGTTGCGATGCGAGTGCTTCGACGGTACGCGATGAATAATGCGTCGGCCAAGGGGAGCATCAAGATGGAGATAATTCAACGTCTATCCTTGGGTCAGCGCCAGGGGATTGCAGTTGTGCGTGTTGGAACGCGCGTGCTCGCAGTCTCCATGGGTGATGGGGGAGTGCATCAGGTCGCCGAGCTGAGCGAGGACGACGTCGCATTCTCGCACGACGCCGCGAAGGGACTTGGCAGCGCGCCGATACACGCAATTGCCGACGGTTTCCGTAAGCTTGCGCTGGTTCGCGGCAACGGCGCTCCTACGCAGACGTCAGGGACAGCGACTCCCCGCGATGGAAAGCAAGGTGCGAAGCGCATCCCATACGTCGCCCCTATAGAAGACTTCCAGACCGTATTGAACATGACTCTGCGCGGCGCAGCGAACGCATGAAGATCCGTTGCGCGGTCGTCCGAATGATGACGCTTCTGGCGCTTGCGCCGGTGAGTGCATCTTTGCTCGCGCAGCAGGTACCGGTACAACAAGTACGGCCCACGCCAGGCATTTCTGCGCCGAGCGCTTCCGGCGTAGCGAATGCGCTCCAGGCGGTCGCCAATTCGACAAACACCACCGCACAACCGCCAGCGCAGTTACCGACTGCGATTCCGCAGCTTCCGCAGATCAAACCGGCGGCCGGAAACAGTGGAGTGCGCGGCGCGGCAAACATCCCAACGCCGCGAACGGCCAGGGTCGGCGGCCAACCTAGCGCGCCGCAAACAGCGAAGACTGTAGCCGCAAGCGCACCGGTAACGCCATCAGCGAGCATGGATACCATGCTCACCAAGCTGGCGCCGCAAATGGACCTACGTGTCGGGAGCAAGGACGCAGGCGGTCTCAGGCTGAGCGGCACGGTGGGAATCGTGGTGATGATGGGCTTGCTCACGCTACTTCCCACGCTCGTGCTTCTGATGACGGGGTTCACACGAATCCTCATCGTACTGAATTTCCTGCGTCAGGCGCTTGGTACACAGAACGCTCCACCTGCACAGATGGTCGCTGCACTATCGCTCATTCTGACCGGTTTCGTGATGGCACCGACGCTCAATAAGGTAAACGAGACAGCGCTGCAGCCATGGATGAACGGCAAGATGGAACAGGCAGAGATGATGAAGACCGCCGTGATTCCGTTCCGCGAATTCATGCTGAAGCATACGCGCGATCATGATTTGCAGGTCTTTATCGACATGAGCTCCGGCGTCGCTCCGCGCAATGAAGACGAGATCCCGCTGGTGACGCTGGTGTCCGCGTTCGCAACCAGCGAGCTGCGCACCGCGTTCCAGATCGGATTTGCACTGTTTCTTCCATTCATCATCATTGACATTGTTGTATCCAGTGTGTTGATGAGCATGGGCATGTTCATGCTGCCACCTGCGATGATATCGCTTCCGTTCAAGTTGCTGCTATTTGTGCTCGTGGATGGCTGGACGCTCGTGGTGCAGTCGCTCGTGACCAGCTTCCGCGTTTAGATCATGTCACACGTCCTCGTAGTCGATCTCGCGCGCAACATGATCATGACTGCGCTCCTCATCGCGTCGCCGATGCTGGTTGTCGCGCTCGCAGTTGGCCTGGTGATATCGATTATCCAGGCAGTAACACAGATCCAGGAGCAGACACTCTCGTTTGTTCCCAAGCTCGTCGCGGTTGCCGTGACGTTCATCATCGCGCTGCCATGGATCATCCAGATCATGGTCAAGTACACTAGCGAGTTGTTCCGCTCGTTGCCGTCCATGATTTCATGACAGACGTTCGCCCGTTTGACCTTTTCGCCCCCGGCTCTGGAACCGTGGCGGTACTCGTCGGGCTGCGCCTCACCGGCCTGATTCTGATCGCGCCGGTCTTCTCAGCCGCGACCGTTCCGATCAAGTGGCGCACATCGTTGTTAATCTTGCTGACGATCGTGATTCAGCCCATCGCGTACGCCAACATGCACGGGATTCCACAGCTCACGCCCGCGTCGGCAATTGGCGAGCTCATCGTCGGCTTTGGTATCGGCCTTGGTGCGGCACTGTTCGTCGGCGCAGCGGAATCGGCCGGTGATCTGCTCGCAATCCAGATCGGCCTGTCAGGTGCGGCATTACTTGATCCGCTTACACGGCAGCAGTCGCCGGTCCTAGCCAACTTTCTGTCGCTGTTCGCAATCACAATCCTTCTCGCGCTCAACGTGCACCTCGGGATGATCGAGGCGCTGGCAGCAAGCCTTCGCGCTGTACCCGTTGGAAGCGCGATGGACCTGCACGCTGGCCTTGCAAATCTTTTGTCGCTTGCGGGAATGCTATTCGTTGTCGGACTTCGATTCGCTGCCCCCGTTATCGGCACCGTTATGGTCGGTAATGCCGCGCTCGCTGTATTGAGCCGTGCGACGCCTCAGCTGAACATCCTGTCTGTGGCGTTTCCGCTACAGATTGGCCTTGGGCTTTTCGCACTCGGCATCGCGCTGCCCTTTATCGCGAGCACGCTCGGCAGCTGGCCTACGCAGTACGATCAGCAACTCACGTCATTCTTCACGGCTATCGCGCCTGGAGGGATGCACTGAGCATGTCTGACGACTACGGCGACAAAACAGAAGAAGCGACCCCCAAAAAGCGCCAGGAGGCGCTCGACGAGGGACGCATTCCCAAGAGCCCCGAGCTTTCCGTCGCGGTTTTGCTGCTCGGTATCGCGCTCGTGCTGACCGCGGTCGTGCCCCATGTGGCGAGTCGATTGTTCGCGATCATGGGCGAGGGTCTGGCGTCGGCAGGCGACACGTCGTTCTCCGCGGAGGGCGCTGTCAAGACACTTCAGATGCTCGGTTGGCGGTCACTCTCGGCGATCCTACTCGTTGCCGCATCCATGGCAGTCATTTCGCTCGCTGTGAATGCCGCACAAGCGCATGGCGTGCTCTCAATCAAGCCGATCACGCCCCAGTTCAAGCGCATCAGTCCTGCGTCTAACATCAAGCGCCTCGTGGGAATGCAAGCGCTCGTGGAGCTCGCAAAGTCCCTCGCCAAACTGACAATCGTCGGTTTCGCGATCCACGCCGCGCTCGGTCGCGAGGCGATCAATTCGATAGTCGTCACCAGCCAGCAGTCGCCGTTGGCTCTGTTGCAGGTCGTAAGTCACTTCTCCGTCAAGCTGATCATGACTGCAGGGCTGGCCTACCTCGCACTCGCGTTGGCCGATTATCTGTGGCAGTACTGGCAGTTCACGAAAGAAATGCGCATGAGCAAGGCGGAGATCAAGCAGGAGTTCAAGAACTCCGAGGGTGATCCGCTGCTCAAACAGCGTATGCGGTCCATTGGACGTGCTCTGGCGCGCAAGCAGATGCTCAAGGATGTGGTGCGGGCCGATGTCGTAATTGTCAATCCGACACGACGCGCCATCGCTCTTCAGTACGATCCGTCAAAGGCTCCTGCTCCTATCGTTCTTGCCATGGGAGAACGTAAGGTCGCGGAACGAATCAAGAAGATTGCGCTCGAGAACGGCGTCCCGATTGTGGAAAATCGGCCGTTAGCCATCGCGCTCATTAAACATGCCCGCGTTGGCATGGTCATTCCGCTCGAGCTGTACCTCGCAGTCGCGGAAGTACTCGCGTTCGTTATCCGCCAGCGCAATGAGCGTGGCGCACGCTGGGCCTATCGCCCAATCTCGCATCTCGTTGGAGACACAGTCTGATGGCAGCCGTCGCAGCAAAGTCCGTGGTTGCAACAACGGCTCCCAGTAAGGGCAACGCCGAAGTAGGACTGGCAATCGCAGTCGTGTTCGTCATCGGGCTGCTGATTGTTCCGCTACCGGGCGTGATGCTCGATATGCTGCTTGTGACCAGCATTTCGTTGTCGCTCGTCGTCTTGCTCTCGGCGCTGTACACGACCAATCCGCTGGAGTTCAGCTCCTTCCCTGGTCTACTCCTGCTGCTCACGTTGTTCCGACTCGCGCTGAACGTTGCGAGTACGCGGCTGATCCTGACGCATGGTGCGGCCGGTCACGTCATCCAGGCATTCGGAGAGTTCGTGATCGGTGGCAACTACGCCGTCGGACTCGTCCTGTTTCTGATTCTCATCGGCATCAACTTCATCGTGATTACGAAGGGTGCCGGACGTGTTGCGGAAGTAGCTGCGCGATTCACCCTCGATGCAATGCCGGGCAAGCAGATGGCCATCGATGCCGATCTCAATGCCGGCCTTATCGACGAGACCGATGCGCGGCGTCGTCGCGAAGAAATTTCGCGTCAGGCGGACTTCTACGGCGCTATGGACGGATCGTCCAAGTTCGTGAAGGGAGACGCGATAGCCGCGTTGATCATCACCTTCATCAACATCATCGGTGGGATTTTCATCGGAGTAGTGCAGAAGGGACTCCCCTTCTCCCAGGCTGTCAGCACGTACACGATCCTTACTGTCGGCGAGGGATTAGTATCCCAGATTCCGTCGTTGGTAGTCTCAACGGCTGCTGGTATCATGGTCACCCACTCTGCCGGCTCGACGCAGATGGGAACCGTCGTCGCTTCGCAGATGACGAAGCATCCGCGCGCAATGTGGATAGCGGCCGGCGTGCTGGCCCTGTTCTCGGTGGTGCCGGGCCTTCCGATGCTGCCGTTTCTGTCGCTTGCAACCGTGCTCGGGTTGCTAGCGCGTGCTGCGTCTGCCGCCGAGAAGAAGCGCACGGTGAGTGCGATCTCAGCACTCACTGCTCCGACATCGGAATTGCCGACGTCTACCGATCCAATGAGGGACCTGTTGCAGATCGACCCAATCGAGCTCGAAGTCGGCTACGCGCTCATCCCCCTCGTGGATGAACGCCAGGGCGGCGATCTGCTGGATCGTATCTCCATGCTCCGTAAGCAGGCGGCGGTCGAGTTGGGCATTCTGATCCCGCCCGTGCGCATACGGGACGACATACGTCTGCCATCGAACGAATACGTGATCAAGCTTCGTGGAAGCGAGATGGCGCGCGGCGAAGTGATGCCGCGGTTCCTGATGGCGCTCAACACCGGTGCCGTGATATCGCCGATCGAAGGCATCGATGCAGTCGATCCGAGCTTTGGCATGCCCGCACGATGGATCGCAACCAATCGTCGCGCCGATGCGGAAGCTTATGGCTACGTGGTGGTCGAGCCGTCCACGGTCGTCGCAACACATCTAATGGAAGTTCTGAAGGCCAACGCCGCAGAGTTGCTCGGCCGCCAGGACGTTCAGGAAATGGTCGAGACTCTCAAGAAGACGCATCCAGCACTGGTTGATGACATTGTGCCCACGAAGATCTCGCTCGGTACGCTTCACCGTGTGTTGCAGCGTCTCCTGCGCGAGCGCATACCGATACGCGACCTAGTCACGATCCTCGAGGCGCTCGGTGATTCCGCCGATACCACCAAGGATCCGGAAGCGCTCACTGAGCACGTTCGGCGCTCGCTCTCCAACGTCATTGCGAGACTCTACTCCGAGCCCGACTCGTCGGTGCGTGGCATCACGATGGGACCGCGGCTCGAGCAGGCTCTCACGGGGCTCTTCTCGCCGAGAACCGCACAACCGGGTGTCGCACTGCTGAGTCCGGACGCGCTCGCGCGCATGCTCCGCGACCTCAACGAGATGTCCCAGGCATACTCGTCAGAAGGCCGGCCAGTCCCACTCGTAACGCCGCCCAGTCTGCGTGTCGGCGTACGTCGTCTGATCGAACCCGTGCTGCCGTCGCTCCCAGTCATCTCGCTTGCCGAGCTGCCGACCGCGGTAAACCTGCACAGCGTTGGGATGTGGGAGATGGCCAATGCCGCATGACCTGAATGCGCCGCGCATTGTAGTCGCGTCTGGCATGTCCGGAACGGGCGTGTCGTCGATCAGTAAGCACATGCAGGAAGCGGCGTCAGGTTTGAACATCATGGACGCTGGTTCGAAGTGGACGGACATTAACGAAGCATGCGCGCCAGGATTCGCGCGAATGATAGTTGTAACGACGCACGACATCATCGCAATCACTTCAGCATACGCGATGATCAAGCTGGTACGTGAGAATTTCACGGATGCGCCACTGGAGATCCTTGTCAACGCCAGTGAGGAGCGAGATGCCCTCAAGACCTACGAGAGAATTCAGGTGGCGTGCAGCCACTTTTTGGGCGAGACGGTAGGGTACGCCGGATCGGTCCCGAACGACGCAGCGGAGCAAGTACCTGGTGAGATGGAAGCGACACGATTGATCCACGCCACACTTGGCGTGGCTGCAATTGCAGCACTTCACAATCTCGCGACGCGATTGGACGAGGAGTTGGAAGCAACTGTGCTACGAGACACGTGGCGCCACGGAGAGCGGAGAGCAGCCCTATGACAAAAATGGATATGCAGCTTTGGACCGAATTTGCACGCGGCAGTCAGGATGCACGCGACAGCCTTCTCGCCGAGCACCTCGGCCTGGTGCATCACGTGGCGCGGCAATTGTCACGCACACTAGCCGCGAAGGCGGACGTGGATGAGATGGTCAGCGCTGGGACGATGGGCCTCATGAGCGCGCTTGAAGGATTTGATCCTTCACGTGGGCTTGCTTTCAGCACGTTCGCCGCACCGCGCATTCGCGGCGCGATTCTGGACGAGCTGCGGCGCCAAGATCACGTCCCCCGTTCGGTGCGCCGCAAGGCGCGCGAGCTTTCCAGTGCACGCGAGACGCTGCAACGGATCTTCGGTCGTGCGCCCGAGCCCCCGGAAATGGCTGAACACCTCGGTGTCGATGTCCCGACACTATGGCGTTGGGAGGCCGATGTCGAGAACGCGGTGCACCTCTCGATTGACCGGCAGCCGGGAGAAGGCGATTCGGGCATGGCAGCCCCAGCCGAGATGCTGGCTGACGAAACACACGGCGACATCGAGGAGACGATCAATCACGAGCAAGAAGTTGCGCTGCTTCGCGAAGCGATCATGGAACTCAAGGAACAGGAGCGCGTGGTGCTCTCCCTCTACTACTTCGAGGGACTCAAGCTCCACGAGATAGCGTCTGTGTTGAATTTGACAGAAAGTCGGGTCAGCCAGATACGATCCAAGGCGCTCGGAAAGTTGCGCACCGAGCTCGGACCAATCCGAAGCTTCGTCGCGTGAGCTTCAATGTCCAAGAGGGGCGGGAGCCAAACCGGCTTCCGCCCCTCTTGCTACAACGGACCCGGCCAACCGAAGTCGTCAGGCTCGGAAGTTAGGGCTACACTCACTCGGCAAATCTTGCCTGATCGGCATGATTTGCCGGTCTCTTGGGGAGGGCCGCGATCTACTTGTGGCCACTTAACACCTTGCCATGCAATGACTTAGAGCGATTTTCTACGATGGGCTAACCTGGTACCGGTGTTGCCAATAGGGTTGATGTCAATTCGGGGGAGTCAACAATGGGTGCGAGTGTCCGACCAAATGGAATGTCAAGCGCCGCTGCGGCGCTCCGCTACTGGGAGCGCCGGCAAGAGGTGGCGTCGAACAATCTGGCCAATGTCTCCACTGACGGATTCAAGGGCCAGAAGGTGTTCGCCCGCATGGTCGAAGGCGCACTTCCGGCCGCCGACGAAACCACTGACTTCTCGCAGGGAACGCTACAGACCACCAACAATCCCCGCGACCTAGCACTCGATGGTCCCGGCTTCCTTGTCGTGAAGACGCCCAACGGCGAGCGGTACAGCCGCGGCGGGTCGGTGCAAGTCAACGACGCTGGGGATCTTACAGACTCTTCAGGCAACCAGTTGCTGGGCGAGGGCGGCCCGATTCGAGTTGCATCGCGCGCCAACGCCGACGTCGGAGCCATTCAGATCGCTCGCGACGGAACGGTGACCATCGACAAGGCAGAAGTTGGGCGCCTACGAATCGAGACCATTCCGACCAAGACGACGCTGCAGGCGGAGGGAAGTGGCTTGTTCATCCCACCCGCGGCTCGCACACGGATAAATCCCGATGCGCGAATCGTTCGGCAGGGAGCTCTGGAACAGAGCAACGTCACGCCGATCGGCCAGATGGTGGACATGATCTCCATCCAGCGTGCCTACACAGCTGTACAGAAGGCGGTAACCACGCTCGATACGGTGCGTGAAATCGCGACTACCGAGCTAGCCCGTCCCGCAAACTAAGGAGACTGATTCATGGATCCCGCACTTCACACAGCAGCAACCGGCATGCAAGCGCAGCAGACGCGCACTGATGTCATTGCCAACAACCTGGCCAATGTCAACACCACCGGCTTTAAACGAAGCCGCGCACACTTCGAAGACCTTCTGTATCAAACACTCCAGGGTCCGGCTACGCTCGGTTCGCGCGACACTGAGCAGCTACCCTCGGTACAGGTCGGACTCGGTACCAGGCTTACATCGGTGCAGCGGATTGACTCGCAGGGATCGCTGGAACAGACATCGCGCCCACTCGATCTAGCTATCGAGGGCGAGGGTTACTTCGAGGTACAGCTTCCAAACGGCAATACCGCGTACACGCGAGATGGAAGCCTTCAGGTCTCCGATCAGGGTGTGCTCGTTACAAATCAGGGCTACGCGATCCAGCCCCCAATCAAGGTTCCGAAGGAAGCGACTTCCGTCACCATCTCGGAAACCGGCGTCGTGACAGCGAACGGAATAACGGGCAACGCCTCCAGCCAGGAGCTCGGACGCATAGAGATGGCACGCTTTGCCAACCCATCCGGCCTCGAGTCAATGGGACAGAATCTCTTCTCCGAGACTACCTCCTCGGGCGATGCGATCAAGGGAATGCCGACCGAGAACGGAAATGGACGCATCGCACAGGGTTATCTCGAATCCAGTAATGTCGAAATCGTCACCGAAATGGTGGATATGATCACCGCGCAGCGCGCGTACGAGATCAACTCGAAAGCCGTCAAGAATAGTGAAGACATGGCGCAGACCGCAAACTCATTGATGCGCTAACAATGCTGAGACACAATGCCGCTTTCCTTGCCGCGCTGATGTGCTGCGTGCACAGTGCGCGTGCACAATCAGTCAACGGCAGGAACAGGATACCGATTGCAGCACGTGATCTCACGCGCGGCGCAGTTCTCACGTCGAGTGACATCAAGTGGGCCGACACCACGTTGACCGACGGGACCGTTCCAGAGGCTGCCAACGTGGCACCAGGTTGGGTTGCGCGGCGAGTGATCCGCGCAGGAGAAATCCTGCAAGAGCCAGGCGTGGCAAAGCCGGATCTTGTCAGCGCCGGCGATGCTGTTGACGTGATCTATTCAACTCCAGGCGTCGCGATCCGGGTGCGCGGAATAGCAATCGGGCGCGGAAGCCAGGGCGATGAAGTTTATGTGCGGCTCGACAACAGGCGGCGTCTGCGCGGAGTCATAGCAGGCCCGAATACCGTAAGGGTGATGGAATGAAGAACCGAATCAATAGCGCGATTGGCGCCGCCACGATAGCGACACTTCTCGCCGCATCCACGCTTTTCGCGCAGGCTCCGACCGCGAAAGCAGGCGCGAAAACGGGCGCGAAGGGGCCATCGGCTGCACAAGCGGAACCGGCCACACCACCGCTCACGTCGACAGCCATACCCGGCAGACAGTCGTGGTTCTCCGACCGTCGCGACTACCACCTCGGTGATATCGTGACTGTGCTTGTTGATGAGTACACGCTGACATCACTTGACAAGGAAGTGAATGCCACGGACAACCGACAGCGCACTCTTGGCTTCGGCATGACGACGCCAACCGGCGCCAAGGGGTATGGTATCAATTCGAACAACAACAACCAGTCGCAGAACAGCGGTCTCGACGCACGAACCAATCGGCTCACCACGGACATGAGCGCTCGGGTCGTTGCGATCGGTCCCAACGGAGTGATGCAGCTCAAGGGGACGAAAGTCATCAACGTTGAGGAGAGCAAGGTGAACCTTACCCTCACCGGTTGGGTGCGCGTCCAGGACGTTGCGCCGGACAACAGCATTCAATCATTCCGCATGGCCGATGCGAATCTCGACTATCAGGCGGACGGCCCGCTCGGCAAGGCCAAGAGTGGAATCATCGGCAGGCTCCTCGGAGCGTTCTGGCCATGAAGCGCATTCTCGAAACCACCACTACGGCGCTCGGGTGCTTTGCGCTACTTGCGTTCCAGGCAGGCGCGCAATCGGCGCGGGTACGTGACATCACCATCGCCGACGGATCGATGCCGGTTCGGTTGCTCGGCTATGGCATAGTCGTCGGTCTGGATGGCACCGGCGATCGCGGTGTTGGTGGACGCCAGGGCGGACAGACCGTTCAATCGGTAGCGAATCTGCTTCGCCGTTTCGATATTCAGATCCCGGCCGAAGTGTTACGCACTCGTAACGCCGCGGCGGTGCTCGTGACCGCCGAGGTATCGCCATACTTGCGACCCGGTGGAAAGTTCGACATCACAATTTCTTCGCTTGGCGACGCTCGATCTCTGCGTGGCGGAACGCTGTGGATGACACCACTCGTCACCGACGCTGGAGCCCAGTCAGTTGGAACAGCGCAGGGCTCATTGGTAATGAGCGATGGAAACATCAATTCACGCGACTTCAACACGGTCGAAACCTCAGGGCGCATCCCGAGCGGCGGATTGCTCGAGGGTTCCGTTACTACCGCGAGCTTCGCGAGCTCCTCCCGGCTTCTATTGAAGGACCCGGACATTGGAACTGCGACGAAGATTGTCGCCGCGATCAATCAAGCGATCGGAGCCAACACTGCAAAGGTGGAAGATCCCGGCTCGATCGCGCTAACACTCCCAGCCACAGGCGAGCGGGCCGCAACAATTGTCAAAATTCAGGACTTGAAAGTCACCCCGGACCGCGCGAGCAGGCTCGTAATAGATGGCCGAGATGGTACAGTCGTGGCGGGGGGTGACATAACTGTGGGCGAGGCTGTGGTGAGCCACGGCGGAGTCACGTTGACTATCGGCGGTCCAGCGGGAGCAACCGCGGCGCCAGCGGCGCCTGGTCCGAACGGACCGGGTGGAGGGGGAAATCAAGCAGTGAGAGTCGCCACCGGAGCATCAGTCCAGGCTGTCGCCGCGGCGCTCCAGGCGGTCCAGACATCACCGTCCGAAATCGCGGCGATCTTCGAATCGCTTCGCGAGGTTGGGGCGCTGTCAGCAGAAGTTACCATCCGATGAACCCCATCGGACGGCCCGCGGCGGCAGGCATCGATCCGGCAAACGCCGCCAAGGATGCGAAGCTGCACAAGGTATCGACCCAACTGGAAGGGGTTTTCGTGCAACAGATGTACAAGGCGATGCGCTCGACCGTGCCCACCGGCGGACTTTTCGACGGCGGGTCCGGTGAGGAAATGTTTACGGGACTGATGGACGAGCATATGGCGGCCGATACTCCCCAGAAATGGAAGCACGGCCTGAGTGAGTCGATATTCCGGCAGCTCAAGGACGCGGTACGCGCCCAGGGATCGCCGCTTCCACCTGAGAGCAGTGCCATGATGCCAACCGGCGTGAATAAATGAAGCACACCGCGTTGATCACACAGGCGCCTGAGAGAAAATCGCCATGATGCAGACGTATCACGAGCAGCAGCCGGCGCAGATAGTCAACTTCCGCACAAGCAATGCGCCGGTCCCGCCCGCGGCGCTCGAGGCGCTTTCCGAAGCACTACGCTCGGAGCGCAAGTTGATAGACGATCTCACGGAGATTGTCCTGCGCCAGCGCGCGGCAGTCGCCGTGGATGATTTGCAGGCGGTAGATGATTCCGTATTTGCGACGCACCGTCTTCTGCTCACGCTCGGTGAGGCACGCAAAGGACGTCGCTCGATCAATGCGATGGTTGGATGCAGAGAAGAAACTGGAGTCAAGCATCTCGAAGAGGCACTTGGATCCTTGATGACGCCGCAGCTTCGCAGCGCACGGGAAGAGCTGCAAGTGGCCGCGGGACGGTTGTCCCGCGAGATTGGCATCAACCGCCGCATCCTGCGAGAAGCGATCGCCAACAGCGATTCCTTCGTAAGGGCTGTGGTCGGAGCACCGAACGACGCCGCGCAACAGGGTTACGGGTCAACAGCACCATCTGCGTACACACGCAGTGACGCCATTGCCTTCTCGCGCACCGCATAGGGACCGCTCATGTCACTCAATTCCATCTTCGGCACTGCAACGCTTGCGCTTCAGGCACAACAGGCTGCCATCGAAACTGCAGCGCACAACATTGCGAATGCCAACGTGGTGGGTTACAGCAGGCAGGTAGTGAACCTGCAGCCAAACACGCCGCTGTACACACCGGTTGGCGCGGTTGGCACTGGAGTGATTGTAAAGGACATCTCGCGAGTGCGCGATACCATGCTTGACGTCAACTTTCGCGCGCAGACATCCCTGGCTGGCGGATACACCACGCAGGGGGATATCCTCTCGTCAATCGGCCAGGTGTTTGGAGAGCCCTCCTCTACGGGCCTTGCGAACACCCTCTCCCAGTTCTACTCGTCCTGGAGTGATCTCGCAAACAATCCGAGCAACACAGCGGCTAAGAGCGTCGTGCAGCAGCGCGGAGCGTCGGTTGCGACGACGCTCAATCAGTTCTCATCCAACCTGGATCAGTTGGCGTCGAACAGTCAGGCGTCCGCGACACAGCAGATCAATGACATCAACGGTTTTACTTCTCAGATTGCCAGCATCAACAAGCAGATCGTCGCAGCGGAAGCGAATGGCACTACTGCCAATGACCTGCGTGACATGCGCGACAACGCCATTGATTCGCTGAGTAAGATCGTGCCGGTACGAGTAATAGATCATCCCAACGGATCCGACACCGTGTACGTTGCGGGCACTACCGTGGTCGATGGATCCGACGCCAAGACGTTCAGCCTGCAGGGCGCGAGCGGCTCGATATCACTTCAGCTGAACGGACGCGCTTTTTCGACTCAATCGCCTGGCGGATCACTTGGCGCCAATCTCGACGCGCTGAACAACGAGATCCCCGCCGCAAAGACTCAACTCGATACACTCGCCTCTGGCATTGTCAACAATGTCAACGCGATCCACGCGACGGGTTGGACCGCCGCTGGTGATGCGCTTGGAGGCTCCAACTGGAATTCCGCCTCGCCTCCAACCGGATCGAACGTGAATTTCTTCGATCCGACCAAGGTGACGGCCGGCTCGATCAGCCTTTCGGCGCAGGTTGCGTCCAATGCATCCTACATTGCCGGCGGTGACGTTCAGGGGGCAACCGGAAATAACAATGTGGCAAACAAGATGGCGGCTTTAGCCAACAACACGACAACAATGACGAAGTTCGGATCGACCACCGAAACTACGTCCATAAGCGAGTTCTACCGTGACCTGGTGACACGCGTCGGCGTCGCCACAAACAACGCGACGTCCTCCGCAACCGTCTACACAACACTCGCCCAACAGGCGGATACGCAGCGTCAGAGCGTGAGCGGGGTCTCGACGGATGAGGAATTAATCTCGCTTACAAAAAACCAACAGGCTTACGCGGCCGCGGCCAAGGTAATCACGACTGCCGACAGTATGTCGCAGACGCTGCTAGACATGATTCGCTAGTCTGGATGGATAGTAGCCCGGCGGCGGCCAACGAACCGGGTTATCTTCCGCTTATCGCATGCTGATACTGGGGCGGCGGCCCGGTGACACGCTCATAATCGACGGCGGAATAAAGATCGTCGTGCTCCAGTGCGACCGCA
This sequence comes from Gemmatimonadota bacterium, assembly GCA_041691775.1. GTDB lineage: Bacteria > Gemmatimonadota > Gemmatimonadetes > Gemmatimonadales > Gemmatimonadaceae > Fen-1247. The sequence goes on from JBEPUB010000003.1 coordinate 377,324, forward strand.
GCGGCGTGCGGCTCGGCATCGAAGCTCCCAGCGACGTGACTATCCTCCGTGGCGAAATCGTCAACCAGATCGCTGACGAAAACAAGCGGGCCAACGTTGTCTCCGAAGCGAAGGAGTGGGCAACCACAATCCCGCTCAAGAAAAAGGCGTAGCAACCCGCTTAGGTTCTTTCAAGACCTGCCCGCGGTGAGTAGCCGCGCCCGCACTACCGACGATCCGACGGATATTACGAGATCCTCACCGTCGGTCGCAAAAACTATGGGAATCCGCAGTAGCGTCCCATCGCTATCCGCGACGGCGGCGGACGCTCCCGAACCTGCCGCGGCCGATGTCAACGCAATCACCATCTCGTGCGTCAGCGCCGTGGGCCGCGCCAGGACCGGAGGGACCTCCCTCCTCCCCACCACCAGGAAACTGACATTCCTGCAAGCCGGGTGGAGCTGCGCAAGCGATATGGCATCGTCTGCGATTCTGGGGGCTTCCAGCGCTTCCTCGCCCTCGTCCTCAGGCACGGCCAGCAATCTCAAGAGACGGATTGCCTCCTCCAGCCTGGGAACTTCATCGGCTAGCGCCCGCAGGATAGGCGGAATCGTTGAATCGCCAGACAGGATGTCCGAAACGCCGGCGAGCGTCGCCACGCGGTTGCTGATGTTGTGAGTAACACCCAGCAAAAGCTTGTCGAGCACAGTCGCCCACGCCTCAGGGCGTAGCGTGAGTCTATCCAGGTCCAGTTTTACCATCTGTTCGCCGATACTGACACCTATGCGAAGAACATTGGCCAGGCACGCGCTGGCTTCCGTCAGTCAGGAAAGATACGCGTGTTCGTAATCATTGGTTTGGTGGTGGTCTTCGGGAGTATCCTGGGTGGATACGTACTGGATCACGGCAAGCTTGCCGCTCTGATTCAGGTCTCCGAGTTCGTCATCATAGGCGGAGCCGCATTCGGCTCGATGATCATAGGCAACCCCCCTGCGCTGATCAAACGCATCTTTGGTGCGGTCTTCGGTCTGCTCAAGCCGAATCAGTACACCGAGAAATCGTACGGGGAGCTACTCCAGTTGCTGTACGACGTATTTCAGAAAGCACGCAAGGAAGGGCTCATTGGGCTCGAAGCACACATCGAGGATCCCGAAAAGTCCGACATCTTCAATAAATATCCGTCGGTAGCGAAGAACCATCACGCTGTCGCGTTCCTGACCGACACACTTAAGGTTCTGCTGACGGGAGCGGTTGAGGATCACCATCTTGCGGAAATTCTGGATCTGGATCTGGAACGCCAGCACGAAGAAGCGATGCTGATTCCCGGCGCACTGAGCAAGGTGGGTGATGCGATGCCTGGGTTCGGCATCGTCGCCGCGGTGCTCGGCGTCGTCATCACCATGGGCTCGATCGGGGGCGCTGCATCAGAGATCGGAGAAAAGGTCGCCGCCGCACTGGTTGGAACGTTTCTCGGAATCCTGCTCTCCTACGGCGTGATCGGCCCAATTGCGTCAGCGGTGGAGACGCGCATCAAGGCAGAGGAGGCTTACATGATGTCGATTCGTACAGCGCTCCTCGCATTCGCCCGCGGCGATTCTCCGATGACCGCGGTGGAATTTGCGCGCCGTAATATCGAGCCAGGCGACCGTCCAAGCTTCTCTGAACTCGAGAACCTGACGCGCAGACGCGCGGCCTGAGTACGTCTCGTGGCAATGCCGGGAAAAGACAGGCCGATAATCATCATCAAGAAGCGGAAGAAGGCGCACGCCGCTCACCACGGTGGAAGCTGGAAGGTTGCGTACGCTGATTTCGTGACGGCGATGATGGCGTTCTTCATGGTCATGTGGCTGCTCAGCATGGACCAGAAAATGAAGGACGCAATCGAGGGCTACTTCTCAAATCCAGTCGGATTCAAGAAAGGATTCTCCGCCGGCACCAACATCATCTCGAGCGGCAATTCACCGGCGGGTGAGATGAAGCCGCCGCTCAGGATCCTGATTCGGCGTGCTGAAGACAAAAAATTTAACGATCTCGCAAAGGACCTGCGCAATCGTCTCAATAGCTCGCCGGATCTTCGCGCACTCGGTGCGCACATTGAAGCTGTGACCACAAAAAACGGTCTGCGCATCGAGCTCATCGAGACTGGCAGCGGCCAGACATTCTTCCGCAATGGATCGGCGGAAATGATGCCGATCACCGTTGCCGCACTACGTCTGATAGGCGCGGAGCTGAGCCAGCTTCAGACCAGAGTCATCATAGAGGGACACACGGACTCCCAGCAATTCGGTACCGCTGCCGAGTACACCAATTGGGAGCTGTCATCGGATCGCGCGAATGCGGCGCGACGGATGATCGAGGCCGCTGGCGTTGATCCCTCAAGAATCGTCGAGGTGCGCGGAATGGCGGATCGGGATCTAAGGGTACCGAGCAATCCGCTGGACCCGGCCAACAGGCGAATATCAATCCTGCTGCCGTTCACTGTGGGGCCGGGCGATTCCGACCCGGGAGACCCCGTGTCTGACGACGCTTCCATCGTAAAGCGATCCAGTTAGGGATCCACCTCCGCGGCTCGGATTGATCTGAGCGGTCTGGCACCTCCCAGGCACGCGTTAGCTACTTCCCTTGCCTGTTCTCCGCGGTCGCGTCCAAGCTTCGCCACAAATACCATGATGCAATTGTTCGGTACGGCGCCCATTTCGCGCCGACCTCGAGCACGCGCTTGGGAGTCGGGAGCTTGCGCATACGATAGGCTTTCTGAATTCCCTTCTGAATTCCGAGATCGAGATCGGGGAGAACATCGGGACGCCCGAGCCGGAACATCAAGAACATCTGCGCCGTCCAGCGCCCTATCCCCTTGACGGACGTGAGAGCCACAATGATCTCGTCATCGGACAGCCCGTGCAGCGTGTCGATGGGTACCTCACCAGCCAAAACTCGCGTAGAAAGGTCGCGCAGGTAGCCGATCTTCTGGCGTGAGAGGCCCGCGCCGCGGAGTTGGTCTTCCGAGAGTTCCAATAAGTCGCGCGCAACCGGAATTTCGTCAGGAAACAGCGAGGCAAACCGTCCGTAAATCGTGGATGCCGCCTTGCCGGAGAGCTGTTGGAAGACGATCGAGCGTGATATCGCTGTGAAATGCGCCACGTGCTCGGCAGGGGCGAAGGAGCATGCTCCAACGCTGTCAATGACGGCTGCGAGCCGAGCGTCGGACTTTCGGAGGTGAGTTATCGCGCGTCCGTGAGGCATGGGACGAAGCTATTCGATCCGTGATTTGTCCGCAGCCGATCTGGTCCGCAGGGCCGTTGCGGATTACCCGGCCGATCGCCGAGCCGGCGCATCCATCATAAATGTGACCTCGCCGGGCTTGGGAGGATGACTTTTCGGCTGACGGTTCACTAGCTTTCCAGATTCATCCGAAAACAGGAGTAGCAGTAGATGACGATCTCGTTGCGCAGCGCCATTCCGGCGCTCCTATGCGTCGCCGGCGTTGCCAGCGCCCAGGGAACGCCTCCGGCGAGTGCGGCCGCTGCGGCGGCATGCGATCCCGGTGCGAGCCAGGCAGTCGCCAAGGCGACTTTGTTTCTCCAGCAGGCCGCGACGAGCGTGAAAGGGCAGCAGGACGCCTCCAAGTCGCTCAAGCTCGCGATCGGAGCGCTGACGACACCGTCCAAAGACAGCAAGGAGGTCGCCGACTCGGTAGGACGGGCCTATTATCTGGGCCAGGCGTACATCCTGATGCTGGAACAGCAAGGCGTCGCGATGTCCGGACCGCGTGCGAGTTACGGGATTGCTACCGAGCCGACCGCAAACATCGATCTGCTCGCCGCTGCCGATAGCGCCTTTACGCTCGTCGAGAAGATGCAGCCGGCGTGCAAGAGCGAGATCAACCAGTGGCGCGAGCAGAAGCCGTGGCTGCAATCACTCAACGCCGCGATTGCAGCAGTCAACGCAGAACATTACGATTCGGCCGAAGTGTATGCTCGTCGCGCACTGGTAATCGACCGCCGTGCTCCCTACGCATACACGGTGTTGGCTTCGGTCGCGTCCAACAAGAAGGACTACCCGACAGCAGTCACGATGATGCGAAAGGCGATTGACGCAGCATCCGCCGATACCATCTACAACGAGGCGCGACAGAACGCCATGTACGATCTGGGCAATGCGCTCTTCACCCAGTACGAATCGGCGTCGGGTGCGGACAAGGCGTCGCTAGGGAAGCAGACCATCGAAGCGTGGGAGGCGTACATCCCCTTAGGAACCCAGGATGCGCGCGTGGCGCGCGCACAGGCTGGTGCGGCGCAAATTGCCCTGGCACTGAAGGATACAGCGCAGTACTCTCGGATTTACGCATCGATACTCGCTAATCCCGCAAAGTACGGTGATCAGGCGATCCTCAACGCCGGCGTAATCGCGACGCAGGCCGATCACGTTTCAGACGCCGTCAAACTGTTCTCGGCCGTTGTTGACCGGAATCCATACCAACGCGACGCTCTCAAGAATCTCGCAGCGAGCTACATCGGCTCCAAACAGCCAGAAAAGGTTGCCTCTGTCGTGGACAAGCTCGTGGCGCTGGACCCGAACAACGCGTCCAACTGGCTGTTGTATGCGTACGGATACTCTGGCTTGCTCAAGGGCACCAAGGATCCCAAGCTGACCAAGGCTTACACCGATTCTCTGGTGAAATACAACACCAAGTCAGAGAAGATGACGCCCAACCTCGAAGTGCAGGAGTTCGCGGTTAACGGCGATGACAAGTCGGTGAGCCTGGGTGGAACTATAGAGAACCGAGGAACGACTCCCAAGACATATGCCGTGCAGGTCGAGTTTCTCGACAAGTCCGGAAGTGTGGTTGGAACCCAATCGGTGACGGTTGGACCGGTTGCGCCGAAAGCAAAGGCGCCATTCAAGGCTACGTTGCAGGCACCGAATGTTGTTGGGTACAGATACAAGCCGATTGTCTAGTCCCGGTTTGGTTCGCGATTAGTATAGAGAGGGGCATCCGCGAGGGTGCCCCTCTTTCATTGCGCGTAGCGACACCGATTGATCGCGCCAGGTCATGTCGTACGAGTGCGCCGATTCACGACATATATCCCAGTTAGCACAAGCGCACCACCGAGTATCTGGCTTGTTCTCAGTGGTTCTCCGAGCAAGGGAATAGCGAGCAAGGCGGTAAGGGGTGCCTGCCCGAGCAACCCGACCGACGTGATTGTCGCGGGCAGATGACCCAACGCATAAGTGATCGCAAGATAGCCACCCACCTGCGACACGACGCCGAGTCCAATGAGCGCGAACCATGTATGCGACGCGTAGCCGGTGAGAGGTACTCGGAGCAGCAAGCAAAGGACGAACAGCGTTACCGCACTCACCGTCACGGCCAACGTAGTCAACGTGAGCGTGTCCACATCCGCGCGAACCCGCTCTATTGTGAGCAAGTACGCAGCGAAGAAGACAGAGGCGACAATGGCCATTGCGTCTCCCGACCCAAAGCTCGCATGCCGAAACGCATCATCGCCCATGATGCACGCGCTACCGACAAATGCCAGCGCGAGTCCAATCCAGAATATCGAACTCGGGCGTTTGCGAAACACGAGCCAACTACCAAGACCAACGATGACCGGAGCGTTATTGCCGAGCAGCGTAGCATTTGCTGCGGACGTCGAGAGTACCGCCGTGTTGAACAGCGCCAGGTCGAAAGCGAAGAACAGCCCAGCCAATCCACCAAGTAGCGCCGCGTGAAGCGTCAATTTTCCACGTCCGCCACGCAGGAGTCGGCATGGCAGCAGGACCCCAGTGGCAATCATAACGCGATAAAAGGCGGACGCCGGCCCCGAGACTCCCGCCCAACGCACGAAGAGGGCTGACCACGCGATGCAAACGACTCCAACTCCGAGCGCTGCATATTCGAACCAATGACGTGAAGTCCCCGCTCCAGCGTCTTGCGAAGGAATAGCCGCCGATGTCAACGAGTGCCCATTTGGTACCAATGAGGGTCGAATGTTTCAAGCACCGGCCGATGCTTGTCTACTTCGCTCCGCGGAGTCTACGGGAGGCTAGTTCGAACAGCAATGATGCCAGAAGAATACCGAACAATACTGCGGAGGATACTTCCACACCAAGTGGTGACTGGGCGTCCAACGACGCCGAGCGCGCGCCAATACGCTCTACCATGTCGGCGAGTGGCGCAGGATCGGCAGCGAAAGCCGCCTGCACGGGAATGCGTGGAGCGTAGGCAACAGACGCAACAATTCGAGCCAGCAACTCCCTGTGAGCAACGACTGGATCCGGCACAGTATCGCTGTCAGTCATTCGGTAACGCCAGAGATCCCTGTAGCCAACGCGAATCACGCGTCCATTGCCGAATCGCGACGCGCGGATATCACCGTCGGCGCGTCGTTCAAGAACGATCGATGCAGCCTCGCGCGGCCCAACGCCACTCGCGTCCCGAAGTGTAACGAGACCGCCGCCGTTCCGCACGAATGAAGTGGCGCGCTCGGCGACCAGAGATGCGGTGCTGTCCACCGCGATGATTGCCGCGTAGCGCGATGTGTCAGGGGCGGCAGGAGAGCCTTCGCGCACATCTATCCCCGGCGCGACGTGGGTGATGGCGTCGACCTTCCAACCACGCTCGGAGAGCGCGGCAATAGTGAACTTGGTTTCCCAACTGGCGGAGCCTTCCACGAGTAACCGCTTGAAGACGACGGAATCTGGAGCAGAAGCCCATGCCGTTGAAGCGCCGGCCGACACGCCGACGCCGTTTTCAGTGCCAGGTATTTCGACGCGAATACCGTCGCTCCCGGCCGTAAGGCTATCGATGATGCCAATGTCATCGCGCACTGTCACGATGCTCTTCGGCGTCGTCGTAACTGATAACTCGGAAGCACCAGCCGGATCCACTACACGCGTCTGAGTTGCCGCTGTTGCAGCTATATGCGGGCCGCTCCAAGTGATGATCGTTCCCACACGCTGGATTGCAGCAAACCAATCTCGTTGATCGGGCGTCAACGCGGAATCGAGCGCAAGATGAACTCGAGCGGGCTCAGTCATGCTTAGTCGAGGCAGCGCATCCGCAATCGCCGCCTGACCAACGCGCTCGGCGCGCCGAGCGCCCCGCGTGGGCGCCCAGGTCCGCATGACAATTACCGCGAGCAGCGCCATGCTGAGCACCCGTAGTGCCCATTCGCCGATCCGGCGGCCGTTAACGGGTGAGAGCATACACTATGACGTTGACACCGAACTTGGTGTTGTCCACTGCATTGAAGCGCTTGCTCTCGGGATGGTAGTTCCACTCGGAGCTGTAATCCTTGCTGCTGTAAAGCAGCGCAATGTGACCGTCCTGCGTGACTCCCTGAAGCGTCTTGTGAACGAGATTATCACCCCAACCGTTCAATTCCTGGCTGGTAGTTGGCGGTCCATTTTCGAATTTGAAGAAAGCGCGATACAACTCGTGATCGTTAGGAATGTCCACTGGCTTAGCGAGCGCCAGCGTAATCTCCTCCAGAGCAGTCTTGTGGAACACCCCGTCGATGTCGTGGTTGTGATCGTCCACAAAGATCATCCCACCGCGCTCGGCGAGCTTTCTGATATTACGCCGCTCGGCTGCTGAAAAGCGTACGGGAAGATGTCCCGTGATGTACACCAGCGGGTAATCAAGGATCGCGTCTGACGCGAGCGCAACGTTCACACCGCTTGGCGCTACCGCTATGCTTGTGTACTGTGCGACCGAATCAATCAGGTTCGCCGGCACGAGCGGCGCCGAATCCCAGTCGCCGGAATCATACTGGCCGGTGCAGAATACGAATCTGCTCACTGTTTGGCGCCCCACGGACCACTCCACTGGAGCCGAGGATTGCCAACGCGCGGCGCACCGAGGAGCGCGCGTCGAGCGCGTACCAGTGCCGCCGTAATGTCCGTGCCCGCGCGAAACGCATCGACAGCATCGCCCAGAGCGGCCGCGAAAGTCGTGTTGACGGACGTTGCCTGGACCCGCAGACGAATTAGAGCGTCGACAAAATGGACTGGGCTGGAGCGAGACTGTGTCAGCGCTGAATCAAGCGCGGCGCCAAGTCGCGCCAGCGCGGTGTCAGCCCGGGCGTGAGGCGTGCCGATTCCGTTACTGATTCCCTTTTCCTTTCCGGTAAGTCGGACCTTCTCGACGTTGACCACAATTCGCGGTGGACGCCCACGCAGGTACAATCGATCCGCAAGTCGCGCGCGATCGAGTGCGCTAGCAGCTCTGGCCATGAACGGCAGTGCGATCCTGATTTCGCCTATGCTAAGTGAGCGCTCGGCGTCCCACATCGCATCATACGCTTCTTTCAGGTCCCGATTCAACACGAGCTGGGGATCCAGCTCTACGTCATCACCTTCCACCCCGCTAGTTCCACCAGCCTCGTCCTGCTCATACAGAATTCCATACACCTTCTTGCGCAGATCCGCCTGGTCCAGCCCGATTCGGCCGGCCGAATGTACGAATTCACCGGATGGAAGCGTTGCGTGTTTCTTGAGCAGCGAATCAGCCGAGATAATGAGCATGCGCTCGGTTAGCAACGAACGCTCCATGGGAGGCGGCGGTGCAGCCTCCACCGCGAGCGAGTCATATTCGTCCGCACGGGCGACTCGAAAGGTGCGCGTGTCTGATGTGGAGGTTCCGGGCCCCGTTAGCGTATTGTTGTCCGATACTACCGCCCGCACCGACAGAATCGCTCCTTCCGTCAGGCCCAATTGCGCCAGGTTGAGCGACGTCCGCATCTCCCCGGATTTTCCCCCGCCGAAGCGCGTTACGCCAAACGAGCTCGTGACGGATTTGAAGATCTCGCCAGAGCCTGTCGTAACGGTGTATTCGATGTGACCGTTCGCGAGACCGACGTCGTCCGTAGCGCGCGCCACGATGGCCATGGCGCCTGATGGGACGCGACGCCAGACTGTATCGCGAGTAGGTTGCGTCATCACTACCACCGGAGGTTGGTCAGCGACCGGTATTATAGCGAGCACACGGTCGAAGTAACGGTCGGTAAGCGAGACCGTCGTTGCCCCAGACGGCATCGAAAATGTTGTCTCCCACTCGTTGTTCTGTCCGGTCACGCGGATGCTGCTTGAAGCTAGCTTAGCCCCGATTTTGGAATTGCGTCCGGTCCCCTGCAACGTGATCCTGCTGCCGACGAGTGCCGTCACCGCCGATGGATCGTTGAGAGTGCTGATAGCACCGCCCGCATAGACAGGCTCGACGACTCGGACCGTCAGATTCAGTAGGCGGCTCGGAATCGGCGTGTTCACCCCGACGTCCGCCAGGACGTCGCGAACCGTTACCGTCGCGCGTCCCGACGCAAGCGTCAGTGCCGCCGCGAACGCGCCCGCCATTACCGATAGAGCGACCCCCGCGTAAATGACGGGTGTCAGTACTGCAGGTCGAACGAAAATGTCAATGTTGGACCGTTCGATCGCGCTTTCCAACAAGCTGGTGTCGCCTGTTACGAGCGGATCGCTTGCTGTTATGAGAGCGTACTGCAACGACGGTGCACGCTCCTCCATCCAAAGTGCCACGCGCCGCCGGGAGAGGACAAAACGCGCACGCCACAAAACCCAGCAACCGGCAAGCACGCCGATTGCAAGCGCAACGTTCCAGTCCCAGCCCTGCGCGAGGCTCCCACGCGTCCACCTGCCCGCCACCAGTTCGAGCGCGAGCACCGCGAGCAGGATCGCACCGGTCCACAACGAGGCTGACAGCACAACCACCAACCACAATTGCGACTGTGTGCGCGCAACCCGCCCCGCGGCTGTCATCGATCGCCCTCCCCCGCTTTCGCCCGTCGCAATACCATTTCAACGATCGCCAACGCGACGGCAAGAGCGGCGAGCCACGGGGCTAGCGGCGAGTCAATGCCAGTCCACGGAGGAAACTGGGCGGTCCTTGCCAGGGAGCCATTGCCGATCAATGTGTTCGCGAACGCGGTGTCGGAAGTTGACGGTTCGTTCCGGCATGGTGCCGCCAGTGCCGCGCGGAAGCGAATCACGCTCGGGCGCAGTAGCATGTCGCCTGAACTATCCATCGGGACCGCTACCGATTGCACGCACGTGGACGCTGAGTCCCGCTGGATCGCAGCCGGTTCTCCATCTACCCAACGAGCAACCACACGTGCGTGGACGAGAGAATCGGCCGTGAATCGCCACCGCCGCTCGAAAGGCGCAACTATTACGTTGCCGCGCGCCACCACTGCACCGACTGTATCAACGCGCCGACGCGCCACTGAAAATGCTGGACGAGACGCGGATAGGAAGGCGGCTGTGGGGGGGGGCCCCCCCCCCCCCGCGCCCCCCCGCCCCCGGGCGGCCCGGCCCCAAGCCAAACAACTCCCCCGCCGCCCGCGCCGTGGTGGTGTCAGACGATGGCGTGGGGCGT
>JBEPUB010000004.1:0-299619 GCA_041691775.1 Gemmatimonadota bacterium
GAACGTCGGCTCCGCCGAAGGCCGGGATTGGAGGAAACGCGGCGCATGTTGAACGTCGGCTCCGCCGAAGGCCGGGATTGGAGGAAACGCGGCGCATGTTGAACGCCGTCTCCGCCGAAGGTCGGGATTGGAGGAAACGCGGCGCATGTTGAATGTCGTCATCCCGCCGAAGGCCGGGAACCATGGACGAGGTTTGCGGCCTACCTCCCAAGGTCGCAGGTGTAATCGGTTCAGAGCCGAAACTGCTATCTCCGCCGCTCATGACTTTGTCCGCGGTGGGCGGTGAAGAGCCCAGAAAGCTCCAAAGGTTGCACTCCACCCGGCCCGTTCGTCAGAGTATTGCAAAATGCAATACCGCACCCCGCAATCCGTCGCGGCCTTAGCGCCGGCCCAACCCGTCCAGCTCCCGGTACGCCGGATCCTGTGGTGGGTCTACCTGGCTCGTCTCGCCGCCGCTGCCGCCGTCTTTATCGCCGCGGTTTACTCTTGGCAGTACGCCTCCCGTGGAGACACGCTTCTGGCGTCGCTTGTATTCGCGAGCGCGATGCTCTTCACCGGATTGTCCGCGCTCTATACCCACGTCTATCGCCGAAACATCGCGACTGCCGTTCTGTATGCCCAGGTCGTCTTCGATGTGACACTCGTTACGGCGATGGTCCATCTAACGTGGGACGCCTCATCCTCCCAGTTTGCTCCGCTTTACATCCTTGTAATCGCCGTCAGCGCATTGCTGCTTCCGGCCCGTGGCGTGACGCTGATCTCCGCGCTGGCAATCCTGCTCTATGCCGGCGAGGCGGTAATCGTCCGCAATGACGCAGTCGGCATTGGTGTTGTTCTTCAGTTGGCCATCTTTGCGACGGTAGCGCTTGGCAGTGGCTTCATCGCGTCGCGGCTGCGCGCCCAGAGCGTCGGTACCGAAGCGATGGCGGAAGAGCTCGCGCGTTTTCGACTGCATCAAGCCGAAGTGGAGCGGCTTCATCTTCGCGCTGAGCGCCTGGAGGCCGTAGCAGAACTCGGCGCCTCCATGGCGCATGAGATCAAGAACCCACTCGCGTCGATCAGGAGCGCGGTCGAGCAGCTCTCGATGTCCGCTCAGACCTCGAGCGATGACCGTTTGCTGACCTCGCTCGTTGTGCGGGAGTCCGATCGACTCGCTCGGCTCCTCACTCGCTTTCTCGATTTTGCCCGCGTCGACGTTCTCTCCACGCGCCGGCTTGATCTGCTGGACGTCGTCCGCAACGCCGCCGATCTCGCATCATCGCACCCATCGCGCCCCGCAGGATCCCGGATCGAATGTGATTTTCCCCGCGGTACACTCGAGGTGAGCGGCGACGAGGACATGCTCCACCGCGCCTTCTTCAACCTGGTGCTCAACGCGTTGCAGGCGTCACCCCCTGACGCCGTTGTGCGGGTGGAGGCAGCGACGTTGCTTCCGCAGCAGCTCGACTGGCGGGCCGCCGCGTTCGAGAGCGGCGCGGTCGCGGTACGCGTAATCGATTCCGGTCCCGGCATCAGTGAAGCGGCGCGACCCAAACTGTTTCACCCCTTCTTCACGACCAAGCCCGGTGGCAGCGGACTTGGTCTCGCCATAGTCCACCGCGCAGTAGAAGCGCATCAAGGCGTCGTCGTGGTGGACAGCGACGCGCGTGGCGCGCGATTCACCGTACTCCTACCGCGCACATGACAGCGACAAGCAGCTCCCCCAGCGTACTCGTCATCGACGACGAGCAGGGCATTCTGGACGTGATCCGCATTCTGCTCACCAACAACGGTTTCACCGCGCACACCGCGCACGGTGGCCGGGCCGGCATCGAGAAGATAGAGAGTCTCGGGCCAGACATCGTGATCAGCGACATCCGCATGCCGGACGTGAGCGGCACCGACGTGCTATCGGCCGCACGCGCGGCCAATCCGGAAACTCCGGTCATTCTGATGACTGCGCAGGCGACACTTCAATCCGCGATGCACGCGGTGAACGAAGGCGCCTTTTACTACATCCAGAAGCCATTTCGCAACGACGAGCTGCTCGCAATCGTGCATCGCGCGGCAGAGCATCGCGCGCTGCGTGTCGAGAATCGCACGCTGCGCCAGGAAATCCGCAAGCGCGACCGGGGCAACTCGCCAATTGGACAGAGCGCAAACTGGCTGTCCGTGCTGCAGCTCGCTGCGACGGTTGCGCCAACCGATTCAACCGTACTTCTGCAGGGCGAATCTGGAACAGGCAAGGAAGTCGTCGCGCGGTACATCCACGAGATGTCCGGACGCGCCACTAAACCGTTCCTGTCGGTCAACTGCGGCGCCCTTCCGGAAAGCCTTCTCGAGAGCGAGTTGTTCGGGCATGTGAAAGGCTCATTCACCGGCGCAGTGAAAGACAAGACCGGGCTCATCGCCGCAGCGATGGGTGGAACGTTCTTTCTCGACGAGGTGGGCGAGATGACACCAGCCACACAGGTCAAGCTCCTTCGCACGCTGCAGCAGCGCGAAGTGCTTCCCGTTGGCGCCACGGAGCCGATTCCGGTCGACGCCAGGATCATCGCGGCAACAAATCGAGATCTAGAGCGTGACGTCAAGACCGGTCAGTTCCGAAGCGATCTGTACTACCGCCTGAACGTAATCGCGATTCACCTCCCGCCATTGCGTCAGCGAAGAGAGGACATCCCGCTCCTCATCGAGACATTCCTCGCGCGCGCAAAGGATCCCAACAAGACTGTTAGTCCCGAAGCGATGAGCGCGATGTGCGAGTATGACTGGCCCGGCAACGTGCGCGAGCTCGAGAACGCTCTCGAGCGTGCAACTATCGTTACGAGCGGTGCCGTCATCATGCCGGACGCACTGCCCGAGCGCGTTACCAGCAAGTCGGGCGAGCATCTTGTCCGCGATGTTGAGCGCCTCGACCCCACCCTCGACATCATTGAGCGGGCGTATATCAAGTGGGTGTTGGAGACGAATGGCGGCAACAAGACACGGGCTGCGGAGGTCCTGGGGATCGATCCATCCACCCTTCACCGTAAGCTGCAGAAGATGGACGGCACGGCGTGACTGCTGTACAGGATCGTGACATTGCGAAACGCCATCAATGTTGCAGAATGCCGGCCCATTCGACCGCGCCAGGCGTTTACTAAAGTTTGTAACCGCTTAGCCAGTAACGAGTTACGAGGTCACGGCCATTTGGCTCGACCGTTGCCACTACGGGCACCGAGCACTGCAGCAACGGCATCCCACGACCCATTAGGAGAGAGATCCATGAAGCGCAGCAATAAGGGCTTTACCCTCATCGAGCTTTTGATAGTCGTTGTCATCATCGGCATCTTGGCCGCGATCGCGATTCCACGTTTCGCCGCAACAAAAGAGAAGGCATACCTCGCGACGATGAAGACAGATCTCAAGAACCTCGCTACGGCAGAGGAAGGATACGCGTCAACCAACAATGGTGCGTACCTGGCACACGTCTGGGCGACATCCGCCGACACCACGAGCGGCTATGCACCATCAGCCGGAGTGGGTATTACGTCGCTAGTGGTCGCTGGGCCGCCGGCTGGGTGGAACGCCACGGCAACAAACACGAGCACCGCCAAGAAGTGCTACATCTTCGTTGGCAACAACACCGGCGCGCCGGCACTTGCTGTGAACGACGCCGCACCTGCTTGCGATCCGTAATAGACTGTAGGTACAACGCAACAAAGCCCCACGGTCGACTGGCCGTTGGCTTGCCCAACACTGCATAAGCGGTGTCCACCGATTTCTGAGAGATACGCATGACGCAGACAAAAAAAGGATTTACCCTTATCGAGCTGTTGATAGTCGTTGTCATCATCGGCATCTTGGCCGCGATCGCGATTCCACGTTTCGCCGCAACAAAAGAGAAGGCATACCTCGCGACGATGAAGACAGATCTCAAGAACCTCGCTACGGCAGAGGAAGGATACGCGTCAACCAACAATGGTGCGTACCTGGCACACGTCTGGGCGACATCCGCCGACACCACGAGCGGCTATGCACCATCAGCCGGAGTGGGTATTACGTCGCTAGTGGTCGCTGGGCCGCCGGCTGGGTGGAACGCCACGGCAACAAACACGAGCACCGCCAAGAAGTGCTACATCTTCGTTGGCAACAACACCGGCGCGCCGGCGCTTGCGGTGAACGACGCCGCACCTGCTTGCGATCCGTAATAGCTGTCAGTCACTGAGCGAAGAAAGACGGCGGCCGATTGGCCGCCGTCTTTCTTTTTGGCCGTGACGACCACGGGCGGTCGACGTCAATAGCAACAGTGACGTACTGCATCTTTCCTACAACCCACGAACGCCTCTCGGGTCGCGCCACACGCTTGCTCGACGGCAGTCGCGCGCTGGCGGCACTCGCTGTTGTTCTCCAGCACGCGCGAACCGCGTTGCTTGTGGACGCGGTATCTATCAGCAAACCGGGTGCGGCCACGAAAGCGATGTATTGGTGTACCGGATTCGGACATCAGGCGGTCGTCGTCTTTTTTGTCTTGAGTGGTGCGCTCGTCGGCGGTAGCGTTGTGCGGTCTGCATCGATAGGTGCATGGAGTTGGCACGGCTATCTCATTCGGCGCCTGTCACGACTCTACATCGTCCTTGTCCCGGCGTTGCTGCTCGTTCTCGTCTGGGACCGTCTTGGGATCGCTGCATTCTCCGTCCACGCACCCTACGCCGACGTCCTGTCCGCCGTTACGATTGGTGGTCGCACTCATATAATACACAACCGCAGTACGTTGGCGTTTCTTGGAAACGCTGCGTTCCTGATGAAGATTTATGTACCCGTACTTGGATCTGGCGAGGCGCTCTGGAGTCTTGCCAACGAGTTCTGGTACTATATCCTGTTCCCGTGTGCGGTTCTCGCCGTCATGTCTCGGCGCAACTCCTGGCGGTCTCTCGCGTACATCGTGCTAGTTCTTGGCATCGCTCTCCTCGTTGGTCGCAGCATCGTTGAGTGGATGAGCGTGTGGCTACTCGGCGCCGTCGCCGTACAGGCACCGCGGCTGAGCATTTCGCCGATCCGCACGTCACGGCTCGTGGCGGCGGCAGTTATCATCTTCGTCGCCGCGACCGCGCTTGAGCGAACGTTTCTGAATGTTGTCTCGCTTCCTGGCGATCTCGTTGTAGGTATGAGCTTCGCCCTGCTTCTTTACTGCGTCTTCTGCAACGACTCGTTGGGAGTAGCCCCAGCCAAGCATCAGCGTTCGTCGGATATATGGAAGGGGTTAGCCGGATTTTCGTACACGCTCTACCTGTTTCACCAACCGCCGCTCGTGTTCGCGAACGCGTGGCTCAACAATTCTCATCGCTCGCGTTGGCAACCCACCGCGGCGCATGTAGCAGCGATGCTCGGTGCGGTGTTTCTGGTAGTCCTGTACGCCTACGCCTGGTCACGCGTTACTGAAGCACGCACGGAGGACCTACGTCGGGCCATAACGCATGGCTATGACCGTTGGCGCGGGACTGTCACGCCGGCGCTGCGCCCCGGTAGTGACGTCGTACCGTCGGCGCGGTAGACTTTCGCTCCGAGTTGCGGACGAGAGGCATCTGGAGTGTCACATCGCGCCAGATTTTCTGTTCATTTGGATTGTTATTGCGGAAGAGATCCGGTTCGTTCGGACGGGAACCCATGCCGGCTTGTTCGACTAATCGTGCACCGTGGTAAAATGAATATGGCGGCGCGCTTTCGCCCGGCCCGCTCGCGCGCCACCGTTGTACCGTGGCATCATGTCACACGCTCACGCGAAACGCCGTGGCTTCATCCTGGCCGAAGCTCTCATCGCACTCCTCATCCTCGGAGTAGTCTTTCTCGCGCTCGAAGGGTCGCTGACAATCATTGTGCGGAGTCTCGCGGAGTCAGATCGCGAGACAGTCGCGGCGCGAATCGCTGAAACACAACGTGAACGTGCGTTGGCAGCCGTATGTGCCAGTGCGTCCGGTAGCGACTCGTCGAATTCTGTGGTCGTCAATTGGACCACATCACCCACCGGGCGGCTGGTCCATATAGTTCAGACTAGCCGGTTCCCACGTCGTATCGGAGATCGTGTCGAACAATACGACGCTGTCGGTGGATGCCAATGACACGATGGGAATCGCGCCGCGCCGCGACGCTGGTCGAGTTGATCCTTGGTATCGCCGTTGTCATGATCGTCGTGGCGCTAGCGGTATCTCACATCGTTCGGCACCAACGGACGTATGACGCGATCGCCGCGGCCGTGGACCTCAGGACTCGACTCAGAGACGGGTCAGACATTGTCGCCGCTGACCTCCGAGGCAGCTCGCCTGTGGGTGATAGCTTGCTCGTTGCGTCCGACACCGCGATCGAGTTCTACTCCGCTATCGGGACCTCCACACTCTGCGCGTCGCCGGCACCCAACCGGATCACGCTACCTCCCGATACGCTTGTGAGCGGCAGGACGCTTTCCTCCTGGGTCGCCACGCCAGATACAGGAGACTATGTGGTTGTCCTGGAAGACTCTTCAGCGACCTCAGGGACCGCCTGGCGGCGAGCGCGCATTGTTGCGTTCGGGAGTGTCGCAACCTCGATTGGCTGTCCCGCCTCCACCGGGCTGTTGTCGGTCGGCGACGTCGCGAGTCCCACGCGTTCATACCAGGCGACGTTCGCGCCAGCAGTCTCGATCAACGCCCATCGTGGCGCGCCCGTCCGCGTCGTTCGACGCGTGCGTTACAGCGTCTATCGTGGCGGCGATGGGAAATGGTACCTTGGCTATCGACCGTGCACCAGTGCTTGTGCAGCGATTCAGCCGGTGAGCGGTCCATATGAGAGTCACGCTGGTGCGCCGATGTCGTTCCGCTATTTCACCCGCACTGGCGTTCCGCTAGCGGGCCAGGGCCCCACCGCCGACGTAGGTCGTGTCGAGATCGTTTCCCGCGCCAAATATACTCGGCCACTCCGGCTTCCCGGGATGGCTATCGCCTTATCCGGGGATTCCACGATTGTTACCGTCACGCTTCGCAATCGGTGGTGATGACCATGGCTGATCGACGCGGATTTGCCTTGCTTCTCGTCATGGTGTTGATGGCGGTCGGGAGCGCCTTGATGCTTAGCGCGATGAGCGCATCTCTCGCGGAAGGCGAAACGGCTCGGATCGGAACGATGAAGCGACGCGTGCTGGTTGGCGCGGAAGCTGAGGCCTGGGGCGCCGTTAGCGGGCTCAATGCGGCGACGGTTCGCGCTGCGCCTCTCGGGCAGGTCAGTACCGCGAGTCGAGCCATCGGCGATATGACGCTCATCGTCACGGTGGAAAAGGTCGATACTTCAAATGTGTGGATTGTCGCGAGCGCCACTATTCGCCGGTCGGGATTAGTCGCTCGGCATCGGATAGGGATGAGTCTGCTCATCCCGCGGGATTCGGCCGACCTGGCGCTGCATCTCGTACCGGAACGCGCCTGGGTAGAACTGTTCTGAAAACGTGACCTTTTGGGCCAACCAGTCGTATTGAGCTCGATAAGAGTTGCGTAACGGACTTGTCGTCCGAACTCATGATGGAGTCGCATGTCCTTTTTTGGTCGCAACAAGACGACGGTTGGTCTCGACATTGGCTCCGGACTCATCAAGGTTGTGGTCATGGACCACTCCCGCGGAGTACCAGAGCTGGTGAAGATCGCCGTTGCCCCCCTCCTCCCCGACGCGATAGTCGAGGGAGAGGTGATGGATCCACGACTCGTCTCGGACGCGATCCAGCAGGCAATGGAGCGCGCCGGCGCCAAGGCGACCCGGGTGGTCACCGCGGTGGGTGGGCGCGACGTGATTATCAAGCGAATCCAGACCGAACGCGTCAAGGAGCAGCAGGCCCGCGAACTGATGCGATGGGAAGCCGAGCAGCACGTTCCCGATGTCGAATCGGTCGAGCTCGATTTCCAGGTTCTCGAGGATGAGGACGGTCAAAGCCCAGAAGAGATGAGCGTCCTGCTCGTCGCCGCCAAGCGCGAACTGGTCGATGCCAAACTTCGGATACTCAGCGAGGCAGGCCTCGAGCCAAGCATCGTTGACGTTGATGCCTTCGCCCTTCACAATGCATTCGAGCTGAACCATCCCGAAGCAATGCGTGGAGCGGTGGCTCTCGTGAATGTTGGTAACGAAATAACAAACGTAAATGTTCTTGACAACGGAGTGCCGATTCTGACCCGCGACTTGGCCGTCGGAACGCGTCGTTTTCAGGAAGACCTGCAGCGCCATCATGGCCTTGGAGTCGACGACGCGGAGCGCATGGTACGTGGTTTTGATCGTACTCCACAGCTCGACAGCGTGCTCGAAGCGCGTGGGGAAGAGATAGCGGTTGGCGTGGAGCGTGCCGCGGCCTTTCTTGCGGCATCCGCTCGTGGAGCACCGCAAGTGCGGGCGATCTATATTTGCGGTGGCGGATCACGCGTTCCGGGACTCGCCGACGTGCTCGGCCAGCGGCTTCGCCTGAAAGTCGAGTACGCCAATCCGCTCGCGAACCTCCATGTGCGTGACGGTGCGCTCTCCGAGTTCACCATGGACGAAATCGCGCCGCTCCTCATGCTTCCTGTGGGGCTCGGCCTCCGCCAAGCGTCATGATCGAAATCAATCTTCTTCCGGGGGCCAAGCGCACCACACGTCGTGGTGTGGACTTCGCTCCAGGTGCCGCCCTGGCCAGTCTTGGCGCGGGGTTAAAGGACAAGTTTCTGATATTTGGCATCGCCGGTATCGTTTTGGGCCTTGGGTCCATCGCCGGCATGTACTTGTATCAGTCCAGACAGGAAGCAGTCGTCGTCACACGCGAATCGGCTGCGGCCACTGACTCGGCTCGGTTTGCGGCGGTGCTTACCGCGCGGGCACACGCCGAGACCACGCGCGACTCAGTGTACCAACAGCTCGCCATCATCAAGTCCATCGACGACACGCGTTATACATGGCCGCATCTACTACAGGCAATCAACCTCGCGGTGCCCCAGTACACTTGGCTCATCTCGGTAACGCAGACGAGCGCAGTTACCACGACAGCGGCTTCGTCAAACGATACGTCAGCAGCCGGCAGGGCCAAGGCAGACAGCTTGAAAAAAGCGGCAGGTGGTCACGCCGCTGGCGCAACGGCGGCATCGCGAAAGGCGCACGCGGATTCGCTGTTCAATGGGGTCGCGAATACCACGACTTTCAGGATAATTGGCCAGACCGTTGACGTGCAGGCGCTCACACAGTTCATGAAGAGTCTCGAAGCGTCGCCATTCATCAAGAATGTGCAACTCACGCGATCGGATCTCGTTACGGCCGATAATAAGGAAGTGACGGAGTTCCAGCTCGAAGCGCAGACCGAGACACCGCCGGCACGTCTACTCCAGACTGTCCCACTTTCAATAGCGGTGCACTAGAATGGCGATCGGCGCGAACATGACGCAGCGTGAACAGGCGCTCGTGGGTGTCGGAATCATCGCGATCCTGCTGGCGGGTGCCTTCTGGTGGTTTCGATTCACACCACAGGCTGTCACACTCAGTGCGATGAGTGCGCACGTCGACACGGTCGAAACCAACAACCGCAAGGCACGCGTAGCGATCGCACGTGGTACCGTTCAACAGTTGCAGGCTGAAGCTACCCAATATCAAAAGAACCTCGACCTGATGCGCCAGCTGGTCCCCACTTCCAACGAGGTCCCGTCGCTCCTCGAAAACGTCTCGACCGCGGCAAGGCGTGTTGGATTGGACCTGGCTTCGGTCGAACCGGTGCCCGTGATTCAGGGTGAACAGTTCGACACCTATCGCTATAAGGTGTCCGTAATGGGTGGCTATCATGAGCTCGCCGAGTTTCTCACCAATGTGGGGTCGCTCGACCGCATCATGGCGCCCGTTGGCCTCGATCTCAAACTTCACACCGGCGATAAGGACAAGTCCCATCAGAAAGCTGGCGAGTCATTGCTCGACGCGAGCTTTCAGCTCCAGACATACGTCGCGCGGACAACTCCGCTCACGTTGAGCAAGGATGTCAAATGACAACGCGAAAACGGGCAGGCTTCTGGAATCATCCTCTCGCAATCACGGCAACGCTCGTGATGGTGTTTGCGCTGTTGCTTCTGGTAGAGGGCGATGCTCATGCGCAGGCGCGGCGCGGCAGTCGTGCAGACGCTAACGCGGACACCGCGAGCGTAGTGACCTTCAACCGCGAAGTCTTCCAGTATGACCCCGCCGGACGGCGTGATCCATTTGTCTCTCTCGTGAGGAGCAGCGAGATCAGGCCGACGTTGTCGGACCTCAGGCTGACAACCATCGCTTTCGACCCGCTTGGACGAAATTCGGTGGCGGTGCTCAGAGATCTCGGCACGAAAGAGCAGTATCGGGTGAAGGTCGGCAGCGTGCTCGGCCGCATGCGCGTTGTTCGGATCGAGCCCAAGGTTGTAACGTTCGCGCTCGAAGAGTTTGGCTTCAGCCGGCAGGAATCGCTCGCGATCGGTGATACTACAATAAAGAGGACGCCATGAAGTTGCCCCTGATTACCCTCGCGGCGTTTGCAGTCGCGCCGGGCCATGCACTCACCCCGATCCCGCCATCGATTTCGCCACCGTGTTCCGGCGCCTGCGCGCGGGTCGCCGTCGCGCCAACGGTGACTGGTGTGAGTGTCGTACCGGCTTCCGGTCACGCCGATGTAGTCATTGGAGTCCAGTCGCCAACGGAGATCCAGGATTTCACGCTCGATACACCGTATCGTGTCGTCGTTGACATCAAGGGGGCTTCGCTCGCCGGTGCTCCGTCGGCATACGACCGGGTGACGCGCGGCGGAATCACCGATGTGCGTGTGTCGCAGTTCAACGCGAGCGTAGTCCGTATCGTACTGCAGCTCGATGGCGCACACCCATACGAAGTAAAGCGCGGAGCCAACGAGGTTCGAATTGCCGTCAGCGGCGGGTCCGGCGGTTTTGCAGCATGGACCGGTTTGAGCGGCCGCAACGCCGACGTTGCGAGAGATGAATCCACACGCAGCGATGACGCTTTGTCGTCGGCCGAGTCACCGCGCTCGAATATGACGGTCGTGAGCCAGCCGTCTTACCTGCAGAGTGCACAGCAATCGACGCAGCCACGCATCACCGTCACATATCAGGATGCGGACATCCGCGACGTTATCGCGGCGTTCGCGACGTTTGCTGGCCGCACTATTGTCACAGGCCGCGACGTGACGGGGACCGTTACTGCTGAAATCAGGAACCAGCCGTGGGACGTTGCGCTTCGCGCAATTCTTCAGGGCCAGGGACTGGCCGCGACCGAAGATCCCGTCTCGGGAATCATCACGGTTGATAGTTATGCCAATGTCCAGGCGCGCCAGGCATTCGAGCCGCTGGTCACACAACTCATCCCCATCAATTACGCGAAGGCGGACTCGCTCGTACCCGTTGTCACCAAGCTGCTCGCGAAGGACTGCGCTCAGGGCGGCCCTGCGAGTGCTGCTGGCGGCGCGGGCGGAGGTGCGGGCGCCACGAACTTCGGCAATCAGACGTGCATTACACGCGGTGCTGTCGCATCCAATCCCGGCACCAACACGCTGATCGTAACCGAGACGCCGTCACGGATCGCCGGAATCATCAACTACGTCCAAAATCTCGATGTGCGTACGCCGCAGGTATCGATCAAGGCGAAGATCATATTCGTAGATCGTACGAACATCGAAGATCTGGGTTTGTCATACGATCTTGGCAGCCAGAATCAGTTCTTCAGCACGCTCGCCGGCCGCGTAGATCCCACAACGCTCAAGCCGATCAACAACGCGAACGGTGTTCCAATCGGGCTTGGTGGTGGAACGCCGATAGTGGGCAATCAGATCTCGCTCGGTGGCAATACGCTATCTGGAATCGCCAACGCCAATAACCGCATCGCCTCTCCGGCGCTGCAGCTGGTCTATTCCGCGGCGGTCGGCCGCTTCTCGTTGACCAGCTTCCTGGACGCATTGCAGGAAGTTCGGCTGGCGGATCTGCAGGCAGAGCCGAGCATAGTTACCGTCGATAATCGCGAAGCAAACATACAGGTCGGTCAGGATATTCCTGTACGCGTGCTCGATGCCAGTACCCAGCAGGCCGGCGGCGCCGGTGCGGTTCAACCGAAGGCGACGGTGAGTTTCCGCTCGGTGGGCATCATTCTGAGGGTGACACCGCACATCACGAACAATCATCAGGTGTTGCTGGACATTCACGCCGAAAATTCGGATGCGCAGCTAGCCGGATCGGACATCGGATACGTTTTCAACAAGCAGAGTGCGGATAACCGGCTGCTCGTGAACGATGGCGAGACCGCGGTCATCGGCGGCCTCACCGTTACGCAAGTTACGCAAAGCAAGAGTGGAATTCCCGTACTCGTGGATCTTCCGCTCATTGGCAAGCTGTTCGGTGTAACGCAGAAATCAGAAGAGAAGCGCGACCTACTCATCCTCATCACGCCGCACGTCATTGACGACGGCGAGCGCGTGAGATCGCCGCGAGGGCGGTAAGATGACCAAGCATATTAGTCTTTCCGTCGCTGCCGCGGCGGCGCTCGCACTCGGCGCGCTCGCCTGCAGCGATCAGTCGATGGGCGATCTCGGTGACCACACTCCACCGACCCTTCAGCTCGCCAAGGCGACGAGCTCGGTTGACTCCGTGCTATCGTTCGCGGCGAACGTATCGGACAATCTTGGCATCGCGCGCGTCCACGTTGACGCGACCGGTGGTGTCACGGCGGCTTTCGACTCTGTTTTCCACTCTGCGGTTACGAGCACCAGCCTCGCCTTCTCGCTTTCGGTGCCGCGCAGCGTTCCACCCGGAACGCCGGTGACGCTGATCGGCTACGCGTACGACGGTGCCGGAAACAGGTCCGCGCCCGACACGCTAAAGCTGGGGACGGGGAATCTCGCACCGGCAGCCGTCGTGGTCACTGCTCCTGTTACCGGCTCGGCCGTAATAATCGGGAAATCGACTGTGATCGGGATCACCGGAACGAGCAAGGTAAAGGTGCAGTGGCTGGGCTATCAGACATCGGGCGCCTACACGGCGTCAGATTCAGCCGCGTTCTCGAGCCCGCTGCAGGATTCGACGAACACTCAGCTCACAATGACCGTTCCAGCGTCGATTCCGGCTGGTAGCGTAACCATAACTCCATTCATCCGCGACTCGCTCGGCAACCGTGGGCTCGGTTCGCCGATCACGCTGAAAGTGCAGGCCCCAACTGGCGTCAAGGCGGCTCCGGTCGTGAATTTCGGATCGGACAAGCGCGTGGAGGTGAACGATACTCTGTCCGTCACCGCGATGGATACGACAGGCTCGGGAATCACAGATATCGGCTATGAGATAACGAGCACTGTCGGTGGACCAATTGTTGTGCAGGGTGATTCAACTTCCAACGGCCAGTCGACGTCGCTCCCGCGACGGTTCAATCTCAAGATTCCCAATACGCTAGTGCCGCCCTTCCCGATGACGCTTTACATCAAGGCGTTCGCCACTACAGCGAATGGCGCGCGAGGGTATGCAAAACTCGCGAGCGGGATCGACAGGATCGACACGCTTACCGTCGTCGCCGGCGTCACCCGCCAGGTTCCCAACGGCGGAACGATTGCGGACGCGATCTATCATCCGCGCTATGATCGTCTGTATCTCACGAACATCGATCGAAACGAGCTGGAAGTATTTAGCCTTAGTGATTCGACATTCCATGCGCCAATCGCAGTCGGGTCCCGTCCGTGGGGCATAGCCGCGTGGCCGCGCAACCCATCAACGGGTGATTTCGGTGATACGTTGTTGGTCGCCAACTCCGGTGGTACGTCTATCGGATACGTAAATCTGCTCGACCGGTCGATCCCGTTCTCGTCCGAGGGTCGGGAGGTTTACCGGTACCCATTGCCCCACATGCGCGCGTTTACTGTCAGAACCGTCGCAGCATCAGGTGTCAATCCGCCAGTCAATATTCAGCAGAAAACAGCGTATGACTTCAGCGACAGGCCTCAGTATCTTGCGCCGACCTGTCGCGCCGCTTCGCCGTTCTCATCGGGCACCACGTGCGACCAGGTGCTTTTGGTGTACTCCACCACTCCAACTCCCGGACAGACATCGCCATTCCCGAATCAGGGAACCGTGCGGTACGAGAATCTCACCACCAAGAGCTCTCATTTCTTCTTTGAACAGGCGCTTGGCCAGACGGCCGGTACAGCCGACTCGCTCGAGATCGATCGGTTCGGTGTCAATTGCGATCGCAATGGACAGAATTGCGCGGCCGGTTCGGACTCCGTCCTCGTTCCGTTCCAGCAGCCTGTCGCCGTCAAGCCACATGTCCCGACGTCGGCGGCCGATACGCTGATCAAATTCGACACGACCTTTTATTCGGTCGTTGTCCAGATCGACAAAATCGCGTTCCGTGACAGCACGTTTGCGCGTAGCTCAGGCAACTTCGCCCGCGCCGTTCTTGGCGAGGGTGGGGCGGTGCAGGGAAGTCGCGTGATAGGCTTCAACGCGGCATTCGGGCTTGACTCGTCGATAACCCTTTCAAACGGCGTCATACGTCCGCTACCAATCCCGGTAATCGATCTAGGTGTATCTCCGCCAGGGCGAGTCGCCGATCTCACAGCCAATACATTTGCGCGCGTCGGTGGCGTTGCTATCAATTTTGACGGATCTCTCGCCGCGGTTCGCGCGGACTCGATCTATCTGTTCAATCAGGATCTCAGGCACCAGGGGACATTCCAAACGGCGACATCTGGCAACCCGGGATTTGACTTCCATCCGCTGAACTCCGGTAACGGTATCACTTCGTCTTCGCCGCTCAAATCGTGCTACTCGTTCGCGGCATCGACCGAGCCCTCGATCGAGGTGTATGAGAACAACCACTTCAAGCGCATCGCTGTAATACCGGTCAAGAATCCAATCATTGGCCCCATCAAGTCGGCGGTGCGTCAGCCAAGCGGGCAGTTGATCCTCGTCGGGGCCACGGCCAAAGGCGTGGTGATCGTCAACGTCGATCCGTCGATATTCGGTGGAGTAAGCTGTCCTCCGTGACAGTGCGGTGCGGGTATGTCAAGTCTCATTTTACGAAGCCCGGCTTATCACCGGGCTTCGTTGCGTCTCGCGCTGGCGAGTGGCGGATTTGTCATCACCGGGATAGATCGGTTTGCCGAAGCCCACTGCCGAAGGTTTATTATTGTCCCCAATGCTTCGCTTTACTACTGCGGGTGAATCGCATGGTGCCGCGCTCGTCTCGGTTATCGAGGGGGTTCCGGCCGGCGTTCGGCTACTCGCGGACGATGTAGATGCCCAACTGGCTCGGCGTCAAGCCGGCTACGGCCGCGGCCGACGCATGCAGATCGAGCTGGATCGGATAGAGTTGTTGAGCGGCGTCAGGGCCGGCGAGACCCTTGGTTCGCCCATCGCTATGCTGATTCGGAACAACGACTGGCGGAACTGGCAGGAGATTATGAGCACCGCCCCGATCGCCGGCGAGCCTTCGCAGCGCAAGCGAGCCGTCACGCGACCCAGGCCAGGCCATGCGGACCTCGCGGGGATGCTCAAGTACGACCGGTCTGACGCGCGCGACATACTCGAGCGCGCGTCGGCGCGCGAGACCACAGCACGGGTCGCGGCCGGTGCGGTTTGTCGCGTATTGCTGCGTACTCTTGGCATTTCGATTGGAAGCCATGTCGTGGCACTTGGTGAGGTATTGGCTCGCGCGCCAGAACCCCTACCATCGGACCTGAACTCCGCGGCTGACGCATCACCGCTGCGTACCTTGGACGGGGAAGCCGAGGTGCGCATGATTGCGCTCATTGATGAAGCGAAACGCTCCGGTGATACGCTTGGTGGCATCTGCGAGGTGGTCGTGACCGGCCTTCCGGTTGGGCTTGGCTCGCACGTGTCCTGGGATCGGAAGCTGGACGGCAGGCTCGGAGCCGCGCTCATGTCCATCCCAGCCGTGAAGGGCGTGGAGATTGGGATGGGCTTCCAAGCCGCAAGGCTGCATGGCTCACAGGTCCACGATGAGATCGATCCGGCGGCAGATGCCGTTGCTCGTGGAAGGCTTAGCCGGCGCAGCAATAATGCAGGCGGCCTCGAGGGCGGGATGACGACTGGTGAGCCGCTGGTGCTTCGTGTGGCGATGAAACCCATCAGCACGCTCATGCGCCCGCTTGCTTCGGTAGAAATGACCACGCGGGAGAGCGCCGCATCAACGGTAGAACGGAGCGACGTTACGGCCGTACCGGCAATGGGCGTAATTGCCGAGGCCATGGCGGCGTTCGTGCTGGCGGATGCAGTGCTTGAGAAGTTCGGTGGAGATTCGCTGGGCGAAGTCCTGCGGAACAGGGATGGCTATCTACGGTATCTGGCTGAGCGCGACAGCGGCAGCGGATCGGACTGAGTCGCGGTGGCGAATTTGAGCCACGTGGTTCTCGTTGGCCTGCCGGGGGTTGGAAAGAGTACCGTCGGCCGGGCTGTGGCTGAGCGGCTGAAGCGGGGCTTTATCGATCTTGATACCAAGATCGAACGCTCGTCCGGTAAGACAATCAGCAGGATTTTCAATGAAGATGGAGAGGCTGTTTTCCGAAAAGCCGAGGCGGATGTTTCTGCGGCTGTCGCTGAACTGGCCCCCTCTGTTATCGCACCGGGCGGCGGATGGGTGCTAAACTCGCCAGCGGTGGCACATTTGCTCGGCAATAGCCGTATCATATACCTTAGAGTGACGCCGGATGCCGCGATTCGACGGATGGGGCGCGGCATTCGTCGGCGACCACTGCTGACCGGCGCGCACGACCCGTACGAAGCGATGAGGGCCATTTATGAGGCGCGAAAGGCCAAGTACGAGCAGTGCGCGCAGATGACGGTCGAAACGGGTGGGGTTGGAAAGTCTAACGTGATCGCAAAGGTGGTCGAGCTGGTGCTTGCCGCTGAGCGTGACTTCGCAAACGAGAATGACTGAAGGCATAGAAGGCTACAACGTGCCGCGCTCGATGCGCGTTCTGGGACCGCACGAGCGGAGCCGCTTCACCGCGGAAGCCTGGGGCTACCTCGTGGGGCTGAGCCGCTCAGGGTTACTCGACGCGGTAGAGTTGGAGCACGTGATCGAGCGGGTGCTTACTCATTTTGACGGGCGGGTCGCGTTGACCGACCTGCGCCTCGTTCTTGGTGACGGCGGCTCAGAAGGTGGCGACCCATCATCATCCATTACTACGCATTGATTCCGAGGCAACTCGGCAACCGATAAAGAAGGGATAATGGCAATTCGAAAGACGGCGGCGAAGAGCGCCGTAGCAAAGAAAAAAACCGTGGCGAAAACGGCGGTCCGGAAGGCTGTCCGGAAGACAGCCGCCAAGGGCGTGCGCAAGACCGCGCTCGTTGACGCCGACAGTGGCGATGACGATGCTTCGGCGACGGGCGCATCATCTGGCCAGGCCTTGGTGATTGTTGAGTCTCCAGCGAAGGCGAAGACAATCGGCAAGTACCTCGGGCGCGGTTACAAGGTGCGTGCGACGATTGGGCATATTCGCGATCTTCCCGAGAAGAAGATGGGGATCGACGTAGAAAACGGCTTCGAGCCGGAGTACGTGACGATTCCGGGCAAGGAAAAGACGCTCGCCGAGCTTAAAAGCGCTGCGAAGGACTCGACCCAGATATTTCTTGCGACCGATCCTGATCGCGAGGGCGAGGCGATCGCGTGGCACGTTGCATCGCAGATCAAGCGGAAGGGTGGTGCACCCATTCGGCGCGTGCTGTTTCACGAGATAACGCGCGATGCCGTGCGCGCCGCGATAGACAACGCCGGGCACATCAACGAGCGTCTAGTCGAGGCGCAGCAGGCGCGTCGCGTGCTCGACCGGCTGGTGGGTTACAAGGCAAGCCCGATGTTGTGGAAGACTGTCAAGAAGGGCGTGTCCGCGGGTCGCGTTCAGACCGTCGCACTCAGGCTGATCGTTGAGCGCGAGCGTGAGATTCGCGCTTTCAAGCCGGTAGAGTACTGGACGATTGCCGCACTGCTCCAGAAGAGTGGCCAGGAATTCACGGCAAAGCTGCACCATATTGACGGGAAGAAGCCCGAAATATCGAATGCGACTGACGCGCAGCGCGTTCTGGACGACCTCGCCGGCCTCAAGTCTTTCCCGGTAACCGAGGTCAAGCGTCGCGAGCGTCGCAAGAATCCATACGCGCCGTTCACGACGAGCACTTTGCAACAGGAAGCGGCGAAGCGAGCCGGATTCGGATCCAAGCGAACAATGCGTCTCGCGCAGGACTTGTACGAGGGTATCGACATCGGCGCCGAGGGCGCGGTGGGGCTTATCACGTATATGCGTACCGATTCGACGCGTGTCGCGGAGTCGGCAGCGACGGCGGCGCGGGACTATCTGCGGACGTTGTTCGGAGAGGAATTTCTCGCGCGTGGCGGACCTCAACTGTACGGCGACGGCAAGGGGAAGAACGCGCAGGACGCGCACGAGGCCGTGCGCCCAACCGATCCCGCACGCCGTCCTGACCTGGTCAAGCGTTATCTCAAGGACGATCAGTTCAAGTTGTACGAGTTGATCTGGAAGCGATTCATGGCTTCGCAGATGGCACCAGCCGTGTTCGATACTACGACTGTGAATTTCGATCTGGGGCGTTACATATTCCGCGCAACCGGGAGCGTGGTGAAGTTCACCGGTTATCAGGCGCTGTATCAGGAAGCGCGCGAGGCGGGCGACGGGAAGGCGCTGGAAGACGAACAGGCGTTGCCCGCGATGACTGAAGGCGAAAAGATCCCGCTCAAGCGCATCGATCCCACACAGCACTTTACTGAGCCGCCACCGCGTTTTTCTGAAGCGAGTCTCGTCAAGGAACTCGAGCGATTGGGGATTGGCCGTCCTTCGACCTACGCGTCTATCATTTCGACGCTGGCCGATCGGCGCTACGTGCTTCTGGAACAGCGGCGTTTTTTCCCGACCGACCTCGGTGAGCAGGTCGAACGCGTGATGGTGAAGAGTCTTCCAGACGTCTTCAACGTGCAGTTCACGTCCAACATGGAGAGCGACCTCGACAGAGTTGAGGATGGCACGGTTGACTGGCGCGAGATGCTGGCGGCGTTTTACGGCCCATTTGCCGAGCAGGTCAAGCATGCCGATGTCGAAGCGCTGATCGCCGAGGCGCACGATCTGTCGGAGTTCGAAGGACAGAAGTGCCCTGACTGTGGCGGCAAGCTGGTTCCGCGCGGCGGCTTCTTCGGGCCGTTCATGGCGTGCGAGAATCATCCCAAGACCTGCAAGTTCACGCGCCCGCTGCGTGGCGAGAAGAAAGTTGCGCGCGCTACAGACGAGATCTGTCACGAGTGCGGCGCGCCGATGGTGGTGCGTACCGGGCGGAGTGGCGAGTTCCTTGGCTGCAGCAAGTTTCCGAAGTGCCGCGGCACGCGCTCGATGCCGACCGGCGTGAAGTGTCCCAAGTGCGGCGGCGACGTCGCCGTGCGCCGATCGAAGAAACGTGGCAAGGCGTTTTACGGATGTGCTAATTACCCGGCGTGTGACTTCGTGGTCTGGGACAAACCGGTGGCTGAGACTTGCCCAGAGTGCGGCTTCGTTGGTGCGGAGGCCAAGTCGAGCAAGACGCGCGGCGAGTATCGTCGCTGCATGAAGTGCCAGAATGAATGGGACGCGGTGCCCGAGCCGGTGGAGGCAGTCGTTGCATGATAAGATCGTCACCGTTGTTGGCGGTGGCCTCGCTGGTTCGGAGGCTGCGTGGCAGCTCGCTCAACGCGGTCATCGTGTAGCGCTGCACGAAATGCGTCCGGTGCGCCAGACCGCGGCGCACCGGACCGATCAGCTTGCAGAGCTGGTGTGTTCCAACACGTTCAAGAGTACGGAGCTCTCAACTGCGCATGGAGCCATCAAGGCTGAGATGCGCGAGCTTGGTTGCCTCATTTTGCATTGTGCCGATGTTGCGCGGGTTGCCGCTGGCACCGCGCTGGCGGTAGATCGCGATGTATTCGCGGCGACAGTAACCGAGCGAATCAACGCGCATCCGAACATCTCTGTGGTGAGGGGTGAGGTGAACGAGATACCAGCGTCACCCGCGATCATCGCGACCGGCCCATTGACTGGCGACGCACTTGCCGAATCGCTGCGGCAACGGTTGGGTGCCGACTCATTGGCGTTCTACGATGCGATTGCGCCAGTGGTCTCGCGCGAATCCATCGACGAGAATGTGGTCTTCACTGCATCGCGTTACGGCAAGGAAACGATGGAGGGCGCGGAGGAGGAGGGCGCCTATCTGAATTGCCCGATGACTGAGCAAGAGTACGACGAGTTTGTCGCCGCGTTGGATACCGCGGATCAATTTCATGGGCACGAATTCGACCAGGTTCCCTATTTTTCTGGTTGCATGCCGGTAGAGGAGATGAATTCGCGCGGACGCGAGTCGCTCCGCTTTGGTCCGCTAAAGCCAGTCGGACTCTCGGATCCGCGAACTGGGCGCCGACCGCACGCGGTAGTTCAGTTACGGCGCGAGGACCGCGCGGGCAGGTTGTGGAACCTTGTCGGATTCCAAACGCGTCTCCGCATTCCTGAGCAGCAGCGCGTGTTCCGAATGATCCCTGGCCTCGCAGCGGCGGAATTCCTTCGTTACGGATCGATTCACCGTAATTCGTACATCAACTCTCCGGGGGTCCTCACTCCGGCGCTCACGTTGCGCGACGATCCGCAAATTTTTATCGCGGGTCAGATCACCGGTGTAGAGGGTTACACGGAAAGCACCGCATCCGGACTGCTCGCCGGAATGAACCTCTCGCGTGTGCTGAACGGTCATGCTCCCGTTGTTCCGCCAGCCAACACCATGCTCGGCGCTCTGTACCGATATCTCCGCGAAGCGGATCCTCGTCATTTCCAGCCGATGAACGCCAATTTCGGCTTGGTTGATGATCTCGATGAGCATGTCCGCGACAAGAGGGTGAAGAAGGAGCGCATGGCGGAGCGTGCGGTACGCGAAATGCGCGCGTGGCGGGACGAGATGTCGATTGAGCCAACGGTAGTCGTCGCGTGACTGACGAGATCGATCGGGTAGCCGAGTTCCTCGAGCACATGCAGAAGGAGCGCGACGTCTCGCCGAATACGATCAAGGCTTACACGCGCGATCTAGCGGAATTCGTCGCGTACCTTGGGAATTATTATGGCACGGCTGGCTGGACATGGCAGGGAGTGGATCGGCTCGCGATCCGAGGCTACCTGGCCCATTTGGTGAGGCGCGGCATCAGCAAGCGTTCGGCGGGTCGTTCGCTCTCCGCTGTGAGATCTTTGTACAAGTTTCTTCATCGAAACGAGATAGTCGAGGCGAACCCGGCGCGTGCCGTAGCATCTCCCAAGCGCGATAAGCACCTACCGGAATATCTGGACATCACGCAGATGGGAACGCTCTTCAGTGCAGCTGAAACGCGCTCGCAGGGCGGCCGCTTCACTGACGTGCGCAATCTCGCGATGCTGGAGCTGTTCTACTCGGCGGGGCTTCGTCTATCGGAGTTGCGTGGAATCAATAGGGACTCCTTGGATCTTCTCAGCAACCAGGTGAAGGTGAGAGGGAAGGGGCGTAAGGAACGGATTGTCCCCCTCGGCGACCGCGCCACGCTTGCACTCCGGAACTACGAGGCCACGCGCGATGAGTTATTGCGCGTGATCGGGCCAAAGGGTGATCGAACCGCGTTCTTTCTCTCGTCCCAGGGACGACGCATCAGCGTGCGTGCGCTGCAGAATGCAATTACGTCACTACTCGACCTTGTTAGCGAGAGTGCAGGGTTGTCCACCCACTCTCTTCGGCACACATTCGCCACGCATATGTTGGACGCGGGTGCCGATCTCCGCGCGGTGCAGGAACTGCTAGGGCACGTCTCGGTTCAAACGACACAGATTTACACTCACACGAGCGTCGAGCGGCTTAAGCAAGCATACAAGTCTGCGCATCCGCGCGCTTAACGCGTCGGTACACATGTCCGCGCCGCTGTATCTGTTCGTCGAGGGCCGCTCGTGGGTTGTTGAGCGCCGCCGCGAGCGGCTTGACGGGACCAGCCGTGGAAAAATCGGTGACGAGAAGCTGTTTCTGTTTTTTACGGCACCGGACGGCGAAACGCGACGGAGCGACATCGCGGACGACTTTCCGGAAGACCCTCGCGCGCGATTGCTGGAGTCTGTCTGGAGGTATGCAGAGGTAACACGCGCCGGCGACCATGGCGAGATGACAAGTCGGGGCGCGATCGTCATGCCGAGGATAAGAGATGTTGTGCGCGACTTTGCGCGGGCGCTGCTGCTGCGCTGTCCCAATTGCGGAGGCGGTAAGGTGCTCCGGAGTTGGTTCAAGCTAAACCGCAGGTGTGTGAGCTGCGGAATTCGGCTCGATCGCGGTGAGGACGACGATTACTATCTCGGCGGGATGTTTTTCAATATCGTGTTAGCCGAGGTGTTGTTCGCCTTCGTGCTGTTGGTAGTCGTGATTGCCATGTGGCCCAACGTACCGTGGGCTGGCGTAGAGTACGCACTGATCATCGCGATGATCGCGGCTCCAATTGTTCTGTATCCCGTGTCCAGGCTGATGTGGCTTGCGTTGGATTTGCTGCTGCGGCCGCCGGATGCCGCGGAAATGGAGTGGCATGGTGCTGGCTCCGACGAGTGACGAATCGGCATCGTCGCCGCGAGCGAGGATGCTGCGAATTCTCAGTGTGTATGGAGCGAGTCTGCTAAGCATTGTCGGTACCGTTCGGCATGCCGGCAGCTGGTGCGGCCGCTAGTCCTTACATATCGATTGACCGACGAGTCTGTCATACACGTCAGCCACGAGCCGATAACACTCACATGAGACTGATTCGAGGCCGTCTCTGTTAAGGATCGTGATTTCGCCCCGTCGATACTTGATCAGGCCAGCCTTCTGAAGGTTGCCAGCCGCAACCGTGACACCCGCTCGACGGACCCCCAACATGACGGCCAGATACTCGTGTGTGAGATGGAACTGATCTC
Organism: Gemmatimonadota bacterium; assembly: GCA_041691775.1. Classification (GTDB taxonomy): domain Bacteria; phylum Gemmatimonadota; class Gemmatimonadetes; order Gemmatimonadales; family Gemmatimonadaceae; genus Fen-1247. Next base: position 22,931 of record JBEPUB010000004.1, read on the forward strand.
CCGGCACGCGGTCGTGAGTCATGAGCAACCACCTGGCACAACGCTGCTTAAGTGAGTGGCGCTGATTGCAGACCACAGACTGTCCAATCTGCGTGAACATCGCGTGCGCATAGCGAAGCATTATCGTCCGAAGCGCGTCGTCGGTCCGGAGCAGATCCGTGAACTCGTCGGCCGGTGCGACGGCGATCCGGCCGCCGATCTGAACGAAGAAACGCATGTTTGCCATTTCTGTGCCGAACACAGTAGGCAGTCCAACCATCCCTTCCTGGCCGACCGTCGCGACCTCGCCCTGAGTGGCACCTACCGGTGCGGTCATAGAGATGACGGAGTCGAGCGGGAAGTACACCCGATTGACAGTGTCGCCGGGCTCGTAAAGCTCCGTACGGGACGGTGCGTCCATTGTGATAAGGTGCTCTGCGAGCCGACCAGCCGAGTCGGGGGGGAGCGCGCGAAGAAGCAGGTTCTCGTCGTAGGTTGCCATGGTACGTTACAGAGCAAACACCTTGCCGGTACAAAACAGTACTGACCGGAACCGTCCAAAATTTCAGCTGTCGAGGATCACCGGATACGCATTTTGCCCGATTTTTTGACTGGGGCGTCGCTGTCGCGGCGTGCAGACCCACGAAACAGGAACACTTCCTTAAAATATTTCCTGTTCCTTAGTGCTCCCGCTATGACGAAAATCGTACCAACCAACACGGTAAGCGTCTCGAAGCGCCAGTCTCGGCCCACGAGAGCCGTGCCCAAGAGTACGATCCCCAGGCCGGCGGCGAACTCGCCCTTGACGTCAATGGACGCCCGTGCCCGGCGGCGCCGGTCGCGCATGGGCCCGATCGTCTGCGGTCCCCATGCGTCCCACATGATTGCCAGTCCGACGAGGAGGACAACAGCGCCAATCACAAGCGGTATGTCTTCGACGGTCAAATTGGCTCCGGTTGAGAAACTGGTGGTTGGGCACTGAGTTCTCACAAGGAATCTCAGCTGCGATGCCGGCTCAGAGTGCAAAAACGGGGCGCGCGGCATTTCTTTAGGTATGCACAGCATGCTCCCGACTATTCGCGCGACAACCATTCTCGCCGTACGCCGCAACGGAGAGGTCGCGCTTGGTGGCGACGGCCAGGTCACCGTAGGGGACACGGTAATGAAATCCAATGCGCAGAAGGTTCGCACTCTTCAGAACGGCCGGCTCCTCGCGGGTTTCGCCGGAGCGGCGGCCGACGCATTCACACTGTTCGAGAAGTTCGAGGAGAAGCTCAAGCGATTTCCGGACAACCTTCCACGTGCCGCGGTGGACCTAGCCAAGGATTGGCGTAGCGACCGGGTACTTCGGCGGCTGGAGGCACTCCTGATTGTCGCGTCGCGCGAGCACGGGTTTATAATCTCCGGGACTGGCGACATCATTGAGCCCGACGACGGAATCCTCGCGATCGGTTCGGGTGGGACGTACGCGCTGGCGGCGGCGCGAGCACTTATCCAAAGTACCGATCTGGAGCCGCGTGACATCGTGCGGCGAGCGCTGACCATCGCCGGTGAGATCTGCGTTTATACCAACACGAACATCACGATCATCGAGCCGGGAGCATAAGTATGGCCTCACCGCGCACGCAGCAGGCGTTGGCCAAGCTCGCCGATCTCACTCCGCGACAGATCGTACACGAGCTCGACCGGTACATCGTGGGCCAGGGCGACGCGAAGCGTGCGGTCGCGATAGCGCTGCGCAACCGGTGGCGCAGACAGCGTGCACCGGAGTCCATCCGTGACGAGATATCACCCAACAACATCATTCTGGTTGGTCCCACGGGCGTAGGCAAAACGGAGATCGCGCGCCGACTCGCCAAGCTCGCTGGCGCGCCATTCGTCAAGGTTGAAGCCTCCAAGTTCACAGAGGTTGGCTACGTTGGCCGCGATGTCGAGTCGATGGTTCGCGATCTGGTGGAAGCCGCGATCAGCATGGTGCGCGACGATCGCGAGAGCGAGGTCGAGGAGCTGGCCAATGAACGCGTAGACGAGCGGCTTTTGGACCTACTGTTGCCGGTCCCGGAGGAGCCGATGCCTCGTGCGGATGCGCAGGCTGCGCAGAATGACGAGCAGGTCTTTTTTGTATCGGGAACCGGCGGCGTTACGAAGGAAGCCGAGGCGGTGCGTGACCGGCACCAGCGAACGCGTGACAAGTTGAAGGCATTGTTAGTCGCTGGCGAGTTGGACAATCGCGAGGTGGAGCTGGAGGTGCGGCAGAATGCGCCGGTCATGTTCGACATGATGGTGCCTCAGGGTGCGCCTGAAGGAATGGAAAATTTCTCTGACATGCTGCGCGAGATGATGCCCAAGCGGAGCAAGAAGCGCACAGTGAAGGTGCCGGAAGCCCGTCGCATTCTCGTGGACGAGGAACTGGACAAGCTCATCGATCATGATGAGCTTGTCACCGATGCGCTGGAGCGCGTCGAGCAGATGGGAATCATCTTCCTCGATGAGATTGACAAGATCGCAGGTCAGCGAGGCGACAGTGGTGGACCTGACGTCTCGCGCGAGGGAGTCCAACGCGATCTGCTGCCGATTGTGGAAGGCTCAACGGTATCCACGAAATACGGCAACGTGAAGACCGATCACGTTCTCTTTGTGGCTGCTGGAGCGTTTCACGTATCCAAGCCGAGCGATCTCATTCCAGAATTGCAGGGGCGCTTCCCGATTCGTGTAGAGCTCAAGCCTCTTACCGAGGCGGATTTCGTGCGTATCATGACGGAGCCGGAGAACGCGCTGACAAAGCAGTACGCGGCGCTGGTGGAGTCTGAGGGTGCGTCGCTGACATTCACAACGGACGGAGTTGCGGAGATCGCGCGCACGGCGGCGGAAGCGAACGATCGCATGGAAAACATCGGCGCGCGGAGACTGCACACCGTCATGACGACGTTGCTCGAGGACGTGCTGTACGAGCTACCAGATCGTGGCAAGGAACCCGTGAACGTCGATGCGGAGATGGTTAAGTCGCGGTTGAAGAAGGTGGTCGAGGATGAGGACCTGCGACGGTACATCCTGTGATCGGCGGTGGCAAAGCGGTCGTCATTCCCGCGAAGGCGAGCGCGGTCATTCCCGCCGAATGACGGTGCTTCGAACATGGACTCCTCCGCAATCCTGAAGGTGCTTGCGCACCGATATCCTTTCCTCCTCGTGGACCGGATTGACGTGATCGAGCCAGGCAAGCGAGTCGAGGGGCTGAAGCGCGTGACCGGCGCCGAATGGTTCGGCCCGGCGTGGGAGGCGAGTCGGCCAGCCATGCCGAACATGCTGGTGATCGAGGCGTTGGCGCAGACGTCCGCGGCACTGCTGCTCGGGCTGGCGGACGCTGGTCGTGCGGTAGTTGGCTATTTCGCCGCGATCGAGCGCGTCCGGCTTCGCGCTCCTGCGGTGGCTGGAGACACACTCCTTTTGAGTGTGGAACTCGTGACCTTCCGGCGGGGTGTCGCGCACCTGAACGGACGTGCGACTGTTGAAGGGCGTCGTGTCGTCTCCGCGAGCTTCACGACTATCGTTCGCCCGGGGTCTTGAGCCTGCTAGAATTGATGAGGCTCAAACTGCCGATCTTTCCTGCAATTCCGACACATGACCAAAGAACACCGCGATTTTCTCGCCATTCCTGATTTTTCTTCCGCCGAGCTTGAGGCGTTGTTCGGCCTTGCGGAGTCGATGCGCACTGGTGTGTACGACAAGAAGCCACTCGCCGGCCAGTCGCTCGCGATGATCTTCATGAAAGCGTCAACGCGAACGCGCGTCTCGTTCGAAGTGGGCACCTACCAGCTCGGCGGCCACGCATTGTTCCTTTCACCGCGCGATGTACAGCTCGGTCGTGGTGAACCAATCGCGGATACAGCCAAGGTGCTGTCGCGATATGTGAATGGCATAATGATTCGCACGTTCTCCCATGCTGACGTCGAAGAGCTTGCGCGCGAAGCTTCGGTCCCCGTCATCAATGGATTGACGGACCTCTTGCACCCCTGTCAGATACTTGCTGACATCCTCACCATCCGCCAGCAAATCGGTGGGATCACGGGACGCAAGGTTGCCTGGATCGGTGACGGGAACAACATGGCCAATTCGTGGATCAACGCAGCTCATGTTCTGGGCTTCGAGCTATCGCTGGCATGCCCAGACGGGTATGACCCCGACTCTGCGATCCTGGCGCGTGCGCGCGGCCGCAGCAACGTGACCGTCGTTCGCGATCCAGGCGTGGCGGTGCGCGGCGCCGACGTAGTAACGACCGATGTGTGGGCTTCGATGGGCCAGGAGGAGGAACAGGCTGTGCGCGAGAGGGCGTTCCGCGGCTTCTGCGTGGATGGTGCGCTCATGTCACGCGCTTCAAAGGGCGCGATCTTCCTCCATTGTTTGCCAGCCCATCGCGGCGAGGAAGTTACAGCTGATGTCATCGACGGGCCACAGAGCCGCGTGTGGGACGAGGCGGAAAACCGGCTGCACATTCAGAAGGCGATCATGGCAGTACTCATGGGAGGAGAGAAACTTTGACACAGCGCACACCGCTGCACGACGTTCATGTATCACTCGGCGCCAAGATGGTGCCATTCGCTGGCTTTGACATGCCGGTGCAGTATCCAGCTGGCATTACCGCCGAGCACAAGTCTGTACGCGAAGCAGTGGGCTTGTTCGATGTAAGTCACATGGGCGAATTCATGATTCGTGGCCCGCAAGCCATCGACTTCATCAACCATGTGACTACGAACGACGTGGCCGCGCTGTCGGTTGGACAGGCACACTACTCGACCATCCTGAACGAGCGCGGCACTATAGTAGACGACTGCCTGGTGTATCGCTTCCCCGATCATCTGATGATGGTTGTGAACGCGTCGAATAAGGACAAGGATCTTGCGCACATCAGCACGTACATGGATCGCTTCGATTGCAGTATCGAGGATGTGAGCGACACCATCGCGCTTCTCGCGTTGCAGGGACCGCGCGCACAGGAAGTTATGGCGAAGTACACTGACGTCCATCTGGATGGCATCGCGTACTATCACTTTGTGGTCGCCACCGTTGCTGGAGTGCCGGGCGTCATCCTGTCCCGTACGGGGTACACTGGCGAGGACGGATTCGAGTTGTATTTCGACGCGTCGCGTGCCGTTGAAATCTGGACCGCAATCATGGGCGACGGCTCCGTCGTCCCTGCCGGACTCGGCGCGCGCGACACGCTCCGGCTCGAGATGGGGATGGCGCTTTACGGCAATGACATCGACGACACCACTACGCCGTACGAAGCCGGATTGGGCTGGCTGGTCAAGCTAAAGAAAGGAGACTTCGTCGGGAAGTCCGCGCTCGAGCGGCAGAAGTCTGAAGGAATTCCACGCAAGCTGATCGGCTTTACAATGCCCGATCGCGCGTTTCCCAGGCACGGATACGCGGTCTCGTGCGCCGGCGCGCCGAGCGGAGAAGTACGGAGCGGCACGATGAGCCCGACGTTGGGTATTGCGATCGGAACCGCGTACCTGCCGTTCGACATGGCAAAAGAAGGAACGGAATTCGAGGTTGAAATTCGAGGCAAGCGGCTACCTGCGGTCGTGCAGAAGATGCCGTTCTACAAGAACGCGTCGCATCGTTGAATATCGCCATCGTCACGGTTTCGGATTCGGTTGCGCGCGGAGAACGCGTTGACGCATCTGGAGACGCAATCGCGCAGTGGGCCGTCGCGCGTGGTGATACGGTTGCATCTCGCTCGGCTGTCGCTGACGAGTCTGTCGAGATCGCGCGAGCGTTGATTGCGTTGTGCGATTCGGGCGCTTTCGACCTCGTTCTTACGACGGGCGGCACCGGCCTGTCCAAGCGTGATGTAACACCAGAGGCGACGCGTGCGGTGCTTTTCATCGAAGCGCCTGGGTTCTCCGAGCTGCTTCGTGGCAACGCCACGCGATTTCCGCGCGCTGTTCTTTCGCGGGGAGTTGCCGGTGTGCGTGCGCGCACGCTGATCGTGAATTTGCCCGGTTCTACCGGTGGCGTGCGCGACGGCCTGGCGACACTGGAGCCGATTGTGAAGCACGCGTGTGACGTATTGAGTGGGCGCGTTACGGAGCATCTAGGCGGGAGCGGTGGCGATGGCGCGTAGTGGTAGCGCCACCGTGCTCATCACGCTCGCCGACGTGGAGCCAGCGGTGCGTCTGAACGCGCTGTTGGAGGCAGCAGGTGTCACGACGTCTCTGGTATCGGCCGTGGATAATCTCTCGACCGAGATCCGTCGCGCGCGGCCCGAACTCATCGTATTGACCGGTAACATCGCCGATCCGTCCGTGCGTCAGGTGGTGCGCGACCAGTTATGGGAGGGCACCGCAGTGATCGGTCTTGCGGACGTTGCGGACCCACAGCTGATAGAACGGCTCCGCGCCATTGGCTTCGTTGACGTTTACACCAAGCCGGTGGTTACTGAGGATCTTGTCGATGCTGTCAAGCGCGTGCTGGAGCGCAGGCGGCTCGCCGAGTCAACGGGATTGGTGGGACAGTCGGATTCGATCCGCGAAGTGCTGGTGCGAGTCGAGCAGATGGCGCCGGTGTCGAGTACGGTGCTGATCCAGGGTGAGAGTGGTACTGGTAAGGAGCTGGTTGCGCGTGCGATTCATCACCTGAGCCCGCGACGCTCGCGGCCGTTCATCGCAGTCAACGTTGGCGCACTGCCGGAAACGTTGCTCGAGAGCGAGCTGTTCGGTCATGAGAAGGGCGCGTTTACAGGTGCCGCGGAGCGCCGGCTTGGGCGCTTCGAGTTGGCCGACAATGGAACGTTGTTCCTGGATGAAATTGGCGACATTCCACCCGCGACGCAGGTCAAGCTGCTTCGTGTGCTCGAGGAGCGGGAAGTCACGCGTGTCGGGGGCACCGCGCCGATCAAGGTGAACGTTCGCGTGGTGACCGCGACGAATCAACCTCTCCGTCAACTAGTTGAAGAGGCTCGATTCCGATCGGACCTGTATTATCGGCTCAATGTGCTGAGCATATATCTGCCACCATTGCGCGACCGGCGTGCGGATATCCCGCTGCTCGTGCGTCGATTCGTGCGGCAGTTTTCGGCGCAGCACGACCGGCCGTTTCACGGGATTTCCGCAGACGCCATGCAGATCATGGCGGACTATGCATGGCCGGGCAATGTCCGGCAGCTCAAGAACCTGATCGAAAGCATGGTGGTTCTGGCCCCGGGCCGCGAGATCGCCGCGTCGGATATCCCAGCCGAGGTGCGCGAAACGTCCAGTTTGCTTCCGGTCCGAATTCCGCCGATGGCGATGAGGAATGCGGAGGCTGGCGCGGGAGCCGTTGGTCGGGAGCTGGAGTTCATAGTCCACAGTTTGGTGGAGTTGCGGCTTCAGTTGGACGAACTGCGTCGACGGATGGACGAGAATGGCGCCGCTGGTGGTGGGCATGGTCGCACGGACACTGACGCCCGGGCATTGCACGGCGCACTCGGTCCGATCGAGCCCGCATCGGGACCGCCGCCAAACGTTTTGACGGTGACACCTGGGATGACGATGGCCGCGATCGAACGGGGCGCGATAGAGGCGGCGTTGCGGGAAACTGATGGGAATCGGCGACGAGCTGCCGAACTTCTGGGGATCGGCGAGCGAACGTTGTATCGCAAGCTGCGTGAATATGATATCCCGGAAGGCTACGCCACTATTGCCTAAATAGGTGTCTGGCCACACTTTAGGGGGGCCGCCAACAGAGGAATCGGGTTTTCTTCTTTTGGCGGGTTGTGTCTTCGGGTCATTTAGCTCGATGGCGTAATGCCGTGGCGATCATCGCTTTTGCAGGCCAAACTTTAGTTCCTTAAACGCGTGACTACATTTGTGACGCCCGCTCGGCTCGGGGAGCAAGCCGAAGAACTGATCCGCACATTGCCCGGAGTAGTATCCGTGCGAGTGGTGGACAACGGGGAGGGGTCGATCCAGGAGGTACATATCCTGACGACGTCCGAGGTTCCCGCGAAGCAGACCGTACGCAATGTAGAGAGCGCATTGTTCGCGCACCTTGGGTTGCGGATCGACCATCGTAGGGTATCGATCGCAGCAGTGAGTGAGGCTCCGCCCCCTCTGCCGAAGCAGCCGCCGCCGACGTCGACGCCATCACCGATTGCGCCTCCCAAAAATCGTGGCGCTGCCGATACTGAGGGAATGGGTGTTTACACGCCGACGCCTGGTTTGGACGGTCCGCGTCGCCGGATCTACTTCGAGGACGTTGAAGTCCGCGGGTCGAGGGCGCGGGGTGTTTCGTGTCGTGTGTCGCTCGTCAAGGATGGAACGTCGTTCATTGGCGAAGCGCGCGGTGTTGACGGAGACAGGGCGCGTCTGGAGCTGGCGGCGCGTGCGGCGTGTCTTGCGATTGGCGATGCGGACGCAAAGGATCGTCAGTTCGGTTTGGAGGGCGTTCGAGTATTCGAAGCGTTTGACCGGAAGTTCATCTTCGTTGGTGTGGCTGTGCGGCACGGACGTGAAGTGCGGCTACTGGCTGGCACGTGCGAAGTGAGTGATAGTGCGGAGACGGCATCGGTACTTGCCGTGTTGGATGCGACTAACCGTTGGTTGGAGTATGGCGCGTAGTTGGAGACGTGACCTGATGCTTACCACGAGTCAAACTATAGACTAACAAAAACAAACCCCCGTTCCCCGACCTAGCGGAGTTGAGACGGTAGGTACGGTAGGAATGAGCGGAGCCAACCTTTGAAGTTTGCACGCGCGTAAGCGTCGTGACAAAACGGATGGGAGGTGACGCGAAAATGCATTTCTTTGCAGGTTTTTTGGCCGCGATGTTTTCGACTGGCGGTACGCAAGAGTGGTCATAGGGTCGTGGACGGGGGTCCTCTTACCAAATATGAAAGATTCAGTTCGTACGTACATTTTGAAGGTAGCGCTTCTAGCGGGCGCTTCTCTCGCGTTGCTGGTTTGGATCGCGCCGCACGTTGCTGCTGCGAACCTGAGAGCGGTGGCTACGCTTAGTGCCATCGCGTTGGCCACTCACATGATGGGTCATTCGCTCTCAAGACACACAACGGGCACTGTCTCTTTCGTGCCGTTTCTTGCTAGTGCCGCGTTATCGCCCGACTGGTCCACCGTGGTTGCGGTCATGCTCGTTTCGCTGGTGGTGCAAATCGTCCGGCAGCGGCCGGTCAGGAAGAGCCTGTTCAACATCGCGCAGCTGTGTCTCGCCGTCTCAAGCGCAATCCTGTGCTACCGTTTGTTCGGAGGCGCGTCTCTTCTCGATGGCCGGCCGCTCCCGTACATCGCAATCGTCGCGTTGTTCGTCTCGTATTCCGCAGTAAATAGCGTTTCGGTGAGTGGAGTGATTGCGCTAAGCGACAATCGTCAGTTCCGCGACGTCTGGACCGAGAACACCCTCGGGACGCTGGCCTACAGCCTAATGGCGCTGCCTGTCATCGCTGGCCTGGCCTGGGTCTATGCACGTTATGGCGCACCGGGAGCTTTCGTTGTTGCCGTTTCGTTGCTTGGGTTGCGTGAGCTTTACATAGTCAACCTGCAACTCGAGAAGGCAAATCAGGAGCTCCTGGAGCTAATGGTGGCAGCGATCGAAGCGCGTGATCCTTATACATCGGGTCACTCTCGTCGGGTATCCGAGCACGCAAAAGTAATTGCGCAGATCGTCGGCCTCCGTTCCGCTGTCGCGAAACGAGTTGAGATAGCCGCGCTACTTCATGACGTCGGGAAGATCCATGAAGTTTTCGCTCCGATTCTCCTCAAGCCAGGTAGGCTGACTGAAGAGGAAAACGCGATCATGCAGACGCATCCCATAAAGAGTGAAGATCTTGTCGCGAAGGTCTCGCAGTTGCGAGACGTCGTACCGGCCGTGCGCCACCACCACGAGAATTGGGATGGGACGGGCTATCCTGACGGGTTGGCGGGAGATCGAATTCCGCTTGCGTCACGTATCATCATGTTCGCAGATACAATAGACGCCATGACTTCGGACCGACCATACCGGAAGGCGCTGGATGCGGATGCAGTACGATCGGAATTGATGAAACATCGTGGGCGCCAGTTTGACCCCGCGATATGTGATGCACTGCTCAGCAGCGGACGGTTCGATGAGTTGTTCAAGTACTCCTCACATCAATCACTTCCGCACACACAAGAAGTTCCAAGACTCCGGCTAGCGTCTCAAGCGTAGACCGACGCGTTCCACTTCCTCGGCAATCTCCGGCGAAAGGGATGTCGTGTCTCGACGCTCGCTCTCGATATAGTTCTTGAGAAACCGGCGTCCCGATGCTGCGCTTCCAGTGTAACAGTAGCCCAGGTAGAGCGAATAACTTTCGTAGTCCTGCGCACCCGTAGTTCGTAGGCACGCGTTGAGGGGCGCCAGTTTTGCTATCCACCCCAGAATGTCATCACGCGTCGCACCCACGCCAATCTCAAGGCGAAGTTTCGCGGCGAGCCCGCCGCTTCGGAACATCGTGACTGGGTCATCCCATACCGCACCCGTCTTCGTGGAGTCGATTATCGCTGCCGCATCATTCCATCTCTTCTCCCGGAGATATACGCGTGCGATTGCAAGTCGGAGGTTGCGCTGACTGTGAAATTCCGCCATGGGCCGACGAAGGCGTTTATAGTGTTTGATCCAGGCGTTTGCGCGGTCTATCTGGCACGAGGCGGAGTACATCTCGATTAGCCGGTGGCAGGCTTCGGATGCATAGTCGAAGCACCGAATCGATACTGCGGCGCTGAACACGGCCGCGTAGATAGCCTCAGCTTCCCCGCGCGCTCCACTTCGCCGTAAGGCGTCCGCACTATCCATCAGTACGCCAAGTTGATGCCACGGAGATTGCGTCCGCTCTGCGATCGATACGAGCTCACGCGCCGTGCTTGCGCTGACAGACGGGTCGCCGCGAATCGTGTGGTAGATCATGGAGAGAGTCAGGCGGTCCGTTGTCGGGACGTCCGGGGAGTTCGCGAGTGGAAGCGCTTCCTGGTAAACCGACTCCATAGACTGCATATCACCGACATTTGTGGCGAGCTTCAGAGCAGTGATAGCGGCCTTGACCCTGTGGGGCGTGGCAGCATGGGTGGAATAGACGCATCGAAGCGTTGTTTCCAGTGCACTCTTCCAATCTCGGTGGAGGCTACGTTGTGCGCTAAGTTCGCAGAGCTCCAGGTCGTCGTGGATCTCACCCCGCGCGCTGGATCCGGATTCGATAGTTCGAACTTCGGCGGCAGTTGCGAAGAATGCGCGCCAGTCCCGCGCGGAGTATTGCGCTTGCGCCATGGCTCGCAATACCGTCGCTCTGATGGGCGCGCTATTGCACACCGCGAGGGCGGACTCGCAGCATCGGAGCGACTCATGAATGAGCCCCATCTCACGAAGGTGGTGTGCACAGGAAACCACCGCGCGCACTGATCGATCAACCTGGCCCGCCGCCTGCCAGTGGTCTGCGCATTCCCACAATAGTTCCGTGGAATGGCTCCCGGATGCAGCGGTCTCAATGGCTCTGGCAGCGGCGTGATGCAGCAATGCACGGCCCTGTTGGGAGAGCGTACGTGTAGCCGCGCGTATTACGAGGTCGTGCCGACAGAGTACCGGAGCCACGCTCGGCCGGTCAGTCGCAGTCGTCGTTGCGAGCAAGCCGGCTTCACCAAGCTCTTCGATAGATGAAAACAATACGTGAGTGGGGAACTCCAGAACCTGTTGCAGAAGATCCAGTGTGCTGCGCTTTCCCAGGATTGCAGCGGCCTGGATCACTCGTTGCGCGTCGGGCTTAAGGCACGCCAGTCGCGCCTCGGTGAGCGCAACGAGTGAGGGCGGGGCTGTGTATTGTTCGCCCGTGGCGATCCAGAAGTTGGCGAGTTCTTCAATGAAGTATGGGTTGCCACCAGAGGTGCCAACGCACCAATCAATGAAACGATCGTCGGCGCCGCTCTCGTGATTCTGAAGGCAGTTGACCATGTGGGCGCGCGCGTCGCACGGTGAGAGGGTACGCAGCTCATCGCAGACAAATGTGTCGGGATCACCCCAGAGCGCGTTTTGCCACCTGACCCTTGATGTGCAGACGAGGAACACCGAGCGCTGAGCTTTGGCCGCAATCGTTCGTAGCAGAGACCATGACGACTGATCGATCCAGTGAACGTCTTCGACAATGAGCAACAACGGTTGCTCGTCGCCCACTGCGTCGATCAGATCGATGACGGAGGCGCGAATCGATTCCGACAAATGTGTCGAGTCGTCCCGCGAGTTCATCGGCGGCTCGTCGCTCGTCAACTGCGTTATCCGTGCGAGACATGCGAGCGTGCTCGGAGCGCATCCGGCGGCGCCGGGAATTGCTTGCAAGCGAGGCACGGCCTGAATGAAGGCGGAAAGTGGTCTGTGTCCGTCATGCCGGCCACATGACACGTTACAGACGGCGGCCCCGTTGGCCCGCATCCAGGCTGAGAGCTCTCGAACCAGGTGACTCTTGCCAACTCCGGCCGATGCCCAGAGATAGGTGGACGACCCTTTGCCTCGAAGAGTCTGTATTCCCTGACTGCAAAGGCGTTCCATCTCGCGTTCGCGTCCGACCAGCTTCGTGTCGCGGTCGGTGATGGGTGCTAATGGTTTTGCTCGCCATCGTGTGGCCGGAGAGCTTTCCTGAAGTCGTGCCGCGGCACTGTTCGGGGATGCCGTCGGTTCGATGACACGGTCTAGTGGTCGACTGTTTCTTGCTAACTGGTCAGCGGCGCGTGCACGCGCGAGAAGGGCGGGCTCGCTTTCTGCGTCGAGCTGCAGTGCCTGATCGGCGAGCGCCAACGTGAGGCGCCAGTCACGCGCGGTCGTGGAGTCAGAGATTGCCGAGACCACGTCGGCCAGCACGCGCAACTGCATCTGACCGCGCCATTCATCGACCCAATCGTTGAATGCCGCCGAGGCGCGTGGGGCATAGCCGGGGAGGATGGAGAGGTCGCGGTCCGCAATGGCCGTGGGTGGTTCTGCGCTCAATGACTCGATGTCGACGGTGACCGCCTCACGCGGGATCCAGACGCAGGAGGCACCGTCGCGCTCTATATGGACGCCCTTGCTGCGAAGCTTGTGGATCAGCTCGCTAAGCGAGTGGGATGCGTCAACGGCGGCCACACCGGGCCAGAACAGGGCCTCGAGCAGCCTGCGTGGCACGCGTTTGCCACGCTCACGCGTGAGGTATGATGCCAGCGCGAAACACATCTCTGCGCGTGGCGTGATGGTCGTTATCGCCGTTCGGATTAAACACTGTCCCAGAGCGTGCAGAACGACCACGGATTCTCCGTCGTGTGGTTGAGCGGGAGAATTTAACAAGCCGTATCATCGTTCGACAACGAACCGATGATATTGTAACCGGGTGTTCTCTAACGGTTTGAGAGTGAGTGGGGGAGAGGAGAGAGCGGGAGGCATTGAGACTGAAGGGCGAGCACTGGGCCCGCGCTCGTACGGCGCTGAGGGAGGATGGGCTGGCGCGGGAGGTTGCCCTTACGGGCTCAAGGAGTAATTGGGAATTCGCTCCGCCTGCGTGGCCATGTCGCGCAAGTCGACCCCTGGATCATTATCCGCGCCTTCCCACGAGGCGGGCGTCGTGTGGCCGGCTACCCCGGCGGTGCAGGCACGGGGAGCGCACCGAGGCCGCACCGAGGCCGCTCTTCAGCAGGTGCGGGCCCAGGGCACGATATCGAGCCGAGCCAAGGGAATCTCCTTCCCCGTCTGCTCGCAGATCCCGAAGGTGGCGGGATGGTGGTACAGGCGCTCCAAGGCGGCGTCGATCTCGGTGAGGGTTTGGGATTCCCGGTCGGCCATCACCGCATCGAGTTCCTGCTGCATGGTATCGGTGCCCTGATCGGCCATGTGCAGCGGCATCTTGGTGAGGTCGCCGGCCTGATCTTCTTCGTCCTCGTTTTCGTGCAGCTCGGCATACCTGCCAAGTAGCTTGTTGACGCGATCGCGCTCTTCGATGAGGCGGGTCTCGAGATGCTTACGTTGGTCTGGGGTCATGCTACCGGTACCATGCAAGGGTTGGGCGAGAAAGGAACGGCAGGGGCCGACGCGTGTCCCTGACGCTAGTCAACCCGGGGATGCGCGACGAAGAAATTCCACATTACGTCGGTCGCCACGACGTCGGAGTCGTCGCGGCCCGGGAAGGTGTACCACGGAACTTCGTCGCCGGGCCAGCGGTGGGTCCCGTCGATGATGGTGTAGAGCGTGACCTCGGAACCCTTGGCGCACGGGCCGTAGCTCTCGACAACCACGTTTTTGTCCGTCGAAACGGTTCGGGAGGCGGGCGCGAGTGGGCAGTGATCCGCGCCGATCCAGAAGGCGATGGTGTTCTTAACGGAGACGATGTTGTCCGGTCCGTCGGATTCGGGACCGCCGCGGTATGGGACCGAGGGATCCGCGAGTCCGTGAAAATGGATCACGGAGACCGGATGTGGCGGCGGTGCGATTCGAAGTGTGTCGCCGCGATCGTCGATCATTCCGATCGAGCCCGCGGTAACGCCGACTGCGGCGAGCCTGTCCGACAGCGTGGACGCGAGACGATAAGTCATGATGCCGCCGTTGGAGTGTCCCGCGGCGTAGATGCGGCGATGATCGATGCGATAGCCGCGTTCGAGCGCGTTTATGATGTCGCGCACGAATACGATGTCATCGCGCTTGCGGGGACCATCGATCGCTGTATGCCAATCACTGGGATCGCCCTGCGCTTGCGGATACACGGCAATGAATCCTTCGCGATCTGCCTTGTCGCTCATCCCGGTGTATTTCTCGAAGTTCTCGGCGCTCTCACCGTGACCGTGCAGAACAATAACAAGCGGCGCTCGCCGTATCGTGTCGTAGTGCGCGGGAATGTGCAGCAAGTATGTGCGCAACTCACCCGCGACGTACATCTTCTGCTCAGACGTTACGCCTTGTGGCTCGGTACGGATGGTGTTGGTCGTGCACGCTTGTGTGGCGAGCAGAGCGAAGACTGCGACGAGAGCTGCGGTGCGCGCCAGCATCGCGGGTGTCAGGCTACGGAAGCGTGAATGCTACGCGTCTCTCTACGGGATGGGTATCGGTCGCGAGCAGTGCAATGGCGGTATACGCGCCGTGCGCGCCTTTGGTATCCCAACTGTCTTCCATGGTGAGCGTGTCGCTCGACCTGACGGTGAATGCCTGCATTGTTTGCGTAAACAATCTTCCCGCGCTTGCGCGCCAGACTGTTTTTCCGGTGGAGTCGAGCACGGCGACGTCGTGCGTGCGCGCATCGGCAAAACGAAGTTCCACTGTTTTCTTCGTGTTGTTCGTCACGCGCAACGCGAAGTCAATGCGTGATCCGGTACGCGCGAGATCGAGCTCGGTGGCTACGATGGCTGGCAACTTGTGCGAGGACGCAGTGCGGGAACCAGTTGCACGATTGGCCGCGCTGGAACCGGCAGTTTGCGAATGCACCCAAGGACCGCATGCGTAAACGAGCGCAGCGGCGCAAAGGGCAGTAATGATGAGGCGATTTTCCATGCAAGGAGCGACGCTAAAAGGCGGTTGTCGGACGGTCGTCCCGAGTGCCAAAGTTATCAACGGAAAGACGATGGAGCAAGCGTAATGTTACAGATAACTGATTGGAGTATCGGCAGTTAGGCTCAGATCACAAATGCAGGATTCGCTTATGGGATTGTTAAACACTCGGCGCTGAGGCGCTAATCCCAGACCGCTTGAACTTTTTTTCACAAGCTGGTTAAATTTCGGCAGCGTGGGGGAACAAGGGAGTGCGCCATCGGCGTCGGAGTTCGCCGGGATCGGGCTTCAGTTCGCGGCTTCGATCGTACTCTTCGTCTTTGGCGGCCAGTGGCTGGACAGGCGCCTTGGCACCGGTCCCGTGTTTCTGATAGTCGGGGTGTTCATGGGCGCTGGCGGTTCTTTCTATAGCATGTACCGCAAGCTCATGGCCTCACAGAAGGACGAGCAGAGGAAGCAGCCGTGACTGGCGAGACCAGTCGCGCGGTCTGGAGCTCGGTTGGCGTCGCAGTTGTTGTACAGGTTCTCGCATTGCTCGTCGGACGATCGTTCGGTAAGGATCGGATACTGGTGGGTTGGGGAATGGGAGCTCTTATACGGCTGCTCGCCGTCCTAGTTTACGGTTTCGCCATAGTGCCCGCGCTCGGGTTGGCGATGGCTCCCGCACTTCTGTCGCTAGTGGTCATACTATTTGTTACAACGCTGTTCGAACCCTTCTTGCTCACTAAATAGATGCTGCTCGCTGCTGGTCCCGGAATCGACATCATCACGCCGCACATTACGGACGCGCACGCGATCGACTATCCGTGCCTGCACCCGGGGTTCGTGTGCGAGATGGCACTACCGCGCTGGGCTCCGATCCACATCGGCTCGTATGCCCTCGATATGTCGCCGACGAAGCATGTGGTCTGGCTGGGGATCGCGGCGTTGCTCTGCATCGTTACGCTGTTGCTGGCTGCCCGCGCGCATGCCAAGACCACTTTTGGCGGAAAGCGTGCGCCCTCGGGCTTCGGCAACGGGATGGAGGCCTTCGTGCTATTCCTTCGGAACGAAGTAGTCATTCCGAACGTGGGCCCTCGGGGCGACAAGTTCGTTCCGTTCATCCTGACGCTCTTTTTCTTCGTATTGTTTGCCAACCTGTGCGGGCTGATCCCTTACGGATCCACCGCGACTGGCAACATCTCGGTTACGGCGACGCTGGCGCTGATCACGTTTGTCGTTGTTGAGATCGCTGGAATGCGCGAACAGGGTGTGGGCTATCTGAGTACGATCTTCTACTGGCCGCACGACGTTCCGCTGGCGGTGAAGATGCCGATGACGCTCATCATGACGCCGGTTGAGATAGTTGGGAAGTTCACCAAGCCGTTTGCGCTCGCGATCCGACTGTTCGCGAACATGACGGCAGGTCACGTGGTGTTGCTCGCGTTGATCGGATTGATCTTCACGTTCCAGAGCTACATTGTCGCTCCGGCTCCTCTGGCGATGGCCGTCGCGATCTCGATGCTGGAGCTATTCGTTTCTTTGTTACAGGCGTTCATTTTCGCTCTGCTTTCGGCTGTCTTCATCGGGCAGATTCGTATGTCGGCGCACTAGCAGGGCGGTTGTAACGGGTTTCGGCCCGAATGGCCCGTTGGGACTTGTCCCGACGACGGGTTGCGCTACACCGGAGCGCGTTGAGAATCCGGCTACACGATTTATTCGGAGCTTGTTGAAATGATGTATCCTCTGCTTCAGGCAGCTGTTGGCGCGACCAAGGAATACGCGGGTGCGTGGGGAATGATGGGTGCCGGAATCGGTGCAGGCCTGGCCGTGATCGGTGCCGGAATTGGTATCGGCAAGGTTGGTGGACAGGCGATGGACGGAATGGCTCGTCAGCCAGAGCGTGCCGGCCAGATCCAGACTGCTGCACTTATCTTTGCGGCGCTAGTTGAAGGTGTTGCTCTGTTCGCGATCGTCGTGTCGTTCGTGATTCAGCAGAAGTTCTCCTTCTAAGCTGTTTCTAAACTGCGAGATTCCACGGTGACGGCTCGACAATCGGCCGTCACCGTGGGCTCCACTGAATAGTGTCACTCATGCATTTCTTTCTGCTGCAGGAAACCGTTCAGCACGCTGTCGCCGAAGCTCCGGGCGGTCTACTCTCGCCAAGTGGCGGAGTGATGGTCTGGACGCTCGTGATATTCATCGTGTTGCTGCTGGTGCTTACGAAGTACGCTTTCAAGCCGATCACGAAGGCTGTCGAGGAGCGCGAGAAAGCGTTGACCGACGCCATCGACGCGGCTCAGCGCGATCGCGACGACTCTGCTCGTCTGCTGCAGGATCAGCGCGAGCAGATTGCTGCCGCGCGGGACGAGGCTCAGAAGATCATAGCCGACGCTCGTGCCGCCGCTGAGCAGGTTCGCGGGACGATGATCGAGCAGGCGCATGGCGAGACGGGTGATCTGCTGGATCGCGCGCGCCGAGAGATTGTGGCCGAGCGGGACCGCGCGATTGCGGATCTGCGTCTGGAAGCGATTGATCTTGCGATCGCCGGCGCGTCGCGCGTGATCGGCAAGAACATGGATGAGCAGTCCAACCGTCAACTCGTGGAGAGCTTCCTGGCGTCGATCCCGACGTCGAAGGTTGTGGGCAAGGCGGGCGTCTGATGGAGGATCGCTCGAACCCGGTTTCCCGCAATTATGCGGAGGCGCTCCTTGCGCTCGCGACCAAGGCGGGCAACCGTGAAGGGTTTGGCGTGATGATCCGTGATGTTGCGAACGCGATCGCGCAGGACGCGACTGTCAAACTGTTTCTCGAGTCGCCGCGAGTGTCGTACGAGCGCAAGAACGAGATTCTGTTGCAGGCGTTCGGCGATCGCGTACCGCGTGTCTTCCTACGCTTTCTGCAGACGATGGTTCACAACCGTCGGCAGATGATGATCCCAGAGATCGCGACTGAATATTCCAAGCTTCTGGACGCCGAAGAAGGCCGTGTGCACGCCGAGGTGACGCTTGCGCGCCCGACGAGTGACGAGGAGACCGCCGGCATCGGTGTTCACCTATCACGCGTCCTTGGAAAGAAGGTGTTACCGCAGGTTACCGTGGATCCGGCTATCATGGGGGGGATAATCGTGAGGGTTGGCAACACGGTGATGGACGGTTCAGTGAGACGCCGGCTGAGCAAGCTGGCGACACGCATGCGCGCAACGGCATAGCGGACGATGAGCGGCAAGCAGGACGTCAAGTACGTCGAGAAACCGTGGGGTCACGAGTTGATCTGGGCTCACACGCCGCTCTACGTGGGAAAGGTGTTGCACATTAAAGCGGGTCAGGCACTATCGGTGCAGTACCACGAGCAGAAGGACGAGACGATCTATCTGCTGAGCGGCGAGATGATCTATCGAGTGGGCGTCGTGGGCGATGCTGAGCTGAAGGAGATTTCGCTCAAGTCGGGTGAGTCCTTCAGGAATGAGCCGGGCACGGTGCACCAGATGGAAGCAGTCACTGATTGTGACGTGCTGGAGGCATCGACGCCGCATCTTGATGACGTTGTGCGGTTGCAGGATCGGTATGGCAGAGAGGGTACGAGCGCGGCGTAGGAGGGGGCAGGCACGGGGGCCTGCCCGGAAGGAATTTGGGGCGCCCCCGAGGAGATGATTCATTGAAAGTGATTATCCCGCTCGCGGGGAAGGGAACGCGGCTTCGTCCGCATACGCATCTGACTCCGAAGCCGATGCTCCGGGTGGCTGGGAAGCCCGTCATGCAGTATGTGCTCGACGATGTAAAGAAGCTGCCGGACATCGAGCAGATCATCTACATCACCGGCCACCTGAAGGATAAAGTCGAGGCGTTCGCGCGCGAATGCACCAACATCCCTTCCGTGTTCGTGGAGCAGAAGGTGCAGGACGGCACTGCCGGCGCGGTTGCGTTGGCGAGAGAGTACGTGGATCAGCCGGTCCTGATCATTTTCGTTGACACGATATTCGACGCGGATCTTTCTGTGATCGAAGCGTCGGATGCAGACGGCATAATCTGGACGAAGGAGGTCGAAGATTACCAGCGCTTTGGCGTGGTGGTGACCGACGACGCTGGTTTCATGACCAGGATTGTCGAGAAGCCCACGACGCCCATCTCCAAGCGCGCGAACATTGGCCTGTACTACATCAAGAACTGGCAACTGCTGTACGAGGGTATCGCTGCCGTCCTGAAGCAGCCGTCGAACAATGGCGAGTGGTATCTCACTGACGCTTTCCAATACATGATCGATCACGGTGCCAAGATCCGTCCGATCGATGTGGAGGGCTGGTATGATGCGGGGAAGATCGACACGCTGATCGCGACCAATCGTGCGATGCTGGATCGCGGCCGTGCGCGCTCGCCGGAGTCGGTGGAGAACTCCACGATAGTGGAGCCCGTGTATGTGGAGACTGGAGTTACGATTCGGAATTCTATTATCGGCCCCAACGTTTCGATCGGTGAGGGGAGCTCGATAGATGGATCCACGTTGTCTGACACGATCATCGAGACGAATGCGGTAATCAAGGGATCGACTCTCATGAATTCTCTGGTGGGGCATCACACCGTTGTCGTGGGCGTCTCAGGTGAGATCACGGTGGGCGACCACTCCGAGATCCATGTGGGTCCCCGTGGTGGCCACGCTTAGCAGCATCCCGGTTGGGTTGCAGTATGCGGGGAGGGCGAAAGCTCTCCCTTTGTCGTTAGCGACATTCCGAGAGCTATATGGCTGATGGCGCGCACAAGTTAGGACGCAACGTCATCTCGCTTGGAGTGGTGAGTTTTTTCACAGACGTGGCGTCGGATATGATGTATCCATTGTTGCCTGTCTTTCTCGCATCGGTGCTTGGCGCGAGCGCGAGCTTCATCGGTGTGATCGAAGGCGCCGCCGAGTCGGTGGCGGCGTTGCTCAAATTGGCGAGCGGGTGGTGGTCAGACCGCGTAGAGTCACGAAAGGGACTCGTGCTAGCGGGGTATGTGGTTGCATCGGTGGTTCGCCCGTTCACTGCGGTAACGCACACGGCATCTCAGGTGTTGGGGATTCGGGTGACCGACCGGGTCGGCAAGGGCATTCGATCCACGCCGAGGGATGCGCTCATCGCGGATTCGGTCGATGCGTCGATTCGGGGGCGCGCATTTGGGTTTCACGCGGCGGCCGACAACGCGGGGGCGGTGGCTGGGCCGCTCATCGCCTTTGCTGTGCTGTACTACTGGCACGCGCCGCTGCGGACCGTGTTCTGGCTCACGGCCATCCCGGGTGCGATTGCGGTAATCGTCTTGTGGGTTTTCGTGCGTGACATACCGCATGCCGTCGCTGCAAGTGGTCGTCCGCATCTGGTGGGAACTGATCTCTCGGGACAGTTCTGGGGATATCTGGTGGTCGTGTTCGCCTTTACAATTGGCAATTCGACCGATGCATTCTTGCTGCTGCGCGCGCGGCAACTGGGCGTGCCCGTCGCCCTCGCGCCGGTATTGTGGGCACTGTTGAACTTCATCAAGTCGGCGACTGGAACGTATGGCGGCGGCCTCTCGGACCGAATTGGCCGCAAGCCACTGATTGTGGGCGGGTGGTTGCTCTACTCCGGTGTGTATCTCGCGTTTGGAATTGCCGACGCCGCGTGGCAGGCATGGGCATTGTTCGCTGTTTACGGCGTGTTCTATGGGATGACGGAAGGAACTGAGAAGGCGATGGTGGTAGACATCGTGCCTGCTCGACGAAAGGGGACGGCGCTCGGCTGGTACAATCTCGCGATCGGAATCGGTGCCTTACCGGCATCATTGATCTTCGGTGCCATCTGGGATCGTGTGGGCGCGCCGACCGCGTTCATGTTTGGTGCGGCGGTCGCATTCATCGCATCGGTCGGAATGGCATTCGTCGGGCCACGGCGCGGAGCACGCATCGAAGGCTGAGGCGCGGCGGTTGTCGTGGTCCCGATTTCATTAGTGCCTCAACAACAGCGGCTGCCAGGTCGGTTGTAACGCAGCTCGAGGTGGCGTTTTCGGAAGTCCTGCTCATTCAATGGTCGCTGTGACGGGTGACATGTTCGCACATGCGCCAGATACGCCGCGTAGTCTGGTGCGCCGATCACACGTCGGAGTATTCTGGCTATCGCGCGCAGGGTCATCTTACGCTCGGGATCGGGGATTGTCCGATCGTGCGCTCGAATGGAATGAAGATGACGCGCGGGACAGCGTGGAAATCAAGAGGAGAGTTGTGTTACGCATTTTGTGGCTTGATCCATCGGTGCACGGACGCGACGAGAATGGCGACAACAGAAGCAAGGAAGAACGCGGTAACGAGTGCGTCGAACCGGTCGTTCCACATCAGTCGGGACGCAACGGCAGCGCTGGGCACTCCCGAGGGGAGAACGCCGATCTGGATTGCAGTCGCAAGAGATCGGGCGTGCGACAGGAAACCAAGTTTGGGATCACTCGCGAATATCTTGATGAACCCCGCGCTCATCGTCACGACGACTATCCATGCGAGCGGGACTAGCGTTATGAATGCATAGCGTCCCTTGCCGCGATTGATGATGACGGTAGTTCCAACGCAGAGCGCGATAGCGGCGAGGAGCTGGTTCGATATTCCGAAAAGCGGCCACAGCGAGTTGACGCCGCCTAGGGGATCCTGCACACCCCAGTAGAGGAAGTGACCCCACATCAGCACAAAGATCGCGCTGCTCACCAGCACTGCTGGAAGCCATGATACGCGTCCGAACGGTTCCCAGACGCGCTTGCCGATATCCTGCAGAATGAAGCGTCCAACTCGCGTTCCGGCATCCAGGGTGCTGAGGATGAAGAGCGCCTCGAACATGATGGCGAAGTGGTACCACAGCGCCATCGCCGTCGGGCCGCCGAGCACGTTGGAGAAGAGACCAGCCATTCCGACGGCGAGACTTGGAGCGCCGCCGGTACGCGAAAGGAGGGATGCTTCGCCGACCTGATGGGCGAGCGCAGTCATCTGACTGGGTGCGAGAGTGAAGCCCCATTGTTGAACGGCGCGCGCCGCGGACTCAGCCGTAGTACCGATCGCGCTCGTCGGTGCGTTGATGGCGAAATACACGCCAGGTGTGAGGAGGCACGCGGCGATCAACGCCATCATCGCTACGAGCGATTCTGTGAGCATTGCGCCGTATCCGATGAAGCGAGCGTCGGACTCCTTATCCAGTAGCTTGGGTGTGGTTCCAGATGCTATTAGAGCGTGAAAGCCGGATACTGCACCGCACGCAACCGTAATGAAGACGAAAGGAAACAGCTTGCCGGCGAAGATGGGTCCGGTTCCGTCGATGAAGCGTGTGACGGCTGGCATGTGCAGCGGCGGAAGAGTGATGCCGATGCCGATTGCCAGCGCGAGGATCACACCGATCTTGACGAATGCGGAGAGGTAGTCGCGTGGCGCTAGCAACAGCCAAACGGGAGTAACGGACGCCAGGAAGCCGTACGCCATCACGCATAGCGCCAGTGTGGTCGCGCTGAGCGTGAAGTAGCTCGCGAGCGAAGGCGACTGTGCGACCCATCGTCCCGCGAATAGTGCAAGCACGAGCAGCGCGATTCCAATCGCAGTGGTCTCGAGGACGCGATCAGGCCGGACGAATCTGAGATACAGGCCCATGAATATCGCGATCGGAATCGTGAGGCCAATTGTGACGACCCCCCATGGGCTCGCCTTGAGCGCGTTGACCACGACCAGCGCGAGTCCCGATATCAGGACGATCATGATGCCGAGTATCGCGAGCAGTGCGATGTTTCCGGCGACGGGGCCGATTTCTTCGGCTGCCATCTGGCCCAGGGACTTTCCGTCGCGTCGCATGGACGCGCAGAGGATCACGAAGTCCTGCACGGCACCGCCAAGAACCACACCGATGATTATCCACAGCGCGCTTGGTAGGTAGCCGAATTGTGCGGCGAGCGTGGGGCCGACCAATGGACCGGGGCCGGCTATCGCTGCGAAGTGATGACCGAAGGCGATCCAGCGATTGGTCGGGACGTAGTCCTGGCCATCGGCGAGTCGGTGTGCGGGCGTGGGGCGCGAATCGTCGAGCGCGAAGACGCGTGCGGCGATGAAGCGGCTGTAGAAGCGGTAGGCGACAGCATAGGTGGCGAGTGCGGCCGTCAGCAGCCATGCAGCGCTGATTGTCTCGCCGCGCGAGAGAGCGAGCCTTGCGAAGGCCGTGGCGCCCGCGATGGCGATGGAGGCCCAGAGTATGGTGGAACCGACGCGTCGCATGGGTCTCGGTGTGGTTGAGGATACAATCGGCGGTGAAATTGCGCTCAGATTAACTTTTCTGCAATGCATCTTGCTCTCATCGCGCTGTCGGCGGCCCTATTCGTGTCGCCACTTGCAGCGCAGGCCACCCGACCGGTTGTTCCACCGGTTCCGCCGGTTGCTCCGCCAGCGGCGCATCCGCTAGAGCGCCTAGCGGGTGAACAGATGCTGGTTCTGCCGGTGCAGTACCTGACCTTCGCAGATTCGCTCGGCTGGTCGCAAGGTGCGCCGTCGTCCCGGACATATCTCAATACAGTAGACGACGAGATCGCGTTTGCGCTCACGCAGCGCGGATTGAAGGGGCGCTGGACACTGGCGCCAGAGCTGATCAGAGCGGTGGCACGCAACCAGGGTTATGCGCCGGATCCCAGGATGCTGGCGGCTGGAGACATTCGGTCGGGGCAGAAGGCGGCCGAGTGGCAACTTCGCGAGCCTCTGGCCTCGCAACTGCGATCACTGATCGCGCTCACCGATGCGCGGTACGTGCTCTTCCCCGTGGAGATGCGACTGGTAGGGTCGCACGGCGTTGGTCACGCCATGTTGCACCTTGTGATAATCGATGTACGCCGCTCCCAGGTGCAGTGGTCTGGAGATCTTGCTGGAGCGCAGGAGACGAAGTTTTCGCCGGCGATTGCGGCCGATCTTGCGTCGCGGTTGGCTGATCTGATCGCCGCGCCGGTGAACTAGTCAGTCCAGATTAGCGGCATGACGGCAATTCTTCACGTTTCGGATCTGCACTTTGGGCGGCCGGCTGTTCTGGAACAGATCGACGCCATCGAACGCGCGATCGCCGTGGGCTCGTTTGACGCTGTCGCGGCGTCAGGCGATTTCTCACAGCGTGCGCGGGCTGGCGAGTTTCAGCGGGCCGCGGTGTTCCTGCGCGACGCGCGGAAGTACTGCCCCGTGATAACAGTGCCGGGCAATCACGACGTTGCCTGGTGGTTCGCGCCGGTGGGGATCGGAGACGCGACGAAGGTTTACGAGACCTACCGCAACTACATTTCGGAAGATCTCGAACCAACTCTTAGCGTGCCCGGCGTGTACTTTGTTGGATTGAATACGGCGCACGGTGTAACTGCGCGCACTCTTACGCTGAACCCGCGCGACATCTCGATAATCGGTGATCTGACGCCGAGCCAGATCGAAGTGGCGCGGCAACGACTGGCGCTCGCTCCGTTGGGAGACGCAAAGGTCATCGTCATGCATCACAATCCGGTTGCGGGCGAGCTATCTCAGCGGTTCGGGCTCAAGCACACGTCGCGGATACTGAACATGTTCGCCGATATGGGGGTGGAGCTGGTGTTGTGCGGACACGATCATCAGGAAGCGGTAAACTTCATCGAGCATCCGCGTAGGGGCGTAGTCGTCTCCACCGCAGGGACGGTGTCGAACCGTTCGCGCGGCGGGCGGCCATCGTCCTACAACGTCATCACTATCGAACCTCAAAGCATCACGGTTGCAACACATATATGGGACGGAGAAGGCGAGTTCATTCCGGGGCCACGGCGCTGCTTCGAACGCTGAGGGACGCGCTGCGGTTGGGCAGGCTGCGTCAGTTGTGGCTGCAGTGCGAGTTGTTCGATGTCGGCGCAATGCACGCGCCACGTACGGAAATCGCGCGGCCTGCGCCGCCGCGGCCGGAGATCGCATCGCCACGGCAAAAACGGCGAACCAGCCGCGAGCGAGCGGATGACGCTGGCATCATTGCGCGACTGCAATCTGCGCACGCGGACTACAACGCTACCCTGTTTCAGGGTGAGCTGACGCCGATCAGGATGCGAATCTCGCGCCGGATGAAGAACCGGCTTGGCCACTACATGGTTGCCGGTCCCGTGCAGCCCGCGGAGATCGCGGTGTCGCTTCGGCACGTCCAGCGGGATCCCTGGGACGATGTGCTGCACACGCTCGTTCATGAGATGGTGCATCAGTGGCAGGATCAGCACGGCATAGCGTTGGATCACGGCCAGACGTTCCGGTCCAAGGCGCGCGAGGTAGGAATCTGTGCGCGGGCGACCCGGCTCCCGGCAATGGCGGCAACGGTCAACCGTCCGCGCCTAGCCGCCCGGGCACTGCGGGACGGCCGTGCGTGACGGACCGCGCCTTGGTAGGTGGAACGGCGCCCGGATAATAGCAGCGATGTAAGGTGGGCCTGCCGACCGCCGTGGTGGCTGGCGCTATCTTTCCGGGCATGACCAACCCATTTGATCTCTGCGATATCGACTCCTTCCTATCGGAAGATGAGCGCGCGGTTCGCGATTCGGTCCGCGCTTTTGTCAACGATAAGGTTCTTCCGATAATCGGCGACGCATATGTCGACGGCCACTTTCCCAAGGAGCTCATTGCGGGAATGGCAGAGCTTGGCGTACTCGGTGCGAATCTGCCTGAAGAGTATGGCTGCGCGGGACTCAACAACGTCTCATACGGCTTGATAATGCAGGAACTGGAGCGCGGAGATTCGGGCGTCCGCTCCTTCGCGTCTGTTCAGGGCGCTCTGGTGATGTATCCCGTTTTCGCATTCGGATCGGAGGAGCAAAAGGCGCGGTTGCTGCCATCAATGGCGAAAGCTGAGACGATTGGTTGCTTTGGGCTCACGGAACCGGACTACGGTTCGAACCCGGCAGGGATGATCACTCGTGCGCGGTTGCAGGGTGATGGAAGCTGGATAATCAACGGCGCGAAGATGTGGATCACCAACGGATCTACGGCACACGTTGCAATTATCTGGGCCAAGACAGAGGATGGCGACGATGACGGGCACTCGATTCGCGGGTTCGTGGTGCCAACGTCGACTACGGGCTTCGCGGCTAAGAATCAAAAAGGAAAGCTGTCGTTGCGCGCGTCGGACACTTCGTCGCTCTCGCTTCAGGACGTTCACGTTCCAGCCGACGCGATTCTGCCAAAATCGGGTGGCTTGAAGAGTCCATTGATGTGTCTTACCCAGGCCCGTTACGGCATCGCCTGGGGCGCGATTGGCGCGGCCATGTATTGCTACGAGGAGGCGCTATCGTACGCGGGTAATCGCGTGATGTTCGGACGCCCAATCGCCGGATTTCAGTTGCAACAGGCGCGCCTTGCAGAGATGGTTACTGAGATAGTAAAGGGCCGTTTGCTGGCTCTGCACCTCGGCCGTCTCAAGGATTCGGGAAAGCTCACCCCGCAGCAGGTTTCGCTTGCCAAGCGCAACAATGTGAGCGTCGCATGCGATATCGCTCGTGAAGCGCGCCGGTTGCTCGGGGGGAACGGCATTCTCGCTGAGTATGGTGCGATGCGCCATATGGAGAACCTGGAAAGCGTGTACACGTATGAGGGAACCCACGACATTCACACGCTCATAATAGGTCAGGCGGTGACGGGGCTGGCTGCGTTTGAGTAGCAGCTTCGGTCCGAGCGGTTTCCGACGTTCATCCAGCCCAGGAGTCCGTCCACCGTGGTAAAAGGGCTCCTCGGCGTATTTTTAGCCTGTTATTGGGGGTAGCGTGGCTCTTTGCCAGGATGCATGTTTGCCGCAATTCGAGGCAGCGGGCGCATTTCAACGGGTGACATGCGTGGGGCGAGCCAGTTACCAAAGCGGGGAGGGTAGATGGAGTTGGTTTTCGATTCGAAAGCGGTGACCTCCTGGGTCACACGATTCGCGAAGGGATGGATCATGCGGGGCGGCATCGCTATTTGTGCGTTGCTCGCCCCGCAAGCCGTTTTTGGACAGGGTATTGGCACAGTCGCCGGGACAGTGGTGAGTGAGCGAGCCTCCGTGCCGATTTCGGGGGTTCAGGTGACGACTGGGGGGCACGGTGCGTTGACTGATGTCTCAGGACGGTTCCGGATCACGGGACTGAGCGGGGATACTGTAACGCTGACTCTCCGCAGGCTCGGCTTCGCCCCGGTGACACGGCGTGTGCGTGTGGGCGCGACCGCTCTCGAGTTGCGGATGAGCGAGCGTGCGGTGGAGTTGAATAGCATGGTTGTGACTGGCACGCCGGGCGCGGTTTCAAAGCGTTCCGTCGGTGTCTCGATTGCGCAGATCCAGGCCGCTGACATCGTCAAGACTCAGCCGGTTCAGGATGTCCAGGGTCTTATCAACGGGCGTGCCCCGGGTGTTACTGTCCTGGATAATTCTGGTGAGGTTGGTGGCGGCGCAACGGTTCGCATTCGGGGTGGGTCCAGTCTCTCGCTGTCCAACGATCCGCTCATCTACGTAGACGGCGTGCGTGTTGACAATGCGCAAGGAACGGGACCGGCCAACCAATCGTTTGGCGCCAGTACAACGTCCAGGTGGAACGACATCAATCCAAACGATATTCAGAGCATCGAAATCGTGCGTGGTGCGGCCGCGACAGCTCTGTATGGCACTGACGCTGTGAACGGCGTAATCCAGATCATTACTAAGCGTGGCGCGCAGGGTGCTCCACGTTGGGACTTCAGCTCCAAGCAGGGGAAGTCATTCTTTCCCGATGTGATAGGCAACTTCCCCACGAATTACGCGAAGGTGAACGGCACTATCGTGAGTCAGAACATTGCACAATTCCGCGCGGACTCCGGCAAGCCGTTGTTCCGTGACGGACGCATCAACGAGAATACGCTGGCTGTGAGTGGCGGTTCTCCGACGGTGCAGTACTACCTGAGTGGACAGACCCATAGCGATCAGGGTGTGGAACCGACGAATTCGCAGATCCAGTACGGCGGCCGCGGTAACATGCACATGACACCGTCCAGCACGGTCGACATCTCCGCGAGCGGGGGTTACGTGCGCGGCACGACAAAGCTGAGCTGCGAGGCAGGCTGCGGCGGGCTGATGTTCTCTGGCTTCTATTCGACTCCGGCGACGCTGGGTACGCCGAGTGCAGGCTTCGATAGTGGAACTCCCGAGGCTTACTACGAAGAGTATGCGTTCGACCAGCTCTTCAACCGCTTCACTGGCAGCGTGCAAATAACGCACACACCAGCCAAGTGGTTTTCGCAGCAGCTCACCGTCGGGACCGACTACGCCCACGAACAGAATGATAATTTGGCGACGGTCCATCACGACCTATCGCATTTCTTTGGGACCGACGCGGATTCCGGCTACAAGAGTG
Organism: Gemmatimonadota bacterium; assembly: GCA_041691775.1. GTDB lineage: Bacteria > Gemmatimonadota > Gemmatimonadetes > Gemmatimonadales > Gemmatimonadaceae > Fen-1247. The sequence goes on from JBEPUB010000004.1 coordinate 51,727, forward strand.
TGGATTTCCGCGACAACACGATCACGACAACTGCGTATCACGCGACGTTCAAGGCGCCGGTAACGTCCTCGCTCACGTCGAGCACGACGATAGGCGGCGACATGTATCTTCGCAATTCGCGCTACGCGGGCGGTTCCGGGTCGGACTTCCCGGCGCCGGGCTTATCGGCGTTGAGTTCCACTACCGCAGGAAAGTCATCGTACGAGTATTCGAGAGACAACAACTCGCTCGGTATTCTGGGACAGGAGGAATTTGCGTGGAAGGATCGGCTTTTCCTCTCTGGCGGATTCAGGTCCGACCAGAATAGCTCGTTCGGCAAAAACTTCAAGAACGTTGTGTATCCACATGTGGCTGCCTCGTGGGTGCTGAGCGACGAGCCGTTCTTCAAAGTTCCATTCGTGTCCGCGCTCAAGCTACGCGCCGCGTACGGCCAGTCGGGCGAAGCGCCGCCGCTATTCGTGAGCATTCAGTCTTACACGACGACCGCGACGGGTGTAACGCCCAGCACCATCGGGAATCCTGACCTGCAACCAGAGCGTGGGTACGAGACAGAGCTCGGATTTGACGCTGGTTTCCTGCACGATCGTGCCGGTATGGAGCTCACGTACTACACCGGCGGAACGAAGAACGAAATACTGCAGGTACCAGTCGCGCCGTCAACCGGATTCGGCCTGAACTCGCAGTACATCAATGCCGGGCGCATCCTGCGTCACGGCCTCGAGCTATCGTTGCGTGCGACGCCGATCCAGACCGAGACCGCGTCGTGGGATGTGACATGGAACGTCGCGACCAACGATACAAAGGTGGACAACCTCGGTGGCAATCAGTTTCTCCAGGCTTCCACGTACATACAGAATCGTCTGGGCTATCCGCTTTTTTCGTGGTTCGCACGTAATGTGCTCTCGTCAACCGTGGATCCCACGACTGGCAAGGTTACGAACGTCATGTGCGCGGATGGCAAGGGTGGAACAGTGGGGTGCGCCACCGCTCCGAACGTCTATCTCGGACGTACGCTACCGAAGGTAGAAGGGTCAGTCAGTACTGGCGTTCGCTTTCTCACCAATTTCCGCATCGCTGGTCTTGTCGATTACAAGACGGGCTTCAAGAAGCTGAATGGTGACGAGCGGGTGCGTTGCCAGATATTCGGGCTGTGCCGTGCGAACTTCTATCCGCTTGAGTTTCCGACGGCGCTTGTTGGAGCCTATTCACTTGGCTCGGGCGCGCCGAGCGCGGTGATAGAGGACGCGGACTTCGCCAAACTGCGGGAGCTGTCGCTTACGTGGACAGTGCCGCAGTCGCTGATTCGCGATCTACATGTCGGCGGTGCGTCGCTGACGATAGCGGGCCGGAATCTGCACACGTGGACGAAGTATCCCGGATTGGACCCCGAGGGTTCATTCCAGGGCGGTACGCGTGGCGCCGCGCAGTGGGAGCAGGCGGTGATACCGCAGCTTCGCCAATATGTGACCACCCTCAACCTTACCTTCTGACAATGACGACGACAAATATTCGCCGCTGGCGGCGGGGCATGCGAACCGTTGCAGGGTGGCTATCGGCCGCCGTTATCGCGGGGCCGATCATCGGATGTAATTCGATTAGCGACGCGCTCAACGTTACGGCACCGGACAAAATCGACTCGAAAACGTTGCAATCTCCCGCCTTCGCAACTCTGCTGGTGAATAGCACAGTTGGAGATTTCGAGTGCGGATACGGCGCGTTCGTCGCGGTGGGTGGACTCATGAGCGACGAACTGCTCGATGCATCGATTACGGCTTCACGTTGGCCGTATGACCGGCGCGACGTACAAACCAGCGATGGTGCGTATTCGACCAATAATTGCGACAACTTTACGCCGGGAGTGTACACACCGATCTCAACGGCGCGATTCACGGCGGACACCGTGGCGGCGCTGCTAAAGGTGTGGACCGATCAGCAGGTGGCGAATCGATCGGACCTACTTGCCAAGGCACTCATCTACAGTGGTTACGACCGCATATTGCTCGGCGAGTTGTTCTGCTCTGCCGCAATAAATCGCGGACCGGAGCTGACGTCGGCACAGATTTTCGCGCAGGCGGAGGACAAATTCACGCAAGGCCTTGCCGCCGCCCAGGCGGCCAACGACGCTCAACTCACATCGTTGGCCTATATGGGGCGCGCGCGAGCGCGGCTGGATCAGGCCAATCTGACCGGCGCCGACGCGGATGCGAAGATGGTGCCGGTCGGCTTCGTGTACAACGCGACAGCGGACGTCAGCAATGGGGTGCGGACGAATCGTGTGTACTTGCAGTTCAACGCACGAGCAGCATCCGTCGATCCACAGTTTCGCGGGCTCACTGTTCCGACCGTGAGTGGTGGAGCGGTACCGGATACCAGGATCGCTGATTCGGCGACTGGCATCAATGGCGCCGACAACCACACTCCGCTCGTCGTGAGCAACAAGTATCGCACGGGCGCGAGCCCGATACCGCTCGGCAGCTATCAAGAAGCTCAGCTGATCATAGCGGAGGCGGAGGGCGGTCAGGTCGCGGTCAATATCATCAACAGTCTGCGAGTCGCGGCGGGCCTACCCGGAGCGTTCCAGAGCACGGACGCTGCCGTGATAAAGAATCAGGTGATCGCGGAACGGAGCCGAGAGCTGTATCTACAAGGCGTTCGGTTGTACGACGTTCGCCGGCAGGGTATTGCGTTAAACCCGGCCGTGGGTGCTGCATACCTGCATGGAGGGGTTTACGGCACCGAACTGTGTCTGCCGCTCCCCGACGTTGAGCGAAACAGTAACCCGAATATCGCTCCGATCGGTAGTTGATCGAGCAGGCGTGAGGCTAGATACACTAGCGCCCCGTGGGTCAGCTCACCCGCGGGGCTCTACTGTATCTGGAAGATCACTGATCCACATCTGCGGATTTGTGCAACCGAGACGGGCCGGATTGCGGGTGGGGTGCGGCTGCCCGTGGACGCCCTGCGCGCGTTACATTACGTCATGTCCTCATCGGGCCTCGTAGTGGCAAGATCAATTACACCGAATCAGTCAGGAGAATACCCGCGGTGAAAATCGCCGTGTGCATCAAGCGCGTCCCGGACATGGACGTTCGCTTCAAGATCGCCGCCATCGGAAACGCGGTGGACGAAGTCGGTCTCAAGTTCGACATGAATGACTTTGACTCGTGGGCGGTCGAGGCCGCACTTCAGATCAAGGACAAGGATCCGGCGACAGAAGTCGTCGTCGTTTCGCTCGGGACCGACGCTGTGCAGGAGACGATTCGCAAGGCGCTCGCGATGGGAGCTGATCGGGGCGTCGAGCTGAAAAGCGCGCAGATTCCGTTCGATGGATTCGTAATTGCAAAGGCTATCGCCGCGGAACTGAAGGATGGCGGCTTTGATCTGATCCTGTTCGGGAAGCAGTCGGCGGATTCATCCAATGGTGTGGTGGGCGCGATGGTTGGTGAGCTACTGGGGATGCCAGTTGTCACGGGAATATCGAAGCTCGACATTGCTGGCCATACAGGCTCCGCAAAGCGGGAGATCGAAGGCGGACAGGAGTTCGTTGAGTTTCCGCTGCCCGCGGTGCTCACGATCGACCAGGGGCTCAACATTGCGCGCTACCCGGCGCTCAAGGGAATCATGGCGGCAAAGAAGAAGCCGCTCGACGTGAAGCCGGTGCAATTGGGTGAGCCGTCCGTGACCGTGATTCAGATGGAACTTCCGGCAGAGCGCGCGCCAGGCCGGATCATCGGCGAAGGCGCTGCAGCGGTGCCGGAACTGGTCGGCCTGCTCCAGACTGAAGCAAAGGTGCTATAACATGGCGAATGTTTTTGCATTTGCGGAAACTCGCAACGGCGAGCTTCGCAAGATCGGACTTGAAGCGGTTACCGCGGCGCGCGCTGTTGCTGGCGCAACGGGCGGGCAGGTGGACGCATTCATCGCAGGCGCACCGGGAGTCGTATCCCTCTCGAGTCAGCTCGCGAAATACGGCGCCGACACTGTGATTGTCGCGGAGCACGCTGGCTTCGATAAGTACAACCCGGAGGCGATAGCGGCGATCGTGGCCGACAGGGTGCGCGCAGGCGGATACCGCGTAGCAATTTTTCCGACATCGGCGTTAGGGAGCGATCTTGCGCCGCGTGTTGCCGCAAAACTGGGTGTCGGACTCGTTACCGACGTTACCGCGATCACGTTGCAGGACGGCGCGGTGATCGTGAAACATCCCGTGAACATTGGGAAGGTTCTGGCAACGGTCAAGCTCGCGGCCACGCCTGCGCTCGTCGCGATCAGAGCAAACATGTTCACTCCCGTGGATAAACCGCACGCAGGAACTGTGGAACGCGCAGAGCCAATTGGTGATCCGGCGGCTTCACGTGTGGTAGTGAAGGAAGTGAAGATGGGCGGTGGCACCAAGCTCGATCTGGGCGAGGCGCCGGTGATCGTGAGCGGGGGGCGCGGCCTCAAGGGTCCAGAGAACTTCCACCTTATCGAGGAGCTGGCGGCAGCGTTCGGCAATGCGGCGGTCGGAGCGACGCGCGTCGTTACCGACGAGGGTTGGCGCCCGCACAGCGATCAGATTGGCCAGACAGGGCGATTGGTCAGCCCGCAACTTTACGTAGCTGTCGGTATCTCCGGTGCGATCCAACATCTCGCTGGGATGCGAACATCCAAGACGATCGTCGCCATCAACAAGGACAAGGAAGCGCCGATCTTCAAGATCGCGGATTACGGAATTGTTGGTGATTTGTTCGAGATTGTTCCTGCCCTCATAGCCGCGGTCAAGGAGGCCAAGGCCCGGGGGTGAGCTGCACTAAGCCGAACGCACCGAGGGAGTTCACGCGATGACGACTGAACACGGCGTATTCATACTGGTGGTGATAGTCGCGTTGTCGTTTTTCTCTTACAACGCGCAACGCCTCATTCGGTACATGCGGACGGTTGGTCAGCCCGAGAATCGGACGGATCATCCTGTCATCAGGCTTCGCAACCTCATCCTGATCGGGCTGGCGCAGACCAAGATTCTCCGCGACCCCATCGCCGGCGCGCTCCATGCTTCGGTCTTTTGGGGGTTCGTTGTCCTGACGATCGGCACCGCTGAGATCATTCTCGGCGGCTTGTTTCCGGGCTTCAGTTACGCCGCGATTTTACCGGCTCCTATCTTTTCGCTTTACACGCTTTCGCAAGAATTGTTTGCGCTGCTCGTACTTGCCGCGGTGTCCGTGCTGCTATACCGCCGGATCGTGGTAAAGCCAAAACGGCTACAAGGGGACAACGTTCATTCGGGCGACGCGATCCTGATTTTGTCGATGATCGGTGCGCTCATGGTGAGCCTTCTGTCGCTCGGCGCGTTCGAGTTTGCGCTGCATCCGGCTACTGCGACGATGTTCCAGCCGATCTCGCTCGCGTTGTCACATGGCTTGACAGGCCTTTCGGTTGGAATGCTCGAGGCCGGTCGCGCGACGAGCTGGTGGTTTCACGCGTTGTTGATCCTGGTGTTTCTGAACTACCTCCCGTACTCGAAGCACCTTCACGTACTCACTTCGCTTCCCAACACCTACCTCGCGAATACGAGCGGGCCCGGTGTAAAGGGTGCGATGAGCTACATGGACCTGGAGGCGGAAGGCGCCGAGCATTTTGGTGCGGCGGACGTCACGCAGCTGGGCTGGAAGAATCTACTGGACAGCTATTCCTGTACGGAGTGCGGCCGTTGCACGGCGGCGTGTCCGGCCAACATGACCGGCAAGCTGCTGAGCCCGCGCAAGATCATGATCAACACGCGCCAGCGGTTGATGGAACTTGCACCTCTCGCGACCGGCGACTTTGGCGAGTTTGAGCATCCGCGACTCCAAGCGGGTGAGGGGGCTGACGTCGGTGGCGGGACAGTCAACGCGGTGTTGCAAAACACACTGCTCGATAACTACATATCGGAAGAAGAGCTCTGGGCGTGCACGAGTTGCCGAGCATGCGTACAGGAGTGTCCGGTATCGATCGATCAACTCGATATCATCAACGAGCTGCGACGAAACCTGGTGTTGATGGAGTCGCGTTTCCCACCGGAGATCCAGCCAGCATTTGAGTCGCTCGAACGGAACGGCTCGCCATGGGCCTTCGATCCCGGCGATCGGGCCAAGTGGGCGGACGGGATGGACATTCCCACCATGGCGGAGATGATCCAACGCGGTGAACGCCCCGAAGTACTGTTCTGGGTCGGGTGCATGGGCTCGTTCGATGATCGGGCGAAGAAGATAGCGGTCGCGTTCGCGCGTGTACTCCAGGCGGCCAACGTGCGTTTCGCAATCCTCGGACAAGAGGAGAAGTGCAACGGTGATCCGGCCCGCCGAATGGGCAACGAATACCTGTACCAGATGTTAGCGCGAGGCAATATCGAAACGCTGGATAGGTATGGCGTCGAAACGATAGTCACTAACTGTCCGCACTGCTTCCATCAGATCGGGAACGAGTATCCGCAGCTAGGTGGCAACTACGAGGTGATTCATCACTCGACCTACATCGAGAAGCTGCTGGAAGAAAACCGGTTGCCGCTCAATGGTGAGGGTAGGCAGCTAACGGTCGCCTATCATGACTCGTGCTATCTAGGACGGTACAACGATGTCTATGAAGCACCGCGCGAAACACTCAAGCGTGCTCTTCCAATGATGACGCTTGTGGAACCCCCGCGATCGCGCAGCAAGGGACTGTGCTGCGGCGCTGGTGGTGGCCGTATGTGGATGGAGGAGAGCGTCGGCAAGCGCATCAATATAGAACGCACCGAGGAGTTGCTGGCCACCGGTGCTGAAGTGCTGGCAGTCGCATGCCCGTTCTGCATGACGATGATCGGCGACGGTGTCAAGGCGAAGGAGTCCAGCGTTCCGGTGCTTGATATTTCTGAGGTGGTTGCGCAGCAACTGAGATGACAGGTGCGTGACCGGTAGTCGCGACCTCAGGGACGTGTTACCTCGTACACCGTAATACTCTGCCGTACGGTTCCAGCTTGATACGGACGGCTGGCGCGCGCACGGATGGCAAGACCGCGCTCAGCGCACGCATCCACGAACGCGTTGGTAGCCACTCTTCCCGGATCTGCGATGTACGCAACGCCTCGCGCAGAAAGAAACCGATCCACCACGCTCGCTACCAGCGGCGCATAGCGCGATTCGTAAAGTACGTCGGATGCGAGGACGATGTCGAAGCGTGGGAGCTGATCTGACACTGCGCGCCAATCGACGAGTGCTGTGTCGATCTCGTGTCCAAGATTGCGGAATGCATTTGCACGTGCAAATGCGAGTGCGTCCTTGTAATAATCGGTTGCGGTAACCTGATGTCCTACCATCGCAGCAGCGATGCTGACGAGTCCGACTCCAGCGCCAAGCTCGATCACGCGGGAAGGCGGTCTGGGATCCGCTGCTACAAAATTCGCGAGGATTGTGGACGACGGCCACAGCTCGGCCCAATATGGCAACCTCTCGTCGCGCTCGAAGTCGGCTTCGCTGATCAGGTCCTCAGCGCTACGTGGCCTCAGGATGTTGAGGTCACGGTCGCCGACGCGCACGTCGTCGTTCACAGTGACAAAGCGCCGCTTGAGGCTCGCAACAAGTCTTGCTCCGCTCGGTGATGACGTCATTCCGGGAAAGTAGAGGTGCGGAACAATGAGTCTCGGAGCGGGAGCGCCCGCAATTGCTCGCCGGCCTGGTACTCGCGTCGGCCTTCGGGGCAGACGAGAAGGGCGTTGGCGCGCATCATCGATGTTAGAGCGCCGGAGCTCTGGGTCCCGGTGAGACGCGCATGCAAGGCGTCGCCCCGTTGGCTCACCACAACGCGAAGATAGTGCGTGAGGTCTCCGCTCACCGTCACCGGCTCATCCAGCGTCACGGCGTGTAGCGCGGGAAAGAGCAGGGACTGGCCGAGCATTTTGAGGATCGCAGGTCGCACGAACAACTCAAACGTCACAAGTGCCGATACCGGGTTTCCGGGCAGTCCAATCCACGGCCTTCCGTCAACGACGCCGAACACAATCGGACCGCCTGGACGTATGCGTGCGCGCCAGAACTTGACGTCGGCGCCCATGTCGTGCATCACCGTCCGAGTGAAATCGCGCTCGCCGACCGAAACACCGCCGCTAGTAATAAGGAGATCACACGCCATAGCGCCGTTAATTGCATCGCGTAACGCCGCCGGGCTGTCAGGCGTGATGCCGCCGTCCCGCGGCCGACCCCCGGCGTCTCGCACCATAGCCGGTAGTGAATAGCTATTGGACGATACTATGCGTTCGCCTCGGGTTACCGAGACAAAATCCTCGACGCGCACCAGCTCGTCACCAGACGCGACTATTGCCACCGCCGGTGGCCTGTACGTTGCGACGGTCGCGACGCCGGCGGACGCGAGCACACCGATCGCGGCGGGTGTAATACGGTCGCCGGCATTCAGAAGCACATCCCCGTCCTGGAAATCCTCTCCGCGAGGTCGCACGTTTCGACGCGTGTCGCGACCGTTGCGAATCTCGACGACATCAGCTCCGGCGTCCGTGTCTTCGACGCGGATTACAGTGTCCGCCCCGTCAGGCACCGGAGCTCCGGTCATGATCTTGGCAGCTTCGCCAGCGCCGACTGCAGGTCGCGACATGCCTCCGGCAAAGATCTCCCCCGTTACACGCAGAGTGCGAGGCACAGTGTTGATGTCGTCACCGCGCAGAGCGTAACCATCCATCGAAGCACTGCGCCATGGCGGAATGCTGACTCCCGCGACCACTGTCTCCGCGACAATCGCGCCGAGCGATGACGTCAACGGAACACGCTCGACCGGCATGCGCTCGATCGACGCCAGAATTAGTCTGGAAGCTTCAGTTGCGCTAATGGCGTAGTCCGTCACCGGCGATACGACGCCAGGGCGGCGGCGATGGAATCGGCAGTAGTCGTAACGGCGGCGGACGGTGTGGTCCACTTGTTTGCGAGGACACTAAAAATCAGACGTTCGCCATCGGCATCAGTGACGTAACCCGACAGTGAGCGGACCCAATGCAGAGAACCCGTCTTTGCGTGCACGTTGCTTGCGGCCGGGGTGCCACGCATTCGTCGCGAAATGGTTCCGTCTACTCCTGCAATCGGCAACGCGTTATAGAAAACAAGGAAGTCGGGACTCATCCGCATCCGGTCGAATATCCGTACGATCGTTTCGGGGGAGATGAGATCGGCGCGTGCCATTCCGCTGCCGTCGTGCAACTCATATCCGTCGCGAGGTATTCCCCATGCGGCGAGCTGCCTACTGGCAACAGCTATTCCACTGTCGGCGGTGCCGACCCCGGTTCGTTCCAGGCCGACAGTGCGCATGAGTACTTCACCCATCTGGTTCTGCGAGGGCTTGAGGAAGTATGGTAGGATCGTCCGGAGCGGCACCGATCGCACCACAAGAATTGTGTCGAGTGGGATACCATCTCGCGGTACGACGTTCTCGCCGACGCCGAGTCCGGTGCGTACGCCCCGAGATTGCAGTGCAATGTCGAGCTCGTTCAGGTAGTCCTGAGTCGGATCTGCCGCTGGCGCCGACTTCACCAGGCTATCGCCGTTGGGTCCACGCACGACGATGCGCGACATGCCTTCGTTGAATAGAAGCTCATCGACTCCTGCGCCGTCGGAGCTACTGAGATCGTCCCAGTCCCAACCCTCGCCCACGTGTGGTCCGGGAAAGTTGTCCGCGCCGGAATAGATATGACCGGTTATCGCTCGTACGCCATGCGCCACAAGCGAATCCGCGAGCGTATCCATTGCAGCGCGCGCACTTCCGCGCACGTGATCGCTCAGCGTTGGATCTCCACGACCAGTGACAACGAGATCGCCGTTAACCACGCCGTTGGCGATAGTGCCGTGCACAGCGAACGTCGTCGTGAACTGGAAGGCTGGTCCCAGCTGCGTGAGCGCTACGGAAGCTGTGATGATCTTCATGTTGGACGCAGGCACCATCAGCAGGGCCGGATTGTGCGCGTACAACGTGTCTCCGCGTTCCGGATTCACTGCAAGGATTGCCCATTCCGCCGTCCGGAATGCGGGAGTAGTGATTAGAGAGTCGATTCGAGCACGGAGCGCGGCCAGTCCGCGCGCGCGCTGCGGGACCGGATTGACATGCGCCGATCCAGTTGGAGCGCAGGCGATGGCGGCGGCGCATGCTCCGATCTTCATCCCGCGATGCGTAAGGCGTAGTCGCGAACGCGCGTGGCTAATCCGCTGCATACGTCGCCGACAGTGTATCGTCCTCGGCTATGGTCACGGAGACTACTCGCGCGTATGTGCTCAAAGCACTCTGGACCCGGTCGAGAATGTAGTGGGCAATGTTCTCCCCCGACGGAATCAATAGTCCGTCGGCAAACTCGGGTACGTCAACGTTGATGTTGCGGTGATCGAATTTCTGGATCACCTCGCGCCGTAAGATCGCGTCCAGCCTGCCAAGGTCCACGATGAATCCGGTGAGCGGATCGATGTCACCCGAGATAGTTACATCGCACGTGTAGCTATGTCCGTGGTAGCTCGGCCACGCGCAGGCGCCGAACGTGCTTTCATTCTTTGCGTCGTCCCATTCGGGACGACGATATCGGTGTGCCGCGGCGAACTTCACGCGGCGTGTGAGAGTGCAGGTAGGCATACGTGATCAAATCTGCATCCTCCGCACGATTAAAACGAATCGAGCTCAGCGTCACGGGGAGGAAACCCCGCTTCATCGGTACCCTCCGGTGTGGGGCTCTCTGGCGGTATCCACGGGATGCCGTCCTCGATGGCTTGGGTCCGATCTACAGTGCCGTTCAGCTCATCCTCCGCGTGGCTCGCGAGGTGGTCGGAGCTGTCCGTGTGCGAGCGGGGCGCATCGCCCAATAGCAGCCCCTCGTGCTGCTCCTCGTCGCTGATATTCTCGTCGGCGGCTTCGGGGCTGATCGCGCGTCTGAGTGGATCGACCACCAACTGACTCTCTACGTTAGTCAGCCCGATCCGGTCGCCCACAACGCGCTCCGCGATGCGTTTCTCGGCGTCGGTGCCGACTCGGCCCGAGAGAATGACCTTGTCGTCTCGAACGTGAACGTTGATGTCCAGTGGATCTATTGAGCGGTTGTCCCGAAGCGTCTCGCGCACCAGTCGCCTGAGCTCGTCAGAATCCAGGTCTTCAATATCGAAAATGTCTTCAAAATCGCGTTGCATAGTGAGCCTCCTGGCGGATCACCGTGCAAGGCGGATGCCTACACCGTTAGCGGAAGACTGGGATCGAGACGCCGGCGGTGTAGCTGACCGCCCTTCTGAAGCCGCTGCGCGCGGTCGTGATGGCCAGAAGCGGCGTGGTTCCTGTGGGTGCCACGTAATAAGTGGCGGGATAGTGGTTCTGATAGAATGTCGGAGTCGCGTCTATCCGGAACTCGTATGAGTTGTTGGGATTGAAGCGTATCCCAACGTCGCCGGAGAACGCGAACTGGGTGCCGAAGTCGTAAGGGTCCTTACCCGTGGTCCCCGGCGCACTTACCACACCCAGGCCTAGGCCGATCGTGGGAATCAGGCTGTGCCAAGTGCGCCGGCCGGTGAGATTCAGGGCGAAGCCGAGGTCTGCGACGTAAAGATTGAGGTTCTGCTTGCCGAGCGAGCGCGTGGCTGCCGGAAGGGTGGGATCGAAGGCTTCGCGATGTGAGTTGACGCGCTGGAAACGCGCAAAAAAATCAGCCGGCCCGGCAACTGGTAGATCGTACCGAATGCCCAAAGCCGGCCCGCTCTGCGGAGTGGCTCCAATTTCATCGGTTCCAGTTTTGAAATACCCGCCGAACAGCGTTATGCGTTGGGGCGCGTCAATATCGTGATATGGGCTGGTCTCGGGCGTGTGTCCCACCACGATCTGTGCCGAGAGCGCGGAGGGTAGTGCGGCCAGTGAGGCGAGGGAAAACGCGAGGAGAAGCTTTGACATGTACGTAATTCTAGTAGGCGTCAGCGTCATGCGCGGAATAGGTCCAGGCCGGTCATTTCGGGTGGTGAGTCTATGCCCATCATCCCCAGGATCGTAGGCCCGACGTCGCAGAGGGCGCCGCCAGCGCGGATGTCCGGCGCTTCACCATTGGGATCGAAGAATACGATAGGTACGGGATTGCTGGTATGTGCGGTGTGAGGACCACCAGTCTCGGGGTCTATCATCATCTCTGCATTCCCATGGTCGGCGGTGATGATGAGCCGCGTTCCAGACTTGCGCGCACTCTCGATTATCCGAGCGAGGCATTGGTCCACGGTCTCGACGGCCGTGATCGTTGCCGGAACCGACCCCGTATGTCCAACCATGTCGGCGTTGGCGAAGTTGCAGAGCGTGAAATCGTGCTCACGTGCGTCGATCGACTTGCACAGAACGTCGGCGATTCCGCGCGCGCTCATTTCCGGCGCGAGATCGTACGTCGCCACCTTCTGGCTTGGCACGAGGCGTCGTTCCTCACCCGGATATGGCGGCTCCAGTCCGCCGTTGAAGAAGTACGTCACGTGTGGATATTTCTCGGTCTCCGCTGTCTTCAACATCGTCTTCCCCGCTTCGGACACGACCTCGGCAACAATGCGGGACATCGAGAATGCGGCGAAAGCCACGTTCACCTGGAATGTGGCGTCGTACTGTGTCAGAGTCGTGACGCTGAGCGATGGACGAGCCAAAATGTCAAAGCCGTCGAACGAGGGGTCTATTATGGCGCGCACTATCTGCCGCATGCGATCTGATCGATAATTGAAACAGATCACTGCATCGCCATCACGCATTGGCGCGATGGGGATGCCATCCTGCGTGATTACCACGGGCAGCATGAACTCGTCGGTAACACCGCTGTCATACGCTTGCTGAATCGCGGCGACAGGGTCGCTGTTGCTCGGCCCCGTCCCATCCACGGCGGCGCGATAGAATAGCTCCGTGCGCTGCCAGCGCTTGTCGCGGTCCATGCCGTAATAACGTCCACCGATGCTCGCAACGTGGGCGCGGCCCCGCGCATAAATCAGCAGGTCGCGTAGGTAGCCGCGCGCCGATTGCGGAAGCGTGTCGCGCCCATCAGTCAGGAGATGAAGTGCGACGCGCGGCACGGCGAGTCGCTCGGCCATGTCTATCACGGCGTAAAGGTGCGCGTCGATTGCGTGCACGCCGCCACCACCAAGGAGGCCCATGACGTGGAGAGTGCCACCTCGCTTGGCGCTCTCGCAGGCCATGACCAAGGCCGGATTCCGGAAAAACGAACCATCCTTGATTGCGGCGGAGATGCGAACCAGGTCCTGCATCACAACGCGGCCCGCGCCAAGATTGAGGTGCCCGACCTCACTGTTACCCATTTGGCCCGCGGGGAGTCCCACGCGTAGGCCGGATGCCTCAAGAAGCGAGCGCGAATGCAGGCTCCAAAGCGCGTCCCAGGTTGGCGTCCGAGCCAGCGCTATTGCGTTTCCTTCGCGCTGGGGACGGTAGCCCCAGCCATCGAGCACAATAAGGGCGACCGGGGCGCCGGCTGTTGCAGCCTTTCCGGGCTGTCCGGAGTTTGCCATTTTCGCTCGTCACAGGTAAAAGAAGTAGCTTCGAAACCGTCTAATCTACGCGCCCTCTCCCCATGCGTCACCTGCATCTCACCGGCCACGGACCAGCGTCGCTCGTGCTTCGTCCGAAGGAAGCGCGTTCCATGCTGGCAATTCGCGCAATCTTCACGGTAACCTTCGCGGCGATTTTCGCGGCGATCTTCATCGTCGGTTCGCTGCCACTCAGCGCGCAACACGCTGCTGCGCCGCCCGTCGTGCCGCCAGCCGTGCCGTCGGCCGCACTGCCCAACAACGATTCGTACAACGTGACGATTCTGTCCGCACTTCGCGACGCGCCCGGTGCCGCGACCATCGGAGAGTTGCGCAAGGCGGCAAACGTGGAAGTCATCGCCCGCGATCGTGGCTGGACGCGCGTAAGAATCGAAGGATGGGTTCCGGATTCTGTCCTCACGCCAGCGGACACCACGTTTCGAGCCGGGTTGAGCGCGGCCGATCTTCGTGCCGATCCCGCGGCGGTGCGCGGCAAGATGTTGGTGTGGACGGTGGAGTTTCTCGCGCTCCAGACCGCTGATCCTCTGCGCCATGGACTCGCCGACGAGGAGCCATATATTCTTGCGCGTGGCCCGAATTCAGAGAACGCGCTGCTATATCTGGTAGTCCCCCCGTCGCTGATGGGCACGGCTCGTGCGTTGCAACCACTCGCCAAGATCACCGTCACCGCACGTGTGCGCGATGGACGGAGCGAGCCAGTCGGGATTCCCATACTCGATCTTCAGACCATTCGCCGGATTCGATGACCCAACCGCAAGACCCAAACGGCCGGCGCAGTGCTCCGCGCGGAACCGACCGAAGACGTGATGGATGGAGCGGATTCAGGGAATCCTATCCCGCGTTCCTGAAGATTATCGCGGTCCTGTTTCTGTTTCTCGTTGCGGGAGACATGTGGTTGTTCTACCGGCGTAACGCGTACGCGAAGGAGATAGCGGGCTTGCGCGCGGGAATGAGCGACGCCGAGCGCAAGAAGAGCGACCTCGTCGTGCAGTCGGAGCAGGATAAGGTTCGTCTCGCTCTGGAACTAGCAAAACGACAGGCGCACTTCGATCCGCGGCTTCATCTCTCGATCGCCGTTGACAGTGGCGTCATGTATCTTGAGCGCGACGGCGCGTTGCTTCGAGTGATGCGAGTGGCACTGGCTCCGGCAAAGGTACCCGGCTTCAAGACGGCGAACGGTGACACAACAGCGACCACTCTTCCGCGCGGGCAACGCACAATTCAGCAGGTCGTCGACGGCCAAGCGCCGGCGCTCATACTGAACGGCGACGCGCGAATTTATGCGGGTGCAGATTCCGGCGCAGTCGCGGCGGGTGACGTCCGAGTTGACGCGGCCGATCTTCGTGCGATCCTTCCGAATGTGAGCGCGGGAATGTCCGTGTATTTCTACTAATGAAATTTCTGCGACATGGCGCCGCTATAGCGTGGCTGCTCATTTTCGGTATCGTCATTGCAATCGTCCTGAGCGTCAAGTTGCTACATGACACCGCCGAGTTCCGCTTTGAGCGCGACGTGAACCGAATGGTGTTCAACGACAATCTTGATCTGCTCAACAATCTGCGCGCGCAAGCCGGCACCGAGGGCGACAGTGTGCGCAAGCTTCTAGAGGCGCCGGTACGTGGACCGAACGCGACATATCTCGTGGTCAGCATCGCCGATCACCGCTTGTGGTACAAGCAAGGTGACAGCGTCCTGTTCACCGCGCCGGTGGCGACGGCCAGCGGGAAGGAGCTTGTCGGCGCGAGTAGCGGACAACACTGGCGCTTCGAGACGCCGCGCGGCCGACTCGTGGTGCAGTCAAAGGACTCGAATCCCGCCTGGGTCCCGCCGGACTGGCACTACGTGGAACAAGCACGTGCGCGGGGATTGGGGTTGGTCCATCTGGAGCGGGGACAGAATTACGCTGGGTTCACCGTGCAGGGAGCCGATGTGATTCAGCCCGATGGCCAGCCTGCGCCCGCCCCCAAGGAAGGCCACGAGCTGGTCGCGAAGGGAAATCTCATCGTTCCTCCGTTCGGTACGACTCAGCGCCGCTATCTAGGCACACTTGGCACTCGACGGCTGGATCTTGGTGACGGCTACGGCATCCACGGGACCGACGAGCCGACTTCGATTGGCCGCTCCGTAAGCCATGGATGTGTGCGAATGCTGAACGCGGACGTGGAGCAGTTGTATCCGATGGTTCCAGTTGGCACGCCGGTTTATATCTACTAGCGGAATTTGGCGGACGGCATGGCTCTCGCATCGCAGGTGGATTAAAAACGGGGCTTGGCTCCGCCGCTCGACCCAACCACGAGAAAATGGAAACAAGCGCTCCAAAATCCAGCCGCCGACCAAAGCCACGCCCCCCACGCGCAACACGGCCTGCGGCGGGGCAAAAGCGCACCGTGATGAGCGCGGTGCGTGAGCTACCCAACTTCCTTCGGCTTCTGTACGGCCTGATAACTGACCCGCGCGTCGAGATGCTCGATAAGCTCCTCGTTGCTGGAGCCGTTGCGTATGTGATGATTCCGGAGGATGTATTCCCGAATTTCATCCCGCTAATCGGCGAGATTGACGATGTATTTGTGATGGTCATGGCTCTCAGGCAGTTGATGAAGAGTGCTGGCCGAGAGGTAATGCTGGAACACTGGATGGGCGACCCGGAGGATCTGGACGATCTCAACCTCGAGCGCGTGCTGGCGGCGGCGGCGTTCTTCCTGCCGCGCCGCGTGCGCCGGCGTTTGCGGACGATCGGTCGAGTGTGATACATTAGTCCATGGCGACACACTCATCGCAAAATTTCAGGCCCGCTGCACCGGTTGGCACCGGCGGCGGGCCTTTGTCTATTCGACAGCCCGAAGGATCACCGAGCGGATACGCGCGGATTCGTTTGGAGCCGGCGCTCACGTTCGATGACGTCCTGCTGCTCCCTTCTCACTCGCTCGTTCATCCGCGCGACGTGGTTACCGCCTCGCGCTTCACGCGGGGGATCACCCTCAACGTTCCGCTCGTTTCTGCGGCGATGGATACGGTTACCGAATCGGAAATGGCGATCGTTATGGCGCGCGCTGGTGGGATTGGCGTGATCCACAAAAACATGTCGATTGACCGGCAGGCTGCGGAAGTAGACCGGGTCAAACGATCTGAGAGCGGGATGATTCTGGATCCGATAACGCTTTCGCCGGCTGCATCGCTGCGCGAGGCTGCGGCTCTAATGAACCGATTTAAGATTTCTGGCGTACCGATCGTAGACGGGGGTCGTCTGGTGGGGATCATCACCAACCGTGATCTTCAGTTCGAGTCAAATCTGGATCGACCGCTTCGGGACGCGATGACCAAGAAGAATCTCGTCACCGCGCCCGTGGGCACCACGCTCGACGAAGCCGAGCAGATACTTGGCGCGCACCGTATCGAGAAGCTTCCGGTGGTGGACAGCGAAGGGAATCTTCGTGGGCTCATCACGGTCAAGGACATTCACAAGCGGCGCGAATTTCCGAACGCGAACAAGGACCAGCACGGCCGGCTACGCGTGGCCGCGGCGATAGGTGCGACGAATTACGAAGCCCGTGCGGGCGCATTGGTGGATGCGGGGGTGGACGTGCTCATCATCGATACGGCGCACGGGCATTCGGACGGCGTGCTCCAGGCGACTGCCGATGTGCGCGAGCGCTTTCCCGACGTGCAACTTGTCGCGGGTAACGTTGCGACGAGGGCAGGGGCGCGGGCTCTGGCGGAACGTGGCGTTGACGCGATAAAGGTCGGAGTGGGTCCTGGCTCGATTTGCACCACGAGAGTCGTGACGGGAATTGGTGTGCCGCAGCTCACTGCCGTGCTCGATGCTGTGGATGGAGCTGGGGATGTGCCAGTGATTGCCGATGGAGGCATCAAATATTCTGGCGACATCGTGAAGGCTCTGGCCGCCGGTGCTTCCAGCGTGATGATGGGCTCGATGCTTGCCGGAACTGAGGAGAGTCCGGGTGAGTCGATTCTCATGGAAGGGCGGCGGTTCAAGATGATCCGCGGTATGGGGAGCCTGTCGGCGATGCAGGACGGGAGTGCTGACCGGTATTTCCAGGAAGGGGAGATGTCGGCAAAGAAGCTGGTGCCAGAGGGTATCGAGGGCCGGGTTCCCTATAAGGGGACGGCAGCCGACGTTCTGTTTCAAATGGTGGGCGGATTGCGTGCCGGAATGGGGTATGCGGGCTGCGGGACTATTGACGAACTCCGGACCAAGACCGAATTTGTTCGCATCACGGCGGCCGGATTGCGTGAGTCGCACCCGCACGATGTGGTAATAACGCGAGAGGCACCCAACTACTCGGTTTGAGACGCGCGGGCAGCTGGTTAGAGGCGCAGGAAGCGAGTGTACACGAGTAGGGGCGACAACGCCCTGCGCTGCTTCACCGTAGTAAGTGATCAAAGTAGGGACGGCTCTGGATAGTGTCACACACGATCCGGGGGTGTCGCCGCGTCTGTTCGCGTGCGTAGCCCTGGATGTAGGAACTCGTCGAGGAATTACATGGGACTTGGGTCGCGGAAGAGTATCGCGCTACTTCAGGCTGAAGCGAGCGGAGAAGGCGAAGAGCGAACGTTGCGGAGAGCGCTTGGTGCGCTCAACCTCACAACGCTGGGCATCGGTGCAATTATAGGTGCCGGAATTTTCGTTCTGACCGGCACTGCTGCTGCGCAGCACGCTGGTCCAGCGGTCGTCTACTCGTTCATACTGGCCGGCATTGGCTGTCTATTCGCTGGTCTGTGTTATGCCGAGTTCGCCGCGATGATCCCGATCGCTGGCAGCGCGTACACATACGGCTACGCCACGCTCGGTGAATTCATTGCATGGATCATCGGTTGGGATCTGATCCTCGAGTATCTCTTTGGCGCCGCGACGGTCGCGGTGGGCTGGAGCGGATACTTCACTGCGTTCATGAACGAGATTGGCCTGCACATCCCGTATCAGTATGCTCAGGCTCCGCTTCGCGTAGTTGGCACTCACCATCTGGTGCAGTCGACGTTGTGCATCTCTCCGACGACCAACCAGATCGTCAGTGACACGCTCGCGACGTGCGCGCCTGGACTGACCGCGGTTCAGGGTGTCATAAATGTGCCGGCGATCGTGCTCACGTTGCTCATGACAGCTCTGCTCGTGGTTGGCATCAAGGAGTCCGCGAATTTCAACAACATCATCGTGATCGTGAAGGTCGCGATAGTTCTGCTGGTCATCGCCTTTGGTTTCGCGTATGTGAACAAGGCGAACTGGCATCCGTTCATTCCCGCCAATACCGGTCACTTCGGTGACTTTGGATGGAGTGGCGTTGCGCGCGCCGCTGGTGTGGTGTTCTTCTCCTACATAGGCTTCGACGCGGTATCCACCGCTGCGCAGGAGGCGAAGAATCCACAACGCGACATGCCGATTGGTATCTTGGCGTCTCTCGCGATCTGCACCGTGCTGTACATACTGATGGCGCTCGTTATGACCGGGCTTGCCAACTACAAGACGCTTGACGTTCCGCATCCGGTGTTCGTTGCAATCGCGGCTGCAGGTCCGGCGCTCGCATGGATGCGTCCGATCGTGAACATTGGCGCCATTTTGGGCCTTGCGTCGGTCGTGCTGGTGATGCTCATGGGCCAGCCGCGCATCTTCTTCTCAATGGCGCGCGACGGTCTGCTCCCGGCCGTGTTCGGAAAGGTTCATCCGCGGTTCCAGACTCCGTATGTCACGACGATTTTGACTGGTGTTGTTGCCGCAGTTGTCGCTGGTTACTTCCCGATTGGACTGCTCGGTGAGCTCGTTTCGATCGGGACGCTGCTCGCTTTTGTCATCGTTTGCGCCGGCGTGATCGTGTTGCGTTATCGCCAGCCAAATCTGGAGCGGCCATTCCGCACACCGCTCGTCCCGTTGGTTCCGATCCTCGGAATCATCAGTTGCGGCGCACTGATGGCGTCGCTGCCATCGGACACATGGATTCGTCTAATCGTGTGGATGGTGATCGGTCTGGCGATTTACTTCCTGTACGGGAAGAGTCATTCGAAGCTCGGGCGCGCCGAAAAAATTGGTGCGTGATCTTCTAGCTGTTCCGGCGGAACGCCGGACGGCAATCGAGCGTCTCGCGCGCGAACTGCGTGCGGGACGCTCGATCGTTTTATCTACGCATATCAACTCCGATGGCGACGGCTGCGGTTCGGAGACGGCGCTCGCGCGCATGCTCGCGCAGCGTGGGATGACGGTTACGATCGTCAATCCCACGCCATGGCCGGAGATGTTTCGCTTCTTGTTGGGCGACGATGTTCGTATGGTGGAACTGGCGGACGGCGGCGCTGATGTAGCGCGCAAGGCCGACGTCGTGGTAGTACTTGACATTGCGGACCTACGCAGGCTTGGCAAGCTTGCCGATGTCGTTCGAGGGCTGGACGTACCCAAGCTCGTGATAGATCATCACGTTCCGAGCGACGATCCGCCGAGCAGCGAGATTTTTTCGGATACGACAGCGTGTGCCACCGGCGAGCTGGTGTACGATGTTGGGTGCGTACTGGGGTTCGAGATCACAGCGGCCATTGCGAACTCGCTGTATGTGGCGCTCGTTACGGATACGGGCGGATTTCGATTCAGCAACACGACACCGCGATGCCACGCGGTTGCAGCGCAACTGCTCGCGGCAGGCGTCGAACCGGAAGAGATGTATCAGCGCATCTACGCGTCGATGCCAGTCGGCCGGCTCACGCTACTCCGCGAGGCACTGGGAACGCTCGAAGTGGATGCGAAGTACGGGCTGACCTGGATCTCGGTTCCCGCAGGCGCGGCGGAAAAGCATGGGGTGCGTCCCGAGGATCTCGAGGGAATCGCCGAGCACGCGCGGTCGGTTGCCGGGACGCGGATGGCGTTGTTCTTCCGTGATCTTGGCCACAATCGGGTGAAGATTTCTTTCCGCACCACTCGCGGCGTAGATGCCAACGAATTCGCGCGCCAGTTTGGCGGCGGCGGTCACGTGAAGGCGTCTGGCGCGCTGGTCGAAGGCAGGCTCGACGAGGTGCAGCAGCGCGTCATTGCTGCCGCGCGGCTTTATCTGGCGCCTGGCGTGACAGGCTAGCAAAGCTGCGCCGGCACTCTGCTAGTACCGGTGCAGCTCGCGAGGCATGAAATAGGGCGCGGATGAATCCGCGCCCTATTTGTTAGACTATCGTTCCGATCTCGCTCGCGGCACGCTCGAGGATATCGGAGATCCTCTTGAGCTGCTCCGGGGTTCGCTTTGCGTTCTGCACATACACCGCGCGGCCAACGTCCTTCATTGCGCGATGGACCTGCATCATGGGCTCGCCAAAGATGCTCTGCGCGAATTCCGTGATGCGTGAGAAGATGTCGTCAACTGCAGATCTGTTGTCTTCGAGATACTTGCGGCCCTCATCAGTTATCTCGTACACCTTTTTGCCGCTCTCTTCTGGCGTAACGCGGGCGTAGCCCATGTCCTCGAGCATTGTGAGTGTTGGGTACACGGTGCCAGGGCTGGGCGAATAGGCACCGCCGAAGCGCTCCTCGATCGCCTTGATGATCTCATAGCCGTGACGCGGCTTCTCGACCAGGAGCTGAAGGATGACGTACTTGAGATCTCCCTGATCGAAGACCCGCGCGCTGCGCGGCCCACCACGTGGGCGCCATGGACTGCCGCCCCAGAATGGGGCTCCATCGAAGCCCCAGTTGCCCTTCCACATGCCGCGTCGCATCCAACCGGCCCCGCAGTCGAATCCAGACATAGTGCCTACCTCATAAGATATAGTTCGATATATCGTCTGATATATCGCTATGTCTAAGATATATCGGTGTTATATCGGGTCAAGTGGGGACGGTGCCGGGGCGGGCGAGATTCCCGCTTTCGCGGGAATGACGATTGCAGGCTGCGGGATGTCCGCTTTCGCGGGAATGACGATTGCAGGCTGCGGGATGTCCGCTTTCGCGGGAATGACGATGGCAGGCTGCGGGATGTCCGCTTTCGCGGGAATGACGATGGCAGGCGGCGGGATTCCCGCTTTCGCGGGAATGACGAGTGTGCGGAGTCGCGCGTTGTCGCATTTACATTTGGTGTATGACAGACGAAACTCCCCGGAGCCGCGCGCTTCCGGTAATGGACCAGGCGCCCACCCCCAAATCGGTTGCGCCGCCGACGCCGGTCGCCTTTCCGGATCTTGGCAACATCATCGCAGTATCTAGCGGCAAGGGGGGCGTTGGGAAGTCCACAGTTGCGGTCAACCTCGCGGTCGCGCTGGCAAAGGCTGGAGCGCGGGTCGGGATCATGGACGCCGACATCTATGGGCCGAATGTGCCGCGGATGCTCGGCCTGGATGGTCCGCCGCGCTTGGACAACCACGATAGAATGGTGCCGCATGAGGCTTTCGGCGTGCGCGTTGTTTCGCTTGGCTTTCTGGTGGCGCCGGACCAGCCGGCGATCTGGCGCGGTCCGATCATCATGAAGGTCATCAATCAATTCCTGCGTGACGTGGCCTGGGGCAAGCTCGACTATCTGGTTGTAGACATGCCTCCAGGCACTGGCGACGCACAATTGTCGCTGGTGCAGGCGACTCACGTGCACGGCGCAATCGTTGTAACGACGCCGCAAGATGTCTCGACCGGTGATGCGCTGCGCGGCGCGAAGATGTTCGAGCGCGTGGGAGTTCCCATACTGGGAATCGTCGAGAACATGTCGTACTTCGAGTGCCCACACTGCGGCAAGCCGACCGCATTGTTCGGATCTGGCGGCGGCCGCAAGCTCGCTGACTCGCTGGGTCTTCCGTTGCTGGTCGAGATTCCACTCTACCCTCGCGTGCGGGAAGGCGGCGATACGGGACGCCCGATAGTAATTGCCGAGCCCGAGGCCGGAGCGGCGAGGGCGCTGACCGAGCTCGCGATCCGCGTTCACGCGGCATTCGCGAAGGACGCTCTGCCGGTGGGCGTGGTCGAATAAATTCAACGATTCCAGCGCGTCTCGTTTGCACGCCGAGACGCGCTCGTGCTTGCGTGGTTTCCCTACACGGTCACCTTGAGTTCCATGACGGCATTAGATACCGAACGCGCGACCGCTCACGCCGCGGCGACAGGTGCGGATGTGAAGCGGGCCTATGTCAAGAAGATGTTTTCGGACATCGCCCCTTATTACGACCGCGTAAATCGCATCATCAGCTTTCGGTTGGACCAGTGGTGGCGCGGGAAGGCCATTAGCGATCTGAACATTGGCGGTGATCCGGGCGGCGTGTATCTGGACCTATGCGCCGGCACGCTCGACATCGCGTCACGGATAGGAAAGCGGCGAGATTTTCGCGGATCGATAGTGGCGGCGGATTTCGCGGAGCCCATGCTTCGTGCGGGACTCGCAAAGGTATCTCGCGGCATCGTTCGTCCGGTTACGGCCGACGCGCTGGAGCTGCCGTTTGCGGACGGCTTCGCTTCCGGCGCGATAGTCGTCTTCGGGATTCGCAACGTTGTGGATGTGAACGCGGCGCTGCGTGAGGTCCATCGGGTCCTTCGCTCCGGCTCTCGTTTCGTGATACTAGAATTCGGGGCGACGCAGAGCCCGGTGGTAGGATGGATCTATCGTCTGTACTTCAACAATCTGTGCCCGCTGATCGGGAACGCCGTGGCGCGACATCACACGGCGTACAACTACCTACCCAAGTCGGTCGCGCATTTTCCCACGGAGATCGATCTGGCCCAACGCATGCGCGACGCCGGCTTCACTGCTGTGCGCTGGCGCTCGTACACGTTTGGAGTAGTGGCCATCCATGTGGGCGAGAAGATCTAGCGTTGCTGTCGCACCTGCATTCCCGCACTGCCGGTTGCGACGGCTCGAACGATGATGCCGGGTGCCGTAACAAAAATACCAGCGACATCGACCGAATCAACCTGTGCCGAAAGAGTTACCGCGTCGCCCAGTTTGCGGTTCAGGCCGTCGCTCAGTAGTGACCTTCCCTTATCGAGCAACGGTTGTACTGGGAAGCGTGCCTTTTCGCGAAACAGGGTTCGCAGTGCATCGGATTTGAGCCATGCATAAGCTGTGATGAGGTCGCTGTCGGTCGTGAGATCGTAGTCGAGGTTTGGGACTGTGAGCTGGCCAATGCGCCGGTCGTATTCGGGAGTGCCGACGAATACGAGCGTACCGTGTGCGTCACCGGTAAACGTCATCGCGAGCGCAAGCCGGCCGTGCGGCAGCGGTGATACGCGTGCACCTCGGACAGTGACGGTCTTTCCAGCCTCGGTGATCGACTTTCCCTCCAATGCGTCGGTGATCGTTTTTGACGCGGTGGCATAGTCAATCGTGGCTCCGAGGACAATGTGAAAGCCGTTCGATGCAGTATCGCGACCCAATGGTGGAAGCGGCGGTACGGTCGCCTTAGGGGCGGCGCCCGCAACGATCCTGGGACGCGCGTCGAGTCCTGCATCGACTATCAGATCGCTGCCTGAACCACTCACCCGACCCATGCGGAGTCGCTCGGGATTGAGTTGCAGCCACACGTTGTCAGCAAGCTGAATGGGCTTGTTGAGTAAGGTCCACCATTCCTCAAACCTGGCAGTCAGATCGACGCCGGCAATCTTGTTGTCGATGTTCGGGAGCTGCGTCGTCAACGCAGAACGAGCTGCATCTATCACGCGCTGCGTTACGTCATAGTGAATGACGCTCACGGTGCAGCGATCTCGATCGGCATCTGAAGCTGCATCCAGGGTGGCGATGCGTGCGTGCGAGGCTAGGTGCCAGTCTGGAGTCAGTGTCAGTGGCGTCACGAGCTCGACAATCACTCGCGGTCGCTCGGCGGGTGTATCACCGCCGCATCCGGCGCCGATCGTTGGTCCAAACCGCGGCTTGAAATAGCCGCGCGCAGCGTACGTCAGCGTGGCGCGAAGGTGAACCTGGTTTCCGCGCACGAACGTTGTGAAGGGCCCGCGCCTAGCTTCGTAGGCGTAGTGCCGATTCTCGTCGTCGCCAACCATGTGTACGCTATCGATGGAACCGAACTGCTTTGGGACGACTCGCTCGACCAGCTCAAGGACAGGTGTGTAATCGTAAGTGAGCGGGATGTTGAAGTGCGAGAGGGCCAGCGGCGGCGGGGTAGGAAGCGAATCCAATTGCGGAGTGGTAGAGACGGCCTGCCGCTCGGGGCGACATGCCTGCAGGAGCGGCACTGCAGCGACCAACAGCGCGGCTACGCAGCCTCGCACAGATGCCAGTCGGGGCGACTCTCTACGACGTCTCAGCGGACGTTCCTGTCGGGCGTTCGTGCTAACTGCGCGTACGGCCAGTTCGATCTTGGGCACGATGAATGCACGTCCATGGATAGTTGAATTGACGAAAACCTTATGGAGGATGCGATGACGGACCAAAACAAGGGCAAGTCTCACACCGGCGATCACGGCGAGACGTCGGCGGAAAAGCGAACCGAGAAATTTGGCGATCGCACGATCGGGCGAGGCATGGATTCGCCCGATTCCACGGAAGCCGTGCTGGATGCCAAGACAGGGGAGCCCGACCCCCGCGCGACCGAAAAGCGCGCGCGCGACGGTGGATCGGGGAGCAAGTAGCTTTTCAGGCGACGCGTTTGGCGTGGTCCATTTCGGCGGGAAACTTTCGAAACCAGGCCGATAACAGCAGGAGCTCGTCTATCTCGTGGGTTGGGATGGACGAGCCCGGCGTCGCCCTCTCTCCAAATATATCGTCTACCAAGCGACGCATAGTGGCCCGATCATGCCGCGACTTGGGCGTGTCCAACTCCGCACGCACCACACCCCTGCGGATGACGTAGGTGCGATCGCGTCCGTCGCAACCAGCCACATTGTACACGAAAGAGAGTGTCTCAACGGCGAAGCGAAGGCGGTCGAACTGCTCGCGCAGTGCCTCGAGGCGCGAGAGTTTGTCACGAAAGATGGCGGCGCGCTCAAATTCGAGTGCATCGCTCGCCGCTTCCATCTGAATTCTGAGCGTCTCGGTTGGGCCGGAATCGGATCCGTCCAGAAACGCGCGCGCGAGTCCAAGTTGCCGATCGTATTCCGCCACCGTGCAGCCGCCAACACATGGGCCAAGGCATTTACGAATCTCGTGCCGAATGCAGCCCGGCGTGCGCCCCAGTTGAAATAACTCGTGCTGGTCGGCGAAGAATATCGGCATGTCGCTGCGGCAGTCGCGCAGTCCCAGTACATCGTTCAGCTCCCGCACCGCTTCTCCGACCCGTTGCGCGCCCACGAATGGGCCGTAGTAAACCGCTGCGTCATCCGGACCCGCGCCACGCACCACATTGAGCCGCGGCGCCGCACCGCGCGATATCTTGATGAACGAGTAGTGCCGAGCATCGCGTTTCATTGCAACGTTGAATCGGGGACGGTACTGCTTGATGAGTCGCAACTCGCGCAAGAGAGCCGCAAATTCACTGGGTTCATAGTCCCACTCGACGCGTGTTGCCTCGCGCAGGATCCTTGCACCCTTGTCTGCCGGATACGATGCGCGGAAGTAACTCATCAGACGCGAGCGAATCTGTTTTGATTTGCCTACGTACACGATCTCGCCGTTGTCTGCGATCATGCGGTACACGCCGGGCTCGTTGCGCGCTGTCTCACGCACGAGCGCACGCATCACGCCGAGCTGCTCATCGCTTGTGGGATCCTTGAACGTATACGTCCGTGATTTTGCCACGATAGTGTGGGTGTCAGCTCTGGCAGTGAGCGCAGAGCACTGTCTGGCGGCCGTCGATCGCGTGGGTTCCGATCAGCTTTGCACCGCAACGATGGCACGCTTCTCCAGCGCGCCCATACGCTGAGAGGAACTGCACGAACTCGCCGGCGTCGCCATTGGCGTTGCGATAGTCGCGGATGCTTGACCCGCCTGCGGCAATCGCTTCGCGAAGGACCGCGACTATCGAGTCCCGCAGGTCGGACGCCTCAGCGGGCGTCACCCTGGACGCAACACGCGACGGATCAATTCCGGCGCGCCAGAGCGCCTCGTTGGCGTAGATATTTCCGACGCCCACGACCTTGTACTGGTCCATGATCACCTTCTTCACCGGCTGGCGTGACCCCTGAAGAATAGCGGCCAATCTCTCGCCCGTAAATCCCTTCTCCAGCGGTTCCTCTCCAAGCTCGCCGAAGTAGTCTTCCAGCCGAACCGGATCCATGAGTGACACGGTGCCGAGCCTTCTCACGTCGCGATAGGCGAGAACGAAGCCGGAGTCGAGCCCGAGCATTACTGCGATGTAGGTTCGGTCGTAGTCAGTAAGGCCGCTCGCCTTGGTGGCCAGCATCGCGCCGGTGAAGCGAGGTTGTACCACGAGCGAGTCGCCGCTGTTGAGCGAGACGACGATGTGCTTCGCGCGCCGTCGCGAGCCGGTGATCACGGTTCCGCGGACTCGTTTTGCAAATGCCCGCGCCGTCGCTTCCCGCAGAACGTCGGGACGTGGCACGCCGACCGCCTCGATCGTGCGTCCGGCCACGACATCGTTGACTCCTCGTGCGATCGTCTCGACTTCGGGCAGCTCAGGCATGATGTGCGCCGCCGTTCCGGCGCAGATCGCGCCACCCAATGTCGCGCCGCATCTGCATTCCCGGGAAGCGAACGCGTTCTGCGTAGCGCCGGCTCGCGCTCGCGGCTTCATCGAGCGTTGGAGCTACCGCTGTTATCGACAGTACGCGCCCGCCATCGGTCACAACCTCGGGATCGTCCGGTGGCGTCGCGCTGTCGCCATCTGGTACGCGCGTACCGGCGTGGAAGACGAAAATGCCTTCCTGCGCCGTCGGGAACGTGATGGAGTCTCCCTTTTGCACCGTGTACGGATAGCCAGCGGCGGCAAGCACCGTGGTAACGCTTGCCGCTCGGTGCCACTCGAATTCGGGCACATGCGCCAACGATTCTCCGCGGCCGACTGTGAGCAACGGCTCGAGCAGAGAGCTGGACAGCAGGGGAAGCAGTGTCTGCGTTTCCGGGTCACCGAAACGGCAATTGAACTCCACGACCTTCACGCCGCGCGGTGTCAGCATCACTCCGGCGTAAAGCAATCCTCTGAACGGCGATCCGGCTGCGTGAAGTGCGGCGAGTGTCGGGTCGATGATCGTCGATTTGATTACGTCCTGCAGCACCGGGGTGTCGAGCGATACCGGAGCGTATGCTCCCATGCCGCCCGTGTTGGGGCCGATGTCTCCGTCATTCAACCGCTTGTGATCCTGGGCGCCGATCATGAGGCGCGAGTGGTCGCCGTCACAAACGGCGAATACCGAGATCTCCTCACCCTCCATGTACTCTTCGATGAGGATCTCGTTTCCAGCCGCACCGAACGCAGCGCCGTCA
Source organism: Gemmatimonadota bacterium (assembly GCA_041691775.1). Classification (GTDB taxonomy): domain Bacteria; phylum Gemmatimonadota; class Gemmatimonadetes; order Gemmatimonadales; family Gemmatimonadaceae; genus Fen-1247. Next base: position 79,553 of record JBEPUB010000004.1, read on the forward strand.
AGCATCTCGGTGATCGCGCGCTCCGCCTCGGCCATGGTTGAGGCGACCACCACGCCCTTGCCAGCGGCGAGTCCGGAGGCCTTAATCACGACTGGGGCGCCAAGCGCGTGAGCGGCGCGGATTGCACTTTCAGCGGAAGTGTGGTGGCTCGCGCGGGCTGTGGGGACGCCGGCATGTACCATCAACTCCTTCGCGAACCGCTTGGAGGTTTCAATCCGCGCCGCAGCGCGTGTTGGTCCAAAGATCGCCAGTCCCTCCGCGAGAAACACATCGACTATTCCGGCGTCGAGCGGTGCTTCCGGCCCGACTATCGTGAGCTCTGGAGTCTCCGCGCGCGCAAGTGCCAGAAGCGCGGGAATGTCACTCGCGGAGATCGGAATGCAACGCGCCAGCGTCGCGATACCGGGATTGCCGGGCGCAGCGAGGAGGTCGAGCGTTGGGTCGTCCTGCAACAGCTTCCACGCAATGGCATGCTCGCGCGCGCCACCGCCGACTATCAGAACCTTCACTCGTCCTCGTTACGGAATGCGTTGTTCATGCTGTCGGTTGCGCGGCGCGCAGCGTCTGCTACCTGGTTCATCATACCTTTCATCTTCCCGCCATAATATCCCGCGGCGTCAGCGTAGTCGTCGGTCAACGGGCGCGTGCTTCCGGCACCGCGGCGCTGGTACTCGCCGTTGACTATAGCGTCGTAGCCGCCCGACTGTATCCAGCGCTGCAACTCGGCCGCACGTACCGTATTGAACGGATGCGTGCGACCTGCAACGTTGAGCAGCTTAAACAGCAGATCAACCGCGCCGCTATCACTCTCGTACTGTTGCGCCTGCGCGAGAAACTCATCCAGGTTTGTCTCGTCACCGTCGCCCTTCCCACCAGCGAAGAGCAGGAACATGCGCATCGCGTCGAGCGGCTCCTGCGACGCGAGGAGACCGGCGCGGTCGGCGGAGAATTCAGCCTTGCGGTACCATTCGAGCAGAGCGAGCTGAATTGGCAGTGCGATCAGCCCGAGCCCCGGGATCGCGTTGAATCCGAACGAGAGAAACAGCAGTGCGAGTGTCGAGTAGGTGGAATGTCCGCTCATCACGTGTCCGACTTCGTGGCCGAGCAACACGCGCTGCTGTGGCTCGGCTAGCATTGCGAGCGCGCCCGTGTGGACGACGATGAATGGCTTCTCAAACCCCACGGCCATCGCGTTCACGAACGGAGTCTGCGTGACGAACAGATCCGGGCGCTCGGACCAATCAAGCGTCTCCAGGACTTCGGTATAGAGCGCGTGAAGTCTGGGCCTCTGTCGCTCGTTAACGCGCACGGAGTCCGCCGTGAACAATTGACGAACACCGCGCTCACCGAGAAAGCTCATTACCCTTCGAACCAGCTCATCCAGCCCGGGAATCGCGCGCAGCGTCTGCAGCGCCGCGCGATCCGCTGGATGCTCCCACGCTACCGGGGCGATCCCGGTGAGCGTGTGTCGCTTGAATGGTGCTGGTACCGGCAACAAATCCGTCATTTGAGAGCCTCGTCGAGATCCGCGATGAGATCGCCTACGTCTTCCACGCCAACCGAAAGCCTGATGAGTCCAGGCGTAATCCCAAGCCGCGCGCGGCGTTCCGGTTCGACTGACGCGTGCGTCATTTCGGCGGGCTGATTGATGAGGCTTTCGACGCCGCCGAGCGACTCGGCGAGCGAGAACACGCGCACGCGGGATAGCATGAGTGCCGCGCGCTCGCGACTTCCCGTCTCGACGGAAATCATCCCGCCAAAGCCCTTCATCTGCTTGACAGCTAGTGCGTGCTGCGGATGCGATTCGAGGCCTGGATAGAACACGTTCTTCTCGCCCTCGCGCTTGGCGAGCCAAGCAGCAATGGCGCTCCCATTGCTATCGTGCCGCTCCATGCGGAGGTGCAGCGTCTTTGTACCACGCAGCACGAGCCATGCGTCCATGGGACCGGGTATTGCGCCAGACGCATTGAGAATGAACTGCATGCGCGCGGCGAGATCGTCGTCGTTGACGAGTGCGATTCCGCCGATCATGTCGCTGTGCCCGTTCAGGTACTTTGTGGAGGAGTGCCAGACGATGTCGGCACCAAGCTCGAACGGTCGCTGCAAATATGGCGACGCGAAAGTATTGTCGACAATCAACAATGCACCGCGCGCGTGGGCCGCTTCGGCCGCCGCGCGGAGGTCGGTGAGACGCATCAGCGGATTTGTCGGAGTCTCGACAATTACCGCCGCAGTTGCGCCGGTGCAGGCATCGGCGATGAGTTGCGGATCGCGCGTGTCCACGTATGTGAACGTCATCCCGAAGTTGCGCAGGATCTTGTCGAACAGGCGGTAGGTGCCGCCGTAGACGTTCTCACCAACCACAAAATGGTCGCCGGTTTTGAAGAGCTTCATGATCGAGTCGAGACAACCCATTCCGCTCGAAAACGCGAAACCGAACCGGACGCCTTCGAGCGAGGCAACATTACGTTCGAGCGCCTCCCGCGTTGGGTTCTTGCCACGCGCGTATTCGTAACCCTTGTTAACGCCCAGGGCTTCCTGTACGTAAGTGGATGTCTGGTAAATGGGCGTCATGATCGCGCCGGAGAGCGGATCTGGGCGCTGGCCAGCGTGGATGGCGCGGGTCCCAAAGGCGGCGGACGTGTCTTCGTCGAATATCTTCGTCATGGCAGGTGGTGGGATCGGAGGCTAGAATACGTCTAGGAAATATGAGGGAGGTGATGACGTGACGGCGACAGTGCCCATGTTTTGTGTTGTTGCTGACGATGAGCCACGCCTCCGGCATGTGCTGGTCCGGCTAATGACGAGCGATGGTTTCACCTGCCTCGAAGCCGGGGATGGCGTCGAAGCGCTGGAACAGTTGGATAGAGTCCCGGCCGCACTGCTCCTCAGCGACTTGCGGATGCCGAGGATGGACGGGATAGAACTGCTGCGGCAGTCGCGGGTCAAATATCCGGACCTTGCCGTGATTCTGATAACGGCAGTCGCCGATGTCGAGCTCGCCCTGAGCTGTCTTGCCATTGGAGCGATGGATTACCTCACGAAGCCGTTCCATCTGGAGGAAGTCCTCGTCAGAGTGGGTCAGGCGATGGAGAAGCGGCAGCTTATTCTGGAGAACCGCTCCTATCAGGCTGGCCTCGAGCGCCTGGTGGCCGCGCAGGCCCGCCGGTTGGAAGAGCTGTTTCTAGGCGGAGTACAGGCGCTGGTGCAGGCACTGGAGGTAAAGGATCAATACACTCGTGGGCATTCGATTCGTGTGAGCCAGTATTCCTCGCTCTTGGCGCGCGAGATTGGGCTACCTGAGGCGACGGTGCGTCAGATCGAGCTGGGCGGCCAGGTTCACGACATTGGGAAGATCGGCGTTCGGGAGGCCGTGCTCAACAAGGAAGGCCCGCTGACGGATGAGGAGTACCAGCACATCATGACCCATCCCATGCTTGGCTGGCAGATCCTTTCTCCTCTGCTGGGTGAGGAGCCTTTGGCGCTGAGCATCGTACGATCGCATCATGAGCGGTTCGACGGGCGAGGGATTCCGGATCGACTAGTCGGTACAGGTATTCCGATTGAAGCTCGCATAGCCGGCGTGGCGGACGCCTTCGACGCCATGACAAGCGGACGCGCCTATCGCCGAGGGCGGTTCATGTCGGCGGACGACGCGATCGCGGAAATCGCGCGGTGTGCCGGAACGCAGTTCGATCCCGAGCTCGCGACTGCATTCATCGACGTGATTCGACGCGAGAAGCTGGCGAGTCAAACCGGCGCCACCGGGTGATCGCCCAGGTCGCGCCTTCTGGATAACCAATAAAAAGCTGCCAGAATCGACTTTGGTTTCTGGTTGGACGTCGTAGATTTGGCTGATGCTCGTGCGTTTCGCACGAGCATCAGCTTTTTATACACACTATGGACTACCCTGGCTTGATGGTGAGTGTCTCCGGCGTGCGTGGGCGCGTGGGTGAGGCGCTGACTCCCGAAATCGTCACCAAGTTCGCCGCCGGATTTGGGCATTGGGCGGTGTCACGGGATCCAGCAAAGCGGACGATCGTGCTCGGGCGGGATAGTCGCGTGAGCGGACCAATGTTTCACCATGCCGTTATCGCGGCGCTGGAAAGCGTAGGCGCTCGGGTGATCGATATCGGAATCGTCCCCACGCCCACCATTCAACTGGCGGTGGAACACCATCACGCGGCCGGCGGTCTCGGGATCACCGCGAGTCACAATCCGATCGAATGGAATGCGCTCAAGTTCATTGGGTCGTCCGGACTGTTCCTCGACAATAGCGAGTCTCGCGATATGCGCGCGGTGGTCGAGAGCGCGTACCCGCGCGCGACGTGGGACCGGCTCGGAACTGTCGAGCAGGACAACGACGCAATCAGACGGCACATCGATGCAATTCTCGCGTTGCCGTTCCTGGACGCTGAAGGAATTCGCGCCCGCCACTTTCATGTTGCGCTCGATTGCGTGCGCGGCGCCGGTGGGTTGTTCATGCCCATTCTGCTGGAGCGGCTTGGTTGCATTGTGTCGTCAATCAACATGGAAGTAGACGGGCGTTTTCCGCGCACTCCGGAACCAGTTGCAGAGAACCTTGGAGAGTTGGAAGCGCTCGTTCGGGAATGTGGCGCAGCGGTAGGCTTTGCCGTTGATCCCGACGTTGATCGTCTCGCGCTCGTATCGAATGAAGGTAAGGCGATAGGTGAGGACTACACCCTGGCGCTTGCCGCAAGTGTGGTGCTGGGTCATCGCGCCGGTCCCGTTGTTACGAATCTCTCCACCAGTCGAATAGTTGATGACGTTGCTGAACGGGCGGGTCGCGTTGTAGTTCGCGCGCCTGTTGGCGAGGTGAACGTTGCAACACGCATGCGACGCGAAGGTGCGGCGATAGGTGGCGAGGGAAATGGTGGCGTGATTCTCACCGAGATGCATCTAGGGCGCGACGCGCCGGTCGGAACCGCACTGATCCTACAATTGCTGCACCAGGAGAACAGATCGCTGTCGGCAATAGTCGGCGACTATCCACGATACGCGATAGTGAAGGACAAGCTTGCGCTTCCAGCTGCGCCATTGGATTCAGTATACCAAAGTTTGCGCGCCGCATTTCCCGATGCGGAGGTCGATATTCAGGATGGAATGCGTCTATCGTGGTGCGATCGCTGGGTACACGTGCGGCCATCGGGAACCGAGCCCATTGTGCGCGTGATCGCCGAAGCGCCGACTGAGACTGAGGCGCGATCGTTGATTCGTGCGGGGCGCGAAGCTGTCGAGAAGCTGTCGGGAAGCTGACTATTTAGCCGAACGCGGCTGGGTCAGCAGTTTGGTGTAGCGTTTTGAGATCTACGGCGTAGTATATATATAGAGAAACCGGTCGTTCGGGCACGCTGATTGCGACCTATCCTCGGCAGTAGAACTCACCTTATGAGGTGGTTATGCGTATTGCAACTGTCGTTGCCTGTGTTCCGTTGTTGGCTGCTGCGCTCGGCGCGCAGACTCCAGTGAATGGCCGACTGCCGGGCGAAGGTGGTCAGGGTGTCACGGTAAAGCTGCTCCCGCCCTCTCCGCAAACACACGAGCCGCTGCGCTACGTGTTGAGTGAGCCGGCGTATGTTGCGGTGTTCGTGGTGTATCCTGGGGCCGGCGTAAGGTTGCTATCGCCGACGATTGATACACCTGAGCGTCTGCACCGCGGCGGATACAATACGGACCAGCTCATTGGCGGGTCGTTCGACGACGACATCTACCATGCGGTACTCGGACCAACGCTCCCGGGTCCTGCGTATCTCTACTTGATTGCCTCGACTCACCCGCTTGACGTTGCCCGTTACGTTCACAGGCCGACGGCGCTGGCGTCGGCAATCGGCGTGCGTGAGGCTCGTTCGTTTTACACCGATGTTGCGTTCGATGCGTTGCTCAATAACGCGGTAGCACTCGGCGACGATGCGTCGTGGGATTCGGACGTGTACATGCTCTGGTCCAGTAACGGTTTCGCGACAAAGTCTCCTGACGAGATCTCTCCAGACGGCAGGCTGAGTTCGTATTACGCCAGGATCCTGTGTGCGGACGGTAGCACTCGCATTGTACCGGTCAACTATCCATTCAGCGGTTGTCCGGGGCTGCCACAAATTCGGGCCGCCAATCTCGCGCCAGCGCAGGTGCGTCAGGCAGCGTCCGCCGCGTCGCCGCCATTGAACGCTATTCAGCAACGTGTAGCGTCGGCCGAGGCCGTGACTGTACTTCCAACCATCGTAGGGCCGCATATTACCGACGTTCAAAGACGGGCGGCAATCGAGAGGGATGTGGCTTCGCAGCGCGCGGTGTACACGACAGTCGCCAACGGCGAGCCGGTGGTCGCCACACCGCAAGGCGAGGCCGGTTCGCAAGCGCAAATTCAGGTGATCGACGTGGGCTCCGGCCGGAGTCTCGATGCCGCTCGCAGAGACCGTGACGCGATCCGTGGCGAGCATCGGATGCAGGGTGGCGAGGAATTGAGAGAGCAGGCGGGCGCAAACGGACAGAACCGTACTGTGGGTAGAGCACCGCAGCTCCCTCCCAATCCGCAATTGGCGCCCAACCCGGTGCTGGCGCCCGCTCCAGGCTTTTCCAGGAACCAGAACCAGGCCGCGGCACCGCGGTCGGAAGAGCGTGGCCAGAGAGAATTCAGGAGTGAGCAGCGCTCCGCTCCGCGTGAGATGCCGCGCACTGAACAGCCGCGGATGGCGCAGCCGGCGCCGGTAGTCGCGACGCCAAGCGCGTCGGCGGAAAATCCAGCGAGGGTGCGGCCCGGCAGAACCGAGTAGCTATCCGGAAGCGTTGCCGGCGGGCGGAAGGTCGGCATCAGCCGGTTTTCCGCCCGCTTCGGCTACCGGCATAGCCCCCCATCCGTGCGAGCCCTAAATTGGGCTGCATGTGGCGGCCGCGCCTTTCGGGCGGCGTCTCCCCAAACAAAAGACTTCTGGCATGTGTGGAATTGTCGGCTACATCGGTGAAAAGGGCGCGACACCTCTCCTTCTCGAGGGGCTGAAAAGGTTGGAATACCGCGGATACGACTCGGCTGGCGTGGCTGTGATGAACGGGGGCGAAGTCGAGACGCGTAAGGCGGCTGGCAAGATCTCCAAACTGGAAACAGTGCTCAATGCGTTCCCGCTGGCCGGCAACGTTGGGATCGCGCACACCCGATGGGCGACACACGGTGCGCCAAACGAATGCAACGCGCACCCCCACGTGTCCATGGACGGCACGGTCGCGGTCGTCCACAACGGAATCATCGAGAACTTCTCGCTCCTGCGCAGCAAACTTCAGGCGTTGGGCTACAAGTTCGTCTCGGAGACCGATACCGAAGTACTCGCGCATCTCATTCAGGAAGCGTACGAGGACTCGCTTGAGCAGGCGGTGATGGACGCGCTTTCTCAAATCGAGGGAACGTACGGTATAGCCGTGGTGTCGAGCCGAGATCCGAACAAGCTCGTAGCGGCCCGCAAGGGAAGCCCGCTGTTGCTGGGACTGGGAGAAGGTGAGTACTACGTGGCAAGCGACGTCTCGGCGATCCTGGCTCACACTCGCCAGGTTGTCTATCTGGACGATGGTGACATCGCCGTGCTCGATCGCAACGGTTATCGCGTGCTCGACAATGACGCGCGCGAAATGCGCCGCAGTGTAAGTAAGGTTGATTGGGACCTTGGCCAGATCGAGCGTGGCGGATATGCGCACTTCATGCTCAAGGAAATATTCGAGCAGCCGCAGACCATTGAGAACACAATGCGCGGCCGGCTACTCGATGATACCGGAACGGCCAAGCTCGGCGGTCTCAACCTGACTGACGAAGAGCTACTTCGCTTTGACAACATAGTGCTCACCGCTTGCGGCACGAGCTGGCACTCTGCGCTGATTGGCGGAATGATGCTCGAGGATCTCGCGCGCATCCCGACCAAGGTCGAGTATGCGTCTGAGTTTCGCTATCGCAACCCGGTGGTGACGGACCGGACGTTGTGCATTGTGATATCGCAGTCGGGAGAAACCGCCGATACGCTTGCGGCGATGCGAGAGGCGAAGCATCGTGGTGCGCGCACGCTTGGTATCGTGAATGTTGTCGGATCCACCATTGCTCGTGAGTCGGATGGCGGTTCCTACATCCACGCTGGACCCGAGATTGGAGTCGCCTCGACCAAGGCCTTCTCGAGTCAGGTCACGGCGCTACTCCTGTTCACACTCAAGCTCGCGCGGTTGCGCGCCCTATCGCCCGTTCGTGGACGCGAGATAGTCGAAGCTCTGCATGCCCTTCCAGGGCAAGTACAGAACGTATTGGATCGTGCCGACGAAATTGAAGCGCTGGCTGAAGAGTTCAAGCGCGCGTCCAATTTCCTCTACCTCGGCCGCGGTTACAATTTTCCGACAGCTCTAGAAGGTGCCCTCAAGCTCAAGGAAATCAGCTACATTCACGCCGAGGGTTATCCCGCTGCGGAGATGAAGCACGGGCCTATCGCACTGATTGATGAGATGATGCCGGTGGTGTTCATTGCGCCGCACGACTCGGTGTTCGAGAAGGTCGTGTCCAACGTGCAGGAAGTGAAGGCGAGAAAAGGCAAGGTGATAGCCATCACGAGCCGGCCGGAACCTGCGTTGGCGGGATTGATCGACTACGAGTTCCGGATCCCGGAAACGTTAGATCTCGTTACGCCGATCCTCGCGTCGGTGCCGCTTCAGCTACTGGCGTACTACATCGCGGTCAAGCGTGGATCGAATGTTGATCAGCCGCGCAATCTTGCGAAGTCTGTTACGGTGGAGTAAAGCGCCAAAACGCGGCAGACTGGCAAAATAGAAAACGGCCTCCGAAACATACTAGTGTTCGGAGGCCGTTTCGTTATCGTGTGAGGGCGTAGTAGACCACGTAGATCCACGAAAGAAATCCGTGGATAATCGCCCAGATGATGGAGTGGTGCACGCTCCACGAAATAGCGATGGCGAGCGCGGAGCCGAAACTGACACCGGCCTTTGCTGCCTGAAACGTTCGGTGGATTGGTCCGCGCCGCGGCGGTGGACTGTCGAAGATTTCTCCGCTGTATGTCATCGACCCTCCGTCAATACCGTGCCACGTGCGGACTCGGCCAGCAGCTTGGTGCTGAAGCGCTGGCCCTCGGCGATCCGCTCAACTTCAACAGCTATAGAGTCGATCGACTGTTGAAGCTGTGCGAAGCGCTCATCGTAGTTCTTGGGCGGGAGAGACTGTGGCAATTTCGATCGGTTGAATGCGCGCAGCACCAGAACGCTAATGCCAGCCAAGCAGGCAATCGACGCGATGATGATGAACATTACAACCATAAAACTGTAGACGTCTGGATTCATTGCTAATCTCTGTTATCGGCGTTGGCAGCGTATCCGCTCGTTCGGCACCGTACGTTAGCGGGGTTCCTGTCCGTCGTCTCCGTCGTTTTCTTCCTGCGCTCGTGAGTGAGACACCGTGTTGCCGGAGTGAGTTGCCAGCGTCCGGCGATCGTGGGCCGACAGGCCAGCGGCGCAGGCCGGTACGGCTAGCTTGGGAGACGCGGCCCGGACGGGCGAAACATTGTTCTTGGAGAGCAATGCGTTCAGTGTAGCGAGATCCGTGGTATTGACGGCTTGCCAGTTGGTGATGACCGTCTTCAGCTGCGAACAATCCGCCGCGTAGCCACGAAGCGTTGCCGCTGTTGGCGCCATGTCTCCGTTGTCGAGCGCAGTAAGTGCCGTGGACATTATTCCGTTCACGCGTACGAAATCTGGCGCTGGCGGGGGGCCGCCACGGGCGAACCCGCGTGCGCTGGGCGTGGTCGATCCGCCCACTGCATCGAGCTTGGCGTCGAAAGCCTTGGCTGCGGAAACGACATCGGCCGGCTGAGTCGCGGCGGTAAGGCTCGTGACGGCGCTGCGCATTGTCGCGACCTGATTGTAGCCGTCCCACGACTGTTTGATGCCGCTGTAGATCTTCATCATCAGATCGTTCTGTGCGCGCAAGGCGACCGCCGTCGCCGGCGAGCGCGGATCGTTCTTCACCGTTACGCTCTGAGTGTAGCTCTTGCCGTCAACCGTGAGCCTTAGTGTATACACACCGGGCATTGCTATGAGCCCTTCGGGTGATGCGGGGGTGAGGCCGGGGTTCGCGTTTATCTCGTAACTATGAGTGAACGCTGGTGGGGCGTCGTAACGAAGATCCCAATTGCTGCGATTTGTTCCGACATTCGCCGAGAGCGACGTCGGTGGCGCTATCCAGAAATTCGGCTCCGGAGGTTGGGCGGCATCCTTGATTGCAACGCCAGGGACGCTCGACATGTGTCGTACAACGGCTCCAGATGCATCCAGCACATCGAGCGTTATCGGCGATGCCGGCGCCGAACCAAGCGAGTAGTAAACCATTACACCTTCAGGCGCGTTCAGCGCGTGCGGCACCTCCGGCGGGAATGGCGTGTCGGCGTTGACGTTGCGACGAACGCGCACCGTTTCATCTGGCTTGAACAGATGCGCAGCCTCGCTTGCCACGGATGCTGTCAACTGGCGCAATACCGTGTAGTCGTCCAGCACCCAGATACCGCGTCCGTACGTGCCCACGACCATGTCGTTACCGTGGAACGTAATGTCGCGGTACGACGTGTTGGGCAAGTTCAGCATCAGCGACTGCCAGTTGTCGCCGTCATCGAACGAGACGTACATCGAGCTTTCGGTTCCGGCAAAGAGCAACCCTGGCTGCTTTGGATCGGAACGGATTACGCGCGCAAAGCTTCCGCTCGGCTGGTCTGCACGCATCCCGTTGACTATCTGAGTCCACGTTCTGCCGTAGTCGTGTGTGCGATAGAAGTAGGGGCTGTAGTCACCCGTTGTGTGGAAATCGATCGCAACATATGCGGTCGCCGGATCCTGATGTGATGCATCAATTGCGGATATGTCAGCGCGCGCAGAGTTCGGAAGGTTTGGTACGGACACGTCCTGCCATGTCGCGCCGTGGTCGCGCGTCACGTGAATCAAGCCGTTGTTCGTGCCCACCCAGATAATGCCTGCAGACACGCTGGATGCCGACATGGATTCTATGGCATTGCGGTTGGGAGGAACGCGCGGAACGCCCGTAGCTGTAGAGGCCGCCGGCTTCGGCTCAGTCACGCCCTTAGGGTAGGTCAGGTCTGGGCTGAGCTTCTTCCACGTCGCTCCGCCATCGGTTGTCGATGCTACGTACTGGAAAGCGGCGAATAGCTCGTGCTGGTTCACCGGCGAGAACATGACGGGTTGCGACGAAGTCGTTCGAGATTCGGAATTGGGGTCAGCCGCGGGGCTGACATTGATCCACTGCTCACTCGGATACGTGATCTTCACGATTCCAGAGCCGCTAGCATAAACGAGGTTCGGGTTGAGCGGGTCCGCGACGATGGTGCCCCACTCCCAGCCGGGTACGGGACTCCAATCCAGCGGCGTGATCTCGCCGAGATTTCCGCGCGCGCGCGTGCGAATAGCGCCTGCGTCCTGCTGTGTCGCGTAGACCCAGTACGGGAACGAGTTATCGACTGAGATGTGGTAGACCTGTTCCGTTGACTGGTTATACCACGAGCTCCAGTTTGCGCCGCCATCGAGTGATATAGTGGCGCCCTGATCGACACCGAGGAACATTCTTTGCCCGTTGGTTGGATCGATCCACATCTGTTGTGGATCATCGCCACCTGGCGCGCCCTTGAAGCCAGTAAAGGTGTTGCCACCATCGGTGGACTTGTAGCTCGACGTGTTGATGGTGTAAACGATATCTGGATTCTGCGGATCAACGTAGACGCCGCAATTGTAACCGCCCTGTCCGTTGGCGATGCGATGATCGGCTGCGTCCATCTGACGCCAGTTCGCGCCACCGTCGTCGGAACGATAGAGTCCGGAATTCTGGATGAGGTACATGCGCTGCGCATTCGTGTTCCCGGCGATTGCAACGGAGGTACGGCCGGCGAGTCTGGGCAAGCCCTTGGCGCCGCTGATGTCCTTCCAGGTCAATCCTTCATCTGATGATATGTACAGCGCGGTACCTGTGGCATTCGGACTCGCGGCGGGGGTGCTCGCCATTGGGATCCCTGGTGCGACGTAGTGTCGCACAGTAGTCGCAAGGATTACGTTTGGCTTGTCGAATGCGCGGGCGAGTTTCTGGATGCCGGTCTCATCGTCCACATATAGTGTCTTGGTCCACGTCTTACCGCCATCCGTGCTGCGGAACACGCCTCGCATGTCGGTCTTGGCGTGCACGTTCCCTTGTGCTGCGATCATCACAATGTTTGGGTCGCGCGGATCGACAAGGATGGACGGAATTTGTTTGGTCGCATCCAGTCCCAGATGCTCCCATGTCTTGCCGGCATCGGTCGACTTGTATACGCCATTTCCTTCGTTTATTCCGCCGCCGGTGATCATGTCACCCATGCCGACGTAAATCACGTTCGGATCAGACGGTGCGACTTCGATGGAGCCGACGGATGATGCTTCCTTGATGGCATCGAACACGGGATACCATGTGCGTCCGGCACTCGTCGTTTTCCAAACGCCGCCGAGTGGCAGGCCGGCGTAGAAGACGCCAGGTTGGCCGATCACACCCGTTACGGCCGCGACGCGACCGGCGCGGAACGGTCCGATATTGCGCCAAACCAACCCTGCAAAGAGGCCTGAAGAGACCGGCGACGTAACCACCGGATGTCGCGGCGGCACCGCCGCGACGGAAACCAGTCCAATAAGGAGCAGTGAGGCTCCGGAAATGCACGCTGTGATCGAACGATCCTTCGCCATACGAATACATCCTCGTGGTAGGTGATCAGCTCTCGCCACAAGCATACCGCGTGAGCCGACCGCGCGACAGGGGAACTCGGGGCGGCTGGAGCTAAACGGTTCCTATCCGCTTGTGCCCTGCTAGGTCCAACCCCAATTTTTATGAATTCTTCCAACTGGAGTGGTATATGGACGAGCTGATCAACCTCGTATCGCAGCGAACCGGACTTCCCGCAGACCAGGCGCAGGCGGCGGTCCAGACTGTTATTGGATTCCTGAAAGACCGGTTGCCTGGGCCTCTCGGGGCAGAACTAGAGAGCCTCATTTCCAGCGGCAGCGGTAGCGGCGCTGGTAGCGGCGCTGGTAGCGGCGCTGGTGCCGCCGGCGCTCTGGGTGAACTCGGCTCGCTCGCGAAGGGTTTGGGCGGGATGTTCGGCGGCAAGCAGGCGTAATTCAGCAGCCGAGGTTCCTTAGAAAAGATGCCGCGCTCCCAGTTGGAGCGCGGCATCTTTTCTATTCAGCCTGACCGCAGGACGCGGCTTTCAGTTCCGACGTGCAGTGAGGGCAGCGCGAAGCCGAGATGGGGATATCCATGGCGCAATACGGGCACGGCTTGGTGGAAGCGGTTGCGACGGGCTTCTTGTAAACCTTGTTGGCCGCGCGCACAACCATGAATATCGCGAGCGCGACGATTAAGAACGTGATGACGTTGTTGACAAAAATTCCGTAGTTCAGCGTCACTGCTCCGGCGGTTTTTGCATCCGCTAGCGACGCGTACGGTGGCGCGGCCTTGACTCCATCCTTCAAGAGGACGTACAGGTTGGCGAAGTCAACGTGTCCGAGTGCGAGCCCGATTGGCGGCATTATGACATCGTCAACGAGCGATTTTACCACGACGCCAAATGCGGCGCCGATGACGACGGCAACTGCCAGATCGAGTACGTTGCCACGCATGATGAATGCTTTGAAGTCACTCCACATCGACCAATCTCCTTCCACGAAGGTGAGCCCACTTGAAAAAAATACAGGTCAAAGGGCGGCCCGCCAGCGGACAGCACTACCGCCGCGGCGTGAGTCTGAGCCCCAACGCTCAGCGATGGCGGTGTCGCCGAACGTTGATGTGGAATCAGATGACGGTGATAGTCTTTGTCATCCCATGCATGAAGTGGGGCTTCCCGTCCTTCGCGTCGGGAACGAAGCAGATCAGAGCGTAGGTGCCTGGTGTTATGTCGGCGGTGAAGTACTTGGTCGTGCCGGAAAACGGCGCGATGCCGCCGATCGCTGCGGCTGGTGGTGGCCCGGAGGGCTTGTTGATCCAACTCAACAGTTGCTCGACAGTCTTTCCAGGAGCCAGGCGCACAAGCTCGACTTCGTGCATCTGCGTCGCCGCGTTCTTGACCGCGAACGTGTGAGTGCCGGCGGTGAGAGGCGTAGACAGATCGAACACGTAATCGCTGAGCGTGATAGTCACGTCGGAAGTCGGCGCGGGTGACTGAGGCCCAGTCGCCGCGGTGACCGTGAATGGCCGAACCATTCCCTTCGCGAAATGCGGCACCCCGCCTGGCACGTCAACGAGACAGAGTATTGCATAGTTGCCGGGCTTCAGGTCGAGCGTGGCGTTCGACTGCTTGCCGGGATCGGGGGCATTTGGGCCACCCTCGAAAACAGCCCAGGATGGGGGCGCCGCTGGCTTGGCGAGCTCTGCTTCGAGATTCGCCAACGTCTTGCCGCTGTCCAGGCGGACGATCTCCATGTGGTGGAGTGTCTGTCCGTCGTTGATCAGCTTGAACGTCGTCATGCCAGCCTGGATCTGCGCGGGTAATGAGTCGTAGGCGAAGTCCCTTGCGTGAACTGTCACAACGTTCGGCGCTGCCGCCGTCGAGGCAACCGATACGGCGGCACTAGCGGTCGTCGAATCGGTCGTCGCGTTGGCAGTTTTGTCTTTCGGCGCGCACGCTGCGATCACAAACACAAACGTTCCTGCCAGAGCAGTCCAGTTGCGCATCTTTAGCCTCTGAGGTTGCTGTTTCAACCGCGAAGATAGGCAAACGGGGTGCGCTGTCAAGCGCCAGAGGCGCGCAGCGCAACGTACGCCTCACCTACCGCGCTGCTACCCGTTTAGCGAATCGCACCGGCGGGAGTCACCAATGGTGGTTGCAAGTGATGTTGCGCAGTGGCACCCATGCCGGGCCTCCGCTCCCCTACCTGTTGCCGCCACATGGCATAGTAAAGGCCCTTTTGATCCAGCAGTTCGGCGTGATGGCCGGCTTCAACTATCCGTCCACGCTCCAACACGAAGATCGTATCCGCGTGCATGATGGTCGAAAGCCTGTGCGCGATAAGAATCGTAATTGCCTCGCGTCGCGTGGCAATGTCGCGGATTGTCCGGCTCACTTCCTCTTCGGTTATGGAGTCTAGCGCCGAAGTTGCCTCATCGAAGATGAGCAACGACGGACGTCTGAGCAGCGCCCGCGCGATCGCGAGTCGCTGTCGTTCGCCACCAGATACCTTCACGCCGCCTTCTCCGATCAGCGTACCGAGGCCCTTGTCCGCGCGCTCCAGAAGGCTGTCCGCGGCGGCTTCATGAAGCACCCTCATGCAATCAGCGTCGGTCGCGTCCGGGCGAACGAAGCGGAGATTTTCCGCAATGGTTCCTGAGAACAGTTGTGCGTCCTGAGCAACGAGACCAATGCGCATGCGCAGCGCATCGAGGTCCACGTCGGTGCCAGACGTATCATTGTACAAAATCTGGCCGCTCAGCGGATGATAAAGCCCAAGCAGCAGCTTGACGAGGGTGGACTTACCGGCGCCCGACGGTCCGACGAATGCAATCGTCTTGCCACGCTCGGTTTCGAAGGAAACATCGGTGAGTGCCGGTGAAGTCGCGGAACGATGTTGGAATGTCACGTGATTGAACGCGAGCCGCGTGAGCGCGCCGATCTCGATGGGATGAGCGGGCCGCGGATCCGGCGGTATTGCGAATACCGATTCCAGATTTGCCATCGAGGCTTCGGTCTCTCGATAAGTGTTGATCACGTTACCGAGCTCCTGAAGCGGGCCGAAGATGAAGAATGAATAGATCAGCAACGCGAAGAACTGACCGACAGATATCTGCTGCGCGAATATGAGGTACAGCATCAGGAACAGGATGGAAGTGCGCAGGAGATTGACGCACGTGCCCTGAATGAAGCTGAGGCTCCTGAGATAGCGAACCTTCTTGAGCTCAAGCTTGAGGATCTTCTCGGTGGTCGAATTCAGGCGCGTCACTTCCTGTTCGGTGAGGCCAAGGCTCTTCACGAGCTCGATGTTGCGCAATGATTCCGTGGTCGCACCCGCGAGTGCCGTTGTTTCGGCGACAATCACAGTCTGCACGCGCTTTATCCGCCTGCTCAACACGGAGCTGAGTACAGCAAGCAGCGGAACGGTTAGCAGAAACGCCGGCGCGATCGCCCAATGCACCTTGTATGCATAGACCATCACGAATACAACGCCGACGATAGTGGTGAACAGCACATTGACCGACGCGGTTATGAATCTCTGGGCATCGAGACGTGCCTGCTGAATCTTGCCGAGCGTCTCGCCACTGCGTTGGTCTTCAAACAGCGAATACGGAAGCTCAAGCGAGTAGCGAATGCCGTCCGAGTACAGGTCGGCGCCCACGCGTTGTGTCACGACGTTCACGAAATAATCCTGGAACGCCTTCGCGACGCGAGAAACGAATGCCACGCCAACTGCGGCACCGAGTAGTACACTGACCCCCCGCACGAACTGCATGGTTGTGTACTGCCGAAACTTGGTAGCGTAGTTGTCGATTACGTACCGGAAAATGAGCGGATCCAGCAGTGAGAATATCTGATTCACCGCGGCCAGTAGGAGCGCGAGCAGTACGAGCTTCCAGTAGCGCTGGAGGTATCTGGAGAGCAGCTTCATGATTCCTGCAAACCGTGTCTGATCATGCGTTAAATGTAGGAGGACGACGGTACGGCTGGTGCGACCCTGCCCAGTTCTCCGAAAACCTGCGAGATTGCTGGATGAGAACAGTTGTCCAGAGGGTGGCTCGCGCCTCGGTCAGAGTTGGCGATTCCGTTATTGGCGAGACCGGCCGCGGGCTGCTGCTACTCGTCGCCTTCACGCATGACGATGGTGCGGCCGAAGTCGCCTGGACGACCGACAAGGTGCTCGGCCTGCGAATCTTCCCCGACGACGCGGGGAAGATGAATCGTTCGGTGGTAGAGCTGTCCGGCTCGATCCTGGTTGTGTCGCAATTCACGCTCTACGGTGACGCACGCAAGGGTTGGCGGCCGTCATTCGTCCAGGCCGCCCGTCCAGAGGTGGCAATTCCGCTTTATGAGACCCTAATTCGGGGCTTGAGGGCCGCCGGCGCTACTGTCGAGACGGGGGAATTCGGTGCCGACATGCAGGTTGAGCTGGTGAATGACGGCCCAGTGACGCTGCTGCTAGAGCGGTCGCCAGGGCAGCCTCGATAGCTCGCTCGCACCGCGCCGCCGGTCACGAACGGGGCTGCCAGGAGAGAGCCTGGCAATGGACGCCGGCGACCCGGCGCGGTAATCTCTTCTCATGCATACTTTGAGACTTATTCCGTTTGGGCGGTCACTGTTGCCTCTCGCGATCGCCGCGCCATTCGTGCTCACGCCGGCAACCGTCGCAGCGCAACGCCCCGCGCTCTCGCGCAACGTTCGCCAATACGTCAGCGTCGATACCTCGATCGTCGCGCTCACGCACGCGAGAGTTATTGACGGCACTGGCGCTCCCGCGCGCGAGAATCAGACACTGGTGCTGCGCGACGGAAACATCGTGGCGGTGGGAAACGCGGGATCGCTGACGATACCGCAGGGTGCTCAGGTCCTGGACCTCACGGGCAAATCTGTGATTCCGGGACTCGTGATGATGCACGAGCATCTGTACTATCCGACCGGTCCGGGCGTATACGGCAATCTCTCAGAGAGCTTCACGCGACTGTATCTCGCCGGCGGTGTGACTTCAATGCGCACTGCTGGAAATCTGAGTGGTTACGGAGAGATCAACATCGCGCGCGCCATTCAGCACGGTGACAAGCCGGGTCCGTGGATCGACGCGACTGCTCCGTACCTGCAGGGACCGGGACTCGGCATCGGGCAGATGTATGAACTGAAGGACGCGGATGATGCACGCCGGATGGTCAACTTCTGGGCTGACGCCGGCGCGACTTCGTTCAAGGCATACATGAACATCACTCGGGCTGAGCTTGGCGCAGCGGTGCAGGAAGCGCACAAGCGAGGCATGAAGATTACGGGGCATCTCTGCTCGGTCACCTACCGCGAAGCCGCTGCCTTGGGCATCGACAATCTCGAGCACGGCTTCTTTGTCGCCACCGATTTTGTGCCGGAGAAGAAGCTCGATCTCTGCCCGGGCCAAACAGCAGGCATGGCGACCGTGGCGAAGGTAGATCCGGGGAGTGCCGAGTTCAAATCGCTCGTCGCCGATCTTATCGCGCATCATGTGGCCGTAACGTCAACGCTAACGGTGTTCGAGACCTTTACACCCGGACAACCCATGCCGCCGGGCCTAAGCGTGCTGGATCCGATTCTCAAGCAGCAGTTCGAGCAGCGGTATGCGGCGACACAGGCTGACACGAAATCGATCTATCCCGCGCTCTTCGCACGCGACCGCGCGATGGAGCTTCAATTCGTGCGTGCAGGCGGTCTGCTTATCGCCGGCACGGATCCCACCGGCGGCGGCGGCGTGATTGCGGGGTACTCGGATCAGCGTCAGATCGAGTTGCTGGTGGGAAGCGGTTTCACTGCCCCGGAAGCCATCAAGATTTGTACGCTCAACGGCGCGACGTATCTCGGCATGGCAGCTCGGATCGGTTCGATTGCAGTCGGTAAGCAGGCGGACCTCGTGGTAATCGACGGGAACCCGTCGGCGAATATCTCTGACATTCGCAAGGTGGAAATGGTGTTCAAACAGGGGGTGGGCTACGATCCTGCCAAGCTGATCGCGTCAGTTACCGGCAAGGTCGGCCTCTTTTAAAGTGACACAGCCCAGCTTCATACTTGCCTCTGCATCACCGCGGCGGCGCGAACTGCTCGATCTCGTTGGCATCCGTCATCTCGTGGTGCCAGCCGACATCGATGAATCGATTCGGGGTGCAGAGTTGCCGTCCGAGCACGCCGAGCGCCTGGCACGGGAGAAGGCGTTGCGGGTGGCGGAGCAACATGCGGACGCACTCGTGATAGCAGCAGACACGATAGTCGTGGTCGATGGCAAAATCCTTGGTAAGCCCCGTACAGAGGCGGACGCCGTCGCGATGCTCGCAACCCTTAGCGGGATCACCCACACGGTAGTCACGGGGATGGCTTGCGCGCTCAACGGGCGGTTGGCGTCCTCCGTAGTTGATGTATCCGTCACGTTCAGGTCCTTGTCGGACCAGGACATTCAGGAGTACGTCGCGACTGGCGAGCCGATGGACAAGGCTGGTGCCTACGGGATACAGGGCTATGGAGCAACAATAGTCCGCCGCATCGAAGGCGATTATTTCGCGGTGATGGGGTTGTCGCTCGTTCGGCTTGTCGAACTCATGCAACGATTAGGCGTTTGCTACCACTTCGGCGGGGCGACGCGATCTACCTAGATGGCCTCGCGTTGCGGGGCAAGGAAGCGCAGTCATGCGAAAGTTGTTCCTTGTACTTGCAGCGCTGATACTTGGCGCCGGGATCGCGTCTCGGCCGGCGCAGGCTCAGATCGGCAGCACTACGGATATCGTGACCGGTCGCGTGCTCGGTCCCGACGGCAAGCCAATCGAAAACGTAACCGTTGCGGTGAAGTCCGCCGAGAGTGGAATAACTCGCACCAAGCGCACGGACGCGTCGGGACGTTATACGATCCTGTTTCCCGACGGTGGCGGACAGTATCGCGTTGAATTTCGCGCGATCGGTTTCGCGCCCGTGTCTCGCAATGTTGCGCGGCAGGGTGACGAGGATCGGCTCGTTACCGACATTCAGCTTGGCTCGCAGGTTGCGGCCAAGCTTTCGACGGTTACGGTTACGGCTCGCAACAGCGGGCGTGCCCGCGGCGTGCCGCCAACGCCTGGCGAAAGCGGACGGACCATCAGCGCCGAGCAGCTCGCGAGACTTCCGGTTGACATGAGCGACATAGCCGCAATCGCGGCTATGGCACCCGGCGTGGTGGGAATCGCGGGTAACGACACAACCGCGGCTGCGTTCTCCGTCGCCGGTCAGCGCTCAACACTCAATAACACAACGCTCGACGGGCTGTCTTTCGGGAGTTTCTCGGTTCCGACCGAGGGCTTACGCAGCACGCGCGTCATCACCAATACATTCGATCCAGCAAAGGGTCAGTTCAGTGGCGGCGAGATCGCGTCAACGACGCGCGGCGGCACCAACGAGCTGACCGGTGGGTTCACATATTCACGTCGTGACCCAGTACTCGAGTTCGAGGGCGCTGACAGCGCAGCGGTGTCACCGACATATCTGCAGGACCAGATAAGCGCCGGGTTTGGCGGCCCGATCATCAAGGACAAGATGTTCATCTTTGGATCGGGCCAGCTTCGCCGGCGTAGTGATCCAGTTCAGTCGCTGTTGGCGTCGTCACCCGCTACGTTGTCCACGCTCGGGCTCGATCCGGCGTCGGTGCAGGCATTCGAATCCAAGGTCAACGCGCTCGGTATTCCGTCACCAGCCGCGGTGCCGGACCGTCGCATTGGTGACAATACAGTTGGTCTCGTGCGGCTCGACTATTTCCTGAACGATGCGAATAGCCTGACGCTGCGCGGCGACTATCGCGGAAGCACGCAGGATCCAACGCGCTCGAATCCCTACGCGTTGCCGTCGAGCGCGGGGGCGAGCACCACGTCGGGCGCTGGCCTAGCCGCGACGCTCACGTCGAATTTCGAGAGCGGGCTTATCAATGAGCTCCGTACTTACTATTCGCGCGACAATAACCACTCCGAGGGATATCTCACGCTTCCCGCGGGGCGCGTTCGGATTAGCTCACCACTCGCGGACGGGACGCAGGCACTCAGTGTAATCAGCTTCGGCGGAAATCCGGGCTTCCCGCAGGCGGGAAGCTCATCGCTGCTTGAGGCCGGAGATGAAGTGTCGTACCTGAGCAAGGACCGAACACACCGTTTGAGACTTGGATCGCTATTCGATCTGAACACGTTCCGCCAGAACGTAACGAGCAACCGGCTCGGCACATTTACCTACAACTCACTGGGATCGTTCCTGGCTGGCGCGCCCGACAGCTACAGCAGAACACTGTTGTCACAGGAGCGCGCTGGCAAGACCGTTGCCGGCGCACTCTACCTGGGTGACACCTGGCGCCCGAACCGACAGGTTCAACTCGTTTATGGATTGCGCGCGGAAGGCACTCGAATTGATGATGCTCCGGCGCTCAACTCCGATGTCGAAACAAAATTCGGGTTGCGGACCAACGACTTTCCGTCAGAAGTTCATGTAAGTCCTCGTGTTGGCTTCTCGATCAATTTGACGCAACCGAACCCCAACGATCCCTTCTCGCAGTTTCAGCCGGCGTTCCTTCTCCGAGGTGGAGTTGGTGAATTCCGAGCAAAGACTCCAACTGGCCTCTTCACCTCCGCGGCAGGCGCAACTGGCCTTACCGATACGGAGCAGCAAGTTTCCTGTATTGGACCAGCGGTTCCAACGCCGGATTGGCAAAGCTATCTCGCGGATGCGGCGTCGGCACCGAGCGCTTGTGTGAGTGGTGTGACTGTGCCGCCGAACTTCTCTGCGGTGAGGCCGGCTGTCACGCTGTTCTCGCCTGACTTCGAGGCGCCGCGTTCGTTGAGAGCGTCGCTCGGCATTCAGCATCGCCTGTTCGGCAACGTCACGTTGTCGGCGGACGGTAGCTACGCGCGCGGCGTGGCTCTGTACGGGGTGAAGGACCTCAACCTGAATACGACGCCCGCATTCTTGCTGGCCGATGAAGGCAACCGTCCGGTGTTCGCACCGTCGGCGGCTATAGTGCCGACCACTGGCCAGGTCACCTCGAGTGGCTCGCGTATCTATCCGCAATACGGACAGGTACTGGAACTGACATCGGGGCTCAAGAGCGACACGAAGCAGTTCACCATGTCGGTGAATGGAGCGACGCAGGGCGGTACGATCTTTACTTTTGCCTACACGCTGCAGCGCACGCGTGACCAGTCGTCGTTCACATGCTGTTCGGCCGCGCAGGGTTTTGCATCGCCAACGACTGGCGGCAATCCGAATTTGACCGAATGGGCACCGGGCGATCAGGACGTTCGTCACACCCTCCAGACGTACTTCACGAAGCCAGTGAAGTCGTGGCTCGAAGTCACCGCCAATGCGCGGCTCAGCTCCGGCGCGCCGTTCACACCGATAGTGTCCGGCGACATCAACGGCGATGGCTCGCACAACGATCGCGCCTTCATCTTCAACCCGGCGACAACTGCCGACGCTGCGCTGGCGGCCGCAATGAAACAACTCATCGCTGGCTCGCCTTCGAACGTGCGCGATTGTCTTGCGTCGCAACTGGGCACCGTGGCCGGCCGGAATAGCTGCCGCGGTCCGTGGACGCCGTCGCTCGACATGCAGGCGAACTTCCGACCCGAGGGATTCAATCTCAGTCGCAAGATGACTTTCTCTTTCATTGGCTCGAACGTGCTCGCCGGCCTGGACCAGCTTATTCACGGAAGCAATCTCCGTGGATGGGGCCAGTTCAACCGCGCAGACCCGACACTGCTGTATGTACGCGGTTTCGATCCGGTCAAGCAGGAGTTCGTTTACGATGTGAATGGTCGTTTTGGTTCGACCAACACGGCTCGCGCGGTTTATCGTCAGCCATTTGTGCTGGCGTTGCAAGCACGACTGATGTTGGGTCCGGATCCGCGTGACCGGTTCAGACAGATATTCGCCGCGCGTACGGACAGCTCGACTATCGCAGCGGCTGCCGTACAGAATCCGGTAGCGCAGATCATCCAATTGCGTGACACGCTCAATCTGAATGACGCGCAGGTAGCGCAACTAACAGTTGTCGCGGACACGCTCGCCGCCAAGTCACTGGTGCTGGGCGTCCTGATCAGAGCGCAGGTCGCCAAGCAGGGGTCCGGCGGCAATCCAGTCGCGATCATGTCCGCAATTCGGCCGCAAATCATCGAAGGGCGACAGAATCTCACGTCGGCGATGGCCAAGGTGCAGACCATTCTCACGCCGGATCAGTGGAAGAAAGTCCCCGAGCATATCAAGAACCCACCGGCCTTCGGTGGTCGGGGCGGTGGTGGTCGCGGCCCGGGAATGTAATTCGCCCTCATTCCTGCAGTCCCTACGCCCTCATTCCCCGAGTCCCTACGCCGTCATTCCCGCAGTCCTTACGCCGTCATTCCCGCGCAAGCGGGAATCTCGCCGTTTAACTCACCGGCCTTAGGGATTTCCGCTTTCGCCGGAATGACGTATGACGCTTGCGTATCGTTCGCGCCAGATCTCGACGCGATCGAGTACGTCGTCCACGGTGATTCGAGGCATCCGGCCGGAGCGATTTTCCATCGTGGCGACGTACTGCTCGCCCTTGTTGCCGTAAGCATCGATCATCAAATCGTGAAATCGCCGGTACGGCCCGGTGCGCTTGGGGTTGGTATACCCGAGTAGCGAGATGGCCGGCCGATTCATGGCGACCGCCATGTGAAGCGGTCCGGTGTCGGGGGCGAGGACGAGCGCCGACGCGTCGACGATGCTGATCAGCTTGCGCAGCCCGCTCCCGAGCTCGGAACGAACCGGACACGATGCGCGTTCCGTGATAATGCGCTCCGCGTCGATCTCGCGCGCTGAGCGACCACCAACCAGCACTGGCTGAAGGCCGTAATCCGAGTACAATGCATCGCACACCGCGGCCCAACGTTCCGGAATCCAATCCTTTTCGGGCTTGCTCGTGGCGACGACGATGGCGGCGACGGGTCGCTCGAATCCGGCGATCCACTCGGATTGCCATGCGCGCTCGGCGGCCCATGGCCCGATGTTCCACTCCAGCGGCGCGTATGGGATGGCCAGATATTCGAGGAACTCGAGATATTGGTCCTGCACGTGCCGGATGGGACGAGCGGGGATCTTGCGATTTGTGAACAGCCAGTTGAGATCACGTGCGCGCGCGCGATCGAAGCCGAGCTTCACGGTCGCGTCGGCGAGCGCCGTTACGATCCCGGCCTTGAAGTACACCTGAAGATCGATGAGCAGATCGAATTCGTGCGGACGCAACTTGGAACGCACGTCTGTGAACGCCCGAGCCCCAAGAGATCGGTCGAACTCTACTATTTCGTCAACGCATGGGTGACCGCGCACCATGGTTGCCGGCATGGGCTGAAGCACCCATGAGACAGTGCAAGAAGGCCGGTGGCGTTTCAGCGCAGTGACGAGCGGCAGCGCATGAACGACGTCCCCAGCGGCGGACATAAGCATTATGCAGATCCTGTCCAGCCGAACGTCAGCTCGACTCACGCGGGCTGCGCCGCCGCGGCCAGGGCAAGGTACGCCATGTCATCATCCGAAAGCGTATTCGCTCGCGGCGCTAGCCGGGTGCGCCACTGACGTAGCGATCGCATCAGCCGCTCGATGTTCGCACGCGCGACGAGCGGATCGCCAGGCACATGGAAATGAACCCGGTCTACGTCCAGCACGTGCGCGACGTAGCCGTGATCGGCCGACGTGATGAGTACATTCTTGAGATTGAGGTCAGGATGCTGCGCACCTGTGGCCGTGAGTCGCGAGAGTAGCTGTGCGACGGCGTCGAGAATCGGACGTCGTTGTTCATCATTACGCACGTCGCCGAAAACCGCTGAAAGATCTGCGCCGCCTTCCACGAAGCGTGTCATGACGTCGGCGCGCCGAAAAAAACCGCCAGCGGGGTAGGTGCCGACGGCCAGCACCTCCGGCGTCGGCACCCCGCCGAGCCGCAGCCTGAATGCGGCCGTCAGCTCGCGCGCGACGCGCGTCGGTGGCAGAAAACGATCGTGCAACAACCTTCCGACAACGCCCCCACGCATGACGTGGCGCACCGCAACCCTGCCGGAAAGCGGCGCCAGCTTGATGGCATACACCGGCGCTCTTCCCTGAAAGATCAGCGCATCCGGATCCTTGGCCGCATACGAATACAGAGTTTCATGCTCCAGAATATCGCGTGTCGTCGCGGCGAGCGCGCGCGCAACGAGCACGTTGGCACCGCCCACGGTAACGTGCTCGTAGCCGACGATCGGGATCATCTCCGACATCATGTGCGAGCCGGAGCGACGCCGGCTATAGACGTGGTCTTGGAGCGCACCTGCGCTATTGCGGTCAGTACCGCTCGCGCCTTGTTCTCGGTTTCCACCCACTCCAATTCGGGAACGGAGTCCGCGACGATTCCAGCACCAGCCTGTGCCGAAGCGACGCCGTTAGCAATGACGCACGTGCGAATCGTTATCGCGAGATCGACTCGCGTGCCGCCCCACGCGATGTATCCGACGGCACCGGCGTAAGCGCCGCGCCGTTCGGGCTCGAGCTCATCTATTATTTGCATCGCACGCACTTTGGGCGCTCCAGTCATCGTTCCCGCTGGAAAGACCGCGCGCAGAACGTCAGCAAGGCCCACGTCGGACCGCACGGTGCCATCCACCTGACTCACTATGTGCAACACGTGCGAATATTTCTCGACGCACATGAAGTCGCTCACTTCAACCGTGCCATACTCCGCCAGACGGCCGACGTCGTTCCGTCCGAGATCCACCAGCATGACGTGCTCCGCGCGCTCCTTCGCGTCCCCGAGCAGTTCCTCGCTCATCTGCTCATCCGCGGCCGCGGTCTTGCCGCGAGGCCGTGTGCCTGCAATGGGTCGCACTGTAACGCGCCGATTGGTGAGGCGCACGAGCAATTCTGGTGAACTGCCCACCAGCTCCGTGCCGTCCAGGTCCAGGTGGTACATGTAAGGTGACGGATTCAGCGCACGGAGCGCGCGATAGAGATCGGAGCTGTCGAAGTCATGCTCCACGTCGATACGTCGTGCGAGCAAGCACTGGAAACAGTCACCAGCGCGGATGTACTCCTGTATCCGCTCTACGTCGGCGATGAACTTGTCATGCTCATAATTGGACTTTCCAAGCGCCCCAACGAGCGTGCCGCCCAACTCCAGCGGTTCGAGCGGCGATGCATCGAGCAGCCGATCCGCCATCACATCCAGTTCCCCGATTGCTTCGTCGTACAGTGCCCTGAGAGCGTATTCGTTGGCGCCACGCGGGACCGGCACCGAGACGATTAGCCGTCCCTGTGACCGGAAGTTATCAATCACAACCATGCCGCGCGTGAACACGAACAGAGCGTCCGGTAAATCCAGTCGTCGCCGCGGAGGATGCGGCAGCGATTCGATTGCGCGTACAACGTCGTAACCCAGGTAGCCGACAGCCCCACCCCAGAACTCGCCCAGCTCGGGCACCGACGCGGGCGCGTATTCCGTTACCAGCCGCTCGAGATCAGCCAGTGGATCGGCGACTGTGCGTTCGGAATACCATCCTTCAGCCGGCGACCAGTCCGAAACGACGCCGTCCGCGAGTGCCCATGCCGAGCGTGGCTCGGTCCCCATGAAAGTGTAACGCGACCATGTTTCACTCCCCGCCGGAGCAGACTCCAGCAGGAAGGCAAAGCCGTCACGCCGCAGCTTGGCGAATGCCGAGACCGGTGTATCTATGTCCAGCAGAACGTCCCTCCAGACCGGAACCAGCCCAGCCGAAGCGGCGCATGCTCTGAAACGGTCGAAATCCATGCGTTAAGTTGAGGGATGAAGCGCACCATGACAACGGGGCTGGTAATTCTTCTCGCCCCCGTCGCCATCGCCGCCCAGGGTTGGAACTCGCCACACGCCGAGAGCCTCGCAACCCACGCGACCGCCGTTCGGGCCGCGCAGCTGGCCGACAGCGGACTCAGAAGCTACAAGGCCGAAGCTAGTGGCTATCTCACATTCCTGGCGCAACTTGGGAAGGGCTTCCCCGATCCACCCAAGATAGTCCGTGTGGATCAGATTGCTTCCGACATATACTGGAAGGCTCCCGCACTCAGCAAACAACTGATCAAGGGGCGTCGCGATACTCTCGTACTTCCCACCGACATCAATTACCATCGGGACCACCTGGGAATAGTCCAGAACAACTTCCCGAGCATAATCCGCATCGGTGACGGCGATGAGGTGGAAGACGTTCCCCATCCGTTCTCTACGCGGGGTCTCCAGGACTACGATTTCGCCGTCGGAGACTCGCTTCAGATCCGACTTGGCGTGCGAACTCTCGACGTCGTACAGATTCGCTTCCGGCCAAAAGATCAGGGCGCGGCGCGCGCAATTGGGTCGGCTTACCTGGACAGGGAAAGCGGATCGGTGGTGCGTATGGCCATCGGTTTCACGCGCGCCGCACTCAAGGACAAGGATCTGGAAGACCTGTCAGTAGTTCTCGAGAGCGGGCTTGTCGAGGGACGATTCTGGCTGCCGCGACGGCAGGAGATCGAGATCCGTCGTACCGGGACGTGGCTCGATTACCCCGCGCGAGGAATCATTCGCGGCCGTTGGGACATATCGGACTACGCGGTCAATGTTCCGGTGGATGCAGTGTTCGATTCCGGACCGGAGATCGAGGCCGCACCGGGCGCTGTGATATCCCGCGATGGTTTAATCTCAACCAAGCTCTTCAAGTTCAGTGGCACGGTGCTGGATTCAATACCGCCCGACGTGCGAGCGTTCGCGAGCAGCGACGTCGCAAAGTTGCATGATGAAGTCAACCAGCTCGTACGCGCGCAATCGGTGGATCGTGCGCGCACATTTGCGCTCGCTGGCTCGTCTGCATCTCAGTTCATTCACATGAATCGGGTGGAAGGTATCGCGCTTGGTGCGGCGATCACGCTTCATCCGGGCCCACGTGTGTCGCTGAACGGCGGCGCCGGATATGGTTTCTCGGATCACGTGTGGAAACCGCACGTCGCTGCGACGTTTACCGCGCCGGGTGGTGCGAGCGTCAGCGTGACCGGCTATCGAACGTTGCACGATGTGTCAGTGGTGCCAGAACGGTCTGGGGTGGTCAACAGCTTTGCGGCACAGGAATACGGAAGCGATTACACCGCGCTTTACACGGCGAGTGGCGGATCGCTCGCGCTGTCTGCGCCAGTGGGGATGATGTTCCGGCCCACCCTGGAGTTTGCGGTTGAGGATCAGGCAATGGCTGGCGTGCATGCCGCACCGGCGAGCGGTCACTTCGCTCCCGCGCAAGCGGCGACGCCATTGCGTGAAACGCGCGCAACGCTTCATTTGGATGCACCACGGTTCGATCTGTTCGGCATGGATGCGTCTGCCGCGCTTTCCCTATCGGTGGTGCATGATCAGGAAAAGACGCTTGCGCGGTTCACGTCCGAAAGAGGCAAGGGAATCGCGACGCTCAGCGCGACGCACAGCGCGGGTACGGGAGAATTCGCGTTGTCGTTCCTCGCTGCTGGCCTCAGCGATGCGCACAGGGTGCCACCTCAATTGCTGATTGGGCTGGGTGGGCCGGTCACCGCACCGGGTTATGACTTTCGCTCTCTGGTTGGTGTCCGCGCGGCCGCTGCTCATGCCGAGTGGCGGACCAAGGTACCGTTCATCCCCGTGCCTCTTGGGGCATGGGGGAGGGCGCCGGCTAGCGCGACGCTCGCACCGTTCGTGCATGCCGCGTGGGTCGATGGCAAGGGCTGGTATCCGAGTGCAGGGCTCGGCCTCCTGACAGTGTTCGACCTGCTCCGCTTCGACGTGGCGCGCGGGACACGGGATGGGCGGTGGAGCTTCTACTTTGACGTGAGCCGCGACTTCTGGGGAATACTCTAGCTCGTTCAGTCGCCTCAGAGAACCCTGAGCACGTCCTCCGCAGGTCCCGCGTCACCGCCTGAAAGCAGTTTCTTGATCTCCGACAATGCCTGCGTTGCGCGGGGCCAGGTGAAGCGCGCAGCGGCCGTATCCATTGGCAGCCATGCATACTCAGCGTGCTCCGGGCCCAGCGTTACCGCAGTTCCGCTGTCCACAAACGCGCAGAAGACAACTGCAACCTCGATCCGTGCCGTTTGCTGCAGATAGAAGGAGTGAACGGTGATGGCGTAGAGTCGTTGTACGGGCAGGCCCGTCTCCTCCAGCACCTCGCGGATCGCGGCGTCCTCCGGTGCCTCCTCAGGCTCGATATGGCCGTGGACGGCCTCCCAGGCTCCGGAACATCGCGTTCCCGAGCCCCGCCGGAGCGCCAACACCCGCCATACCTCGGTCTGTGGGTCCACCAGATAGACATCTACCACTCCAACTTCAATGCGCGTCATTGCGCGCACATGAGGGCGCCGCGCGTTGCTACGGGACAGTGAGTCATCCTTGGAATATGGCGCAATCTCGAGCGAAATGGCTTCGGGCGCGTGAGCGTCCTCCGCGGAATAGGACCCGACGCTCGCGTCATCACCGGCCACGCTGGCCTCCGAGTCAAGCACCCGCGCGACTTCGACTGCGGTAGTCTCGCCACTCAATACCCGGGCGACTCCGCTGCTCCAGAGCGATCGCATGCCTTCGGCGCGCGCAGCGGCGGTGATCAGCGCTGCGGGCGCTCCCGTCACGACCAGCCGGGTGAGGCCCGGTGTCATGGTCAGCAACTCGACGGCCGCCATACGTCCCCGAAATCCTGTACCAGCGCACGCCTCGCATCCCGCGCCAGCCTGCAAGCGCGCGCCATTGGGAATACAATCCCACAGAGCCGGCGGAACTGGGTCCGCGCTGTCCCGGGCACACGCCGAACACATCCGCCGAAGCAAGCGCTGCGCGATTACACCCTTGAGTGCGGTACCGGCCTTTGCCGCTTCCACTCCAAGATCGGCGAGCCGAGTTATCGAGCTCGCCGCGTCAATCGTGTGAAGCGTGGCGAATACAAGGTGCCCCGTGAGCGCCGCCTGAATCGCGATGGATGCGGTCTCGGCGTCGCGAATCTCGCCAACCAGAATGACGTCCGGATCCTGGCGCAGTATCGAGCGAAGCGCCGCCGCGAATGTGAGACCGGCCTTTTCGTTCACCTGCGACTGCACGATTCCCGGAATTCTATACTC
Organism: Gemmatimonadota bacterium; assembly: GCA_041691775.1. Classification (GTDB taxonomy): domain Bacteria; phylum Gemmatimonadota; class Gemmatimonadetes; order Gemmatimonadales; family Gemmatimonadaceae; genus Fen-1247. Next base: position 109,396 of record JBEPUB010000004.1, read on the forward strand.
GACAGGATCTTCGATCGTTATGACGTTCAATCCTCGGCGCACTAGCGAGTGAAGTGCCGAGTACAACGTGGTTGTTTTGCCCGAACCCGTGGGGCCAGTCACGAGTATCAATCCCTCGCGCGTTTCGAGCAGACGGATCAGTCGGGTGGCATCAACGTCCTCAAATCCCAGCGCATCGAGCGATGGCACACCACCGCGCGCGTCGAGGATGCGGATCACCACTTTTTCCCCGTGCGCGGCTGGCAATGTGGACACCCTCAGATCAATGCGTTCACCCTCCACCATGACGAGCGCGCGTCCTCCCTGCGGACGCAGCCGGTCGGCGATATCCATGCGCGCCATTATTTTTACGCGCGACACTAGTGGAGTTCCGACGGCGCGCGGGAGCGTCATCGCCGTTCGGAGCACGCCGTCCACCCGGTATCGAATGAAGACGTCGCTCTCTTCGGTCTCTAGATGAATGTCGCTCGCCCTGGCGGTGATCCCTTGCGCAATGATGTGATCTACAAGCTTGATGATCGGACGCTCTCTCGCGCTGTCCGCAAGCTGCGTCGCGGTGGCGCTCTCGGTCTCGGGCTCGACCTGATGAACCGACACAGGCCCGACGGAGGCGAGTAGCCGGTCGATGATAGAGGCCGGCCGGTACACCTCCTCGAGCCGTTCGGTGATTCGCGCCGGCAACGCGAGCGACATGCGCACACGGCGGCCCGACGCGAACGCAACAGCCTGTTCGCAATCCAGATCATACGGATTCGCCGTAGCCACGTCGATAATATTCGCGGAAACCGAGAGCGGGAGTATGGAATAGCGGCGCGCCAGCTTCTCTGGCACGCGCGCCACCGCCTGCGGAGACGACGTTAGCGCACCAGCGACTCGCATGCGGGCGCGCGCCGCTATTGCTCGGAGAATGGCATCGTCCGTGGTAAAGCCGCCTGCAACCGCGGCGCACCACTTATTGGCAACAGAGTTCTTGGAGATCGCGCCAAGCTGAACGGGGGTGAGCAGCTCACGCAATACCGGGAGAATCCATTCGTCAGTCGATAGCGCCGCACGTTCCATCCAAGCCTCCGACCAAAAAGGTACGGATGGGAAGCGCGTGCAGCCCAAGCGAGACGCGTGCTACATCATCCTGCTATTGCGGAGCGAGCAGCGTGTGCGTCAAGCGCGCCCATGACCATATCGCAGATCTCGCGCATCGCCGTCGCCCCATGATCCCGTGCGTACCACTGTCTCATATAGTGGTATCGCTCTGGCTTCGGCATGAGCGCGCCGGCTGTCATTACCCAGTTCTGCAGCTCGGCGGGCCGCGGTCCCCACCAGCCAAGCTCGTTCCATACGTGGTCGTATGCTATTACGACCGGAATCGATTGTGAGGTTCCGGTCAGGTGTGCGTCCATGAGATCCGGATTTGCATCACGACCAAAGCTGCGCAGCTCGATGGCCGAAATTTCTTCCGAGAGTTTCGAGAGATATGGAACGACGCCGACCGCATCAAGGCACCAATCTTCGTTCAGGACAACAAGGCGTAGTGGCGCCCTGAGCGTGTTGAATCTCTCTACGACGTCGGCGGGAACCGATGCTCGGCGCGCGCCGAGTGTCCAGAGCTCCTGATACTTGGTGGCGGATGCGACGAATTCCTCAAAAGTCTGTCCCGTTACGAATCGGGCGGCGTCCATCACGGCCTGGGCGGCTTGATGGACGTTAGATGGAATACTTCCGGTGGGGCGTTCGGCTTGACCCGAATACTCTTCGCCGGGATTCCAACGTGAACATGGTATGGGCGGACATCTTTAGTAGCGATTGCGCCAGCTCCAACCATTCCGTTCTCACCCACGTGCACCCCAGCCAGCACCGTCGCGTGATATGTGATGCGCACGTCGTCGTCGATGCGCGTTATGGCATCTGTCACGTCTCTCTGGTCCACGATGCTGTGCGTGTGGCTGTAAATGTTTGCGTAGTCACTGATGGACACGCGATTGCCGATTACCAACCCACCGCGATCATCCAGCAACACGTGACGGTGGATTACTACGTCATCGCCGACCTCGAGATTGTAGCCAAACGAGAATTCAACGTGCTGAAACGCCTTGAAATTTTCGCCGCACTTGCGGAAGATGCGCTGCGCCAAAATGCGGCGCAATCTGATCCCGAGATCAATGTTCTGGGCCCCCAACTGCGTGCGGTCGAACGAGTACCATAGCCACAGCAGCGGCTTGGTACGTGCGAACGCCGCGGCATCGCATTCGGCGTAGTACTCCGGCTCCAGCGTTACGTTGCGCGGATCCAGCGACAGTAAGGCCAGTCGCGTAGCGATCGGGAGCGACGGGTCATCGATCGCGGTTTCCCATGCGTCTGCGTACTCTGGATACAGCAGCGAGCATAGCACTCTTCGGCAGAGCTCGTTACGATCGAGCGAGGAGTCGAGCGAGTCACGGATCTCGTCCAGGAACGCGCGCTTGAGCGGCTCGCTTGGGGACTCCGTTAGCCGGCGCAGAGGGAGAATTGCCATGGTTTTGAAAAAGCTAGTTCGGTTTTCCGGAGCGCGCGCGGACCATCGCACGCTCTCGTTCAATGGTCTGCAGCGTCTGCTCCCAGCTTCCGTCAACAGATCCCTGGTACGCCATGGAGACCGGTTGATTCACCTGCACGTCCCCATCGTACACATACAGTGCGCTCTGCGTTTCCCGCTGCCGTAGCCGGTTCTCGCCAAAGCCAACAGTGAGCGAAAGCATATCGTAGGGGCGGAAATCGCGTCCACCGCTCGAGATGACCAGATCGCCGGGTGTGAAGCGAGCGTTTGGCTCAACGCCGTAGAACGAAACGAGCCAGACGGACACAGGCCTCCCGCCGTAACGGCGCGCGATCGCGTCGATCTGTGTGCGGCTTCCTTCCTTGAGATCGTGCAGCGCACGATACGAGTCAGGTGTCAGAAGGCGGATGAGCGCCTCATCGAGCGGCAGCGCGCGAATCAGCACGGTTCCAGCGTCGATGTGCAGCGAAAGATCATCTTGCCGCAGCGAACCGTAACCCGGAGGAAGCAACGCGAGGCCCGCGGTATCTGCCTGTGGAACGCCGCTCACCGGAACCGATGCCGCGGCGCCGCCAGTGCCCGCGGCCGCGCAACCACCCACGGAGAGTGCGATCACGGCGCCGAACGCAAGCGTCAACGAGGCCACGCGATGGCTAGCTCTCAAGCGACTGGCTCCGGCGCCAACAATCCCGCTATTGCGCCCGCTAGTTCGTCCCGTCCCGCACCGGTCTGCGCGCTGAAAGAAATTATGTGGTCCTCCTCCACCTGCAGAATTATCGCGAGATCGCGCACGCGCTGCTCCGCGGCGAGTTTCGACAGCTTGTCGATCTTCGTCGCGACGAACATGGCGGGGACTCCAACGTCTGCCAGAAAGTCGAGCATCTGCCTGTCATCATCGGTCGGGTCGTGTCGAACATCGAGGAGCTGCACCACGCCGCGGAGACGGTTCGTGCTGCGCAGGTACGATTCGATGAGCGGTCCCCACTCCGCAGATCTCGCCTTGGAGACCTTGGCGTATCCATAGCCCGGAAGATCGGCGAGCAGAAAGGCGTCGTTCACCTTGAAAAAATTGATCTCGCGTGTGCGACCTGGTGTCTTGCTCACACGCGCGAAGCTACGACGCTTGAGAACCTTGTTTAGCAGAGACGACTTGCCGACGTTGGATCTGCCGGCGAATGCGATCTCGGGTAAATCGAGCTCTGGACGCCAGCCACCAATACTCGCGAGGCCGCCCACAAACTCTAGCGATCGGATGACAAGCGGGTCTGCGGCCGGCGGCCTCGATTCAACCGCTGGTGCCGCTCGCGGGTGCTGACGCGGCCTATCGCGCAACTGCGACACCGAATCGCGCGCGCGTTCCTGCGCAACGCATGCAGGTCAGCGGGAGTGACACCAACGAATGGGTGGTGCTGTTCAATGTGCACTCACGGCTGCTACCGGTGCTGCGCGTTGACGCTTGCGCGTGGCTCGCGGGTCCGGCGCGACAGCTATGGCACCGCGTAGTGCCAGCTTCAGCACCTCGTCCATCGTCTTGACGGGATGGAAGCGAATCGCGTCGCGAACTTCCTGCGGAAGCTCTTCCAGCTCGCGCAAGTTTGCGTGTGGGATTATTACGTCGGCCACGTGGTTGCGGTGCGCGGCGACTGCCTTTTCCTTGAGGCCGCCAATTGGCAGCACCCGTCCACGCAGCGTAATCTCGCCAGTCATCGCGAGGTCACCGCGTACCGGGATTCCAGTCAGGGCGCTCGCCACCGCCGTAGCGATTGCGATCCCAGCGCTTGGACCGTCCTTTGGCGTTGCCCCATCTGGTATGTGAATGTGAATGTCGCGCGTCCGATAAAAATCATTTGCCACGCCGAGCTCATCAGCGCGGCCGCGCACGTAGCTCATCGCAGCCGATGCGGATTCCTTCATCACGTCGCCGAGCGTGCCCGTGAGCGAGATCTTCCCGCGCCCGCGTACGACACTCACCTCGATTTCGAGTGTCTCGCCACCCGCGGTGGTATACGCCAGTCCTCGCGCAACGCCCACCTTGTCTTCCAGACTCGCAAGATCGGCGTCGTAGCGTTCGACGCCCAGCATGCTGTGAAGATCTGCCGCGCCCACGTGCTGCGATGCGACAGCATCGCCATCCAGTTTCTCCGCCTGGCGTCGCGCCAGCTTGCGCGCGAGCTTGGCGATCTGCCGGTCCAGCTCGCGCACGCCCGCCTCGCGCGTGTACGAGCGAAGGATCGCCGGAAGAACGTTGGCGTCGAGCGTTACCTCGCTTGCGTCGAGCCCGTTGGCCTCGAGTTGGCGCGGTACCAGGTACCTGCGCGCGATCGCGAGCTTCTCCTGGTCCAGATAGCCGGGTACGCGGATGATTTCCATGCGGTCGCGCAGCGCATCTGGAATCGTGGCCAGTGAGTTCGCAGTCGTGACGAACAGAACCTGGGACAGGTCGTAGTCCACTTCCAGGTAGTGGTCGTTGAAAGCGACGTTCTGTTCCGGGTCCAACACTTCCAGCAGTGCCGACGCTGGATCGCCCCTGTAATCGAGCCCGAGCTTGTCGATCTCGTCAAGGAGAATTACCGGATTCACTACTTCCGCCTTGCGCATCGCCTGTATCACGCGTCCCGGCATGGAGCCGATGTATGTGCGACGATGGCCGCGTATCTCGGCTTCGTCGCGAACTCCGCCGAGCGACATGCGCACGAACTTGCGCCCGAGCGCGCGAGCTATGGAGCGGCCGAGCGAGGTCTTGCCAACGCCTGGCGGTCCGACGAGGCAGAGAATCGGGCCGTCAATGTGGCCCACGAGCGAGAGAACAGCGATGAAATCGAGGATGCGCTCCTTCACATCCTGCAAGCCGTAATGGTCCTCGTCCAGAACTACACGGGCGTGCGCGACATCGAGCATTTCAGTACTGCGCTCATCCCACGGAAGCGCCAATATCCAATCGAGGAAGTTGCGCGAGACGGTGTATTCAGGAGACGTCGGCGCCATGCGCCGCAGCTTTCGAAGCTCGCGTTGCACGCGTAAGCGCACGGGCTCGGGAAGTGCCTTCGCCTGCAGAGACGCTTCGAGCTCGCTCACGTCGTCGGAATCGTCCTGGCCGAGCTCGCGGTGGATGAGCTTGAGCTGCTCCTGCAGATAGAACTCACGTTGCGTCTGATACATTGCGCCGCGCGTGTCGTCGTCGAGCTTGCGCTCGATTCGGAGAACTTCGATCTCGCCGGCGAGCAGTACCGTGATTGCGCCGAACGCATCCTCCAGCGTTGCTGATTCGAGGATGCGTTGCCGAACTTCCAGCGCTGCGGGCACGTGCGCCGCAATTCCGTACACCTGCCGTTCCGGCGTAGCGGCGCCCTGCACGAGTGCGGTGACCTCGGCGGGGATCCGGCGTTGGAGCTCGACGTATTCTTCGAACAGTGCAACGGCGCGACGCGCGGTGGCATCGGTGAGTCTCGCGTCGTCGCCCTGTGACGCTACAAGCGGTTCCGGGCGAACCACGGCGCGCAGGCTGCCGCCGCGCCGACCGATGTAGCGAGTAACCCGTCCGCGTTCTCTACCCTCGAGCAGCACCTTCGTACTGCCATTTGGAAGTCGGCTCAGCTGAATGACCTTGCCGATAACGCCGGTACGAAACAGATCCGCACCACCCGGATTTTCTTCGGTTGCGTCGCGCTGGGCGACGAGGAAGATGTCGCCCGAGGCGAACGAAGCCTCCTCGAGCGCCGCGAGCGAAGCTTTCCGCCCGATCATGAGCGGCATTATGACGTTCGGGAAGAACACTACATCCCGAAGCGCGAGCACGGGCAGGTTGGTGGTCTCGGGGGCGGGCGGGACGAGGCTCAGGGCGGGGACGACGGGGGTGGCGCTGGCGCGGCGCTTGGTGGTTGGCATTGCACGAAAGTTAAGCCCGGACGGGGGCCTCTGCCTGGGTACTGCGGGCCTGCGCCGCTGGAGATCCGCGGGTATCCGGGGTCGTAGCGGTAGGGGCAGGCCTCCGTGGCCGCCGCTACCGCGAGAGGCGATACACAACGGCCTCGTCACACGTGAGATATGTGGCGAGGCCTGGAGTACCGCGGGCAGGCACGGGGCCTGCCCTTACAGCTACCACTGGTGCTGCCGCTACGCTTCCTTCTTGCGCCTGACGGGGCTGAGCTCCAGGAGTGGTGGCGTCCTGTTGGTGATGCAGGACTCCGTCACACGGACTTCCACCACATCGTCTCGGGCCGGGATATCGAACATGATATCCATGAGCGCTTCTTCCAGTATCGCGCGAAGTCCGCGGGCGCCGGTTCCGCGCTTGAGTGCCTTGGTGGCGATCGCGGTAAGGGCGTTTTCCTCAAAGGTGATCTTGACGTCTTCCAGAGCGAACAGGCGCTGGTACTGCTTGGTGAGCGCGTTCTTCGGTTCTTTGAGAATGCGGACCAGCGACGGCTCATCCAGAGCGTCAAGTGCTACCGTCACCGGCAGGCGACCAACCAGCTCGGGGATGAGCCCAAAGCGCAGCAGATCATCCGGCTCAACGTTTGAGAATGGGTTTTTGGAAGCCGTCTTCTTGGCGTCGCTGTCGCCGAATCCGATCTGCCGACGTCCCATGCGTGATTCGATGATTTTCTCGAGGCCGTCGAACGCGCCACCGCAGATGAACAGGATGTCCTTTGTGTTGATCTGGATGTATTCCTGCTGCGGATGTTTGCGTCCACCCTGGGGCGGAACCGATGCAACCGTGCCTTCGATGATCTTGAGCAGCGCCTGTTGCACACCCTCGCCGGAAACGTCACGGGTGATGCTCGGGTTCTCCGACTTGCGCGCAATCTTGTCGATCTCGTCGATGTAGACGATGCCACGCTCGCAGTCGTTGACGTTAAAGTCACCAGCCTGGAGCAGCCGAACGAGGATGTTTTCGACGTCCTCGCCCACATAACCGGCCTCGGTGAGCGTCGTCGCATCGGCGATCGTGAATGGGACGTCCAGGGTTCGCGCCAGGGTACGGGCAAGGAGAGTCTTGCCAGTACCTGTGGGTCCGATGAGCAGGATGTTGGACTTGTCCAGCTCGACTTCGTCGTCCTTTGCGGACGTTGCGTTGATGCGCTTGTAGTGATTGTACACCGATACCGCGAGCGCTTTCTTGGCTTGCTCCTGGCCTATGACGTACTGATCCAGCACGTCCTTAATTTCCTGCGGCGAGGGAACCTGGGTGATGGCGTCGGCTACCTCGCGCTCTTCATCCTCTTGCAGGATCTCATTGCACAGCGCGATGCACTCGTTGCAGATGTACACGGATGGGCCGGAGATGAATTTCCGGACCGAGTCCTTGGACTTACCGCAGAACGAGCAGCGTAGGTGTTTATCGGTGGACATATCTGTTTTGAAAGCAAATACGCGGGGAAGGCGCGGTCAACAGTTCTTATGGGGTATCGGGCTTGTGAATTAATTCACAAGATCTCGCGGCCGCCCAATCGTCGGAAACGACGCTGGCCCACGAGGCGGGAAGATTCCTCGTGGGCCAGCACAAACAGGCACCGCGGCAGTTACGCCGTAACTTGCGGCTGGCTCGATACTTCGATCATTTCACCGCGGTGTGTTATCACCTGATCGATCAGGCCATAATCCTTGGCCTCCTCCGCGGAAAGGAAACGATCGCGATCGGTATCTCGCTCGATACGCTCCAGCGGCTGGCCGGTGTGCTTCGCCATCAGCGAGTTGAGCTTCTCGCGCAGAAATAGAATTTCCTTCGCCTGAATCTCGATGTCCGACGCCGATCCACCGCCGCCGTTCTGCGATGGCTGGTGGATCATGATGCGCGCGTGCGGAAGGGCGAAGCGCTTGCCCTTGCGGCCCGCCATGAGCAGGAACGCACCCATGCTCGCCGCCATTCCCATGCATGTGGTGTTCACGGGACTCTTGAGGTACTGCATCGTATCGTAGATCGCCATGCCGGCTGAAACCGAGCCGCCCGGCGAGTTTATGTACATGTGGATGTCGCGCTCCTGATTGTCCGACTCCAAAAACAGGAGCTGCGCGATGATGACGTTTGCAACGTCGTCAGTGACCGGTGTTCCGAGGAACACTATGCGGTCCATGAGAAGACGCGAGAAGACGTCGTAGGTGCGCTCTCCGCGGGAAGAACGCTCGATCACGTATGGTGCGTAAATCGACATTGCTAGGCCTCGTTCACGATTTCGTTTCTTTCAACCAACCACTTGAACACCTTGTCTTCCGTGATGGTCCGCTCGAGATCCTTCAAGCGCCCACCTTTTTCAAGCGCAGCGTACAACTGACCGGGCTCAACTCCTCGCTCGGTGGCCTGCTCCGCGATTCTGTCGTCCAGGTCCCGCTCGCTCGCCGTCAGTTTCTCCTGTTCTGCTATCGCTTCGACAATCAGGTCACGCTTGATCTGGCGCACCGCGACCTGGCCGAATTCCGTGTCGAATTGTGCGCGCTGATCCACCGGAACCTGGTAAGTCTCGGCGTAATTGTCTACTAGTTGGCCAACCCAACTGCGCGGAACATCGAACGGATTGGCGGAGATGATCTCGTCGATCAGATGCTGACGCAGATGCGACTCCGCTTCGCGCACGGCGAATTTCTGCATGTCGTCGCGCACGGCTGTGCGAAGCGCGTCGGCTGAATCAAAGTCACCGACCTCGCGTGCGAATGCGTCGTCCAGTGCGGGCATGGACTTGCGCTTAACCTCGTGCACCGTCGCGCGAACGGTCTTGGTCTGGCCGCGCTGTGCTTCCTCCGGGAAATCCTCAGGCCAGCGCACGGAGCGCTCGACAGTCTCGCCTGGAGCGGCTTCCATTATCAACTCCTCGATTCCCGCGATCGCTTTCCCATCACCGAGTACGAGTGACACGTCGCGTGGCTCGGCGAGACTGCCATCAGTGTCAGCGACTGAGAGACCAACGCTCACCATGTCACCTTCGATCGGCTTGGTCTCGATCGGCGCCCATGCAGCGCGCTCATCGCGAAGGCGGTCGATCTGCTCCTGAAGCTGATCGTCAGTGACCGATGCAGACTCGCGCCGAACCTTGAACCCATTGGTTCGTACGAGATCGACCGTGGGCCGCACCTCGTAATGGAACTCAAAGGTGAGCGGCGATCCTTCCTCGAACTTGAGGTCGTGAATGTGCGGCTGGGAAGCGACCTGGATGTTGTCTTTCTCAACAATCTCCTTGTAAGCCTCACGTACCACCGATTCGATAGTCTCGTTGCGGATTGCTTCAGCGAACTTCTTGCGGACAACCGCGGCGGGTGCCTTGCCAGGCCGAAAGCCGGGCAGGCGGGCCTGTGAGGCGTATCGCTTGGTGGTCTGAGCTTCAGCGGCAGCCACTTCCGCAGCCGGAACCGTCACTTCAACGGCGCGGTCAACGCCTGTGGTGGTCTTTGGGGTGAGTTGGATCTCCATTCGTGCAATATAGCCGTGTAGCAACGCGGTTTCCGATCGGTCTCGAAACACCGGTTCGGCAGTCGTTGACAGAGTCAGGATGCGATGCCATAGTTATGGTATGAGCTATACCATTGGAATGGATGCGGCGGGTCGCGTCGTGCTTCCCAAGGCGGTTCGCGAGCGCTACGGACTGGCGGATGGACCGCACCAACTCGAAGTGAGCGATACGGCGGACGGGATTGTTCTGCGTCCCAAAGGAGAGCCCGTTCCCCTGGTCCGGACCGCCAGTGGCTGGCTGGTCTTTCAATCGGGAGTCGATGAATCGATCGATCCGGTCGCCGCGATTGATGAAATGCGGGCCCAACGATCACGTGTCATTAGAGGCGAAGAGTAACCACGAGTGACATTCTTCTGCGACACGTCAGTTCTGATCGCAGTCTCAGACGCTACGCACCAGCATCATGCGCGTTCGATGAAACTGATGGGAAAGCTGGAGCAAGAGCAGGCGTATTGCGCGGCGCATTCTTTGGCGGAGATGTACGCGGTGATAAGCGCGCTGCGTGTCCCTGGAATGCGGCGCCTCGAAGACGTTCTAGCGAGCGTGGAGCAGGCAGCTCGGCGGCTGAAGCCCGTATCGCTGACGACCCAAGAATATCTCTGGGTCGTTAGGCACGTCGCTGCGGTAGGCGCGCGGAGCGGACAGGTCTATGACGCACTGATCTTGAAGTGCGCTGAAAAGTGTGGCGCGAGCGCGGTTTATACTTGGAACACCAATCATTTCACCCGCATCGCATGGCCAGCGGTTGCTGCAATGATCAATTCGCCGTGAATGTTTCGACGCTAGCAATCGGCGCGGCCCTTACCAATGCGAGGAGGGGGACTCGAACCCCCAAGGTGTTAACCGCCAGCTCCTAAGGCTGGTGCGTCTACCAATTTCGCCATCCTCGCGCGTAGCTGTACCAAAATAAGCAGTCGTGTACGGCCGGGGTACACTGCGGCATCCAGCCGTACACGACTCCCCCAAAGAAAGGATCTCCTTTCTACTGACCCAGGCGAATGTTCACGACACTGTTCACAGCAGCGCCGCGACCGTCTGGCTGCGCAACGTTCAGGCTGATGTAATCACCCGATTTGAGCGACGCGAGGATCGACTGCAGATCGGCGACGGAATTGATGGCCCTGCGAGGCGTCGGATACAACACCTCCGTAATCACCATTCCAGGCGCCAGCTTTCCGGGGCCGTATGAGGGCCCGAGGCTCACGACATCGGTAACGAGCACTCCGTGGTTCGGGAATCCGCGCGGGCGCTGCTCTGGTGGCGGCAGCGGCGCGAGCGAAACGCCTAGCTTGGTTCCGGCTACAGCATTGCTTGGCGCAGGATTGGCGCCTGTGCGTACAACTGTGGAATCACTCGGCCGCGGCGCAAGCTTCACGTCTGCGGTCATCTTCTTGCCGTACCGAACGAACTCGAGATGAACCGTCTCGCCCGGAGCATGATTGCGCACAACGCGTTGAAGCGAGCTCACGCGATCCGCAGTCTTGCCATCGGCGCTGATGATAACGTCGCCCTCCTGCAATCCCGCCTTGCGCGACGGATTGTCGGCATTGTCGGGAATGAAGCCCTGCACCAGCACCCCGTAGACGTGATCGAGTTTCGCGACTGCGGCTGCATCTGCGTCAACTTCTGTTATCGCGACGCCAAGAATTCCGAAGCGAACGTGGCCATGCGCAATTATGTCGTCCATGACCTTCTTCGCGAGCGTTATCGGAACGGCGAAGCCGTATCCTGCGTAGTAACCCGTCTCGCTCGCGATAGCGTTGTTGATGCCAATGACCTCGCCGCGAGTGTTGACCAGGGGACCGCCCGAGTTTCCGGGATTGATTGCGGCGTCTGTCTGGATGAGATCGGAGATCGCGTAACGATCGTTGCCGAGCAGGCCGGGAAGTGACCGGTTCTTCGCGCTCACGATGCCAGCGGTGACGGTGAAGTCGAGCACGCCGAGTGGGTTGCCGATCGCGAGTACCCATTCACCCACACGCGCCTTGGTGTCGTCGCCAAGCGGTATGGTTGGCAGGTTGTTGCCGTCGATCTTGAGCACGGCGACATCAGTCGTGGGATCGTTTCCAACTACTTTGGCGGTGAAGACGCGACCGTCGAGAAGTTTCACGTTTATTCGGTCGGCCACGGTAGTGTGGTCCATTCCGGTGATTACGTGATTGTTGGTAAGGATGTAGCCGTCTTTGGTGACTATGAAGCCGGATCCACTGGCTTCCTGGACTGAGGGACGCTGCTGTTGCGGTTGGCCGAAGTCGAAGTACTGTTCCATGCCGGGTGGGATCATTCCCGGGGGAATCTGCTGCCGCATCCTGGCCGGTGTGACGCGCGACTTTGTGTCGACCTGAATGGAAACTACCGCCGGCGTGGCACGGTCCGCGATCGCGGCGAAGCCGTCACCCGGCGCGGGGTTGACCGCGTTGGTCGCGGCTGACGAACCGTCCTGCGCGAAGCCGAGGCGTGTCCATCCTTTGCCGGACGCTAGTACAACGCCACCGACGAATGCTATCGCGACCGCTGTTCCCCAGCGAACGCGCGATGATATGTGAGGCATATAGCAACTTGAGGTGATGAGGAATCCAAGAAGGACTGCCTTTGGCCGTCCTCGTATCTTAAACCCCGCTGAAGCTGTTCGGTTCTTTTCGAACATAGCGAACCAGCGACGGCGAAGCGGCCCCTCGGCCGGGACAAACGTCTGCTTTCGTACGGTAAGCCAAAAACAGGAGGTCCCCCCGTATTGGGACCTCCTGTTTTTTCAACTTACGGGCAGTTGAATCACGTCACCTACTTCTTGGTGTCGTCCACGATCTCGTAGTCGGCCTCGACCACGTTGTCATCGGCTGGCTTCTCAGCCTCCGGCGCAGCTGCAGGCTCGCCCGGCTGGGCTGTCTGGTTCTGCGCCTGATAGAACGCCTGGCCAGCCTCACTGTACAGCTTGCTCAGCTCTTCGGCTGCCGAGTTGATGGCACCGACGTCGTCGCCGCGCAGCGCTGTGCGCGCTTTCTCGACGCCTTCCGCGAGGCGCTTGTGCATGTCTTCGCCGAGCTTGTCGCCCCATTCCTTGGAGTTCTTCTCTACTTCATACGCAAGCGAGTCCAGGCGGTTGCGTGCATCGATCTGCTCGCGTCGCGTCTTGTCCTCTGTTGCGTTCTTCTCTGCGTCCTTGACCATGCGATCGATCTCGGAGTCACTCAACCCGCTTGATGCTTCGATGCGGATCTTCTGCTCCTTGCTGGTCGCCTTGTCCTTTGCCGTGACGTTGAGGATACCGTTCGCGTCGATGTCGAACGTCACTTCAACTTGCGGCACGCCGCGCGCTGCGGGCGGAATTCCTGTGAGTTGGAACTTGCCGATTGTCTTGTTGTAGGTAGCGAGCTCGCGCTCACCCTGCAACACGTGGATCTCAACAGTCGACTGATTGTCATCGGCGGTCGAGAACGTTTCCGACTTCTTGGTTGGAATCGTGGTGTTGCGCGGAATCAGAACAGTCATCACGCCGCCGAGCGTCTCGATGCCGAGCGACAACGGTGTGACGTCGAGCAGCAGCACGTCCTTCTGTTCGCCGGTAAGCACCGCGCCCTGAACGGCAGCGCCGATCGCGACGACTTCGTCAGGATTCACGCCCTTGTTCGGTTCCTTGCCGAAGAATTTCTTGACCTCATCCTGGATCTTTGGAATGCGCGTCGAGCCGCCGACGAGCAGAACTTCGTCGATCTCGTTCGGCTGAATGCCGGCGTCCTTCAACGCCTGCTGCATGGGCGGAATTACGCGCTTGATGAGATCGTCAACGAGCTGTTCGAACTTGGCGCGCGTCAGCGAATAGTTGAGGTGCTTGGGTCCAGACTGATCGGCCGTGATGAACGGCAGGTTGATGTCGGTCGATTGCGTGGTGGACAGCTCCATCTTTGCCTTTTCGGCCGCTTCCTTCAAGCGTTGAAGCGCCATTGGATCCTTGGACAGATCTATGGCCTGATCGCGCTTGAATTCGGTGACGAGCCAATCGATTACGCGTTGATCGAAATCGTCGCCGCCAAGGTGCGTGTCACCGTTGGTTGACTTGACTTCGAACTGGCGCGACCCCTCAACGTCGTAGAGCTCGAGCACGGAGATGTCATACGTACCACCGCCGAGATCGAACACTGCGACCTTCTCATCCTTCTTCTTGTCGAGGCCGTAAGCGAGCGCGGCGGCCGTTGGCTCGTTGATGATGCGGAGCACGTCCAGGCCGGCGATCTTTCCTGCGTCCTTGGTGGCCTGGCGCTGTGAATCGTTGAAGTAAGCCGGAACTGTGATTACCGCCTTGGTCACTTTCTGTCCAAGATAATCCTCAGCGGTCTGCTTCATCTTCTGAAGGATCATCGCTGAGATTTCCGGAGGCGTGAACTTCTTTCCCTGGACTTCGACGACTACCATCTCGTTCGGGCCCGCTTCTACCTTGTACGGTACGCGGGTCTTTTCCTCGCTTATCTCGCTGAGCTTGCGGCCCATGAAGCGCTTGATCGAGAAAACGGTATTGGTGGGGTTGGTTACTGCCTGACGCTTGGCGATCTGTCCGACAAGGCGCTCGCCGTCCTTAGCGAATGCAACGACCGACGGCGTAGTTCTTCCGCCCTCGGCGTTTGGAATCACAACGGGGTCTCCGCCTTCCATGACTGAAACGACGGAGTTGGTGGTGCCGAGGTCGATGCCGATGACTTTTTCTGCCATGACTGTATTTTCTGGTTCGGGTGAAAATCGACGCCGTTGGCCAGAGGTCAACCGGTGCCGCTATTGTCTTCTGCAGTGTGCTGTCTGCGCGTATCTCTAGAGCAACCAGAATGCCCAACTTTCCTGCCAGAATGGCGCAGTCGAGCGCAAACGCATGATTCCCGTCGGAACTAGTCTGCCGAGTAGGCGGGTCGGGTGGATGAACTACCTGATAATCGGGGCGACGATAGCGGTCTGGATATTGGTCCAGGGGGCAGGGCAGGACCCGGTCCAGCTGGCCACGACCGTGTGCAATCTCGGAATGGTCCCGGGCGAGCTGACCCACGCGGCGCCAATAGGACTGGCGGTGCCACTTGGCCCTGGTCTCGCCTGCGTCGTGGACAACGATGCGATCAACATCCTTACTCCTCTAATCTCGATTTTTCTGCACGGGAGCTGGACCCATCTACTGGGTAACATGTTGTTCCTGTGGGTTTTCGGGCGAGGGATCGAGGATACGATGGGTCACGGACGGTACCTGGCCTTTTATCTGATCTGCGGGGTGGCGGCGGGCCTGGCGCAGATCGCCTCGGATCCCGGGTCGCCGGTTCCGACTGTGGGGGCGTCCGGCGCGATCTCGGGGGTGATGGGGGCGTTCCTTCTGCTCTATCCCAATGTCAGAGTGAAGATGTTCTTCTTCATTATCCTGGCCGATGTACGGGCCTGGATTGTGCTTATCTACTGGTTCCTGCTCCAACTATTTGAAGGACTCATGACCGTTGGGCCAATGCGATCGGAAGTGTCGGGTGGCGTGGCGGTCTGGGCACACGTGGGCGGTTTCGTAGCAGGATTGCTCCTCATCAAGTTCTTTACTTCGCGTGGTGCGGTGGCTGCACCACTGGTGAGAGGCTAACTTCGTACACGCAGCGTCCACAGTCGTACGCGGCCATCGGCGGCGATGTCGGCCGAGATGTCGGCGTCTGCCGGTGCCTGCCAGTGTCCGACAGAGATGAGCCCCAGCGTTATCCGATTCGGAGAGAAGTGTGCGTCTGATTCCCCGCGATGAGCAGTTTTACGAACTATTCACGCAGCTAGCCGAACGCTTGTCGCTCGCGGCGAGATTGTTGAACCAACTCTTCAGGGAGCCGGAACGGCACGGCGATCACGTGCAGGCGATCAAGGCCGCGGAACACGAGGCCGATGAGATCACGCGCGAGATCATCGATCGGCTGGATCGCACGTTCATTACTCCGTTCGACCGGGAAGACATTCATCAACTTGCGTCGGCACTGGACGAGGTTGTGGACTTGCTCGACGGCGCAGCCAGGCGAGTCGAGATCTTCCGCATAACTACGGTACATCAGGCGGCGGTGACGCTGTCGGACGTCATGGTGCGCGCCGCAACGCAGGTCGAAGAAGCCGTGCGCAACATGAAGGATCCGAAGATCGTGAACATCAAGGCTCAGGAGCTAAAGAAGCTCGAGGAGGAAGGCGACGCCATTTATCACGAATCGATGGGCGCGCTCTTCGACGGTGCTCTGGACGCGATTGAAGTGATCAAGTGGAAGGAGCTTTACGACAAGGTCGAGGACGCGCTGGATCAGGCAGAAGACGTTACGAACGTCCTGCAATCGATCGCACTCAAGAACGGATAGCGTGTGATTGGTTACGTCGTCGCGATAATTATCGTCGCGTTCGTCTTCGATTTCAGCAACGGCTTCCACGACTCGGCCAACTCCATCGCGACGATAGTTGGGACACGCGTATTGAGTCCCGTTGCGGCGGTCGTGTGGGCCGCATCGTTCAACTTTCTGGCGCTCTTCACCGTGGGCACGGCGGTGGCCAAGACGGTCGGCAGCGGCATGATCGACGTCGCGATTGTGAATCCGAATGTCGTCCTTGCCGCGTTGATTGGCGCGATCGCATGGAACCTCATCACTTGGGCATACGGAATTCCATCGAGCTCGTCGCACGCGCTGATTGGTGGCTATGCCGGCGCGGCAATCGCGAAGGCTGGATGGGCTGCGATCGTCTGGGGGCGCAAGTGGATCGAGACGTTGTCGTTCATCGTCATCTCGCCCATCGTCGGTCTGATCGTGGGACTGTTGTTGATGACGGCGATCTACTGGGGTTTCCGGCGCGCGAACCCTGGCAAAGCCGACAGGTTGTTTCGCGTTATGCAGCTCGGCAGCTCGGCGCTGCTGTCGCTGGCGCACGGGGGCAACGATGCGCAGAAGACAATGGGAATCATTGTCGGCCTGTTAGTGTCGGTGCGTGCTCTTACCGCGCATCAGACCGGGTGGCTGGGGTACCTGTATGTCGACAACGCGAATGGCGTTCCGTTCTGGGTCGAGGTAACGGCCTACACCGCCATCTCGCTTGGAACGCTGTTCGGTGGCTGGCGGATCGTGGCGACAATGGGCCGCCGGATCACGAAACTTCGCCCGGTGGGCGGCTTTGCGGCCGAAACGGCGGGCGCACTCACGATTCTGGGAGCCACCGCGTTCGGAATTCCGGTGAGCACGACCCACACGATCACCGGTGCAATTGTGGGAGTCGGCGCGACCACCCGGCTGTCAGCGGTAAGGTGGGGGCTCGCGCGCCGGATAGTCTGGGCCTGGATTGTTACAATTCCCGCGGCCGGTATCATGGCGGCCGGCGCTTACTGGCTGCTGGCCTCGATCGTCAAGATCTAGATGGGTGCGGATCCTCAGTTGTTCATTAATCGCGAGATGAGCTGGCTCGCGTTCAACGCTCGGGTCCTCAACGAAGCGTTCGACTCGCGCAACCCGTTGCTCGAGCGTCTCAAGTTCCTCTCAATCTTCAGCACGAACTTGGACGAGTTTTACATGGTTCGGGTGGCTGGATTGCGACGGCAGCTACTGGCTGGAGTCACTGCGCCGACCGGCCCGGACGGAATGACGCCCGCCGAGCTGGTAGGCGCTATTCGCGCGCGCATCCTCGAGCTTGTCGGGATGCAACAGCATTGCCTGCACGATCTCATACTTCCGGCGCTCGAAACTCACGGCGTGCGCCTGTTGACGATGAGTGGGCTCAGCTCAGGCGAGTGGCAAGTTGTGGACGACTTTTTCGAGTCCGACATCTTCCCGGTCCTCACACCGCTCGCGGTGGACCCCACGCATCCATTTCCATACATATCGAACTTGTCGCTGTCGCTCGCGGTTCAGCTGTATGACCCCGACGCAAAGACGGAGCGTTTCGCGCGTGTGAAGGTTCCCAAGAGCTTGCCTCGCTGGGTCTCAGTTGGGCGCGCGAATCATTTTGTGCCGCTGGAGCAGGTGATCAGCGCCAACCTGGGAGCACTGTTTCCAGGAATGGAGATTCTCGGCAGTTGGGTATTCCGCGTAACGCGCTATTCGGACCTGGAGGTGAAGGCATCCGACGAAACCGAAGACCTTCTGACGGCGATCGAGGAGCAGGTTTTTCAGCGTCGCTTCACAGAGGTCGTGCGCGTGGAGGTTCAGACTGGCGTACCGGACGAGATTCGCGCGATTTTGGTTGACGAGCTTCGTGAAGAGCAGACGCCGGAATTCGCGCTCACACCAGAAGACGTAGTTGACGGAGGCGCGTTGCTCGAGCTTGGCGATCTCATGGCCCTGGCGACGCTGGATATTCCGGAGCTGCGGGACCCGCCATTTGCGGCTGTGACACCGTCGCGCCTGCGTGACACGACGCGGTCCATATTTGATGTCATCCGGGAACGGGATCTGTTGGTGCACCATCCGTACGAGTCGTTTACCGCTAGCGTGGAGCAGTTCGTTCAGGCCGCGGCGGTCGACCCGGACGTGCTCGCGATCAAGATGACGCTGTACCGCACGTCTGGCGACACGCCCATCGTGCGAGCGCTCACAGATGCCGCCGAGGGTGGCAAGCAGGTCGCGGTGCTGGTGGAGCTGCAGGCCCGGTTCGACGAAGCGAACAACATCACGTGGGCACGCACACTCGAAGATTACGGTGTGCACGTGGCGTATGGATTGCCCGGTCTCAAGACTCACGCCAAGACCACGCTAGTCGTGCGACGAGATCCCGACGGGATTCGCAGGTACGTGCATGTCGGGACCGGTAACTACAACTCGAAAACGGCGCGGTTGTACACCGACCTCGGCCTTTTCACTGCGAGCCGATCGATCGGCGCCGACACCACCGATCTGTTCAATGCGCTCACGGGCTTTTCGCGTCAGCGTTTGTATCGCAAGATTCTCGTAGCGCCGGCGAACATGCGCGAGCGGCTGCGCGAAATGATCGCGCGTGAAGCTGATCTGGCGCGGGCCGGAAAGCCGGCTCGCATAATTGCCAAGATGAACTCAATAGTCGACGAGCAGATAATTGAGGCGCTGTACGACGCTTCGCGTGCGGGTGTGGAAATCGATCTCATTGTGCGCGGCATTTGCTGCCTCCGGCCCGGAGTCGAAGGGGCGAGCGAGAACATTCGCGTAATCAGCGTGATCGGTCGTTTTCTGGAGCATTCGCGGCTATTCTTTTTCGCGAACGATACGGAGCCGGAGTACTACATCGGCTCCGCCGACTGGATGACGCGGAACTTCGACCGTCGTGTCGAGGCCATTGTGCCGGTGGACGACGTGTTGCTGCACGAAAAACTGCATTCGCTATTGATTACATCGCTCGAGGACAATCGCGAGGCGTGGGATCTAGCGGCGGATGGCGGGTATACTCAACGGAGTCCGAACGGCGGCCCGATACGCGCGACTCAGGAAATCTTCCTGCGCGATCCGTGGGGTGAAGTGCCGGAGTCGCGCCCGGAGGAAGTGCGCGCGCCACAGGTGTCGCGCAGAGCGTAGCGTAGAAGGACTATCCGGAGCCGGCGTTTCCCAGCGTAGCGGAAACGCTCTTGACGGCGCTACGCTCCTATCGGGTGCCAGACAGTCTTGAATTCCACGAAGTTACGGATCTCATACACGCTTTCGTTGCTCTCCGCGGACCAGTCGATATCCGGCTGGCGTACTTTCACGCGCTTAACGCTATCCGCTGCGCCGCGGCGCAGCGATGTGGCGTCATCTCCAGTTGCGACCGCATCAATGCCGCGGATGTGCGTGTGAGTCGCGAAGGTTGGAATTAGTTCCCTCCGGTAACCAGTAATGATGTTCACCACGCCATCCGGAAGGTCCGATGTCGCGAGCATCTCTCCCAGAGAAATGGCAGGGTACGGGGTGGCCTCAGATGCGAGCGCGACGATTGTATTGCCGCTCACGATTGCTGCTGCTGCCTGTGTCATCAGTCCGAGCAGCGGCGACGCGTCGGAGGCGATGATGCCGATTACGCCGACGGGCTCGGTGAGCGTAAAGTTGAAAAACGGGGCCGCAACGGGATTCGCGCTTCCAAGAATCTGCTCGTACTTGTCTGCCCAACCGGCGTAATGCACCAACCGGTCAACGGTTTCACTCACTTCGCGCTCTGCCGCGGAGGTCCACGCTGGTGAGAACTGGCGCAACACGCTGGTCATTTCGTCAGCCCGTGCCTCCAGCATTTCCGCCAGGCGATACACGATCTGCCCGCGATTGTACGGCGTGCGCCCGGACCAGGCTGGCCCCGCTTTCGCTGCGGCTTCCACCGCATTGCGAAGATCCTTGCGTGTGCACTGCGGAACGTTGGCGACAAACTGGCCGCCGCTGTCGTAGACTGGAAAGGTGCGTCCGCTCTCGGAGCGGATGAACGCTCCGCCGACGTAAACCTTGGGTGTCTTGACGACAGGGATGCGCGCGGTCATGACAGCTCCAGGTAGTCGAGCAAACCCTGACGGCCGCCCTCGCGTCCGAAACCAGATTCCTTGTAGCCGCCGAAAGGCGACGCGGGATCGAACTTGTTGAACGTGTTGGCCCACACAACTCCCGCTTTCAATTCCGCTGCCATGCGAAGGATTCGTGAGCCCTTATCGGTCCACACGCCCGCTGAAAGCCCGTACATCGTGTTGTTCGCCTTCTCGATCGCCTCGTCCATTGTTCGGAACGTGAGGATGCTGAGCACAGGGCCGAATATCTCCTCTCGCGCGATGCGGTGACTCTGCGTGACTTCGGTGAACAGCGTGGGGCGGAAGAAGAAGCCGCGAGACGGAAGCGAGCACGAAGGCTGGTACAACCGGGCGCCTTCGGCGACACCGCTCTCGACGAGCTCACATATTCTGTCGAGCTGCTCGCGTGAGTTGATGGCGCCGATATCTGTGTTCTTGTCGAGCGGATCGCCGACACGCAGGCTTTCCATGCGCAGCCTCAGCTTGTGCACAAAGGCGTCGGCAATCGATTCCTGGACCAGCAGCCGGCTGCCGGCGCAGCACACATGACCCTGGTTGAAGAAGATTCCGTGCACGACGCCTTCCACAGCCTGGTCGATGGGCGAATCTTCAAAGACGATGTTGGCTGCCTTGCCGCCAAGCTCCATGGTCATGCGCGTGCCGCGTTCTGCGAGCTGGCGCATGATTTTCTTTCCGACTTCGGTAGAGCCGGTGAACGCGATCTTGCGCGCGGCGGGGTGACCGGTGAGCGCGGCGCCTGTTTCGCTCGCACCGGTTACTATGTTGACCACGCCGTCCGGTAGCTCAGCTTCCTGCAGCAGCTCCGCGAACTTCATGGCTGTCGCGGATGTAGTCTCCGCTGGCTTGATCACCACGCAGTTTCCCGTCGCAATCGCGGGCGCGATCTTCCACGCCAACATCAGCAGTGGGAAATTCCACGGAATTACCTGGCCCACTACACCGATTGGATTGACCGTGCGACCCGGAGCTACGTACGCGAGCTTGTCCGCCCAGCCAGCGTGGTAGAAAAAGTGCGCCGCCGCCATCGGCACATCAAAGTCACGCGATTCCTTGATTGGCTTGCCACCGTCGATCGATTCGGCGACGGCAAATTCGCGAGCACGATCCTGCAAGAGCCGCGCGATGCGATAGATGTACTTGCCGCGCTCGCGGCCCGGCATGGTGCGCCACACAGTCTCGTACGCCATCTGCGCCGCGACGTAAGCTGAATCGACATCGGCCGCACTGGCGACTGCGATCTGGGTGACAACCTGCTCCGTTGCGGGATTGATCGACTCGAAGTAGTCGCCCGACTGCGGTGCGATGAAACGGCCACCGATGAACAGGTCGTAGCGTTGCCGAATCCGCGGGTCGGCGGTTTCCGGCGCGGGGTCGTATTCCCACAGGTCGCCAAAGATCAGCTCGGGCACGCCTTGCTTGTGTCCGTTCTTTTTCTTCAACTCCTTGGATCCGGAGTCTTTTTCGGATGGATCTAGCGTGATTGCCATTTTCAGTAGCTCTCAGCGGCATCGGAGAAATAGTACGGAGCCTGATAGGCGCCGCATTTTTGCTTGTGAATCTGACGAAGCAGGTCGTTCAGCAGTGAGCTCGCGCCAAAACGATAGCGCGACGAGTTGAGCCACGCATCACCGAGCGTTTCCTTGACGGCGACCAGGTAATGCAGCGCCTGTTTGGCGGTCTTGATGCCGCCGGCTGGCTTCATTCCAATTGCGACACCGGTGTCGAGATAGAAGTCGCGAATCGCTTCGAGCATCACTTGTGTGTTGGCAAGCGTTGCGCTCGTCCCGACCTTACCAGTGCTCGTCTTGATGAAGTCGCCAGGCCGCAGCACCTGCATCGCGATGAACGATGCAGCGCGAATGTTGTCGTACGTCTCGAGCTCGGCAACCTCCAGGATAACCTTGAGCGCCGCGTCGCCGCATGCTTCGACAACCGCGGCGATCTCGTCCTGCATCGCGTCGTATTCGCCGGACAGGAACAGACCGCGATTGATCACCATGTCGATTTCGTCGGCTCCGGCGTTGACCGCGTACTTCACTTCCTGCAGCCTCACCTTGAGTGAGCTCTGTCCGGAGGGGAATGCTGTCGCGACCGATGCGATCTTGATGGGTGAGTCGGCGAGATGCTTGCGTGCTTCCTTGATCAGCGACGGATATATGCAAACTGCGGCAACAGGAGGGATGCTGTTGTCCTCGCTGGGTTGCCGCGCCTTCTGGCAGAGGGATGCGACCTTCCCAGGAGTGTCCTTTCCCTCGAGGGTGGTCAAATCGACCATCGAGACCGCGGTGTGGAGGCCCCACATCTTGGACTTTTTCTTGATGCTGCGCGTGGTGAATTTGGCCACTCGCTCTTCGATCCCGACCCGGTCCACGGTGCCGAAATCCCGGACTATGGAATGCTTGCTCACCCCTCAAATATAGGACGACGCCCGCTACGTGGCGTACTCGGCGCTCGGAGTGGGCGCCGCGCCGCTACGCGACTTCGATCCGTACAGGGACGCCGAGCACTTCCTCGAGGAGACCGGACTTCCTGGCGGCGCCCCAGAGTTCCAGCCTGAGGTCGTAGGAATCGGATGCCGGAATGGCCCGGATGTCCAACTCGGACCGACTCAATTCCACGTGTATGTCCTCCACCGCGCCGGCATGGCCACGGTCCAGGCCGTCGGCGACGCGTAGAATCGCCGCGAGCCGCTTGATTCTGCGCCTGAGCTGCCGGTCGAGACCTGCGTATGCGCGATGCTCGCGTTTTGGTGGCGCGCCTCTGTGGTATCGAGCAACGTTGGCTACCATCACTCGTTCGGCAGGCGTCATCCCGAGAAGCTCGGCGTGGACAATGAGATGATACGAGTGCTTGTGGTGAGCTTCGAAGTTTATGTGATAGCCGATGTCGTGCAGCAGCGCAGCATCGGCGAGCACCAACCGATCGCTCACGCCCAGTTCCAACTTGCCTGCAAGCGCGTCGAACATCTTGAGGGCGATGCGCTGTACCTGCTGCGCGTGCGGAGCCTCGTAATGCGATCGCTCCGCGAGTTGCAACACCGACCGGCCGCGTGCCTCCGCAGTGTCCGCTACCGCGGGCGCGACGCGTGCGGCCTCGAGCAGCAATCCCTCTCGGATCCCAAAGGCGGACACGACCATTTCGCGCGCCTCGATGCGCGCCATGACTTCGGCGGAGACAGCGAGTGCAGCGACTATGATGTCCGCACGCGCCGGTGATAGCCCCGGGAATGTCTGCCGCTCCGATGGCGACATTCCCTGAAGCAGATCCAGAATGTGTTCCAACTCGGCCCGCGTCACCACGGTACCGTGCACACTCGACGTGCGACCGATCCCCTGACGAGCGAGGATCATTCCCGCCATGTTGGTAAAGGTGCCACCAGATCCGATGAGCCGCGCGCCATGCCAATCACGACGTGAGACTGCCGCGCGGAGTTCCTTTCGCACGAAGCGTCTTAGCGCGTCCAGCTCCTTGCGGCCGCGGCTCTTGCCGAAGAATTTCTCGGTCATGCTGATCGCTCCGAACGGGAACGACATCAGGCCGTCCAGGAGACCGTCCGCGCTGAGCGCGAGCTCGAGTGAGCCACCGCCGATGTCCATCACGACTGCGCGACCAGCGGCAAGGTCGAAATGGGCGAGTGCGCTCCTGTATGCGAGAAGCGCCTCCTCGTCGCCATCGAGAATACGGACCGAAAGGCCGGTGGTGTCGTGAACGGCCGCGATGAAATCCGCTCCGTTCTCCGCGTCCCTCACGGCGCTTGTCGCAACGGCCTCGGTGCGTACGGCGCCCATCTGGCGAGTGAGCGTCGCCATTCGCAACAGTGCGTCGAGCGCGTTTCTCACCGCGGCCTCGCTCAGTCGCCCCGTTTCCGCGACGCCTTCACCAAGTCGGGGCGCGGCCTTCATCTCGTCGATCACCCTGATCTCGCCGTCCGGTGAAACATCGGCGACGATCTGACGAATCGAGTTGGAGCCGATTCCGACCGCGGCGATGCGGACGTCGTCCGGCCGCGGCGACGGCCGCCGCGACGGTGCGCTCGACGCTGGGCTCGACGCTGGGCTCGACGCTGCGCTCGACGGGACTCGGTCAGGCTCGTCCTGCATCACATCTTCCGCCAGATCATAACGGGAAATGTAACGCCGCCCGCGTGGTCAGTCCTCGAAGTGGTGCTTGATCTGTTTTCCCTCGGCCAGATAGACCGCGTCCTCACCGATGTTCGTAGCGAGATCGGCGACACGCTCGAGGTTTCGGCTCACCAGCAACAATTCAAGTGACGGCGTGATCGTGCGCGCGTCCGCCATCATATGTGTGAGCAGGATGCGAAAGATGGAATTGTGGAGCGCGTCAACCGCGTCGTCCGCCGCGCAGACCTGGCGGCCAAGTGCTCCGTCGCTACGCAAGAATGCGTCAAGTGCGTCGCTGAGCATGAGACGCGCGCGGCGTGCCATGTCCTCGATCTCCGGATCGGGAACGAGCGTCGCGCGCTGTTCGATCAATCGCAGCGACGACTGTGCGATGTTGACAGCGTGGTCGCCGATCCGCTCCAGGTCGTTGGAGACTCTGATTGCGCCTACTATGAATCGCAGGTCCCGAGCCATTGGCTGTTGCAGTGCCAATAGAGCGACGGCGCGCTGCTCTATCTCGACCTCGAGCGCGTTGACCTCGATGTCACTAGCCACGACCATTTCGGCAATTCCGTGATCGTTGTGGAGCAGGGCCTCCACTGCCTGTTCGATCATTTCCTCGGCGCGCGTAGACATCGCTAGCAGGCGAGCCTTGAGCTCGTCTATCTGGTCGTGAAAATGGCGAAAGCCATTCGGTGGATCCTGGACGGCGGTCATCCAAACCTCCCTGTTATGTAAGCGTCGGTTCGCTGTTCACGCGGGCGTGTGAACATTCTATCAGTACTATCCGCCTCTACGAGCTCGCCGAGAAAGAAGAAGGCGGTACGTGTGGAAATGCGCGCCGCTTGTTGAAGGTTGTGCGTGACAATCACGATGGTGAGTTCTGATTTGAGCTCGTGCAACAACTGCTCGACCTTTGCAGTAGCTATGGGATCGAGCGCGCTGGCCGGTTCGTCCAGAAGCAACACCTCAGGCTGGTTGGCCAGCGCGCGCGCGATACAAAGGCGCTGTTGCTGGCCACCGGATAGTCCGAGCGCGCTGCGGCGGAGGCGATCCTTCACTTCGTCCCATAATCCAGCGCGCCGAAGTGCGTCTTCCGCTATCTCATCCAGCTGGGGTCTTGATGCGACGCCGTTGATGCGTGGTCCGTACACCACGTTGTCGTAAACGGATTTCGGAAACGGGTTCCAACGCTGGAACACCATCCCCACGCGTTGGCGGAGCGCCACGACGTCGGTTCCATGGGTGTATAGGTCCTTCGCGTCAAGAAGCATCTCACCGGTCTGGTGAACACCGGGGATCGTGTCGTTCATTCGGTTAATCGATCGCAGGAACGTGGATTTGCCGCAGCCAGACGGCCCGATCAGCGCAGTGATGCTACGCGGCTCGATTGCGAGCGAAATATCGAACAGCGCCTGCTTCTTTCCATAGAAAAAGGAGAAGTTCCGTGCTTCGACAGCTCCAGTCGCCGATGGGCTCTCGATGAATGGCTCGGCCAACACGGTCAGCCGAACCTGCCGGTGATGTATGCTTCGGTCCGCGAATCCCGCGGGGCCGTGAACAGTACGTTTGTGGGAGCGACTTCGAGGAGTTCGCCGTTCAGCATGAACGCCGTGCGATCCGAAACACGTGCGGCCTGCTGCATGTTATGTGTTACGATGCCGACTGTGACGGTGGATCGAAGTTCGTAAACGAGCTCCTCGATCTTCTGTGTGCTGGCGGGGTCGAGCGACGCGGTGGGCTCGTCGAGCAGGAGGACGCGAGGCTTGGTTGCGAGCGCGCGCGCAATGCACAGGCGTTGCTGCTGCCCACCGGACAACGTCACGGCACCGGTGCGAAGCCTGTCCTTGACTTCATCCCAGAGCGCCGCGCGACGGAGCGCGTCCTCTACAATCAGATCCATTTCCGAGGTTGCAGGCACGCCGCGGCCTCTCACTCTCAATCCAGCAGCAACGTTGTCGCGAACGGACATCGTGGGGAATGGCGTGGGTCGTTGGAACACCATCCCGATATGACGGCGAACGGCGATAGCGCTCGTGCCTTCGCCGTACAGTCGTTCGCCATCCAGCGTAACACTACCCGTGGTGCGTGCGCCGGGAACCGTTTCGTGCATCCGGTTAAGGCAGCGCAGCAGAGTTGACTTGCCACATCCCGACGGCCCGATGATCGCCGTGACACTCCTCGCCGCCAGCGCGAGTGTCACGTCCTTGACTGCGTGTTGCCGTCCGAAGTACGCATTGAGTCCATCGGCGGCCAAACATGCGACGGTTGACGGAGTGTCGGCGTCCGTAGGCCGGTCGGCGTTGTGGACGACGTGCGCCGTCACCTGCATGGCGAAGGTGCTCCTCGCCCATAGTCCTTCTTCTGTTGTCTCAATCAACGGTCGCTCCGAAGCGTGAGCGCGTCGCATAGCGCGCCGCGATGCTGATGACGAGCACTATTCCGATCAATACCAGGGCGCCCGCCCAAGCGAGTGAATGCCACTCGTCGTACGGGCTTATCGCGTACGTGAAGATCTGAAGCGGCAATGCCGCGATCGGCTGCCTCAGCGCTGTGGACCAGAACTGATTGCCGAATGCTGTGAACAGGAGCGGTGCCGTTTCTCCGGCGACGCGCGCGATCGCGACAAGCGCCCCGGTAACGATTCCCGGCATCGCCGTGCGAAGGATCACGCCAAGCGATGTGCGCCACCGCTGGTAGCCGAGCGCCAGCGCGGCCTCGCGGAGTGCGTTCGGCACCAGACGGATCATCTCCTCGGTCGTGCGCGTGACGAGTGGGATGATCATCGCTCCGAGGGCAATGCCGCCAGCCATCGCTGAGAAGTGTCCGACTGGCCGCACGAGTAATTGCCATGCGAATATGCCCATTACGATTGACGGAATTCCGTTAAGCACGTCCGAAAGGAAACGCACCGTGTTCGCGAGCGGAGAGCTCCGGTGCTCAGCGAGATACAGTCCCGCTCCAATCCCAATGGGCACTCCAATGGCTGCCGCGATCCCGATCAGAATCAGAGTGCCCGTGATCGCATTGGCCATGCCTCCGCCCACTTCTCCGACCGGCTGCGGCATCTTGGTGAAAAAGTCCAGGCTGAGCGAGGCAGCGCCGGCCTTCCCGATGTGAAACAGAATCAGCAGCAGCGGAAGTGTGGCCAGGCCAGCGGCAAGATATGTGAACCCGACCATTATCGCACTTACAGCCCGACGCTTACGTCGGTTGCCGAGTGTTGAGCGCGGGACTATGGAATTAGTCACGCTCCCTCCTTGACCGAGACGCTCCAGACCAACCATCGGGCAATGGCGTTTACGACGATCGTAATAGCGAATAGTACCGCTCCGACCGCCATCAACGCGGAGAGGTGCATGTCGCTGCTAGCCTCGCTGAATTCGTTGGCAATGAGCGAGGCCATGGTGTATCCGGGAGCGAGCAGCGACGCCGATATTTCCGCGCGATTGCCAATGACCATCGTCACTGCCATTGTCTCGCCGAGGGCCCGGCCAAGACCCAGGATGATTCCGCCAATGATGCCGGAGCGTGCGTTTGGCACAACTGCATCGCGGATCACTTCCCAGCGGGTGGCGCCGAGCGCGAGCGCAGCTTCGCGCTGTGAGCGAGGGACGGCGCGGAGAACTTCGCGAGACACCGCCGAGATGTACGGCAGCGCCATGATCGCCAGTATGATACCGGCCGCGAGCATGCTCGGGCCGTACGCCGGACCAGTAAAGAGGGGTGTAACGCCAAGGTGCATCGTGTCGCGCAGGAACGGGATCGCGTGTTCGCGCAGGAACGGGATCATCACGAAGATGCCCCACAGCCCGTACACGACGCTCGGGATTGCCGCTAACAGGTCGACAAGAAATGCAACTGGTTGTTGCAGCCAGCGTGGCGCGAATTCCGAAAGAAAGACCGCGACACCGAGCGCTAACGGAGTCGCGATGAGTAGTGTGATAAGCGAGGACACGAGCGTGCCGAAAATGGCTGGTGCGGCGCCAAACTTTCCGGCCCGGACGTCCCACTCGCTCGAGGTCAGGAACCCAAAGCCGAAATGATGAAGAGCCGGCCAAGCCGCCCGGCCGATTTCGACCGCGATTGCGATCAGCAACAGCGGTATGCAGACTGCGAACGCGGTCGTGATGAACGAGTATGCCCGATCGCCGAAGTCCGATGCGATAATCGAGGCAGCGCCTTTTCGGCCCGCGTCCAGACTGGCCATCCCGCGAGCCCGATTGATTACGTCCATTTTGATACTGAAAGCTAGAATGGCCGGCGTCTATCAATGGCAGTTGGAGTGTAACGGGCTTGTCACAAGCGATACCAAACATCTCCGGGCGCAGTATTCGACCGGTACGAGGCTCGTTTGAGTCTGGTTTGTTGCTGGCTTGTTACTGATCTGCAGCTCGGGAATCGCGGACAGGCGATCGATCAATCCTTCAGTGAGCCCTTTGGCCATATGGCCGAATGTCTGCCCTGGCTCTCGTCTGCGAAATGGAGCACGGCGATACGTCGTGGTTCGGGTCCAGTCAGCGCGCCCGTGAACTCTCCCGTGCTGTGACAGGGATCAGCGCGGCACATTCGCGAGAATGGTAGGATGACTGAGGCTGCTGGTGACCGCGATCTCGCGCTTGAACCGCTGCGGTTGCGGCCGGTTTCTCTAAGCCCGAGGCTCGGCGGAAAATGAGGTTGGATCCTGCCGGAAGAATTTGCTGAGTTCGGTGTAAAGGGCAGCATGACTCGCCCGAAGTGATACCGGCCGCTCGAAGAACGCTTCCGTCGCGACCGCAAAAAACTCGGCGGGATTGGTCGCGCCGTATCGATCCAGCAGCGTAGGAAGGCCGGCGCTATCCGCGTCGCGCAGCGCTTCGAGCTCAGCGCTCATCACCCGCGCCCAGGCGATGTACGCGCCGCGCGTTTCGAGCGCGGGCGTGCCATCGGCTATCAGGTTCTCGAAATCGAGTTGATGGGCGAATTCATGAAGCACGAGATTCTTGCCGTCGCTCGGATCCGCCGCCCCCTGCTTCGCTGCGTCCCACGCGAGCACCATCGCGCGCAGCTCACGCGCCGTATGGCCAAGACGTTGCTCGTCACCCTCTTCCCAGATGCCGCCTCCCAAGGAACGGTCTTCATGCGCCGTGTAGCCGGATGGGTATACGATTATTGACGTGAGCTCCGGATAGTAGTCCGTCTCGCGATGCAGCAGCAACATGCACGCCTGCGCGGCGATTGTAACCCGGATCTCATCAGTCATCATCAGGCCGCCGGCGCCTTCGAATGACTTCTCGTGCAGAAACACGGCCACATGGCCGAGCAGCTCCGTTTGATCGGCGGCAGCGAGACGTCCGAAGGCAGGAAGGTTGCGCTCGACTATCCTGCGCCACGACGGCAAAACGGGTTGCGCGCGAAGGTGCTCGCGCCGGCGCCGCGCGAATAAGCCAAAGACCATGCTGGAAGCTACACGCGGCGCTTCTGCAGCGTCACCGTTTGGGACGAGCGTCGAATGAAACACGCGATCCACCGGAGCGCGCTTGCGACGGGGACAGCGTTTCCACTGTCCCCGTTGCAAGACTGCTAGAAGTTCGCTACCCAGTGCATATAATACGTCTTGGTTGCTGCCACGGGCGCTCCGTTCGCCGGTGTCGCCTCTTGATAGTCGAACGAAATCGCGGAGCGAGAGTTCAAGTCCCACGTGAGCCCGCCGATGAATGTGTTGATCTTAGGGCTTGTCGATGTGTTCGGCGTTACCTGGTCGTATCGTGCTACGATTCCGAGTGGAATGGTGGACGTAGCGTCAATGATCTTGAACGGCTTCGCGACAACATATCCAGCCACGAGACGGCCGGTGCTGTCGGATACACCGCGCGGTGACGCCGTGGTGTTTGCGCCCGTATCAATTCCATCCTGACGTTGTGCGTAGTCCACGCCCACGACGAGGCGTGGATCCCTAATTCCAACGAATGCACCGTAGCGGTTCCGGTCCAGTCCACCGTTTACTGGGCCGATCTGTCCCGTGCCGCCGCTTACGAACTTGCTCGCGAGCGCGCCGCGATAAACCCATCCGTCAATCGCGAACGTCTTAAGATACGACATGTCGCTCGCGCTCAACGGAGTGAGGGTCAGGCGCGCCTGGTAATCCTTGAACCGGTCGGTTTCGCGCGATGCATAGCCGGATCCGTTCGTGACTGCCGTGTACAGCTCGCCCATTTTGTTCGGCAACGTGACAATGCCCGCTATGCCGGCGTCGGCGGAAGAGAAGAAACCGGCGCGCTCGACTGGTGTCAGCGACATCCATCTCGGCCAGAAGTTTTCTTCGTGGTCGATCAACATGGTATGAACGAGACCGATGCGGCTCGTGAACGCCCAGTCGCTCGGCTTCGTCGCCTTTAAGAACTCGTACTGCAGATATGCGTACTTCGCGCGCAGAACCCATCCTTTATAGTACGAGTCGTTGCCAGGTGTTGTCTGCTGATACAGGTCCCCCGTGACGCGAATACTTGCACGGTCGCCTGCGGGCATCTTGAACGTCAGGTACGCACGTTCTACGTCGAACTTGTTCTGTCCCTTGTTCGATCCCGCCGCTCCCTGGTACTGATAGTTTCCGAACACAACGCCGGAGAAGTCGATCGGAATTGTGACCTTGGGAACCGGCTTCGCCGTATCCGCTGGAGCCGCGTTCTGTGCTGCGAGGGCGACCGGGAACACCACGGCCGCCATCAGTGAGAGATGCCTACGCACGATTAGCGTCCGCCCAGGGTATTGAGACGCGCCTGAAGGCGCTTGATCATCGTAGCTGGGAGCGGGGAATAGTCCAGCGATGACGCTACAGACTCTCCGTTGCTGTACGCCCAGTGCAGGAAGTTGACGAGCGCCTTCCCCCTGGTTGCGTCTGCGGGATGCTGGTAAAGCAGAATCCACGTAAACGATGAGATCGGATAGGCGGCCTTTCCTGGTGCATTCACGATCGAGATGCGATAATCCGAATTAGCCGGAAGCTTTGCGGCAGCACCAGCCGCGGCCGCCGTAACCGACTCGAGCGTCGGGCCCACCCACGCACCGGCGGCATTGCGAATCAGCGCGGCTGGAAGCTTGTTCTGTTTGGCGTACGACAACTCGACGTAGCCCACTGCGCCTGGCAATTGCTTCACCTGGCCGGTAACTCCCTCGCTGCCCTTGCCGCCAAGACCAACCGGCCAGCTCAGGCTCTGCCCGCGTCCGACCTTGGACAACCACGACGGGCTCACCGTCGCTAGATAATCACTGAATATGTACGTCGTTCCACTTCCGTCGGCGCGGTGCACGACGATCACGTCAGTCGAAGGAAGTTTCACTCCCGGGTTGAGCGCTGCGACGCGTGAATCGCTCCACTTGGTAATTCCACCCAGGAAGATGTCCGCGAGTACCTCGCCGGTCAGCTTCAGTGGCTGCGTCACGCCGGGCAGGTTGTATGTCACCGCGACTCCGCCGAGCACTGTCGGGAAGTGCAGGATTGGACCGCCCTTTGCCTTGGAGAGCTGCTCGTTGGTCATCGGGCCGTCGGTCGCACCAAAGTCCACTATTCCGTCCGACAACTGGCGGATGCCACCGCTTGATCCAATTGATTGGTAGTTGACCTTTACTCCAGTTTTCGCCGCATACATTGCGGCCCACTTGGAGTAGATCGGATACGCAAAGCTGGAACCCGCACCGGTCAGGTTCGTAGCTTGCGCTCTTGCTGTCGAGAGAAATACACCTGACATCGCCGCGGCAAGCGCGACAATACGAACAGGTCGAATCACAGGATACTCCGTGAGAGGGTTTGAACCAACACCTAATGATCACCCCTCTGCATCACGGAATTCCCCGCTTTCGGTAACGGCTATGTCACGGCTGCCGTAGTGTCGATACGGCGGGCGGAAACGACGCGCTCACCGTAGTGCCTCGTCCGAGTATGCTCTCGGCGCGCACCTGGCCGCCGTGTGCTTCAACGAGGTGCTTGACTATGGCGAGTCCCAGCCCCGTTCCACCGCTCTCTCGCGAACGCGCTGAATCGGAGCGATAAAAGCGCTCGAAGATCCGTGGCAGGTGCGCAGGCGCGATTCCAACCCCTGAATCGCGCACGCCAACCCAGGTGTAGCCCTTGTCATCTCGCTGAGCGAACACGGTCACGCTTCCATGCGCTGTGTGACGAACCGCGTTCTCGACCAGGTTCGCGATCACCTGACGCAGCGCTGTTCTGTCGGCGTACACCCAGCGTGCGTCCGGGGGAACCTGCGCCTCGGTCACGACCTCGTTGGCGCGCGCAACTTGGGCGCTGGACGCGATCGCCTCTGCCGCGATTTCGGCGACGTCCACGTTGACGGGTCGCGGCACCCAACCGCCCGACTCGATTCGCGAAAGATCCAACAGCTCATCGACGATGCGTTGCATCCGAGCCGTGTTGGATTGTATCAGCAATGCAAACCTCGCGCGATCCGATTCGGCGAGAGTTGGATCGGCCAGTGTCTCGGCGAATCCGCCGATGACAGTGAGCGGCGTACGCAGCTCGTGCGACACATTGGCGACGAAGTCACGCCTGACGGTTTCGAGGCGGCGAGTCTGTGTGAGGTCGGTAAGCGCCAACACCGCTCCTCCGTCCGGTAAGGGACGAGCCGCAACGGCTATCATCCTTCCGGCGATCTCAACCGCGTCGCCGTCAGCCGCGACGCCGCCGAGAGCGTTATCCAGGGCGTCGTGCAACACACGCTCACGTGGAATGTGATCAAGAGAGAAGGGCGTTTGATCGTGTATGCCGAGCATCGTTCGCGCCGCAGTATTGATGCGCAATACCGTGCTTCGTGAGCTCACGGCGAGCACGCCCTCGGTCAGCGACTCCACAACCGCCGACACGAGCGTTTCGTCGGCTTGCAGTCCTTTGAGTCGCGCACCGAGCTGCTCAGACATGCTGTGCAGCGCAGCCGCAAGATCTCCGATTTCTCCCGGAGTGGAGAGAGAGGGTCGCCGAGAAAGGTCCCCGCCCGCGATGGCGCGTGCCACATCGCGGAGCTCAATCACTGGACGCGAGACAGACCGGGCAAACACCGCCGCGAGAAGGAGCGCGACCACGGCCGCGGTTGCACCGGCGAATACCACGTCACCAAGCGCGCTATTGAAGATCGCATCTGCGGACGCCGTGTTTTGTGATACACGAGCTACGCCGAGGCGCGCCGGAACCGCGACGTATACTTCGTTGTCGCCTTCCGATGGGCTCTTACGGCGTGACGAGCCTATCCCACCTTCAAGTGCGACGAGGACTTCGGGGCGTTGTGCGTGATTCTGGAGTGAGGCGACGCCCGCCGAATCGAACTGCGAATCGCCGAGCACTACGCCATCGCGCGTGATCAGCGTTACCCGATGCCCCAACGCTTGCCCCGCGGTGTGCGCAAGCACCAAAGCCTTCACAGCCGGCGTCCACTGAGCAGCAACAAATTGCGCCTCGCGCGCGAGCTCGTCCTTGCTCTCAGCTGCAATGCGCCGGTGAAGTTGGCCGTCGAGGATCAGCACCACTGTTCCCGTGAGCGCGATAATCACAGCCAGGGACGAGAGCAGAAGCCGGTTGCCCAGTCTCATCTCGGACCCTGATCCCGGTTCAAGTCACACAGGTTTCGGCGCTCCGGCATTGACTCGATAGCCGAACCCGCGCACGGTCTCGATCATGTCGCCAGCATGGCCCAATTTTGCGCGCAAACGCTGCACGTGCATGTCAACTGTGCGCGTCTGAATGTCGGGGGCCGCTTCCCACACCGTTTCGAGCAGAAGCGTTCGCGCCAGCACCCGTCCCCTGCGTTCGGCGAGCATCAATAGAAGTTTGTATTCGGTAGGCGTGAGATCGACGCGATCTCCGTCCACGTGTACTTCATGAGCTGCACGGTCGATCCGCACCGGGCCAATCTTTACAACGTCAACATGCGACGTGGCCGGCGCGCGCAGTCGGCGGAGGATCGCACCCACCCTAAGCGTCAGCTCTTGCGGCGAGAACGGCTTGGTGAGGTAGTCATCAGCCCCCAGCAGCAGTCCGCGAACTCGGTCGGGTTCCTCTCGGCGTGCGGTTAGTGTAAGCACTGCGATTTGTGCCGTTGCTGGGTCAGCACGAAGGCGTTCAAGCACGTCGAAGCCAGACATGCCAGGCAGCATGAGATCGAGTACGACAAGCGCGGGAAGCTCGCTGGTCGCTTTGGCGAGCGCTTCGGGGCCGCTGCTGGCTGTGGATACACCGTATCCGGCGCGCGCGAGGTGGTATGCGACAAGAGCGACGATGTCCGGTTCGTCATCGACGACTAGGATTCGCTCCTTGCTTGCGTTGCTGTCGTCGTCGGCTAGAATCATGATCGACCAGAAAGGTCGCCGCCGGGCGGCCCGGGCGGCAGCGGGGCATTGTCACAACCAGGTATCAACCCGGAGCTTACGGGTATCGACCGGCCGGATAACTTATTGTGATGTTGGGACTTACATATTCAGGACTGGTCGTCCTGTTGGCCGCCGCGGTCGCGGCGCACCCGCCATTTGCTGGTTCTGGATCGGCAGTCCCGGACTGCCGCCCGTCCGACCATGACGTCATGAACTGGTCGTTCGCAAAGAGCGGGACGGCACATTGCCGATCTTCCTTCCAACACGAGCCTATTCCAAGTGAATCGCGTTACAGCTGATGAACTTCGACGCATGCCCAAGGCAGAGCTGCATTGCCATCTCGACGGCTCACTGCGTCCCGAGACGATGCTCGACATCGCCCGAGAGCATGGCATAACGCTCCCACGCGAGGAACCGGCTGAACTGCGAGCGTACATGTGCGCGGACAACGTATCCGACCTCGGCGACTACCTGCATCGTTTTGACACGACGATATCGATCCTTCAGACGGCTCCGGCGATCGAACGCGTGGCTTATGAACTGGTTGAAGATGCCAGTCGCGATGGCCTGCGCTACATCGAAGTCCGAAACGCTCCGCATCTCAACATCCACGGAGACCTGACTGTCGATGAGGTCATCGAAGCGACCACGCGCGGCCTCGCGCGCGGCGAGCGCGAATCCGGCACCATCGCGCGTTTTATCACGTGCTCGCTACGCCACTGGCATCCGTCCCGCTCCCTCGAAGCAGCGCAGGCAGCCGTTCGTCATATGCATTCCGGTGTGATAGGGTTCGATCTTGCCGGCGCCGAGGCGGAATACTCTGCCGCGGATCACGCGGGGGCGTTCGCGTACGCGCGGCGGCACTTCCTCCACTTAACCTGCCACGCCGGTGAAGCGGCGGGTCCAAAATCTATCGAGTCTGCATTGTTCGATTGCAACGCATCGCGCATCGGTCACGGCGTTCGGGCGGAAGAGGACCCGGCGCTGCTTGAGTATATACGGGATACTGGCATCACGCTCGAGATGTGCCCCACCAGCAACGAACAGACGCACGCCGTACCGAGCTATGCGCAGCACCCGCTCAAGCGCTATCTCGATTCCGGCGTCCGCGTCACGATCAATACGGACAGTCGCCTGATAAGTGGTGTCACGCTCACCGACGAGTACGTTCGTGTGGTGAACGATCTGGACCTCACGATGGCCGAGCTGTGTCGTTGCGTCATGAACGCATGCGAGGCGTCATTTCTTCCATTCGCCGAGCGCGCCAACCTTGTCGCAAACGTTCGCGCGGAGCTGGAGCGCGATTGGGGATACCAGGCATGAGACCATACGGCGGCGAAGCGGCACGCGCGGCGGCGACGATCATTCAGCCGCTCATTGGCGACGTCACTCCGGAGATAGCGATCGTCCTTGGCTCGGGACTCGGCGGCTTGGCAAGCGACGTTCGTGATAGTGTCGCCGTTCCCTACGGCGAGATACCGAGTCTCCCGGGAGCAAGCGTCGCCGGTCACGCGGGACAGCTAGTGGTGGGCGAGATTTCCGGAAAAATCGTCGCGGTTTTTGCTGGTCGATTCCATGCCTACGAAGGTCATCCGCTCCAACTGACTGCTTTCCCCATCCGGATTGCGCACGCTCTCGGTGCGCGCACGCTCTTCGTGTCAAATGCGGCGGGAGGCGTGAATACCACCTTTGTACCCGGTGACCTGATGGTCATTGATGACCAGCTCAATCTCACATTCGCGTCGTCGTTGACCGGGGCTGCGGAGCCAGGGGATGTGCGTTTCCCGGATATGTCAAACGCTTACGACGCTGAGCTTCGTGCGAAATTGCATTCCGTTGGCCAACGCCTCGGCATCACCTTGCGCGACGGAGTTTACGCAATGCTCCCCGGACCGGCGTACGAAACGCCGGCAGAAGTGCGCATGCTCCGAACACTCGGCGCTGATGCGGTGGGCATGTCCACGGTTCCCGAAGTTACAATGGCCCGCATGCTCGGTATGCGGGTTGCCGGCGTCAGTTGCATCACCAATCTTGCCGCAGGCATTCAGCAAACGCCGTTGAATCACAATGAGGTGTTGCAGACCACGTCACGTGTCGGCGAGCAGTTTCAGGCGTTGGTACGGGGATTCATCGCGCTATAGGCGCAGCCGGCAGCGTCGCCAGTCGCGACTTGAAGGTATGAAAATTCTGTGAGTCCTTGGTCAACGGGGCCAACTCCGCCGGCGTCAGCGTGTTGATCAGTCGCTGAACGTCCGCGATCCGGTCCTCTTCGAGTGGATGAGTCGCAAACCACGCGTCAACGGCACCGGGCGTTGCTTTGCGCTCGTCGATGAGCTTTTGAAACATCGTGACCAAGCCATTGGGTGAGATCCCCGCTCGCACGACGTTCTTGAAGCCTTCCTCGTCGGCCTGGGCTTCGTCACTGCGGCTGAACTTCGCGAAGAGCGCGTTAGCGCCCAGGTTTATCGCGGTATTGCTCGCTTCGTTGTTGCACACCTGCGTGAGGATGCAGGCGAGGGTAACACCGATGTTTGCGCCCTGCTGCTGCTGCATCTGCTTGACCGTGTGTCTGCGCACTACGTGACCTATCTCATGGCCGAGCACTCCCGCAAGCTCATCCATACTGGTCGCACGTTCGATCAGGCCACGATTGACGTACACATAGCCGCCAGGAACCGCAAACGCGTTCACCTCCTGGCTGTTGACTACATAGAAGTGCCAATCCAGATCGCGGCGGCTCGTGACGTGAGCGATCGAGTCGCCAAGCACATTGATGTAACGGACGATCTCGGGATCGTTTATGAGCGGCAATTGCTGCGCAATTTGCGCGGAATACTGCTGGCCCATCTGAACTTCCTGTTGCTGGCTTACAGCGCAGCCGCTCAGAACCACGGCTGCGATAAGGATCACGATTCGTTTCATTCGCTATCTCGCTGTAGATTTCCCGCCTGTCAAAGGCAAAAGCTATTCCATGCAAATACACGAACAACCCCTGACTGCCCAATCGTGAAACCGCTCTCGGTCGCCCGCGATCTCCAGCGCAGGCGAGCGCGCGAGCGCACTGGCCTGTTCATCGCCGAGGGCGTGCGCTGTATCGAGGAGCTACTCTCGTCGCAATTGCGCGTCCGTTCTGTGATCATCTCGCCGACCTTGCGTGAGACCGAGCGAGGGGCGAGCCTCGACGCGGCGGTGCGAACAGCGGCTCGCGACCGCCGATTCGAGCTTTCCGAAGCCACCGAGCTCGAGCTGGCGACTGCGGCTGATACCGACGCCCCACAAGGCATAGTCGCCATCGCGGAGCGCCCCGAACGATCGTTCGGGAACGTTGGAGAGCATGAAATCATGCTGATTCTCGACGGCATTCAGGACCCCGGAAACCTCGGAACGATCCTTCGGACGGCAGAGGCGTTTGGCGTCGTCGCTACTGTCGCACTGCCGGGAACCGTTGACATCTGGAACCCGAAGGTCGTGCGGTCCGCGATGGGCGCGCTGTTCTCCCACAATGCTTTCCATGCCAGCGTCGCTGACACACTAAACTTTCTCCAGACTCAAACGATTCCAATTTGGGCAACGAGCGCAGACGGAGAACCCGTCAGCCGGGCGAGTGCCGGGAGCGGGCTGGCAATCGTCGTTGGGAATGAAGCCGGCGGCGTGTCTGCCGATCTCATCGTCGCCGCCGCACGCACGGTCGCGATTCCGATTCGCGGCGTTGAATCGCTCAATGTCGCCGTCGCCACTGGAATTCTCCTATATGCGATCACAACAGCATGAATGAAGCGGTGGCTGGCGTCTTCGCCTTTCTGTTCGGAGCCTGTATCGGCTCGTTTCTAAACGTCTGCATCGGCCGGTGGCCCGCTGGCCTGTCCGTGGTAACGCCACCCTCACGTTGTCCAGTGTGCGAGCGCCCGATTCGCGCTTATGAAAACGTCCCAATCCTGGGATGGATCGCACTGCGTGGAAAGTGTGCTGGTTGTGCATCGCCCATCTCACTGCAATATCCTCTGGTCGAGCTGCTCATCGCGCTCGTGTGGCTCGGCGCCGCGGTATTGTTTGGGCCAACGTTTCTCACTCTGCGCGTCGCTGCGTTCGTGACGCTCATGATCGGTATCGCGATCACCGATGCAAAACACTACGTGATTCCCGACGGCTTTACGATCTTTGGGCTCGTCTGGATCGTTGGCACGGCGCTGCTCGCGGTATTCACCAACTCCGAGTCTGCGTTTGCGACGCCGTACGATGCGATGATGGGCGCCCTGACGGGCGCCGGCGCGATTGCCATCGCTGGCTGGCTCGGCGAGGCTGCGCTCAAGCGTGAGGCTATGGGGTTCGGCGACGTAACTCTCATGGCGGTCGTGGGTGCGGCACTAGGTCCGCAACGCGCACTTCTCACAATCTTCATGGCCGCCGCGCTTGGCGTTGTCGTATTTCTCGGTGTAGTACTTCCAGTTGGCCGACTACGAGCGCACAGTACAAGCGCGGGCGATGCCGAAGTGGCTGCGCTTCCGCTCGTGCCATTTGGTGTATTTCTGGCGCCTGCGGCAATACTGGCACTCTTCTATGGTGACACGTTGATTCACTGGTATCTCATTCGCTTCATGGCGTCATGACATTGCGAATTGTTCAAATGGTCGCGGGTGTTTCGCGACCCCTCGGATTGTTGACGCTTTTTGTCGTTGGGTCATCGTGCCGTCGGCCACCGCAAAATGCGGGCGGCCCCTATGGCGATTTGGTCGCGCAGGCGGTTCCGGCCGTGGAGAAGGCAGTCGGGCTGCGTTTCAAGACACCACCAAAAATCGAAGTCCGCACCAGAGACCAGGTGCGAGCTTATGTGCTCAAGCAGATCACCGATTCGGCGAACGTGCGTGAGATCGCCGGTCAATCAGCGGCGTACAAACTGCTCGGAATGATTCCGGATACGCTCGATCTCTCCAAATTGATGACGCATCTCCTCGACGAACAGATAGTTGGGTTCTACGATCCTGAGACAAAGGTGCTTTACATAGTGAAGGACTCGCCCAAGGAATCGGCCCAGGTCATCGTCACGCACGAGCTAGTTCACGCGCTCCAGGATCAGTACGTGAACCTCGACTCAATTCAAAAGCTCACCAACGACAATGACCGCCAGTCTGCGGCACAGGCGGTGTTCGAGGGTGAGGCTGTGTACGAGCAAATCCAAGCAATGCTGGGCCCGGGGAACCTTGCAGTCGGCCTTCCGGGTGGATGGGACAGAGTTCGCCAGACAATCCGCGACAACGAGTCCGCGATGCCTGTCTATGCGAGCGCACCGATGGTGATTCAGGAGACGTTGATCTTTCCGTATTTGAGCGGCGCCGAGTTTGTGAAGAACTTCCGCGATCGCAAGCCCGGACGTGCGCCGTTTACCGATCTGCCGGCGTCCACCGCGCAGATTCTGCACCCCAACGAATTCTTTGAAAGGCGTGTCGCTCCGACCACTGTCTCATTTGCGCCAATCGCCGGTGTTACGCCAACCTACCAAAACGATCTCGGCGAGTTCGAGACGCGGCTCTTTCTTTATGAACAGCTCAACAATGTGGATGACGCCGCGCGGGCAGCCTCGGGTTGGAATGGCGACAGGTACATGACGTTCGACACACCACACGGGCCCGCTATCGCGTGGGCCTCCGTATGGTTGACCGATGCTCAGGCAATAGACTTCCATACGATGGCGCAGCGCGCGGACAGCGCTAGGGGATCGGCCCGCCGCGGGCGGTCAGTCCGGGTTAGCACCGGGGTGGTGGATGGACGACCAGTTGTTCTGCTGGTAGACACGCCAGCCGGTGTCGCGGCGCCGATCACTATCCAGAATATCAGGCTTACGAGGCAGCATTAGCGCGCGATTTTTGTCGGCGCATCATTTCAATTACAGCTTCAGATCCAAACGGAATGTGGAAAACATTCGGCGCCGTTCGCGCCAATTGCGCGTGCGGAGTGGCCCGCTACTCTGAGATGCGATTCTCTCGGGCGGGGTGAGGTGTCTCACTTTTGTCTACATTGTGTTGCACGTCTGCAACAATTCGTTCGGCAAGTGCGTCTTCGTAGGTTCGCGCAAGATCGGTGACATCCATCTCAGCGATACCGAACTTCGCGATTATGTCGGAGAGCTGCTGGGCATCGAGAGAGCGTAACTCGTGGCGGAGCGTGTACTCGCCGGAGTTCCGATAGGCAGCCATCGGATCGAGGACCGGATCGTCGTTGCGGAGCCGGTTTGTCTCCAAAACTGCCTGCTCGCCGCTGCCGCGCGCGGTAGCCTCGGATCGGGTACCGCCATGCGGTGACGTAGGTTCGGCCGGTGCCAGCGC
This sequence comes from Gemmatimonadota bacterium, assembly GCA_041691775.1. Classification (GTDB taxonomy): domain Bacteria; phylum Gemmatimonadota; class Gemmatimonadetes; order Gemmatimonadales; family Gemmatimonadaceae; genus Fen-1247. The sequence continues at coordinate 150,633 of JBEPUB010000004.1, forward strand.
TCGACTCAACGCGTCCTTCAAGTGCTCGCGTGTCACCCCCGCGGCCCAGAAGCGAAGATCGCCTCGTGATAGCTGTTCAGTCTCACTTCGAGTACGTACGGGATCGCCTCCGATTCGCGGATGAAATTCGATCCAAGCTTCCCAGAGACCGGTCTGAAGCCGGCTGGCCAGAATCTGCGCGATGAACATTCGGCCGTCAGCACTGAGCTGCGGCTCGTCGAATTGAACGAGTACGTCCGACATGTCTCGGGGCGGGGATGCGCCGCGGGTACGATCGTATTGCCGCGAACACCATCGATTCATTGTGGCGTAGTGCAAGCAGTCTGCCACTGATATTGCACACTTCGACGGTCTGTTTGTCCGCCAGTCCGACACGATTCTGCGATGCATCGGAACGATACTACCGTCGCCGGCGGATACTGGATCCAATAATTGTGATGCGCCTATCGTCGCCGTCGCATTAAAATTCAGAAGTGACAATGATCGAGCCGCCAACGGTCCCGAGCCCAGGCTCCCCCCTCCTCCCGGCGGCGCCCCCGATTGCCGACGAGGCCCTCAAACGCGAGCGTCTGGTCCGCATGCAGCGGTTCGCGCTCCTGCTGCTGGTCTGTGCGGCGGTCATCTTTGTCGTCACGCTCTTCCTGCAACAGGGCCACGACTGGGTCTGGCTGGGTTACGTCCGTGCAGCCGCCGAAGCCTCGGTGGTGGGTGGCGTTGCGGACTGGTTCGCGGTGACGGCGCTCTTTCGTCATCCGCTCGGAATTCCGATACCGCACACGGCAATCATACCAGCCCGGAAGGACCGTATTGGACGGGCACTCGGCAACTTCGTTCAGCAGAACTTTCTCGATCGCACGGTAGTGGCGTACAAATTGTCATCGCTGCGGCTCGGGGATCGGGTGGCGCAATGGCTGTCGGAGCCGGCAAATGCGCGTAGCGTAACCCGTGCAGTCGCGCATGCGCTCACATCCACCGCCAACGTGCTCAAGGACGAGGACGTTCAATCGTTTCTCGAGCGTACCGCCGGCGACCGGCTGCGCAGCGTGCAGGTCGCACCACTCCTCGGCAGAGCGCTCAGGCTACTCACGGCTGACGGACGTCACCAGGAACTGCTCGACGAAGCGCTGCGCCTCGCTGCGCGCGCAACCGAAGCGAACGACACGCTGATTCGCGAGAAGGTTCAGGAACAGACGCCGTGGTGGGTTCCCAATGCCGTGGACAAACGTATTTCGGATCGTGTAGTCAGCGGGATCGGTCGCACACTGGCGGAGGTCAGTGACAATCCTGACCATCCATTGCGCCACAAGTTCGATGAAGCGGTCAAGAATTTTATCGAGCGGCTCCAGTCATCGCCGGAGACAATTGCGCACGCCGAAGCATGGAAGGACGAGCTGCTCGCCGATGCGGCAATGCGCGAATTTATCGGCACCATATGGGCCGACATCAAGCGCAAGCTGAAGGAATACGCAGTGCGCACCGAAGCCGAGCAGATCGAGGGGGGGCGCCTGGAAGCAGCCATCGCATCACTGGCGCACAACGCGCTCGAAGATCCCATACTGTCGGACAAGCTGAACGGCTGGATCGACCAGGCGGTGCTCGCCGCGGTAGACGTTTCACGCGCGGAGATCGCACAGTTGATTTCCGGCACCGTGAGCGCGTGGGACCCGCAGGAGACGTCGCGCAAGATCGAGCTTCAGATCGGCCGCGACCTGCAGTTCGTGCGTATCAACGGCACGATCGTCGGCGGAATGGTGGGGCTCGCGCTATACGCGCTTACTCGGGCCTTGTGACGTTGGCGAATTCGCGTACATAATCGGTATCAGCGCGCGCTGCTCTCCGACTCGGCACTCGCGACGTCGGCCAGCTCGGCGATTCCGGCTGGCGCATCGGGTTCCGTGATCGCATCCGCTAACGACGATTCGGCTTCAGGTAGCAATGCCTCGCGCATGACGTCGTCCATGTGGGATGCATAGGTGAACTTCATCGCCTTGCGGACCTCGTCCGGAATGTCGCGCAGGTCCTTCTCGTTGGCTTTCGGCATCATCACTTCGCGCAGTCCTGCGCGGTACGCGGCCAGCACCTTCTCCTTCACTCCGCCGATCTCGAGGACCTTGCCACGCAACGTAACTTCGCCTGTCATCGCGAGGTCTCGGCGCACGGGACGCCTGCTTAGCACGCTAGCGATCGCAAGCGTTACCGCCGCGCCGGCACTCGGGCCGTCCTTGGGTATCGCTCCCGCAGGGAAGTGAATGTGAACGTCGGTCTCCTTGAATTGCTCGGCGGCCACCCCGAGTTCCTTGCCGCGGGCACGGACGTAAGAATAGGCGGCATCCACGGACTCGCGCATCACGTCGCCTAGCTGCCCGGTCACGATCAGGCGTCCCGTCCCCGGCATGCGCAACGCCTCGATCTGCATGAGATCACCGCCAGTTGCGGTCCACGCAAGTCCGGTAACAGCACCTATTTCTGGCTCCATCTCGGCTTCTTCAAGCGTGTAGCGCGGCACGCCGAGCACTTCGTTGACCATGGCGAGATCCACTATCCATGCCCCTTCTTCGCCCTCCGCCTTCTTGCGCGCGCGCTTGCGCATGATGGCTGCGAGATTTCGCTCGAAGTTGCGCAACCCGGCCTCGCGCGAGTATCGATTGGCAACGAACGCGAACGTCTCGTCAGTGAACTGAATGTCCTTGTCGCTTATCCCATGATCTTCCAACAAGCGCGGAAGTAAGTACCGCCACGCAATCTCCACCTTCTCTTCAACTGTGTAGCCGGAGATACGAATGATCTCCATTCTGTCGCGCAACGCGGGCGGAATGTCGAACAGATTGTTGGCCGTGCAGATGAACAGTATGGACGACAGATCGAACGGCAGATTGAGATAGTGATCGACGAAAGTCTTGTTCTGCGAAGGATCCAGAACTTCCAGCATTGCAGCCGTTGGATCGCCGGATGGACCGCCCTGCGTCATCTTGTCGATCTCATCGATCATCATCACAGGGTCACGAACGCCAACTCGTCGTAGTGCCTGTATGATGAGTCCGGGCATAGCGCCGACGTACGTACGCCGGTGCCCGCGAATCTCAGCCTCATCGCGCACGCCACCAACGGAGATTCGATAGAACTGGCGGCTGATGGACGTGGCAATCGCCTCGCCCAACGACGTCTTGCCGGTGCCCGGTGGTCCCACAAAGCACAGAATTGGGCCGTGCTGCTCGCCACCGCGCAGCTTGCGCACCGCGAGATACTCGATGATGCGCTCCTTGGCATCGCTCAATCCGTAATGTCGCGAGTCGAGAGCTTCTTCAACCGCTTTCAACTCGATCTGATCCGCGCCCGTACGTGAATGCCACGGAAGTGACAGGATCCAGTCGAGATAGGTGCGAATTACCTGATACTCGCTCGACGCCGGCGACAACATGCGCAACCGCTCGGTCTCGCGCTTGGCCTCGGCGAGCGCACGCTCTGGAAGGTTTGCTTCGTCCACCCGCCGGAGCAGTTGAACTGATTCCTTCTCGCCCGGATCAGTCTCCCCAAGCTCCGCCTGAATCGCGCGCAACTGCTGGCGCAGGTAGAACTCGCGTTGATGCTGCTCGATCTTGATCTCGGTCTGACGCTTTACATCTTCGACTACGCGTGCCCGCGCAACCTCGCGCTCGAGCCGCGTGAAGATGAAGCGCAGGCGCTGACCAATATCGAGTCGCTGAAGTACCTCGTCCTTGTCGGCGATGCGGAAGTTCATGTTCGTCGCTGCCAGATCCGCGAAGCGTCCGGGATCGGAGATGTTCATCTTCAGAATCGCTGGTACTTCATCCGGGATGCGGTCGATGAGCTCCGCAAGCGTCTCAGCAGCGGACGCAACGCGCGACACCAGGTCATCGACTTCGATTGCATCCGGGGCCACTTCGCGCGCCGGCTTGACGCGCGCTTCCGGGTAGGGATCCGTTCGCACTATGCCGTCGATCACGATGCGGCGAAGTCCCTGCAGCGTGATCTGCACCGTGTCGCCCGGAAGGTTGATGCGCTCGTGAATGCGTGCTGCGACGCCAACGCGTCCCACGAACCGTCCAAGATCTGCATCCTGGTCATGATCACCGGTCGCCACGACCAGCGCGACGATCAGGCCCGGCTCCTCATGCGCCTTTAGAAGCGCAAGGTTCTCGGGAGCCCCCATCTGCACCGCGATCGTACCGAGCGGGTACACGATGGTAGACCGGAGCGCCATGAGCGGGAGCGTCGGCGGCAGCTCCGAGCGAAGGATCTCTTCCTTGCGTTGCGGCTTGGGCATGCAAGGAATCTACGGGGCGATTCTCGGTTGGGTGAGACGTTCGACACGGACAGCCGACCGATGCCGCCGGCGGCCGCCGGAGGCCGCCGGAAGCCGACGAGTACGGCCCGGGACCGCCTAGCGTTATCTTCCTGCATGTTCGAAGAACTATCCGACAAACTCGAGACCGCCTTCGCCAAGCTGCGCGGACGCGGCGTTCTCACTGAATCAGACATAAAAGAAGGACTGCGCGAAGTCCGCCGCGTCCTGCTCGAGGCCGACGTGTCGTTCACCCTCACGCGCGAGTTCCTCGAGCGTGTCGAGGCCAAGGCTGTTGGCATAACTCAGCTCAAGAGTGTGTCGCCGGCGCAGCAGCTAGTCAAAGTGGTGTACGAAGAGCTCACGGCGATGCTCGGCGAGCGCCGCGAAGGACTCAAGCTTTCGTCCATTCCACCGACTGTAGTGATGCTCGTAGGGCTGCAAGGCTCCGGTAAGACTACAACGGCGGGCAAGCTCGCGCTCAAGCTGAAAAAGGAGGGTCGCGCGACACGTCTCATCGCGGCTGACGTGTATCGACCCGCCGCCATTGATCAGCTTGAAACGCTGGGTAAGCAGCTCGATGTTCCGGTGTACGCGGATCGTACCACGCAGGACGTGGTACGCATCGCGAAGGCTGGCATTGAAGAGGCCAAGCGCGAGCGCGATCGCGTCGTCATTGTAGACACTGCGGGGCGGCTGCAGATCGATGAATCCATGATGCAGGAGCTGCAGCGCCTCAAGAAGGAAATATCGCCAACCGAAATCCTGCTCGTCGCCGATGGGATGACGGGACAGGATGCGGTGCGCATTGCTGAAGGGTTCGACAAGGCGTTGAACATCACCGGCGTAATTCTCACCAAGATGGATGGCGATGCGCGAGGCGGAGCGGCCCTTTCGATTTACGGAGTCACCAGGAAACCGATCAAGTACATCGGTGTGGGTGAAAAATCCGACGCACTCGAGGATTTCTATCCTGAGCGAATGGCGGGCCGCATTCTTCAGCAGGGAGACGTTCTCACTCTCGTCGAAAAGGCGCAGGGCGCGTTTGATGAGGCCGAAGCAAAAAAGCTGGAAAAGAAGGTCCGCAAGGAAGGCATGGACCTGGCCGACTTTCTTACGGCCATGAAGCAGATTGAGAAACTCGGTCCCCTCGAAGGGATCCTCAAGATGCTGCCAGGCGTGAACACAAAAATGCTGAAGCAGGTCAAGACGGAACCCAAGCGGCTGAAGCACGTCGAAGCGATCATACTGTCCATGACTCCGGCGGAGCGGCGCGAGCCGGCCCTACTCAATGGCTCGCGTCGAGCCCGCGTTGCCCGGGGCTCCGGTCGCACGATTCAGGAGGTAAACCGTCTCCTGGAGCAGTTTCGTGACATGCAGAAGATGATGAAAAAGATGGGCACCAAGCCCGGTGGGCGGATGCCGGCACTGCCGGGCATGTTCGGGATGCGTTAAGTTCCTCAGGCTATACCGGCTATACCGGATGCGCCGCGGAATCACCGTGGTCGCGATGAGTCCGGCGTTCGACCCGTCACCTCCGACTGGAGTATTACATGGTTCGTATTCGTCTCCGCCGCATCGGCCGTAAGAAGGCCCCGGTGTATCGCATAGTCGTCGCCGACTCGCAGAGCCCGCGCGATGGCAAGTTCATCGAGATCATTGGCCAGTATGCTCCGCGTCAGAGCGAGGGCGGGTTGAACATCGAAGAGGATCGGGCCAATTACTGGATGAGCGTCGGCGCTCAGCCCAGCGACACAGTTCGCTCGCTGCTGCGTCGCGCTGGAATTCTCAAGCGTCGTCATGAGGCTCGTACCGGGCGCCTAGTCACTTCCAAAGCGCCAGCCGTTTCGGAGCAGCCTGACATGTCGAACGTGATTCCGATCTCGGAAGAGCCGTCGTCCGAGGGCTGAACAGCTCGTTGATTCGCAAATTGTTGGGCCGGCCTCTGTGCCGGCCTTACTTTTTGGCTGTCATTTTGGCTGTCATTCCCGAGAACGCGGGAATCCATTCTCAGTGATGCAAGACAAAGCATTCGCGATAATCGGACGCATTCGCAAGCCGCAGGGAATTCGGGGCGAGGTGACCGTCGAGCTGCTGACAGATGAGCCCGACCGCTTCTTCGCGCCGGGCAGTCGAGTATTCGCCGGCACGATTCAGGGCGACATCGCGAACCATCCTGAGGATCGCAAGAATCCGCTCAGCAGGCAGGAACTGCACGTGGAGCAGGCATCACCGTATCGCGGCGGCCTCATCGTCAAGTTCGACGCGATGCCAGATCGTACGGCGGCCGAGATGTGGCGTCAGCGCTATCTGCTGATTCCTTCCAGCGAGGTCACGCCGCCCGCGGACAACGAAGTCTTCATGCACGACCTGATCGGCATGCGCGTTCGTGGCGACGACGGAACCGAATTGGGCGAAGTGACGGCGTTGTACGAGCTGCCGCAGGGGCTCACGCTCGAAGTAACGCGCGAGGGTGGGGACGTGCTGGTGCCGTACCGCCCGTCGGTTGTTCGCGAAGTGGACCTGAGCGAGCGCATTGTTCTGGTGCACATGTCGTCGGGGTTGTTCGAGTGAGCCTGCAGGCGAGTGTCGCGTGCTGACAGTCAACGTCGTAACGATCTTCCCGGATTTTTTCACTACGCCGCTCGCCCTCAGCATTCCGTCGCGTGCGGCTTCCGCTGGATCGGTGACATACAACGTGATTGACCTGCGTGACTACACGCATGATCGTCATCGCACGGTTGACGACTATCCGTACGGCGGCGGCCCCGGGATGGTGATGAAGCCGGATCCGTTCTTCGAGGCAGTCGAATCGCTTGGCGCGAGCGCTCCAATCGTTTTACTGTCGCCGCGTGGACGCCGGTTCGAACAGGCAGACGCGATAAGATTCGCAACCGGGTCCGAGCTCACTCTGCTGTGCGGCCACTACAAGGATGTTGACCAACGAGTGGCCGATCACCTTGCGACGGAGGAACTCTCACTCGGAGATTTTGTCGTGAGTGGAGGTGAAGTAGCGGCGCTCGCGATTATTGACGCGACCGCGCGGCTGCTGCCGGGCGCAATGTCGGATCTCGAAAGCGCGTACGGCGATTCGTTTTACGATGGCCGCGGGATTTCCGCGCCGAGCTATACGCGCCCGCCGGATTTCCGCGGACATGTGGTGCCGGAGATATTATTGTCTGGCGATCACGCCAGGATTGCGGCCTGGAAGAAGGGGCAAGAGCGGTAGCGGTAGCGATAGATGCATGCACGACCGTACGCCCGACGACGCTAGCGGGCGGCCATGTATGAGTCAGCATTTGGTGACTACCCGGGCGCCCCCCGTGGCGTCCCAATCGCTATTGCAGTTCCCCAGGACCCCGGCTATTTTCCAAGACTGTCCCCGAATTCGTCGAGAATATTCCATGCACGCCTTCAGCGAAACCCAGAAAGAGTGGCTCCGTCCCGATCTTCCCCCCTTCCGGGCCGGTGACACCGTACGTGTAAACGTCCGGGTAAAAGAGGGTGACAAGGAGCGCGTCCAGGCTTTCGAGGGCGTATGCATCGCCCGTCGTGGCGCTGGTGTCTCAGCGAGCTTCACGGTTCGCAAGATCTCGAATGGTATCGGCGTAGAGCGCATCTTCCCGCTTCACTCGCCCATGCTGGCGGATATCAATGTCGTCCGCCGCGGCAGAGTCCGTCGCGCCAAGCTATTCTACCTCCGGGCACTAACGGGCAAGGCTACGCGCATCAAGGAGCGCAAGGTCAAGCCAGCGACGGCACAGGCCGCCAAGGCCTGATGCGATGGGGCCCTGTGGAGCGTGAACTACGCTCCGCTGGTGGGCTCCTTCTAGCTGGAGTTGATGAAGTGGGACGGGGCCCCCTAGCGGGCCCCGTTGTCGCATGCGCCGTCGTCATGGACCCGGATGCAGCTACCATAAACGGTGTAGCCGACTCCAAGACAGTCTGTGCGGCGGAAAGACGCGAACTGGCAGTCAAGATCCTCGCGCGCTCAATCTGCATTGGCATCGGCGCGGCTTCAGTCCGCGAGATCGACCGGCTCAACATATACCACGCGAGCACCCTCGCCATTCGCCGCGCGATCGGAAAACTGCGTGTAGTGCCTAACCACCTGCTGATTGACGGCAACCCGATCCGCACGCTCGGCCTCGACCACCGCGGAATAGTTGGCGGCGATGCAACGTGCTACAGCATCGCATGCGCGTCCATCGTCGCGAAAGTGACCCGCGACCGCCTGATGGTCTCGCTCGCGCGCCGGTATCCGGCGTATCTTTGGGAGCGCAACGTTGGCTACGGAACCTCAGCGCACCTGTCGGCCCTCACGTCGGCGGGACCGAGCGTCCACCACCGCAAAAGCTTCGGGCCAGTCGCACATTGCCAGACTCAAATCCCCTCATAGGCGTGATAATGGGGTCGCAGTCGGACTGGGATACGATGTCCCACACCGCCGCGACCCTCGAACAACTCGGAATCCCGTTCGAGACGCGCGTTGTCAGCGCGCACAGAACGCCTGACCTCCTGTTCGAATACGCGTCCGCCGCCGCTGAGCGCGGGATCGAAGTGATCATCGCGGGAGCCGGCGGCGCCGCGCACCTGCCGGGAATGTGCGCCTCCAAGACGACGCTGCCGGTACTAGGCGTACCCATTGAATCAAAGGCACTCCACGGTATCGACTCACTCCTGTCGATAGTACAGATGCCAGCAGGCGTTCCGGTCGGCACGCTCGCGATCGGCCGAGCTGGTGCTGTCAACGCCGCGCTGCTCGCGACGGCTATAGTCGCGAACAGACATCGGGAATTCCGCGTCGCTCTCGAGCGATTCCGCGCGGAGCAGACTCAGCGAGTGCTAGACTCACCCGACCCGCAGGGCGCGGCATGATGATCTGGGTAATGCGCCGGATCCTTCGCTGGCTTGCCGGTTGGCTGATCCCGTGACCGCCACGCCGCCTCGTGACTCCGCCGCCATGCGCGTTGGTATACTCGGTGCCGGCCAACTCGGGCAGATGCTCGCTCTCGCCGGAATCCCGCTCGGAATACGCTTCAGCTTCTTCTCGCCAACACCCAGCGAATCCGCAGAATCTGTCGGCGACGTCGTCATTGGCGAATACACCGACGCGGCGGCGTTGCGCGCGTTCGCACACGGTGTTGACGTAGTTACGTACGAGTTCGAGAACGTATCGTCGGACGCGGTCGCCGAGATCGAACAGATCTGTCCCGTCTGGCCGCCGCGGGCAGCCCTGGTGGCGTCGCAGGATCGCGGGCTCGAGAAACAGCAATTCGATCGCTTGAACATTCCCATTGCGCCCTACCGCCTGGTCGATTCACTCGCGGATCTCGAATTGGCGATGCGCGACATCGGAGTTCCGGGCATTCTCAAGACGCGCCGGTTCGGCTACGATGGAAAGGGGCAGGTGCGAATCAACGCTCGCTCCGATTCAGAAGCCGCGTGGACCAGTCTTGGACCGCAGCCATTGATATACGAAGGATTCGTAGAATTCGAACGTGAACTTTCCGTAATTGCCGTGCGCTCGCAGGATGGCACCACGCTTTGTTATCCTGTTGCGGAGAATCATCATCGCGGCGGAATTCTACGAATGTCATGCGCGCCTGCCGACCGTCTCACGGACGCCAAACGGCACCAGGCGGAGGATTATGCACGCTCTCTACTCACGGCACTCGGCTACGTCGGCGTATTTGCGATCGAGCTCTTCGATACAACGGGTGGGCTCGTGGCGAATGAAATGGCGCCGCGCGTCCACAATTCGGGACACTGGACCATTGAGGGTGCGGAAACGTCCCAGTTCGAGAATCACGTGCGTGCGGTGTGCGGGCTGCCGCTTGGCGACTGCGCACCGGTAGGATGCTCGGTAATGTTCAACCTGGTCGGCAAGCATCCGGACACGGCGCTCGTGCTGGCGGTACCAGATGTGCATCTGCACCTCTATGGGAAGAGCGAGCGCGCTGACCGTAAGCTAGGCCATGTTACGGTTCGGTCGCGGACTCGTGAGGATCTCAAGCGTCGCGTCGATGCGTTGCGCGCGATCCTGTCAATCGATTAGCGGAATGCTCGCTTGATCAACCAATCGACAATTGCGTTCACGACACTCGCTTTCACGTCGCTGCTCGCGATCGTGAACCCTCTGAGTGCCGTACCGCTTTACGTAACCGCTACGTCCGAGCTGAATGAACAGCAACGCGCCGCCACTTTGCGGCTGGCTGTCGCGACCGGTATCATCGCGTTAGTCGCGTTCGGTCTGGCAGGCACGTACATACTCCGCTTTTTTGGAATCACAACGTACGCGTTCCGCATCGCAGGTGGTCTGATCTTCATTGGGATTGGCGGCGACATGCTCAAAGCGAAGAAGTCGCGCGATCGGACCACGCGCGGAGAGCAGGAAGCCGCGGAGCAGAAGTCCGAGGTGGGAATTATTCCGCTTGGAATACCCACGCTCGCTGGGCCTGGTTCGATCACTACAGTCATAACGCTCACGGCGCAGGCTGATAACCGGCTGGAGCTAACTGGCCTGTACGGAGCAATAGTCGCCGTCATGGTGCTGTCGTGGGCGGTGCTCGCCGTCGCGCCCTTCATCGTCCGGCGGGTTGGACGCACGGGAATGAACGTTATGACGCGATTGATGGGCCTGCTCATCATGGTCATCGGCGTGCAATTCATCATAGAGGGCGTGCGCACTGTCGCGCTCGACATCCTGCGGCACACGTGATACCCGAGGATTATCTGGACGAGGAGGCGCCGTCGGGGCCCGTCTTCCTGGATCGAACCGGGCGGCGCTGGCCGCGTGTTCGCGGTCTTGCCACGTTACTAGGGGCGGTCACTACATTGTTGCTGCTGTCGCTAGCCGGGATCGTCCTTTTGGTCCCGCCGGTACTCCCCGCATTCAAGCCGGCGCCCAATGCAGTTACGCCGCGATTCGTCGGCACGCGTGAATATCGGCTGCGTCGCACCAAGCGGAGTGAATTGTACGCTGCGCTACAGGTTCAAAGAACCGCACGGTCGATTCGAAATGCGGCTGCGGCAATAGAGCGGAAACTGTCCGGCGTTCCGAGCACACATCAGATACGCGCAGGATTTTATGTCTGGTGGGCGGACAATTCGCTGGCATCGTTCAGGCGCAATTACGCGGATCTGGACTGGATCGTGTCTGAATGGGCCTACCTGTCGCCGGCGGGCGATAGCGTCGATGTGAGCATGATCCAGAAGGACACTGCGTTCTTCGGATTTTACGACTCGATACCGGCGCATCCGAAAGTATTGCTCATGGTCAGCAACATCGATCCAAAGACACAACGCTTCAGCGCCGCAGGCGTGACGGCAATGTTGGCGACGCCGGCCATGCGTGCGAAGGTGCAGAGTCAGGTATTGGCAACCGTTCTCCACTACAAGTTCGGCGGGGTGGCGATCGATTTTGAAAATGTTCCGGCGACGTCAACGGTGAACCTTGCGCAGTTTCAGCAAGAGTTGGGCGCGTTGCTGCACTCGCGCGGACTGCTGCTCACACAGACAGTGTCCGTCGGTACAGATCCGGCCGACCTCAAGCGCTTCTCCACCGTGAACGATTACCTGTTCCTCATGCTGTACGATGAGCATTACGGTAAGGGGGATCCGGGTCCGGTGGCGAGCCAGCGATGGTACGTTGATCGCGCGCGTGAAATGTTGCGTAGCGTTCCCGCCAGCAAAGCCATCTTCGCCTTGGGCGCGTACGGCTACGACTGGAACGATGCTGGGCCAGCTAACTCCGGCGACTCCTACACCTTTCAGGAAGTGCTTGCGAGAGGCCGCGACAATCCCGGCAGCTCACACATGGGCTTTGACAAGGAATCGCTGAATCCCTACATGACGTGGACCGATCCAGACTCCACGGATCATCTTGTATGGTATCTGGACGGCGCAAGCGCGTACAACCAGGTACGCGTCGAGCGATCGCTGGGTGGCGCGGGCTACGCCGTGTGGCGGCTTGGTGCTGAAGACCCGGCGCTCTGGAAGGCGGTTGCGACCGACAAGGTAGCTGACGCCGCTAGCATTCTGTCGGACATTCCAACCGGTTATGAAACGGAATTCATCGGCGATGGCGAAATTCTGCAAATCGTCGCGTCACCGAGAACCGGGAGTCGTGTTTTGAGTGCCGACACGTCTCGCGGAGTTATAACCGGCGAACGGATCGTTGCGTATCCATCCCCGTATATCGTCCGGAAATACGGCAAATCGGACCACGAGATTGCACTGACATTCGACGATGGGCCGGATGGGGCCTGGACACCGCAGATCCTCGATACGCTCAAGTCTCGCAAGGCAACCGCGACATTCTTCGTCATTGGGCGCAACGTAGAGGCACACATTCCGCTCATGCGCCGGATCGTTCGCGAAGGGAACCTGTTTGGAAACCACACCTTCACGCACCCCAATCTTGCGTTGACGTCCGATTTCGTGACTAAACTGGAGATCGACGCTAATCAGCGCCTGCTCGAAGCAATTCTGAACCGGCGGTCATTCTTCTTTCGGCCGCCATATTTTGGCGACGCCGAGCCGACGACCAACGATGAGTTGATCCCGGTAGACATCGCGAGCAAGCGCGGTTACGTAACGGTCGGTCTGCACATCGACGCGGAAGACTGGCAGCCGATCTCGGCTCAACAGATTGTCAAGAACGTCCTGGACCAACGGTACTACGGAGGAGTCGTGACAGCCGGGGGCTTGCGGTCTGGCGGCAACGTTGTGCTGCTGCACGACGGAGGTGGCAATCGCGCTCAGACGGTGAGGGCGCTGGGGCCGATAATCGACTCGATTCGCGCTCACGGCGATACGATCGTGGCACTGTCCGAACTCGCCGGTATCTCGCGTGACGAAGCAATGCCGGGGCTGCCGCCCCGCAGCGCGCTCACACGAGGAATTGAACTAACCACCTTCTCGTTTGTCAGCGGACTCGAGTGGACGTTGTACTGGCTGTTCTTCATCGCCGTAGTGGTCGGGGCGATTCGGCTGGTGATCATCATTATGCTTGCGACTTACCAGCGGTACCATCGCCGTAAACCCGAGACACACTATACGCCGGCCGTCACCATTATCGTCCCAGCGTACAACGAGGAGCGTGTCATTGCCGCTACCGTGCGCAGCCTGCTGAATCAGGTGTACGGTGGTGACTTGAATATCGTCGTGGTTGACGATGGCTCCCCCGATGATACGTATGGAGTGGTGATGCGTGAATTCGGAGATGATCCTCGGGTTGCCGTGTACCGCAAGGAGAATGGCGGAAAGCCGACTGCCCTGAACTTTGGCATCGCGCGAGCTCGTGGTGAGATAATCGTGTGTCTTGATGCTGACACGCAGTTTACGCCGAGCACAGTCGCGCGCCTCGTCGCTCCGTTGAGTGATCCCAAGGTTGGGGCGGTCGCCGGAAACGCGAAGGTTGGAAACCGGCACAATCTGGTGACACGCTGGCAGGCGCTCGAGTACGTTACGAGCCAGAACCTCGAGCGGCGTGCCTTCGCCGTCCTGAACGCGATTACCATCGTGCCGGGTGCGGTGGGGGCGTGGCGAAAATCTTACGTCCAGGCAGTCGGTGGATTCAGCGACGACACACTCGCTGAAGACCAGGATCTCACTTGGGCGCTTGGCGAGGAAGGCGTGCGCGTCGTGTACGCTGACGACGCCATCGCGTACACCGAAGCGCCGGATACGCTCAGGTCGCTGATCCGGCAGCGATTCCGATGGTCCTTCGGTACGCTTCAGTCTGTCTGGAAGCACAAGAAGATTACCTTCCGACCCAAGTACGGCGCACTGGGGATGATCGCGATGCCGAACGTCTGGGTGTTTCAGCTTTTTTATACCGCGATCTCGCCGCTCGCCGACATCCTGTTCGCCTGGAGCCTATTGTCGGTATTGCTTGCGCGCTACCAACATGGTGATCGCTACGCGCTCAGCAATCTCGAGGACGTCCTAAAGCTGTACGTGATTTTCCTGGTGGTCGACTGGCTCGCGGCGGTGGTTGCATTCCTCATGGAGCCGGGCGAGGAGAAGGCGCTCACCTGGTTGGTGCTGATCCAGCGATTTGTATTCCGTCAGACAATGTACTGGGTGGTGGTCAAATCGATTGCGGCTGCACTGCGTGGACACGTGGTGGGGTGGGGCAAGCTCGAACGGAAGGGGATGACGCTGCTGCCTACTACCGCATCACCGAGCACGCCGACGCCGGAATCGCCAGAGCCTTCTATCCAGCCCTGAGCCGTTGGTATGGGCCGCCGCTCTCCCGGGGCCGCACCATATGTTTCTCTGTCGCATATCGGCCTTAGGTCTGTTAACACGACTTTGGGGTATTCGTCTCGGTGACACGACCGATACGCAACCATTTTCGCGTTACTGCCGTCTAATTAGCAACCACCACGACAAAACGACAGTAGACAAGTGACCTCCTCCATCCGGGAAATCATGCGCGCCGAGCTTGGCGACGCGTATGTGATCGAGCGAGAGCTCGACGGAGGAATGTCGTGTGTATTCGTCGCCGAAGACCGCGACCTGGCGCGTCGCGTGGTGATCAAGGTTCTGCATCCGCAGCTCGCTGCCTCAGTGTCGGTCGAACGGTTCAGACGCGAGATCCTCACCGTCGCGGCGCTGCAGCATCCTCATATAGTCGGTGTGCTTCGTACGGGAACCGCGAATGGACTTCCGTACTTCATCATGCCGTACGTCGATGGTGAGTCGCTGGCGACGCGCTTGACTGCTGGACGGATGTCGGTGCGCGATACGGTAGCGATTCTCAAAGATGTTTCTCGCGCTCTCGCATTCGCGCATGATCGTGGCATCGTGCACCGCGACATCAAGCCCGGCAACATCCTGCTCGCCGGCGGCTCTGCAATGGTCACGGATTTTGGTGTTGCAAAGGCGCTATCCTCGGCCCGCCGCACCGATCCAAGCCATGTAGCGCACGGGCTCACCACGGACGGTACTTCCATCGGCACTCTGCTCTACATGGCGCCAGAGCAGGCGGCGGCTGATCCGGACATCGATGGGCGCGCCGACATCTATTCTATGGGCGCCACGGCGTATGAGATGCTAACGGGCGCGCCACCGTTCGCGGGTCTTCCGGCGCGCGCAATGCTCGCTGCGCGAATGAGCACACTTCCGCCCGCGATATCAACGGTTCGCGATGACGTTCCAGATGAGCTTAACGACCTGCTCATGCGTTGCCTGGCCACCGATCCGGTGCATCGGCCGGCCACTGTTCAGGATGTTGTGGACACGCTCGAGCGCCCGGGTATCGTGAGCGGTGAATTTGTGCGCGCTGCGCGGCCTCGCACACGGCGTACGCTTGCCGGTATCGGCGCCGGGCTTGCGCTCATCGCGATTGTCGGCGCCGGTGTCGCGACGAGTCGCAGCCATCTATCCGACACCACCGTGTTGCGCGCCGCGGCCATAATTTCCCCATTGGGAGAGATTGCCGTCGTGCCGTTCGTCGATCTTGGCTCTGACTCCGCCGACGCGAACGTCGCCATCGGCATAACGAACGCCGTCGCCGACAACCTCACCAAGTCCGCTCATTTGAAGGTGATATCACCAACGGCGTCGGCCACACTCGTTCGTGAGCTCAGATCGGGAACGAACCACGTCGGAGCTTCCCGTCCGCAGCTGTTGCTCGAAGGGACGGTTCAGCGTGAGGGCTCCAAGTTGAGAGTCACAGCACGATTGAGCAACGCCTCGGACGGCGTGATGCGCTGGGCTGATGTGTACGATCGTGACGGACGCGACCTTTTCAAGGTTACTGACGACATCGCCGCCGCAATAGTCGCATCTCTCAAGCATCCCTCTACGTAGATCTTCGTGCCTAGACTCGAGCCAGAAGGGTTATCGCCGCCCCGTTTTCGGGCTGGCTTGATGCGTTGCTTGGAATGTTGATGCTTTCTTAGTGTCGCGACGTCGCAGTCATGGATCCCTTGCCTCGCGCCTAGTGCGCCTGACACCAATGGTGCGCCCGCCGGCCGATATGGCGGTCACGATTCGACTCGGATGGGGTAGGTGAGTGTCGAATGATCGCGCCGCAACTACAGCGGGCGATGCTGTTCAAACGTACCGGAGACAATGCCTCTCAAGTCCCGATCGTGGCCCACCGCTCTCATCATCGCAACTATCTACCTCGGCGGCTGCGCTTACGGACCGCCGAATGTGAATGGCGTCGCCGGAGCACCTGCCTCACCGAGTAGTACTTGGACAGCACCGGCGCATGGTGTCGTTCCGGAGGCTCCACAACAAGTCTCGCAACTACCGCCCGATATCCTCGCACGGGCGAGCCAGCTGACACTCGGCGATGTGATCGACCTTGCCCTTCGAAACAATCCGGTAACCCGGGTTTCCTGGTCCAACGCGCGGGCGGCCGCGGCGGCATACGGATCCACCAGGGGCGCCTATTTTCCGTCGCTCATTGGGTCCGCGACCGCATCCCGCACAAAGTCGGTGCCCGTTAGCGGTGGGCGATCGATCGAACGCACACAAGTCAACCCAGCGCTGACCCTGAGCTATCTGCTGTTGGACTTCGGCGGGCGGAGCGGAAGCATTGACGCAGCGCGACAGAACCTGTTCGCGGCGGATCTCGTTCATAACGCGACTATCCAGGCAACTGTCCTCCAGGTTGAGACTGCGTACTTCACGTATATGGCGAACTCCGCGCTACTCGGTGCCGAACGCGCAGCGATCGCAGAGGCGCAGGCCAATCTGTCCGCCGCGCAACAGCGCGACAGTGTTGGTCTGGCAACGATCGCTGATGTTTTGCAGGCGCGCACTGCGCTATCTCAGGAGCAACTCAACTTCGAATCAATTCAGGGAAGTCTCCAAACGGCGCGCGGGAATCTAGCAGCCGCCATGGGCATTCCCGCTAACGTTTCGTACGATCTTGGCCCGCTCTCGAGCGCCGTACCCGTACGTACCGTTTCCGTGACGGTGGACAGTCTCATTGCGGACGCCGTTGCGCGACGACCTGATCTCGCCGCGGCAAGGGCGCAGGCTGCATCTGCATCCGCGCAGATCCGCGTCGCGCAGTCTGCCGGCTTGCCGGAGCTAACTCTTGGAAGCACAGCTGGCCGCACGTATGCTGACCCGGGGATTTACGGTGGCGGCTCGTATGGCCTCACGCTTGGCGTATCGGTGCCGATTTTTGCGGGATTCTCGCACCAGTACGACGTCGCCGCGGCGCGTGCACACGCAGACGCCGTGAGTGCGCAAGCCGACGTTTTGCGACAACAGGTCACGACTCAGGTTTTCACGTCGTACTACGCGCTTCAGACTTCGGGACAACGGGTGACGACGGCCGATGATCTCCTGGCCAGCGCGCAGCAGTCCGAACAGGTCGCCGCAGGTCGATATCGTGAGGGTGTGGGGAGCATAATCGATCTTCTCACCGCTCAAACGGCGCTTGCTAACGCGCGCGCGCAGCAGGTACAATCGCGTTGGCAGTGGTATACAGCGCTGGCACAGCTTGCTCACGATTCCGGTGTGCTAGGTACGCGGGGCGAGACGCCATTTCCATTCGTGCCGGCAGCCGGCACGCCTTCATCGTCGCAGCCCAACTTGAATCCATGAGTCATAGATCAACGTCGTGGTTCGGAGTCCTGATCGTCGCTGTCGCGGGCGCGGGATGCTCTACGCCCAAGCCGCAAAAGCAGCCCAGGATTCCGGTGGTAGTCGCGACGGCGCGACGAACGGCGCTGCCGTACACTCTCAGCACCAATGGAGTCGTAGAACCGCTCCAGACTGCGGCTGTTGAGGCGCAGGTCGGTGGCATACTCAAGCGTGTTGCGTTCGCGGAAGGGCAGGACGTAAGCGCCGGAGCGGTGCTTTTCGAGATAGACGCGCGTCCATACATCGCCGTTCTGGATCAGGCCAAGGGTCAGCTCGCGCGGGATCAGGCACAGGCAGCCAACGCGCAGCGTGATGCGACACGATACGGCGCGCTCGTTCAGAAGGACTACGTAACGCGGTCTCAAGCGGATCAGGCGACGGCGACGGCGGCATCGGCGGCTGCGACCGTTGATGCTGACCGGGCGACGGTTGAGCACGCGCAGCTGGACGTAGCCAATTGCACAATTCGCGCGCCGATATCGGGACGCACTGGCGGACTGCTCGTCCGCCAGGGTAATCTGGTCAAGGCAAACGCCTCGACCCCCATGGTTGTGATCAATCAGATCCAGCCTATCCTGGTCCGCTTTTCCGTTCCCCAGGGCGAGCTTCCGGACATTCAACGTTACTTCGGCGCGGGCAAGCCGTTGTCGGTGCAGGCATCGCTATCGGAGGGTGCAGCGGGAGACGCACTCACCGGGTCACTCGCGTTCGTTGACAACAACGTTGACTCGACTACCGGTACCGTGCTACTGAAGGCAAAGTTCGCCAATCCGACGGCGACACTCTGGCCCGGCCAGTTCGTCACGGTTGCGCTGAGACTGTATGTAGATCCCAACGCGTTGACCGTACCAGCGGCCGCGGTGCAGACAGGCCAACAGGGGAGCTACGTATTTACCGTGGACAGCGCCGGGAATACAAAGCAGCGTCCGGTACAGGTGGCAAGGACTGTGGATACTCTGTCGGTCATCGGTAGCGGTCTGTCGGAAGGCGACCGTGTGATTACGGACGGTCAGTCCCGTCTGGTGACCGGCTCGAAAGTAATTGTGAAACCTGCATCATCCACTGGGGCGAAGGCTCACGCTGCCGACTCTGGTGCAGCGGGCAGCGGTACCGCCACTCCGGGATCCGAACAATGACGGGCCTATTCATCCGTCGGCCGATCATGACAACGCTCGTCATGGTCGCGATTCTGTTCTTCGGCGTCGCATCGTATCAACGACTCCCGGTAAGTGATCTTCCCTCGGTCGATTTTCCAACCGTGAGCGTCAACGCAAGCCTGCCGGGCGGAAGCCCGGAGACAATGGCGTCGGCTGTCGCTACGCCGCTCGAGAAACAGTTCTCCACGATCGCTGGCATTGATAACATGACGTCCACGAGCACGCTCGGCTCGACGTCGATCACCATTCAGTTCGCGCTCGATCGCGATATTGACGCGGCTGCGCAGGATGTGCAAGCCGCCATATCGCAGACGCTACGCAGTTTGCCGTTGGGCATCCTGCCTCCGTCGTACCGGAAGGTAAATCCAGCAGATTCGCCAATCCTGTATCTCGCGCTCACCTCGACGACGCTGCCACTGTCGCAACTCGACGAGTACGGCGAGACCGTAATGGCGCAGCGCATATCGATGACCCCCGGTATCGCGCAGGTCGTGGTGTATGGCGCGCAGAAGTACGCGGTTCGCGTTCAGCTCGATCCCACCTCGCTCGCCAATCGTGGAATTGGGATCGACGAAGTTGCGAGTGCGATCAACTCGCAGAATGTGAACATGCCCACCGGCACCCTTTGGGGGCCCAACCGTGCGTACACGGTGGAGACGAACGGACAGCTCCGGAACGCAGCCCAGTTTCGACAGATGGTGGTGGCCTACCGCAACGGCGCACCCGTTCACCTGAGCGAGCTCGGCCAGGTGCTTGATGATGTGCAGAACAACAAAACTGCAAGCTGGTACGACGGCGCGCGGTCAGTAGTGCTCGCGGTGCAACGCCAACCCGGCACCAATACTGTCGCGGTTGCGCAGGGTGTGAAGGACCTCCTGGTCTCGCTTCGCTCCCAGCTCCCGCCGAGCGTTCAGGTCCATGTCCTGTATGACCGCTCCGCATCAATCGAGGCTTCTGTCAACGATGTGAAGTCCACACTCGTGCTCACGCTGTTTCTCGTGATCATGGTGATCTTCCTATTCCTGCGCAATGTCTCGGCGACGATAATCCCGAGTCTCGCACTCCCAATGTCTCTGGTGGGAACGTTCGCCGTGATGTACGTGCTCGGCTACTCGCTCGACAATCTTTCGTTAATGGCGCTCACGCTCGCGGTGGGCTTCGTTGTGGACGACGCGATAGTGATGCTCGAGAATATCGTGCGCCACATGGAGATGGGAAAAACGCCAATGCAGGCGGCATTCGACGGATCGTCCGAGATCGGTTTCACGATCATGTCGATGACGCTGTCGCTCACGGCCGTTTTCATTCCGTTGTTGTTCATGGGTGGAATAGTCGGACGGCTCTTCCATGAATTTGCGGTGACCATCGGCGCCGCGATTCTTGTATCTGGCTTTGTTTCGCTCACGCTGACGCCCATGTTGTCAAGCCGGTTCCTCAAGCCGCCATCGCATAACCACGGCCGGATGTTCAACGCAAGCGAGCGCGCTTACGAGCGAGTCGCGAATGGATACACACGTAGCCTCGCGTGGGTGATGTTGCATCGTTTCGGCGCGCTGATGTTCTCCCTCGTGATACTTGGTTTGACCGGCGTATTGTTCAAACTGGTGCCCACGGGTTTCATTCCGACCCAGGACACCGGACAGATTTCCGCTACCACTGAAGCAGCCCAGGGTACGTCGTTCACCGACATGGTCAAGCACCAACAACAGATCGCGTCCATTGTATCCAAGGATACGAACGTATCTGGGTTCATGTCCTCGGTCGGTTCCGGACAAGGTAGCGGCAACCAAGGCCGCATTTTTCTGGGGCTCAAGCCGTTCGGGCAACGACTCAGCGCCGACGAGGTTGTGGATGAGCTACGACCAAAGCTCACCGGTGTGCCAGGAATGAACGTGTTCATGCAGGTCCCGCCAGCGATTCAGATCGGCGCTCGCTCGGCAAAGAGTCTCTATCAATACAGCATGCAGGGCCCCGATATCGCGGCGCTGGATGCGGCCGCGCAGAAAATGGAGACTCGCATGCGCGGAATCTCGCAGTTGCAGGATGTGACGAGCGATCTTCAGATCGCCAATCCGCAGGTGAACGTTACAATCGACCGTAACCGCGCGGCTTCACTTGGTGTCACGGCGCAGCAGATCGAGACAGCGCTGTATGACGCCTACGGCTCTCGGCAAGTGTCCACTATATACACGCCGAACAACGAATACTTCGTAATCATGGAGCTGTTGCCACAGTTCCAGCAGGACATCCCAGCGCTCCGGATGCTGTACGTGCAGTCGTCGCAGGGCGGCCTCGTTCCACTCAGCGCCGTCTCGACACTTACCCAAAGCGTCGGCCCGCTCGCGATCAACCACTCTGGGCAGCTACCGTCGGTCACGATCTCATTCGACACTCGACCCGGCGCGTCGCTGGGCCAGGCGACAGCAGCCATCGAGGCTGCCGCCGCGACAACGCTCCCAAGCGGCGTGACGACCAGCTTCTCCGGAACGGCCCAGGCGTTCCAGCAGAGTCAGCAGGGTCTCATCGGGCTTCTCATTCTCGCCATCTTCGTGATCTACATGGTGCTCGGGATTCTCTACGAGAGCTTCATCCATCCGTTGACAATTCTGACGGGGCTTCCGTTCGCCGCCTTCGGTGCACTCCTATCGCTGTACGTGTTCCGGATGCAGCTTGATGTTTACGGATTTGTGGGACTGATACTCTTGGTCGGGATCGTCAAAAAGAACGCTATCATGATGATCGATTTCGCCATCGAGGCTGAGCGAACGGAGCACAAATCGCCGGCTGACGCGATTGTCGAGGCTGCGAGCGTTCGATTTCGGCCCATAATGATGACGTCGATGGCGGCGTTGATGGCCACACTTCCAATTGCACTCGGGACCGGCGCAGGCGCCGAGTCGCGCCGGCCCCTCGGCGTTGCCGTTGTGGGAGGGCTGGCATTCTCCCAGCTGGTCACGTTATATGTTACACCCGTGTTCTATACGTACTTCGATGAACTGCCCGGCAAGATCCGGGAGATGGCTCACAGCGTACGGTCTCGGTTCGGCAAGGCACGCGAAGTGCCGGCCGCACCGCGCACCGCGAGGCCTGAATAGCAATGCATCAAATCCGCTTACTTCGCAGCGCTGTCGTGTTTGGCGCCTCACTGACAGTTGCCGCCAGTGGATGGGCTCAAGCGCCGGCGCCGGTCACTCACACGCTCATGCCGTCCCCTTCGACCGTAGCGTGGGGTTACTACGACGCCGCGGCAAAACCGGTACTGCGCATCAACTCCGGCGATGTGATAGTAGTCGGAACGCTCCTTACTTCCAGTCCTGCACGACTCGAAGGGGCCGGCGTTGCACCGTCGAGTGTGGAACAATCGCTGCGTAACATCTACGACTCCGTAACCAACAAGGGACCCGGAGGGCACATTCTCACCGGACCCATTTACGTAAACGGCGCTGATTCAGGAGACGTGCTCGAGATTCACATCAGGAAGATCGATCTCGCCATTCCGTATGCCTACAACGCGTTCGGGGGAAAGAGCGGTTTCCTGCCAGAGGATTTTGGCTATTCAAAAATGCGAATAATTCCTCTCGACAAGCGCACGATGCTCGCGCACTTTGCCGACGGGATAGACATTCCGATTCGCCCATTTTTCGGAAGCATTGGTGTTGCGCCGCCCGCCTCCATGGGCCGACTCAACAGCGCTCCGCCCGGCATCCACGCAGGCAACCTGGATAACAAGGAGCTCGTAGCGGGGACCACGTTGTACATACCCGTGCACACCGCCGGCGCGCTACTCGAGATTGGCGACGGACACGCGGGGCAGGGCAACGGTGAAGTTGACATCACTGCGCTCGAGACATCACTCGTCGGCACGTTTCAGGTCATCGTGCGCAAGGACATGCACCTAACGTGGCCGCGCGGCGAGACACCCACTCACTGGATTGCGATGGGTACGGACAAGGACCTGGTCGTAGCGACCAAGACCGCTGTGCGCCAGGCAATCGACTTTCTCATGAGCCGCGGATTGAGCAAGGATGACGCATACATGCTCACGAGCGTCGCGTGTGATGTTGATGTTACGCAACTCGTGGATGGGAATGTGGGCGTGCATGTGATGATACCGAAGTCGATCTTCACGGCTAGGAAGGGACCAGCGCAACATTGAACGTGCGCTGGCTCCCAAATCGTTTAAATTCACTTCCTCAAGCTGTTTGCCGGGCGGGTAGCTCAGTTGGTTAGAGCAGGAGCCTTTTAAGCTTCAGGTCGTGGGTTCGATCCCCACCCCGCTCATCCTGGCGTCCGAGCCGATCCGCGTGGCCTAAATCTCGTCCTTGCGACCGGAGTCCCCTACCGGTAACGTCTGTTCCCATGAAGGACACAGGCGGCCTCGATGCAGATCTTCCCCAGCTCCCGGATCCCGGTGGATCCGCGGTATCGGAGCGTGTGGAAGAGGTCAATGAGCTGGTCCGGCACCTCTGGAACGTGCTCCACGGGTTGAACCACGTCGCACCCGACGACATGCGCGACGAAGTCTCCGCAGCCCGCCTCGTCGTCCGCGATCTGAAGAGGGAGATAATGCAGAGCGTCGAGCGGCTGCCAACGGATTACGCTCGCGTCTACAATTCGGCCGTTATCGCCGTCTATTCGCTCCTCAGATAGCATCGCAGCGATGGCCCGCCAAGTCGGGTCTGATCCGGCCCGATAGGCCGCCGTCAATTGCTACTGGCGTGGCGGCGATCCCGCCCATATCGTGAGGACAGCGGCGCTGATGCGCCGCCGAACTCTGGTCGCGGGATTGGCATGACCACGAACGCCCTGTTCGCCACAAGGTTCCCGTTCCATCACGGCCCGGGCCGCGCCCTGTTCCTAGAATGCGTGTGCTTGCTGGGAATCGCCACGCCGATTTGGGCACAACAGACTTCCCTCGCCACGCAGCAGCGCCGTGAAGCCACGCAATCCGCTCAACAAACATCTTCCGTCCACGGCCGTGTCGTCGATTCAGCCAACAAGCCGATTCCGTTCGCGCACGTCGTGTGGGGTGACGCTCAACAAATAATCACTACAACCGATTCCGGCTCGTTCGCGCTGGCTGATATTCCTGCTGGTAAAACCCGTTTTACCGTGCGACGCATCGGATATGTGCCAGTCGATTTCGACCTCTTGCTCAAGCCCGGTGTCCTAAAGCCGGTCGTCATCAACCTGGTGTCTGTCGCGTCAGAACTATCCGAAGTGATGGTGGAAGCGCACAAGGCTCCCGATGACGACAGTCTTCGTGCCGCACGTTTTGAGGCGACTGGATTCTTCGATCGGCGAGCGCACATCCCGGGATACTTCATTCCGCCGGATGAGGTCGAGAGGCGTCGGCCAACTTACGTAAGCGATCTCATGTTCGGCGTTCCGGGTGTGGTTCTGGTCGGCAGGCCGCATACATCCTCGCTGCGCTATGTCTCCGCCGGCCAGCGCTGCCGGCTTCAGTTGTACCTGGACGGCCATCCGGCGTCGGATGGTGACGACTTCGTCAGCGGGGGTGACATCAAAGCCATCGAGGTCTATCCCAGCCTTCTCACCGCATCCGAGCGCTTTCTTCCCTCGCCACTCAAGGGTTACTGCGGCAGCATAGTGGTCTGGACAAAGTGAGCGGGATCGAGCCGTGCGCGTATATTCGCGGGAATGATAGTCCTTCAGCCAGCGACGCCGGTGCCGATCCCACTCGGCCCGCTCAGCTTCAGCTTCTCGTATCTGCTCGCGCTCAGCATCCGAATCGGAATCGCCTTCGCGCTGACTATTGTGATCGGCGCGGAACGTGCGCGCGACGCGCATAGCGCTGGACTGCGAACTTTCCCATTAGTCGCGGTCGCGTCGTGCGCTTACGTATTGCTGACGATCGCTGTGTTCGGACCCACTTCCGAAGCTGGATCACGCATGCTCGCGGGTCTGGTGACCGCGGTCGGCTTCGTGGGTGGCGGGGCGATCATCAAGGACGAGCAGCGCGTACGTGGCACCGCGACGGCCGCTGGCATCTGGACCACGAGCGCCATCGGCGCAGCCGCCGGATACGGCCAGTTTGAGATAGCCGGGATTGTTGCCGTCATCACATATCTGACGCTTCGCACTCTGCGGCGGTTTGAGCCGAGTGTGCAGGAGTAGGCGAGGAGGACTACCGGGGAACCAACCCACGGGAACTCAGCCGCCCGGCGCCGGAGCGACCTCGATCCCACAGTTCCTACAGGGCACTCGGCCGCGCGATGCAGATCCTTCCACGTTGATGCCTCCCGCTCGCTTTGCGCCAGCCGTTTATGTTGCTACAAATGAATTGGCTGATTAACGCCGCTGAAAAGGCGGGCTGGAAGGCGACAATGAACGTGGTCGTATCGACCACGACTCCGTTGGACCAGGCATGGCGGATTGTGGCAGAAGCCTACGCGGTCTCCGAGGCGGAGCTAGCCACTCAAGTCGCCGCGCTCTTCCGCCTCTCGGTTGCGTCCCTGGACACGGTTGAGTCGCGTGCCGTCAAGCTTGTCCCAGAGAAAATCGCCCGTAAGCACCACGTGCTCCCGATTCGTGAGACGCAGAACGAGATAGTCATCGCAACCAGCGATCCAACGGACTACAACGCGGAACAGACCGTACAATTCACGTCCGGACGGCGTGTCGTGCAACAAGTTGCTGGCTTTCAGCCGTTGCTCGATGCCATCAACGCTCACTATTCCCCCGAGCGCGCGATGGAAGGGTTGCTGCGCTCTATGGACGTAACACTGAGCGACGTCAAGATCGTAGAGAGTGAGGCGGTGAGCCAGGTCGCCGCCAGCGAGGCGGAAGCTGCGCCCGTTATTCAGTTGACGAACATGATCCTGCAGGCGGCCATCGCCGCCAACGCAAGCGACATCCATCTGGAGCCGGGCCGGCATCAGGGCGTAGTGCGCTTCAGAGTGGACGGCGTGATGCGACAGTACATGCAGCTTCCCCTGGTCGCGCTCACACGCGTTGTATCACGCATCAAGGTGATCGCGAAGCTCGATATCGCCGACAGGTTGCGGCCGCAGGATGGACGCACGCGTCTCTCGATAGCCGGCAAGACCTTTGACATGCGCATCTCCACCGTCCCTACGCGCGATGCGGAAAAGGCCGTAATTCGCATACTGAACCCCGACACGTCGCGTTCGCTCAACGACCTCGGCCTCGCCTCACACGAGCTTGCGCGACTCAAGCATCTCTTGTCGTTCAAGGAAGGCATTGTCGTGGTGACTGGCCCCACTGGCTCTGGAAAAACTACGACGCTGTACGGGGGAGTTCGCGAGCTCGCTGCGCAGGCAATCAACATCATGACCGTGGAAGACCCCGTAGAGTACGAGTTGCCGGGCGTCACGCAGATTCAGATCGACCCGAAGCGGGACGTTACGTTTGCGTCTGCCCTACGTGCGATTCTTCGTCAGGATCCGGACGTGGTTTTCATCGGCGAGATTCGTGATGCGGAGACCGCCAAAATCGCGTTACAGGCGGCGGCGACGGGTCACCTTGTACTTTCAACACTCCACACTAATGACGCGGTCGGAGCGGTACAGCGGCTCATCGACCTCGGTCTGGACCGCGCCGCGCTCGCCCCCGCATTGCGCGGAATAGTCGGCCAGCGCCTCATTCGCCGTCTTTGCAGTGCGTGTTCAATCGCGCAGCCCGAACAGCGCGACGCAGCAACGACACGGTTGGAGCGCGCGTTCGGAGTGCGGCAGACGCGTCGCGCGGTGGGGTGCAAGGAATGCGATGAGACGGGATATCGTGGCCGAATGCCGCTCGACGAGGTGCTGGTCAACAATCCCGACTTTCAGGACCGGATGACACAGGCTGCATCGGCGATGGAGCTTCAGCGTTGCGCCGAGAAAGGTGGAATGCGCTCCATCCGTGACGTTGCGCTCGGCCATGTAGTTATTGGCGACACGACTCTCGAAGAAGTGGAACGCGTGCTCGGCGAAGGCGACACACTACCGACTAGGGTCGATGAGCACCAACGCATTCTCGTGGTGGACGACGACCCGGTTACCCGCGAGCTCGCAGTGGGCGTGTTGAAAGCGACCGGCTTTATAGTTGACCAGGCGACCGACGGTCAGGCCGCGCTCGACATGCTCGCGCACGATTCACGCTACGCGCTCGTGACGCTAGACCTCAGCATGCCACGCGTTGGCGGCCGCGAAGTACTCAAGCAAATGCGGTCCGCTGCTGCGACGTCAGGACTGCCGATCGTCGTGCTCACTAGCACAGAAGGAGAGGAAGTAGAGA
The DNA here is from genome assembly GCA_041691775.1 of Gemmatimonadota bacterium. GTDB lineage: Bacteria > Gemmatimonadota > Gemmatimonadetes > Gemmatimonadales > Gemmatimonadaceae > Fen-1247. The sequence continues at coordinate 177,975 of JBEPUB010000004.1, forward strand.
TCAGCCTCATGAACGAGGGTGCTGATGACTACTTACGCAAGCCACTCGATCCAGCGCGTTTTATTGCACGGATTCGTGCTGTGTTGAGACGGTCGGGGAACTAACGCTCGGCGATGTAGTCGCCCGACTTCCCGCCGCTTTTCCGCAGCAGCCGAACTTCCGCGATCACCATTGCCCGATCCACACTCTTGGCCATGTCATAAATGGTGGTCAGCGCGATCGTGACCGCGACCAATGCTTCCATCTCCACGCCAGTCGGCCCTGTAGCGACCGCAGTCGCTTCCGCGTGAATTCCGGGAAGCGCCTCGTCGAGCGACAGAGATACGTCAATGCTCGAAAGCGCAATCGGATGACATAGCGGGATCAGCTCGGCAGTTCGCTTCGCAGCCATGATACCAGCGACGCGGGCAACTCCGAGGACATCGCCCTTTGCAATGGTATTGTCGCGAATTGCGGTGAACGCGTCGCTCGACATACGAATTGTGCCACCGGCGATTGCAATGCGCCGTGTGTCGGGCTTGTCGCTCACGTCCACCATGCGCGCCTCGCCAGTGACGTCGGTGTGCGTGAGCCGGGTGTGATCGGCATCGTGCATGCGGCTCACGCGGGCACACCGTCCAGCGCGGTCAGCAACGCGGCTGCTGTTAATTGTGGGCTAACGTTGCCGTCGGCGCGCGCCTGTGCGTCCGTCACGGCGACCGCCGCCCGCGCCGCAATGTAGGCTCCATTGGGATCGCCAGCGGCGAGCGACGACTCGGCGCGTTCGCGCAACAGTACGTTCAGTTCAGCGAGCATGTCGCTGAATGCACCGCGTGCTCCCGCCGATCCATGACCGAGCGCCGCTGCGTAACGATCGGCGCCGCGATTCGCGGCAGCCTGGAGCATCCTGAGAGCGGCCATTCGCGCCGTAGAGAGCGCAGCGACCGATAACAAATCACCCGGCGCACCACGTGCAAGCGCTACACGCTCCGCATCGCCGCGTGGAAGATCCAATGAATCCAGCCCTGCCTTGACGGTTGGATCCCGCAAGAACGCAAGCACCTCTGCCTCCGTCACCGGCGCGCACCGAATGCTCACGACACGTGAGCGAATCGTCGGTAGCAATGCCCCCGGCTCGCTCGACGTTAGGAGGATAGTCGTATCCGCGGGCGGTTCCTCGAGCAGCTTGAGGAATGCGTTGGCCGCCTGGTCGGAGCCTTCCTGCGCAACCATTCGCTCTGCGTCGCCAACAATAAAGATCTTGCGCCTCCCCATCGACGGCGACATCGCTGCCTTTCCAACTATGGTGTGCGTAGTCGAGAGGAAGATCGCTTCGCTGCCAGAAGGGCGTGGGTAGAGCCCGTGTGTCGCACGGCGTTCTTCGCTCGCTTCGAAAAGATCTTCGATGACGTCGTCCGCCGTTGCATTTGCATCGCTCAACCGCGGGCGCGGATACACCCAGAAGACATCCGGGTGCCTCAGATCCAGCACGCTGCGACAGGCCAGGCACGTCCCGCACGGCTTCTCATCTCGCTCGCAGACGAGCACCTGCGCGAGCCAGAGCGCGAGCCGCTGCTTCCCGATCCCGCGGGCGCCTTCAAAGAGGATAGAGGCCGGTAGAGCGCCACTGTCGATCATTCGGCGCAGGCGCCGGCGAATACCTTCGTGGCCGTATAGCGGAACGATCGACATGTCCCAAATATGGCACGGTGTGTGACGTTGTAGTCCGTACTACATTCTTGGACCACGTTCAATCCAGAGGCTATACAAATGGCACCAGGTCAGCTGAGCGGCCGCCGAGTTGCTTTTCTCGCAACCAACGGCGTTGACGAATCGGAACTGGCGCAACCGTGGGAAGCCGTGACCGCGGCCGGCGCGAAGGCAGAGCTCGTTTCACTGCAAGCGGGCGAGATTCAGTCGGTGACGCATGGCGAAAAGGGCCAGAAATTCAAGGTGGACAGGTTGGTCGGCGACGTGTCCGTCCGCGACTACGACGCTCTGGTTCTACCTGGCGGCCTGAAGAACCCGGACACGCTTCGGATGAACGCCGCCGCGGTGGCGTTCGCCAAGTCATTTATGGACGCTGACAAGCCCGTTGGTGCCATTTGCCACGGTCCGTGGCTCCTGGTAGAAGGGGGATGCGTTCGCGGCCGGACCCTTACCTCGTATCCCAGCCTGAGAACCGACATCCAGAATGCTGGCGGTGATTGGGTTGACCGGACGGTGATCTCGGACCAGAAGCTGGTGACCAGCCGGAATCCGGGCGACCTGCCGGCGTTCGATGCCGCGCTGGTGGACACGATCGCGCGTGCGGCAGAAGAGCGATCGATCGATCGTACGATCGAGCAGAGCTTCCCAGCGAGCGACCCCGCGCCTGGGCCATCGATTCTCTAAATGGCGCCGAGGCTACATCGGCTCGGGGGCGCGAAATTCTATATGTACTTTGTAATGAAAAGTACTTGACATAAACTGTACTAAACGTCAGACTTACAGTCCATGACCAAGGTCCTACCCATTCGCGAAGAGCCGGCACGGGAACCGCCGGCTCTGCACGCGCGCGCGATGGACAACCTTGCGTTCATCCGCTCTACAATGGAGAATGCCGGGGCCTTCACCGCGGTGTCAGGTTGGGGCATGGTGATGGTCGGCGTCATGGCGATCGCTGCGTCGTTCATCGCGGCCGCGCAACCCACTGCGGCGCGCTGGCTGGACGTGTGGCTCGCGCTCGCTGCGGCTGGCATTGTGGTGCAACTCTGGGCGATGCTCGCAAAAGCCAGAGCTTCCGGCATTCCGTTACTGTCGGGGCCAGGTCGCAAGTTCGTGCTGGCGGTTTCTCCGCCGCTTCTAGCCGGAGCCGTTCTCACGGTAGTGCTTCACCGGGCCGGCATGTCGTTCGTTCTTCCCGGACTCTGGCTTCTTCTGTATGGCGCCGCTGTTGCCGCTGGTGGCGCGTTCTCAGTCGAGATTGTTCCGGTAATGGGGCTCTGTTTCCTTGCTGCCGGCGCACTCGCACTCTTCACACCGCTCGCGTGGAATGACTGGATTCTCGCCATCGCGTTCGGAGGTTTTCACATCGCTTTCGGAATTCCGATCGCGCGGAGGTACGGTGGCTAAGATTGGCCGCGCCGGGTCCAAGGCGCATTCTCAGGCCGGCTCGCCCTCCAGCGCCGGCCGCATAGTTCCCGCGCCGCTCGCGCCGGTCGATGGTAAGGCAGTCGACTCAATTCCAGCTGCCTTCGATCGTCTCATCCACGAACGACTTCGGCTCGGCATCGTGAGCGCGCTTGCTGTCAACGATGTGCTCAGCTTCAACGAGCTAAAGACACTCATGCGCACAACCGACGGGAATCTGAGCGTTCATGCCCGGAAGCTCGAAGATGCGAGCTACATCACCTGTACAAAGACATTCGAAGGACGCGTGCCGCATACACAATACTCACTGACCGCGACGGGTAGGTCCGCGCTCGCGCGATATCTCGACCACATGGAAGCGCTCATCCGCGCAACACGGGAACGTTAGGCCGTGCATTCACATTCGAACGCGAAATCTCCCGGCAAGTCAGCCTGCGCGAGTCCAGAGACCGACATCGATGACAAGCTTCACGTAGCGATAATCATGGACGGAAACGGACGATGGGCAACGGCTCGCGGCCGCCCTCGCACGGCCGGCCACGTGGTGGGTGCGCGCGTAGTGCGTACCATCGTCGAGAGTGCGGAAGATGCTGGCATCGGGACGCTCACTCTCTACGCGTTCTCAGCCGACAACTGGAAACGCCCAAGCCGCGAAGTAAGCATGCTCATGCGCCTCTTTCGGCGCTATCTGCTCTCGGAAATGGATAGGTGTGTCCAGAACGGAGTCCGCATGCGAATCATTGGCCGGCGCGACAGGATTCCCGCCGAGCTCGCGCGCACCGCCGAAATGGCGGAGGAAACAACTCGTTCTGGCACTCGCCTCGATCTCCGCATCGCACTCGATTATTCGGCGCGTGATGCAATGGTGATGGCCGCGGAGCGTGCAGACGGCCGCGCCCTCACTCGTGACACCTTTGTGCGGCTGATGAACGAGGTAACCCACGCGGGTGCGGTGCGCGATGTCGATCTGCTCATCCGTACTGGTGGGGAACAACGCCTGAGCGACTTTCTTCTCTGGGAATGTGCTTACGCAGAGCTGTATTTTACCGAACGGATGTGGCCCGAATTCTCACCGGCCGATCTGCTCGGCGCGGTGCGTGAATTTCACGCCCGGGACCGACGGTTCGGCAGTGTTCAGGAAACGGTCGCAGCGGCCGGCTGATTATCTAACCAAACCCTCATCCGGTATCCGGTGGCATGATCGTGCGTGACGCGCTAAGATCACTTTCATGCTCCGATTGTCCCTCCGGCCGAACGTCGTAGCCGCCTACCTGTCGGCGCTCCTGGTATGCGCGATGGGCTGGTTCGCGTACCGCAGCTACGATCGAGCGCAGTCGGCGACTGCGCAATCACGCAGCGCACTCACGGTTCTGGGTGCGGTGCGCGCAGTGGACGATCACATCCGCGATGCGAACATAGCCGAGCGCGATCTCGTCAACACGGGAGATGTCCGGTACGCCGGCGCCTACGCCGCGGCCACTGACGGCACCTTGCGCTCGCTCGCGTCACTGCGCGATCTCGTCGCGCCCAACCCGACCATGGAGTCGCGCGCCGACTCGCTGGGCTATTTCATCCGTCTGCGGCTCGGTGAGTTGGATGAGACCGTGAGGCTTCAGCGCGAAGGGGGAACCAAGGCGACCGTGGAAGTGATGCGGTCACAACGCGGAAACGAATCCGACAGCAGGATAAGTCAATTGCTCGATTCGATCGCCGCCGCGGTGGAGCGCAATGGATCAGGCAACGCCGCGGGCACCGCTGCTGAGGCGAACATGACGCTGTTGATCGTCGCGGCAACGTGCCTTCTGGGAATTCTGTTGGCTCTGTACGTCAATGTCATGCATGCGCGCAATGTTCGCGCGCAGCGCCGCATGACTGAGGAAATGGAGAATCAGGCGTTGCAGCTCCAGCTTCAGACCAGCGAGCTTACTGCAACCAATCGCGAACTCGAAAGCGCAACGACAGAGATGCTTCGGCAAACGGTAGAGGCAGAGCGCAGCGAGACTCGACTAGCCGGCATCCTTGGATCTGCAACTGATGCGGTTGTTTCGTTCGACGACGAAGAAAGAATTGTCTATTTCAACGCCGCCGCTCAACGCCTCTTTGGATTGGATGGAGCTGCGCTTCCCGGCGCCCGGATCTTGCGCGTTGTCGCGGGCAAGAGCGTGCAAGCGTTCGAAGAGCACATGCTGGCCGCGCGCCGGTCTGCACACGTTGGCGTGGAGAGTCCGGAAGTCTGGGATACTCTGGTCGTCCGCCACGATGAGGACGAGGTGCCAGTTGAAGTGTCCATGGCATATGCGCGGACGGGAAAGCAGGGCCTGTTCACCGCGGTGTTGCGCGACGTAACGCGACAGCGGCAGTTGGAGGAAGAGTTCCGTCAGGCTCAGAAGATGGAGGCAGTTGGACGGCTCGCAGGTGGAATCGCGCACGACTTCAATAACTTGCTCACTGTCATTGGCGCAGCGAGTGATTTTCTGCTGCACGATCTGCGCGATCATCCCAGCTCATTGTCGGCCGACGTCCGCGAGATCAAGGCCGCCACCAATCGAGCCGCGTCGCTCACACGTCAATTGCTGGCGTTCAGCAGGCGCCAGCTCGTACAGCCTCAGATGCTCGATCTCAACGCGGTGGTCCGCGAGATGGAGAGTATGCTCCGCCGCCTGATCGGAGAGGACACTACTCTTTCCACTGAGTACACCCCCGATATTGGGTTGGTAAAGCTCGACCGCGGACAACTGGAGCAGGTAGTGGTCAACCTCGTGGTCAACGCGCGCGACGCAATGCCCGGCGGGGGCAAGGTCCGGCTATGTACCGGGACTGAAGTTGCGGCAGAAGTTGCGGCATCAGATGGCGTCGCCTCCGAACGCGTGACTCTTGGTGTGACGGACTCCGGCGTGGGTATGGACGAGGCCACGCGAGGACGAATATTCGAACCATTCTTCACGACTAAGGAGCAGGGCAGGGGCACTGGCCTAGGTCTCTCTACAGTTTATGGAATCGTAAAGGCGTCCGGCGGTGACATAGTCATACAGAGCGAAGTTGGCGCAGGTACCGAATTCAGATTGTCCTTCCCGCGTGCTGATGACGATGCCGTGGTCGCCCCTGTTGAGACATCGGTGGTACCCGATACAGTACGCGGTTGTGAGACGGTACTGGTGGTTGAGGACGAGGAGCCACTGCGGAGACTCACACGCCGTATCCTCGAGTCACGCGGATACACGGTGCTCGACGCCGCTGATGGGGACGAAGCGATTCGCGCGCTGGCATCGGCGCAGTCTCGTGTAGACCTCCTGTTGACGGACGTCGTGATGCCAGGGATGAGCGGACGCGAGCTCGTGGAACGCCTATTACCCGTCTATCCCTGGATACGCGTGCTCTTCATGTCGGGCTACACCGAAGACATGATGTTGCAACACCGGATCGCCGAGCTCGGCATCAAAGTTGTCGAGAAACCATTCACGCGCGACGACTTGGCTGTTGCCGTGAGGAACACCCTTGATCGAGTCGCAGAACCCGCTGAAGTCGGCTGAGTTAGCAACGCATCTCGTCTCCGGTCAACTGGGACGAGCCGTCCTTCCGAATGCGAAGCTCACGGCAACGAGAATTGGCTCATGTAACTCCATACGTCGGAATCCACGTAAGCACTGATCGCGGGATAGTTGTGATCCTGATTTGGGATCTCGACATAGTGTACCGGGAATCCGTTTGTCAGCAGCAAGTCTCGAGTGCGACGCGTCTGGTCAAAGGTGAAATACTCGTCGCGATCTCCGATATAAATTGCGATCGGGGTTTTTCGTTTGGCTGCAGTGACTATGTAGTCGTAGTCCGGAGTGATTATTCCTGCAAAGACCCCCGCCGCCGCGAAGTACGTTGAGGTGAGTGTTGCAGCGTCGAAGGTGGAATAGCTCCCAGCCGAATAGCCAAAGACGTACACGCGCTTGGCGTCGAAATTCAAAGATTGCTTGACCCGATCCATAAGTGCCGGAAAGAGTTGCGGCACCGTGGTCTCCCACTGCGCGTCGAGCGGGAATGTGGGCGCGACGAGGATGATGCCCTGCTGATCGGCGAACGATTGCCAGAGACTCATCATGTCTGCTCCGTTTCCGCCAGCGCCGTGGATGAGCAGCAGCACTGGCATCCGCTTCTGTGCGGTCCACGCTGTGGGAGTGAAGACGAGGTAAGGGTACGTCACTCCCTCGCCAAAGGCGAAGTTTTGTTGGGTGACTGCGCCAGGGGTCGCCATCGGCGCTGAGCTGCCGGCGTTAGGACCCGTTTGGATCCCCATGCCACCGCATCCGATCACCGCAAGCACGCCTAGCGCCGAACGCCCGGCCCGACTGGAAAACAAGAGACATCCCCTCATAGTGGATTTGGTCCGCTGCGGATGCACGCCCCACCGGGCAAGCTATGTCGTCGCCGCGATCTGGAACCATCGACGCAGCGGACGCCTACGCCTACGCGGTGAACGGACCCTGCAGCGCCGCGAGCAGCACCGCGTCTCCGCGTGACACCCCTTTACAGCGAACCCAACTCTCCAGTCGTACTTTCCAACGACGGAACAAAACGCCGGCCGGCAATCCGGTCCGCTTTGCCCTGCGGCTTACTTCCACCGGACTGAACAATGCATCTATCGCGATGGCTTCGGATCCTCCCTCTCACCGCCGCCGGTCTCGCGGCTCCGCTGCTCGCGCAGGCGCCCGCTGCCAGGCCATCAGCGACTCCAGCGCTAGATTCGGCGTCTCTTGCAGGCTTCAAATGGCGCAACATCGGGCCGGCCAACATGGGTGGTCGCGTCACCAGCATCGCCGGCATTCCATCCCCGTCTCGCACGTTTTACGTTGCGACCGCGGCTAGCGGGATCTGGAAGACAACGAATGCGGGTACGACGTTTGCGCCCGTCTTCGAGCACGAGCCGGTCAGTTCAATGGGTGAGCTTGCGATAGCTCCGTCGGACACGAACGTGATCTATGCCGGCACCGGGGAGGAAGATTCGCGCAACTCGATATCGCCCGGCGGCGGCATGTACAAGAGCACCAACGGCGGACGGAGCTGGACCTTCATCGGCCTCGGTGAGACACAGCAGATTGGACGCATCGTTGTAAATCCCACCGATCCGAACACCGTGTATGTCGCGGCGCTCGGTCACGCGTGGGGCCCGAACAAGGAGCGGGGCCTCTACAAGACGACCGACGGTGGCGCGACGTGGAAGTTAAGCAAGTTCATAAGCGACAAGGCTGGGTTTGTTGACATCGCGATGGACCCCTCCGACCCGAACACTCTCTACGCGGCAAGCTGGGAACGCGTGCGTGGCCCGTACTTTCTCAAGAGTGGTGGTCCCGGCAGCGGACTCTGGAAGACGACTGACGCAGGTGCAACGTGGACCGAAGTAAAGGGCGGCGGATTTCCGGCGACAATGAAGGGCCGCATCGGTCTCGCGGTGTCGCCGAGCAACCCGAAGGTGGTCTATGCAGTCGTGGAAGCCGACTCGCTTCCGAATCCCGTCAAGAGCACCGGCACAAAAGGACGGCAGAAACTCGCGAACGGCCTCTATCGCTCGAGCGACGCCGGCGCTACCTGGACGAAGATGAACGACCACGACGAGCGCCCCTTCTATTACTCAGAGGTCCGCGTCGATCCCAAGAATCCGGATCGCGTGTACTGGTCCTCGACGCCGGTCAATTTCTCCGATGATGCCGGCAAGACGGTTCGCAACGCGACCATCGGCATCCATGTGGATCATCATGCAATGTGGATCGATCCGAACGATGCAGCTCACTTCATCGTCGGCGACGACGGTGGTGTGTCGCAAACGTGGGACAAGGGCGGCAACTTCGATTTCATCAACACGTTTGCCATCGGTCAGTTCTACGCGGTCAGCTACGACATGGGTGTTCCGTATCGTGTCTGTGGTGGATTGCAGGACAACGGTTCATGGTGCGGCCCAAGCCGTCGCAAGCAGGGTAACATTACCAACGCGAACTGGTTTGTCGTTGGAGGTGGCGACGGCTTCTACACTGCGCAGGACCAGACCGACCCCGACATCATTTACGCGGAGTCGCAGGGTGGTGGCTTGGGTCGCCTGAATTTCGCGACTGGTGAGCGTTCTCAGATTCGCAAGCCGTCGTATCGTGAGCGGTACCAGCAGTTCGAAGATTCGTTGGTCATCGCGCGCGGTGATACCGCGCAACCCGAAACGCCACCGATGAAGCGCACTCTCGCCGAGCTACGCGCACGTCAACGTGCGGATTCCATCGTATCAGACATGCGCTTCAACTGGGAAGCTCCGTATTTTCTGTCTTCCCACGCACCGCAGACGTTATACATGGGCGGAAATCGCGTACTCAAGTCACTCGATCGCGGAGATCATCTTTTTCCGATCTCGCCTGATTTGTCCACCAACGATACCGCTAAGATCAACGTCAGCTTGCATACCACGGGCGGTATCACGCTCGATGCAACAGGCGCGGAGACTTACGGAGCCATTACGACGCTTGCGGAATCACCGATCCGGCCGGGCTTGTTGTTCGCCGGTACAGACGACGGCAATGTCTGGCTGACCCGCCACGACGGAACCACGTGGGAGAATCTCACGGGTCGCTTTCCCGGCGTTCCGAAGGGCACTGACGTCAGCCGCATCGAGCCGTCGGCATTCGATTCTGCAACGTTCTACGTGACGTTCGACAATCACGAGCGCAACGATTTCACGCCATACGCGCTTGTCACCACTGACTTCGGCAAGACTTTCCGGTCGATTGCGAGCACCATTCCGACCAATGCCCCAAATTGGGTGCGTGTAATTCGAGAGGATCCGGTCAATCGCGACTTGCTATTCCTCGGCACCGACGTGGCGGCTTACATATCGATGGATCGGGGCGCCAATTGGCAGCGGTTCATGACCGGACTTCCAACGGTTCCATTTTACGATCTGAAAATTCAGCCGCGCGATCATGAACTGATTGCGGCAACACACGGACGCAGCATCTGGATCGTTGACATCGCTCCATTGGAGCAGATGAAGGACGCGGCGGCACGTGGTACAGGGACTCACTTCTTCGCGCCATCTACAGCGTTCCAGTACGGACAGTCGCCGCTCGAGGGCCAAGAGACTGGCCAGAAGACATTCCAGGGGATCAGCGCTCCGTACGGCGCCGAGTTCGCTTATCGGCTTGCGCCCGGTGTACGTGACTCGGTGAAATTCACCGTCACGAGCGCTGGCGGCGACACGGTCGCGATTGTAAATGGTGCGCGTGGTTCCAGCGCAGCGATCAATCGCGTGTATTGGGACTTCCGCACGCGGCCGAAGCCGGTCGTGCTAGGTCCCTCTCAAAAGCGCGATAGTGTTGTGTACGTGCATCGAATCGACTTCGTTATCGACTCTCTGGAAAAGGCTGGCGGTGATCACGCCGCGCTGACGAGAATCCGTACCCAGCTGGTGAGTGGCGGCGGTGGATTCGGTGGTTTTGGATTCGGCCCCGGTGCCGCCTCTGATCGATTTGTGGCTCGTCCGGCGGAGTCGCCATTGCCGCGAGCAGCCGGAGCCCGTGGGGGAGCTCGCGGTGGTGCTGCTGCTGGTGGTGCTGCTGGTGGTGCTGCGGGTGGTGCGACGGGCGCTGAGCTGCCGGTGGATCCAACCCTCATGAGACAGGTCGGGCAGCTAATCCGGATTCCGGGGAGCAGCTATCCCGCTGGCGGTCGTGGTGGTCGGGGCAACGCCGCGCTGGTGGGCACTGGCGACTATCTCGTCACGATGACGGTCGGGGGCGAAGTGGAGCGTCAGACCGTACACGTGCAGCGCATGCCTGGGTTAGGAGACGACGCCTCGCTCGGGTTTGGCGGGTCGGAGGACGACGACGGGAACCCGTAGGGCGGCAGTACGGAGGCAGTAGAGAGCCCGTAGCCGAAAGGGGGGCCAAGCAGCCGCCGGCACCCCTGCCGGCGGCGGCTGGATGACGTTCGGCAAAGAAAGCTCCAATTTGGGGGTTGCGTGTTCCCCATATGGGCATAAATTATTAAGTGCGACGCGTGCATTCGTGTACGACAAGTTCCGATACATTTAGGAGCCTGGTATTGCAGGCTCCTTTTTGTTGCCCGGCGTTGCAGTCAGATGAAAGTCTGATCCGGGCAAGGATCCCCATCGTGAGGGCAATGATCACGAACAACTACTTATGGTCGTACGGCATACCCACTCCGACCTAAACAAGAAAAGGACAAAGGAATGCGTACGACCGGTACTGTAAAGTGGTTCAACGACGCGAAGGGCTTTGGATTCATCACGCCTGAGAATGGTACGAAGGATTGCTTCGTTCATCACTCTGCGATTGGTGGATCAGGCTTCAAGACCCTCGCCGAAGGCGAGCGCGTCGAGTTCGAGATCGTGCAGGGCCAGAAGGGTCCCGCGGCCGAGAACGTAACGAAGATCGGCTAGTAGTCGAGCCACTTTTCGAATGAACGGCCAGGTCGCTTTGCGACCTGGCCGTTCTTGCTTTCCGGAACTGCCAGCAGTAGCGCTCAAGAGACCGTATGTTGGGTTGAGCCGATGCCCGGACAGACCGGGAATTCAGTCTTACAACACCAACGCCGCTCCCGCCATGCGCTTGCGATCGTTTCACGCAGTTCTGCCAATAACAGTTGCCGCGATCACAGTTGCCCCGATCACACCGGCGCAGGCACAGAGCACCACCAAAGGTTCGGTGGCAGTCCGTTCCGATTCGACGACGTCGATCGCCTCGCACACTCGCGGCTTTGAGAAGCGAGACGGTTTCATTCCGGTCTATCTGGACGCCGCTCATGGCAAGGTCTACCTGGAAATCCCCCGCGACTCCATGCGCGTGCTCTACTTCGTGTCCCAGGCGACTGGTCTCGGCTCCAATCCAATCGGGGTGGACCGAGGGGCGAACGAGCAGCAATCCGTTGCGCGGTTTGATCGAAGTGGCGATCACGTGCTGTTAGTGTTGGAGAATTGGAACTATCGCTCATCGGCGGCTACCGAGAACCCGGATCACGCGCGGACAGTGGTAGAAGCATTTCCATCCAGCACTATTGCCGCGCTTCCGCTGGTAGCGAGCGAGAACGGCCGCATGCTCGTGGATGCGACTGATTACCTGATGAAGGACTGGAGCGATGTCGGCACAACGGTGTCGCGTGCCGGTCAGGGCACGTACGCGGTCGCGCGCGATAGATCCGGGATATACCGTCCGTACACTCGTGCCTTTCCAACGAATACGGAGCTCGATGTCTCGCTCACGTACGCAACCAACGGATCGCCCGGCCCAATCATGCGCGGCCTGTTGCCGGACCCACACACGTTCACACTGCGGCAGCACATTACGTTGCTGCAGTTACCAGACGACGAATACCGCCCGCGTGAGATGGATACGCGCGTTGGCTATTTCGGCATCACGTTCAAGGATTACGCGCAACCAATTCAGGGATCACTCGAACAGCGCTGGATCGAGCGCCATCGGCTGGAGCGCGTCAACCCGGCGGATCCTAACAGCCCCATCAAGAATCCAATAGTGTATTACGTCGACCGTGGAATTCCGGAGCCGATCCGAACCGCGGTCAAGCAGGGCGTGAGTTGGTGGGGTCAGGCGTTCGACCGGGCGGGACTGAAGGGGGCATTCCGAGTCGAGGATCTTCCAGAAGGTGCTGATCCAATGGACGCACGCTATAACGTGGTCCAGTGGGAAAATCGAAACGAGCGCGGATGGTCGGTGGGTGGCGCGCTCGCCGATCCGCGTACTGGCGAGATGATCAAGGGAATGGCGCGACTCGATTCGCATCGCGCGCGCACCGACTATAACCTCTACGCCGGTTTGTTCGGTGCAGACGCCTCGGCTGGCGACACCGCCTTCGTTCTGGCGCGTGTCCGTCAGGTGGCGGTTCACGAAGTTGGACATACACTTGGGCTGTCACACAACTACATCGCGTCCACGTACGAGCGCGGCTCCGTCATGGATTATCCGCCGCCGCGTGTAACACTTGACCCCAGCGGAAACATTGACGCGAGCGAAGCGTATGCCGTTGGCCCCGGCGCTTACGACGTGTGGGCGATTCACTGGGGTTATGGGATATTTCCACCCGGTGCGGAGAAGGACTCGCTCAGCGCGATCGTGGCCGATGGGTTGCGCAAGGGGTATCTCTATCTATCCGACGGCGATGCCCGCCCGGATTACGCATCGGACCCGCGCGTGAACTTGTGGGACGATGCCGCAACTCCGAGCATCTTCCTGGATCGCGAAATGCGCGTTCGAGCGGTTGCAATGTCGCGCTTTGGCGTGCGCAACATTCGGCCGGGCGAGCCAGTCGCGTTGCTTCAGGAGCGCTTCGCACCGGTGTACTTCATGCACCGGTTCGCACTCAACTCGCTCTCAAAGACGATTGGCGGAATGGAGTACAGCAACGCCACGCGTGGTGACGGGCTTCAGGCGACTCGCCCGATCTCCGGCACCAGGCAACGCGCCGCGCTGCATCAGCTGCTCGGTGCGTTGCAGCCGACCGAGCTCGCGATACCCGACACTATCATCACCCTGATGGCGCCGCGACCGTCCGGCTATCGCGGCTCGGTCGAGCTGTTCAAGAGCAGATCGGAGCCCGCATTCGATGACCTTGGTGCGGCCCGTTCGCTCGCACAGATGATCGTGGACGGTGTCCTTCAGACACAACGCGCCGATCGCCTGGTCCAGTTCGCGGCACGTGAGCCCAATGCGCTGACGCTGGGCGAGACAATCGACTCGCTTGTCGCGGGTACATGGTCGGCGCACGCTGGCGAGAGCACTAAGCTTGCCGCGCTTCGCAGGGTGACCCGCCGTGCGGTTACGGATCGCATTCTCGCGCTCGCCGCCGACACTGATGCCGCACCAGAAGCGCGCGCGATCGCGGAGCTGAAGCTTACCCGGCTGCGGCCGCTTGCAACGCGTCGCGTGACGGAAGCTGGAACCGCGTCCGGCGGCGACGCAGAGCGCGCGGAGTGGCTGGCGATGGCGGGCGACATCGGCCGCTGGTTGGACCGGCGTGAGCTACCGACTCCTACCAAGGCGTTGGTTGCCCCGCCAGGCGATCCCTTTGGAATCGATCCGTAAATTTTGTATCCACACATCACCTGGAGTCGTTGCGATGTCGGTGTTGAATAGGGTTGTCGCGGGTGTCCCGCTCGTAGTTATCGCCGCGTGCTCTAGCTCCGGTGCGCCCTTGGGTGGAAGCACGTCGGTGGCGAGTGGGTATGCTGTTGTCAACGATGCGAGTGGAAACAAAATTGGATCGGCGACGCTCACGCAGGGCGCCACAGGAACTGTACGTATTCGGATGCACGTGCAGGGTCTTACGCCGGGAATGCACGGAGTGCACTTCCATGCGGTCGGATCGTGCGTTGCTCCAGCCTTTGTATCGGCTGGTGGTCACTTCAACCCAGAATCAAAGCATCACGGGCTAAACAACTCCGAGGGGCCGCACGCGGGCGATCTCCCGAACATGACGGTGGACGCGTCCGGCACCGCGGATTACGACGCGGCTACGAGCCGAGTGTCGTTGACACCCGGCGCGCACAGCCTGTTCGATGCCGACGGAAGCGCGTTGGTGATACATGCGGCACCGGATGACAACATGAGCGACCCAGCCGGTAACGCGGGCCCGCGCATTGGTTGCGGTGCGATTCAGTCTGGCGTGGCTCCGCAGTAGCAAGCGCATGCACAAACTCGTTCTGGCCATCGCCACTGCTGCATCCGCTTGCCTTTCTGCCGCGACAGTCTCGGCCCAGCGGGAAGCGTCGCACTTTACCCATGCGGATACACTGCGGGGCAGCAATACTCCCGAGCGTGCGTGGTGGGACGCTACGTTCTACGATCTGCACGTTAAGGTCAACCCGGCTGACAGCAGCATCAGCGGGAGAAATGGAATCACGTACCGCGTCCTCAAGCCAGCGCGGGAGATGCAAGTCGATCTCCAGGTTCCGCTGGAAGTTGACAGCATGTTACAGGACGGCCGAACTGTTCGCTATCGCAGGGACGGAAACGCGTTCTTCGTGTCGTTGCAGGCACCGCAACCAGTGGGACAGTCAAAGACACTGACAGTTTTCTATCATGGCAAGCCTCGCGTGGCGAAACACGCGCCCTGGGATGGTGGATTCGTGTGGGCACGAGACAGCCTGGGCCACTCGTGGATTGCGACGGCGTGCGAAGGGCTCGGCGCGAGCGTCTGGTGGCCGAACAAGGATCTGGAATCGGACGAGCCAGACAGCCAGCGCGTTGCGATCACGGTGCCGGATTCGCTGATCGACGTGTCCAACGGGCGCCTCCGAAGTACCACGCACAACGCCGATAGCACTACGACGTACGAATGGTTCGTTCAGGATCCCATCAACAACTACGACGTCGCAGTGAACGCTGCGCGGTACGAGCACTTCAGCGACACGTACGACGGTGAGAGCGGAAAGCTCACGCTCGACTTCTGGCCACTCGCCTACAATCTCGAACGGGCCAGGTCACAGTTCGCACAAGCCAAGCCGATGCTCGCTTGCTTCGAGCACTGGTTCGGCCCGTATCCGTGGTACCGGGACGGCTACAAGCTGGTAGAGACGCCGCATCTTGGAATGGAACATCAGAGCGCCGTCGCGTACGGGAATCATTATGAGAACGGTTATCTAGGACGGGATCTTTCGAAGACCGGCTGGGGACTCAAGTGGGATTTCATAATCGTGCATGAGAGCGCACATGAGTGGTGGGGGAATAGCATAACGGCTGAGGACCACGCCGACATGTGGATACATGAGAGCTTCGCCAATTACGCCGAGAACCTCTATACCGAGTGTCAGGACGGGAAGGCGGCCGGCGCGGCGTACGTGATTGGTACGCGGAAACTCATCAAGAATGACAAGCCGATAGTCGGTCACTTCAACGTGAACGAGGAAGGATCCGGAGATATGTACTACAAGGGCGGCAACATGCTTCATACCATCCGCCAGCTAGTAAACGACGACGAGAAGTGGCGCGGGGTCCTGCGCGGCCTCAACAAGACGTTCTGGCACCAGGTTGTAAGCGGCACGCAGGTGGAGGCGTACATCAGCAAGCAAACCGGCATGGATCTGAGTAAGGTGTTCGACGAATATCTGACGACCACCCTTGTGCCTGTGCTCGAGTATCGCATCAGCGCTGAAACGCTTTCTTATCGATGGGCCAATGTGGTGCCTGGATTCGCGATGCCGGTGAAGGTTACACTCTCCGATAGCACGCTCTCGTTGATACAGCCGACGGAGAGGTGGAAGACAGCAAGACTGAACCTGAAATCGCGTGCGTCGTTCCACGTCGATGAGAATTTCTATGTCGACTCGCGCGACTTGAATCAGTCAGTCGCGCCCCGATAGCAGGAGCGACAAAACAAAAAGCGGGGTTGGGGAGCAAATGCCCCAACCCCGCTTTTGTCAAACGACCGAGCTGCCTATGACAGCGCCGGGATGAAAAAGGGCTGAACAATTGCAACCACTGCCGTCGCCGTAAGTGGTTCATCGAACGCTTCTGTCGCGGCATTCGGATTAATTCCCGATGGCAGATTCGGCAGAGCCGTTACGTCGAGCCCGCCTTGCATGACGTTGTCTTCGCCAGCGTAGATTGCCGTGAGTGCGGTGACAGCGCCGGGCGCCGGGTTCGAGACATCGCTTGCGGCGATGGCGGTGGCACCAGCACCGGTGATAGTGCCGCTATACTTGACGCCGGTAGCACCGGCCATGCGGCGTAGCCGACGGATCTTGGATGCGTGACGAGCCTCGACGGAATGAATCCGCAACGCCGCTTCGAGTACAGGAGGATTGACCTGAAGTGCGGGCGCCTGACCCTTGTATGCGCGCACGCCGGTGTCTTCCGCTCCCTGCGCCACCAGAAGCAGGAAGTGAACGTCGGTGGTTGCTTGCAGGAACGGCCCGGTACCAGAACCGCGTCCGCCAGTGAAATCGAAGCTGGTGCCGTCGAGATTGAGAGTGTTCTTGGCGCCGGCTGCTAGCAAGAAGGCAACGTGTTCGGTCTCGTGCTTCTGGATCTGCTGGATCGCCGGGATCGCCGTCGCCGGAACCATCGCGCGCACTGCCGCAAAGGCTGCGTTCTGCGCGGCTACCGCGCTGATTCCAAGGACTGCCTTGTAGAACTCGTTCTCAAAGATCTCAAGCTTGAGTGCAAAATCAATGACCTGTTGTACCGTGAGCGGTGTACCCTGGCCAAACGCCTCACGACTCAGCGCCGCGAGCGCGATCGGCGCGGACATCATCGCAAGTCCGGCCGCAACCGAGGAGCCGACCGCTGCCCCCTTCATTATTGCCTCGCGACGAGTGACGAGACGCTTCATGATATCGGGCTCGATCTGCCCGAATATTGTTTCTGTGTGTTCCATTTATCTGTTCTCTCCAGTGGGCAACGTTAGGGTCGAGGCGCGGGTCATGGGGTCGGCGGCGGAGGGGCGTCTGGCGTAGCGGTGCCGCTCGGTGGCGTGCCGATGGTAGGATTGACCGTGAGTAGTCCTGTCGAGCCAACGGTAGCCAGTACAGTGCTCGGCTCGTTCTTGACGTCCAGTCCGGCATTGGCGCCGGTCGCAGCGACTACATCATCGCCAGCGAAAGAAGTGCCTACAGCCGTCGCACCACGGATACCAAGGATGTCGCGAATGTCGCGAATCGCGGCGGCATGGCGTGCTTCGACCGACACGATCTTGCCAGCGAGCGTCAGGTAGCCGGAGTCCTTGAGATACTTACCAGCTCCGTTGTAAGCTGAAACGCCAAGATCCTCGAACGCCTGCGCGTTCTTCAGAATCACGGCGGCACTCGTGAGCGTTGATGCGACCGTCGTCGAGTTGAACGAAAGCGAGCCGATTGCCTTGCTGCCAAGTGCTGCCTTCAGGAACTCGCGGTGGATTACCTCGTGATTCCGCAGGTCAGTCATCACTTCCTGTTGCTCTGCGTTGAGCTGGCTGAACGTTGACGACCCAACCACTGCGGTGTAGAAAGCTGCCTCGAGCTGCTCTAATGCGTAGGCATAGTTCAGGATCCCTATGTCATTGCTCAAGTCGAGAGAAGCCGATCCACCACCCCCAGGCGCCGTCACCGGGTTGTAGGAGTCGCACGCCTCAAAAAGCCCCGGCGCGAGAACGATCGTGCCGCCGACGCCAAGCAGCTTGAGAAAGCTGCGTCGAGTCGATCCTTTCCAGAGCTGCTCCGTACTCGTTACTACGAAAGTCTTGCCACTATCAGACATAAATCCCCCCTCCACGCCGGCGGTTGCTACACGCGTTCCGGCCGGGCAAAACGCGTGACCGTGATATCCGCTCTTTCCGCCCGATACGAGCATCCGAACGCGGCGGGCGCGTTGCGGAGGTACGAGGCTACTGGACCCAGTGGGAGTTGCCCAGCCTCGGGGAGGCTCGACCACGTCCACCGGCAGATACACACGAACAGTCCCTATTGCAGAGTCCGAGCCAAACTGCTCATAATTCAGGTAGCAGACTGGAAATGGATTACGATGCTGACACAGGAACTGGATTCAGAATTGCTAGATCCACATTCTAGATCCACATTCTAGATCCACATTATCGACGGCCGATCGACAAGGTTTTCCCGCCTGGACTGACCTCGGGGGGGGGGCCAGTCGGCCGGCTGGTGCCAAGGTCATCTGGTCGAGCGCGTTTGCACGCCAACTCGGCGGTGTCTGTCGAAATCGTCTCCGTGGCGCTTCCTTTATCCCGCTGCTAACCAGCCGCGGATGCGCTGCCGCCTCAACCCATTTACCGGACCCATGTGCTTGATCGCATTGAGGAGATAGTCGAGGTTCTTCGCAGCCGAGTCCTTCGCGGATTGGAGTCGGGCACTTTGGTTCCTGGGGATCGGCTACCCAGTGGGCGCGACCTGGCCGCGGAATTCGACGTTGACCACAGGATCGTGCTGGCGGCCTATCGCTTACTGTCCGACGAGCGCCTTATAGACATGCGGCCGCGAGGTGGAGTGTACGTGGCTGAACGCCACGGAAGTGCGGGTCTCCCGCCAATACCAGCGTTGTGGTTCACGGAGATGCTGGTGGAAGGGCTCGCACGTGAAATACCTGGCCCTGATCTTCACGAATGGTTGCGGCGTTGCACCGAGACACTGAGATTGCGCGCGGCCGTAGTGGCATCAACGCGCGATCAGTGCCATGGGTTGTGCCGCGAGTTGACCGATGACTTTGGACTCGAGGCAGAGGGGATCCTTGCGTCAGAGCTATCCGCGAGCGCGACGCCCTTGCCGCTGCGACGTGCGGACATAATTGTCACAACCGCTGCCCACGCAGAACGCATGCACACACTGGGCGCCGAGCTCAAGAAGCCGGTACAGGTGATTCAGGTGCGTCCTGACTTGGTGGCAGGTGAGTGGGCGATGCTGCTACGTCGCCACGTATATGTAGTTGTCGCGACCGCAGAATTCGGCGAAATGATCCGCCAATTCTTTGCAGACGTGAAGGGTATCGAAAATCTCCGCGTCGTAGTCGTGGGGCGCGACGACGTGTCATCCATTCCGCCCGATGCACCGACATACATCACTCAAAGCGTGCGCGCCAACCTCGGCGGAGTGAGAATTCCTGGGCGAATCCTTCCATCTGCGCGCACGATCTCCGGTGCATCGGCGCGCGAGATATTTACCTTCATAATCAGTTCGAATATCGAGGCGATGAGCCGGCTAACACGCTGACTGGAATCGGTGCGCGGCAGCCCGTCCAAGCTCTGCTACGTTGTGTGGGGGCTGTTCCTTGCAAACCAAGCCGAGACCTGGCAGGAGATCGATTCCAGTAACGCCAGCTCGTCCAGCGGAAGGATTCTTGGCCTGACGTCGAAATGGCAAAGAGTTCCGACGGTTCGTCCATGCGAATCCCTGACTGGAACGCCGATGTAGGACACCACCGAGTCGCGTCCAGGGTGCTTTTCCAGCCTCGGATCCGACCGCGAGTCGATGGCGAGGAATGGAGTGGCTGTAGCCGCTACGATGCCGCAATACGTGTTATCGAGCGGTGTCACGTCGCCACCCAGAGACAAGGTAGGATTCTCCCTGTCGAAGAGGTCCTCGTTCCGGAGGTCGGGCGGTACAACCCGATAGACGCCTGTGAACCGGTAGCGGGTTCGAGCGTTGAGCATAGCGAGCCCTCGGAGCATGCCAGCCGAGTCGAGAAGGAAGCAAAACTCGTCCTCCGCCATGGTAATCGCGCTGATTGGCGCGGACGACCCGGACAGTCCACGCCGCCCCGTCATATGCGAGAGTTCGCGATGCGATGCGGTAAGTGCAGTGCTGTCGGTTTCTGGGGTGGGCACGATGAATATTGGACGAGAGGCTGAGTGAGATTCTCTATCCTAAGCACACGCCGGGCCACGGGGGTCGCGTAAGGGCCGGATCCGGCCACTCTGTCGCAGGTTCTCGTGACGTACGCGGCGTACACGTAAATTTGTAAGCGATGCCCCAGCTGCCAATGTCCATTCCGGCGCCACACCACCGGGTGCTAGCCGAGAGTGCTCCCGACCCCATAGTCACGATCGATGAGTCGAGCACGATTCTCTGGGTAAATCCGGCGGCGGAGCGGACGTTCGGATACCGTGCCGACGAAATGGTGGGTGAGTCGCTGCTCATGCTGATCCCAGAACGATTCCGGGCGGCGCACCGGAGAGGCATCTCGCATTACGTCGCGACCGGCACGCGTAGCATGGTGTGGCAGGGTTTGCGAGTGTCGGTTCTGACCAAGTCCGGCGTCGAGATTCCGATTGAGATCTCGTTTGGTGAATTCGAGTGGGAAGGCCGGCGACTGTTCTCGGGGTTCTTGCGGGACATATCGGAGCGGGTCGCCAGCGATACTGCACTGGCCGACGCCAATGCTCAACTTCACGACCAGGCTGCGGAGCTCGAGCAACAGGTGGAAGAGGCGCAATCTCTATCCGAGGAGCTTGCGCGGAACAACGCGGAGTCCGAAACACGCGCCCGGCTCGCGGCCCGTTCCGCCGATCGTGCCCGCAGGTTGCTGACTATCTCGACAGGGTTGAACAAGGCAATCGGCGCCGCAGAGGTGGCAGATCTGATACTAGAGGTTGGCATGCCGGCAGTTGGTGCTGATGCGGGATCATTCGCGCTCATGACGCATCCGTCGGAGGGGCATACAGAGTTCGAGATAATTCGTACCCGCGGATTCGCGGCGGAGCTCACCGAAACGTACAAGCGGTTTCCGCTCCAACCCGGAAGACCGCTCTCGGACGCCGTGCTGAGCGGCGCGCCTGTTCTCGTTGAATCGCGCGAAGCGGCGTGCCGTCGCTATCCCATTCTCGCGGATGTAGGCTACGAGGCACTAGTTGCCCTGCCCGTGCTGAATGCGGGGCAGGCTGTGGCTGGCATCACATTCAGCTTCAGTGAGCCGCAGCATTTCGATGAGCAAACCGAGACGTTTTTGCGGACGGTAGGCGAGCAGTGCGCCCAGGCTCTTGCGCGCGCGCGCATGTACGACGAGAAGAAACGGCAGGCCGAACGAGGCGGCTTCCTCGCCGATGCCAGTCGTCTTCTCGCGTCGTCGCCAGACTACGAAGCCACTCTAAAGTCGATCGCAGAGTCTGCGGTGCCGGCGCTTGGGGATTGGTGCGCGGTCGATATCGTGAACGAGCCGACCCTCCGGCAGTGGCCTCCTACGCTGACACGCCTGGCAGTGGTACACAAGAATCCGGAGAAGAAGGCGCTTGGCCTGTCGCTGGAAGAACGTTTTCCAACGGACTGGAGCTCGCTGGCTGGCTCGCCGGCTGCGCTACGTGACGCGACGACCCAGTTCGTTCCGGTCGTGACAGACAAGATGCTAATGGCGTCGGCGCGCAACGCCGAGCATCTGGCCGTGCTACGTGAGCTACGGTTTTGCTCGGTGATCATAGTTCCGCTCATCGCGCGTGGGCTCACGTTGGGGACGCTCACGCTCGTGATGAGTGATTCCGGTCGCCAGTACGATCAGGATGACGTATCACTTGTAACCGATCTCGCGGACCGCGCTGCAATCGCTATCGATAACGCACGCCTATTCCGCGCGGCGCAACAGGCTCGGACGGTGGCGGAAGACGCCACTGCGCAGGCGGCGTCCGCGAGCAAGGCAAAGAGCAACTTTCTTGCGACAATGTCACACGAGATCCGGACGCCTATCAATGCAGTACTCGGCTATTCCGAGCTCCTGTCTTTGGAGCTGGCCGGTCCGTTAACCGAAGAACAGCGGGCGCAGGTCGCAAGGATTCGGGCAAGTACTGCACACCTTCTCACACTCGTGAACGAGGTGCTCGATCTCGCCAAGATCGAATCGGGCACGCTGCGAGTGGAGACACGGGAGGCGTTGGCGGGTGATACATCCAACGCCGCGCTTTCACTCGTCAGCCCGCAGGCGGCCAAGAAGGGCATCAAGATCAGCGAGCGGTGCGAAGGCGCTTGCGGATTGATATATCTCGGCGACCCGGATCGGGTGCGTCAGATCCTGGCGAATCTCATCAGCAATGCGGTGAAGTTCACGAACTCAGGTGGCACCATCTCCGTGCGCTGCGACGAGGTCGTCCAGGCGCCGACTGAAGCATCCCTTCAGCCGAGCGCACCGTACGTTGCATTCCACGTCACAGACACCGGAGTGGGAATCGCCGCCGGTCAACTTCGCAACATATTTGAGGCGTTCGTTCAGGCCGGAAGCGAGAATCAAAATCCTTATACGCGCGAGCAAACGGGGACGGGGCTTGGGCTCGCAATCAGTCGTCAGTTGGCGCACAGCATGCTCGGCGAGATCACAGTGGAGAGCGAACTGGGCGTGGGCTCCACGTTCACTCTGTTCATGCCGGCCGTAGACGTCGAGGACTCGACGTTTGCCTACTCGACAACTCCGGCAGCCAGGTGAAGTAGCGGAAGCAGGACAACGAATCGCGCGCGATGTGATGGCGCGGCCAGATGTCTCGCCGGCTACCTGCGTAGGCCGCTGTAGCGCTGGTCGACCCGCCAACTAGTCCGCGCGTATATCCAAGCCCAACGCCGCCGCAACTACGATCGCCTGTTCGATCGAGATTATCGCGCCTTTCAGCTCGACGTTCTCCGGCTCGAGCGAGCTCAGATCGCTCCCTCGCAAATCACAGCGCGAAAGGTTCGCGCTGTGAAGCCATGAGCCTGATAGGTCGACGTCGCGCAGCGATGCCCCCTGGCATTGGGCGCCAGTTAGATCTGCCTCCTGCATGCGGACGTCGTTAAATGAGGCGGTGCGCAAGTCGGCGCCTCGCAGTCCAACCAGGGACCAGTTTCCGCCAACTACCTGTGTGACGTCCAACGTGCACTTGTCGAAAGTGCTTCCGGCCAGCTTGCATCCTGTGAAGCGCGCGTTGAAGAAGGTGCAGCCGATGAACGTGCAGTTGAGAAACGCCGCGTCGGTGTGCGTCGATGCGTTGAAGCGCCCTCGACGGAACGTGCATTCTGTGAATACAGCGCCCGTGTTCACGACGTCGGTCATGTCCAGATCGACGAACGCGACTCGCGTGTGGATCTGACCGGATATGTTCTGCCCATACCAGTCAGCCCCCGATATGGTCTCGTGGGTGTCTGGCGCCGCGGCGCCGTGCTTGCGCTCAGCCATGAATTGACATGTGCAGCTACGCGGTGAGCGCAGCGGTATGCCCGCGTCCGCGCGCATCCACTGGCCAGCTTCTTTCTACGCTTCCGTCTACGCTTCCGTCTACGCTTCCGCCGCGCACGCCGTACGTCATATCGTAGAGATGGACTGCGACGCAGACGTGATTCGGCACCACGCGCACGCGCTCGCCGATCTCTGGACGCCAAGCCGACGCGCCAAGGTCCAGCATGCCGTGCTCTTCCGACATGCGCGCGACGATGACTTCAGGATGCTCGAGCAGCTGCCCGAAGCCTTCATCCGCCGCGCCTCTCACAGGCTCGCGCCCGAGCGCTTTCGAGCCTGCATCGATAACGGCTTGGCCGGCCACGCTGGTCGATACCACGGTAGCGAGAACGGAGAATGCGCAGTCTTCCCATTCGCACGCACCGATCGCGGCGGTCGTGCGATCGTTGTAGGCGTAGGAACCCGGGCGGATCTCCGTGATGCGCGGCAGCTCGTGCGTGCGCCACAGCGTGGGAGTCGAGCCGGCGCTTACGATGCGCGGCGTTAGCCCCGCGTCGTCGAACGCGTCGAGTGTGCGCGATAGATCTGCGGAGAGCTGTTCCAGCGCCGCATCCTGGTCGTCAACCGACTCGCGAATATGGCCAGGGTATAGCTGGACTCCCGAAAACTCGAGCGGTCGCTGCGCGGTGACATGACGCGCGATGTTGATTGCATCTGCGGCCGTGGTGGCGCCGACTCGGTGCATACCCACGTCGATCTCCACGTACACTCCGACGGTTCGTCCCGCGGAGCGCGCGGCTTCTGCGATGATGTCAACCGCTGCGATCGAATCAAGTGCGACCGTGATGCGAGCGCGTGGGCTCGCGGCGAGGAGTCTTCGCGCACGGCCGGCCCCCACCGGTGGGTAAGCGTTGAGCAGATCGTCACAGATCGAGGACATCACGTCCATCTCGAACGGCGTCGCACACGTAAGCCCCTGAGCACCGTGCCGGAGTTGCTCTGCGGCGACGAACAGCGACTTGTGAGTCTTGATATGAGGGCGTAGCGCGAGTCCGTGTTCACGGGCGTAGTCTGCGCCGCGTTGGAGATTGCGGTCGAGGCGATCGAGATCGACGACAGCGGCTGGTGTTTCGAGGACGTTGAATGTCATGACAGAGTTTTGATTGACTGCCCGCGCGGTTCTACGACCCCGACGGCAACATTCCCAATCTATCCGGCGGCTGAGTGGCGCAATGATGCGACGAGAGCCACCGTCAGGTGGCCCTCGTTTGGCGAATGGCTAGTCGAAAAATCACTGTGACTATTTCAGGCTCCCCAGGTAGGACTTGAACCTACGACCCTTCGATTAACAGTCGAATGCTCTAACCAACTGAGCTACTGGGGAATAACCCGCCGGAGGCTTTCCGGGGGAGACCTACCAATTTAGCGTGCCTGCCAGCCAAGCTCAACTCCAAATCAGAGCCGCTCAGCTCGCCTTTACTTTTCTCCTGCCGCCTGCCGGAGCGGCGGACCGCTGCGAAACAGCGGGCGCATCGCGGACCGCGGGGCCTCGAGCAAGGAGTGGAGCCAGCCAGCGGCCGGTATGCGATTCCGGCACCTGGACGATATCCTCGGGCCGTCCCATCGCGACGAGCGTACCGCCTCCGTCGCCGCCTTCGGGTCCCATGTCGATTATCCAGTCGGCCAGCTTGACCACATCCAGATTGTGCTCGATCAGCACTAAAGTGTGTCCAGCGGCGACGAGCCGGTCGAGCACCAACACCAATTTCCGGATGTCGTCCAGATGCAGGCCGGTGGTCGGTTCGTCCATGATGTACAACTTGCGCCCGCTCTTCTTGCTCGCTGTCGCCAGCTCGCGCGCGATTTTGATGCGCTGTGCCTCGCCGCCCGAAAGTGTAGTCGCGGGCTGTCCGAGACGAAGATATCCGAGCCCGACCTGCTGCAGATGCCAGAGCGCCTGACCGAGTTTTTCCTCGCGCGCAAAGAACCGGATGGCCTGATCGACTGTGAGTTGCAACACGTCGTCGATGTTCTTTCCATTGACGCGAACTTCGAGCACGGGTGCCTTGAAGCGCTTGCCGCCGCAATCGTCGCACGGAACGAATACGTCAGCCATGAAGACCATCTCGACCTCGGTGTAACCCGCACCCTCGCACTTGCTGCACCGGCCGCCCTCGACGTTGAAGCTGAACGTACCGGGCGTGTATTTGCGTTGGCGTGAGAGTGGCGCGTCGGCGAAGATCGCGCGGATCTCGTCCATCGCCTTGATGTAGGTGACGGGATTGGATCGCGGCGACCGTCCGATCGGACTCTGATCGATCATTACCACATCGTCAATCGCCTCGACGCCGCTGATGCTCTCGTATGCACCGACGCTCTCGCCCAGGTGGCGCTTTGCCGAATGCTCACCCTGTGTGCGTGTCTCGAGTGCGTGGTACAGGACGTCGTGCACCAGGGTGCTCTTTCCTGATCCAGATACGCCTGTCACCACAGTCAGGGCGCCGACTGGGATCTTGACGTCAACGCCGTGAAGATTGTGCTCGCGCGCACCGGCAAGCGTGATCCAGCGCGGCCCTACACGCCTGCGTTCCTCCGGAAGCGGAACTGATAGCTCGCCACTGAGATACTTCCCGGTAAGTGGACTCTCCGCGATGCGAGACATTGGTCCCGCAAACATCACCGCGCCACCGTGTACACCGCTGCCCGGCCCGAGCTCAACCATGTAATCGGCGACTTGCATCGCTGCCGGATCGTGCTCGACCACGATCACCGTGTTGCCAGCATCGCGCAGTCTTCGAAGCAGCGAGAGTAGGCGATCCATGTCGCGCGGGTGCAAACCGACCGACGGTTCGTCCAGCACGTAGAGTGTATCAACCAGACGCGAGCCCAACGAATTGGCCAGCCCTATGCGTTGAGCCTCGCCGCCGGAGAGAGTCCGTGTCGAGCGGTTGAGCGTGAGGTAGTCCAGCCCTACGTCGCGTAAAAAGCGCACCCGATCGCGCGCTTCGCGAAGTATCATCTCCGCAATCGCACGCTCGTAATCCGTCAGCTCCAGTGCTTCCAGCCACTCGCTGAGCTTATCAATAGCCAGATCCGAGATTTCCGAGATGTTCCGGCCGCCGAGTAGCACATTGAGCGATTCCGGTTGCAGCTTGGCGCCGTGACATTCGGGGCACTCCTGCGCAGTCTGGTATTGGCGCAGGAACACGCGGATGTACTGCTTGTACTTCTTCGCTTCAAGATCGCGCAGGAAGGGGAAGATGCCGACGTACCCACGCTTGGCTTCCGTGTTCAGCAGCATGTGGCGCTGCGCGGACGTAAGCTCGATCCATGGGACATCCACGGGAATGCCGTTCTTCTTCGCGAATTCGGCGAGTGTCCTGCGCCTGCCGTCGTAGCGAGGCTTCGTCCATGGTTCGATCGCTCCGTCGCGCAGCGAACGGCCGGAGTACGGAATTACGAGAGACTCGTCGTATTCCAGTGTGGCGCCAAATCCATTGCAACGTGGACAGGCGCCGCGCGGATTGTTGAAGGAGAACAGCTGCGGTGACGGTGCTGGTTGGCGCGTGCCATCGTTGGCGCACTCGAAGCGATCCGTGAATCGCAGACGCTTCACCATCTCGCCATCGAGCGGAGAGCGCACTGCGTCAGCAAAGACGATCACGACGTCGCCATCACCTTCGCGGAATGAAGTGCCGACAGATTCGGCGAGACGACTGCTCGAGTCGGATTGAACAGTGAGACGATCCACGACCACCAAAAGATCCCTGGCGCGCGTAAGATCCTCGTGCTCGCCGATGGCGTCGAGCGACTTGATTGTTCCGTCAACGGAGACGCGCAAGAATCCCTGCGCACGAAGGTTCTCGACGACCACCGCATGAGTGACTTTCGCTGAAAGCTTGAGCGGGAATGCTACCGCGAAGCGGGTGCCAGGCGTGAGTGAAAGGATCGTGTCAGTGACCGACGAGACCGTATCCGGCCGCATCTCCCTACCGCACTTGGGGCAGAACGTGCGACCTATCCGGGCCCACATAAGGCGAAGATAGTCGTAGATCTCCGTAGCGGTGCCGACGGTGGATCGAGACGTTTTGGTGGGATTTTTCTGCTCGATCGCCACGGCGGGCGATAGCCCATCGATGGAATCGACGTCGGGCTTTTCCATTCGTTCGAGAAACTGGCGTGCGTACGCCGACAGCGACTCCACGTATCGCCGCTGCCCTTCGGCATAGATGGTATCGAAGGCAAGCGACGACTTCCCCGACCCGGACGGCCCGGTGATTACGGTGTAGCTACGTCTCGGGATCTCGAGATCGAAACCCTTCAGATTATGCTGCCGAGCCCCACGAACAACGAGAAAATCCTTCACCTTCGAAAGATAGCTAATAGGGGCGAAGAAAGGCCGTAAGGGGGGCGCGGGATGGCTGGCCACCCCGCGCCACGTGCGTCAGATGGTCGTGGTTCGTCCGCGGGTGCTCATCCGGTAAATCCACAGCAGTATCAGCGCTCCGACAACGGCCAGCAGCATGCTCCAGATCGAGAATCCGGTGAGGCCGACGCCGGCCACCATTCCGCCAATCCAGCCACCGATGAACGCGCCAACGATTCCGATGATCATCGTAACGACGAGGCCCCCGGGATCGGTGCCCGGAGAAATGGCCTTCGCGATCGCGCCGGCAAGCAGGCCGAGTATGATCCAGGCGATAATGCTCATAGAACCTCCAATTGAGTGGTCAGACGACACATCTCGATATGGCAACCAACGTACCACAATTCCGCCCGGTTAGATTGAAGGCCGCATGACCGCGCCCGCTGTGTCGTTCCACGAAGAAGAGGCGCTCGGCAAGGCCTACGATGGTCGCTTGATGCGCAGGCTCCTTGCCTTCGCGGCGCCCTACCGGGCGCTGGTAGCGATAGCACTCTTCTTTCTGATGATCGAAGGTGCCCTGCAGCTCGTGGGGCCGTTTCTGACGCAACGCGTGATCGACGTCGCGATCCCGCAACACGACTGCGGCGCCATCAGGCTCGCGGCCCTACTCTACGGCGGATCGCTCCTGGTGGAGTTCGGCACCACCTACGGCCAGACCTGGTTTACCGCGCTACTGGGTCAGAACGTGATGCGCGACCTGCGGCTGCAGCTCTTCAGCCATCTGCAGCGACTTCCAATCGCCTTCTTCGATCGCAATCCCGCGGGACGGCTGATCACACGTGTCACGTCTGACGTAGAAACGCTGAACGAGCTGTTCACCGCCGGCGTGGTGAGCGGTATGGGTGACCTGTTCACGCTGCTCGCGATCAGCGTCGCGATGCTCGTGACCGATTGGCGGCTGTCGCTCGCCACTTTCGCAGTGATTCCGCTGGTGATCCTGGTGTCACACCTCTTTCGAATCAAGGTTCGCGAGGCGTATCGTGACATCCGGACGCGGCTAGCCCGGATCAACGCGTTTTTGCAGGAACGCCTGTCGGGAATGCGGGTCGTTCAGCTGTTTGGCCGCGAGCGGGATGAGGCTCGCAGGTTCGACGACCTCAACCGCATGCATCTGGACGCGAATCTGCGGTCGATCACCGTCTACGCCCTCTACTTTCCCGCGATCGAGATCCTGACCTCAGTAGCGCTCGCGAGTCTCATAGTCGCCGGCGCGGGAAGGGTGGAGGCCACGACGCTGACCGTCGGAACCGTCGCTGCCTTTCTCCAGCTAGTGCGGCGGTTCTTCCAGCCGTTGCAGGACCTGTCGGACAAGTACAACACGCTCCAGACTGCGATGGCGAGCTCGGAACGGATATTCCATCTACTCGACACCGAGCCGTGGGTGGATGTCTCGGCGGATGAACATTTGAAGCAGGATCGGCCACACGCGGTTCTGGTCGAGTTTCAGAACGTCTGGTTTGCATATGATCGCCCGCATTCAGTGGCGGCGAGGGCTGTGTCGGAGCCAGAATGGGTCCTTCGAGACGTCAGTTTTACGGCGCGGCCGGGCCAGACTCTCGCAATAGTTGGCCACACCGGGGCGGGGAAAACCACGATAGTCAGCCTGCTCATGCGGTTCTACGACCCGCAGCGAGGCCGGATTCTCGTGAACGGTCGAGACATTCGAGACATGCCGGTCGAGCAGCTCCGCCGGCTTATCGGGTACGTGCAGCAGGACATCTTCCTCTTCGCTGGTGACGTGGCGTCCAATATTCGTCTGTCAGCGCCGCTGACCGATCAGGAAGTGGAGGCGGCGGCATTACAGGTAGGGGCGGATCGGATAATTCGCCGGCTGACCCATGGTTATCACCAGGTTTTGGGTGAGCGCGGCGCGTCGATAAGCGTGGGAGAGCGGCAGTTGTTATCGTTCGCCAGGGCGGTGGCTGCTGATCCAGCACTTCTGATACTGGATGAGGCAACCAGCGCCGTGGACAGCGAGGTCGAGGCGGAGATCCAGCAGGCCCTCCGAGTCCTCCTTTCCGGCCGTACGACTATCGCGATCGCGCATCGCCTGAGCACCATCGTGGAAGCAGACGATATTATCGTCATGCACCATGGTGAGGTGGTCGAGCACGGAACGCATGATGCGCTTCTTACACTCGGTGGCCTGTACGCACGCCTGTGGCGCTTGCAGATTTAGGAATCACCTTTGAAACGATCACGCTTGTGAGCCTCTAGTGAGCCTCTAGTGCACTTTGCAGTAGCCGCCGGTTCCGATGTCGGACGTGTGCGGAAAGGGAACGAGGACAGCTTCTTTGCCGATGCCAACGAGTACCGCGGCCTGTTCATGGTGGCGGACGGGATGGGCGGCCACGCCGCGGGCGAGGTCGCCAGCCAGATGGCCGTCCAAGTGGTGTCGGTGGACCTCGAAAAGCTGAAGGATCTCGAAAGTGCGGACGCGCTCGAGATGGTATCGATGGCGCTCCGTCACGCCAATCGGGCCGTCTTCGAGCGAAGTGCCGCTGAGCGGGACAAGATGGGGATGGGTAGTACCGCCTCTATCCTGGTGCTCGCGGACGAAAGATTCATCATCGGTCACCTCGGCGATTCGCGTATCTACCTTTTTCGCGATGGCGAGCTGCGTCAGATCACGCACGACCATTCGGTAGTGCAGGAACAGATCGATGCCGGTCTCATAACGCGCGATGCCGCCAAGAACCACAAACAGAGCAACGTCATTACCCGCTGCGTCGGCATGGGCTGGGACGTGGAACCCGACATCACCGACGGCGAGGTTCGCCAGGGCGACGTTTTTCTGCTCGCGAGCGACGGGCTAACTGGAATGGTGGACGACTGGCGGCTACAGCAACTGCTCGCGTCCCGGGCTACGCCGGACCGCATGGTAGACGCGATGATCTCGGAAGCAAACGCGCGCGGCGGTGTAGACAACATCACCGCAGTAGTAGTGCGCGTTCACTCATCCTCCGCGATGGCAACCGGTACACATCCCACGCCCGATCCGGGCGCCGGTTCAAGTGGTTGAGGTAATCCCCGGACGGACGTCCGACCCGGTTGAGGACGTGGGTGACCTTGCTCGGCTTTACCTTGGGAACATCCTGTACGCGCTCGAATTGGCCTCAATATCGCTGGAACAACAGGATAAGCCGACGGACGCGATGTTCTATCGGGGAATAGCGCGCAAGCTCGCCGAGGCGCATGGTGCCAGCAAGAGAGCGTAGGACAGAAGCCGTACGCGACACATCAAGGAGGCATGGAATGGCAACTGCAACACTTCCCGAGCAGGCGACTGCCGGCGCCGGCGATACTTTCCCGATCAACGGGACCGATTACATCGAGTTCTACGTTGGCAACGCGCGACAAGCCGCTCACTACTACGTGAGCGCGTTCGGATTTAACATCGTTGCATACAGGGGACCGGAGACGGGCGTTCGGGACCGGGCGAGCTATCTGCTTCAACAGGACAAGATTCGCTTCGTGGTGACGACGGCGATCCGTCCGGATCTGAGCGCCGAGGCGAAAGTGATCTCGGATCACGTTTACCGGCACGGCGATGGCGTTCGCGATCTTGCGCTCTGGGTGGACGATGCGCGGGACGCATACTCCAAGGCCGTTGAGCGTGGCGCGGAATCGGTGCACGAGCCGCGCGTGATGCGCGACGCCGATGGCGAGATCGTGATAGCCGCGATCAGGACTTACGGCGAGACGATTCACTCGCTGGTCGAGCGCAAGAATTATAAGGGGTTGTTCATGCCCGGCTTTCGCGCCATGACTCCTCTGTACAAGCCGCAGTCCGTCGGTCTCAAGTACGTGGACCATTGCGTGGGCAACGTCGAGCTCGGCAAGATGAACGTGTGGGTGAATTTCTACGCCACTGTCATGGGCTTCCGGAATCTTCTCACATTCGACGACAAGACAATCAGCACGGAATACTCGTCGCTCATGTCCAAGGTGATGGCGAACGGCAACGATCGCATCAAGTTCCCGATCAACGAGCCCGCAGCGGGTAAAAAGAGGTCACAGATCGACGAGTATCTCGACTTCTACGGCGGTCCCGGCGTGCAGCACATGGCGCTGGCGACTGATGACATCATCGCAACGGTCACCAAGCTGCGCGACCGTGGAGTTCAGTTTCTGAGCGTTCCGACCAGTTACTACGCCGAGCTTCAGGACCGCGTTGGCAAGATTGACGAGCCAGTTGACGAGCTTGCGAAGCTTGGCGTGCTTGTCGATCGGGATCCGGATGGGTATTTGTTGCAGATATTCACCAAGCCGGTCGAAGACAGGCCGACTGTGTTCTACGAGATCATTCAGCGCAAGGGCGCAAAGAGCTTCGGCGCTGGTAACTTCAAGGCGTTGTTCCAAGCTATCGAGCGGGAACAGGAACTGCGCGGGAATCTCTAGAAAGCCATGCCGATATATCACACGTTGGGCGCCATTCCACGGAAGCGACATATCGCCTTTCGGAAGCCTGGAGGCGGTCTGTACGCGGAAGAGCTGATGGGTCACGAAGGTTTTACCGGGACTTCGTCGCTGCTGTATCACACTTATCCGCCAACTACGGTCAAGTCGGTGCGACGCGTGAAGGAGATGAAGTTCGAAGAAGATACCGACGTCACGCTGCGACATCGTCACTTCCTCACGTCACGCGTCAAGAAGGGCGGCAGTCCAACACTGGACCGCATTCCACTTCTGTTCAATCAGGACGTCGCGATGTTGTATGTCGAGCCGAGTGTTGAAGACAAACACTTTTATCGCAACGCTCAGGCGGACGAGCTGGTGTACGTGAGCAAGGGGAAGGGCGTGCTCGAGTCGGTTTTTGGAGAGCTGCCTTTTGGCGAGGGCGACTATCTGGTCATCCATCGCGGCATCATGCACAAGTACCGTTTCGAGAAGGACGCTGAGCAGCCCAAGCTTCTCATAATGGAGAGCAGGGGGCACATTCGGTGGCCGAAGCGGTATCGCAACGAGTTCGGTCAACTGATTGAAGGCGCGCCGTACTCTGAGCGCGACATACGGCGGCCGGTGTTCGTTCCACCACACGATGAGATGGGTGATTTCCCGATTTTCGTGAAGCAGTACGACGGGATCAACGAGTTGATACTCGATCACCATCCGTTCGACGTCGTTGGATGGGACGGATACTTCTATCCGTGGGCGTTCAATATCATGGATTTCGAGCCGATCGTTGGAAGAGTTCACCAGCCGCCGCCAGTGCACCAGACATTTCAGGGTGACGGGTTCGTGGTGTGCTCGTTCTGTCCGCGGCCGTATGACTTTCATCCTGAGGCCGTGCCGGCGCCGTACAATCACTCCAACGTGGATTCGGACGAAGTGCTGTACTATGCATCTTCCGAGTTCATGTCGCGTAAGGGAATCGAGTTTGGATCCATCACGCATCACCCGGATGGCCTGCCGCACGGTCCACATCCAGGACGCGCTGAGGCTTCGATCGGTGCCAAGTACACCGACGAGCTAGCCGTGATGATGGACACGTTTCGTCCACTCAAGGTTGCGAAACAGGCTCTCGACATCGAGGACCCGAGCTATCACAAGTCATGGATTTCAGCGCAGCATGAACAGGCCGCATTTTCGCCGCCGACTTCGTAGATGATGTAATGGGCGGACGCAGCGCAGCGCGTCCGCCCATCGTCATCAATTCCATCTAGCCCGCACACTCCATGGAGCCGATCTGGCGTCCCTCGCCGGCGCAGGTGCGGGACGCGAACCTCACGCAGTTCATCAACTCGCTTCACTCGAGGGGTGATCTTGGCGCGGGTGCGGAGGGAGTGCCGCTCCCTTATGGAGTGCTGCACGAGTGGTCAATTCGCAATCCGGAGCGGTTCTGGCGAGCTATCGCCGATTTCTGCGGTCTCGTAGCCGATGGGTTTGCGACGAGCCAGTGCGTCGGCCTCGACCGCATGGCGCCGCCGGATCCCGTGTTGGGTCCAAAATGGTTCGATGGCACGCGGCTCAACTTCGCGGAAAACCTGCTGCGGTACTGCGATGACCGTCCGGCGATCGTATCATGGAACGAGGGTGGGCCACAGCAACGGTTGAGCTTCGCAGAGCTGCGTGGTGAAGTAAGTCGGATTGCTACCGCATTGCGCGACATGGGCGTCGGCGTTGGCGATCGTGTTGCTGGATTCCTCCCAAACATTCCAGAAGCTGTCATCGCGATGTTGGCGACAACCACACTCGGCGCGGTGTGGAGCTCGTGCTCACCTGATTTTGGCGCGCAGGGAGTGCTTGACCGTTTTGGACAGATTGAGCCAAAGGTGCTCATTTGCGCCGACGGTTACACCTACTCAGGGAATGAGATCGATTGCATGGAGCGTGTACGCGATATCGCCGCGCGCATTCCATCTATCCGGCACGTGATAGTCGTTCCGTATCTGAATGAACATGTCGATACGACCAGCGTCCCGCGCGCGGTGCGCTGGGACTCGCTCCGCCGCGTTGGAGACGCGCCGCAGTTCGAGCGTTTGCCATTCGATCATCCGGTGTATGTGATGTACTCCTCCGGCACCACCGGGCTCCCAAAGTGCATGGTGCACGGCGCTGGTGGAACGCTGCTGCAACATCTGAAGGAGCTGGTGTTGCACACCAACATGACGCGTGAAGACAGAATGTTCTACTTCACGACGTGTGGCTGGATGATGTGGAACTGGATGCTCAGCTCGCTCGCTGTTGGTGCGACGGTAGTTCTGTATGACGGAGCGCCTCGCTCTCTCCGCACGGACGCGATGTGGGATCTGATCGATGCGGAGCGTGTCACAGTGTTCGGCACCAGCGCGAAATATCTCGCGGTTGCTGAAAAATCAGGTATGGTGCCGCGCGCGAGCCACAACGTTGAAATGCTTCGGGCGATCCTGTCAACCGGGAGCCCGCTCGCCGATCACAGCTACGATTACGTGTACAAGCACATCAAGAGCGATGTTCACCTTGCCAGCATTAGCGGCGGAACTGACATCATTTCGTGCTTCGCACTGGGAAATCCTATTGGCCCGGTATATCGCGGCGAGCTTCAGTGTCGCGGGCTCGGCATGGCGGTCGAGATCTTCGATCCCGCTGGCAATGCAGTTGCCAATACGCCGGGCGAACTGGTGTGTACACGTGCCTTCCCAAGCATGCCGGTGAGCTTTTGGGGCGACCTGGACGGCGCGAAGTATCGCGCTGCGTACTTTGGCTCGTATTCGAACGTTTGGCGGCACGGCGACTGGGCCGAGCTCACCGAGCATGACGGGGTTGTGATCTACGGACGGAGCGACGCAACACTCAATCCCGGCGGAGTCCGGATCGGCACCGCTGAGATATATCGCCAGGTTGAGCAAGTCCCGGAAGTGCTAGAGAGCGTCGCGGTAGGGCAGGAGCTAGGAGGGGGTGCGTACGGCGACGTGCGAATCGTGCTGTTCGTTCGCTTGCGAGACGGGGTGACTCTTTCGAACGGCCTGGTTCAGCGTATCAAAACGCAGATCCGAGACAACACCACTCCACTTCACGTGCCAAAGGTCGTGGTTCAGGTAGCCGATATCCCGCGGACCGTCAGCGGCAAGATCACCGAAATCGCGGTACGTGAGGTGATTCACGGGCGCCCCGTCACGAACGTCGAAGCGCTGGCCAACCCGGAGGTGTTAGACATGTTCCGCGGTCTGCCAGAGCTTGTTCTGGCTGGCAGTTAGTCCTGGGTGGTTGCGATTCAGCGCCCAGTTCGCGAGGTTTTCGGATGCTCACTTCCATCGCTCTGTTTGCGGCCGCCACTCTGGCCGTCGCAACCCCCAAGGTGAAGCCCCCCGCGACTCTGCCGTTACCGTCCGGTCAAACGGTCCTGCACGCCGGCCAGCAGCCAAGCTGGCGTGCTCTGCACTCGGACACCGTCGCAGATCTGCTGTTCACCACTGAGACGCTCAACGGGCGCGTCCGGTTTGTCGCGCGAGGCCTTAAGGGATCAACCCCGGTGACTACCGAGGACTTCACGCCGGACTCGGTTCGAACCTGGGTGACGACAGCAACCGAATTGGTGTCCAGCGCAGCCCCAAAAATGGGCGAGATGCGTGGGCTGGGCCAGGCATTGACGCTCAACGTGACTACGGCGACAACCGGCGAAACAGCTTTCGGTTTCTACGTAGGCGACGCCGTGAGCGACCAGCAGCTCGCGCTGGCGCTCACCAAAGCGAACGTTGTGAAGCTCACCGCTGGCGTGGCCAGTGCACTTGTAGCGGTCACGCACTAGCGCCCAGCGGCGCTTCCGATACTGGATGACGCAGAAAGGGCGCCGATCAGACTGGATCGGCGCCCTCTTTATTTACAGCGCGGCGCTGCCTACTGCTTAGTAACCTTGTGTGTGTCGAGGTTGAGCATGTAAGCGGTACCGTTGATCGTCATCGGAACGTTTACGGTTCCGTTGAAGGTCACGACTACCTGTCGTGTGGTGCTGTGCGTGGTTGTGTCGCTTGCTTCGCGAGTACGAACAACCGTGTAGTTCTTGACGAACGTCCCGCCGAGTGGGTACGGGTTGATGTCGCGCGGCTGGCGGAAGCGGATGGCGCTCGCCGTGTCGATCGACGCAAACGTATATACCTTGCTAATCTGGCCAGTGCGGGTCGAATGCACCGAGCCTGTGCCGGTTCCGTTCCAGGTGTGCACTGTGTCACCGAGCAGCGTCGAGACGGTCCGATTGTGCAGGCGATACGTGGTGTCGGAAAACGTATTGCTGTTGGCGGCGTAGCTCGTGGCACCGGTGTCAGCGACAATGAAGTTGATCGAAGCCGTTGTTGCTTTGTTGTATGCCGACTGCGTAGTACCGTTGATGTCGAACAGCGCATAGCTGGTCGTGTATGTCTGGGTCCCTCTCGTTAGCGGCGGGCAGTTGAAGCGGCCCGTTCCCGCGTTGAAGATGCAGGAAGGACTAATCCATGTCGCCGAGCCGCCCGCCGGTGGTGCGTTGACGATCGGTGACACTCCAGCGCCGACTATGACAGCCCCGGGTGCGCTCACGGAGAACGATGCACCGGCGCCTGTCAGGTCCGCGCCGGACATGAACGCGTAGTCAGTCGCAACGGCCTCGCCTGCACTTGGTGCGAGGTCAGGAGTCACTGCTGCTTCGAACGCCGCGGATGCGGATGGAGATCCGGCGCCGGGTGCCGTCGAGTCGCTGCACGCGACTGCGCCAGCGACAAGGAGGGTCGCAGCCAGCGCGGATACAAAGGAACGTGATTTCATTATATAGCTCCGTGCCCTGAGGGCCAGGTTCGCAACGCGCGAGATGCGCGCAGTCGGCGTATTGCCGAGTTCGCCATTTTGACGTCGCCGGCAATGCCAGCGTTAAGAGGGAGTCTCGACACGACCTGTCGCTTGGATGTTTATGAGACTTTAATGCGGTAGTTCAACGCATCGCGCCGATCTTTCCGTCTCCACGACGGCGCGTGCGCGCTATGATTAAGAAATCGTAAAGGGCGTTACGATTTCGCGATGGTGCGCATGATTTGCTCGGCGCTAGCGTCAACGCGCGTGGCAGTGAATACGCGGAGCCAACGCGCTGAGCGATACAACTCTTCGGAGAGTTGCGGCAGGTTGATCGCGCCGAGGATCCCGCGTTCTGTCAAACGCTCGACCGTGGCGTCGCGCCGCAACACCGGAATGTCTAGACCTAACATCTGGGTTTTCTCGGGATAGTCGAGCAGCAACTCACCGCTTTTGAGGCCAAGAGATGAAGCGAGTGCGTCCTCCGCCGCGCGAGTGCGAGCACGATCGTTGCCAATCCATTCTCCGAAGTCGTTGGACAGTTCGGACGCGGGCCATTCGACCACGCGTTTGAAGAGATGACGAGAGCGAAGCGCTGCTAGCAGACTTGACGGCGCGCGATGGTCGAGGAAATGGAGCAGTCCTTCGTCGGTGAAGGTCGCAAGCTGATCCTGATTCAGCACGCCGTCAATGCACGCGTCCTCGACCAGTCGTTTGTACATTGCCGTCGCACTCCGCACGGCGTGATGCCAGTACACGTTTCGATACATCTGGTACTTAGCGAATAACAACGACTCGAGCGCGGACAAGCCTTTCTCCGCCACGCCAACGGTCTGCAGCCCCGTGGCCGGGTCCCCGACCAGAACCATGGAGTTTAGGAGCCGATCAACGTCAATCTCACCGTACGAGACGCCACACATGTGCGCGTCTCGCTTGAGATACTCGATCTTGTCCAGGTCGAGCGATCCGGAGACCAGTCCCTGAAGCGCCGAAGTCGCCTGCCCTCGGATGAGCGCGATGATCCGCTCCGGGGCGTTCTCTCCGATACGGGAGCGAAGAATCGCGGCCACCTGGCCCGTGGTGACCAGCGACGTTGCCACTTCCTCGTGATGGGTCGCGCCGATCTCTTCGAGGGCGTGAGAGAACGGATAGTGGCCAACGTCGTGTAACAGCGCCGCGATTGTTGTAATCCTGCATTCCTCTTCCGACACATCGGCGATGCCGCGCTCGCGGAGCAACGAGATCGCTATCCGGCAGAGGTGGTACGCGCCCAGTGCATGCTCGAAACGGGTGTGCGTCGCTCCTGGATAAACGAGATAGGTGAGTCCCAACTGACGGACATAACGAAGGCGCTGGAATACCGGTGTGTCCACCAGTTCCAGCGCCAGTTCGTCAACGCGAATGTTATTCCAGATCGGGTCACGGATGATGTCCATGCCCAGAAAGCTAACGTCGCCGGCGCGGCGCGCGTTAGCCAATCCTTACCCCCTGGGTCCCGCCGCCTTGATTGCGTCCGAAGCGCGTGGGAATTTAGCAAAGTTATCGCGGAACATGCCGGCGAGCTTGCGTGCCTGTACATCGTATGCGTCCTTGTCGGACCATGTATTGCGTGCATTCAATACATCGGCTGGCACGTTCGGCACTGACTGCGGACTGTTGAGACCAAAGATCGGATCTGTAGTGGTCGCGACGTTATCGAGATCACCGTTCAAAATCGCATTCACCATCGCACGAGTGTGGCTGAGCTTCATGCGCTTGCCCACGCCGTAAGCGCCGCCGCTCCAACCCGTGTTGAGTAGCCAGACGTTGGAGTTGTGCTCTTTCAGGAGCTTGCCCAGCATTTCCGCATACTTGGCTGCGGGCCAGACGAGAAACACCGCTCCAAAGGCGGCGCTGAACGTCGCCTGGGGCTCCGTGACACCGCGCTCGGTGCCCGCGACCTTCGCGGTGTAGCCGGACAGGAAGTAATAAAGCGCCTGTTCGGGCGTGAGCTTCGCGATCGGTGGAAGTACGCCGAATGCGTCAGCGGTCAAGAGCACGACATTTTTCGGATGGCCGCCACGTCCGCTGGGCACGTGGTTCGGGATGTACGAAAGCGGGTAGGACGCGCGGGTGTTCTCTGTGATCGACTGGTCAGCGAACCTGACACGCTTGTCCACGTCCAAGACAACGTTTTCCAGAATCGTCCCGAACATCTGCGTGGTTCGGTAGATGTCGGGCTCGCTGTCTGGGGACAGATTGATCACCTTGGCATAGCATCCGCCTTCGCAGTTGAATACACCATCGGCGGACCAGCCGTGCTCGTCGTCGCCAATGAGGTCACGCGACGGATCGGCGGAAAGCGTCGTCTTGCCGGTGCCGGAGAGTCCAAAAAACAGCGCTGTATCACCCGCCTTTCCAATGTTCGCGGAGCAGTGCATGCAAAGCACGTCCTGTTTCGGCAGCATGTAGTTCATTACTGTGAACATCGCCTTTTTAAGCTCGCCCGCGTAGCGTGTGCCGCCAATGAGAATCATTCGCTTCGCGAGATTCAATACGACGAAGGTCCCGGTGCGGGTGCCATGTCGTGCTGGGTCGGCCTGCATTTCTGGCGCGTGCAGCACCGTGAAGTTCGCAACGAATGCGTCGAGTGCAGTGCGCTCGGGCCGGATGAACATGTTCCGGACGAACGCCATCTGCCACGCGTTGGGCGAGACATAACGAACGGAGAGCCTAAAGTTCGGATCTGCACCGCAGTATAGATCCTGAACGAACAGCTCGGGCTGTTTGTCGAGATACGATTCAACATCCGCGAGAAGCGTAGCAAAGTGCGCCGCGTCCATCTTGCGGTTGACGTCACCCCAATCCACATCACTGTCGGAGGACGGGTCGCTCACGATGAATTTGTCCTTGGGCGACCGGCCCGTGTGCGGCGCGGTTACAGCGGCGAACGGGCCCATGTCGGCGAACTCGCCTTCTTGGCGGCGGGCGGCGGCGCCGAATAGCTCCGGCGGCACCATGTTGAAATGAACCGTGCCGGTGGGCGCCAGGCCCTGATCCTTGAGTGAGTTGGCGGACATCTATGTTCTCGTCAATTAAGTGTGAAAAGGTGTCACGGTGTTTTTACAGCTCCGGCTCTAGCCGGGGATGCTGTTCCCGCTGTTGAGCGTCTACCACAGCCACCGCGGCCATGTTGACGATCTCCTGGAGGTCTGCGCCCTGTTCGAGCACGTGAACGGCCCGGTCCATTCCAACGAGAATGGGACCGATCGCGGTGGCGCCCCCCAAGTGGGTCAGAAGCTTGTAAGCTATGTTGCCGGCGCTCAGATCCGGAAATATCAGCACGTTCGCCGGCTCCTTCAGCGTGCTGAACGGATATGTAGAAAGTAGTATCTCTTCGTCCACAGCCGTGTTGGCTTGCATCTCGCCATCCACGACGAGGTCGGGATGGCGCTCACGGAGGATGGCGACCGCGTCGCTGACCTTGCGCGCGTCTGGATGCTGCACCGATCCAAAATTCGAGAACGAGAGCATTGCGATGCGCGGCTCGATTCCGAGCGTGCGCACCACGCGCGATGCGGCGAACGCTATCTGGGCGAGCTGTTCCGACGTCGGGTTGATGTTCACTGTTGTATCGGCACAGAACACCACCTGCTTCTCGAACACCAGCATGTACATGCCACTCACGCGTCCCGCCTTGGGATGTGCACCGATTACCTCCAGCGCGGGCCGAAGGGTCTCGGGATAGTGCATGTTCACGCCCGCAAGCAAGGCGTCTGCATCGCCGCAGGCAACCATGCACATTCCAAAGTAATTGGAGTTGTACAACTGATGATGCGCCTCGCCCAGGCTCAGCCCCTTTCGCTGGCGGCGTTGCCAGAGATAGCTGGCGTACTTGTCGCGCTGCTGTGACGCGGCGGGATCTTCGATTGCTACATCGACCAGGCTGATACCATGCCGCTCGGCGATGTCGCGGATGTCGCGCGGGTTGCCGATCAGGATGGGCTCGCAGATGCCTTCGTCCACGAGCTGGCGAGCCGCGCGAATTATCTTGGGCTCGTAGCCTTCAGTGAACACGACTCGCTTGGGGTCGCGCTGCGCACGGTTCATGAGACCGCGCACGATTCCGCGCGCCCGCCCTAGCCGACCCTCTAGCTGGTCGCGGTAGTCGTCCAGGTCGATGAATTCCTTGGTAGCACCGCTCGCGACCGCTGCCCATGCGACAGCGGGTGCCACCCACAGCAGTACGCGCGGGTCGAAGGCGAACGGGATCAGGTAGTCAGCGCCAAACTTCACCGACTGCATTCCGTACAGACGCGACACGCTCTCCGGTACATCTTCTTTCGCGAGATGCGCCAACGCTCGCGTCGCGGCCATTTTCATTACTTCATTCACTTCCGTGGCGTGGACGTCGAGCGCACCACGGAAGATGAAAGGGAAGCCGAGTACGTTGTTGACCTGATTGGGATAGTCACTGCGGCCGGTCGCGATTATTGCGTCGTCGCGGACTGACCGGACCTCGTCCGGGAGAATTTCCGGCATAGGATTGGCCAGCGCGAAAATTATGGGACGCGGCCCCATTCGCGCGACCATGGCGCCCGTGACGGCGCGGGCGACCGAGAGTCCCACAAAAACGTCGGCGCCAACCAACGCGTCACTCAGGCTTCGTGCATCGGTCTTGTTGGCGAATCGGGCCTTGTAGGGATCCATCTCACCGGCGCGGCCGGCGTAGATGACGCCCTCGCGGTCGCACATGAGAATGTTCTCGCGCAACACGCCGAGCCGAACGTAGTGCTCCGCAGTCGATATCGCGGCCGCTCCCGCCCCCGAGAACACCACGCGCACGGTTGCGATGTCCTTCTCCGCAATTTCGAGCGCGTTGATAAGCGCCGCTCCGGAAATAATCGCAGTGCCGTGCTGATCGTCGTGGAAGACGGGGATCTTCATTGTCTTCCGGAGCGTCTCCTCGATGTAAAAACAGTCGGGCGCCCTGATGTCCTCCAGGTTGATCCCGCCGACGGTCGGCTCCAGGAGCTGACAGAAACGGATGACGTCATCGGGGTCGACGGATCCGACCTCGAGGTCGAACACGTCGATGTCCGCGAACTGCTTGAAGAGGTTGGCTTTGCCCTCCATCACCGGCTTGCCCGCCAGGGCGCCTATGTTGCCGAGTCCAAGCACGGCGGTCCCATTGGTAACGACCGCCACGAGGTTTCCGCGGGCAGTGTACTTCCACGCGTCCTCGGGGTTCTTGGCGATTTCCAGACACGGCTCAGCCACGCCGGGTGTGTAGGCCAGGGAGAGGTCGCGCTGGTTGTTTAACGGCTTGGTGGGTACAACGGCGATCTTTCCGGGGCGGCCGGAACTATGGTATTC
This sequence comes from Gemmatimonadota bacterium, assembly GCA_041691775.1. Taxonomy (GTDB): domain Bacteria; phylum Gemmatimonadota; class Gemmatimonadetes; order Gemmatimonadales; family Gemmatimonadaceae; genus Fen-1247. Next base: position 220,716 of record JBEPUB010000004.1, read on the forward strand.
GAGGGCGTCTTGTCGTTTCATCTAGGGTTCCAAAGATCGCACGCCGGGTGCCTGCGGCGCCACCCTATGCGCGTTTTCAGGTCGTACCGTTGCCGAGGTGATGCCGAGGTGATGCCGAGGTGATGCCGAGGTGATGCCGAGGTGATGCCGAGGTGATGCCGTCGGCTAGCGTTTTTGGCACTGGTGCGTAGTAGGGCTGTGGATGTACGATTAGAACGAATGCTCAGGCCGACTTTGCGGATGGGACGGACCAGGCGGATGGGATGGCGGCTCGCAGCCGTTCTTGCCGTTCTTGCCCAGTGCTGGATCGCGGTAGCTCCGCTTTCGGAGAGCCGCGGGTTCGGGCTATCCGCACATGTGGAGGCGGCCGGCAATCACCGTGGCCACTTCACGCACGACGCCGCATCTTGTGCAGCGTGCTCGGTGCTTTCGCTACACGTTCTAGCCTCCGCTCCCGCGGTCGTGCCCGTTCCACCGGGCCAACCCGTTGTCCGAGTTGCTCCTGCCGGGACAGCGCGGATCGACCAGCCGTCACAACACTCCGGACAGCCTCGCGCTCCTCCCTCGTTCGTTTAGCCCACCAGCGGTCCGAGCGCATTCCGCGCCGGCCCGTCTCGGGAGTGGCAACGTAATGAGAGAGACCGTATGCATTTCGCCCGTTGGATGGCGACGCTGGCACTTTGTGCAAGCGCGGCGTCCGCCCAGCAACAACAGCTTCAGCAGAAGCCAGACACTCTTCTTCTAACGCGCGCCGCTGCGATACAGTTCGCGTTGGAACGCAATCCGCAGCTTGACGTCGCACGCGAGCAGATCGCGGAATTTCGCGCGGCCAGGGTGCAGGCGGCAGCGATACCGGATCCGGCCGCTACTCTGTCGCTGGACCAGCAGCCAGGTCTGTTCCGGTCGTCGGCGACGGGTCAGAAGAATATCGGCGCCACGCTGCTCGTCCCGTTTCCGGACAAGATTCGCCTCAGAGGCAATGTTGCCGGAGCGGATATACGGAACGCGGAGGCCAACTACACGGCACTCCAGCGGCAGATCGCGGCGCTCACGGCTGAACAGTACGACTCATTGCTCGTGGCGCTGCGGCACAGGACGGATTTTATCCAGGCCCAGACGCTCGCGAACGACTTCCTCAGGCGGACGCAGGCGCGATTCGATGCCGGTACGGCGCCGCGGCTGGACGTGATCAAGGCGCAGGTGGACGTCGCTGGCTCGACCAATGACTTGATATCGAACGAGCGAGCGATCGCCAACGCCACGTCCGGGCTCAATCGGTTTATCGGTCGTGCACTCGGCGCGACCATTGTTGCGACCGATTCGTTGACCGTGCCACCGTCGCTTCCCACGATTGAAGAACTTGAGGCTCAGGCTCTCGCGGCGCGCCCTGAACTAGCCGGGCTGATGGCGGAACGAAAGGGAGCCCACTCGGCGACGACACTGGCACGCGAGTTCTGGCTCCCCGATTTGACGCTCGGTGTGACGCGTGACATTTCTGGCAACAACGGACCCGGCGTGTTCTCCACGGGGCTGGCATTTCCGTTGCCGCTCTTCTTTTGGCAGCACACACGCGGAGAGATTAGCCAGTCGCAGCATCATGAGCGCGAACTCGCGGCCTCGTACCGAGATCTGGAGGCGCAGGTTGGGCAGGACGTCCGCAACGCATACTCAGCTGCCAACACCGCGCTGCGCCAGGCGGTTTTCATACGGGATCAACTTCTCCCATCCGCACGCGAAGCATACCGATCGACTGCGGCCAGTTATGCGATCGGTGGATCATCCGCGTTCGAAGTGATAGATGCGCGCCGCACTCTGCTTGCGGCGGAGAGCCAGTACGCCGACGCGCTCGCGGCGGCAAACACATCAAGATCAGACCTGGAGCGCGCGGTCAGCGTGCCACTCGACACTATTGTTTCCGGAACCAACCCATGAGGATGAAGTCTTACTGCCTAGTTGCTGGTGTAGCGCTGCTTGCCGCGTGCGGGAAGTCCGGAGATTCTGCGGACACCGCGGCCGCGTCGTCCAAGCCGTCTAACCTGACGCTAACTCCCGCGCAGCAGGCGCGGATAAGCATTGACACTGTCGGTGCCGCGCAATTCACGCCGAGCGTCGTCACTACAGGAACCGTCGCCTTCAATGGAGATAAGTCCACGCAGGTGCTCTCACCTGTGTCGGGACCTGTTACGAAGCTGCTTGTGCAACCGGGGACATCGGTACCGAGCGGTGCGGCGCTGGCGACGGTTTCGTCACCCGACTTCGCTGCCGCAATAGGCGCATACCGCAAGGCCGTCGCTACGGCGACGAATATGCAGCGCATCGCGGATCAGGACGCTCAGCTCTTCAAGACGGACGCGCTTTCAAAACGCGATATGGAGCAAGCGCAAACCGACGCGTCCGGCGCCGTTGCAGACCGGGAGTCCGCGTTGGAGCAGATACGCGCGCTTGGGATCAACCCGTCGGTGCTGGCCGGTAGCAACGGTGGCGGCAGTGTATCGAACATCCCGGGCGTCATTCGCGCACCGATCTCCGGCACTGTTGTGGAGCGCCTCATAACACCAGGGCAACTGCTGACGGCCGGTACCACGCCGGCGTTCACTATCGCCGATCTCTCAACCGTCTGGGTGATGGCAAGCGTGTTCGAAGCGGATCTGGGATCAGTGCACAAGGGGCAGCGCGTTTCAGTTACGAGCGACGTGAGCCCCACACCGTTCGACGGAACCGTTGACTATGTGGGCGCGTTGGTGGATCCGGCCACGCGCGCAACGTCGGTACGGCTCGTGGTGCGCAATCGCAACGATCTGCTCAAGCGTGACATGTATGTGAATGTCGCGATACAGAGCGAGGTGAAGCGCAGCGGGATTCTCATTCCCACCGATGCGGTGTTGCGCGACGATGAGAATCTGCCATTCGTATTCATCGCGTCGGGGACTGGATCGGGTCTGCAGTACGCGCGCCGTCGCGTGGTGGTCGGCGCCCGCGTGGCTGACCGCTACGAGATCAGGTCGGGACTCGTTTCGGGCGATCGTGTCGTCGCGCAGGGCGCGCTGTTTCTGCAGTTCGCGGAGAGCCTGTGACTCCACCTGATTCGAGTGGGCCGCCGAGCGTGCCAGATCCAGGGGATTCAACTCCGGCAGCGGATCTTGTTGGGTCGTCGTCTTCGGCGGCGAAGGATGAGCAATCGTTTGTGAACCGGGTGGTCGCCGCATCACTGGGGCAACCGATCCTAACCGGCGTCATCGCGGTCGCGTTGATCGGTGTCGGCGCATGGTCATTTTCACGCTTACCCGTGGACGCGTATCCGGACATCTCACCCCCAATGGTCGAGGTCATTGCGCAGTGGCCCGGGCATGCGGCGGAAGAGGTCGAGCGTCTCATCACCGTACCGGTCGAAGCTGGCGTGAACGGAACGCCTAATTTGAGCGTTACGCGGTCGATCTCGCTGTACGGCCTCTCGGACGTGAGAATGACGTTCGAGGATGGGACCGATATCTATTTTGCGCGGCAACAGGTATTCGAGCGACTTCCTGACATTTCGCTTCCAAGCGGAGTTTCGCCGTCGGTCGCGCCAAATTCATCGCCGTCGGGACTCGTGTATCGGTACGTGGTACAGAGTACCGACCGGTCACCGATGGATCTCAAGACCATTCAGGACTGGATTCTCCAGAAGCAATACAAGTCGGTACCGGGCGTTGCGGACATGTCGTCGCTTGGCGGCCAGACCATGCAGTACCAGGTGCTTGTCGATCCAACGAAACTCGCTGGCGCTGGAGTCACTGTAGCGATGCTCGCATCGGCTCTGGACGCGAACAACGGAAATGCTGGCGGCGGATTCTACTCCGAGGGCGGCCAGTTCTACTACGTTCGTGGCCTGGGCCGGCTCACGACGCTCGAGGACATTGGCAACGTAGTGGTCGGCGTGCAGAACGGAACTCCGATTCTGGTAAAGGACATCGGGACGGTTGTGATTGGATATGCACCGCGTCTGGGTCAGTTCGGATTCAACGACCAGAATGACGCCGTGGAGGGAGTGATCCTGATGCGGACTGGCGAGCAGGCGCAGACGGTGCTTAAACGCGTCGAGCAGAAAACGAAAGAGCTGAACAATTCCATCCTTCCCAAGGATGTCAAGGTAGTTCCGTTCTACGACCGCAGTGACCTGATCCAGCTGACAACCAAGACCGTTGAGGACAATCTCCTTCGCGGGATCCTGCTCGTCGTGCTTGTGCTGATCTTCTTCCTCTACGACATCAGGTCCGGCTTGATCGTCGCGGTGTCGATTCCGTTGGCGCTGATGTTCGCATTTATCTGCCTCGATCTCAGGCATATTCCCGCGAATTTGTTGTCCATAGGGGCGATCGATTTTGGAATACTGGTGGATGGCGCGGTCGTGATGGTCGAGAACATTCATCGACAGTTGGGTCGTCGATACGGAACGACTTATGATCTGAAGCTGGTGATACTTGAAGCAGCGGCGGAGGTGGATCGGCCTATCGTTTACGCGGTCGCCGTGATCATCGCCGGATTTCTGCCGATCTACGTACTCAGTGGCCCGTCGGGCCGGCTCTTCAAGCCAATGGCTGACACGACGATATTCGCATTGATCGGCTCGTTGCTCGTCACCATCACGCTGCTTCCGGTCGTGTGCACGGTGTTTCTGCGCGGTGGTGTGAAGGAGCGCCGTAACGCTGCGTTCGAATGGACGCTTCGTCGCTACCGCTCCGGGTTGGAGTGGAGTCTGCGGCATGCGAAGACAGTTGTGTGGGCCTCGGTCGGGATTGGTGTTGCGTGCTTGCTGCTGGTTACGCGGATCGGCGGCGAGTTCATGCCCAAGCTGGACGAGGGCGCGCTGTGGGTGCGCGCGACCATGCCGTACACTATCTCGTTCGAAGAATCATCGAGAATCGTACCGCAGATCCGCCGGATACTGAGGTCGTTCCCTGAAGTAACGGTGGTGACGTCTGAGCATGGGCGCCCAGACGACGGGACCGATCCAACCGGGTTCTTCAACGCCGAGTTTTATGTCGGCCTTAAACCGTATGGCGAATGGAATGGGAAGTATCACACCAAGCCAGAGCTGATTGCGGCGATAGATGAGAAACTGCGCGGCTTCCCTGGCATCACGTTCAACTACACGCAGCCAGCCGAAGACGCCGTCGATGAGGCCGAGACAGGCCTCAAGAGCTCGCTCGATGCCAAAATCTTCGGCACTGACCTAGCGGTCCTTCAGGAACGCGGATCCAAAATCAAGCGTGTTCTGGACGGAGTGCGTGGAATCAAGCAGGTGACTCTGGTTCAGGAGTTGGGCCAGCCGTCCCTGACGGTAACGGCCGACCGCGCAAAGATGGCGCGGTACGGCCTCAATGTCTCCGATGTAAATGGACTGATCGAAGCGGCCGTCGGTGGAACCGCGGCGACACAAGTAGTTCAGGGCGAGCGGCTGTTCGATCTTGTGGTACGACTGCAGCCGCAGTTTCGTGAGACCGCCGACCAGATCGGCAACATTTTGATCGCGACGCCGAGTGGTGCGCAGATACCGCTGCGGGAAGTGACGACGCTCAAGATCGACAACGGTGCGTCGTTCATCTATCGCCAGGATAATTCGCGCTACATCGGCCTGCAGTATTCCGTTGAGGGACGCGATCTCGCCGGCGCTGTGCAGGATGCGCGTGACCAGGTCGCGAGAAAGGTGCAGCTTCCACCGGGTTACTCAATTGTGTGGGGCGGGGAGTTCGAGGAGTACACGGCATCGCGACGCCAACTCCAAATCGTGCTTCCACTTACTCTTGCGGTAATCTTCATCCTGCTGTTCGCCCTCTACCGCAACTTCAAGTTTCCGTTCATCACGGTTGTCGGTGTACTTCTATCAGCTCCGCTCGGCGGTCTGGTAGCATTGTGGATATCAGGAACGCCGTTCTCCGTCTCCTCAGGGATCGGATTTCTGGCGTTGTTCGGTGTCTCGGTGCAGACGGCGGTTGTTTACATCTCCTACGCCAACGAGTTGCGGCTCGGCGGGTTGGGGATATCCGCTGCGACACTGGACGCTGCGCTGTTGCGGCTGCGACCGATCATGATGACAGCGCTGGTCGCGGCACTTGGTCTACTTCCGGCTGCGTTCTCTACGGGGGTGGGCTCGGACTCACAACGGCCGTTCGCAATGGTCATCGTTGGAGGATTGTTCTCGCGTCTGCTGTTGAGCGTGTTCCTGATGCCGGTGTTGTATTTGATGGTGTCGCGCGAGAACGACGAGCTCCACGTCTAGGGTCGCTCAATGTGATGCCAACCATGTTCGGGGGGTGGGGTCCGTGTATTCGGCGAGCTTGCGTTTCGCTCGAACGACGGCGCTCCGCCCCTGATCAGGTGGGCCCGAGTGAGGAGTGGATTTTGGCGTGAGTATTCCGGTCTCCAAGGGAGTGGAAGACCGGCGCGTGATCCAGCTGATTACCGGCCGCCGGTACTGAGCGCCGGAAGAGGATCGCCGTTGGGGAACACGCGCGCCGGTCGAGACATATTTCCCGTCCTGCCTACAGCGTAAATCCATACATCGTTCGGCGATTTCTGTCCGCGGGCGGCGAGGAGATGCGTATCCTGGGACCCGGGCAGTATCTGAGTCACCCACCCCAGCACGGTGCGCGCCTGCACAACCCATAGCCACGGCGGCTTCTCGCCGGTGGCCGGGTCAAGATCAACGACCATCTCGCCTGATTGCATGTCCAGTCGCGGCTGCGCTTGTGGACGGCCCGGCACGGTTGCGTCCAGCCACGGCGACGCGGGAACCAACGCCATCTGAGAGTAGCTACCTCGCCTGATGCGCTCGGCGATGCTGTCGGGATCCTGCATGAACACTTTCATGCTGAAAAAAATCTCACCACTCGCGCCACTCTGTGCGCGCGTGAGCCGGATCTGGTCCAGGATTTCCGCCGCACCGCGCCCCTTTGGCGCCGTGTCCTTGGCAAGACTCGCATTCAATCCCGGCCAGATGTGCCGATCGTGCTCGTTCTGAGATACCCACCAGGCGAGCAGTGCGGAGTAATCCTGTTGCGGACGACCGATCGGCCAGTAGAGTTGCGGCGCGAGGTAATCGACCCATCCGCTACGCAGCCACTTGCGCGCGTCGGTGAAAATTTCCTCGTACGAATCGAGACCGCGCACCGAAGCCGGATAGCCCGGTCGCCATATGCCGAACGGGCTCACTCCAAATCGAACCCACGGTTTGACGGCATGTATCTCGCCGCCGATTCTGTGCACGAAAGTATCAATGTTGCTGCGCCGCCAATCGTTGAGCGACAGCGCGCCGCCGCCGTCGGTGTATCGCTTGTACGAGGCTGCATCGGGGAATTGGATGTTGCGCCCCGACCTGTCCGTTTCACGATACGGGTAGAAATAGTCATCGATGTGCACGGCGTCGATGTCGTAACGGCGCGTAACGTCGAGCACAGCGCGTACAGTGCGCGTTGCTACTGCCGGATCACCCGGATCCATCCACAGTTGGGAGCCATAGCGACGGACGATGGCCGGATCCGTGCGCGATACGTGCGATGGCGCAACGTCTCCAGGACTCGACGGGTGAAGCGCCCGGTATGGATTGAACCACGCATGCACTTCGAGGCCGCGGGCGTGAGCTTCGCGAACCACAAAGGCGAGCGGATCATAGTACGGTTCAGGCGGACGCCCCATCGTGCCAGTGAGAAACGGCGACCAGGGTTCGTTATCGGACTGGTACAGTGCGTCTGCTTCCGGGCGAACCTGAAAGACCACCGCGTTCATGTGCATTGCCACCGCGCGATTCAACAGCGTGAGCATTTCTGCCTGTTGATCCCCGGTGCTCAAGCCGGGGCGCGATGGCCAGTCGATGTTGGAGACGGTGGCGATCCACACGCCGCGAAACTCTCGCGCGATGGGTGGCGGTACGGTGTCGATTCGAGTCGCGACCGATTGCGCGTTGGCGGTGGTCAACGCCGCGAGTGAAGCCAATGCCACGATGGCTCCACGCAGGAGCGTCAAGGAACGAGCCTGCATCACATCTCTATCTCGCTCAGGTTGTCTGGCCGCTCGTTAGCACCGCATCGAGATTCCCGAGAATAAGCGTCCATCCCTCGCGGTGGACTGTGATTTTTGCGGCCGGGAGACGCCGGTGGGTGAGGACGATTGCTGTGCCTTTGCCTTGTTCCTGGAACTCGATGCTCACGACCGTCGGCGTGAAGTCCGTCCCTCCTGACATCCAGGTGAACGACAGCAGCGACGATCGATCGATGACGAGATACTCGCCAACGTGCTCATGGCCTCCGGTGGCGCCATTCATCACGATGCGAAACTTGCCGCCGACGCGCGCATCGACCGCGACCGTCGAGTGCGTCCAGTGCGCCGAATCACCCGGGACCATCCAGTGTGAGAGGATGACGGGATCGAGCCACGCGGCGAACACTTGCTCGCGCGGCACAGCGATGTCCCGTCGCACTACCAAAACGTTTTCCGTATCCATCGGGGTGTTCATTTGCGATCTCGCTTGGGTTTGAGCGCCCTCTTGGACGGCGTCTTCGATTTGACCAGTGGTGTTGCGATCGCGTTCTGCCGTGCGAGGAGTAGCGCCTCCAATGCATCCAGCCGGGCGGTCCAGAAGCCTCGATAGTGCTCGAGCCACTGTGCGGCGTCCTGCAGCGGCGCTGCGTTCATGCGCAACCAGTGCTCGCGGCCCAGGATGGTGCGCTCGATGAGTCCGGCGCGCTCGAGCACCTTCACGTGCTTCGAAACGCCATTAAACGAGATTGGGAACCTCTCGGCGAGGCTCCCCACATTGACCTCGCCGGTGGCGAGCACGGCCAGGATCGCTCGCCGCGTCGGATCGGCGATTGCCCCGTATATGTGGTCCAGCCGTTGGTCCTGATAATTATTCATCACTTGTGCTCAACCGATTGGTTGTGTATTATATCCAACCGTACGGTAGAATATCACACCAGTGAGCCGGTTTGGCTACCCCCAAGCCATATCCGGCACTGGCCACACCATGGCCGCCCAGAGCGGCAGGAGAGATGAACCCATGACCGCGACACAGACGGCATCCGAGGGCACCAGCGACATCAACAGCGACATCAACAGCGACCTCCCCAATCATCCAGTCGTTTCGCGGGACGAATGGACCGCCGCGCGCACGGCCTTCCTTGCCCGCGAAAAGGAATTCACGCGGCTGCGTGATGACCTGAGTCGGCAACGGCGCGAGCTTCCGTGGGTGAAGGTGGACAAGCCATACCTCTTTGACACCGCCAACGGCACGCAGACGTTGGCCGATCTCTTCGAAGGGAGGAGCCAGCTTTTCGTACAACACTTCATGTTCGGGCCCAACGCGGAGGCGGGTTGCGTTGCATGCTCGTTCTGGGCCGACAACTTTGCCGGTAACGGCGTTCACCTTAATCATCGCGACGTGACGTTCGTCGCCGTCTCGCGTGCGCCGCTGGCCAAGCTCGATGCGTTCAAGAAGAGGATGGGGTGGGGCTTCAAGTGGGTGTCGTCAGGTCCAAGCGACTTCAACTACGACTATCAGGCCTCGTTCAAACCAGACGACATCGCGAATGGGAAGGCGATCTACAACTACGAGACGAAGACGAAGGTCCCGGAGGACTTGCCTGGAATCAGCGTGTTCTACAAGGATGCGACTGGCACCATCTTTCACACTTACTCGGCGTACGCCCGTGGTATCGACATCCTGAACACGGCATACAACTGCCTCGACCTCGTACCCAAGGGCCGCGACGAGGACAGGTTGCCACAATCCGGGGCGTGGCTCCGCCATCACGACCGCTACGACGTGTGAGCGCGGCACACCCGGTCGAGAGAAACATGATTCGAGAGATCCGCACCGGCGCGCCAGTCGAGCGCGCCGGCTTGCGGGGTGAGCGGAGTTTGGTCGCGACCTGCGCACTACTGATCGTTCTGGCAGCCGGAGTCACAGTTCACTTGTGCAACGCAATGTCCGGCGGCATGCCGATGCCGGGCGGCTGGAGGTTGTCGATGGTATGGATGCTGGGCGCAGGGCAGAGTTGGCCTGGCGCGGTCGCGTCGTTCATAGCGGCGTGGATCGTAATGATGGTTGCCATGATGCTTCCATCTTTTGTCCCAGCGCTGGCGAGCTATCGTCGGAGCGTACCCGCAGCGAGCATGAGTCGAAGCGCTGGTCTGACCATGCTGGTTGGGATTGGGTATTTCACGACGTGGGCCGTAATCGGTGCAGCTGTATATCCGTTCGGAATCGGCGTGGCAAGCGCCGAGCTGAGGTGGCCGATGCTTTCGCGTGTTGCGCCGATTGCGATAGCCATTGTACTGTTGCTGGCCGCGTGGGCCCAGTTCTGCGCGTGGAAGTCGCGTCAGCTACGGCGGTGCCGTGATGCGTCACAGTGCGGGCAGTCACCGCGGTTTGACGCAGGCGGCGCGCTACAGCAAGGCGCTCGATTGGGTGTGCACTGCGCGCTCTGCTGCGCCAATTTCATGATCGTTCTTTTGGTCGTCGGCGTGATGGATCTTCGCGCCATGACCGCGGTGACGATCGCGATCACGGTTGAGCGGCTCGCGCTGATGGCGAAGCCCGCCGAGTCTGCCGTCGCGCACCACTCTAATGTCGAACAAATGTCACGCTCGCATGGCCTCGAGGACCTCGATCTTCCGCGGGGCGTTCGTCATACTACTCGATGTATCCACGCAGCCGCTCGAGCATTGACCTGTCGGTTGCTTCGGCGTCGTTTCCCTTTGGGGTTTCGATGACCTTGGCGACGCTAGCGAGGCGCGGATCGTTCATGACGTGCCGGAACGGCTCCTCGCCCAACTCGCCCTCCGCGATAAGAGCGTGGCGATCCTTGCGCGTACCGAGTCCGTGTTTCGAGTCGTTGAGGTGCATCATGTGAAGTCGGCCAAGATCGAGAGTGTCGCTGAACCGCGTCATTACTCCCTCGTAGTCGCGCACGATGTCGTAACCGGCAGCGTACACGTGGCAGGTGTCCATGCACACGCCGACTCTGCTGCGGACTTCCGGCGCGATGCGGTCGATTATCGCGTACAATTCCTCGAACGTCGCGCCCAACGCCGTGCCACTTCCGGCTGTGGTCTCGAGAAGCAGCAGCGTCTTGCCGGGTGCCGCTGCAAGCCCCGCGCTTATCGAATCTGCATTGCGTGCGATCCCGGATTCTCGCTCATCCATGTAATTGCCAGGATGTGACACGAGAAAATCCAGGCCAAGCGCATCGCATCGGCGTAGCTCAGCGGTGAATGACGCAAGTGACTTGGCACGTAAGTCATCCTTTGGTGACGCGAGATTGATCAGGTAACTGTCGTGCGCGCAGACGGCGCGTACCTCAGTCTCCGCAAGGCCCGCTTTAAACGCGGCGCATTCCTCGGCCTCGCATTCCCTCTCGCGCCACTGGTTCGCCATCTTGGTAAAGATCTGCATGGCGCTCGCTCCGACCGCCTTTGCGCGCGCCGGCGCGGCGGGTACCCCGCCGGCGGCGGAAATGTGCGCGCCTAATAGGAGAGTGTCGTTGTTCACGCTGATCGCTCGGGTGATGGTGTGTCGTGCGTGACTAGTGGCCGCGCAGCCAAGTGGCTGGATCTACTGCTGGTCCGCCATGCCTGATCTCAAAGTGTAGATGCGATGGCAGGTCAGGGTCGGACGTGCCAACTTCACCGATCGTCTCACCCTTTGATACGTGTGCGCCCTTTGCGACTGTGATCCGGCTCAGCGAACCGTACACCGAGTAATCGCCACCACCATGTTCCACGATGACAGTTTGCCCGTAAGTGCCCAGCTGGCCAGCGAGTACCACGTCGCCGGCCGCAACCGAGTGTACCGAGGTCCCGGTGGCAGCGGCGATGCCGATGCCATTCCAGCGTAGCGTCGTGTTGTCGGGACGCACCACGCGCCCGAAGTTGTAGAGGATGTTGCCATCCACTGGCCAGTCGAGCTTTCCATAGTCGGACGTCCGAATCGAGCTCGCGCCGCGCGCGACAGCGCTCACCCTGCTACTTCCCTTTCTCCGTTCGGCTTCGATAGATGCGATGATGTTATTCAGCTTGGATTCGCTGCGCTTGACCTGAGCAAGTCGAGCCTGCGTCTTGCGCGAGTCCGCCTGAACCCGCACGAGGCTCTGTTGTCGCTGCTGCTCAAGCGCCTGCAGTCGAGCATTTTCCTGTGCCTTTTCCTGACGGTTTTGCTGAACGTCGCCCTGGAGCGTTACCAATTGCTTTCTGCGGCCACGAATGGTGGTGCGCAAGTCGTCCATTCGCCTGACCAGCGCGTGATCGTGCACGGCAATCTCGTGCAGATACTTGTACCGTGCGATAAGCTCGCCAAATGAATCGGCAGAGAGCAGCGCCTGGAAGTCGAACAACGGGCCGCGCTTGTAGATCTCAATGAGGCGATGATTCAGGACGGCGCGCTTGGTTGCGGCTTCGTCTTCAGCCCGCACCAGGCTGGCGCTCGTCCCCTGGACCTGATCGTTGATGTAGCCAAGCTGCTTGTCCAGCGAGGTCACTGCGCGTTTGGTCACATCGTGCTGGCGGTCGATGTTCCGCACCTCGTCGGTCAACGAGTGCGCGGTGGTCTGGAGTTTGTTCATGCGCTCCTGTAGTGCATCGCGTTCACGCCTGATCCTGTCCAGCTCCTCGCGGTTATTCCTTAGCTGAGCTTCGGTGTTCTGCGCCCGTGCTGCAATCGGTATACAGACCAGCCCGATCAGCAGCACGGCGCCGCGCGCCACTGCACGATAGCTCACAGCCGGCGGAGCTGCCGTCCCACGGCGAACGTGCTGCCAAACAGCCCGATCAGCGCGCCACCAACGACGCCAAGCGTTGCCATCGCTGGATCAAAAAATACCGTGCTCATGAACGAGTGGCTTATCGCCGTGCTTGTCGCCCATGTGAGCCCAAGCGCCAGAAGGCCGCCCATCACACCCTGGATGAACCCTTCCAGCACGAACGGCAGGCGGATGAACCCGTTGGTCGCGCCGACCAACCGCATGATCGAGATCTCGCGCGCGCGGGAGATCACCATGATGCGTATCGTAGCGCCGATGATGATCACGGCAACTGCCGCAAAGGCGAGACCGAGTCCGGTTCCGACAAGCGTCGCGATGGTGCGCAGGCGATACAGCTTGGCTACCCAATCCTCGCCGTAGCGCACGTCATCAACAAAGTCGTAAGACTTGACGCGGTTGGCGACGGCGAGCACCGTGGTAGGATCGCGGAATCCCGGTTTCAGTTTTATGTCCAGCGATGCTGGAAGTACGCCGGGTTCGAAAACGTCACTGAATTCTCCCAGCTCCTTGCGGGCGCGGATCAGCGCGTCATCCTGCGACACGTACGTAACCGAAAGAACTTCCGGAAACGCGTGGATGTCGCCCATCGCTGCGCTCGAGGCCTCGATCGGTGTACCATCTGCGATGAACGCGCGGATCTCCACGCGGCTCTCGATTGAGCGTAGCGCGTCGCGGATGTTGATCGCGACGAGACCAAATAGCCCAAAGGCGAACAACGAGAATGCGATCGTGACAACGCCGAGTGCGCTCAGCAGCGGTGCGCGACGGAACGCGGAGAACGCTTCGCGGAGCGCCATCATATCGGATTCTCGTCGTGATGACTTGGCGGCGTCGCGCTCAGTTCCTTCACAGCCGGCGGCGCTTCAGCGCTGTCGTACACAAGGCGGCCGTGATTCAGCTCGATCGTGCGATATTCCGTGCGACGAATCAAATCCAGGTCGTGTGTCGCCATTATTACCGCTGTACCCGCGGTATTTATGTCGCGCAGCAACTGAAAAACGCCACGAGTGGCGCGCTCATCCAGATTGCCGGTTGGTTCATCGGCGATTAGTACGTACGGATCGTTCACCAACGAGCGGGCAATGGCTACCCGTTGTTGTTCGCCGCCTGACAGCTCGCGCGGATATGCGGTGCCTTTGGACGCGAGTCCGACCTGGGTCAAGACCCTCGCAACGCGTGACCTGATCATATCGGTCGGTGTACCGGTCACTTCAAGCGCGAATGCGACATTTGCTTCCGCGGTCCTGTCTTCCAACAACCGGAAGTCCTGAAAGACTATTCCAAGGTGTCGACGGACCATCGACACCTCTCGTCTCGTTGCGTCGCGCGCGCTCACCCCACTCACCAATACGTCGCCCGCAGTTGGGCGCTCTTCCATATAGATGAGTTTGAGAATGGTCGATTTCCCCGATCCGCTGGGACCGGTGAGGAATGCGAACTCACCCTTGTGAAGCTGGAACGAAGCGTGGGTGAGAGCCACGCCGCCGCGCGCGTACTCCTTCGCGACGTTAAGAAAACGTACGAGACTCAACCCTCAATTACCTCAATGCCTGCTCAAAATCAGCGATCAGGTCGCTCACGTCCTCGAGTCCAACGCTGAAGCGAAGGAAGCCATCGGGGATGCCGATTTCAGCGCGACCCTCAGCTGTCAATGCCGCATGCGACGTGTATCGCGGTTCACTTACCAGAGTGTCAACGCCGCCCAAGCTGGGCGCATGAGCGACCAGTTCCATCTGCTGCAGGAACTTGGCGGCAGCGTCGCCACCGCCGGCCAGCACAACTGCCATCATTCCGCCGAAGCCATCCAAACACTGTTCGGCTATCTCGTGGTCCGGATGTGATGCGAGGCCAGGGTAGAGGACTTGCGCGAACTCCGGGCGCGTTTCGCACCATTGCGCCAGCCTGAGCGCGTTTTCGTTCTGGCGATGGACGCGCACGTCGAGCGTCTTCATTCCACGCTCAAGCAGCCAGACCGCGAATGGATCGGGCGCTTGACCCCAGACGATCATCTTGCCGCGCACTTCATCGATGTAGGACGCGGTGCCGATCACTGCCCCCCCCAGTACGTCATGGTGACCGTTCAGATACTTGGTTGTGGAATGAATCACGACGTCTGCGCCGTGTTCCAGCGGGCGGAAGTTGATTGGACTCGCGAACGTCGAATCGACAACGAGCGCCACGCCTTCCGCTTTCGCGAGATTTGCGAGCGAGCTGAGATCCAGCACTCGGCAGGTTGGATTGACCGGCGATTCGACGAAGACCGCACGCGTCGTTTGACGGAGTGCTTTTCGCCACATGCGCGGAGCGAGCGGGTCGATGAGCGTCACCTCGATCCCCATTCCTGCCAATTCCTGCGTGAACAGCTTGTGTGTTCCGCCGTAGATCCAGGAGCTGGAGAGAAGGTGGTCGCCGGGCCGAAGCAGTGCCAGCATCGCACAGGCGGTAGCGCCCATCCCACTGGAAAGGGCGACCGCTGCCTCGCCGCCATCGAGCAGCGCCAAACGCCGCTCCACCAGCTCGATGTTCGGCGTATTGCCATATCGAGCGTACTTCAAGCCTTCAGCGGTACCGAGCTCCTGTATGAAGCTCACCGATTGAGTGATTGGCGTGACGACCGGCGAGCCGGCCGCCGCGTGCGGCGAGCCGCCGTGGATGGGGAGGGTAGACCTTCTCATGCTCGTGTTCGGTTTGGAGTGTCCAGATCCGGCTTAACGACGTGCACCGCTTCCGACGGAAGCACGCCCGGGATGTCGCGTAGTCCACACGCGTGCTGTGGCAGGCTATCGTCGATCAGTACTTCGGCGAGCTGTTGTCCGCGCGCGCCACGCACCCACGCGAGCTCTCCCGCTGTCAACATACGAAACCGTGCGTCCACGCTTGACAGTCTAACCTGAGGACCACGGTCGGGATCGCCCTTCCTTGTCGCGATGTAATCGATGACGCGCAACTCTGGCTGGAATGTCTTCTCGGAGAGAGTGGGCGACGTGCCGAAGAACTTCATTAGTGTGTGACGGCTACGTACGAGTTAGAGTCTGCTTCATGGGAGACCAGCGACATCCCGTGTCGCTCGAGGACCACATCAATCGCTTCGATGTGCGACTCGCTCAAGCCACTGAAGACAAAAGTCGGAGTGCCATTTTCGTGCTGCATGACGAGCTTGGCGACTATCTCGTCCGCGCATGAGAAATCCATCATTCCAACGCTGGAGAAGTCGATCACTGTGACAGCGCAATCGCTGGCATCCCTGATCTGTGCTTCTATATACACCCGAACGGCCACGCCGGTGGGCCGAGTCACGAGATTGGAATAAGTCTCCGAAACGGCGCTACGAAGGACGCTGCTCACGTCGATGTGGTGTTTTATCATCGGTCAACGCGCTCGGGAATTGTGATCTGCACCTGGGAGCCTGGGAAAGCGGGGAGATTCTCCTGCAGTGGAACGTCTTCGTCCCAAGTTGGCACGATGGCAAGACGGGCAGTCCCGCTGCGTGCCGAAAACTTGCCGTCCCACTTTCCAATGAAACGTCTCACGCCGGCGAGGCCCTGGCCACGACCAGTGTCGCGGAACCGGCTCACGCCGCGCATCACTGCCTCTTCCAGCGCCATTCCGTCGTCCCATCTGTCTGACCGTGGACGTCCTACCGCTGATTCGAGCGACCGCCTGAAACCGACACCCGCGTCGCACACAGCAATCACCAGCACGCGGCGGCCACCGAGGCGCTTCTGCCAGCGATAACTGTTGACGGCAACCCAGCCTCCGTGCTGAGCGTGCTCAACGATGTTCTGGCAGGTCTCCGATAGCGCCATCGTGAACCGCATGGTCGCGGTGGCGTCGAGCTTAAGCTCATTGACCAGAATCAACTGTGCACGCTGCTGAACCTTGTCCACTACAGTGTGAACGTCCTCGCTTGCGTTGACCGGCGTGACCTCGAGCAGCACACCCGGATCGTTTTGGCGCCCGCGAGGCACGGCGCCGTTTATCTCGTACAGGTCTGCGGCGTAGCGAAAGAAGCCGGCCCGCGCCCAATACGACGCTGTTTCCTCCGCTTCGGGAACCGTCAGGCTTGGCCGCTCCAGGCGCGTTTGCGCAAGCGCTAGGAGTGCGGTGAGTCCATACGGCGAGGCCCAGCGTGCGTGGCGGGCATCTATCAGGACCTTGTCGTCGGGCTGGAGTCGCGACAAGGGCTCCAGTATCTGCTCGAACGTGGCGTCATCCAGTGATGGTGGAACGGTGATGACGTTCGTCACGTTAGCGAGAGTTCTCCGCGTAGGTAGCTCGCGAGGCTCGTCGCCCCGCGGTGGGTAAGGTTGCGCGACGCGGCATGCATCGCGGCATCGATCGCGTCGCCTAACTTATCACCTGCGAGCAGTCGTGCGAAATAGGTCGCGCCCCAAACATCGCCACATCCTGTTGGATCACCCGTTCCACTTCCGGTCGGCTGAATCGCTGGCACCCGTGAAGTGCGGATAGCGCCGCCGAGGGCGCCCGACGCGGGAAATTGCGTCCGACGTATATCGGACAGCTGTTCGAATCCAGGCGCGGCAAAATAAATGGCGCCGCGAGATCCGAGGGTCACATTTATGGCAGAAATTCCCGCCGCCATGGCGGTCGCGGCCAGTGCCATCGCGTCTGGTGCCAACAGAGCCAGCTCGTCCTCGTTCACTTGCAGTAGATCGAAACACTGCATCCACGACGCGACGTTCGGAACGATGTGCGGAACGCGGTAGCCCTCGGCATCAACCGCGAGGAGCAGCGAGTGCATGTCGCAGTAAACGACTCCGGGGAACCGCTGCCGGATCAGCTGAACGGTTTCGAGGCTCAGTTCCCATCCGCTTATCAGGTTGATGTACAGTGCATCGATATCCGCGAGTAGCGGCTTGAGCCCTAACCAGTGCCAACCGGGAATGCCGCCCGAGAGCTGTTCCGTCCGGCGCTCGCTGCTCTCATAACGCAATGTGACGCGATTGTTTGGGTACGGCACCTCGATTATGGCCGCATCTGACGCGACATGCCGCAGCGTCGCGAGATACTGTCGCGCTCGTTGTGCGAGATCGCTCCCCACTTTGATCAATGGGACTATGTCCCAATCGTCGTTCAGTGCTGCATCGAGTCCAGCCAGAGCGTACGTGATACCGCCCCACTCCTCGATTGGCGCCTGCGACGGATCTCGGCCATGGATCTCGTCCCACACGAAGGTGCCAATGACGCCGAGCCGGCGCCGCGTGCGCATCAAACCGAGCCCAGAACTCGCTGCTTGAACGTCGCCACAGCTCCAACCACGCCAGCGGACATTGGAAGTGAGCCAAGCACAATTCGGCAAGCGTCTACCGAGCTCTTGAATGCGCGCCGCCTGACCTCTGCCTGCAGCGGAAGCATCAACGCTTCTCCCGCTTGTGTGACGCCGCCAGCGAGAACCACAGTGTCCGGATTGAAGATGTTGATGAGATTTGATAAGCCCGTGCCCAGGAAGCGAGCCGTATCGCGCACGACCTCGCGTGCTGTGACGTCGCCACGTCGCGCCGCTTCGTACACTACGTGCGCGGTGAGTCGCGACATGTCGCCATCCACCAACGCGTCGATGATCGGGCTGGGATCGCTCTCCAGCGCTTCCAGTGCGCGTTCCGCGATCGCTGGACCGGAGCAGTAGGCTTCGAGGCAGCCGTAGTTGCCGCATTTGCATCGCCGTCCGTTCGTCTCGATCGAAGTGTGACCGATCTCGCCGGCTGCGTCAGATGCGCCGTGATACAACCTGCCGTCCAGCACGAGGCCGCCACCGATCCCGGTCCCTAGTGTCATGCCAATGACATCTCGACCGCCGCGCGCCGCGCCGCGCCAGAATTCGCCGAAGGTTGCGCAGTTCGCATCGTTGTCCAGCGTAGCGCGCATGTTGACGCGGTTTGCGATCTCGTCGCGCAGCGGATAGTCGCGCCAGCCAAGATTGGGTGTAAAGATTACGACACCGCGCTCGCGGTCCAATGGACCCGGCGATCCGATTCCAACGCCAAGGATGTCGTCACGGTCCGCGCCTGTTTCGTGTTTGAGATCGAGCGCGACACTCTCGATCATCGTGGCGATGCGGTCCGATACCGCATCGGCGCCAAGGTCCGCGCGCGTCGGGAGCGTGCGCAGGCCGATCTCGCGGCTGCCGTCCACTGGCATCGCGCCCACGGATAGGTTGGTCCCGCCCAGATCCACACCAATGATGTATTGCTCGCGGCTCATCGGACTGTCTCCTCGGCTATCACGGATCGCATCACGGCGGCTACCTCATCAGGGGAAATCTCATTCATGCAGCGCCAGTGTCCCAGCGGGCATACCGCAGGTCCGTGCCGGTCGCATGGCCGGCACGTGAGTGCATGGTTCCCCACGGTACGGGATCCCGGTGCGAGGGGACCAAAGCCGAACTCAGGAACTGTCGGGCCAAATATCGTAACGGTAGGGGTGCCCATCGCCGATGCCAGATGTTGTGGGGACGAGTCGTTTGTGGCGAGCGCGGCGCTTCGGCGGATCAACTCTGCCGATCCCAGCAGAGACAACTTACCGACCGCGTCGATAATCCGCTCGCTCGGGACGCGCAGCTTGATCTCTGCAGCAGCGGCTACATCGTCCGGGCCGCCGATTATGGCGATGTCATGATCGTTGGCGAGCAGAGCCACGAGCAGCGCGGCAAGCGCGCCGTAGCCAGGCCACTGCTTGGTGTGCCACGCACTGCCTGGTGCCAGCGCGAGCATGGGCCGGTTGCGATGCTGCAACAGGCGATCGACCGCGAGCACGTCGTCATCGGAAGGGAACAGGCGGGGCCGAATCGTCGCGCTTGCCAACTCGCTGGACTCTCCCGCTAGCTGCATGTCTCCGAGCGACAGCAATCTGCGCGCGTGGTGCCAGTCGTCCCGGTACTCGACTCGCGTGGTGTAGGTCCAGCGTCCAGCCGAGGTCGTGAAGCCAACACGATCCGAGCAGCCAGCGGTTAATGCCAGCAGGCCACTCCGGGTAGAGCCCTGGCAGAGGAATGCGCGGCGCGGTCCGCGCGATTGGCGTGCCACTCGCAGAAAGCTCGTGATTCCCCTATCGGCAGCCCGCTTGTCGTACACGAACAGTCGCGAAACCGCGGGATGCGTCGCGAGCAACGTGGCGCCGGGCGGCGTGGTGACAACGTCAACGTCGCCGTCCTGCGCCAGCCGCGCGATTAGCGGAGTCGTGAGCACGACGTCGCCAATGAAGCTCGTCTGGATAACGAGCGACCGCAACGGTTAGTCTACCTGCAGAACTGCGAGGAACGCCTCCTGCGGGATCTCAACCGAACCGACCTGCTTCATGCGCTTCTTTCCTTCCTTCTGCTTCTCGAGCAGCTTGCGCTTGCGCGAGATGTCACCGCCGTAGCACTTGGCGAGCACGTCCTTTCGCAGCGCCTTCACACTCGTGCGCGCGATGATCTTGCCGCCAAGCGCGGCCTGTATCGCGACTTCGAACAACTGCCGCGGAATCAGATCTTTCAGCTTGTCGGAGATCTTGCGACCCCAGTCGTATGCCTTGTCCTTGTGAATGATCACCGAGAACGCATCGACCGGGTCGCCGTTGATCAGCATGTCGAGCTTCACCAGATCGCTTTGCCGGTATTCCAGCATCTCGTAGTCAAGCGACGCATATCCTCGGCTTATTGTCTTCAGCCTGTCGAAGAAGTCCAGGATTATTTCGCCGAGCGGAAATTCGAAATCGAACTCGACGCGTGCGGCGTCAATGTACGACATGTTCTTGTAAACACCGCGTCGGTCCGTCGCGAGCGTCATGATGGGGCCGATGTAATCGCTGGGAGAGACAATGCGTGCTTTGACGTACGGCTCTTCAACGTGCTCTATGACAGCGGCCAACGGCATCAACGAAGGGTTCTCGATAAGCTGCATCGTCCCGTCGGTTCTGAACACGCGATACTCCACGCTGGGAACCGTTGTTACGAGATCGAGATTGAACTCGCGCTCGAGCCGCTCCTGCACGATCTCCATGTGCAGCAGGCCGAGGAATCCGCAACGGAAACCAAAACCAAGTGCCGTGGAAGTTTCGGGTTGGTAGTTGAGCGACGCATCGTTGAGCTGCAGCTTGTCGAGCGCGTCGCGCAGGTTCTCGTACTGCGTTGTATCGGTGGGGTAGATGCCGGCGAACACCATTGAATGAACGTCCTGGTATCCCGGCAGCGGCTCGACTTCGTCGCGCGTTGCATCCAGAACCGTGTCACCGACGCGCGTTTCCTTTACGTGGCGCACGTTGGCTACTACGTAACCAACCTCGCCGAGACGGAGTACGTCGGTCTTTACCTGGCGCAATTGATGGTAACCGACCTCTTCCACATCGTAGATCGCGCCGACCGCGCTGAATTTGATTTTCATTCCAGCTTTCAGCTCGCCGTCCACAACGCGCACGCTTGGGATCGCGCCACGGTAGCGGTCGTACATCGAGTCGAAGATGAGTGCGCGAAGCGGAGCGTCCGCATCGCCTTCCGGTGGCGGAACGCGCAGCAGGATTTCCTCCAGCAGGGCAGGGACGCCGATCCCTTCCTTGGCGCTGACGCTGAGCACGCGATCCGGCGACACGCCGAGCAGCTCCACGAGCTCATCGCGACGACGCTCTGGTTCCGCGCCAGGTAAGTCGATCTTGTTGAGCACGGGAATGATCTCGAGCCCAGCGTCCATCGCAAGGAACAGGTTCGACAGCGTCTGAGCCTGAATTCCCTGGGACGCGTCCACGACGAGCACTGCGCCTTCGCACGCGGCTAGTGAGCGCGAGACTTCATACGTGAAATCAACGTGCCCGGGCGTGTCGATCAGATTGAGCTCGTACTTCTTGCTGTCCGCGCCAGTGTAGCTCATGCGAACCGCGTTCAGCTTGATCGTGATGCCGCGCTCACGCTCGAGATCGAGTGTGTCCAGTACCTGCGCCTTCATCTCTCGCCGCTGGAGCGTTCCGGTTGCTTCGATCAGCCGGTCGGCGAGCGTGGATTTTCCATGATCGATGTGAGCGACGATACAGAAATTGCGGATGTGCTGAAGCTTCATTCGGGGCGTTCGGGGGATATTCTGGACTAGCCCTGAAATATACCGGGAGGGACTAGCCGTCCCGAGCGGCTACGTTAGCCGGGAGCTGGGCGGACGTCTTGGGCATTACTGACCGGGAAAGAACGTGGCCGTGACCCGCGGCACTGCCAGGTGCGCGATGGCAAACGCGATTAAGACGCCGACGCCGCTGATGACATACTTCAACGTGTGGACCCAGTTGCCGTGACCTTTGACTTCAGTCTCGATCGCATCCAGCTTTGTTTCAATGCGGTCCATTTGGGCGTGTAGACTGCCAATAGTTGCATCGACCTTTCCCAGCGTTTCAGTGTTCTTCGTCACCGCGTTGAGGAGCCACCCACTTAGGTCCGTTCCAACCTGCTGAGGTGTGGTCGCAGCAAAATCTTTCGGGGTAGTTGGCTTGTCGCTCGCGCGGCTCGGGCCCTGTTTGTTAGCCATTCGGGCTCTGTTTTGCTTTGATCCACTCCCAGAGAGGGGCGGCATAACGCCCGAAATAGCCCCCCATCGTAATCACAACTGCGGTACTCGGAGAACCGTCGCCCACAACTCGCAGCTTCGTTGACACATCCATAGCGGTACCCGCGTCAGCGACAAGCCACTGGCCTTCCGCGAGCTTGTAGCGTTCTGAATCGGGATACGCTACTTCCAGAACCGGAGCGAGTGCGTCTGGTTGCCCTACGCCGATAATCGCGAAGATCGTTTTCATGTCTTGGAGAGAAAGGTACCGCACGTAGATGCAGGGGCCCGGCCCCCGCACGCCAAACGGCCCTTACGTCAGTTATATGGTAACTGGCCAAACGAAGCGAGCGGTTGTCCCCCCCCAAACTGGCCCACTGACCGTTTCAAGAAACGGATCTAGTTAGCTACCCATCGAACCGGTAGCGACTCTGTTGGCGTGGCTTTCCGCGCTACGGCCGGTCAGGCCCCGTCGGCTGCGCCGTGGGCCTCGGCAACAGGATCGGCGTCCCAGGCTGTTGCTGCGGCTGCGGTTGCGGTTGCGGTTGCAGTTGCCGTTGAGGTCGAGTGAACGCGGAACACGGGGTTGTGTATGGCGCCAGCGTTCCGTCGGGGCAATGCCGTAACGCGCGAGTGCGAGGGTCGGAGCTGTAGCGATTGCTGCTGCCGTAGCCGCGGCCTCGATCGCCATAACGGCCCTCGTAACGATAGTCGTTATACCCGCGCCTATACGGCGACGCACCCCACGGATCGCTGTAGCCGCCGACGTATCCACCGTACCCTTCGTCGTATCGCACACCGCCTTGATACGACGAGCGCCCGATTCCAGCCCGGCCGATCTCATATGGCGCATACGCAATTGCGTAATCGCCTCGATTTCCAGAGCTGGACCGCGCGAAGCGATCCACGACTTCGAAAGGATCAACGTCGCCGCGCCGGCCCAACCTTCCCGTATCCCAGCTATTCCTACGGCCGCGGTAGTTCCTGAAATCGAACGGGGTCCGGGAGGCGACGGCGAACACGTATCCCACGCCTTCCGTTGCATCAGCCTGAAAGGGCACCGACACCCCCGATTGGCCACCGATGAATCTCGAACGATCGTTCGGTTCGCGTGGAGATAGAATCGTCAGCCGGCCATCAGTGTCGACCCTGAGAAGGGTCACGTAGCTTCCCGCGTCGCCAGAATACATGACTCGCCCAGGCTCGCCGCGGTCGAATTCATTCCCGCGCTCGAACCAGACGTCCACGTTTGGCGAGCGCTGCGCCGCGAGAAGCGTCGGCACCGCCGACCCTCCGATTACGAGCAATGGAACAAGCAGGCGCGATACGACGGCTCGAGTAAGGTTCATGTAATGCCTCCTCCTAGGACTACCCCAAATTATGTTGCAGTTCCCCGGTTCGATCCAGAAATCGGCGGGATCCTGTAAATACAGCGGGTTGATGGCCTTACCAACGATTATCGACGCGGTCGAAGCACTTCCGGCGTTCACGAGAGTAGCGAATACGATTCCGGGCGCTGGACAACGCGTCACGGTGGGTGGATTGCACGGATCCAGTGCGGCGGCGATGGTCGCCGCGCTGGCGAGAAGGATGGAGCGGCGATTCTTCGTGATCGTCGCCGAGAATGTCGGGGATGCCGAACGTTGGCTCGCCGACCTCGAGGCGCTTGATGGAGGCGCGGCGGTCGCATTCTATCCTCCCCGTGAGAGTTTTGGTGAGGCCGAGCCGCACGCCGAGGTCGCTGGTGAACGCGTCGAGACGCTCGAGCGCGCAGCGCGCGGGGATGTGCGCGTGCTCATCACAACGGCGCGCGCCATCATGGAGCGCACGCAGCTTCCTGCGATTCTGCAATACGGCCGGCTGGAATTGAAGAAAGGCGACATCCGCAAGTTGGGCGACCTTGCAGAACATCTCGAGTCCATCGGCTTCGAGCGCGTTGCCATGGTCGAAGACGTTGGACAGTTCAGCGTGCGCGGTGGAATCTTCGATGTGTACGGATTTGGAATGGCGAATCCGGTGCGCATGGAGTTCTGGGGCGACGAGATATCCGAGTTGCGTCACTTTGATCTCACATCCCAGCGTTCGACACGCGACGCGGATGTCGCACTCATTCTTCCCGCCGACGGTGTCGCGGCGAAACGTGCGAGCGGTCGCAAGCGCGACATCAAGGCGGCAAAGCGCGCGGGCGATCGCGTCGCCATCACCGATCTGTGGGCCAGTGACACGCTGGTAATCGTTCCGTCCGAATCACATGCTGAGCCGGAGATGCGCCGCACGTGGGACGAAGCACAGCATCATCTACTGCTCGCGATGCGCCGCGGCGAAGACGTTCCAACGCGTGACGAGCTATACGTTGCACCGGCCACAGCGGCGCGAACGCTCCACTCATTCGGAACTATAGCGCTGGGCGGTGAAGGCGAGCCGGACGTCGGGTTTCCGTTCCGCGCGCCCGAGACCATCAATCGCGATCTCAAGCTCCTCAATCGGGTTGTACGTGACGGAGTTCCGACTCTGATACTGTGCGACAACGCGGGACAGATCGAGCGACTGGAAGAACTGCTGACGACAAGTGCGCGTGATTCGATGCCGGCGGCCCTCGTGCTTGGCGTGCTGACCGGTGGTTTTATGCTGCCTCCGCGCGGCTCCGATCCAGGGCTTCGTGTTCTCACGGATCACGAGATCTTCCGTCGCGAACGCCGCATCCGCCGAGCACGCAAGTACGTCACCCGCGGCGGTATCGATACGCTCGGCGCGATCACCCCGGGGGATTACGTGGTTCATCTCGAACACGGAATCGGCATCTATCGCGGCATCGAGCAGCTCTTCGTGAAGGAAGCAACGGTCGAGGTGGCAGTCATCGAATACGAGGGTGGCGACAGGTTAAACGTTCCGCTGTATCGTGTGGATCAAATCGAGCGATACCGTTCCGCATCCGATGTTGGCGAGGACGTCCCACCGCCGCGCCTTCACAAGCTGGGCGGTCGTCGATGGGGACAACAGCGCGACAAGACGCGATCTGCGATTCAGGAGATGACGGTCGAACTACTCGATCTCTATGCGCGCCGAAGTGTTGCGACGCGCCCGCCCGCACTTCCCGACAGCACCTGGCAACGCCAGCTCGAGTCGTCATTTCTCTTTGAAGATACCAACGACCAGCGCAAGGCGACTGTGGACGTCAAGAGCGACATGGAGCGTCCGCGGCCCATGGACCGACTGCTCGTGGGCGACGTCGGGTACGGCAAGACTGAAATCGCAGTGCGCGCGGCATTCAAGGCCGTTCAATCGGGACGACAGGTCGCGGTGCTTGTGCCGACCACGATTCTCGCCGACCAACATGCGCGTACGTTCGGTGATCGCTTCGCTGATTTTCCGATAATCGTGAAAGTGATGAGCCGATTCCAGACGCAAAAGGAACAGCTCCAGACACTCAAAGAAGTCGCCGCAAAGAAAGTTGACGTTGTCATTGGCACGCATCGCCTGCTGAGCCCTGACGTCGCGTTCGCTGATCTGGGCCTCATCATTATTGATGAAGAGCACCGCTTCGGGGTGAAGCACAAGGAGCGGCTCAAGCAGTTGCGGCTCGAGACCGACGTGCTGACGCTTACTGCAACGCCGATCCCGCGCACGCTTCATCAGTCACTTGCTGGCCTGCGCGACATGACGCTGATGCAGACGCCGCCGCGCGATCGCTCACCCGTGCTCACGTACGTGGAGCCGTGGGACGACGCGTTGCTCGAGGAAGGGATATCGCGCGAACTGGACCGCGGTGGTCAGGTCTTCTTCGTTCACAATCGCATCGAGACGATCGACGCGATCGCGCAGCATATCGGACGCATGATCCCGCGCGCACGAATCGCTGTGGGACACGGCCAGATGCGCGAGCGCGAACTTGAAGAAGTGATGCGCCGTTTTGTCCAGGGCGAAGTGGACGTGCTCGTTTCGACGCTTATTGTCGAATCCGGGCTCGACGTCCCCAACGCGAACACAATGTTCGTGAACCGCGCCGACATGTTCGGACTGGCGCAGTTGTACCAGCTTCGGGGACGCGTTGGGCGGTCGCACCGCCGCGCGTACTGTTATTTGCTTGCAGCGGATAGCATGGACGACGATTCCGAGCGCCGTCTCAAGATCCTGGAGCATCACACTGAGCTGGGTTCCGGGTACCGGATCGCGCTCAAGGACATGGAACTGCGCGGCGCCGGCAACCTGCTGGGCCCGGAGCAGTCTGGCTTTGTGCACGCGGTGGGCTTCGATCTCTATCTCCGCATGCTCGAAGAAACGGTGCAGCGGGTCATGAATGGCGGGGAAGGGCCACGGCTGCAGCCAGCCGACGTGTCGCTCGACGTCGGGGCCTACATCCCGGACGAGTACATGCCGTCCCAGGACGCCAAGCTCGATGTTTACCGTAGGCTTACCTCTATGACAGAGCCGGAGGCGATAATTGCGCTCCGGGCCGAGGTTCGTGACAGATTCGGCGCACTTCCGCCTGAAGCGGGACATTTTTTTCTGTCGGCGATCCTTCGCGTCCTGGGCGGGCGCATCGGGATCGAGACTCTTTCGGTGCGGGCTAACGAGGCCCGTATTACCTTTAGAGGCTCGGCGGTCCCGGCCATGAAAGGGATCTCTTCGGCGTTCCACGAGGTACAATTCCAGGCCGAGGTGCGCCGCGCGCATCCTCTGTCGCTCAAGCTCACCCGGCTCGGCGGCGCGTCCGTGCTGGATGGGCTAGTCCATGCACTCACGTTGATCAAACCCACTCCAACATCAAGATGAAACCAGCTTCCCTCGCCCTTGCCGCTGCCGCGGCTTTCGTTGTATCCGCGACAGCCTGCTCTGGCCTCAAGGAAGCGATGAGCGCGCACGTTGATACCGCTGCCAAGGCTGGCTCCGAAGAGCTGTCAGTCGAGCAACTCGCCAAACTGCTCGGAGAAGCTACGGTTCCTCCGCGCAAGGATGTCGCGCAGGCCATCGCAAATGCGTGGGTTGACTATGAGCTGCTCGGACAGGCCGCCGCGAAGGGTGACACCATTGTCACCGACAAGGCACTCGACGCGGCGCTGTGGGCTCCCATCTCGACAATGAAGGCGAAGAAGTACTACGAGATGGTGTCAAAAACATGGGGAGTCGAGGATACGACCGCCGCACGCAAGATGTTCGAGAGCGGTGACATACTCGCTGCATCGCACATCCTGATTCTTACAAAGGGCGCAACCCCGGAGGCCAAGGCTGCGGCGAAGAAGAAGATGGACGCGCTTCGTGCTCAAGCGACCTCGTCCAACTTCGCAGCGCTCGCCAAGGCCAATAGTCAGGACGCGCCGTCGGCTTCGCGTGGCGGATCGCTCGGTCTTTTCCAGAAGGGCGCGATGGTTCCACAGTTCGAACAGGCGCTACTAGTCCTCAAGCCCGGCGAGATCTCGCCGGTGATCGAGACGGAGTACGGCTATCACATCATTCGACGGCCGACGTACGAGGAAGTCAAGCCACAGCTGCTTCAGGCTTCCAAGGGCCGGTCAATGCAGCAAGCCGAGAGCACGTTCGTCGCGAAGCTGCAGGCCGACGGGAAGATTGACATTCGCAGCGACGCCGCAACAACGGCGCGTGTGGTTGTCGCGGATCCCGATGCGCACCGTGACGATAACAGCGCCATCGCCACGTCAGCCGCTGGCAAATTCACAGCTGGTGAGCTCGCGCGCTGGATCGGGACCTTCCCGCCGATGAAGCAGTCAGAGCAGCGCGGGCAGTTGGCCAACGCGCCGGACTCGGTAGTCGTGATGTTCGTCAAGAACTTCATCACGAACGACCTGGTCCTGCACGCGGCCGACAGCGCCAAGGTCGGCCCGACGCCGGATGAGATGAAACAGCTACACAGCGCGTTCTTCCAGGCGCGTGACGCCGCATGGACTCAGTTGGGCGTGGATCCAAAGACGCTCGCTGACAGCGGCAAGACTGAAGCCGACCGCGTTCGGTTTGCGTCGGCTCGTATCAACACGTACATGAACGCACTGGTGGGAGGCAAGGCACAATTCGTCCAGGTGCCCGAGCCTGTCGCTCGCGTGCTTCGCGACAAATCAGGCGCCAGCGTCAATGCTGCTGGAATTGACCGTGCGGTCGAGCGCGCAGTTAAGGCACACGCCGCCGCCGATTCGGCTTCTCGCGCCGCTGCACCAGCCACCGCCGTTCCGATGCCGACGAACGCAGCGCCCGCTGTTCCTCAGGCAGGCACGCAGTCCGTGCAGCCCGCTAGCCCAACTCCGAAGAAGCCGTAGTCATCATGCCGTTGAAGTCTGTAGTTGCATTCCTCTTCGCCGCGGCACCTCTTGCAGTCGCGGCGCAGAGTGTGGTTCCGGTGCCGGTAGCAAATCCCGCGGTGGCGCCGAGCACGCACGTGGCCGACACTGTCGACCGCGTAGTAGCGGTCGTTGGCAGTTCAGTCATCACGTGGAGCGATCTTGCCGCAGCGGTGAACGAACAGCGCGCGGCTGGCCTCCAGTTGCCAGCGGATGCCGCGGGTCAGTTGACTGTAGCACGCGGAGTCCTCAACGATCTGGTCGATCAGGAAATCCTCATTCAGAAGGCGAAGGACGTCAAGGTTGCCGTCACCGACGCCGACGTAGCGACACAGGTTGACAGGCAGATAAAGGAAGTGCGATCACACTTCAAGAGCGACATCGAATACCGGAACGAGTTGAAAAATGCCGGATTCGGCTCGCCTGATGAGTATCGTCGCACTCTGTTTGACCAGTTTCGTCGCCGGCTCGTTCAGCAGAAGACGTTTGCGGAATTGCAGAAGCGCGCAAAGCCGGCGAGCGTTACCGACGAAGAGGTGACAGCGGCATACGAGAAGGTCAAGGATGCGCTTCAGAAGCGTCCAGCCACCATCACGTTCCGCCAGATCGTGGTGGCACCGTATGCGTCCAAGCATGCCGACTCGGTTGCGCTCGTGAAGGCCGAGTCACTGCTTGTCGAGCTGCGCAAGGGCGCGGATTTCGCGGAAATGGCCAAGCGCGAGTCGATGGATCCCGGCACCAAGAACGTCGGCGGCGACCTTGGTTGGAATCGCCGCGGATCCGGGCTGGTTCCGGTGTTCGAAGCGATGATGTTCTCGCTCAAGCCAGGAGAACTGAGCCCGATCGTCAAGACGTCATTCGGCTATCACATAATCAGGGTCGATCGCGTGCAGCCGGCCGAAGTAAGGGCTCGACACATACTCATTGCCCCGGTAATCGATTCTAACGACGTCCATCTGGCGCTTGTCCGTGCGGATAGCGTGGCGGAACTGTGGCGGAAGGGCGCAAACTTCGACTCGTTGGTCGTGAAGTATCACGATCCGGCAGAGGAGAAGGGCGTGCTGCAGCCGTTCCCCATCGACTCGCTTCCACCGGCATACAAGGCCGCGATTGGCGATCTCAAGGCGAGCGCCATTCCAGCCCCGTTTGCGCTGACATCTGCCGCTGGCGCGACAAAGTACGCGGTGATCCAGATCACCGCTCGCACTGCTGAAGGCCAGTATTCTTTGGCTGAAGAGCGCGAGACAATCCGTTCGCGCCTCGCATACGAGAAGCAGGCGCGCACGCTGCTGGATGAGCTGCGCAAGCAGACCTACGTGTCGCTAAGGCTCTGATCGTGAGCGGTGACGTCAACCGGCCGCGACTCGCGGTAACGGTCGGCGACCCGCGCGGGATAGGTCCTGAAATTATCCGCGCAGCGCTGGAAGATCCGGCGCTGCGCGTCGTATGTGACATGATCGTCGTTGGGCCTGCGGGCTCCGGTGTCCCGGTCGATGTTGTCGTGGGAGAATGGCTTCCAGCCTCCGCCGCGGCGGTGGCCGGCAAGGCGAGCGGAGATGCGATAACCCGTGCGGTGGAGCTTGCCGTCAGTGGCGAGGTGGATGGGATTGTCACCGCGCCGATAGACAAGTTCGCACTTCTGTCCGGCGGCTACGACTATCCGGGCCACACGGAAATGCTTGCGCATCTCACGGGTTCGCGCGTTGCCATGATGCTCGCATCGGACCGGTTGCGTGTCGTTCTCGCCACAACTCACATCCCGCTCTGTGACGTTCCGCGCTCGCTGACACGAGATGCCATTGCGTCCGCGGCACAGGTCACGCGCGATGGCCTGCGTGACTGGTTCGGCGTCGCGTCGCCCCGCATCGCATTGTGCGCTCTAAACCCACACGCCGGTGACCACGGTCGCTTTGGAGACGAGGACGACAGGCTGCTCACGCCCGCGGCGCACGACTTCGGCTTATTCGGTCCATTTCCGGCCGACACCGTGTTCGTGCGTGCGATTCGCGGCGAGTTCGACGCGGTAATCGCGCCGTATCATGATGTGGGCATGACGGCCATCAAGGTTGCCTCGTTCGGGAGTGCCGTGAACGTGACTCTCGGGTTGCCGTTTCCGCGTACGTCACCCGATCATGGTACCGCGCTCGACATCGCCGGCCGCGGCATCGCTGATCCGTCCAGTTTTATCGCGGCGACTCGGCTGTGTGCGGAGATCGTGAACCGTCGGCGCCAGTCGTAGCGGCGCCAAACTCGACGCCCAGTGAGTCGATCTTCCGTCCGTCCATCTCACGAACGATGAACGTGACGTCGCCTGAGGTGAGCCGATCGCCCGCAATGGGCAGGCGGCCTAGCGCACCGAAGATGTAGCCTCCAACCGTGGTGTAGTCCTCTTCCGGGATCGTCGTCCCGAACTGCTCGTTGAATTCCGAGATGCTGGTTGCGCCCGAGATGATAGTCTCGCCCGTGCTGGATGTGCGCATATCGACCTCCTCGCCAACATCGTACTCGTCCAGAATTTCGCCAACTATCTCTTCGAGCAGATCTTCCATGGTGACGATGCCGGCGGTCCCGCCGTACTCGTCCAGTACGATCGCCATGTGCTCCTTTCGGCGCTTGAAGTCCGCAAGCACGTCCTCGACTTCGCGCGAGCCCGGTATGAAGTAGGCCGGACGCATCAGCGGCCGCAGCGCGAACTCTGCTGCGCGGTGCGCCAGAATCGGGATCAGGTCCTTGGACAGGATTATGCCGACTATCTCGTCGATCGTGTCCTCATACACCGGATAGCGAGACAGCCCGCTCTCACTCACGAGCTCAATGATGTCGTCGAGCGTTGCGGTCGCGTCTATCGCGACGATCTCTGTGCGTGGCGTCATGACTTCGCGCGCGTTTTTCTCGGAGAACTCGAATACTGCGTCGAGCAGCGCCGCATCGTGTTCTTCGATTGCGCCGCCTTCTTCACTCTGCTCAACGAGCATGCGCAATTCTTCGGGTGAATGAACCGATTCTGCCAGAGGCACCGGTCGCTGGCCGAGCATGCGCATTACCGAGACTGCCGATTTGTTGAGCAGCCAGGTGAACGGGCGCATGATCCACGCGAATGCCAGCAGCGGCGGCGTGAGATAGCGTGCGCACCGCTCCGGTTGGTTGAGCGCGAATGTCTTGGGCGTCAACTCACCGAAGACGACCGTCATGTACGCGACGAACGCCAACGCGACCACAGTCGCGATCGTGACGCGGGTCGCGACGCTGAATCCGAGCGGGACGCGCGAAAAGGAATCCGCGAACGACTCGACCAGGAGCGACTCGGCGATCCATCCGAGCAGCAGGCTCGTTAGGGTAACGCCGAGTTGGCTCGCGGAGAGGGCTCCGGAGAGATTGGAGGTGGCTTTGAGCGCGACGCGAGCGAGTCCGTCTCCGCCGCGCGCCATTGCCTCCAGGCGCGTCTTTCGGGAACGGACGAGAGCGAACTCGGCGGCCACGAAAAAAGCGTTGATCAGGACCAGCCCGAGAACGGCCGCTATGCGTAGCAACACGGTCGAAAGATAGCGCAACCGGAGGCCAGCCGTGCCTGCTGGCGCCAGGCCGAACCTGCGCCCTTTGCGGCGTGACCCACGTTTTTAGCCCCTAAACCCGTTAAATTCCAAGGCTATGTCAGAGAAGCAGCAAATTCGAAATATTGCCATCATCGCGCACGTCGATCACGGCAAGACAACGCTCGTTGATAAGATGCTCCGCCAGGCCGGTGCGTTCCGCGACAACCAGATAGTCGCCGAGCGCGTCATGGACTCCAATCCGCTCGAAAGAGAGCGCGGAATCACCATCCTCGCGAAAAACACCGCGGTGAACTGGCACGGAACCAAGATCAATATTGTAGATACTCCAGGTCACGCCGATTTCGGTGGCGAGGTGGAGCGAATTCTTCGCATGGTCGATGGTGTTCTCCTCGTTGTTGATGCGTTCGACGGCCCGATGCCGCAAACGCGCTTCGTTCTTGGAAAGGCCCTCGCACTCAAGCGCACGCCAATTGTCGTCATCAACAAGATCGATCGGCCGGGCGCAGATCCCATGCGCGTCCACGATGAGATCCTGGATCTCTTCATTGAGCTGGAGGCCAGCCCCGAGCAGCTCGACGCGCCCGTAGTGTACGCGTCAGCCCGCGAAGGTGTCGCGACCATGGACATGGACGTGACTCCCGTAGATCTGGCGCCACTGTTCCAGACTATCGTGGATAACGTTCCGGCGCCCGCGACCGATGTTGATGGTCCGTTCCAGATGCTGGTCTCGACCATCGATCACTCGCCTTACCTGGGCCGTCTCGCGATCGGACGCATCGAGCGCGGCACAGTTAACGTCGGCGACAACGTAGCGTTGCTGGCAATGGACACGACCTCGTCGCCCGATCTGTCGCGCGTGACGCGTTTGTTCACGTACGACGGACTCGATCGCATTGAGGTGAACAGCTCGACGGCGGGTAACATCGTCGCGCTCGCCGGACTCGAAGGGGTGGAGATCGGACTCACGATCACAGACGTCAACACACCTGAGCGGCTGGAAGGAATCTCGGTTGAAGAGCCGACGATCTCGGTTGACTTTCTGGTCAACAACTCTCCGTTCGCCGGCAAGGAAGGGAAGTACGTAACGTCGCGCCAGTTGCGTGAGCGGTTGTACAAAGAGCTTGAGCGCAACGTGGCGCTCCGTGTGGAAGACACTGTCGCGACGGATACGTGGACCGTCGCCGGCCGCGGTGAGCTGCATCTCACGATTCTGATGGAGACGATGCGCCGCGAAGGGTTCGAGTTCCAGGTATCGCGGCCGCGCGTAATCACACGCGAAGGAGCGGATGGCGAGCGCCTGGAGCCGTACGAGGAGCTGTCGATTGACGTGCCCGAGGAATTCCTGGGCGCAGTGATCGAGAAGCTCGGGCCGCGCCGCGGCGAGATGATCGAGATGAAGAACCCGGGACAGGGAATGACGCGGCTCACCTACCGGATTCCGGCGCGTGGGTTGTTCGGCTACCGCTCGGAATTTCTGACCGATACTCGGGGCACTGGAATCATGCACCATCGATTCCTGGAGTACGGACCCTGGGCCGGACCGCTGTCTGGGCGCTCGCGCGGGACGTTGGTGTCCATGGACTCCGGCGTGATCGTTGCATTCGCACTGGCGAACCTTGCGGAGCGGTCGACACTCTTTGTATCGCCGACCGATCCGGTATATGAGGGCATGGTCATCGGCGAGAACTCGCGGCCGGGCGATATGGACGTCAACCCGACGCGGGAAAAGAAGATGTCCAACATGCGGTCCAAGTCAACCGACGAGAACATCCAGTTGGAGCCGCCGCGGACCATGACGTTGGAGAGCGCGCTGGAATACATCGAAGAGGATGAGCTGATCGAAGTTACGCCAGCGGCAATCCGCCTGCGTAAGCGTCATCTCAGCGCGAACGATCGCAAAAAGATGTCGCGCGAGTCCAAGCGTGATCGCATCGCTGGCTGACACTTTGCAGGTCCGTTGCACGTGATTGTAAATTCGTGAAAAGAGTTGACTTCGCGAGTGGGTGCTCGATTAACTTCCCGTGAACCACGTGTAATTCAGATGGAGACGGACGACATGCTGTTGGAACGACTCGGCGTGCCTGTGATCAGCGGCATGCGCACCGACCCCGCCACGGACGAGATCCTGGCGCGGTCGTTCGAGGAAGACCCTGAGGACGAGGGGCCCGCGGACGCCTTCGATGGCGACGAAGACGAATTGGACGTCGATGATGATCTCGACGATGATGATGACGATGACGATGACGATGACGATGACGTAGATGAGATCGATATCGACACCGATGACGACACCGATGACGACACCGATGATGACGACGACGATGAAGACGACGACGACTTCGACGATGATGATGAAGAAGACGAAGACGGCGTGGATGACATCGATACGGATCTGGACGAGGACACCGACATCGATGCGGTTGATGA
The DNA here is from genome assembly GCA_041691775.1 of Gemmatimonadota bacterium. Taxonomy (GTDB): domain Bacteria; phylum Gemmatimonadota; class Gemmatimonadetes; order Gemmatimonadales; family Gemmatimonadaceae; genus Fen-1247. The sequence continues at coordinate 255,299 of JBEPUB010000004.1, forward strand.
TGGCGAGGACAGCGACCTCTGACGGTGCGTGTCGAATGACGATCTGAGGCGAGATGGTTTAGACGGAGAAGGGCGGCCCTTGAGGGCCGCCCTTTTTTCATGCCGACAGCGCCGCACGGGACGCCTCGGTCTCGTCAGCGTTTCCGCAGCCCGTGACGCGGAGTCCGTCCGAACACCTCCGTCACCGAGCGACCAACAGCCGCTGAAATACCCTCTTCCAGTCGCGCGCTGCCGACCCGCTCGCCGCTGATGACGAGTGTCAGGTGATTGTATGAGACCCCGAGCTCCGCAGCTGCATCGGCCATGGTTATTTGGCGCAGCGTTACAGCCGCCCTGAACGCCGCCTTGCGTTGGAGTGGCGTCATCGCCATTCTTGGCTACCTCGACGTTGTATTTCTAACGGTTAGAAGTATCACGCACTCATTCGGTGTGGAATATGATACTCGGACGTAGCAAGTCAAGAGATTTATGATACGAAGCCGGATTGGCATGCGGGACACGTTCGGCGATCGGCTTCGTTCGGCTCGGCAACGGTTGCGCCCAAAAGGCCGGAAGTTGACCCAGGGGGACCTCGCCACTGCCGTAGGCGTGGAGCGCAACACCGTGAGCCGGTGGGAGAACGGCGGCATGTTGCCCAAGGATCCGGCCGTTATCGCTGCTCTGGCCAGGCTCCTAGATGTTACCGCTGATTGGCTGATCGCCGGAGAGTCGGTCTCGCCATCGGAGCCGGAACTGCACCAGAGTGTTGCGGGCCAGTACCTGGATCCCGCGATCGCGGAGCTCCCGGTGCGGGCGCGGGCGGTTTCGGCTGGGTACCTGAACCGACTACGGAAGAGCGGCTGCAGCGACGGTCAGCTCCGCGGAGCGGAGTCGTTGCTGCTGGCCGGCGCGCGAAACCGGGTCTCATTGACGTCCGTGGAGGAACGGACCGACGCGGACGTCTGCGCCGACGTAGATGCAGCGTGGGATCTAGTGGTGCGAATTCTCAGGCGCGAGGGAATTCGGCCGTAGTTGGCGGAAGCGGCGTGTTCGCTTGTCCGTGGCGGTCGCCTCTCTTATCTTCAAGGGCTCCCGATCATTTTCTACGCTTGTTCGATGAGCATACGGAGAAGATCGAGGGCCTGTAGCTCAGGTGGTTAGAGCGCTCGCCTGATAAGCGAGAGGTCGGAGGTTCAACTCCTCCCAGGCCCACCTAAAAAGCCCCGGTTACGTCAGAAGCTCCGACGCAACCGGGGCCTTTTGTTCGCAGCTATGGCAGCTACGGCTTTACCGCCGCCTGGTGCTTGTTCCGCTCGTGCTGGATCAGTGCGCCGGCCGCCGCGCCCAGTACGGCGTGTCCGCCCAGCATGTGACCCGCTGCGGCGCCGACTGCGGCGCCCGCGAGTGTGCTGTGGTGTTTGTACGTTACGGAATCAGCGGCCTGTGCCTTCCTCGCGTTTGCCGTAGCCATACTTTCCGCCTGAGTTGGAGTGGCGGTTGCCGCGGTGGCTGCGACGGAGTCTGCCTGAATGGCGCTATTAGCCGCGGTGCGTCCGCCCCCGCACGCAACAAAGGCGAGCAGGCAGGCCGGCACTAAGATACGGGTGCGAGTTATCACGATCCGCTCCATTGATTGAGATGAGGTATGGATACTGCAAACTCTGTTTTCTCGCCAGACGCGTGCCGAAACGTTGCGAGGCCAAGCTGTCGCGTTTTTGCAATACAACTCCGCGTGCATGCCGTAGCATACATGCCATCGCATGATGTTCAGGCAGACCCAATCCACCGACAAAGAGGAATATGACCCCGACCCACGCGAGCGGCACTTTCGACGTACAGATCAGGCCACTGCCGGCATACAATACCGACGACCCCACACTCGGAAGAATGTCGATCGACAAACAATTTCACGGCGATCTTGAGGCGACGAGCAAGGGCGAGATGCTGAGTGTTGGCAACGGCGCCCAGGGTTCATCCGGTGGCTATGTCGCGATCGAGCGAGTCACGGGGAAGCTCAACGACCGTGTCGGCACTTTCGCATTTCAGCACAGTGGAACGATGAACCGCGGCGTTCCAACCATGAGCGTGACTGTTGTCCCCGATTCCGGCACGGGCGAATTGGCGGGTCTCGCTGGTATGCTGTTGATCAACATCGCCGGCGGCAGCCACTCATACGAATTCGACTACACGCTGTCGGCTGGTATCTGATCGCAAGGTCGCGGCTCGCCGCCGCGATTCGGCCAGCATCCGTTATGTTCCAGCCTCGCCTCACGCTGGAAAATGGATGCCGAATCGGGCCGGGACCAAGGGAATCTTATATCCAATTTCGCGAGATGAACGATTCGCGTTCGCACGGCATCCCCCGTCATCGGATCTTGCGTTCTGGATCGATTGGTACTGGATAGTCCGGTGGGATCTGGCCGGACAGGAACCCCGTACTCAGGAAACGATTCCACATCCGAGTGTCAATCTCGTGTTCGAGAAGGACGCGTCCGGAGTCTTTGGTGTCGCGACCCGGAAGTTCACTCGGGTACTCGCTGATGCGGGCCTGGTGTTCGGTATCAAGTTCCGGCCCGGCGCATTTCACTCGTTCACCGCCTCGCCAGTTTCCGATCTCACGGATTCTTCGCGGGCGATTCTCGAAGACTTCGGTGTTGATGATCGCGTGCTGGAAACAGAAGTGCTCAACGCCGAGAGCGATACCGCGATGATCGATGTAGTAGAGCGCTTTCTTCGAGCGCACACTCCGGAGAAAGACAATACCGTTGTCACGGTGAATAGTGTGGTCGACTACATCGTCGCGCATCGCGAAGTAACGCGTGTCGAGGAGCTAGCGCGACAATTCGGGATGAGCACGCGGATGCTGCAGCGGCTCTTCAGTCGGTACGTCGGCGTGAGTCCAAAATGGGTGATACGGCGCTACCGCCTGCAGGAAGCCGCCGAGCAGTTGTCAGGCGGTGCGGTCGCCGATTGGTCCGGCTTGGCGTTGAATCTCGGCTACTTCGATCAGGCGCATTTCATCAATGATTTCCGTTCGCTCATCGGACTGTCCCCCGCGGAGTACGCAAGGCGAGCGCGGTCCAAAATACAGTAGCTCGGTCTCGTCGATGCGATAGACGCGGGTATTCCTCCCCGCAGGCGCCAGCATCCGGCTCGGCACCGCGATCGTTCGGCTGTCCAATCCCGTGATACTAAGAATTCATTAAGACGGTTACCAGTTGCGGGGGCGGGAAATTACACGCAAGTTTACGCACGGAGTATCAATTCCTTCCACGGAGAACTGCAATGCGTTGTATCTCTCGCTCCTTCGCGATGGCGGCTATTATCGCCATCGCCTCGGCAATGAGCGCCGGTGCCGCAAGTGCACAGGCTACGGCGACTGTATGTAAAGACGGAACCTCCAGCGCAACTTCGGGCCGTGGTGCCTGCTCGGGTCATGGGGGTGTGGCTGCCGCGGCCTCCAAGGCTGCCAAGACGAGCTCGAAGGCCGCCAAGGCAGAGGCCAAATCGGATGCGAAGGCCGCCAAGGCAGAGGCCAAGTCGGATGCGAAGGCCGCGAAAGCAGACGTGAAGGAGGACGCGAAAGAGGCAACGAAGCCAGCAAAGGCCTCGATGGGCGCAAAGGAAGACAATAACCCAACCGGCGCGATCGCAAAGTGCAAGGATGGTCTCTACTCGCACGCGACCCATCGTCGGGGCGCCTGCAGCCGCCATGGTGGGGTTGCTAGCTGGAGCTAGCCTTCACGCTCGACGCGGAAAACGATCAGAGGATGGCCGCTCCTACAGCGTGACCATCCTCTGATCGTTTGGGCCGGCGCGGCCGGCCCGGCGCGGCGCGTCGCACCGTCATCCAGCGTCGAAGTATCTTTCCCGCAGAGGGGAGCCCATGTCTGACTTCTATCGACGCCGGCGCGTTGTCATCAAGGACGCTACCGCACTCCTGACTTTCTTCCTCGGCTTTGTCTGGTCGGGCGCATTCGCGTGGCCCGTTCTGGCTGACCAGGTGGATCAGGGAGATATGATCCGCGGACTCGCCTATTTCCTCGCGGCGGTCCTTGGAACCGGGATAGTCGCTGGCGCGCTAGGGCTGGAGACGGGCAATCTTCTGGGCAGTTTGTGGGAGCGCTATCACAAGCACCACAGATCGCTCGTTGGTGCAACCGGATTGGCGGCGCTCACCTGGAATGGTGGCCCGATCGCGCGCTGGAACCCGGGTGTTGGTGTTGAACGCCCCCCCGCGTTGCCGGTTGCCAGGAACGCGAGCAACGTTTACTACACTGAGGCGGGGGTCTTCACGGCGTCGTTCATTCCCCTGGCCGAACGTGTCAGACCTACGCTATACGAGACGCGTCGTGTGCGCGAAGCACTCGCAAAGACGACCAACATCGGCGCCTGGGATGGAGGAAGACTGGTGGGCGTCGTACGAGTTCTGAGCGATGGCTACACCTTCAGCGCAGTAGCCGATATTCTCGTGGATCCCGATTATCAACGCCTCGGAATCGGACGTGCGCTAATGCAGCACGCGCTTGCAGCGGCGCCGGCCGCTCGGTTGCTGATCGAAGCGCAGCCCGGCAGTCTCCGGTTCTTCGAACGCATCGGCTGCGATCGTGGAGCCACGAGCTTTGTCCTTACCGAGCCACGGCGCCTCTGAGTAAGGGCACGGTTTGGCTGAAAACGCCCAAAACAGCTCGTTTTTGCGTTCCACCTGACGAAACGCAAAATCTGATAGTGCGATCTGTCTCCGGCGGTGGTACTATAAGTGCTCGGCCCCATCATCTGGAGCGTTCGTGAACGAGTCTATTCAGTCGCCGGAGCTCGACGAGGAGACGTACGGTTTGCGTGAGATCGTTCGGGAGCGTCAGCCAGATGACCCCGAGCCGCCGCGGCGGCCGGAGACTAGCGTCAAGTTCTATGTTGCTCTCTGGCTCCCCGTGGCCGGCGCGCTCCTCGCCTACGCGGTCACGCGTCGAAGCGTATGGGCTGGGTTCGTGGGGATCGAACTATTGTTGGTGGGACTATATACCCTTGCAAAGCTGTGAGCTGTGACCGTCTGTAGACTCCCGGTATGAGCACCGATCAGTTCGCGGTGCAGGAGAACGCCACGGATCCGTCGGCAGACGAGTCGCGCGATGGCGCGCGCGCCGACGCTGATGAGCGCATGAGCGAAGAGAGACGCGCCAGGCGCGAACCCTCGGCATCGGAACCGCGCGTGGTGGCAGCAGAGCGTTCGGAAGCGCTCAACCGACTCCTCAATCTCGCCATCGCATTCATCGCACTGGTCATTCTCGCACCGGTGATGCTGCTCATTGCGCTGGCGGTGAAGCTCACGTCGCACGGTCCAGTGTTTTACGTCCAGGATCGGGTGGGAGTGGATCGTCGCCGGCGTTCTCGCTCTCATACAGAAGACAGGCGCACGTCCAACGTTGGTGGACGTCCGTTCCGCATTCTCAAATTCAGATCCATGCGAAAGGACGCCGAGGCGGGCACGGGCGCCGTCTGGGCGACCAAGCAGGATCCGCGTGTCACGCCGGTGGGTCAGTTCCTCCGCACGACGCGGCTTGACGAGCTACCTCAGTTGATCAACGTTGTACTTGGCGACATGAACATCGTGGGCCCACGTCCGGAGCGACCAAGCATTTTTGCGGAGCTGCGGCAGAACATCGACGGCTATCAGTTACGGCAGCAGGCGCGACCTGGGATTACGGGATGGGCGCAAATCAACCATGCGTACGATAGCTCCATTGACGATGTTCGCGTGAAGATTCAGCTTGACCTGGAATATCTCGCACGACAATCGCTCGCTGAAGATCTCAAGATCATGATGCGCACCCTTCCCGTGATGATCTTCAAGCGCGGCGCACGGTAGCGCACTGCGACCGTAGCTGTGACAAAAAAAGAGGGACAGCAAACCGGCTGCCCCTCTTTTTTGTCAATCCGCTGGTTACGGTTGCGGCCGGTTCATGCGAGCCTTTTCCATGTCGGCCACGTTCTTGTCGAACACCACTTGCTGGTCCGCGGTTAGAAGGCCGCGCGGTGCGTGGCGAGAGTTGGTACCCATGACAAGCAGATGTACGGACGGCGTCGCGATACGTTGCGCTCGGGGCCACATTGTTCTCGCATCCCCAGTATTTTGCACAGGAAGAGTACCCCTGCCACGACGAAAATGATCCCGTCCGATCCCGGTCCACCGCACGCAGAGACACTAACCGTCGGCCCCTACAAGGGGAGCGCGGAGGCATGGGACGACTTCGTTCGAGCACGAGGCGGCGCGCGCCATTATACGCACTGTCATCTGTATGGATGGCGCCCGGTGATGCAGCAGGCATTGGGCCACGACGCTCCATATCTCGTAGCGCTCGACGATTCGAGCGGGGCCATTCGAGGTGTGCTACCGCTGGTCCGCATCAAGAGTATGCTGTTCGGCCACTTTCTGGTCTCGGTGCCATTCGTGAACTATGGCGGACCGATCGGAACACCGTCGGCGATTGGCGCGCTTCTGACGTACGCCGCCAGAATGGCAGACCTGGAGGGAGCAAAGATTCTGGAGTTGAGAAGTCGATACGACATGGGTGAGTTTGCGGGCTTCGACGTATCGCATCGCAAGATCACCGTACTGATGGACAGCAGCGGCGGATCTGATGCTCTATGGAAGCGGCTTCCATCCAAACTGCGCAGCCAGATCCGTCGGCCGCAGAAGGAGGGAGTCACCGTACGGATAGGATTGGACCAAGCGGCTCCATTCTACCGTGTGTTCTCTCGCCACATGCGGGATCTCGGAACTCCAGTCATGCCATGGTCATTCTTTCAATCGGTGGTGCGTGAGTTTTCGGACAGCGCACTGTTCGCGGTTGCGTATCACGAAGGAATTCCCATCGCGTGCGGGGGGGGATTCAGTTGGGGGTGCGCCGCTGACCGCGAATTCGAAATAACATGGGCGTCATCCCTGCGCGAGTACAATCGCATGTCGCCGAACATGCTCGTGTACTGGGAATTGATGAAACACATATCGGACAACGGCGTGAGCACGTTCAATTTCGGACGCTGCACACCGGGGGGAAACACGCACAAGTTCAAGACTCAGTGGGGTACCACGGATCAACCTCTATGGTGGTACGAGCATGCGGCGTCTGGCGCGCGGCCAATGACGGAGCGCAGCGCGGGCGCTGGCGTCGCTACGCGGCTCTGGAAATACATGCCACTCGGCGTCGCGAATGTGTTGGGGCCGCGGCTCGTGCGCCTCATCCCATTGTGACCGACAGCGTGGTGCGCGGATACGTGTGACCCTGACTGCTGAATGATCGAGTCCATGCTTGACGGGGGCGGGGCGAGTGTCGTCGTTGTCGCGCCGCATCCGGATGACGAATCGATCGCCGCGGGTGGATTGATTCAGCTCGCGCTCTCTCGCGGCGCCCGTGTCACCGTGGTGTTTCTGACCGATGGTGATAATAATCCATGGCCGCAGCGTGCGCTCGAGCGCCGGGTCTGGATCGGCCCGCGGGATCGCGCGCGCTGGGGGAAACGCCGGCGCAATGAAGCAAGATCCGCGGTGGCGATACTCGGTGTTCCGAACTCGTCGGTCCGATATCTTGGCCTGCCAGACATGGGTGTGACAGTCTCACTGGAGACCGACACTGCAGCTACGGTTGAAATGTTGTGCAAAATATTTCGCGATGTGAGTCCAACTCTCGTGGTAGCACCGAGCTTGTCGGATGCGCATCCCGATCATAGCGCCGCGCACGTCATGTGCCGTCTTGCGCTGGCTGAGTGCGGTTCGAATGCTCGAGTACTGTCGTATGTTGTCCACGGAGCGACTGATGCGCTGGCGATCGAACGTGTTATCGATTCGCAGTTACTCGAGCAGAAGCGCCGATCGGTCGGCGCGTATCATACGCAACTCGTCCTGAGTGGGAAGCGAATCCAGGCGTACGCTGCGCGGCCCGAGCGGTTCGTTATCGAGCCACCGGTTGTGAGCCATGCTCTTTCGCCACTGGTGCAGCTTCCGTGGCGAGTCAGTCGGCTGTCCGTTGCGCTGGCCGATGCGATTCTTGTCGCGCGTACTCGTGCGTGGCGTATTGCGATTGAGTCCACCACGTCTATCCGATCGTCTTGCGACACTCCGCGCTGTTTTCGGGATCGTGCGGGACAATTGTCGTTGCAACTCCCGCCGGGACTCGTCGGTGCAAGCCCAGTTTATGCCAAGCTCATGGGTCGTTTGTCGTCGCCCTGGATCTATGATCGATGGGGCTGGGTACGAATCGGCGGGCAGTAGCCATGCGATGTGTCTCGGGCGGTGACGCATCGGTTCCACGCGCACTGCTGGCACAGTAAAGTTCGACATGGAAACAAAAAAACGCCGAGCCGCTGTGGCGGTAGTAGTCGTCAATGGTGCGAGCGGGGATGAGGTACTCGTTGTTCGCCGCGCGACGGTTGCGGGCGATCCGTGGAGTGGCCATATCGCGTTGCCTGGCGGAGGGAGCGAAACGGACGACGCTTCGCTCGAAGCTACGGCGCGGCGCGAGACGCTGGAGGAGACCGGGATCGATCTTTCGCGCAGTGAGTGCGTTGCCGCGCTCACGATCGTCGGTCCGCGCGCCACGGGCGCGCCATTGGTTTCGGTCGCTCCATTCGTCTTCCGTTACAGCGGCGACAAGCGTGTGACGATGTCGGCGGAGATCGTCGAGACATGGTGGATTCCGATATCCGAGCTTCAACGTGCCGACGCTTGGCGAACGGTGTCCGTTGCGGTGCGCGACGACGCCAGGATCGAGGCTCGCGGCTTTGAATTGCAAGGCCACGTGCTGTGGGGTCTCACAGAGCGCATTCTGGCCGAGTTCCTCAGACTGTGGCCGCAACCCTGAAATTCGATCGGACGTCGGCTACCGTAATTGCACGCCCTGGAAGCTCACCGCATGGGCAGCGGGTCGTCGAATGGCGCAATCCCGTGCGCGCCGTAGGCAGTGACTATTTCGTCGAGCACCGGACGCGCGCGGTCTCCGGGTCGTTCTATGGCAGTTCCGATGTGCACGAAGCCCGCGATCCGTTCGTCGTCCTTGAGTCCGAGTTCGCTCAGAATTATGCGATTGTACGCGTACCACTCCGTATGCCAGTTGGCTCCATAGCCCATCGCATTCGCAGCGATCAATAAACTCATGCCCGCGGCGCCAGCGGAAAGTATCTGTTCCAGCTCGGGCGCTTTTGGGCTATCGTGTGGACTCGACACGATGGCGATTACGAGCGGCGCGCGAAGCAGCCGTCCACGTTCGGCCTCGATCGTGGCCGGCAGGGCGTCGGGATGATCCGTCAGGAACGTGGACGCGATCAACTCGCCAAGTCTCGCACCGCCCTCCGGGGTGATAACAATAAAGCGCCACGGAATGACACGTCCGTGGTCCGGCACGCGGGAGGCGATGGTAAGGAGCGTCCTAACCTCATCCGGAGTGGGTGAGGGTGCTGATAGCAGGCGTGGGGCGACCGAGCGCCGGCTCAGGAGCAGTTCTATTGTCGGATTCATCTGATGGCTTGGGTTTCCCGAAAAGTAGCGGGGGAAACCATCGGGCCGCGGATTGCATCGAACTATATGTCGCGAAGCCGGTGCGCCGGTGCCATCAGCGCTGCGTTTACTGTGTCCGTTTCGGCAGTCATTCGCTCGGGCTCAGGTGGTGTGAGAGTGTCCAACGTGACCGGAGGTGCGCGGCCGCGTAGCAACCGCACTATGGATTGGGAATATAGAACCTCGTTGACGGCCTGACAGGTTCTCCCGTACTCGGCGCTCGCAGCGCATCTGGGAGTTTGCCCCACTGATACAGCGTGAGGATGGACTGGGTAGCGTTGCGTCCACGGTCCGCTAGCACCTTGGCGCTGGTAACCAATGGCTGTAGTCCACCGCTATTTACGGCCGTCTTGCCGGCAAGCATATCCGCCATCGCACCGATCAGTGAGTCGAGCGGTGGCGTTAGCGAGTCCGCCATGCGGCCGAGAGAAGTCGCCTGATCGTTCGTAAGGCCGAGTTGGAGCCGCCGCGCGAGCAGGAGCGTCTGCGCGGGAACATTCGGGAAACGCTTCGCGACTATAACCCGGAGTTCATCAGGAGTTCGGTGGGACGATCGCGCAGCAGCGATGACGCCGGCCATGACCTGACGGGCCGGATCGGTACTGAACGTTACGCGCGCTTGAATGGTGAGTATGAATGGCGTGCGAACCGTACGAGCCGTGCCCACACTTCCGAATGCCTGGTTGACGTCGTAGCGAAAGGACTGCGTAGCCGGATCGAAGCCACGAACCTTTAGTAGCGTATTGTCCGGAAACGGAAACTGACCCCAGCCGTGCAGCCCGTTCGCGCCATGAAGCAAGTAGTCCATGCCGGCGGTAAGATTCTGGGCTCTGAATGTCAGTCCGATCTCGCTCGAGCCGAATTTCCAGGGGCGAACGTTCGCTTGCATATCCAGCCATGGTGACCATGCCGTTCGGCAACTGCTCGGGCCAGCGACGCGGCCAAGCTGCGAGTTGAGGCAATCACGGACTGAAGCCGGTGCCGTGCGAAGCAGTTGAGTCATCGCACGTGCGACCGACGTGTCTCGCGTGGTTGTAGGATCAAATACGAATGCGCGATCGTTGTACAGCCCGTCGCCGTTCACGTCGCCTTCGACCATCGGCGTGAAAGGAACGCCGGACGTCAGACGGCCGATGAACACGAGGCTCACCGCGGGCGTCACTTGATGCATCGCCGATACCTGCACAACGTGGCGCTGCTCGAAGGCTTGCGCGCTCCAATTCTGGACCATCGGATCACCTGCCGTGCTTGGAGCGTAGCCGCCAAGCGCTCCAACGCCAGTACTTACGTCACGTGATTGTGTGAAGGTGTACGACACGCTGAGAGCTGTCAGGCTCCCGAACCAATGCATAATCCCTTCCCCGTCCACGCTTACCTGGTCCGCCGCAGAACGGCCGCCGCTCGTGATTTCGCGTACAGTGCCAAAGGCCGGATCTAAGCGCGACGAAGTGAGAGACACCCCACCCGAGTTGGGGTCGATCGCAGCGGCCGGCACATAGACGGGCCGGCCGCCTTCAGTGGACAATGTGAATTTCGCCCGGTCATCCAGATTGCGGTCAAACGCAATGGCCTCGTTCGAACCACGCACGAGTGTTGCTCGCGCGTGGAAGAAAATGGGGGCACCTTTCGCGATCCAATCGAAGTCCAATGACGCACGACGAGACAGAGGAGCGCCGAAGCTGGGGGAGAACAGCGTGAGCCCGGGCTGTTGACCTGAGAAAATTGATGTCCCATCAGCGCACGCGGATGGCGTTGCCGCAGGATCGCTCGTGTAGAGGGCCCAGTTCGGTATTGGCGCCGCAGCGCCGACACAGTCGAGCGAAGACTCGGTACCTCGCTGCGCGAGCGCCGCGCTCAGAGCGGAAGCTGGTATCGTCCCGCGGAACTCACCAATACCAGCTCGGACGTCGAAGTTGCCGGGGACATTACGGTAGGTTACGCCCAGTCGCGGAAGCAGGCGCTGCTCGGCGTGCACATGCGCGTCGGCGGTGCCGAATGCCGCTGCTGCGACCACGGCCGGTGGTTGCACGTCCGGATACCAGGACCGTTCCAGACGCTCCCCTAGCGTGAATTGCAAGCCTTCCTGCGGAGTCCACGTATCACCAGCATACAGAGCGCCGTAATTAACCGTCGCTTCTTGCGGCTGTCCCAGTCCACGGGTAAACAGAATCGGTTCATTGGCCGCAAAGCCGGCCACACTTCCGAAGGTGAACGTGCCAGCCGAATTGGAGCCGCCGGGCGATGTTACACGGTCACGGTTGAAGAGTGCGCCTAGTTTCCAGAGATGATTCCCGCGACCCGGTGTAGCGGCGAGTTCGTCGGCTACTTCCACAAAATCCCTGTTTACGTCGGTAAGTCCGAGTGGGTCGCCTCCGAACTGGAGCGTCGCCAGGCCCGCCTGGTCGTTATCATTGGTTGTGAATATACGTGCTGCTGGACCCGACAAGGCAGCAGTCGAACGCCGCACTGCGTGCGAAGTGTAAAACCGTAAATCATGTTGCACTGCATCAAAGTGCGAGCTGATTATTCCCTGGATCCCGGCACTCGTGCTGCGTAACTGGCCATCACCGGCAAGAAGCGTCAACGGCGACGCGCCAAATTTCGAAAACTCCGCCGAGCGTCCGTCGAAACGAAGCGTCAGAAGGTGGCGCTCACCGGCCGCGTAATCAACGCGCGCAATCGCGGAACCAACATCCGATGTCGCGATCGGTATAGCGCCAATGCGCGTAGGAACGCCTAGCGCGTTGGCGGCATTAACGAACTGCCGAACCGAATCTGGACTTACCCCCAGCGCGAGCAGTTCATCAATGTTGTTCGCATCCAGAAACGGAGCAGGCCCAGTGCGGCGCGACGCAGTGAACGCTCCGTACACAAATAGCTGATCGGGGACAATCGCCCCGCCGCCGCCCCCATCCACCTGGCGAGTACCTGTTGGCTGACTGAACGCGGAGCGCCCCCCCTCCCCATACTTGAACGCGGCCGGTGCGAGCGACCCGCGCAATGCGCCGCCCCATAAGTTCGTCCCGCTTCGCGTTGTCGCAGTCAACTCACCGCCGGTGAACTGGCCACGCGACGCGTCGTAATCGTTCACCGCCACCGCAGCCGACGCTATTGCCTCGGGCGGGAGGCTCGAACTACCGTAGCTGGAGCCGTCGACCGCGGTATGATTTGCGGCCTGCGGCTGGCCCGCAATCGAAATGCCGCTGGTCGACTCGTCGCCGGACCCGGTTCGGAGAACTCCGGGCGCGAGCGACGCGCCAATCTCGCCTAAGTCTCCGGGTGTGATCGGCTGGCCGTCGAGAATGAAGCCGAATTCTCCCGTGCGCGTCTCACCGGCAGTTTCTCGCGTCTGTCCCGACGGCGTTCGGCGATGTGACGTGACGACGACCGTCTTGAGCGACGGCGCGGCTTCTGATGGAATAGGGCTCAACCGAATATCGCGTTGCAGCGTGTCGCCTGCGGCTGCGATATTGGCTATGTAAATCGACGCCGGAATGAAACCGATCCGCATCACTGAAATAATGAGATAGGTTCCACCGTTCCAACGGAGAAGATAGCGTCCAGCGCTGTCAGTCTTGGTGCTGTCGGATGGACTGCTTCCCGCGGCGCCGGTGCTGACGCCGGCGCTGCGAACCGGGCGCCCTCCAGGATCAAGCACTCGTCCCGTGATTACGTGCTGTCGAGAAGGCTGCTGCGCACTCACTCGCTGCGCGACTGTCGCCAGTACCGTAATCGGAAGCAAGCAATACAGGCAGGCTACGAAATAGCGCTCTAACCTGAGACTTCCGCAGCGGGTCAAGCATCGCGCGATCACGAGCGGCATCCGAGTGAAGTATGCGTAAGGTGAGGTTGTCGGGCGGAAGGCCCAACTTAAACCGTGCCTGCGTCGTGGCGGAGATGTTGGCTATCGCGAGCAGAGTAGCGATACTGTCAATATAACGCTACGACTTGCAGAGGAGAAGATCAAGCCATTGCAGTCGAACGACTCGTGCGACCAATACCACGCCTCGTAAGCATCTGGGCAGAAGGGAGCGACGACGTTCCGGGTTATCGTCACGTTGGGCGCCTCCCTGCGCGATCGATGGCTGCTGGGCGTTGCCATACTCCTAAGTGACCATTTACCGGCAAGAGTCAATCGTCGGCGCTGGGCACGAGAGCACGAGTATGTTGCGACCTATTTTGGAGGTCGCACTGATCGTAACATCTCAGCGCTTCACCGCGTTTCTATCGCTATTCGCCGCAACGGCGATTACCCTCGTCCGCGGATTCATACATACTCGCTTCGTCATTCTTCCGCATTGCAACCCTATTCCGTCAGGAGTTTGTCACGATGAAGAAGCGCTTCACTGTTATCGCATCCGCTTTCGCAATTTTTGCTGGAGGAAGTAGCCTACTCAGCCATCCTGCATACGCAGCGGGAAACGAATCGTCCAGGGACGGGTGCAGTGGCGCCGAGGTGTTTAATATCGTGAATACCGTATGTGAAAACGGTGGCATTATTACGAACTTTCGGCAGGGAAGCGATGGCTGCTCATTCAACCTGGCTTGCTTTTAGCGTTCTGTGATAGCCCGACAATAGCCGTTGGGGGGAACCCTTACCGGCTATTGTCGGCGAGCATATGAACGTGCCATCTACAGGTGTATCGGAGCAATTCTTCAATGAAGCGATTCCTGGACAATGCGGCGACGGCTTTAATCGTCGTGTGCGCGGTACTGGTTACCGGGCTCGTCATCCGGCGCGAGATATTCGCTGAGCCTTTGCCAAACGCGGAGAACTCGCTCGCTGAGACTGTATCTGATTGGCACAGTTACGCCCTTCACGGCCGGCTGATGGGACCCGCGAACGCGCCGGTACACATAGTGATATTCTCTGATTTCCAGTGCCCTGCATGTCGGCGCCTCGCTGACGAATTACGCACAATCAGGGCCAGGAGTCCGAACCAGGTCTCGATCACTTATCGGTACTATCCCCTGCAGCAGCATCCCTACGCGGCAAGCGCTGCGCGCGCAAGCGAGTGTGCCGGCAATCAAGGCAAGTTTGAGGCATTCCACAACGCGTTGTTTGCCGACCAGGGCGCGATTGGCCGAGTACCATGGGCGCATTTTGCGACGGCTGCTGGAGTGCGGGATACGGTGTCGTTTAAGCGCTGCACGTCAGAGCACACTCCTGTACCGGCCCTCGCTATTGATACTGCTGACGGGAATCGACTCGGGATTCGAGTGACACCGACGCTATTGGTAAATGACATCGAAGTACGTGGTACCCCCGGGCTCGCCTCGCTCGAAGATATCATTCGCCGCAGTGCTAAGGTGTCATTACCCTAGATTAGGCGCTTCGGAAGTGTGACTTACACGCACGGCGTTACCGAGATCTCCAGCGTAACCTTTTTTTGAGAGACAAAAAATGTCATGGACGACAACTTTCACCATCTTTGCCGCTACCGCAGCCTTAATCGCGACAGCAGGCGGCGCCGCGAGTGCGCAGACTGCGTCACAACGTGGTGATACGATTCCGAGTGCAAAGGTAGTAGTCCCAAACGGTACGTCTTTTTTAGCGGCGAACCCCAGTCGGGGCTATACTGGAATTGGCGTCTCTGGTACGCCGACGATGGGACAGGATGGGCGGCTTCGCTGGACTCACTATCCAACAATTTGGAGGGTGGCGGCTGGATCACCTGGCGAGATGGCGGGCCTCGCCGTCGGTGATACAGTCCTTTCCGTCAATGGGACGGACGCCCACGTGCCAAAACTCCTATATGTCAACAAGATAGGCGACACGTTCTTGATTCGCATTCGACGTGGTGATGGGCTGCATGACTACACAATCGTAAGCGTCGCCAACCCGGGCGTAAAATAGACTTACATCTAGCCGACCGCCGGCGCGGCAGGCGGCGCCGGAGTATCGCTCGCGGCACGGATGCGCGCCAATCTAGCGGAGCGGCTGCGGCCGTTTGGCAGAGCCTTACCGCCGACGGCGTTGGCGGTGACCTGACCGTGGACCACAAGGGCAACGGATCGGTGAACTACGCCAACGTGAAAGGTCGCGTGGACGTTCCCCGGAGACGTGGCTGGTAAGAGCAATGCGCGCGTAGATTGATCGGATGGTTGATCCGATCCTGGAAATTCTGGAGAGCGACAGTCTTGCGGCATCCGGCGCGGAGATTGTCGCCCTCGTATCGAAGTACTTCGACGAGACCCGCGACGGCGACGGTCGGGTTTCTACCGCGTTGACGCCGGAAGAAATCTCTGTGCGATTTGACGAGCCCCTTCCACGCGGCGGAATGTCCGTGTCCAGGCTCGCGAATCGGCTGAGTACGGACGTCATGGCAGACTGCAATCGGTTGTACCATCCCATGTACATGGGACATCAGGTCGCGCCTCCGCTTCCAGTTGCCGTATGGGCGGAGCCGCTGATCAGCGTACTCAATCAGTCGGTGGCAGTATGGGAGATGTCACCGAGTGCGACAGTCATCGAGCATCGCGTGATTCGGTGGATGACGGAGCTGGTGGGTTGGGGTGACGAGAGCGGCGGCACTCTGACGTCGGGTGGGACAGAGGCTACGTTCACGGCGCTGCTTGCTGCCCGCAACACGATTGTTCCGGATGCATGGACTGACGGTGTAGGCTCAAATCCGCCTGTGGTGTTGTGTGGCGAGCACGCGCACTACGCTGTCTCCCGTGCGCTCGGCGAGCTTGGCCTTGGCGTCAAGAGTCTCGTGACAGTTGCATCGCGAGACTTCCGCATGGATCCGGCTGCACTCACGGCGGCGCTGGACGAGATTGCGCAATCCGGCAGATTGGTGATGGCCGTAGTCGCGACGGCGGGCTCGACGGCTACTGGATCGTTTGATGACCTCCAAACGATCGGCGCGATCTGTAACGAACGGGGAATCTGGCTGCATGTTGATGGCGCTCACGGAGCGTCTGCGCTCTTGTCGCGCACACGGGGTGAGGCGCTCCGCGGACTTTCCCATGCACGCTCGCTTGCATGGGACCCCCACAAGGGAATGTTGCTTCCCATCGCAACAGGCATGCTGCTGATGCGCGAACGGACCGATCTCCATCGCGCGTTCGCACAGCGCGCGCCGTACCTGTTTCACGAGCGCGCCGGATCGCGCACGTGGGACATTGGCGTTGAGAGCTTCCAGTGCTCGCGTCGGGCCGACGTGCTCAAGTTGTGGGTCGCTCTACAGCGATACGGAGCCGATGGCATCGGTCGGGTTTACGATCATCTGTGCGACGTTACGCATGGACTGTACGAATCCATCGCGCTACGGCAGGACTTTGAGGCGTTGCACGAACCGGAATCCAATATTCTCTGTTTCCGATACCTCGGTACTGGTAATCTCGACACGAATTCGGTGGATGCAATGAATCGCGATCTGCGTGCGAGCTACAATCGTTCCGGGAAGGGGTGGATAACGCTCACGGTGCTGGACGGACGCCCAGTGCTACGAGTGACATTGATGAACCACCGCACTCGTGCGCGTCACGCCGCCGCGTTATTAGACGGACTGGCAGCGCAGGCAACTTCGCGCGTGTCACAGTAGCGCGCGAATCCAGCCTCCATCGACGGGAATTGACGCGCCCGTGGTGTAGCTCGCGCGCTCGGACGCCAGAAATGCGACCATCGCGGCGAATTCCTTCGGCGTACCGAGCCGACCCATCGGGATCTGCGATTCCCATGTGCCGATTACCGCTTCGGCAGTGGTACCTCGCTGATGCGCGTTGGCCTGGGCCAGGTCGGAAATTCGGTCTGTGAGTGTGTAACCGGGCATGACATTGTTGACAGTTACGCCGTAGCTCGCGACCTCGTTCGCAAGCGTGCGAGCGAAGCCAGTAACCGCCGCTCGTACACTGTTGGACAGAATGAGATTATCTACCGGCTGCTTGACGGCGATCGAGGTGATGTTGATGATACGTCCCCAGCGCCTTTCCTTCATCCCGGGGAGTACGGCGCGCGTCATGTTCACAACACTCTCGAAGTTGAGCCGGAGCGCCTCCGTCCAAGCGGCTGGAGGATGACTCTCGAATGGGCCCGCAGGCGGGCCGCCCGCGTTCGTCACGAGAATGTCAACGCGTCCGAACTCGTCGTTCGCCCGCGACCAGACACGATCGATCGCCGCTGGATCCGACACGTCCGCGGCAACAGTGATGACTCTAGCACTCGTTGCTGCGTGAATGGCGTCCGCGGTTTTCTCAAGTGACTCCGCGTTGCGCGCGCACAACACGAGGCTTGCACCTTCTGCGCCGAGCTCCTCCGCAACTGCGCGACCCAACCCGCGGCTGGACGCAATGACCAGCGCGATCTTTCCCTTGAGTCCGAGATCCATGGCGCTATTTGTTGTGGAAGTAGCTATCAGTTCCGTTGAGCCAGTCTTCTCGGGGAGGGCTGAATATGTCCACGTCGAGTGTGTCCTCGAGCGCCTGGGCACGGTGCGGGACGTTTGACGGTATGTGGAGAACCTCGCCGGCGTTCACCACGATCTCCTCACTCCCGTCCTCACCAATCCAGAAGTGCAGCGCGCCTTCGAGGATATATGTCAACTGCTCGTTGTGGTGCGAATGCTGCGGAACTACCGCACCCTTATCGAGATATACGTGTGCCAGCATCATGTCGTCTCCAGTAACAAGGCGGCGCGATATGCTGCTGGTCACCACTTCTTTCGGCATGTCATCCCAGCGAAAGTGTCGGACAGTCCGTGTCATCTTGTATCCGGTTGAGTTGAAGTCATTTAGCCGCGTGTCATGGCTGGAAACATACGTCGTACGCCAGGTCACGACGTGGGCGTAGCATGTCTAGACCGTGGGAACATACGTCACGGCAAGCGATTTGCAAAACGGTCCAATCTCAGCATCACGTCATCTTTCGCGGCATCTCAACCTTCGCCCAATCCGCAATGATATTCCCTCAAGACTCGCAGGTCGGGCCGCTGATTCAGGTGTTCGAGCTGTACCTGTTGCGCGACGCCGCGTTGACTGACATGCGCGAGCCGACGAGGGTCGCGACCCGCGCGATGCTCGATGCGGGACTCGCCCCCGAGGTGATTCTGACGGTGCTCGACGGCGCTGTGGAAGTCGCTACCACGGGCACTACGGGAACAATGGGCGCGCAATCCGCCGACTACGCTCGCGAATTACGTGAACATATCGGGCCCTGGCTCATGGGAGAATATTTCGACCCGGATCGTCCCGGACACGACGTGCCGCTCATCGTTTGAGTTTGACTTAGATCTTGAGTGCCGGTCGGGACTGGCGTCTCCGGGTGGACGGAGGCATTATCAGTTCGTGACTACACGCCGCGCCACACCCGCCGACGCCGCCGCCATAAGCGCGCTCATCCAGCTCTACGTGGCGAGCGGCACACTGCTTCCACGATCGGAAGAGTTCGTCGCCATGTACGCGCACGAGTTCATCGTCGTCGAACGAGACGGCGAGGTGGTTGGGTGCGTTCACCTGGATGAATATTCGCCCAGCCTCGCTGAACTACGATCGCTGGCGGTTGCACCCGGCGCGCAGGGGGTCGGCATCGGGAGGGAATTGGTAGCAGCTACCGAGCGATTCGCGCAGGCCCGCGATTACGCCACGCTCTTCGCGGTGAGCAATGACACTGAGTTCTTCGCGCGATTCGGTTTCCAGCGCCGCAACATTCCGGAGCTGGACCTTGAGCGCAGCGAGGTGAGCCGCTACAAAGGTGTCTTCGCGAAGGATCTTCCGTCCGTAACGGCGCCTGCGACTTAGCCCGTGCCGACGGCGTGCAACCGCGGTTGGTAACCGCCGTGTCTTATATTCAAACCATCGGGCTTTCGTAGCCTCTCTCACCGATTCGAGTATGGACCCAGCCCAAGCACTAGTGGCAGTCGTCGCGGTGGCCGGATCGTTCGCGGTCCCCGTCGCGCTCCTGTACATGTGGATACATCGTCCGTCAGCCAAGAAGGAGCTGCCCAGCAGAATGGGCGATTCAGCTCTGGAAGCCCGACTCGAACGGATCGAAATCGCGGTCCAGGCGATCGCTCTCGAAACCGAGCGGATCGCGGAAGGCCAACGTTTTACGACCAAGCTGCTGACGAACGCTCCAGCGAGCGTCGATGCTCACGCGAACAGGCTCGGTGTATAGCTAAGTGACCAATCGCCCCGAACTCGTCCTGGTACGAGACGCGGTAATTCGCTATTTCCACAACCGCGCATCGATCGAGGAAGTGCAGGCCGGCGTTCTCGATGCTGGCAGGTCGATGCAGGCGGATAGCCTGAACATGGAGGAAATCCTGGTCGTTCTCAAGGGATCCGTTACACTCGCCGCCGAGCACGTGAACCAGCCATCGACGCCCGAGCGGGCAGTGCGGCTACGCTCGCAGATGGCAGGTTGGCTCATCTCGCTGTACCTGAACGACTCCGGGCAATTCGACGAGCCGGCCGACGCTTGATGGCTACCAAGCAGCGTGCTCACGTCTGGGCGCGCGCGGCCGTGATTGCAGCCTCGTTTGGTGTTGCGTCGTCCGCGCGGGCTCAGGTTCCGGCTTCAGATACTTTACCCGCGGTCCGCGTCACGGTTCTCCGCACACCCTTCGACGTCACGACTGCGCCGATGAATGTGGCATCTGTCGGCGCGCGCGACATCGCGATTGCGCGGCCGGGCTTCTCAGTTGATGAAGCGCTCGGGCAGGTCGCTGGAATTCAGGTCGACAATCGGCTGAACTTCGCGCTGGGCGAGCGTATCTCGGTGCGGGGAATTGGCGCGCGGTCGCAGTTCGGCACGCGCGGCATTCGCGTGATAGTTGATGGCATTCCGGCTACCCTCGCGGACGGTCAATCGGCGCTCAGCAACATCGACATGGGCTCGCTCGGTCTCGCTGAAGCGATTCGAGGGCCGGCATCTGCGCTGTACGGCAACGCATCGGCTGGCGTCATCTCGTTTGCAACCCTGCCGCCGCCGAACCAACCCTTCGCGCCTACAGCGCGCCTCATGGGCGGTAGCGATGGACTGTCGCGCGCACAGATAGGCATTGGTGGCATCAAAGGCCGCGGAACCTACGTGGTAAACGCGGACCGGCTCGATTACAATGGTTATCGCCAGTATAGTAGCGCACGTAATGCTCACCTCAACGCCGTCGGTACCTGGGATTGGGACAGGGTGTCGATCAAGCTTGTCGCCAATGCCGTTCAGTACAACGCGCAGAATCCCGGCAGCCTGTCCGATTCGCTGATTGCGCTCGATAGACAACAGCCGTATTCAAACAATCTCAAACAGCGGACCGGTGAGCGCGGTCGGCAGAATCAGGTGGGGCTCAGCGCACGGGCCGCGCTCGGCGTCGGTGAGCTGCGATTATCCGTGTACGGGTTGACGCGCTCAATCAATAATCCGATACCGCCGAGCATCATCGGCATTCATAGGGCCGCGGGTGGCGTGCGCGCTGCATACGCGATAACGGAAGGGACTGCAGACCGTGGAATGACTGCGATGCTGGGGGGCGAGTCCGATTTGCAGCGCGACGACCGACGCAACTGGGTAAACCTGAGCGGCGTCCCCGGTGCTCTGTCGTTGGACCAGCGCGAACGTGTAACCAGCGCGTCGCCGTTCCTGCAAGTCAGCGCGGCAGTGGGGCGTGCGACGTTACTTGGTGGCGCGCGCTACGATCAGTACCGGTTCGCGGTGACGGATCACCTCATCACCCCGACAAATCCGGACGACTCAGGCATTCGCAAGATGTCGTCAGCGAATCCGACGCTCGGCGTCAGCTACGCCCTTTTACCGGCTCTAGTGGCCTACGCCAATGTCGCCACCGGGTTTCAGACCCCAACCACGACTGAGCTGGCGAATCGGCCAAGTGGAGCCGGTGGATTCAACCCGTTGTTGCAGCCCGAACGGACCCATTCACACGAAGGTGGAATCAAAGGTCGCGCGAGTTTTGCATCGTATGATGTGGCGCTTTACGACATGCGGATCGACGACGAGCTCATTCCCTTTGAGGTTCCCTCCGCGGCCGGCCGGCAGTTCTATCGCAACGCAGGTACCGCCCGGCACAGGGGAGTGGATGCCGATGGCACCGCTGAGCTCGCACCATTGATCCGTTTGCACGCGTCGTACTCGCTCACCGACGCGCGGTACGTAACCTACGCTGTTAACACCGGCACAACTACACGGTCCTTCGCCACCAACCGAGTGCCAGGTGTTGCCGCGAACATGGCGTCGATGTCGCTGCAGTTGGGCGCTCCAACTACGCGTTTTCTGTCCGTTGAAGAGCGGTATCGCTCCAACATTCCGGTGAACGATGCAAACACCGCTTACTCTGGCGCCTCGATCGTGACGAACTTGCGCGGCGTGATCGGGGTGGGTGACGTCTCGCTCTTCGCTGGAATAGGCAATCTTTTCGGTGCCGTGTACAACACCTCCGTCTCGATCAACGCAACTGGCGGCCGCTACTTCGATCCCGCCGCTGGACGCACTGTTTACGCCGGCGTCGACCTGTCAACGATCCGGAAGTGATGGCTGATGCTGCGATTCCCAATCAATTAATGGTGCATCGGTAACAGCTTCCTGCACTGCGTCCGAGAGGGCACGTCGCAGCTCGAGATGCTTGTTGTTATTCCGAGTTGGGTAAACGCGATTGGTGAGAAGTACGACCCAAACACCGCGCTCCGGATCGGTCCATATCGACGTTCCGGTGAATCCAGTGTGGCCATAGCTGCGCGGTGAGAAGAACCGTCCCGCGCTCGAGTGCGGTGCAGGTGTATCCCACCCGAGTGCGCGACTGGATCCAGCGTCCTGTGCCGCCGTCCAACGTGCGATTGTGGTGGGCGCGAGAATGCGAACAGAGCCAACGCTTCCGCCATTGAGCATCATGCGCGCGAAGATTGCGAGATCGTGCGCTGTGGAAAACAGCCCGGCATGACCGGCGACGCCACCTATGGCATCCGCGTTCTCGTCGTGCACGGATCCCCATACCAACCCCCGCGCCGAATCGATTTCCGTGGGCGCAATGTGTCGCTTGGCGACCGTGTCGGGGCGAAAGCCAGTCTCGCTCATGCCGAGCGGACCGAAGATGTGCTGCGCCGTGAACGAATCCAGAGTCTCGCCGGAGATGCGCTCGACAATGAGTCCCATCAGAACGTAGTCCCAATCACTGTAGATAGACTTGGTTCCTGGGACGTACGCGAGTGGTCTCGAGTTGATCGCCGACAGATACTGATCTCGGCCCTTCAACGTGCGCCAGAGCGGCGCGAACGCTTCCAGACCGCCGCGATGAGTTATCAGCATCCGCACCGTGATTGCCTGCTTGTCCGGCGCATTGAACGCTGGCAGATATGACGCAACGGTGCGGTTGATGTCGAGTTTTCCCTGTTCCTCGAGCATCATCGCCGCGGTAGTCGTCGCAATCACCTTGGTTAGCGACGCAAGATCGAAGCGTGTGTGCTCGTCTACCGCTGGTGCGGTGTCCGAATAGACGAGCCGGCCGTACGAATGAAGGTAGATCAGTCTATCGTACCGCCCGATCGCCACCGCCATCGCGGGTGCTGCGTGATCGGTGATTGCGATATTGATTATCGAGTCGACTCGGCCCGGCAAGGACGGTGAAAGTCCCATCGCTGATGCCGCGGTCGGTTTCATCGTCGATTCCTGCGCCGGCGTTTGGGCGGTGCCAGCGCATGCGAGCATTCCGGACGCTCCGACCGCGGCGAGGGCGAGTATGCTGGATCGATTCATCGTTGAATGGACGGGAAGAGGCCAACGTACAGCACCGCGGGCGTCCTGGTGCGCTGCCGGTCGCGAATGGGATCGCTCACGCGGTGGGCGATGAGGATTGCTATCTCGTCGTCTTCGGGGACTACTACGCTGATCCGCTCACGCGAAGCGGATCAGCGGCCGCCGTCACCCGTTACGTGGAAGCGTCTATGAAGCTTCGGACATCGACTTCGGACAGGCTCGGCTCGCCCGGCGACACGTTGTCCAGACGTCCCATCTTCATCCAGTCTTCGAGCACACCAACCTGCTCGAATAGGTGCTCGAATGATTCCACGATGAAGAGCAACGGTTGATAATGATCGATCTCGAAATACTGGTTGATCACCCATTCCAACTGGATCGGATACCGCTGTACAAGCGGTGATTCCACACTGTGCTGCAACTCACCGTATGACGATAACAAGCCGCTACCGTACGCCTTCACACCCTTGCCGTCCGGCGCGCGCATTAGCCCGAATTCGACGGTGAACCAGAAGAAGCGCGCCATCGCTTTCATGATGCTCGTGGTGCGACGCACCTGTTCGTTAGGATCCTTGATGCGCTTTACAATCTCGACCGCGGTCTGAGCCACTTCGCCAAAGCGAGCCAATGCGTCGGCGAACGCAGGATCCGTGTGCATCGGCACATGGCCCGCGATGTCGTGAAAGATGTCCGGCTCTGGTAGATAGTCGAGCCGTTCCGCATCGCGAATCGTAATTGTCGTGGGGAATTCGCGTTTGCGCAGCGAGTCGAAGAACAGAAACGCCGGAACGTAGCCGCTTACAGCCTTGGCCTTAAAGCCCGTGCGCGGCGCCATGAACTTGTTGACGTCCTCGAGTCGGGGAACCGCATTCGGATCCAAGCAGAGTGTCTCGACGCCCTGTAGGAAACGGGGATTCGCGTAACGCTGCCACCGATCGCCCATGCGGGCGAACAATTGACGCCACGCCTCATGGTTTTCCGCGGTATATAGTTGGTACGGCTGTTCGATGTACAGCTCGCCGTGTCCGCGAACTGCCTCGATGAATGGCGCACGGGCAGTGGTGAGCCCGGGGCTCATTTCAGTCGTTTGGTCGCTTACAGTAGTCGCCATAGGGAGCTCCAGTTTCCTTTTTCAACTAGGTATGTTACCCGCACAACGATGAATCGGCTACTATCCCGCATCTCCAACACCGCGCGGCAGTCGGTCGGCGTGGTGCTCGCGGCGTTGGGGTGCGGTAACCCCGCGCATCGCCCAGCGCAGTCGATTGTTGTCTTCAACGCCGGTGCGCTGGCGTTGCCACTTCGACAGGCCCTGGATTCCTTCGCGCCCGGGAACGGGCTCGTTGCAAGCCAGGAGAACGCCGGTTCGGTTGAAACGGTGCGCAAGATCACCGAGCTTGGGCGCATTCCAGACGTCATTGCGCTCGCAGATACCGCGTTGTTTTCCCGCTTTCTTACAGGACGATTGGCCAGCCGGGTCGCAGTACTCGGAGGCACCCGGTTGGTGCTGGCGTACACCTCGCGCTCCCGCTTCGCCGCCGAGGTCAACGCGCAAAACTGGACCGAGGTAACGACGCGGCCGGGCGTCCAGGTCGGGCGAAGCGATCCGGCCCTCGACCCGGCCGGATACCGCGCACTGATGGCGATGCAACTCGCCGAGCGGCATTACGGCCGCCCGGGGCTCGCGCGGCGACTGGAGGAGGCAGCTCCCGCTGCCAACATGCGTCCCAAGTCAGCCGATCTGGTGGCGCTGCTACAGACCGGGAACCTGGACTATGCATGGGAGTACGCGTCCGTCGCGCATCGTCTCGGACTTCGGTTTGTCGCCCTGCCAGCCCAAGTTGACCTCGGCGATCCTGCTCTGTCGGCAACGTACGCCGCCGCGCGGGTTGAGATACCCGTGCACGGGCGGGTCAATTCGGGCGCCGAGAAGGGCCAGCAACGATCGCCGCTCGTGATGTACGGTGCGCCCATCGTATTTGGTGCGGCTGTCCCCCAGGGAGCGCCGGATCGGGCGAACGGGGAGCGGTTTATCACATATCTGATGTCTCCTGGGGGGCGTGCGATAATGATCGAATACGGGCTCAAGCCTCCGCCCTGACCGGCAGCCACCGACACTTGTTAGGGCGGGGAGTAGCGCGGCGACACTTTGACCGGTTTCGCAACGCATTCTGACGCGTCATCGGGTCTCATTACCTCACACTCGTTCCCAGCCCCACAAATGGAAGACATAATTCAGTTCTTTTCACGCCGCCCTCTGGCCCAGCGCGCGTTTCTTGCGTTCACCGTGGCTATGTTTCTCGCCTGCGCGGCACAGGTGGCCGCGCATTCGTAGGAGATCGAAAGCTGTAGCATCCGGATAACGTCGAGCACTTGCAACCGTCCAATATCCACAAGTCCGCCGCTAACGTGCGGCTGCTGCACTCAACCTGGAATCGCGCGTGAAATCTCTGTACGGTGTGCTCGGCGCTGGTCTGCTGTTCGTTGCCTGTAGCGACTCGGCGGTGGCGCCGATTCCCGGGAACCCGGACCCGATCGCTGCCAATCTCGGCAGCATGAACGTGGGCGATGTCCGCGTCATGACGTTTTCAGCGGCGTCGGGCGGGTTGTCGATTCCGGCCTCGCTCCAGGCGGCTCAGTACGCCGTGATCCTCGCGAACGTGAATGTGGCGAGCAACAACATTGGGAGCTATGCCATTCACGGCGATTGGCTGGCACCGCCGGCGCAGGCCCCAGTCAGCGATCTGTTTTCGCCGACGCGGCAGTCACTTGAGATGCCCTCAATGTTGTCGCGTGGGGCAGAATTCGAGGCGAGCCTCCGGAACTTCGAGCGCACCACGCTGCCACGACCCGGTGGGCATGCGGCGGTCTCAGCCGCCGCCGCAGACAGGCTGGTACCAAACCCATCGCGCGCAATCAATCCGCCGCCGGCTGTGGGTTCGACCGTTCCGTTCAAGGTTCTGACCTCGGCTGGATTTGGCGGCGTCACCACTTCTGCTTGTTCCGCGAGCGGCTTCGTTGCGACGACTGGCGTCGTGGAGTACGTGTCGCAGCACGCAATCGTCGTAAGCGACGTCAATTCGCCTGCTGGTGGATTCACGGCCGCGGACTTCCAGGCGATCGGCGACGAGTTCGACCAGATGATTTACCCCACCGACGTCGGCTACTTCGGGAACCCCACGGATATCGACAACAACGGTCACATCTTCATCTACTACACGCCCGCGGTCAACAAGCTCACGGCAGCGGGCCAGGCCACAGTGACGGGGTATGTCGGCGGATTCTTCTTTGCTGGAGATCTGTATCCTCCGACAGCGGCCGGATGCCTCGCGAGCAATCAGGGGGAAATCTTCTATCTGCTCGCCCCCGACCCTCGTGGGGTGAACGGCAATTCGTTCAGTACCCAGTTCGTTCGTCAGATTACGCGTGGGACTGTGGCGCACGAATTCCAGCACATGATCAACTCCGGCAACAGGTACGTGTCGCCGATCCTCGAAAACTTCGAAGCGACATGGCTGGACGAGGGCCTCGCTCACTTCGCTGAAGATGCCGTGGGTCGAGCGGAGGCAGGCTTCGCCGACAACTTCACCGTCGGCTATTCCAACATCAACAGCCTCGATACGACCATCACTCAGGCGTTCTTCCTGCAGAACTTTGCGCGCACGAAATACTATGTCGAACGCCCTGACACCACTGGGGCTATCGTGAATCACACCAAGGCCGCTGCAAATCTCGCCTCGCGCGGTGCGGAATGGTCGTTGCTCCGCTATGCGGGCGACTGGTTCAACACCGGTGGAGATCCTCGCACACTCACGCGCGCACTCGCCGCCGGCCCCGACACTGGAAGCGTCAATCTCGTCAAGGCAGCCGGTGTGCCAATGGATACGATACTCGCACGCTACCTCGTAACACTCTACACGGATCATCGCGCCTTTATGCCCGCGAACTCTCCGTACAATTACAAGAGCTACAATCTCCGCCAGTTAGTCACGGGAACTTTGGTCGGTAACGAAACTGCCACTGGCTATCTCCCCGTCGGCGCTATCGGAAATGGATCCACGACTCTGACCGCGAAAGTCCCGGCATCCTCGGCGGCGTACTTTCTCACGTCGCTAACGAGTAGTGGCGCGCGGACGATCAAAGTTACGGACCCGAGTGGAAACGTGTCCGCGGATCCAAACGGACGTGTTTACGTGGTGCGCGTCCAGTAAGGTCCGGTCCGAATGCGCCCTCATCCCCGCGAAAGCGGGGATCCCCCATGGAAACGCTGAGTTCTTAACGTGCCGTTCGTACGAACTCGACGTGCGGTGCTTCGCTGCGGGATTGCCGCTTTCGCGGGAATGACGGGCGGTTTTTCGCGGGAATGACCGGGAATGGTTCTTCGCCGGAATGACCGGGCTTTTCGCGGGGCTTAGCTCTCCCGCAGTGCTGTCATAGCTGTTTCTTTGAACACGCCGCGTCCTGCGATCACACCGATCGCGATGGCGATAGCCATCATTGCAAGCGTTATGGCGATAGCGGGTCCAAAGGCGGGTGCGTACTTCACCTGAAAGACAAAGTGTACCAGCGCCCAACCCCCGAACATCGCCAGCACGAGTCCCGTGAGGCTGCCGAGTACGCCCAGTAGCGCGTACTCCGTGACGAGAATCCGCATGATCTGAGCGCGCGTAGCACCCAGAGTCTTCAACAGAACGCTCTCGCGGATCCGCTCTCTTCGCGTTGATGAGACTGCGCTGAACAGAACAGGAATCCCCATGATCACGCTGAACAACGCCATGAACCTTACAGCCGTCGCCACTCTCGAAACAATCTTCCCGATGGTTTCGGTGATGAGTGAGAGGTCAATGCTGGACACATTGGGGAATTGCTTCACTACGTCACGTTGAATAGTCGCGACGTTGATCGCACCAGGCACGCTAGCCAACACCGTGTACTGATGCGGTGCATCGCGCAGCACACGACTAGGGAAAACTGCAAAGAAATTCGGCTCGAACCGCGTCCACTTGACGTCACGCAAGCTCGTGACGCGTGTCGGGATGTCAACGCCCTGTACGTTCCATGTGATCTCATCGCCGATTTTTACCTTGAGCTCACCGGCGACACCAGCGTCCAGTGAAACTTCGCCCGTATCGCCGGGAGCAAAGCTCTTATTGCCAGGGGAAAACCACTTGCCACTCGTAATGGTTTCGCCGGCGGTGACGGAATCGCGGAAAGTGGAGCGGTATTCTCGTTTCACCGCCCAACCGGCGCGCCGGTTCTTGGTGGAATCGCCGGCAATCGATTCGGTTGTTCGCCCGTTGATCGAAGCGATGCGCATCGGTACTACCGGTGACTGCTGAATTACCTTGAAGCCGCGCGCGTGAAGGATGGAATCAATTGGTGTGGCCTCATTGGCCTGTACGTCGAACATCAACAGGTTCGCGCCTGATGATGCAGCGTTGATCGAAAGGTCGCTCACAATGCTGTTCTGCACCAGATACAGCGTAGTCACCAGAAATGCGCCGAAGCCCAGCGATAGCATCACCGCTCGAGTCTGATTGGCCGGCCGGTACACGTTCGCGACTCCCTGACGCACTACGTATGGCCAACCAGCGCGCATCGAGCGCATGGCGCCCCACGACAGCGCGCTCGCCACCAGCGCGAGCACAAGAAGGACGCCGCCTGTCGCCGCCGCGAGCCACAATCCCTGCTTCACCGACTGCGCGCGTGCGATCGCGACGCCCACGACGCTGAGCACAAGTGCAGCGTTGACCACGAGACGCGGCACGTCGTTCCAGTGCATGCGCAGCACGTCCGAGTCAGCGTCACGCCTCAGCGTCTGAAGTGGCGACACATTCCGCAGCGCGAGCAGCGGGCGCAGCGCGAACACCAACGCAATCCAGCCACCGATCAACACACCGGTAAGTATGGCAACCGGTTCGGCGGTGACGTGCACGTCTACGGGTAGCAGCCCGACAAATGCGAGCGGGAGCAGAAACTGAATCCCAACGCCCGCAGCGGCGCCCAGCATTGCGCCGGCGAGGCCCATCACCGCGGCCTGGGCCACATACATGCCAAGGACCTGATTACCCGATGCACCGAGGCAGCGAAATATCGCGACTGTATCGATTTTTCGTGCTACAAATGCCCGTACGCCACTGGCAACGCCGATGCCGCCGAGCAGAAGTGCCACCATCCCGACTATTCCGATGAAGTTTGCGAGGTTCTCGGTCGCTCGCGCAGCAGACTCCTCTGTCTGGGTCACAGTTCGGACGTTTACGTCCTGTTTTGTAAGACGCGCGCGAAACGGTTCGGCGAAGCTCTTGGAGTCCGTATTTGGGGAGATCTTGAGCAGCGCGGTGTATTCCGCAGTGCTCCCGAATACGAGCAGCCGGGTCTCTGGCAGATAACGCGCCGGGATGTACACCCGCGGTGCGAACGCGCTCGAGAGGCCGGACGTTCCCGGGACATCCCTCAACGTTCCCCTGATCAGGAACTTTCCGTATCCGATCTTGAGCGTATCGCCGACACGCGCGTCGAGCGCGATGAGCAAGGACGGATCAACAAGGGCATTCGGCCCCGATTGAAGCGTCGCGTACTCCCCGGACGGAACCGTTGTTATGTCGCCGTAAAGGGGATAGCCGGCACTCACCCCATGGATCTGCGCGAGCCTCGTGTTGCCGCTGCGCGGGATCACGGCCATCGACGGGAAAGTCGTGGATCTCGCGTTGGGAACCCCAGCGCGTTGCAACGAATCGAGGAGTTGCTCAGTCTCTTTGGCCAGTGGTCGGCGGCTGGACAACTGTACGTCGCCACCCAGTAGCGAGCGGGATTGCTCGCGAACCGAACGCGTTACGTTGCGCGCGAACGAATCGATCGACACGAGTGCAGCGACCCCGACAGCTATCGTGGACATGTAGAGAAACAGCTTGCGTCGCGCCGAGCGACTCTCGCGCCACGCGAGCCGCGCCAACTGCACGGTAGATGCGCTCAAGCCCGGTGTACCGCTGAACCGGTATCTTCGATGACGACGCCATCAGCGAGGCGGATCTGTCGGCGCGCGCGAGCGGCCAGTGCGGCGTCGTGCGTGACGATTACGACGGTCGAGCCTGACTCGTGGTTCAGTTCTTCCAGCAACGCAACGATGCGCTCACCGCTGGCGGCGTCCAGGTTACCGGTCGGTTCGTCTGCGAACAGAATTGACGGCCGGTTTGAGAAGGCGCGCGCAATCGCGACGCGCTGTTGTTCACCACCCGATAGTTGAGTAGGGAAGTGCAGTGCTCGCTCGGCGAGCCCAACGCGTTCGAGCAGATCCGTTGCGCGTCGCTCAGCGCCGCTGTCGCCGCGCAGCTCCAGCGGAACTTGCACGTTCTCCACAGCGGTGAGCGTTGAGATGAGCTGAAAACTCTGAAAGACGAATCCGACTTTCGCTGAGCGCACGCGCGCGCGGTCGTCCTCGCTCATGCTCGACATTTCGGCACCGTCCAGGATCACTCGACCACCGCTCGGTGTATCGAGACCCGCTAGAAGGCCGAGCAGGGTAGTTTTACCGCTTCCTGACGGACCCGTGATGGCGACGAACTCGCCCGGCTGCACGGCAAACGATACGTTCCGAAGAACAGCGAGCTTTCGCTCGCCGCTCTTGTATTCCTTGGTCAACGATTCAGCGATGAGCATGAAAAAAGACGTCGGTTATATGGGTCTCTACGCGTGCGGCTGGTTCATCGCATCGACAGTATTGGTCGGATGCGGGCCGGCGGCGAAAGATAAGACACCTGCCGGGGTGGTAATGGTCGCGAGGTTAGACACGAGCAACCCGAGATCAGTACCGGTCGCGGCTGCGACAGTCCCAACTGTCCTCTTCATCGGTACGAGCATCACCGCCGGCCTTGGGCTTCAGGCTGAGCAGGCCTATCCGGCGCTGGTGCAGGCGAAAGCCGATTCAGCGCGCACCCCGATCGTCTCGGTGAACGCCGGCGTGAGCGGCGAGACCTCCGCTGGTGCACTCAACAGGATCGACTGGGTGATGCGTGGACCGGCTGACATCGTCGTGCTCGAAACGGGCGCCAACGATGCCTTGCGGGCACTCCCGGTCGCCGAGGCACGGGCGAACATCGCCCAGATTCTTGACCGGGTGAAGGCTGCCAAGCCCCGAGCCAAGGTCTTCCTCGTGCAGTTTGAGGCTCCGCCCAACCTGGGGCAGCAGTACACGTCGACATTTCACGATATGTACGGCGAACTGGCCAGGGAGAAAGGGGCGACGCTGGTGCCGTTTCTTCTAAACGGAGTTGCCGGACACCCTGACCTGAACCAGGCCGACGGACTGCACCCGAACGTGATGGGAGAGCGGATCGTCGCTGCGAACGTCTGGAAGGCGATCGAGCCGGCGGTGGACTTGGGCAGAGAATAGTTGCCCCACTTGGCGCCCTGGCTACCTTTAAAGGCTATGTACGTTTTTCTGAGGGTTTGACGAATGGCCATGCCAGCCACGCAGATTCGACGGGGGATGGTTCTCGTGTTCGAGGGCGAGCCATGCCGTGTCGTCGAGTTCCGCCACCATACACCGGGTAACCTCCGGGCGATGGTGCAGGCGAAGCTCAAGAACATTCGCACGGGATCGAGCTTCGAGCATCGATTCCGCGCAGCGGATTCCATCGAGCGGGCGGCGATGGAGACCCACGATCTTGAGTTCATGTACCAGGGTGGCGACACCTATCACTTCATGAACACCGAGAACTACGACCAGATCGAGATGGATGACGAGGCCCTGGGCGACGCCGCCCAGTGGATGCAGCCGGGCATGAAGATCCAGGCCGAGTACTATAACGGCAACCCGATCGGTATCCAGCTTCCCAATACGCTCATTCTGGAGATCGTGGATACGGCGCCGGTCATGAAGACCGCTACCAAGACCGCCTCGACCAAGCCGGCCAAGCTCAGCAACGGTGTGTCGATCAACGTGCCTGAGTTCGTCGCCTCGGGAGAGCGTGTCCGCGTGAATCCGACCACCGGCGAGTATATGGACCGCGCAAAGGATTAGTTCACCAGCAGGCGTAGTCGGTTGCTGCGCCCGGTTTGTGGGATTAGAATGAAATGCTCGGGTGCAATGGCCCGAACATGGTGGCTGTAGCTCAATTGGTTAGAGCACCGGATTGTGGTTCCGGGGGTTGCGGGTTCAATTCCCGTCAGCCACCCCTCAGGGGGTTTGGACCAAACGTGTAGGTCCGTAGCTCAATTGGTAGAGCACCGGTCTCCAAAACCGGGGGTTGCAGGTTCGATTCCTGCCGGGCCTGTGAAGTTCGTTTGCAATCAGGCCCCAACCGCTACGCGGTTTGCTTGCCGCCCATTCGCTTGTCCTGATACAGCTCCCGATCCGCCACCGCAAGCAGTGCATCAAGTGACCGCGGTGCGTCCGGACTGAACCGCGCGACTCCGATGCCAGTAGACAACACGAAACGCTTACCAGCGAGCAAATCGCGTGCGTTCTGTTGCGCCAGCTCGCTGCGCAGTCGCGCAAGCACCGCGTTCGTCACTTCGCCGCAATTGAGAGCGAGCGCAACAAACTCGTCGCCACCCATTCGCGCGATGACATCGGTTTCGCGGAAGGTCATGCGGAGCACTGCCGCCATCTGCACGAGCGCTTCGTCACCCGCGGCGTGACCCCAGGTGTCGTTGATCGCCTTGAAATCGTTCATGTCGAAGTAGAACAGGAACGACGCCTTGGTCGAATGCTCGGCGGCCTTGAGCTGTTGCGACGCCACCGCTTCGAAGCCGCGACGGTTGAATAGACCCGTGAGTGCGTCGACCAGCGACAGCGCGCGCAACTCATCCTCCGCGCGCCGTCTGTCGGTAACGTCACGCGCCGTAAGCGCGACGCCGCGTCCGAGCGGAACGATCTGGCACGAAAGCCACTTGTCGGCAAGCGGTCCCACACGCGGCTGCACCTCGGTTTCGGTTGCTTCGCCGGTCTCTGCCACCGTGACGAGGCTCTTGAGCAACGCGCCGTTCGCCGAGTAAGGCAGTAACTCGCCGAAGCTCCGACCGATCATTCGCGAGACATCAACCCCGAGTGCAGTTCCTGCGCGCGCGTTGACTTCAACGACCCTGAAGTCAATGATCGCGCCTTCGGCGTCACGAACGGTGTCAAGAACCGTGAAGATGTCCGGGCTGTTGTCCAGCGCCGAACGAAACCGCGCTTCCGAATCCCTGAGTGCCTCCTCCGTCCGAACCCTGTCACTCACGTCGTGAACTATAGAATGAAATACGCGCTTGTCGCCGAGTAGAATTTCGCCGGCAAACACTTCGACAGTTCTGAACTCACCGGAGGCGAGACGGTGCCGGCGAACCATGGTGGTCCCCTCGCCATGCGACACGCCGTCCGCGTATGCCTTCCATTCGGCGTCGGTCGTCTCAGCGATGTCCGATGCGACCATCGACCGCATTTCATCGCGCGTCCAGCCGTAGAAACGCTCTGCGGCTGGATTCGCGTCGAGGATGCGCGACGTCTCTGGGTCCGCGAGAAATTGAACCGAGCCGTTGCTCTCGAAGAGCTGGCGGTACCGCGACTCGCTCGCCTCGAGAGCTTCTTCCGCGACTCTGCGCAGCGTTATGTCCCTGAGTGCTCCGAGCAGATGCGTGCAGCTACCGGAAGCGTCGAAGATCGGTGTCAGAATTGCCTCGAACACAACCCTTCCGGCAGGCAGTACGAAGTCTTCGAAATAGGTCTGCGGCATCCTCGCATCGATCGCTGCTTGATATCGATCAAGCGCAAACGCGGCAGCCTCTGGCGGGAGGATGTCTTCGGGACAGTGTCCCACAACCTCGTCCTCCCGCAGGCCTGTCACGGCCATATATGCGCGATTGATCGATTCGCACCTGAATACGCCAGGCGCCTCGACCCGCATCAGGAACATGCAGTCGTGGGTGCTGTTGTAAATCAGGTTCAATCGTTCTTCGCGCTCGGCCGCTTCACGGGCGCGCTCTACGTCAGTCGGTACTGATGCTGTTAGCGGTACCGATGTGTGCTGCGATGTCATCTACGGTCGATGCAACTGTGGGTCGTGAAATTCCGCGCTTCCTGCGCTGTGAGGAGGACGATCCTGGACCCCTGGAAGTTACGTACGCCCTATGACCCCTCGGGCCAGACGTAGAAGCCACGACCGGTCTTCTTGCCCAGGTGACCGGCGGCGACCATCTCGCGTAGGATCGCTGGAGCGGCGTACGTCGCGTCGCCAAGAGAACCATGCAAGAGGTCAGCGACAGCCAGGCGGACATCCAGCCCCACTATGTCAGTGAGCTTGAGCGGCCCGACCGGATGGTTGTAGCCTAGCTGCATGGCGGTGTCGATATCCACGGCACTTGCGACTCCTTGCTCCAGCATTCGCATGGCCTCCAATCCAAGCACAACGCCGAGCCGACTCGTTGCGAAGCCGGGCGAGTCGGCAACCACGATTGCGGTCTTGCCAAGTGACTCGGCGAACGAATGGGCACGCCTCACGCTTGCTTCATCAGTGCTGTCGCCACGGATAATTTCGACAAGCTTCATGGCCGGGACGGGATTGAAGAAGTGAATCCCGATGACGCGGTTGGGAGAATCTGTGGCCGACGCGATTTCAGACACGGAGAGTGACGAGGTGTTCGTAGCCAGCAGCGCCTCACGCGGTGCCTGGTCGGAGATTTGTCTGAACAGCTCCTGCTTGAGCGCGATCACTTCTGGAACGGCCTCGATGACGATGTTTGCATCGCTGACCGCTGACTTCAGTACCGTGGAGAGTGACAGGTGAGACATGGTAGCACTCCGTGCCTCCTCACTTACCTTGCCGCGCATGACGCCGGAATCGAGTGCAAGTCCGATGTGAGCGCGAGCGTGTTCCAAAGAGTCCTCGCTCAGATCGAACAGCGACACATCATACCCAGCGAAGGCGGCCACGTAGGCGATTCCGTGACCCATGGTGCCGGCCCCAATTATCGCGACGGTTGTCATATTCTCTCCAGCACAATTGCGATTCCCTGACCAACGCCAATGCACATCGTCGCCAGTCCGTACCGGGCCTTGCGGCGCCGCATCTCGTGAACAAGCGTGGTGACGATTCTCGCGCCGCTGGCGCCGAGTGGGTGACCCAAGGCAATGGCACCACCGTTGACGTTGACTCGATCGAGCGGCATCTGCAGCTCACGGATGCAGGCGAGCGCCTGTGCCGCGAACGCCTCGTTCAATTCGATGAGGTCCATGTCGGCGATTGTGAGACCGGCGCGCCGCAACGCCAGCCGAACGGCGGGAATCGGGCCAATTCCCATCACGTCCGGCGCGACCCCCGCGACGGCGCTGGATACAACGCGTGCGATCGGCTCATAGCTGCGAGCGGCCGCTGCCCGTTCACTCATCACGAGCATCGCGGCAGCTCCGTCGCTTATGCCGCTTGCCGAGCCTGCAGTGACGGTGCCTCTGTCGCTGCTGAAGGCGGCCCGCAACCCGCGCAGCGACTCGATCGTTGCATCGGGACGCGGGTGTTCGTCGCGATCCACTAGGACTGGTGTCGCTCCGCGTCGCGGGACGGACACTGGCACGAGCTCGGTGCCGAATCTGCCGCTGTTGACCGCATCCGCCGCGCGTCGCTGACTCTCGAGTGCGAACTCGTCCTGATCCTCACGCGAAATGCAATATCGCTCGGCAACAACCTCGGCCGTCTGGCCCATGGAGATGGTCCATTCGCGTGGTAGCACGGGGTTGGTGAAGCGCCAACCGATTGTGCTGTCAGCCGTCTCTGGTACCGATCGAGGGAACGGTTCGTCAGGTCGAAGCGTAACCCACGGTGCGCGTGTCATGCTCTCGACGCCGCCTGCGATGAAGCAGTCACCCTCGTTGGAACGGATTGCATGTGTCGCACTTACAATTGCCTGTAGGCCCGATCCGCATAGCCGGTTCACCGTCTGGCCTGGCACCTCGACCGGAAGCCCGGCGATCAGCGACGCCAGGCGCGCGACGTTGCGGCTATCCTCGCCCGCTTGATTGGTGCAGCCGAGGATAACGTCGTCGATTGTTGATGGATCCAATCCGGTGCGCGTTACGAGTGCGGCAATTGCCGCCGCCGCGAGATCGTCCGGACGTACCCGCGCAAGCGCACCGCGATGCCGTCCGATTGGAGTCCGCACCGCATCGACGATGACTGCGTTGGTATTGTCGCCCGAACCGGTCAAACCGGCACCACGGCCGTTGCCTCGATCTCGATGTCTGCGTCTGTCTCGACCAGGCCGTGGACGATCACAACAGACATGGCCGGAAAATGCCGCCCGATTATTTCGCGGTACGAATCCCCAATGTCGCCGCGCGCTGCTATATATGCAGCGCGATTGGTGATGAACCAAGTCATTCGAATGAGATGCTCCGGGCCGGCGCCAGCGGATTCGAGTACCGCAACCACGTTCCGAAGAGCCTGTGCGGTCTGGCTCGCGAAATCAGCGCTTTCGATAACTCCCGTCTTGGGGTTCCAGCCGATCTGACCGGCGACGGCGATTATGCGACCGGTGGCACTTATGCCGTTGGAATAGCCACGCGGCGCGAGCCATCCGCTCGGTTGCATTACCTCTGGTTCACTCATTGATCAACCTCCCTCAGTCGGAAGCGTTGCAGCTTTCCGGTAACGGTGTGTGGAAGGGCGTCCACGAACTCGATGGCGCGCGGATACTTGTACGGAGCGATCTCACTCTTCACATGATCCTGAAGCGCTTTGATCGTGGGCGGATTATCGTGCGCGTGCGAATGAAGAACCACGAACGCCTTGACGATGTGGCCACGCTCGACGTCTGGTACACCGATCACCGCGCACTCATGCACATCTGCATGCGTGAGAAGCGCGTTTTCCACCTCTGGCGCCGCGATGTTATACCCTGATGAGACGATCATGTCGTCGCTGCGAGCCTGGTACCAGAAATAGCCATCCTCGTCCATTCGGTACGAATCGCCGGTAAGGTTCCACCCGTCGCGAACGTAGCCGCGCTGGCGTTGAAGGTCATCGAGATACCGGCATCCGGTGGGGCCACGAACTTCCAGAAGTCCAACTTCGCCCACCGCAACCGGCACCCCGTTCTCGTCAACAATCCGCGCCTGATACCCCGGTATTGCTCGGCCTGTAGCCCCCGGACGAATGTCATCGCCAGCGGCACTGATGAAGATGTGCAACATCTCTGTCGCGCCAATGCCGTCAATAATGCGTACTCCGGTTGCCGCTTCCCATGCCTCGAGCGTTGCGGCTGGAAGTGTTTCACCGGCGGAAACGCACTTCCGAAGGCTGGATACGTCAAAGTCCCGCAGCATTCCCAGCATTGCGCGGTAGGCTGTTGGCGCGGTGAAGCACACTGTGGGCCGATGTTCGTGGATCGCCTTTATGAGATTGGGCGGCGACGCTTGCTCCAACATCAGTGTCGACGCGCCGAAGCGCATCGGGAAGAGCAGTAGGCCACCCAGTGCGTATGTAAATGCGAGCGGCGGCGAGCCGCAGAAGATGTCCGACGCGTTCGGCTGCAACACATAGCGTGCGAAACAATCGGTAATCGCGAGCACATCGCGATGACTGTGCATGGTACCCTTGGCGCGACCGGTAGTCCCCGACGTGAACGCGATGAGAGCAGTGTCTTCAGCGCTTGTATCGCAATTGGTGAACGTCGTGGGCCTGCCGCGCATCATCGCTTCGAGGCCGTCGGGTGCATCCGTATTGAAGTGAACTACGCGGGCGCCAACGCGGGCGTTGCCGTTGCCGTTCGACAGCATCGCCTTTTCGCAGTCAGCCGCCACGCGACGGTCTGTGAGAGCGAGCGATATGTGCGCCTTATCCACGATGTATGAGATCTCGCGTGGACGAAGCAACGGCATTGTCGCGACCACCACGCCGCCAGCTTTCAACACCCCCAACCAACATGCTGCGAGCATCGGCGTGTTCGGGGCGCGAAGCAGGACGCGATTGCCCGAGACCACGCCCAGCTCCTCCGCAAGCACGTGTGCAATCTGATTTGCGGTGGCGAGGAGTGCCGCATAGCTCCAGCGGGCAGCTTCATATAGAAAGACGGTACTGTCGCCATGACCCGAGTCGACGGTGACATCTAGCAACTCGGCGGCGCAGTTCAACCTGGGTGCGTACGCGAGCTCGGGAAGGGCGGTGTAGTCCATCACGGGCCACAGCTCGCGCGGCGGTAAGTTGTCGGCGCAAAATGTGTCCAAGTGCCCGCTGCGTTCGCTCATTGGCCGTGCTCCGGTGCGGCAGTCGGTCGCGGCGCTTGCTGCCGCGTGGTCAGCAGCTGTCCAGCAATCACGAGCTGCTGAATCTCGCTGGTTCCCTCATAGATGCGGAGCGCACGCACTTCACGGTACAATCGTTCGACCGTGGATCCGGATACAACGCCGCGTCCGCCGAGTAGCTGAACCGCATTGTCGGCGACACGTTGTGCGGCCTCCGTCGCGAACCACTTGGCCATGGCGGCTTCCCGCGTTACCCGGGCGTGGCCTTCGTCATGCGCCCACGCAGCGCGATAGACGAGCAATGCACTCGCATCGATGTCCGTCGCCATCTCGGCGAGCTTTGTCTGGGTAAGCTGCATCTCAGAGAGCGGCGCGCCGAATACGCGGCGCTCGCTCACGTACTGCAGCGTCTCGTCCAGCGCGCGGCGAGCGATCCCGAGCGCCGCGGCGCCGACGGTCGGGCGGAATACATCGAGCGTACCGAGCGCAACCGACATTCCTTTGCCGGGCGTGCCGACCACCGATGAAGCCGGAACGCGGCAGTCGGCGAATGACAGTGTTCCGAGCGGGTGGGGCGCGATAATCTCCGTGCGCGCAGTCACCGTCAGGCCGGGCGTCCCCGTGTCCACAACAAGCGCGATGTAACTGCGATCACCAGTGCCATCCAATCGGCAGAACACAACGTAGAAATCGGCAATGCCGGCGTTGGATATCCACGTCTTCTGACCATTGATGACGTAGCCGTCGCCGTCAGCTCGGGCGGATGTCCGCATTGCGCCAACGTCTGATCCGGCATCGGCTTCCGAAATGGCGAACGCGGCGATCGCTTGGCCCGACGCTACTCGCGGAAGATACCGGCGCTTGAGATCGTCGGAGCCGAACAACGTGATTGGCCCCGCGCCAAGTCCCTGCAATGCAAATACAAAGTCGACGACACCGGAGAATGACGCTAGCGTTTCACGAAGTATGCACAGTGACCGTACGTCTACTGCATCCGAGGCCCCACCGTATGCCGACGGCACGGTGTTGCGGAGCAACCCTCCCTCGCCGAGTGTGCGTACGAGCGCGACGCACGCCTCATCGAGTGCGGGGCCGCGCAGCTCGCCTTGCGCGATCTGCGCAATCTCGCGCTCTGCCCAACTTCTCGCCGTCGTGGCGATTGCGCGATGTCTGTCATCGAAAAACGGCCATTGCAGGTAGGACGTATCTGGCATCAGTCGCCCTCGAAGACGGGCGTTTGCTTGGCCGCAAAGGCTCTGTAGGCTCGCGCAAAGTCCTCTGTTTGCATGCACAGCGCCTGTGCCTCGGCCTCCAGCTGCAAAGCATCGTCGATGGGCATTGACCACTCATGGTGGAGACACCGTTTTGTCAGAGCGTGCGCGAAGGA
The DNA here is from genome assembly GCA_041691775.1 of Gemmatimonadota bacterium. GTDB lineage: Bacteria > Gemmatimonadota > Gemmatimonadetes > Gemmatimonadales > Gemmatimonadaceae > Fen-1247. The sequence continues at coordinate 295,128 of JBEPUB010000004.1, forward strand.
GGGGCCCGTCGCAATCGTGTGCGCCATAGCCTGCGCTTCGCTCAGCACTGCATCGGCGCTGACGACACGATTGTAGAACCCCCACCGCTCTGCTTCGTCGGCGCCCATGAAGCGTCCTGTGTAGAGCAGTTCGGTTGCGCGGCCATGTCCGATTATGCGCGGAAGGATGGAGCAAGCGCCCATGTCAGCGCCGCTCAGGCCGACCCGAACGAACAGAAATGCAACGCGGCTAGTCGGAGTTCCGTAGCGGAGGTCGCTCGCCATTGCTAGTATCGCGCCCGCGCCTGCACACACACCGTCTATGGCGGCTACTATTGGTTGGGGACAGTCGCGCATCGCGGCAACCAGCGAGCCGGTCATACGGGTGAAGCTCAGAAGTCCATCGAGATCGTCGTCCTCACGTAACTCGACAAGTGGACCGATGATCTCGTGTACGTCTCCGCCGGACGAGAAGTTCCCGCCCGCGCCGGTGATGACGACGGCTTTCACGTCGTCCATGTTCTGCATCGCGCGGAAGGTCGCGATCAACTCCCGATACGACGCGAACGTGAGCGGATTCATTCGCTCGGGACGATTGAGGGTAATGGTGGCGACTCGATCTTGTGTCGACCACCCAAAGTGTTGCGGGCGCAGTTCGCTGCCCCGCGTCGGGTCGGTCACGGCGTCCACTCCGTGGCTACCTGCGCCGATCGTTTGAGCTTGCCGAGCAGGGTATATAGGTGTCGGCGATCCGCTTCGGTGAGGTCTTGGAACATGTTGCGTAACCACAGCGCGTGATCCGGCGTCATGGCGTTGAGCGCCGCTTTTCCGGCGCTTGTGAGCGAGACGATCTGCGCGCGACGATCGGGGGGTGACGACACGCGCGCAACCAGCCCCTCGCGGACTAGGCGGTCAACCAGGCCGGTAAGGTTTCCGTTCGTCACCATCAACCGGCGTGAGAGCTCGCTCATCGTCAACCCTGATGGCGCGTCGCAGCTGGCGGCATCGAGCTGGGCAAGCAGGTCGAAGCGTGGCAGTGTGGTATCGAACTTCTCGCGAAGCGCACCGCGCACCCTGCCTTCGATGATATTCGTGCACGCGAGCATTCTCAGCCACGTGCGTAGGATTGAACGCTCCTCAAGCTCGTGATCGACTCGGGGACGAAGTGGATCGGATCGAATGGACGTCGTCACATTACCTCCCCACCGGCAACGGCGATCGCCTGTCCGGTAATCGCGGATGCGTCCCGGGAGCAGAGCCAGAGTACTGTCGCAGAAACCTCGGTCTGTGTCGTGAGTCGTTTACGCGGATTATTGCGAACCAGCATCCCCATCGCCTCGTCCGCGCCCACGCTCCGCAGGGACATGATAGACTGCACTGCTTGATCCGACATTCCACCTTCAGTGTATCCCGGACACACCGCATTCACCGTTATTCCGTTTTGTGCAACCTCGGCTGCGAGCGAGCGCGTCATGCCGAGCAGCCCGTGCTTCGATGCACAATAGGCGGCAAGCGTCGCGTAGCCGCGTAGTGCGGCGGTGGAGGCAACGTTGACAATCCTCCCGTCGCTAGCGTGCAGCATTGACGGAAGCACTTGCTGCGTACATAGGAACGGCCCAGTGAGATTCACATCGATCGTACGCTGCCAGCTTTCGAGTGGCGTATCGCAAAAGGGCATGCTGCGCGCGTGACCCGCGTTGTTGATGAGAATGTGAGCGGCACCAAGCGCTTCGGCCGCCGACGCGAACGCAACCGCGACCGACTCCGGATCCGCCACGTCGCATACTACCGCGCGGGCGTCGATTCCGAAATCGGAGCGCAGTTCGTGCATCGTGCTATCGAGCCACGTTACATCGCGTCCCATGAGTGTAACGTTTGCGCCGGCCCGCGCCAGATCCACCGCGATGGCCTTACCGAGCCCATGGCCACCGCCGGTAACGATTGCATGGGTGCCGCGCTGGAAGATGACGCGAGAACTCTCGGTCGATTCGGTCATTGTATGCTCCGTAGCTTCTCGAGCTCACGCTCAAGTTGGCGACGTCCGGGAATGTAGGAGGATGGCCACGCCTGAGGTGTGTAGCTCAACTCCGCGGCTGCGCGAAGCGTCCAGTTTGGATCCGTAAGGAGCGGCCGGCCGAGCGCGCAAAGATCTGCGCGGCCAGCCGCGAGGATCGCGTTGACCTGGTCCGCATTGACGATGTTGCCAACGGCGATTGTCCGTACGCCGGCCTCGTTGCGAATGCGGTCACTGTACGGCGTCTGGAACATTCGCCCATAAACCGGTTGGGCCTCGATTGACGTTTCACCAGTCGAGACGTGTATGATGTCGGCGCCCGAGCGAACGAAAGATCTCGCAATCTCGACCGACTCGTCGCCATCTACGCCACCGGTGACCCAATCGGTAGCCGAGATGCGCACCGACATTGGATTGCCTTGCGGCCACTCGTGGCGCATTGCTTGGAACACTGCGATGGGAAAACGGAGTCGGTTCTCGAGTGAGCCGCCGTACGAATCCCGCCGTTGGTTGCTGAGCGGCGTGATGAAGCTCGACATCAGGTATCCGTGCGCGCAGTGAAGCTCGATCATGTCGAAACCAGCCTCAATGGCGTACCGCACCGCGCGCACAAAGTCATCGCGTACAGAGTCCATGTCGGTGCGCGTCATCTCGCGCGGAATCTGCATTTGCGGAGTGTATGGGATCGCTGACGGGCCGATCGTATCCCATCCGTCGGATTCCAGGGAAGCGTTGCTCGCTTCCCACGGGAGCCGCGTCGATCCGCGGCGGCCGGAGTGCCCGAGCTGAAGGCACACCTTGGTCTCGCTTTCGGCGTGTGCGAAATCGACAATTCGTCGCCACGCAGCGGCGTGTTCGTCGCTGTACATACCGGCGCAACCGCGTGTAATCCGAGCTTCCGGGGAGACGCAGACCATTTCAGTAAAGAGCAATCCAGCGCCGCCCAGCGCGCGCGCGCCGAGGTGAACGGAATGGAAATCACCCGGAGTGCCGTCCACAGCGCGATACATGTCCATTGGCGCGACGACCACCCGGTTGACCAGGCTCATGTTGCGCAGACGGTATGGAGTGAACATTGGTGGAACGACGCCGTCAGGTAGTGTACGTTGTGCGGCCGCATTTGCAGCACTGGCGAACCAGCGCTCGACCGACGAGAGATAGACAGAGTCTCGGAGCCGCAGGTTCTCGTGGCTTACGCGTTGGCTTCGCGTGAGCAGGCTGTATGCGAACTGTTGCGGTGCCAGGTGTATGTAGCGCCTGACGTTCTCGAACCAGTCCATTGAATTGCGGGAGGCGTTTTGCAATCGGAGCGCTTCGACGGATCGTTCGCTCTGGTAAGCTTCGAGCGCGACGGGGAGCGCCGTGTTTCGCGAGACGGCGCGCGCGAGTGAGATCGCGTCCTCCATGGCAAGCTTGGTCCCGGATCCAATCGAGAAGTGCGCGGTGTGGGCCGCATCGCCTACCAGTACCACCTTGCCGTCGAACCATCGCTCATTGGTGACCCGGACGAAGCTCATCCACGGCGAACGATCGCGATGCGTCGCGTTGGTCATGAGGTGGTGTCCGTCCAGCCATTGGCTGAACATCCGCTCGCAGATCGCTATGCTCTCGGTGGTATCCGCGCAGTCCAGGCCAGCACTGCGCCACGACTTCTCGGCGCATTCGACGATGAACGTCGATAGACCGGTCTCGAAGCGATAGCAATGCGCCTGGAACACACCGTGTTCGTTTTCGACGAAGAAGAATGTGAAGGCATCGAAGGGGCGTGTTGTTCCGAACCAGAAAAACCGCGCGGGGCGGACATCGAGGCGCGGGACGAATGCGTCGGCTCGTTCGCTTCGGATCGCGCTGTTGACACCATCGGCGGCGACGATGAGATCGGCGTTGTTGCAGCCGGGGATCGCCTCGAGCGATTCCAGATTTTCGACATTGCAGTTGAAGTGCACGTTCACGCCCAGCGATTCGGCTTGGCGGCACAGTATGTCGAGCAATGTGCGGCGAGCGATACCGCTGAAGCCGTGTCCGCCGGAAGTGATCGTTGTGTTGCCGGCCACGACGTCGATGTCATCCCAGTGAGCGAAGTGCTGCACGATCTCGCGGTACGTATACTGGTCCGCATCGCGAAAGTTCTCGAGCGTTTGGTCCGAGAAGACGACACCCCAGCCGAATGTGTCGCCGCGCGGGTTGCGTTCCAGGACGGTGATGTCGTGCGTCGGATTCGCCTTCTTGAGCAGGAGGGCGAAATAGAGACCAGCAGGTCCACCACCAACGGTGACGACGCGCACTGAGAGGCTCGTGGAAGGCCGTGAAGGTAAAGCGAGGCCGAGTTATTATAAGCCTAAAACATCGCCTTGGGATGGGTTGATTTCCTGGCACCCAACTGGCGATATTGCAGGGCTCCGGGCGAACCGGGGATTAATTCGCGCGGCGCTATCGTCTAGGGGACTAGGACGGGGCCCTCTCAAGGCCCAAACACGGGTTCGAATCCCGTTACCGCTA
>JBEPUB010000005.1:0-255201 GCA_041691775.1 Gemmatimonadota bacterium
GGAACCATGGACGACGATGCCGGTACGCCGACAACGTTCGCAGGAGTCACCGATCGTCGCGACGGGATTCCCGCTTTCGTGGGAATGACAGATTCTATGTGCGCCGGGTTCGCCGAATATCGTCATCCCGCCGAAGGCCGGGAACCATGGACGACGATGCCGGTACGCCGACAACGTTCGCAGGAGTCACCGATCATCACGACGAGATTCCCGCTTTCGCGGGAATGACAGATTCTAGGTGCGCCGGGTTCGCCGAATATCGTCGTCCCGCCGAAGGCCGGGAACCACGGACGATGGTGTCGGTGCTCCAACCAGGTTTGCAGGAGTCACCGTACTACCATTTGACACCGTGAAGATCCCGACGGTATAGCTCCTCTTCACCAAGCCTCGTCGACACGGAGTCAAGACTCTGGTTTGGCATGAACAGTACTCGATAATGCCGAACGCGATTACACGCGAGGCGACCATCAAGCGATGGCCGCGACAGCGGAAGTTCGACCTGATTCAACCAGCGAATCCCAAGTGGCGAGACCTGCAGTCTGACATTGTGGGTACCGGGTCACGGATCACCTCCAGTACTGAGACTCCTGCAAACGTGGTTGGAGCACCGACACCCTCGTCCATGGTTCCCGGCCTTCGGCGGGATGACGACATTCGACGAGCCCGGCGAGTATAGAATCCGTCATTCCCGCGAAAGCGGGAATCCCGTCGCGACGATCCATCCCTCCTGCAAGTCGGGAATGGTGGCGTTACGCCGCCATCGGGAGCGCCACCTCATCCGAGGGCGGCTTCGCGTCGGCGCTCGGCTTGAACCAGAACAGGAAGATCACGAAGATCACCGCCGATCCCATTGCCGGGATCAGCCATATTGATCTCCAGTCATGCGTGATCGCGCCGTTCGCGCCAGTAACCTGATACGCCTGGACGACGACACCTGACAACCACGATCCGATCACGTTCCCAATCCCAAGCGTGACGAACGCGATCAACCCCTGTGCCGCAGCACGAATCTTGAGCGTCGCCTGCTGATCAACGTAGATCTGCCCGCTAACGAAGAAGAAGTCGTAACAGACCCCGTGTACCAGGATACCGGCATACAGCATCCACACACTCGGCCCGACATTGCCGAACGCGAAGAGCGCATAGCGGATCGCCCACGCCGCCATCCCTAGCAACATTATGCGCTTGATCCCCAGGCGAGTCAGGAACCACGGCAATAGTAACATGAAGAAGAGTTCCGATCCCTGTCCGAGAGTCATCTTCGCCGCAGCTCTCGTCATGCCCGACTCGTTCAGGAACGCGTTCGTGAACGTGTAGTAGAACTGCAATGGGATCACCAGCAGGAACGAGCCAACCACGAAGACCGTGAACGACTTGTCCTTGAACAGCGACAGAGCATCGAGCCCAAGTATGTCGCGTGCGCGAAGCGGTTGGCCCGCCGCGTGTGGTGGTGTGTGTGGCAACGTCAGCGAGAAGACGCCGAAGAGCAGCGACGCGCCAGCTGCGACTCTCATCGGAATCGCCGTGGACTCGATTCCCATCCAGCTCACGAGCAAGCCAGCCACGATCCAGCCGATGGTGCCGAGTACGCGAATCTTCGGGAAGTCACGCGCAGGATTTTCGATGTGATCAAAGCATATCGAATTCGCCAGCGCCAGAGTCGGCATGAACGTGAGCGCGTAGATGATCAGCAACACGTAGAATGGAACAAACACTGTGATCGTCGAAACGTAGTAAAGCAGCGCGGCCCCGACGATGAGCAGAATCGCCATCACGCGCTCGGATGAGAAGAAGCGATCAGCGATCATTCCAACAAAAAACGGCGATATCATCGCCGCGATTCCCATGCTTCCGTACGCCAGCCCAACTCGCGAGCCACTGAACTTGAGCGTTTCAGTCAGATAGGTTCCGGCTGTCACGTACCACGCGCCGTAAACGAAGTATTCCAGGAACATCATCACCGAAAGCTTGGCGCGCGTAGCAGTCATGAAAAAAGCCTCGTCTCCAATGTCGTCTGATATCTCAGGCACGGACCGCGTCGGCAGGTAATGTGCGAAAATGTCGCACAGTCCGCCAATCGCACGTCATACCAGCTCTTGCCTCCGTCATTCCCGCGCTTCCCTCCGTCATTCCCGCGCTCCCCTCCGTCATTCCCGCGAAAGCGGGAATCCCCCAAGAATCCCACCCACTTTAAAACTCCAACTTCCGCAGATACTCATAACTCGCGGCGATGCTCGCGAACGGATCGGGCGCCTCGTCGTGCTCCACGAAGTAGTGCTCGATCCCTGCCTGGTGCGAGTGCGCGAATATCTCCTTCCAGTCAATTACGCCCTTGCCTACATCCACCATTTTGCGAGCGGGAGTGCCGTCCATGTCCTTGACGTGCACCATCCGAAAACGCCCTGGATATTTGTTGAAGTAGGCCAACGGATCGCCGCCGCCGGTCACGAGCCAATAGATGTCCATCTCCATGATCACGAGAGCCGGCTCGGTCCGTTCCAGCATTACATCGTAGGGCCGCACTCCGCCAATCGGCGCCAGCTCGGTTCCGTGGTTGTGGTAACCGATCCTGATCCCCGACCGCCTGGCTATCTCGCCAGCATAGTTGAGAATGTCCGCGGCGTCCCGGTAGCCATCCAATCCTGCCTTCTCGTTCGCAATGTTGGGACAGACTACAAAGCTGTGCCCGAGCGTATGCGCCTCGTCCAGAACCTTTGGCAGCTCGTCCCGAATGCGCTGCATTGCGATATGGGTCGAAGGCGCAGCGAGACCGTGCCGGTCGAGCGCCACCTTGAACTCTGCGACTGTGTGTGATCGATATCCGGCCAACTCTACTTCCTTGTAGCCGATCGCTGCGACACTGGCCAGGGATCCGTCCAGGTCCCTGGTTATCGCGTCTCTAATGGTGTAGAGCTGGACCCCTATCCGCTCGATCCGCCGCGAAGACGACATCCCAGACAGCCCCCGCCCAAACGTCGCCGAAAGTATCGATCCCGCGGCGACTCCCAGGAATGATCGCCGATTTATCGTGTTACTGGCGTTATACTGGCTTTTTATTGTTGTCACAATCCTCCCGATATACAGATGTTCACGAACTGTGAAACTGTTTTAATAATTCAGCTCAGCATGGCTCGAATATTCCCATCACTTGCTCACTTACCCTTTTGCCGCTGCCCGTCAGAATGAAGCGTGCGTAAACTGGAGCTGATCCTGGCCTTGCTGGCTGTCTCCGCGACAGCCCAGATGCTCGCGCGCCGACTCCGCGTTCCGTACCCGTCACTCCTTGTGATCGGCGGCCTCGCCCTCGCACTCATCCCGGGCCTGCCACGAATAGACAGCGATCCGGAGCTGCTCTTCCTCATATTCGTCCCGCCACTTCTATACTGGACCGCTCTCACAACTTCGGTCCGAGAGCTGAAAGATGTGATAGGTCCGGTCGCACGCCTCTCCACCGTACTCGTGCTGCTTACGATGACCGTGGTCGCGGTAGTCGTTCACTCACTCAGTTCCGAATTTTCCTGGGCCTCCGCCTTTCTGCTCGGCGCGATAGTCGCGCCACCAGATCCGATTGCCGCAAGTGCCGTAATAGTACCGCTTGGCGTTTCCAGGCGAATTACCTCGGTGCTCGAGGGTGAAGGGCTGCTGAATGACGCCACCGCGCTCGTCGCATACAGAGTCGCGCTGACCGCGGCTCTCACCGGCACCTTCTCCGCCTCGCACGCAAGCCTGCGACTACTGACTGCGGGAGTCGCAGGCGCCGCGATAGGACTCGCCGTTGGATGGTTGATCGTGATCTTTCGGCGCACGGTTACTGGACGCCTGCCCATAGTGGAGAATACGCTGTCGCTACTGTCTCCCTTTCTTGCATACATCCCCGCCGATACCATCGGCGCGTCCGGTATCATAGCCGTGGTAACACTGGGACTGTATCTCGGACGCCAAGACCCCAAGTCGATGGCCCCCGCAACGCGCGTGCAGGCTGAAGCGATGTGGACCATGCTGACCTTTTTGCTCGAGAGTCTGATTTTCATAATGATCGGTCTCGAGCTACCCCACATCATGGTGGGCCTGCAAGACCACTCGATACCAACGCTACTGCTCTATGCAGCTGTTGTCACACTCGCCTGCATGGCCGTGCGCTTCGCGTGGGTCGGCATGTCGGTTGCACTGCTCCGCTCCGCGCGTAGGCGCAAGCACAGGAAGATCGAACCCGCATGGAACGAAGGCGCACTCGTCGCATGGGCTGGAATGCGCGGAGGTGATTCACTTGTGATAGCTCTTGCGATTCCGTTCGTTACATATGCCAACACACCGGTACCGGCGCGCAATCTGATCGTGTTCATCACGTTCTCTGTGATATTCGCCACGCTCGTGCTACAGGGCATGACACTCTCACCGATCGTAAAGCTGCTCGGCCTTCACAGCGACAGCTCGGGCATCGCCGAGGAAATAGTAGCACGCATCGCACAATCCGAAGCCGCGGTACATGCGATCGATGGCATCGCGGCACATGGCGGCCCCGAGGCGCCTATAGCGACGGCCATAAGATCACGCTACTCAGCGCGACTTGCACGTTGGGTCGCGCGACGCGACGGCCGAGACGATGCAGCAACGAAACCCGAGGCAGAGGCGGCCAATGAGATGGCCGGGACGTCCGATGTCGTTACACGAGTCAACCAACAGATAATCGGCGCCCAGCGCGATTCGCTTCTCAAATTGCGAGACAGCGAGACTATCAACGACGACGTTCTCCGGCAACTTCAGCGCGAGCTAGATTTGGAATCCATGCTACTCGAATCCAAAAACGTCGATGACGACGATCCGACTATCTGGTCACCCTACGGCGCAGATGGAGGGTAGAGCTACCATGCCCCAATCCGTTCTCATAGTCGGCGCGGGTCCCACTGGTCTCGCGCTTGCCGCCGAGCTCGCACGCCACGGCGTGTTGTGCCGCATTGTTGACAAGGCACGCGCACCGTCACAGACATCAAAGGCTATAGCCATCCAGGCGCGCACACTTGAGATATTCTCGTTGATGCAAATTGCGGACGAATTCGTCGCGGCCGGCCGCCCGATCAACGCTGTCAACATCTATTCCAACGGCGAGCGCATAATCCACCTGCGCTTCGACGAGCTCGATAGCGCCTATCCCTATCTCCTGATCCTCGCACAACCCGAAACCGAGCGCATACTCGGTGATCGCCTCCGCCAACTCGGTGTGGTTGTCGAGCGCGGCGTTGAATTGATTTCGTTGAGTCAGGACACGGAGAAGGCGACCGTCGAACTGCGTCACGCCAGTGGTAGCACCGAACACGTTCGCGTTGATTGGGTAGTAGGATGCGACGGCGCCCACAGCACAGTCCGCCGAGCACTCGAGATTCCGTTCGAAGGCCACACCTTTGAGCAGACGTTTATTCTGGCAGACGTTCGCATTGAATCGACGATGAGCGACAACGAGGCGCATCTCTTCTCACAGCACGGCGATCTTTGTGCCCTCTTACCACTCGGAGACGGACGGTATCGCATAGTCGCCGACAATCTGCCAGTTGATATCTCGGGACGTGATCCGACACTCGAGGAATGTCAGGCAATAGTGCGTGAGCGTGTGAACGTGCCGGCGATCCTCAGCGACCCTACGTGGATCACAAGCTTCCGCATCAATAGCAGAATGGTGAGCAAGCTGCGCTCGCGACGCGTCTTCCTGGCTGGAGATGCAGCGCATATACACAGTCCTGCAGGTGGCCAAGGTATGAACACTGGCATCCAGGATTCGGTGAATCTCGCGTGGAAGCTGGCCCTCGTGTGCAACGGCAGATCCGATCCAGCTATGCTCGACAGTTACCATTCGGAGCGTTATCCCGTTGAACGCGCAGTGTTGCGCCAGACCGATCGTGTATTCCGTATTGCCGGCGCCTCGGGCGGACTTCGTGCATTCGTACGGGAGCATGTCGCGCCACTCATCGGAAATCTCAACTTTGTGCAACGCGAGGCCATTCGACTCGTGTCGGAGATCGAGATCGAATACGAGGGCAGTCCGATAGTGGAAGACCACTACGTGCCACAGGGACCCCATGCAGGCGATCGCGCTCCCGATGCAGTTGCGCGGCTCGCGCCAGACGGTCGAGACGTTCACATCATGGACGTGTGCTCGCGGCCAGAGCACACATTACTTCTCGTCACCGAAACCGCAGAGCAGGTAGCGCTCGCGGAGGAGGTGTCGAAGAAAGTAGCCGCCAGTTACGGCGACGTCATAACCCCAGTGATCGTGTCAGATGCCATCGCATCTGCCAAGGACGTACGTCGGCCAAGGTCATTGCGCGCGGAGTACAGTGCAGCGCGGCCGACGATGTATCTGGTGAGGCCGGACGGATACATCGGATTCCGTTCGCCGCTCACCTCGTCAGCGAAAGACCTGATGAGCTATCTGGCGCGTCTCATGCCCGGAATTGGCTTCTAGCCTACAAATCGTCATCCGCCGAACCCCGGGAACCCAGGACGACGTTAATGGTATATATGCCGCGTTTGCAGGTGTAATAGACACCACGATCGAATCCATGTCTCCAATCGCTCTTATCTTCGCGCGATATCAGACACTTATTCACACATTTTTGCAGGAGAGTCCATGTTCCAGAATGCCAGGCTCTACACCGCTGCGGCGATGGTCGCCGCTTCCGCCTCACTCGCCGGCGCGCAGGCGTCAACCTCGCTCGTCAAACCCTTCTCGTTTGGCATCTCCGGCGGCGCGGCGATTCCCATGAGCGACCTGTCGAACGGGTCGAGCAACGGCTTTACCGGCGTCAACACCGGCTACAACGTCACTGGCTCCGTCGCGCTGGGCTTTCCAGTCATCCCATTCAGTGTGCGAGCCGACGTCGCCTACAACAGCTTCGGAACCAAGAACGTCCAGGTCGCAGCCAATGCGAACAGCGCGAGCTACAACGCCGATGCACGCGTGGTGGGCGTCACGGCCAACGCCGTACTTCCAATTCCGTTGCCTGTACCCATCCTCAGCCCGTATCTCATCGGTGGAGTGGGCGCGTATAATGTCCGACTGACACCATTCGCTGGCGCCGCCAATTCCTCTCAGACCAACCGGGGATTCAACCTCGGCGCCGGCGTAACGCTCCCACTTCCAGGCCTCAACACGTTTGTCGAAGCACGCTATCACCGCGTGAATATGAACAACGGAAGCATGGCGTTCGTCCCGATAACAGTAGGCGTGATGTTCTAGGGCATCAACTGAATTGTCGCACCATTCTTTGACGGAGCTGCGATGAGCAGAATCATGATGGCCGGCGTTGTGCTCGCCCTGTTCGCGAATCACGCACAGGCGCAACAGCCACAACCCGCCACCGATGCACAGGAGATTGCACTTGGCGCTGCGCTCGCAGCGAAATTCAATATCGAACGCGGACTCCTTCCACAGAACGAGCAGAATCTCCGGATTCAGGCGTACCTACAATCTGTCGCCGACTCTCTCGGCAAGCATACTCGCCGTCACCTTCCGTGGACGATCCACTATGATCCGCACCCCGGAATTCACAGCGGCTTTGCCCTACCCGGCGGTCACATAGTTATCTGGGGCGGTATCATCTCGTACATGACCACAGAAGACGAGCTGGCTGCAATAATCGCGCATGAGATCAAGCACATCGACGACGATCAGGTATCACAGCGTATCGACAGTCTTGTCCGTACGGCACACCGGGATGTCACAAACCATTCTCAATGGACCTGGGACGAGTTCGGTGCCAGTTATGGTGCAGTGAGGGAGAATCTCTGTGACTACGACGGAGCCAAGCTCGCGGTGCTCGCAGGTTACTCGCCGACGGCGTTCGGGACTCTGCTTCAGTCGTTCATCGCACTTGGTTCGGTGCATGCACCATCGGCGCCGCCGCCCAGGGCAATCACCGTACGTATTCGCCAGATCGAGGCTGAGATCGCCGAGCAGCACTGGGAGTCATTGACGAAAACGCGACCGTTGAACCTACCGCTATCGGGAGGTTGAGCAGTTCAGATACTTCCTTTTGTCAAGCTCTCTGGCACCTTCTTGACTTGCTCCGCGCTCAGCACGCCGCGCAGATGTTACTGAGTCCGCGCGTGGCTGATACGCATCGCCGAGTGCCTTGAGCCGAGCCAGCTGTGCGCTGTCCAACGACAGCGGCAATGAGTCACTCAAAGCAAGCACTCGACGAAATATGCTCGGCATCGTCGCACCAATCTTCTTTCGCAGCGAATCCGCATCACCTCGTACGCACTCGTAACGACGCCCGTATTCTTCACGGCTTCGCGCGGTAGCGATGAATTACCCGCGCTAGGCAGCCTCTAGGCGCGGGCGCCGTGCAAGCAGAAACAGAACCGACGCCACAACCAGCACCCCCCCAACAACCGAAAATTCCTTCACTGTCGCGTTACTCAGTATCCACACGATCACCGCAACTGCAAGAAACGGCACTACCGGCCCACCTGGAATCCTGAACGGCGTTCCGCCAGCCTGGACATTCTTCCGTCTCAGCTCCCACGCCGCGATACAGCAGAAGAGATACAACAGCAGCACGGCGATATTGCTCAATATTGCAAGCGTTGCGAAGCCACTCGTTACCGCCACCACGAATGTCATGGCACACTGCGCCGCGATCGCGACCGCGGGCGTGTCGTACCGCTGATGTACTCGCGTGAAGATTGACGGCAGAATGCCGTCGCGTCCAAACGCATACAGCGCGCGCGGTGCGGTGAGCATCATTCCGCTTACGTAACCGAACATCGAGATGCTCGCGCACGCTCCAATGAGCAGCGCGCCGCCAGATCCCGCCACCGCGCGCGCCGCAGCCGTAAGGGGCGCAGCCTGCTCCAGCGCAAGCTGCGGTCCGAGTATCAACTGCGCGACGTACTGGATCGATACATACAGAATCGTTATGGCCGACATGGCGATGAACAACGCCCTCGGCACCGTGCGCGCCGGATCTCGCACTTCTCCGCTCGGAACCAGCGCGAACTCGATCCCAGCGAAGGCGAAGATGAGTACGATCACTGATCGCCCAAGAGTCGCGGGCGCAATATTGCCGAATACATCGGGCGCTGGTCCGTGCGCGAGCGCAGCTCCAATCACTACGAACGCAATGAGCGGCAGCAGCTTCACCACCGTCACCATTTCAAGGAAACGTGTGCTCTGCTTTGTCCCGCGAATGTTGAGCGCGCCGAGTGACAGGAATACGAACGCCAGGACCAGAGCGCGCGGGATCGGCTGAGCGAGCGGCGGCCAGAATACCGCGACCGATCCAACGAAGGCACTTCCCACAGCAGCCGTCGCTGTTGTGCCGACAAGCCACAACAAGGTGCCGACGAGAAAGCCAACATACTTTCCGAGCGCTATCTCGACGTATGCATACGGCCCACCGGTCAGCGCCACTCGGCTGCCGGCCTGCGCAAAGCAGAGGACGATGAGTCCCATCGCTGCTGCGCACAGCACATAGGCAATCGGCGCCGATGGCCCGATCGAGAGCGCGACCACCGCGGGAAGCACGAATATCCCGCCGCCCACCGTAACGTTGAACGCCGTTGCGGCCAGCCCTCGAACACCGATCGCGCGCTCCAGCCCATGGTCCGTCGTCGTCACAGGCTGCTCCTCGCGAGATTCCCGTCGCTAGACGGGGAAGTGTGGGTGCTCGATATAAACGGGCGGAAGTCCGGGCCTATGCACGGGCGAGTCACTAATATGCGGCGGAAGTGCGGCCACCGCCTCCGTGACTCGGTCTTCCGGCATGTCCAGCCTGCGCATGGTCAGATCGATACTGTCGAGCGTATCGATTTCTGCCGTCGTGCCGGCGCCGAGGTCCTTGAACCTGCGCGCCTGCGGCAGCACCTTGCGCTCAAGCGAGCCAACGGCACTGTTGTACGCTTCTACAGACTTTTCAAGACTGCGTCGCAGGTTGTCGAAATGATTGGAGAACGTGCTTATGCGACCGTACATCTCCTTGCCGAGCGCGCTTATCTCTTCCGCGTTCTTCGCAACGCGATCCTGTTGCCAGCCATATGCGATCGAGCGCAGCAAGGCGATGAGCGTTGTAGGACTGGACGGAATCACGCGCTGATCGACGCCGTACTCGATCAGGCCCGGATCGTACTGTAACGCTGCGCTGAAGAAGGTTTCGCCTGGCAGAAACATGACGACGAGTTCGGGTGTCGATTCGAATTGTCCCCAGTAGGTCTTCTGGCCAAGCTTGACCATGTGATCGCGCACCTGGCGCGAATGGTCCCGCATCAGGCGCTCGCGCTCCTGTTCGTCGGCGCACTCTGTCGCCGCGAGATACGCCATCAATGGCGCTTTCGCATCAACGATTATCACCTTGCCACCGGGTAACCGCACCGTGAGATCGGGGCGCAGCTTGCCGTCCGCTCCATCAACGCTCGTCTGCTCGGTAAAATCACAGTGATCCAGCATTCCGGCCATCTCGCAGACGCGCTTCAACTGCATCTCGCCCCAGCGGCCGCGCACAGTTGGCGCACGTAGCGCATCGCCGAGCTGCTTGGTGCGTCCGCTCAGCTCGCGCTGCGCATCGCCCATGGAGCGGACCTGTTCGATGAGTGACTCGTACGAACCGGCGCGCGCAATTTCGACACGCTGGATCGTGCCATCCATCTTCTCGAGCGTTTCCTTGATCGGCGACACCAGCTCCGATATGGCCTGCTGTCTCAACTCGAGGTCCGACGACGAAGTCTGTTGCATCTCCGTCAACGATGTCTTCGCCAACTGTAGAAACGATTCGCTATTCTGCCGCAACGCCTCCGCGCCCATTGACTGAAACGCTTCGCGCAGTCGTAGCTCAGCTTGTTCGATTACCGCGATCTTGTCCGTGCTGCTCTTGCGTTCCGCGTCGAGCTGCGCGGTGAGCGCCGCGCACTTCACATCTGCCGCGCCAAGCTGTTCAACACGAAGCTGGAGACGCGCTGCTTCTACGCTACGAATCTCGAATCGCGCCGTAAGATCCGCGATCTTGCTCTGCAGCGTGCTGTTGATGTTGCGTCGCCGAGTGGAAGAGGTAAGCCAGCCGAGCGCGACGCCGATCGCCAGCAGAGCGACGACAGCCCCGAAGAGCATTGCCATTGACATGTTAGACACGGGACGCTCCCGACTTCGCATGAGCTTCGCCCCAGACACGATCGCTCAGCTTGTAGCCCTTGAGCTTCGCGATCTGAACAGCTTGGCCAACGTGGAGCGCGAGGTGAACTGTTGCGTTGACGAAGTCTTCATAGCCAGTCCAGTGACGCCCTTCCGGATCATGTGACGGACCTGCGTAGTCTCGCGGGGTCAGACGATCCATAGCATCGCGCACGTCGGATATCGCGCGGTTGAATTCGTCGGATATCTCGCGCTTCGTGAGCCGGCGCGACGTGTCGAACTCTTCGAGCCGATTGCGAACGTAGTTGGTACCGCCAACATGTCGCCCAATGAAGTGACGCAGGTTACCAGCACAGTGCAGCGCCAGCACAGCGATTGGATTCACTTCAGGAGCCGGTCGCCACCAGACTGACTCGTCGTCAAACGGCTCTATCGCCGCCTGCATCATTAAGGGGAGCGCGCCCGTGAGCCGGGTGCGGAGTGCTGAGACCTGAAGGTCCGTGGGGAGAGGAGATGACATCGTACCGCCCTGATTGGTGATCGCAGCAAAGCTTCCGGAGCACGACAGTTCGACTCAGCGTAGCGTAACATTGAATCCGATAATTCTTCGACTAAAAAATGGACGTACACTTGGACGCGAATTCTGACACTGGCGATCTACCGACTGATGTATTCCGGAAGCACGGCCACGAGCTGATCGACTGGATCGCCGCTTACCTGGATGATCCCACCAGATACCCCGTTTTGTCGCAAGTTCGGCCAGGTGATACGATCGCGGCGTTGCCGACGTCGGCGCCCGCGCAGAGCGAAGAGATGACGGACATCCTGGCCGATTTCGAGCGGGTAATCATGCCGGGGATTACGCACTGGAACAACCCGTCGTTCTTCGCCTACTTCGCGATCAGCGCATCGATTCCCGGGATACTCGGCGAGCTACTGGCGGCGGCGCTGGATACGAACGCGATGTTGTGGAAGTCCAGCCCGAGCGCGACCGAGCTCGAGATGGTCGTGCTGGACTGGCTGAGGCAGGCGCTGGGATTGAAGGCCGGCTGGTTCGGGGTGATCAACGACACGGCGAGTATCTCGACCATGCTGGCGTTGGTCGCGGCTCGGGAACGGGCGGACCTTGGAGTTCGGGAGAACGGCCTATCTGGGCGTGATGATGTCCCTGTACTGCGCGTTTACTGTTCCGAACATGCGCATTCATCTGTGGATAAGGGAGCGATCACGGTTGGGTTCGGGCATGAGAATGTGGTTCATATTCCGGTCGATGAGGAGTTCCGAATGCGACCGGAAGCGCTGGCGGCGGCGATCGCGGAGGACCGGAAGCACGGATTTCTGCCGGTGGCCGTCGTCGCAACTATAGGTACGACGAGCACCACGAGTATCGATCCGGTGCCGGCGATCGCCGATATCTGCGAGCGGGAAGGGGTTTGGCTGCACGTGGATGGGGCGTACGGCGGGTCGGCTGGGATCGTGCCGGAGCTGCGGCATTATCTGGATGGGGCGGATCGGGCTGACTCGATGGTGGTGAATCCGCACAAGTGGTTGTTCACGCCGGTGGATTGCTCGGTGCTGTGGGTGAAGGACCGGGCGTTGTTGAAGCGGGCGTTTTCGTTGGTGCCGGAGTATCTGGTGACTGCGGAGAGTGGCGAGGTCGTAGATCTGATGGACTATGGGGTGCAGCTGGGACGGCGGTTTCGGAGTTTGAAGCTCTGGATGGTGATGAGGTCGTTTGGGACGGAGGGACTCGCTTCACGTATTAGAGAGCATGTGAGGCTCGCGCAGGAGTTCGCAAAGTGGGTGGAGGCGGAGGCGGGTTGGGAGATCATGGCACCGCATCCGTTCTCGCTCGTTTGCTTTCGGTACGCGCCGGCTGGGATGGCTGAAGAACAGCGCAACGTGTTGAATCAGAAGATCCTAGATGGCGTGAACGCGACGGGCGATGCTTTCCTCTCGCACACAAAATTAGGTGGCCGATTCGTGCTCCGGCTCGCTATCGGAAACATTCGGACAGAGGAAAAACATGTAGGGCGAGTTTGGCAGGTGCTTAAGGAAACGGCCGTGCGAATTGTTGCGTAGTAAGTGCATTGCGGCGATACCGGGCCGGCGCCGCAGCAGACCTAGGGCGGGCAGCGAACGTCGTCAAGCTACTTCGTGTCGACGACCAACTTCGAACGCGAGAGTCGCGGTAGCTCCCCGCCACGTCCCACAAGTGACAAAAGCGCAGATCCCGTCAGCCCGTACTCGCGCGCGACTCCCTGTTCTGCAACGATTCTCACATACTCCTTCTTCTCCAGCGACCGCAACAGACTGGAAAGATGCTGCGCTGTCGTGAAGCCGGCCGCCGTGTAGTCGCGCGAACGAATCGTGCCGTGCTCCACCAGGTACTGTAGCAGGTCCTGCTCTCGCCCGGTGAGTGGATGTCTGGCGAGCTGACCGCGCGCCCATTCCTGGAGCAACATCAAAGCGATACCATCAGGTACGGTACGCTCAGATGGATAGCGAATAGAGAACTCGAGCACTGTTCGTGAGAGACGCACGAACGTAAACCGTAGCTCTCCACCAGACGCTTCATAGACAAGTCGCGCGATGTCCATCGAGATTGGTAGCGGTGTTTCCGGCTCGATGGCGAACGCGCGTCGACGACGCTCAAGCGCCTGCTCAACATCCTGCCACGTGAGCGCTTCCAGCAAGATAGGATTCGACGTGAACGATTCGCTGATACGGCGTGCGCTACCCTCCAGAATATTGAACAGATGCGGTCCACCGATGAACACCCAGTGCACACCGTCGACCGCGTCGCACACGTCGCGGATCATGCTCAGGAATTGAACGACGGCCGCAACGGGAAGCACGTCAAGATTGTTGACCGGGACGATGACACCCGCGAAACCTCTGCGCTCGGCGACCGCCACCAGTCCCCGAAGGAGGTTGATCAACGCCGTGACCGTCGGCGCGAGTGGAGGAATTGCGGTGGTAGTCTGATTGACTGACGCGCCGAGTATCCCTCCGGCTAACCCGCCTGAAAGACCAAGCGTCGTCCCCGTCCGTAGCGTTTGGGTAACCGCATCCTGCGCCGTTCGAAACTCCTCGTCAGCTTCCAGATCGGTGCGGCCGAACGCCTGACTGAGGCTCGAGACTGCGGCGGAAATGACCTGGAGCAGGAACGATTCCCGAGTGGCATTCTCTGGGGTTTCGACGATCTCGAACAACGGGAAGCGAGTGGCCGCCGCATAGAGCTCATACTGGACCACGTTTACAAGCGAGGTCTTCCCGACGCCGGTCGGTCCCTGAACCATGGTCTTTCCAGAGACGTAATTCGACAGGAAGCTCTGGAGCCGATGACGGTCAGATTCTCGACCGACGAAAAGGTCGGAACTCAGGGCGGCGACGGGGAGTGGCCGGACGTAAAACGGGTCCTGGCGGAAGCCAAGCCGTTCCCAGTCGGTCGGGAGTGAGGTTGGGATGGCCATTTGAGCTCTCCGGAACTAGAACGTGACGTAAAGACTTTTTAGGTGGCATTTGATTATAAAGCGATTCTTTGTTTATAAACAGTGAAGAGAGAATTCTTGTTGATGATCCCCTTCGTAGAGATCTAGAGGTCTATGGATACTGCCTGGAATGCACAAACCATAGGCACTGCACAGAGAATGCTTATGCTTATGCTTATGCTTATGCTTAGATCTTGGTTCTGAGCTGCGTGCGTACTGCGATCAGCCATCCTTGCGCCGCCATTGGCCAACTACGATAAGGCTATGACTTCGGACGAACTCCACGAGTACATCCAGACCCTTCAAGGGGCCCGAACTGACCACCGGCACGTAGAGGCTAAAAGGTCCCAGACCGGGCTCCCAAAACGCCTGTGGGAAACCCTGTCCGCCTTCTCCAACTCACCCGGTGGCGGCGTCATCATTCTTGGTGTCGACGAGGCGCGGGGCTTCGAGGTTGTTGGCGTAAACGATCCTGGCCGCATCCAATCTGACCTCCAGAGCATGTGCGCCGAGTTGGAGCCCCGAGTCACTGCCGCTATCGACATCAAGCAGGTCAATGGCTTGTATCTCATCGTCGCTGAAGTACCCGAGATCCTTCCGGCGCAGAAGCCGTGCTTTCATCGCGCAAGCGGAATGACCAATGGCGCATTTGTGCGCCAGGGTGATGCCGACCGTAAGCTCGGTCCGTACGAAGTCCAGGTGATGCTCTCCGCACGAGGACAGCCGACGTACGACCAGGAACCGGTTATCAACGCGACTCTGGCCGACCTGGATGAACGTGCGGTCGCTGCCTTCCTGCAGCGTGTACGCGAACGTCGGTCAAAGCTCCGCGAGCGAGCCGCTGAAGATATTCTTCACACATTGAAGGTTGTCGTTCCTCATCCGAACGGAAACGGTACGTATGTACCGACAGTGGCGGGGTTACTTGTCTTTGGCCATGAACCGCAGCGCTTTTTCCCACAGCTCGCCGTCCTCTTCACTGCATTCCCAGGACGAAAGATCGGAGAACTGGGGCCTAACAGTGAAAGATTCCTGGACGACGCACGCATCGAGGGGAACATCGGCCAGATGGCGACTCAAACTATTACTCGCATCGTCAGCAATATGCGACACCCGCGACGCGACGCCGGAGCCGTGCGTACGACCAATCCTGAACTGCCTCGCGCGGCGCTGAGTGAGGCACTTGTAAACGCCCTCGCGCACCGTGACCTATATCCTGACGCGCGTGGCACAGCTGTCCAAGTCCACCTATTTATCGACCGTCTCGCAATCACCAACCCGGGTGGATTGTACGGGCCAACTACAGTTGACGCTCTGGGCACAGGCGGTCTCACGAGCGCGCGCAACACTATCCTGATGCAGCTTCTCGAGGATGCTGTTGCTCCTGAAACCGGCGAGGCCATTGCAGAGCACCGAGGCACCGGTATTCCAGCGATGATCGAATCTCTACGCGCCGCGGACATGAGTCCTCCGCGCTTCGAAGACAACATTGCGACATTCCGGGTTGTCTTTCCAAGACAATCGCTCATCGAACCTGGGACACTCACATGGCTCACGAGTCTGGGGCCAAAAACCAACGGCCTCACCAGAGATCAGCGCATGGCCCTTTCTCTGATGCGTGATGGCGAGACCATTACGAACGCGCGTTATCGCCAGGTCTCGGGAGTGGACAGCCGCGTGGCTACGCGCGAGCTCGGTGACCTTGCCACGCGCGGTCTTATTCGGATGACGAGTGGTGGCCGATGGGCCGAGTACACTCTATCCGACGCTCTTACCGAGACGGACGCGGTACCGCGCGTCAATACTCGAGAGGATCGACGCCCGACTATCCGCCGTCTCCTACGGGAACAAGGACCTCTCACACGAGCCGAGCTCCAATCAGAGCTCGGCGTCCATCAGACAACAGTCAATCGCTGGCTTCGCGTGATGCATCAGGAGGGCGAAGTGGAGTTTACCACGACCAACGAGAAAGACCCGGGCGCCAGATACAGGCTTGTGGAAACGTCGTCTGGTAGCTCTGACGAGTCCACTCACAGCCAGTGAAGTCTCATAGTTTTTTCCGAAACCAAGGAGAGTTCGGGTAACACCAGGGTAGCGCGACATGCTCGCGCACACGACAACTTGTACATCCTTACGCCTACGTATGCCCGTGACGCGCTCTGCTAGCCCGGGCCCAGCGCCATGGACTACGGAGTGCGGCTGGGGCGTCGGTTCCGGAGCTTGAAGCTTTGGATGGTAATGAGGTCGTTCGGTGTTGATGGGCTCGATTCACGAATCGGAGAGCATGTAAGACTCGCGCAAGGGTTTGCCGGGTGGGTTGAGGCGGACCTGGGCAGGGAGGTCGTGGCACCGCATCCGTTTTCATTGGCTCGCTGCGCTCGCTTTATTTGACTCGTTTGCAGCTTGGCTCAGGTGTTGGCCAGACGAGATCATTCCGACCGCGGGGGACGCCTTCGGGACCCGTGAGTTAGTAGACTTGGGGCGCCGGACAAACCGCCGTAGAATCCTTAAGCTCGGACTACGCCGCGAACGATGGGATCCGAGCGTGGGCTTCCATCATGGCCTCGACGCGCGCTATGAATTGTCGAGTCTCCCACGGTTTGTTCATAAACTCGACTTCGCCCGCCGTGGCCAGCAGGTCGCTGGCGGTATCGACGGAGTAGCCGCTCACGAACAGGAATGGCGGGCACAGCTCACCAGACGCGCGTAACTCGGCGAGCAATTCCCTGCCGCCCATCCGCGGCATCAGCAGGTCGGAGATCACCAGCTCAATCTTCCCGCGGTGGGCGTCGATCACGTCCAACGCGTCGCGGCCATCGGCCGCACTCACAACCGTGTACCCTTGCCGTTCCAACAGTCGCTGAGTCAGACGGCGGATCGGCTCTTCGTCTTCGACGACGAGAACCAGCCCCCCCAATCCAGGTTTGACATCTAGGGCGACACGCGGAGTCGCTGGCAGTTCGGCAAGATTGCTCAGCGGAAGAAGAATCCTGATTTCCGTCCCAGCGCTTGGGGCGCTCTCCACCTCCAGGAACCCTTCATGATGACGCACTACTCCATAGGCAATCGTGAGCCCGAGCCCGGTTCCGGCGCCGCGTGCTTTGGTCGTGAAGAAGGGCTCGAACACACGCTGCCGCACTTCGTCGGTCATTCCGCATCCGGTGTCGCGGATCGAGATCATGACGTGTCGGCCACTTGTTCCCCGGCCCTGCACCGCACAGAACGCCTCGTCCAGCACCCGGCTCGAGACGCCAATGCTCAACGTTCCCCCGTCGGGCATCGCATCCCGGGCGTTCGTCGCCAGATTGACGAAGAGCTGCTCGAGCGCTCCTTTGTCGGCGAACACGACGAACTCATCCATCTGCGAAGATGTCTCGAGAGTGATGTTCACCGGCAGAATACGTCGCAGCAGATAGGCGATGTCGGAGAAGAATGGCGCCAGCCGCAGCGGGCTGCGTTCCAGTTTGTCGACGCGGCTGAATGAGAGAAGCTTGCGCACGAGCGTGGCACCACGGCGGGCAGCACCATGCATGTCGTCGACCGACTGGCGGATCTCGGGTTGGCCCTCGATGTCGAGGCCGAGAAGCTCCGCGTTACTGATGATGACAGTGAACAGGTTGTTGAGGTCGTGCGCCACGCCTCCAGTGAGCTGGCCGAGCGCTTCCATTTTCTGTACCTGCCGGAGCTGCTCCTCCAACATGCGACGTTCGGTGATGTCGCGGCCGTTGATGATGATGCCGTGAACCGTTGGATCGGCGAGGAGATCCGTACAGCGGACCTCGATATACCGTGCCCGGCCGTCGGCGTGCCGAAATTTCCACTCGTGCGGTGCCGCTCGCTGGCTGGCGATGCCGGACTCGGCCCGGATGCTCTCCAGATCGGCACACGCGGCGGCTACGTTATCAGGCTCGAGGAGGTCGGTGATGGGGCGCCCGACCAAGCTCTCCCAGTCGTGGCCGAGAACGTCGGCGACGGCAGCACTGGCTTCGCGGATGATGCCGCCCGATTTCAGGACGATGATCGGATCGGAAGAGTGCTGCACGAGCGCCCGAAAGTAGGCCTCGCGCACGAGGCGATCCGTCATCAATTCGTCGTTTCGATGGAGCACGACCACTTGGCGAGCAACGACGAAACCGGTTACCACTGCGGCGCCGACAACCAGCGTCAGCAGCGAGGACCCCGCGCCGGCGGCGATGCGACCGGGCGGCATCGCGACGCGATAGGCTTCCACCGCCAGGAACAGATAGACGATCCCGATCGCGGCATATGGCATGAGACTGTATGTGGGCACCCTGTCAGCCACGGCATCGCGAACGCGTGACGGGTCGATGTGAACCCGCCGCGACTGGACATATGCCGACACGCCAAGCAGCCAGGCGACGACGATGTAGAGCAGATCAGACAAGGTTGCGCCGTGCCGTCCGCCGGCTAGCGAATCCCACACCATCGGCACATCGGCGATCGTGCTCAGGGCCAACGCAAATGTGAGAACTCTTAGCGCCGCCACGCTGCGCGGGAGGGGACGACGGATCAGGAGTGCGATCGTACCGAAGAGCAGCATGACGTCCGCTGCTGGGTACACCAGTGCGCCGATGGTCTTCGCCCCGCCGCCGCCAGCACTGGCTATAGCGGCGCGAAAGAGCAGATGCCATGCGAGGAGCAGTCCAGCCGATCCGACGGCACCGGCGTCGAGCCAGAACGTGACGCGATCCGCGCGCAATCTCTGCGAGGTGGGAAACCGGATAATGGCGAGGAAACCGACGGCATTCGTCAGCGCGTAGATGACGGTGCTCACCACATCGAGTTGGTCGGTCGGGGTGGGACCTGTACCCCGCAACGCGCGCAAGAACCACAGGCCGCTCAGCGCGATCACACCCAGATTCGCTGAGGCGAGAGTCAGCCACGCGCGTCGTGTTGCCGCGTCGATCAGTCCGTTACGCGACACTCGCCATTGCATGCAGCCGGCGAGCGCGTAGAACACAACCATCGCTGCCTGACTGACGACGAGCGGCCCCCCGCGCGGGATCCAGCGACCGAAGTGGGCACCAGCGCAAAACCAAACGACATATAGGAGAAGCGACCCGACCCCGGCGAGACACCAGGCAGTGTCGACGCGTAGCGCGCTACCGGGCGCACCCGGCGGGAGCACTGCAACTGTCAGGGAGTTCGGTCGAAACGACACAGATATCCTGGGCGTAAGCCTGCGGCTCCAAAGCTGAAAGTCCGCGCGACCCATTGTGCTTTACCAGTATCGGCAGGGACGGTGAGAGTCTGAGCGGGGTTGCCGGCTGCCGACTGCGTCGAACGCGGCCTGGGGCGAGACGAACGTCAGCGTGGTCTTCTTCGCCGGCCCCCACCTTGCCGAAGAACGACGACCCTCGGCATGTGCAAGTCGCCGCGCGTCTCGCGATTTGGCGCGAGCGCAGTCGGTGTTGAGGAGACTCGAACAGCGAATACGGGAGCGAGTACTCGAACCCCAGCCGCACGCGCTGCAGGTACGTTGAACGTAACTGTGGCCCCATGGCGAGTCGGCAATTCGCAGGCTATCTTCGCGCGTGCAACATTTTTGTGATATGACCCACGTCGCATTGTGAGCCTGCCCGTGCAGTAGTGCGTTACCAGAGACTCGTCGCAGTTGGGAGGCGCCTCGCTTCCAAGAGGAGATGCGCAATGCGACTTGCACCTTCACACGCACGTTTAGACTCGATTTGATCTCCAAGAGCTACCCGTCCACTAGATCAGAGCAACTCCGGACATCATGGAAACTCTCCTGCGGAATCTGCGCTACGCGCTTCGGGCCCTTGGCAAGGACCCGGCATTTGCGGTAACTGCGGTGCTGACGCTCGCTTTCGGGATCGGGATCAACACCACCGTATTCAGCGTCATCAACGCTATCCTGATTCGTCCAATGCCCGGCATCAACGCCGAGCGAGTGGTAGCACTACGAGACGTGCAGCTTTCCGAACATCAGGAGGGCGACGTGTCCTATCCGGATCTTGCGGACTGGAAAGCGGGGAGCAGTAGCCTGACGGCTGTAGCGGGTTACCACGACCAGGACGTCGTAATGATTCGTCCAGGAAGTGACGCGGAACAAATTCAGGCCGAAGCAATCTCGCCTAACCTCTTTCAAATGCTGGATGCTCGACCGGCGCTGGGCCGGCTGTTCCTCCGCGATGAAGGCGTTGCTGGACAGAACCGAGTGGTGCTCCTGAGCCACAAGCTGTGGACCGAGCGCTTCGGCGGAAGCCCCGACGCGGTTGGCAGTAAGGTCATCATCGACGGTGAGCCGAGCACTGTCGTCGGGGTGATGCCTGCACACTTCGGCTTTCCGGATAATCAGGTGATGTGGATTCCATTTGCGCCTGCGCAAACGGGAGAAGCACGTGGTAGCAGATATTTGCGAGCTGTCGGGAAGTTGAGTGCAGGTACCTCGCTCGCTGCAGCAGAGCAGGATCTGAGCGCGGTGGCTTCTCGGTTGGCGACGATGTATCCGGAAACCAACGCCGGCCACGGAGTTCGGGTCGCAGACTTCGACGAGGTGCGGACTGGAGGGTTCAAGCCGGTACTTCTGATAATGCTGGGCGCGGTCGCGTTGGTGCTGCTGATTGCCTGCAGCAACATGGCGACGATCTTCCTCGCGCGGTCAGCGGGACGTCAGCAGGAGATCGCTGTCCGGATGGCACTCGGCGCGCGCCGCGCACAGGTGGTTGGTCAGCTCCTCACCGAGAGCATCGTGATCGCGCTGATCGGCGGAGTGGTGGGCGTCGGGATCGCATACGCGGGACTCCGCGTGATCGTCAGCGCGCTCCCGTTCCAGACGCCGCTTTGGTTGGTCTTCAACATCGACTCCCATGTGCTGCTCTTCACCCTGTTTGTGTCGGTAGGAACCGGGTTGATTTTCGGCCTTGCTCCGGCGTTGGCGGCAGGCAGGCCTGATCTCATGAGCACGCTGCGCGACGGCCGACGCGGAGTATCGATGAATCGGACGCAGAAGCGAATGCGGAGCGCACTCGTGGTTCTGGAGCTGGCACTTGCAACCGTGCTCCTCGCTGGTGCGATACTGATGGTACACAGTCTCCTTCAGCTGCAGCGGGTCAATCCCGGTTTCGATCCGGCTCCCGTACTCACCGCGGAGGTACCAGCAGCGGGAGGACAGTACAGTGATTCAGCAGCACGCAATCGGTTGTACACACAACTTGTGGACAAGGCCGCGACACTGCCCGGTGCGACAAGCGCTGCTGCTGTCTCGCGCCCACCGGTTACCGATGGCAGAAAGGTCCACTTTGAGATCGAGGGACATCCGCTGCCCGGAGGGATGCGACCATCCGCCGACTATCGCGGAATTTCCGCCGATTATTTTCGAGTCGTCGGGATGCCACTTTACCGCGGCCGCTCCATCACTCCGCAGGAAGTGCAGGCAAATGCGCCGGTAGTGGTGGTGAATCAGCGTATGACTCAGTTGTTCTGGCCAGGAAACGACCCGATTGGAAAACGCGTGCGGATCAGCGACCATTGGCTCACGGTCGTCGGTGTCGTACACGACGCTCGACTTTCGAGCCTTGATGAATCTCCTGCATCACAGGTATATGTGCCGTTTACCGCCGCCAGCACGCCCACGAGTATGTCTCTCATGGTGCGCACCAACAGCGCGTCGGCAACGGCACCAGCGCTGCGGAAGCTGGTGCGGATCACAGATCCCGGAATTCCGTTGGGGGAGATCGTGGGGCTTGGTGAAGTGCTGCGTAGATCGCTCTGGAGACAGCGGCTCTTTGGTGGAATGTTCACTGCATTTGCGTTCATAGCGCTCATCCTCGCCGTCGCCGGAGTATATGGGGTAATGCTGCACAGCGTGTTGCAACGCACGCACGAGATGGCGGTGCGGATGGCTCTCGGTGCTGACGCTGGGCGTATACTGCGGCTGATCGTCGGCCGCGCGACCGGGCTCGTGGTCCTGGGGCTCTCAATCGGGATACTTGGTGCGTTCGCGCTGGTCCGGATCATGACATCACTGCTTTACGGTGTCGGTCCGATGGATCCTGCAGCGTTTATCGGCAGCGTCGTGGTGCTTGGAGCTGCCTCGCTGCTTGCCGCGTATCTTCCCGCCCGGCGTGCGACACTGGTGGATCCCGCAGTCACGCTACGGACAGAGTAGTGCAGCGCCCAACGGAATTCTGCGATGACGCTGGCATTTGTCACGCAAGATTTCTGACAATACATCCCGCATAATTCGGACGACTGCGTGTATAACGGCATGGGCGGTGCCTGATGCAGTTGCGTCAGGCACCGCCATAATCCCTAACGCCCCTCGTCCGCCGACGGTCCGTACAAAGCCGGCACCGGAATATCGAGCATCCGGTAATAAACCCCGAGCTGCGCCCTGTGATGCACCAAGTGATTGAGCGCAATTCCGCGGATGAGCTCGCCCTTCGGTCCGGTGATGATCACCTCCTCTCCTTTCCGTAGCGTCCACGTCCGTGCAAGCGACGCGTTATCTGCAGAGGCCAGCGCTGCGCGCAATGCAGCAACTGATGAGTCAAAGAGAGCCAACAGTTCCGCTGCACTATTGCATGAGTGGGATACGTAATCGCCCTTGGCGAAATCCATTCCGTCCGTCGTGACGATCGCCGTGGCAAAGCCGGGTAGCTCGGCGACATGCGACGCAAGCTGCGCAAGCGTCATGGATTTGACGTGCGGGCGCCAGTCATTGTGGCCCGATGGAAATCGCTCGAGCGTGCGACGCGTGAGGCCTACTTCGTTGTCCAGGTCGGTATAGATCGCGTCAGCGATCGGACCAAAAGTTGAATTTGCCATCTCAGTGCGGGGTCGGGGGATGATAGCGTGCGGTTGGCGTGGCTACGGCCACAATAGTCAACGACAAATGTACATATCTGGCGCTCGCTCAGTGCTGCATGAGCGAATCATCTGATCTCGATGATCAGCGCACGGAATCAGATTCGGAAGAGCGGCCCTACGTCCTACTCATTCAAACCAGACAACGTGGCAGCGCTCCTTCGTGCTCCAGCAGCCACTGCTTTCGTTCGATCCCGCCGCCAAATCCTGTGAGCGAGCCATCCGATCCTATAACGCGATGGCACGGAATGACGATCGGCACAGGGTTCTGTCCATTCGCCGCACCAACTGCGCGAACGGCCTTTCGATTCCCCACGCGATCCGCGATCCCCTGGTATGACGTCACCTGTCCGTACGGAATGTTCTGCAATGCGGTCCAGACACTCTTCTGGAAGCTGGTTCCCTGTAGAAAACAGGGAACGGAGAAGCTGTGAAGAGTGCCATCGAAGTACGCACCGAGTTCGGCGAGCGCCAGCCTCAAGATCGCAATTGCACGCTCGTCGGCGGACTCGTCGGTGGACTCGTCGGTGGACTCGTCGGTGGACTCGTCGGTGGACTCGATCGGTGACATCAATCGAGTCCACGTGCCTTCGAAGCGAATGCTCGACAACCCTTCGGCGCACGCGCTGATCAGTAACTCGCCGATCGGAGTCATCATCGTACCGCTGGCGATCGCCACATCGAGGGGCATTGATACTCCATGGGCGGATGCAGCTATCGTTTGATCAACCCCGTGAAATTCTCGATGATTCCCGGCACGTCAATCGCAGGAATGTCCAGCGAGTGATTACTCACCCCGGAGCCCAGGGCTGACTCTGCGACGAATGAGACGTGACCTGCGGCGCCGAACGTCGCGCGAGCGCAAGTCGCCGACGTCGCGAATGACGGCAACGGAGGTGAGCATACCTGACCGACGCTCCCAACCGAGCTGGTGAATGTTCCAGCGCTGGAGAACGATATTGCTCCACTACGTTCCATGTAAATCGCGAACGCTGGAAACGCGCTGCTCGTGTCAGAGCTGAACGCTCCGAAATCCGCGAACGTGACTGTTCCCAGATTGGCATAAACGATCACGATGCGGTCAGGAGGTGCCGAAGCCGAGCTGGTCTGCCAGATAATGAAAGCGACTCCGCTCGGTGGAGGCGTGCATATCGATTTGGGTGCAAGCGCGCCGAAAGTTGTCGAGGTCGGGATGATGGTCACGAGTTGCTCGAGACACGTTCCCGCAGGGAATGTGGTCTGCAGCGCGAACGCGAACGCCTGAGCAGACACGCCATCGATTGTGACGGTAGCCTGTCCCACATCGGATGCCGTGATCGCACCAATGGAGGCCGTGGTGAGAGTCGACGCACCGAGTGCCGCTCCGGCTCTCGGGAGGCTGCTCTGCAGGCTCGCGAGTGCATCCTGCCCGCTGACCGTTGGTGTCCGAGTACCCGTGGCGCTGTCACCGCAGCCAATGGCAAGAATCAACAGCGTGCTGTAGCTAATGCACTTCGTTCGCATATTCATACGGCGCCCCCTTTCTCGGCTCGTCAATCTCCGGCCGGGTGCTCGCTGGCCAGGAATTGAATGTATCCTCAATCCCGGTTCAGGCTAGAGTGAATTCAGGCCAATAGCCTGCGGATTCCGGTTCAATATCCCCCATAAGCGGCGCTCCGGCAGCGCGCGCCCCGCCCCGCTATCTTATGGACAACTCTCAAGGGAGATGACGCATGCGGTTGAAAGCTCTGATGCTTACGGGCGGGGTTCTCGGATTCTGCAGTATGACATGTCCGAGCGCGGCGGTTGCGCAGAGCATGCTGCCCAATGCGACGTCTCCGTTAGTCACCACAAGCGGTCGCGGAGAGTCCCACATCGCAGCTGATCGGGCGAGCGTCACGATCGCGGTTGAGTCTCGCGCCGCGAGCGCCAGCGGCGCCGCGGCGGCCAACGCAACCGCGACGACGTCTGTGCTCGCAGCACTTCGTGGGAGTGGACTTAGCAACTCCGATTTGTCAACAACCGGCTTTACAGTAAGCACGGATTTCATGCGCATGCAGATGTCGATGGGCGGCTCACCCTCAAGCGGCGGCGCTGTTACGCAACCCGCCATCAGCTTCATTGCAAGAAACGGAGTGCGTGCCGACATCCGCGCGCTTACTAATCTGAGCAAGGTTATCGACGCTGCCCTCGCTGCAGGCGCAACTTCGATCGGGCAGGTTCAGTTCACGTCGAGTCGAATCGAGGAAATACGCCGCGACGCGCTTACACAAGCAGTCGAGCGAGCCCACGCCGACGCGGAAACAATCGCTCGTGCCGCCGGTGGTACGCTTGGTTCGCTCATCGAAGTGACGACGCTCGGCGGCGGGTTGGGAACAACATACTATGAGCTTGCGTCCGCGCCCAATATCGGGAGTGGCTCGTTGGTGAGGACTCAGATCCGGGCAACGCCAGCTCCGCCAACGCCGCTTGCGTCCGGCGATGTACCGGTGGTCGTCGCCGTCACCGCGCGGTGGCAGTTTGTCCCGGGACACTAGAACCGGCTGTGCGACCCCTATTGACAGCCTCGGTCGCTCCCATCCATCGCATACTTCCGACTATCAAACGTCGTCCTCACTTCGTACTCTTCGTCAGCTGTTGTCGACTGTCCGGTTTCCAATACGGAGTTGGCGAATGTGCTGAGATTCTGAAGTATGCGTAGCAACGATTTCCCCATCGTGACTAAACGGCCTGTCCCATTGGTCGTTGGTGAATGATCGACCATAACGTCCCGAATCGATCACGCAGCATGCTGAAGCGAAACGCAAAAAACGTCTCCGCGAGAGGCATGTACACGTCACCGCCCTCGGCAAGCAAGGCGTGTACTCGCTCGGCCTCTTCCGAGTCGTCTAAAGAGAGATAGATGTAAGCGCTTCGCATCGGCTTGAAGAAGTCCGGCGGCACGTCATTGCCAAGCAGCTCCGTCGCTCCAATGTTCATCCGCGCGTGAATGATGGCGCTTCCGGTGCTGGGCGACGCATTGTTCTGAGTTGGTGCGTCGCTCTGATGCATCATGACTGTGATCTTTCCGCCGAGATGCGCTTCATAGAAACGGAAAGCCTCCTCGCAATTCCCGCCGAAGTTGAGTTGAGTAAGAAGTCTCATCGTCGATTTAATCCTCGGTTATATCGGCAGAAAGACGGGCGCGCCTCCTCAGCGCGCCCGACTCCACGATCTCTGACTCCGAAGCATCAACTACAGTCGTACCTACTTCGTCCCCAACCGGGTGACCACGTCCGCCAATGCACGCACCCGCACTCCATCATTTGAGCCCGCGGCTTCGCTGCGCAGTTGTCCAGCTAGTTCCTTCAGCGCACTCGCGCGGCGCGCGCCACTCGTCCTCTCGGCGCTCTTCAACGCACTCTCGATCGCCGACGTGCGCGCCGCCGGTAGCCCGTTATCACGAACCAGCTGGTCCACGTACGCGCGCGCTACAACAAACGCCGCCGGCCACACCAGCTTCGGCTGACTCTGCGGATTCAATTGCGCGAACCGAACGAGCTTCGCGGCGTCAATCTCGTTCTGTGTCAGATCCGCGGTCGGCGTCAGCTTGAACACGTCCAGGCCGCGTGCGATCTCCGAGCCGTAGATGTAGCCGTTGTAGTAGTAGCCAGCCCAGTAGCCACCGATCACCAGCTTCGACGCATCGATCGGTCCGCGATCGAAATACGCAATCTCTTTCGGATGAGCGGGATCTGTAAAGTCGAACACCGACACTCCGCCCTGGTACCATCCCTGCACCATTATGTCGCGGCCGGGAATCGGAATCAAGCCGCCGTTGTGCGCAACGCAATTCTCGGTCGCGGTCTGCGCAGCCGGCATCTTGTAGTAACCCACGTGCGTGAGCGTGCCGTGGTGCAGCGTGAATAGTGCGTCAGCTCCCCAATCGATTGGATCGGTTGCGCGGCACTTGGGCTGAGTACCTCCGCCCCACTCGTCGGTGAAGATCAACTTGGATGCATCGTTGCTGAACGTCGCCGAATGCCAGAACGCGAAGTTGGAATCCGCCACGGCCTGTAGACGCACGGGGTGAAGCGGATCCTTGATGTTAAGCAGAATCCCGTATCCGGAACACGCGCCAGCCGCAAGACCAGCCTCTGGATAGACGGTGATGTCGTGACACTGCGAGGGTCCGCCGCGCGGCGCACCACCGCCCGGAGCGCGAATTGTCGCCCCCATCTGGCGCAGCGAATCCGTAAACATTCTCTCACGCATCGTGTCTGCGCGACTCGCCTGCATTTCGGCGATCAGGTGTGCGGCACGATTGGAATCAGCGGCAGTCGTGCTTGCTGGCAATCCCATCCGGCCTAGCATGCGGCGCGCGGCCTGCACCGCAGCTCCGTTCGCAGTGTCGGCATACGCGACACCATGCATTGGCGGCGCTGTGAGGTCGTTGAAGATGCGCGCCGAGCTGACGACCTTCGCCTGCTCGGGATGTGCGAGCGGAACCCGAATTACTTCGATGCGGAACAACGCACTGTTGGGATCGGTGACGTCGCCGCCTTCGCAGCCAGCCAACTCATTACTCGAGCGTACCCGCGCCAGTCCCGACACGTACACGTAAACCACACGCTTGTCGATCGGATCTGGCACCAGCGTGTGTGTATGCGAGCCTCGGCAGGTCTGCACATCGGCGACCTGCTTGGGATGCATCGGATCGGCGACGTCGAAGATGCGAATGCCGACAAACCGCTCCTTGCTCACACTGTCGTGCACGCCCTGGCTACCGCAATCCAACCTGTTGCCGGTATTCTCCGCGGAAACGAACAGTAGATGCCCATAGATCGATACATCGCCCTGCTCGGTAAAGCATGCGTAGGCGTCTGTTAGTTTCGGCGCCAGTGGGTTTGCGATATCCCATATCTGCAGCCCGCTGAAATTTCCCTGATATAGGTAATGACCGCCGAACGCCATGTCAGAATTGGCATACGTCAAACCGCCCGGGTCGTTGGGATGAAAGACATCCGGCTTGTTGCTGTGCGCGACGAGATCGAGGCCCTTGGCCGCGACGCCCGCATCGTACAGCCCAGCTTTGAGGCCGACGCGTGGATCGGTGGTGCTGGACTGGGCGCATGCAGGTGACGTCAGCGCCAGAGATGCGGCTGCGTACACCAACGCACACAGAACGGAGGGCCTGCGGAAGAACGCGAGCTTATGTGTCATTTGGTTTGACTCGGGGTTAGCGTGTTCAACATTTCCTGCATGCGCGCCATTTCGACGCGCTGGCCTGCATCTACATCGGTGGCAAAGGAGAAGAGCTCCGGCTGCTGCCCCCCGCCCGGCGTCGCGAACAGCGTGGCCACCATGCCGAGGGCGCCTTGGTGATGCTTTATCATCCCTGTAAGGTAGAGTCGATCGAACACTGAGCCCCGGGCAGCTTCGAGCTGGTGCATCTCAGCGGGGGTGAGCATTCCCGGCATCATCATCGGATGGTTACCCATGTCCATGCCGGGCATGCCTGTCCCGCCCATGCCGGCCACGCGGTTCATGTCGTGCATCGGCGCTTGGTCGCCATCTAGCATGTGAAGCGGATCCGGGACGGCCAGGTGACGATCCCGCAACCAGTGCTGCATCATCGTGATCTCGTCCCGCTGCGACAGGGCGATCCGCTTGCAGAGGAGGAGGAGACCGGGCCGCGCTCCGTGGGTGGCTGCCCAGTCGGACATCACCACGGCCTGGGCATGATGGATGATCATCCCCTGCGTGAAATCGACGTCGGCTTGCGTATAGTCGTGCGAACCGGCGGATGCGCCCTGCGCCGGCAAGCCGGTAGCCATGACGGCGACTGCCACCAAGATGGCGGCAAGCGATGATGCGGCGGTGCGCCAGCGTACCAGTATGAACTTCATATGATCGAGAGACCCGCGATGGCGTGGGCGGCAGTTGTTTGCGCATAGGTTGCCGACCTACGCAAACCGTACGACCTGAACCCTGCATTTGTTGTACGGCAAATACGCGAACAACGCAAGTTGTCGCATTGCCTGCGGAATGAGAGCCTCTTGGCGTAAAACGGAAATGCAGCCCCCCGGAAATCCGAGAGACTGCATCTCATTCACGTCGGCCGGCGGCGTTAATGTCCGCGCTGGCCGTCATCACGCTGCTGAGCATTTCTGTTCGCGCCTGGTAGAGACTTGCCAGACTGGCCCGCCTGACCAGGCTGACCCCGCTGATTCCAGCCTCCACGCGACCTATCAGACAGTCGGCCAGACTGTCGGCCCTGGTTGTCACTCGGGAGTGACTTCCCAGGCTGCTGAACCACTACTACACGAGACGGATACCGTCGGTACTGGCCGTAATTGCCGTACCGACCGTCCTGGCCGTACTGGTCATCGTCTTCGTACCGGCCATTGTTGTCGTACCGGCCATTGTTGTCGTACCGGCCATTGTTGTCGTACCGGCCGTCGTTGTCGTACCGGCCATTGTTTCCATACTGACCGTACTGTCCGGAATTCCTGTACCGGTAGTTACCCGCCGGCTGCCAAAACGCGGCAACATCATACCATCTTGCTCCACTTTGCCTGTCGCGAATGCGAACGATTGTCGTGTATCCATTTCGCGCGGATGGCTGCTGGACGACATCGGCAGTACCGCGGCCTTGCCGCATCTGCACGCTAACGTATCCGTTCGTCGATGGCACACCGCTGATTGCACGCGCGTTGTCGTAACCAGGCATCTCACGCGGACCCATCGCCACGACCGATGTGCGACCGCCTTGCATCTCCACGCGAATTTCCTGATCAACCCTTCCGCGCCAATCGAACAGTTCGCGCTGGCCACGTTGTTGCGCGTTTGCGGGTACAGCAATCGACAACACCGCAATCGGTACTGCGGCGATGCTCGCGATTTTCACAACAGAACCTACAACCTTCGCGTTCATAATCACAACCTCCAGTGGGTGCAGGTTCCTACACCGCATCGTGCTTTGTTGTTCGTACGGCTAGACGTTGCTGACGACGTTCCGCTAGAGTTTCCCAAACGATAAACGTTGAAACTGTCAACTGGGTTACATTCGGGCGAAGATTGCATCATGTGCGTCGTATGTGCGCGCATAACTCAGAGTTCTGCAAGCAAGAACGCATTGAAGCTGTCAACAAGGTGACATCGTGCAGAAGCAAAAGTCGCGCGCATTTGTGCAACGAACAATGGATCGGTTCGTCATTCGGTGACGCTGTGGCACATAAGCCGCATTGTGGGAGTAACAACCAATGACCGGCACTGTACCGCGTCCACGAAACCGGCAGGGTTCCAGGAGAATACAGCCATGCGCTCTCGCATATTCAAGTCACTTACCGCAGTTGCGATACTCGCCGCAGCGGCTGCGTGTACCGACAACACCGCTCCGTCCACACAAATAACGAGCGGCAGCTATTCGCTCCAAACGGTGAACGGCAGCGCAGTTCCATACTCCTACTCGGCGGGCGCGAATACCGTCACGATCCAAAGCGACATCTACACGCTCAACAATGACGGAACGTACAACGAGTCCATCAACGAGACCGTGTACAACGGCTATACGACCAATTCGGCGAACGACGCGGAAGCGGGAACCTGGAACCAGAATGGAAACGCGGTGGTGTTCGCACCCAGCTACAGCACGCAGGCGAACTACAACCAGTACACCGGCTCCCTCACAGGCAGCAGCACGTTCAGCCGCAGCTCACTAACTTTCTCTGACAACGGTGTGGTGTGGGTATACAACCACACATGACCATCAGGCGGATGCAATGACCCCGGTAAACTTTCAGAAGCCCAGCGACGACGAGCTTAAGAAGAAGCTCACTCCCGAGCAATACCGCGTAACGCAGCACGAAGCGACCGAAGCGCCGTTCTCTAACGAATACAACGACAACCATAAAGCGGGGATCTACGTGGACATCGTGTCGGGCGAGCCGCTGTTCAGCTCGTTGGACAAGTTTGACGCACACTGTGGCTGGCCCAGTTTTACAAAACCATTGGATGAGTCAAACGTGACGACCAGAACCGACAACAAGCTCGCGCGCAGCAGGACTGAGGTACGCTCAGCGCAGGCAGATTCACATCTGGGGCATGTGTTCGACGACGGGCCGGATCCGACTGGCCTGCGGTACTGCATGAACTCCGCAGCGATGAGGTTTGTGCCGGTGGATCAGATGCAGGCGGAAGGGTATGGCGAGCTGTTGAAGTTGTTTCCGGGATGATGTGGCAGATTTTGGTTGTCGTGCGCTAACCCAACTCTGCCAACAACTCCCCCGGCTCCTTCGCGCCGTCCAGAGCTCGTCCCCGCGATTTCTCCCGCGCAGTGGTTTGCGTCTCGCATGTTAGCCTTCGTCTTCGGACTCGCCTCACTCGGCGAGCTGGCTGGCGACACCCTTCCATGGACTCCAAACCGCACCAGCGTCGGACCACTCGCCGCCAGTGTCATAGCACTTGTGGCCAGCTGATCAGTTAGCGTCTGCGCTTTGCGCGAGCGATTATCGCCTCGGCAAATCGCACAGGACCGCTCTCAGTATGCAGGAAGTAGAGCGACGGCTCCAGCGTCTCCAATTCTAGAAGGACAAAACCCGCCCTCGTTTCAATCCCGTCTACCCGCGCATACAACCACTCCGACGGCACTGCGCCCAGCACTCGGCGAGCAATGCGGATCACATTGGCGCCTGGATCTCCCGTAGCCGCCTCTCCACCAAGATGCGCCTGCACGCGGAAGTCGCCTTCACTCGGCGTCTTGCGCACTGCATGACTGAAGTCTCCGTCAATGAAGATGAGCGACCACTCGCCGTGGGTCTGTATCTCAGGGATGAACGGCTGCACCATCACGTCGCCGATCGCAAGCGATTCCGCTATCTGTTCAACAGACTTAAGATCGATGCGACGCGAGATTCTCCATGTCCGATTTGCAGCCGCGGAAATTACCGGCTTCACCACAGCATCGCTCCACCCACGCTTCTCCAGTAGCGCTCCGAGATCCGGCAGTGCCCCCTTCGTCAGCCACTCTGTCGGAATGACTGGCACGCCAGCGCGCTCCAGGTCACGGAGATAGGTCTTTTGCATATTCCAGCGAAGCATTTCAGGCGGATTCCATACCGGTGCACTCATCGCGTCCAGCATGTCGATCCAGGCGCGGAAATCCTGCGAGTGGCTATGGTAATCCCAGGTGGAACGAACGATTATCGCGTCGAACCGGCCCCAGTCAACCGACTGGTCGTTCCAGACGGTGCCAGTGACCTGAGCGCCGCGCCTCTCCAGGGCGGTAACCGCAAGATGATCGTCGGGAGTCAGGTCTCTATGAGCGGCCGATGTTACGAAGGCGATGTGCACGACACAATGATTTCAGTCCGCCACGCGTAGAGCAAGTGCAGGAGGCTCCCGGATTGTTCATATTTGCGGGATCGTTCCAATATCCATGCCGCTGTCGCCCTACCCATCACAGGTCAGTGCCACGCATGAAAAAACTAGCTTTCTTCCTCTCCGTTCTCGCCGGCTCGTTCGTCCCCCAGCTTTTAGGCGCGCAGGACGTCGCACGATGGCAGAAGGAGGCCCGGAATGCGACAATCACCCGGGATGACTGGGGAATCGCGCACGTCCACGGGAAGACCGATGCCGACGCTGTTTTCGGAATGATCTACGCTCAGGCAGAGGACGACTTCAACCGCGTCGAGACCAACTACCTGAACTCGATGGGACGGCTTGCGGAAGCGGAGGGCGAACACGCGATATATCAGGACCTTCGCATGAAGCTCTTCATCAACCCGGACTCAATGAAGGCGACGTACGCTACCAGTCCCGCGTGGCTCAAGACGTTGATGAACGCGTGGGCCGACGGCCTGAACTTCTACCTCTACAAGCATCCGGATGTGAAGCCGCTTGCCATCAAGCATTTCGAGCCATGGATGGCACTCACATTCAGCGAAGGGAGCATTGGCGGCGACATCGAACGCGTCAATCTCAGGCAGTTACAGGCCTTCTACGGCAATGGCCCTCTAACCACTGAACCAGCGTCGAGTGTTCTTCCACCACCGGAGCCAACTGGATCCAACGGCGCCGCAGTCGCTCCGTTCAATACTATCGATCACCACGCTCTTCTTCTGATCAATCCACACACGTCGTTCTTCTTCCGCTCGGAGTTACAGATGACAAGCGATGAAGGGCTCGACGCGTATGGCGCCGTAACGTGGGGCCAGTTCTTCGTTTATCAGGGGTTCAACACGCGCGTGGGTTGGATGCACATGTCGAGCGGTGTCAACGCGATAACAGAATATCTGGAGACAGTCGAGAAGAAAGGAGATCGCTTCTATTACAAATACGGAAACGAGGAGCGGCCAATGATCATTAGCACGATCACGGTACCGTATAAGACAGCATCTGGAATGGCAGAGCAGAAGTTCACTGCGTACTACACAGGCCACGGACCGGTCATCCGGAAGACCGACGGCCGGTGGGTGAGCATCAAGCTCATGCAGGCACCGGAAAAGGCGCTCATTCAATCCTACACGCGCACCAAGGCGATGAACTACAAAGCCTTCCGGCAAACCATGGAGCTGCACACCAACTCGTCGAACAACACGATCTACGCAGACGGCGACGGCAACATCGCGTACTTCCACGCCAACTTCATCCCACGTCGTGACACCTCCTTCGACTGGACTCATCCCGTCGATGGTAGCAATCCGAAGACCGAGTGGGGCAATGTGCTCTCTATTGATCAGAGCCCCTTGCTGTTAAATCCGAAGAATGGCTGGTTGTACAACAGCAACAACGCGCCATGGTCAGCCGCCGGTGCGTATAGCCCAAAGAAGAAGGATTTTCCCAGCTACGTTGACGTAGGTGGTGAGTCGGCGCGCGGGTTGCACGCGATACGCGTACTGAGCGGCAAGAAAGATTTCACAATGGAATCACTTCGTAGCGCCGCGTACGATAGCTATCTCCCTGCGTTCGAAATAATGATCCCACCGCTTCTCAAAGCATGGAACAACGCTTCATCATCCAACCCCTTGAAGGCCAAGCTGGCTGATCAGATCGCCATGTTGCGCACCTGGGACTACCGCTGGTCGGTGAGCTCTGTCCCCACGTCACTGGCTGTATTCTGGGGTGGCGAGCTCGCACGCATGGTAAGCCCGCGCGCGACTGCTGGCATGTCACCAGAGAAGTATGCATCCAACCAGGCCACGCCAGAGCAGCAGCTTCAAGCGTTGTCGGCTGCTTCGGACAAGCTTGCCGCAGATTTCGGAAGCTGGAAGACCCCGTGGGGTGACATCAATCGGTTCCAGCGCGTGACCGGCGACATCGTGCAGCCGTTCAACGACGCGAAGCCGAGTATCCCGGTGGGTTTCACCTCGTCCCTGTGGGGATCGCTCGCGTCATTCGGCGCGCATGCCTACCCCGGTACCAAGAAGTGGTATGGCACCAACGGCAATAGCTTCGTCGCCGTGGTCGAGTTCGGTGATAGCGTGCGCGCGCGTGCTATCACGGCCGGCGGCGAGAGTGGCCATCCGGAATCGTCCCACTTCAACGATGAAGCGCAACGCTACAGCACGGGAAATCTGAGAACCGTGTACTTCTCTCCATCGCAGCTGAGAGGCCACACCGAACGCGAATACCATCCCGGTAACTGAGCATGGGTGTGTCGCTTCGCTTAACACTTCCGCTGCTGCTAGCGCTTGGCATCTGCCCAGCGCTCCTCCCCGCACAGTCGCGTCCCAATCCGACTGTCACATCTACCGGCATACTCGGAAGCCTTCGCCCAATCCCGGGCGCGGTTTATGAATCGCCCGGTTTTACCAGGGCCGTAGAGAAGGGAACCCGTACGCGCACCGGCGCGCCCGGACCGAGAAACTGGGTGCAGCACGCGCGCTACAAGATAGACGCATCACTCGATCCCACCACCAACACGGTGACAGGGTCAGAGCACGTTGTATATCTCAACAACTCGCCAGATACGCTTTCGCAGGTAATGGTGCATTTGCGCCAAAATGTATTTCGTGCGGGGAGCGAACGGCGCGACAATGTTACGCCGGTCACGGATGGCATGAACATTACCCGTGTCGGCGTCAACGGCGTTTCCCTTGACCCGCATGCCGCGCCCCAGACACGACCATCGCACCGTGCGGGTGCAACCAGTCGTTACGTAATTAGTGGCACGGTGATGCGTATCGCTCTCGCTGCGCCATTAATGCCACACGATAGTGTGTCTCTCGATTTTGCATGGTCCTACATTCCCGCTCTCACTCCATCAGATGGGCGAGAAGGGCGGGAGGATCACCTCTACTTCATGGGCTACTGGTACCCGCAGATCGCAGTGTACGACGACGTCGAAGGCTGGGTTGCGGACCAGTATGTGCTGTCGGTCGAGTTCTACATGGATCCCGCGGACTACGACGTCAACGTGACCGTACCGCGCGGATGGGTAGTGGGCGCTACTGGTACACTGCGGAATGCCAACGCTATCCTCAGCGCCAGCGCTCGCGCGAAACTCGCAGAGGCTCGGCGGAGCGGATCGGTGGTAACCATAAGCAAACCCGACGACGGCAACGCTGCATTCGCTACAAAATCACCAGCCGTCACATGGCAGTTTACAGCGCCGAATGTCCGAGATTTCGCGTGGGGGACGAGCGATCGTTACGTATGGGACGCTACCCGCGCACTCGTGACGGACTCCGGACAACGGCCCGACACGGTCGACATTTACAGCTTCTACCGCATTAGTGCGCCAGCCGCTGCGTGGGCAATAGGCGGCGCACGCTTCACGCGTGATGCTATCGAACAGCTGTCGAAGTACTTGTGGAAGTATCCATGGCCCAGCATGACGTCCATGGAAGGAATTCTCACGGGCGGCGGAATGGAGTACCCGCGCATGACCGTGATGCAGCCGTGGGCCGATACACTGTCACTCGCTGGTGACCTGATGCACGAGACAGGGCACATGTGGTTCCCGATGATGGTCGGCTCCAACGAATCCCGCTTTCCCTGGATGGACGAGGGACTCACCCAATACGATGAAGCTCAGGGGCTGCGCGCGTTGTACGGCGAGCCACGCACCGGCGGCCGGCCAGCTGATACAGAACAGGGCCAACGCCTGCTCTACACCCATGTCGCGGCCGCAGGCCAGGATCAGGCGCTGATGACACGCGGTGATCTGTTTCCGTCAGAGACCTACAACATTCTCTACTACGACAAGACCGCACAGGTCCTGGCCGCATTGCGCGGCATGCTCGGCGAGCCAACTTTCCACCAAGCATTTCGTGAATACGGCCAACAGTGGGTTAATCGGCATCCGTATCCCGAAGACTTCTTCAACGCGATGGACACGGGAGCAAAGCAGGATCTGAGCTGGTTCTGGAATACATGGTTCTACAACGCGTGGCCATTGGATCAGGCGATTGCAAGCGTAGCATCAGATGGAAATACAACTGCGATAACAATCGAAGACCGCGGGATGGCGCCGATGCCGGTGAAGCTCGCGGTAACGCGTGCTGACGGAACGGTTCAACGCGTTGACATTCCTGTTGACGCCTGGCTCAAGGGCGCGCGCAGCTATGTCGCGCACGTTGCATCCGCGCCTGATGTTGTGAAAGTTGAGATAGATCCAGATGGACTCTTCCCGGACATTAATCGCGCGAATCAGGTCTGGGTTAAACGATAGCGTCGAGCCATCGCCGTTCGCTCCAAAGCCAAACGTCATTCCCGCGAAAGCGGGAATCCCTTTCGGAGTCTGTAACGCACACGTCGAGATTCCCGCTTTCGCGGGAATGACGACGTGTGAGGAGCGGTAATGACGACGTGTGGAACGTAAATGACGACGCTTCGCACTAAGGCTCGTTCGGCACCAATGGCTTCACCCTCTTCCCCCACATAGCCGGCGGCGGCTCATGCGTCGCCCGATCCACCGGATGCTCCGCAAGCTGCCTCATCGCTGTCGCGACAGCCGACTCAAGCTGCGCATCATGCCCGTCCGCAATCTCACGAGGCCAGTCTTCCACCTCAACGTCCGGTGAGATTCCTTCATTCTCGACGGCCCATTTCTGACCGTCACGTGCGAAGAACCCGCCACGTGGCGCGTACATGATACCTCCGTCAACAAACAACGGTGTGTCCCAGATTCCAACAAGACCACCCCATGTGCGTTTTCCAACTAGGGTCCCCACACCGCGCTGCTTGAACATGTAAGGCATCAGATCGCCGCCCGAACCCGACATCTCGTTGATGATCATGACTTTCGGTCCCCATATCCCCGCCGCAGGGCTCGTGAACGGATACCTGGTGCCAACTGCATTGTTGAAGTAACCGTCAAACTTTCGCTGCAGTACATCAATGATGTAATCAGCGGCTGACCCGCCACCATTGTAACGCTCGTCAATTATTGCGCCCTTTCGATCCTGCTGCGCGAAGTAATACCGATTGAAGCTGGTGTAACCGCCTTCAGCGGTATTCGGAAGATGAACGTACGCGAGCTGACCATGTGATAGCGAATCCACAACGTGGCGATTGTGCTCGACCCACGCCCGCGCCCGCAACCCCGCATCATTCGCTATAGGAATCACGTTCACCCGTCGTGATCCATCCATAGTCGGACGCGTGCCCACGGTCAGCTCGGTCTGATGACCCGCCGTGCCGTCAAATGCGCGATAGATACTTCCGGGTGCGCGAACATCAATCCCGTTGACTGCCAGTATGTAGTCGCCAACTCGTACGCCCACTCCCGGCGCCGTAAGCGGCGCGCGAAGTTCCGGATTCCAGCTATCGGTGCCGTAGATCTTGGTAATTCGGTAATAGCCGTTCTCCACGGAAAAATCCGCACCGAGCAACCCGACAGTTGACTTCGGAATTGCCGGCATGTCGCCGCCGCGCACGAACGAATGACCGATAGCAATCTCTGAACCCATCATGTCGAGCAAATAGTTCAGGTCCGCACGATGCATGACATACGGAAGAAGCTGTCCGTACATCTCTTTCATCTTCGGCCAGTCCGTGCCCTGCAAATTCTTGACGTAGATGTAATCGCGCTGATTGCGCCACCCCTCGTCGAAGATCTGCTTGAATTCCGCCTTCGGATCAACCAGCATGCTCAACTGTGCGGCGAGTTTTCCCTTTCCCGCCGCCGGAGCGGTTGGCGATGTGGCGTCAACGAGGAACAAACCGCCGGCTGGACCCGGCGTACGATACAGTAACTTCTTTCCGTCGGCGCTTACGAAGTACTGTGCGACATTCTGCAGAAATTCCGTTGCCTTACGATCTTTTAGTTGATAACGATGGATCACCGCACCAAATGCCGGATTATCCTCGGTACCGGTCTTGGGAACGTTCTCAATGAAGAACACGGTACCCGCCTGTCCGGCGCGCAGTTCACCGTACCCGCGCACCGCGATCCCCGACACCGGCACGATCCGCTGCTGCAGTCCGTCGAAGTCGATCTCGACTCTACCACGTTTCGCCAGCATTGCCTTGAGTGAATCGGGCATGGGCGCGTTTGCTTTGGCAGAATCAGTAGATGTCGTGTCTGGCTTCCGCGGGCGCGGAGCCTTTGGCGGCATCCCCGGAACCGGCGGCTCCGTCGCGACTCCTGCATCCTCGTCGCTTTCTGGCAGCAGCGGCGATGGGTCTGTCTTCTTCAGCACCGCGAAATACAGCGCATCAGTCTCGGCGTGCCCGTAGCTCGACATGTCCAGCCATCCGGATCCTAGCGCGAAGTCGGTCGATGCGAAGAACCAGAGGTACTTCCCACTCGCATCCCACGCCGGCCATGTCGCATCGGCAAGTCCGTCCGTCACCTGATGCGTCTGACCGTTGGTTATGTCGTACACGAATATCGCACGGTAAAGCGATGGCAGTCGCTTCACATACGCGATCCACCGCGAGTCCGGACTCCATGTCGGGTTTAGCGAGCGATCGGGCACCATGAACTCGTCGCCCCCAAAGTCCGTCGCCTTACCGGTCGCTACATCAACCACCCACAGACGCAGGTTCGTATCCTGGAACAGGATGTGTTTTCCGTCGGGCGACCAGGACGGCGTGTAGAAATGGGTTGGATGCGCGAGCGCTATCGTGCGTGCCGGCTTGCTTCCATCAGCGGAGGCAATGACGAGTTGATACTCGCCTGATTTGTCGCTGAAGTATGAGATCCACTTTCCATCCGGCGACCACGCGGGATCGCGCTCCGCCGAGCCGCTCGACTGAGTCATGTTCCGCACATCGCCCTTCTCCGCGGGGACGGTGAAGATCTCGCCGCGTGCCTCGATCGCTGCGCGCTTTCCGGTCGGCGACAACGCTATGCTGGTGATGTTACGCGATACATCCTTCCACTGCGGCATCATCCACGGAAAATCGCCAACCACGCTGATGTTCACTACATGCTCGCGACCTGTCTTGGGGTCCAACTCGTGAACGTAGCCGCCTTGCTCGAACACAATCGCGTCTGCGTTTGCATCGAGCGTCTTAACGTCAAAGTCGGAAAAATTGGTTACCTGCTTCACCTGCTTGGATGCCATGTCATATGACCAGACGTTCGACACACCATCCCTGTCAGACAGAAAATAGACACTATGATTGCCGAACCAAACTGGATCCATCTCCTTGGAGTTGGGGCGTGGGATCGTATCGACAGCCAGCGTCTTGCTATCCAGAATCCAGATTGGGCGATTCTGGCCACCGCGATAATTCCGTCGCTCTTCATCCCATGAGTCATTCATCCGGTAGGCGATGTGCGAGCCGTCGGGTGAGATCTTTCCCTGGTAAGCTCGATACATGGGCATCGCCACCGATGTCCCACCTTCCACCGGTACTGTATACCAACGTGGCTCCGGCGACGGGAGATTGGACGAGCGCGTTGACGAAAACACTATCGACTTGCCGTCCGGAGTCCAACCTTGCACAACGTCTGGCGCAGGGTGCCATGTCAGGCGGCGTGGC
Organism: Gemmatimonadota bacterium; assembly: GCA_041691775.1. Lineage (GTDB taxonomy): Bacteria > Gemmatimonadota > Gemmatimonadetes > Gemmatimonadales > Gemmatimonadaceae > Fen-1247. The sequence continues at coordinate 40,360 of JBEPUB010000005.1, forward strand.
TCTCCCCCAGCCGCAGGCATCACATACACATCGGTGTTACCGCCATACTCAGCGCTGAACGCGACCCACCGTCCGTCCGGGGAGAAGTGCGGATCGGATGTCTGTCCCTGAAAGCTTGTCAGCCTTTGAGCTGCGCCGCCTGCACGCGGCACCACCCAGATATTGTTTGCGTAAGCAAAGGCGATCTGCGTTGCGCTGACGGTTGGTGAGCGGAGCATGCGCGTCTGGGCCGGCGCGATTGCTGGAATGAGCCAGAGGGCTAGAGCCCCCGAGATGACACAACGCATGATGGCGGAGGCATGTGGTGAGTGTTCTGCCGAAACAGCGAAATTCACAAGATTCAACCTGAAAATGCACGCACACCTCCCCGACCGCTAGACGAGACGGCTGGGCGGTTGTCCCATGCCCGCCACCGCGCCGTTCGCGCCTTCCGCTACATGGAAATATTCATGCCCGACTTAAACCGATACCCAGACGGTATCTCGAACAGCGCCGCCGGCTGCGCGCCTTGACGAACACTGGTAATGTCGATCGAGTGTGTCTTGCTATGCTCGATCCCCCTGTCGTCCACGCTTGTCTCTTTCACGAGAGTGCGGAGTGGGGTACCGCCGAGTGCCTGCGCGCGCACCGACGCCTCTTTCTGAACGAAGTCAGGATCGGTCTGCGCCATCGCGGTACCAGCGTGCTCGAGAAGCGTTAGCAACGGATTGCTCCCTAGATCCAACCCGGGGCTAACCCAGTAATCGGTAACCACAGTATGATGTTCGGTTCCACCGTCGAAGCCCATCGCGACGATGTGCACATCAAACCGCTCAGTCATCCGAATCTGTTCAGTCGCGTAGCCAAGCAGCTTCTGGCCCGTACCGACCCGTTCCGACGAGATCTTGCTGTTCAGCACCCTGAACTTCACGATCGGCGAAACCATCCGGAGCGACGTCCCAATGATCCGCTCGAAACTCGGCGAGCTGATCTGGTCAACTTCCTTCCGGTCAGGATGCACCGACATCATGCGCGTTCCATTGTCCGCGAGAAGTATGTAATCCCTGGAGTTGCTCTTCGCCATGTCTATTCGCGTGCGATCACCATGAACACGCACCGTTCCAGTGGTCGGAGAGCCCGTTTCCTCACTTGTGCTGAACGTGTACATGTAATCGGGCAGAGCAGCCGGTTCCACGCAGCGCGGGGCGATCGTCGTGCCACCTCCAACACCGCCAACGCCGCTAAGCGTTGCGCTGAGAAGCACTGCTAACGCGTGAATCATCCTTTCCCCCATTTTGTCGATACAAACGAACCATCTACCGAGATGTGTCACGCTCAAGCCTGGTAGGGTTGGCGAGCCCCGTGTCACACGCCCGCCGCCTAGCTCCATGCGTATGCGACAGAGGGCACGGTCCATGCAGCCCTGGTCATTCAGCTTGACCACGGAAAATTGGACCGCCCCCAAATTCGGGTCGGCTGGGAGCGTCGGTACGGAGCCGGAACCGCGGTCCCGAGCGGGACCAACCTCTTCCGGCCGTTGGTCACGTCTTTCCCGCGAACGCGGGAATCTCGTAGGACTCTTACCATGAGCGCGCCGGGCAATGCCCGGCGCTTTTTCAATATGGTCGTCCGTCACGTATTCTTCATGTAGCGGCGACGCAACGCGTCGCGCGCCAGTCTCTACCTAAGATCAATCCGTAGGAGCGATCCGGAATGACCACCGCGACCAAGCCCAGCCCCACTCACGACGAGCCGCACCTCGCAGCTCCTGACGTCAATCCGTCATTCACCAAAGGCATCTTCCTCGGCGAAATCCGCGAGGATCTGGTATTCCCGTTTCCCGTAATGTCGGCGGAGGAGACCGAGTCTCTTCGCATGATTCTCGATGCGTTCCGCGCCTTCGCCGCGACAACCATCGATTCTGCGAAGATGGATCACGATGGAAAGTTTCCCGACGAAGTTCGTCAGGGAATGCACGAGCTCGGCTTGATGGGGCTCAACATCCCCGAGGAATACGGCGGCTTCGGCGCATCAGCCAAGGTGTTCAACCGTGTGTTCGGCGAGATTGGTGGAACCGATCCAGCGCTCACCGTTTACTTCGGCGCGCATGAGTCAATCGGTTGCAAAGGCATAACCCTGTTCGGTACCGATGCACAGAAGCGCGAATGGTTGACGAAATGCGCGACCGGCGAGGTAGTCGCAGCATTCTGCCTTACAGAGCCAGGTTCCGGATCTGACGCGCAAGCAATGGAATCAACCGCCGTCCTCAGCGATGACGGGAAAAACTACATACTCGATGGCAGAAAGATCTGGATCTCCAACGCTGGCTACGCCGGAATGTTCACGGTGTTCGCTAAAGTCCCCGTGACCATCGATGGAAAGATCAAGAAGCGCGTTACCGCGTTCATAGTCGACGCACATAGCGAAGGAATCACCCTCGGTCAACCCGAGCAGAAGATGGGCATCAAGGCATCCGACACTCGCACCGTAACCTTCGAGCAGGTACGCGTTCCAGTTGGAAACGTGCTCGGCGATGTCGGCCAGGGATTCAAGGTTGCACTCGAAGTTCTAAACTCGGGTAGACTTGGCCTCGCTTCCGGATCGTCGCGTGGCGCGCGCCGCATTCTGACCACGGCTGCAAAATACGCGAACCAACGTGAACAATTCGGCAAATCAATTGGCTCGTTTGAAATGATTCAACGCAAGTTCGCGCAAGCCGCGGCGGAGATCTATGCCGCAGACTCCGCGGTGATGCTCACATCGGAGATGATGGATCGCGGACACATCGACTACTCGCTCGAAACCGCTGCGTGCAAAGTATTCGCGTCCGAGTTAGCCGTGCACGCCACGAGTGAAGCTATGCAGATCGCTGGCGGAATTGGATATTCCAAGGACTTTCCCTACGAACAGGCGATGCGCGACTCGCGCATCAACATGATCTTTGAAGGTACCAACGAGATCCTGCGTGCTCTCATAGCACTGAGCGGACTTCAGCAGCCCGGCGAGCGTCTCAAGACACTCGGCTCCGCCTTTAAGGATCCTCTTCATTCCATGGGAGAGATCGGTTCATACATAGCCGGTCGCGCCAAACGAGCCATCAAGAAACCCGAGTTCACAAGGGTTCATCCGGCGCTGTCGAAGGAAGCTGACCGCGTTGCAACTCTGATTCACAGCCTCGCGCTCGCTGTCGAAAGCGCGCTGATGAAACATGGCAAGAAGATCATGGAGCGTCAGTTCGTTCAGGAAAGAATGGCTGACGCGGCGATTGGCATATACATGAGCACGGCGGTCCTGTCCCGCACCACATGGGAGATTGAGCGCGCTGGTGGGGTCGATGCAGTGAAGCCCGAACTGGATTGCGCCAGGCTGTTCCTGGCAGATCGCTACCGCCAGGTAAAGCGCTCGATCCGGCGTATTTCCCGCAACCAGGATGAACGCATGAAAGCAATAGCGGAGCGCGTTCTCGAAACAACGGATGCGGCACCGGTCAGCCCGACCGATCACATGTAGACAGACCCCGCAGAATGTGAAAAGGGCCGCGCGGTTGTGTGCGCGGCAACTTTCACATGGTCAATTCAACGCACGTCTTCCAGCTTGAAGTGCGGATTCTCGATAACGCCTAACTCGTTGCCAAACGGATCAAGTACAGATCCCACCTGGATCCCTTCGCCTACATCGGTGGCCGGCGACTTGAGCGTTGCCCCAGCACCAACAAGACTCGCGATAGCCTCTTCTGCATTCGCGACTGCCCAATACGCTGTGGTGCCCCCGGTTCCACTCTTCCCGCTGTTCGGGCTGGCGTCCAGCCCGAGCTCGAATCCGCCGATGTTGTACCCAACGTAGTACGGCTCGTCGAAGTACGGCTCGACACCCGTCGCGAGTGTATACCAGCGCTTCGCCGCATCTAGGTCGGAAACGTGATAGATGATGGTACGCAGTCCTATGAATGTCATATCCCCGTTCCCGTCGGAAGTATTCCGTCGGTCGCAGTGATCACCGACTTGATCCCGCCGCGCAAATTGAAGTCGCCGACCACACGCATCCACTTTGGATGTACCCGTTCTACAAGGTCATCGAGGATGCGATTGACAGCGCGCTCGTAGAATATTCCGTCATTGCGAAAGCTCCACAAATAGAGCTTGAGGCTCTTCAGCTCCACACACGATTGACCAGGAAAGTAGGTGATGCGCATCGTCGCAAAGTCCGGAGCACCGCCCTCGAGCGCGGCCAGCTCACTCGCGTCACCTTCAATCCCGCCTAACGGACAGAGCGAAGTGAACTCGGGACAATCCATGTGGATCTCGTAGTCGCGATCCGCATATGGGTTTGGAAATGTTTCTAAAAGCTGTGGCTTGGGCATACTACAAAAATAGCCTCCGTCATTCCCGCGAAAGCGGGAATCTCGATGAGCGCTTTACCGACTCCGACAGAGATTCCCGCTTTCGCGGGAATGACAGACATGGGGGAATGACGGCTGTCGGGAATGATGACCAGATCTCAAGCCCCGCGCAGCTTTCGCGAAATCTCCTGCAGTAGGTCGCGCTCATCACCCGATAGGCTTCCCATGCCCTCACGTGAGATCTTGTCGAGTAGCGCGTTCACGTCCTCTGCCCGCGGCTTCGGACTCGGCGCGGCCAACATCGGCGACTGTGGACGGCGCTTTACTATCGCATTGCTACGCGCCACCGCCTCATCTGCGCTCGGCAATCCGTCCCTGCGCTTCTGCGGTCGTTGCATCTTGGGGATCGGCTGCGGATTCGAATCATCCGGCACCGTTGCGACGTGTCGCCGAATCTTTTCAAAACTCGAGCTGTTCGGCCCGTGCAGGTATATCCAGGCAAACACCAGTCCACCCACATGCGTCATGAACGCAACTGAGCCACTGGAATATCCGGTGAGATCTGCGAATGCCATTCCGACATTCCATGCGATCGTCCACACCGCAAGCCACACCGCACGCATCGGCATGATACCGAGGATGTACACCTCGTCGTCCGGCCACTTGAGCGCATAGGCGAGAACCACGCCCACTACGGCACCAGATGCGCCGATCACTACGCCGTGTTGTTCGAACAGCAGGTGGAAAATACCGCCACCAAGTCCGCACCACAGGTAGAAATAGACGAACGTGCGCAGTCCGAACGCGCGCTCAACGCGTGGCCCGAACATCCACAGCATTATCATGTTCGTCGCGATGTGCGCGAAGCCCGCGTGCACGAACATGTACGTCCCAATCGTCCACCAGTGCGACGGGAACTCTGCCGCCGACAAGCCCAGCCACGCTGCAACGTCCGCAGTTCCGACCGGCGACGTGAGCTGGACGAAATAGACGAGCACGTTGAGCGCAATCAGAGCCTGGACCCCGGGTGTTATCCCGACGCCTGGCTCAAAATCGGCTGTGTTGAATTCGGTTGTCGTTTCCATGGCTGCGACCTTCCGTGCTACCCAATTGCTAGCTGAACGATCCGTTCGCACAGCTCTTCAAACTCGATGCCAGCGGCGGCGGCCCCCTGTGGAATTAGACTGGTTGCAGTCATCCCCGGCAACGTGTTCGCCTCCAAACAATAACACTCGCCACGCTCATCCAGACGAAAATCCACTCGAGCATAACCGCGCAGCTTCAACGCGCGAAATGCCCGCAAGGATTGCTCCTTTAATTTATTAGTAACAATTGGAGACAAATCCGCCGGAAACTCCTCGACCGCCATGCCAGCCGTATACTTGCACTCGTAGTCGTATAGCTCCTTCACCGGCTTGATCTCGCCCACCGGGAGAGCGTCGTCGCCAAGTACTCCCACAGTAAACTCTCGGCCGGCAATAAAGCGCTCGATCATGACTTCATCATCGTACTTGAAAGCTTCGGCAACCGCAGCATCCAGATGCAGTACGTCTCGCACGACCGAAAGACCCACAGTGGACCCCTGCTTGGATGGCTTTACCACGACGGGAAGCCCGAGCGACTGTTCGACCAGCGCCCCTGGCTGCGGCGCCATTAGCCAATCTGCGGTCTGTACTCCCGCCGCCCGAAACAGGGTCTTGGATAAGTCCTTGTCCATGGCGAGAGCGCTAGCCAGATGACCACTTCCGGTATATCGAACCCCAGCCATATCCAGCAGCGCCTGGATTGTGCCATCCTCGCCCTGGCCGCCGTGTAGCGCAAGAAACACCACGTCCGCATCACGGATTTCGGGCATGGCCGTCAGGTCGTCACGCAGTCGCCCACCACCCAAGCCGGCAAGCGCTTCGAGGCTCGGCGGCTCAGTGCCTACGTTACTGCGGCGAAGCTCTTCCAGTTCAGCTTGAGAGATTACACCCTTCGCTGGATCGAGGGCGATAACCCGGTGCCCCCGTTTGGCTAGCGCCGCCACAATCCGAAGGCCCGAGGCAAGAGACACGTCGCGCTCGGCAGAGGCGCCACCCATTAAGACTGTGATCCGCAGTGGAACGAGCGGTGAGGTGGCCATGGCGTTGTAGTATAGTCGCGCTAACGTCCCATCATAAACCGCAGCATGTCCGACCGCGTAACAATCCCCTGGATGTGACCGTTCTCGCGAACCAACACAGCCGGCGTGCTCTTGGATAAATGCTTGATCGCGAATTCGATTGCCTCGTCACTGGTCAGTGATGGAAATGGTGCATCCATCACCTCGCGCACTGTCGCTTCAAGGAGCGCCGGTGTCTCCAGTCCACGCTGAGACAGCGTAGCCTCGACCACCGACCCAACACATTCTTCTCCATCTATCACCGGGAGCTGCGAAACATCGTGCAGCGCCATGAGATTGAGGGCCTGGCGCACGCCCGCTGTCGGCGAAATGCTCACGATGATTGGAGCGCTCGCGTCTTTGCGGCCAAGCATGTCGCCAAGCGTGACGTGATCTGCTTCCAACATCTGGTTCTCGCGCATCCACTCGTCACTGTACAGCTTGGAGAGGTAGCGCTCGCCAGTGTCGCACAGAAACGTCACCACCAACGCGTCTGGATCATCCAGCCTGCGCGCGAGATCGAGCGCGACTTTCGCGATGAGACCCGCCGAGCCACCAACAAAGAGTCCTTCCTCGCGCGTGAGTCGGCGCGACATGGAGAAGGCGTCGCGATCGCTCACCGTGTGATATTCGTCCACGATGCTCATGTCGAGCGTGCCAGGAAGCTTGTCCTGTCCGATCCCTTCCACCTTGTACGGCGTTCCTTCGATCTTGTGCTCGCCGTGGCTGCGCCAGTACTCAGCGAGTATCGACCCAGTTGGATCACCCGCGATGATTTTGATGTTCGGGTTGCGCTCTTTGAGATAACGCCCAACACCAGTAATCGTTCCGCCAGTTCCAGCAGCGGCAACAAAGTGCGTGATCTTGCCTTCCGTCTGCTCCCATAGCTCGGGGCCCGTGGTTGCATAATGCGCGTCCGGATTCGCCTGATTGTAGAACTGATTGGCAAGAACCGCGTTCGGCGTTTCCTCCGCGATGCGCTTCGCCATCATGACGTAATTGTCCGGATGGTCCGGCGGCACCGCGGTCGGCGTCACAATCACCTCCGCGCCGAAAGCCTTGAGCAATCGCACCTTTTCCTGCGACATCTTGTCCGGCAGCGTGAAGATGCACTTGTAACCGCGCAATGCCGCCGCAATTGCGAGCCCCACACCTGTGTTGCCGCTCGTTCCTTCGACAATTGTTCCGCCGGGCTTCAGCTTTCCTTCGCGCTCCGCGCGCTCGATAATGGGAAGCCCAATGCGATCCTTGACCGATCCGCCTGGGTTGAAGAACTCTGCCTTGCCATAAACCGGTGTGCGAATCCCGCGTGTGACGCGATGCAACCTGATGAGCGGCGTCCACCCGATCGTCTCGAGCACGTTGTCGTACGGTCGCTCGTTACGCTTTATATGCATAATGCTACTATCTCGATTTTGGCTTGCGTTTGGTCGATTTGGAAGACCGCTTCCTCGTTGGTGCAGAGTCCGCGGCCGGCTTGACAGCCTTGTGAGCGGCCTTGGCTGTACTGTCAGCAACGGCGGCCGCAGTCTTCTTCAGTATGGAATCACCCGGTGGGGCCGGCGCATCCGGATGACGGAAATATACCGGGAACAGAATCGACACCGGCATCGGTGTGCCCCGTAGCTTCGCGGGCTCGAACTTCAGCTCTCGCGATCCCTTGATCGCGGCTGAATCCAGAGTCCCAATCTTGGATGATTCAATCACACGCGTCGAATCGTCTACCACCGATCCGTCCTTGTCCACGTACAATCGAAGCGTCACGTTACCCTGCACCTTCTCGGCGTACAGTGCGGGCGGATACCTGAATGGCATGTCCTTGTTCAGCATGATCGGATACGTATCCGGTCTCGCCATCCCAGCATCAAACGCCGTCTTCGTGCCGTCACCCTTGGAGCACGCGGCGAATAGTGCAATAGCCACAACTGCGACTGCACGTACGGGGGACGAGCTTGAATCATCGTTGGTCATGCGTTTCATGTCTATTGTTGAGCGTCCGAAATCAGCCGCGCAAGTGTATCGAGCGCCTGCAACGGCGTCATGTTATTGGGATCGATCCCCTTCAGTTTTTCCACAATCGGATTCGGCTCCGACCCGAATAATGCCAGTTGTCCCGCTGCCTGGTCCGCCGCTCTATCACGAGGCGCCAAGCGATGATGCCCTTCCAATTGACGCAAGAGTGCCCGCGCGCGTTTCAATACCGGGCCAGGAAGGCCTGCCAGACGTCCGACTTCTATTCCATACGACCGATCGGCGCCGCCTGGCTCCAGTGTGTGTAGAAAGAGAATCTCTTCTCCGACTTCTCTTACACGCACATTGAAATTCCGGACAGCCGTGAGCTCGTCGGATAGCTGAGTGAGCTCGTGGTAGTGCGTTGCGAATACCGTTTTGCAGCCTACTTCATCATGAATGTGCTCGGTCACGGCCCACGCTATCGATACCCCATCATACGTCGAAGTGCCTCGGCCAATCTCATCCAGCAACACTAGCGAGCGGGAAGTCGCCGAATGAAGAATCGCACTCGTCTCACTCATCTCGACCATGAAGGTGGACTGTCCACGTACGAGATTGTCGCTCGCGCCAACGCGCGTGAACAGCTTGTCAACAACCCCGATATTCGCCGATCGGGCTGGAACAAAGCTGCCAATTTGCGCCATGAGAACTATGAGACCGATCTGGCGAAGAACTGTGGACTTGCCAGCCATGTTCGGGCCGGTGAGAATTATCACGCGCGCATCCACGGTAAGCGTGACGTCGTTCGGAATAAATTTCTCGCGCGGCATCATCCTTTCCACAACGGGGTGTCGTCCGCCAACAACCCGGAGATCGAAACCATCCGTGAGTTGCGGCCGTGTATACCCTTCCATCTCTGCAACTTCGCCAAGTGTGGACAGAACGTCCAGCTCGGCGAGCACCCGCGCCGCACATTGTAGTCGCGACACGTCGCGCGCAATGCGTGCACGCAATGCCTCAAACAATTCGCGCTCGCGCGACTCGATTCGGTCCGCAGCTGTGAGAACGCGCTCCTCGTACTCCTTGAGCGCCGGTGTCACGTACCTCTCAGCACCAGTCAGAGTCTGCCGACGTTGATAATCATCCGGAATCTTGTGCCCGTGTGTGTTGGTCACTTCGATGTAATAACCGAACACGCGATTGTAACCCACCTTCAAGGAACTGATTCCCGTGCGAGCGCGCTCTTCGCTCTGGATGCGCGCTATCCCATCCTTTCCACCATCGCGCAACGAGCGCAGCTCGTCGAGATCGCTATCGAAGCCAACGCGCACGGTTGGATCTTCGCCGAGCGCGAGAGGCGGTCGCTCCACCAGGGAATTGACGATGTCATCGCCCAGCTCCTTGCAGGAGTCCCGGCTGCCAAGTACAGCCTTCAACGCATCGCCGTGTATCCGAAGTGCCGCGCTTTCCACATCTGGAAGTCGCGCGACTGAATCGCCGAGTGCTCGCAGCTCGCGTGGCGTGATTCGGCTGGCGGCAACTTTTGCTGCAAGCCGCTCTACATCACGCACGCCATCGAGCGCCGCGCGCATTGTTGCGCGCGTCATGGCGTCGGACGCGAATGCAGCAACCGCGTCCAGCCGTACGTCTATGGCAGCGACGGTGGTGAGCGGTGCCATGATCCATTGCCGCAGCAACCGCGCTCCCATTGGAGTGAGCGTGCGGTCGAGTACACCAATGAGTGTTCCTTCCTGGCCGGCGCCACCACGAAGTGACTCGGTGAGCTCCAGGTTGCGCCGCGTCATCTCATCCAGTGGCATTGTCCCGCCAGAGCGCTCGAGCACTGGCGGACGAAGATGCGGTACTCCCGCAGGCTGCAGCTCGCGCACGTACCGCAGAAGCGCACCAGCGGCACCAACCGCAAGATCGTCGGACGCTTCTACACCAAACCCATCCAGCGAGCGCACACCGAACTGGCGCTGCAGATCGTCGCGCGCCATGGCCGCATCAAACTCCCACGACGGGCGCTGAAACACGAGAATCGTTGTGGACCAGGTTGCAACGTCGTCGGGAAGTATCAATTCGCGCGGAGACAATCGCGCGAGCATCGGCTCCATTTCGGCTTGAGCTACTGTGAGCAGGCGTAACTCGCCGGTGGAAAGATCCAATGCCGCGATGCCGATCCGTGATTCATTGCCCTTTGAATCGAACGCCATCGCGCAGAGGAAATTGTTGCGCGATCCGTCAAGCAGCTCATCCGAAAACGCGGCACCGGGGGTGACAGTCTCTACCACTTCGCGACGTACGACTCCCTTGGCAGTCTTGGGATCTTCGACCTGTTCGCAAATCGATACCCGGTGCCCCATCTGCACCAACCGGCGCACATAGTCGGGACCCGCCTTAACCGGCACACCAGCAAGCGGAACCTGTGATGCGCCACCGTTGTTGCGAGACGTGAGCGTGATGCCCAGTGCACGAGAGATCAACTCGGCGTCGTCGTAGAACGTCTCGTAAAAATCGCCCATTCGGAAGAACAGGATGGTGCCGGGATGTCGTGCCTTGATTTCCCGGTACTGCTGCATGAGTGGCGTGGCCACTGGTTTTGCCACGCGGCTACCTCTCTGCCACGAATCCGTCTATCTGCTTGGCTTTGAGTTTCACTAACTCTGCCGCTGCCGCCTCATGAGTCGGATAGTGTCCGAGACGCACGCGGTACGGCGCACTCGTGCCGTCGATGTACACGTCGTAGCCCCGCCCCCGCAGCTTCGCGACAAGCAGTGCTGCCGGCGGTTTGGTTCCGAATGCGGCTACCTGAACCGCGAATGAGCCGCCTGCTGGCGTCACCGATTCGGAAGCAGCCGACTTTTCTGAGCTGGTTCGCGATCGTGCCATCTTGGCCTTTGTCTTTGCGCTGCTCGCCGATGTCGTTGGGAGCGCCTTTCCCTTCGCGGCCCTGGCATGCACCGGCTGTTCTGCAGACGCCAGTGCCCGTGCTACTTCTGCTTTGGTCGGCGGACGGGATACTACGGAAGTTGTCTTGCCTAAGGCCTTCGTGTCGCTGGTAACGACAGCAGAGGCTGCTGCGCTACTGTTGGCGTTGCTATCGGCGTTGCTGTCGGCATTGCTGGCTGTGGGCGTTGGGACAACCGCCTTGGCAACTTGCTTGGCAACTTGCTTGGCAACTTGCTTGCCGATTGGTTTGGTGATCGCCTTCACGGCCGCCTTGGGTGTGTCCACCGGTGCCGCCTTGGTCACCGGCACCGCAATCGGCGCGGACGTGCTGTTCGTCGCCAGTACGACCCCACGGCAGCGCTGCTGCTGAAAATCGATGCGGTTCTTGAGCTCGATGTTGGACGGACGCACATTGGCCAGAGCGTCGGCATTCGCGGTACACGCACGCGTCGCGTCGTTCGTATCGAAGTACATGCGCGCAACCCAATAACTCGCCTCACCACGAAGCGGGCTCTGGGGATGTTCCAGGACAAGTCGCTGAAAGTGCTGCAGCGCCGCTGCATTCTCACCACGCGCGGATTCGAGCTGCCCGATCCTGAGTAGCGCGTCCGGCACCCGTCCCGAAAGTGGGTAGTCAACGATGATCTGCCGGTACTCGTGCTCCGAGTCTCGCGCATTCTCCGCCAGCGTCGCGCGCCAGAACAACCCTTCGGCGAAGGCCGCCGATCCGGCCGGAGCCGTGGCTGCCACGGAATCGGCAAGCTTTCGGCCGCTCGCCGCATCGCCGTTGGCGACCATCTGTTGCGCCTGGCCATACAGCGTCGAATCCTTCGCCGACTGAGCTCCGGCCAGACAGGGGAACGCAACCAACAGGGCGCGGACGCATCCGCGCCTAACCCAATTGGCGCGGCGCTCACGCTTTATCATTACGGGGCGGATGTTGTCGCGCCTTTCAATCGAAGTTTTTGACGATCTCGCAAAATGCATCGTTTATCCGTATTGTCGCGGGAATGCCGCTATAGTGACGTAAAACTGTCGTGGTTTATGCCGCTCTTCGGCGACTTGAAGCAGAACAAACGGCGAGAACTACAGTCGCAAGGATCTGGTTTTCTGAGGATACGCGAGACTCCTTGAGCGCAACATCCGCCGCGAGAAGCGCAACCACTGCCCGATCGCAATCGGCGACTTTCCAATCCCGGGCCGCCGTTGCCCACGCCCGCGCTGCCCCACCCCACGGCCGAGCGGGGTACGCGCCGGTCGATTTGAGTAGTTGGAAATACTCGCCTTCGAGACGCCCTGGCGGTAGTCCGGAATCGAGACGGGATCGTCCCCACGCCAACGCAAGCATCTGCGTGGACAGGGCCATCACCACACTCACACCACTCGTCTTGGGCTGTGACAGCACGTGTGGAATCAGATGCAACGCGCCCGTCGCGTCGCGTTGCATCACCTTGTCCAGAAAGTCCGCAACCGTTTCTCCGCGCCGGATTCCAACGGCTGCACTCACCGAATCTTCAGTTATGACTCCGCCATTCGCATAGCTCGCGAGCTTGTCCAGCTCCGACGCCAATTGATACAGATCGTTTCCCACCGCCTCATGGAGCAGCTCCGCGGCGCCGTCGGTTATCTCCGCACCCAGTTCCGATTTCGCATGGTGCAGGATCCACCGCGATACTCGACTTCCATCCAACGGATTGAATTCCATTGGCGTGGTTGTTGTCTGCAAAACCTTGTCGGTCTTAGCCCCGGGCGCGGCTACCAGTATCACGGTCGTGTCGTGCGACGGATGCTTTAGGTATCTGTCGAGTATGGCGCGCGCATCCTTTTTCAGCGCGCCAACTTCGCGAATGATGGCAACTCGTCGCTCGGCCATCATCGGCGGCGTGCCAAGCAGGGAGCCCAGCGCCTCCGCATCGAGCTCGGCGGCTCGGCGGGTGTCGAGATTGAAATCGCGCGTCGCGGGGTCAATGGCCGCAGCGACCAGCTGTGCGACCGCGTCGTTCTTCTGGAACTCGTCGTCGCCGTAAACGTAATACGCTCCATCGAAGTGCCGTTTTTTAACGGCGTCGCGGAGCGTCTTGAGGGCAGCATCTGAGGCCATGCCCAAAATCTAACTTTCGCCGAGCGGCGACTAACGCGCTTGCGTGTAGCTCACGGTCTGGAGACCGCCCTGCTCTACCAGCAGCGCCGCCGGCCAGATCGGGATCCCCGTCGAAACAGAGGCGACAATTGAAGGAGCTGGAGTCGTGTCAGGCGGAATCGCCATGGCGATGGCAGGAGGGAGAACTATGTCAGCCGGTCGTTGATCGGCGGTTCGCATGGTCTCCGCGACATACCCCATCATGATCAAGGAGGCGATGGCGCCGATCGCCGCCACCATTCGGAATCTTCCCCCGGGCGTCTCGATCTGGCTCAGTCGGCATTCCCGGAGCCGCTGATCGAGCTTGAGTGAAAAATCGGCCGATGGCTCGATCACGGGCAGACTCCGCACGAGCATGAGCGACCGCCTCACGCTAGCATCGAGTCGAGCGCAATCCGTGCACTCGGCAATGTGCCGCTGCAGTCGCACTAGCTCGACCCCGGCAAGGGTGTCGTCTACGAAGGAGCAGTGAAGATCTTTAAACTCTGAACAGCGCATCGAATAAGGATACCGGCCGGCGTCCATAATAGTTCCCCCAGATATAAGTCTCCAGAGGGAACCGCGTCATTCCCGCGGAAGCGGGAACCCCGACGAATAGGGACCATCCTTGAGGGATCCCCGCTTGCGCGGGGATGACGTCAGTGGCTTTCGCGGGGATGACGCGGTGCTGTCTAAACAAAAGGCGCGTGACCAGTCCCACAGTCACGCGCCTTTTCTGCATCCGACTAACACCCTAGCCCAGCCACGGCCCGATAATCTCAGCGAAGCTGTTCCTCGCACGGTTCAGCCGAGACTTTACCGTCCCGAGATTCGTATGAGTGATCTCAGCGATCTCCTCGTACGATTTCCCCTCTAACTCGCGCAGAACGAAGACGTTTCTGTGATGCTCAGGTAGTTGTCCTACGGCTTCCTCGACCTTCTCACGAATATCGCGCTTCCGGAACAGATCGTCGGGCCGGTTCCCGATATCCTCGAATTGGAGCGGGCGCTCCTCGTCTTGCCAGTTCTTGGTTATCGTCTGAAACAGAACTAGCGGGTTCCGTGAGCGGTTACGTAGCTCGTTCTTGGCGAGATTGGAGGCAATCGTGTAGACCCAGGTCGAGAACTTCTTAGACCTGTCAAAACGGTGAAGGTGCCGGTAAACCCGGATGAAGACCTCTTGCACCAAATCCTCGGCTTTTTCTCGATCGCCGATGGTCCGGTAGATGAAATTCAGGAGTCGCGTTTGGTAGCGCTCCACGAGCTCCGAGAATGCGCGCTCCTCACCATTCAAGAACGCCGAAACTACTTCGGAGTCCTCGGCCATACGCAGTCGTTCGCGGACGGTGGGTCCGGCGATCTCGACGCCGGCGAGTGCAGTTAAGGTCTTACGAGCGGCAGTGGCCATAAATTCCCCTTTCTGAGACAACCGTTCAACGGGGCGGGGTCGGGATTGGCCGGCCCATGCGAAGTCCTCCCGGATAGGGTCTTCGCTCACATATTAGACAAGCACCAGCCGTGCCTGGTTGCCTATCTTTCCGTAAATCAGCTAAAGCGTTCCGTTGCAAGCACTTAGCCAACTCTTCCAAGGTTCACTGGCTGCCATTCTGTCACGCCACATTGACGGGAGACGGCGATGAGTTACTCGAATACGCCAATTAGACGGCTGTCAGATCTATCTCGTTAAGATGGAAGTGGAACTTTGTTAGCCTGGAATCGGGATATGTTCGCAGAAAGTTCCATGGAAACCATACTGGCCACCACGCACCCAACCGGAGTGGCGAGCCGCAATGTGGATGTGGTCAACGCTGCATCGCAAGTCACCGCCAACACCGGACACGGCAACATTAGCGTGTCCAGCACTCTCCAGCACTCTCCAGCGGCCACGGCGACGTAAGCCTCACCTCGAGAAGTTGATACTGCATCGGCGCAAGAGTTAGTCAGTACAGCATAGTACACGCACCATCGCAGCGCCGATCGATCACAGAGAACTCCGGGGATCGTTGCACTACAACGCCGCGCTGAAGCCAGCTGCATACAGGATTATCAATGCGGTCTTCGCATCCCGGATCTCATTTGTCTGGATCATCTTGAGGGCTTGCGACAGTTTGAATGTCACAACTTCACTGAACTCATCTGCCTCGAGATGCTTCTCGCCAGTGGTCAACCCCGTCGCCATGAATGAGTGAATTACTTCATCCGTGAAGCCAGGCGTCGTGAGAAAGCTGAACATCGGCTCTATCCGCTGCGCGCTGCAGCCCGTTTCTTCCAGTAATTCCCGTTCCGCGCAGCTCTTTGGGCTCTCACCCTTCTCTAGCTTGCCAGCTGGAACCTCGTACAGGTACCCGCCGGCGGCGTACCTGTACTGGCGCAGCAGCATTATCTGGGGATCCTCGCCTGCAGGATCGCTAATGAACGGCAGAATTGCTGCCGCTCCAGAATGACGGATGATCTCCATCTCACCAGTGGTACCATCTGGAAAGCGAACGTGATCGACGTCCAGTGATACTACCTTGCCGGTGTAGATGCGGTGCGATGCAATCAGCGGATCGGACATTTTCTCAGCGGGTTCGAGTTCAGGGACTCACCACATCAACCGGGCCAAATGCAAGCGCCTCGAGCGGTTCGCGAATCGCATTCGCATCGCCAACAATCACAATCTGCAGGGACTCCGGATGGACGTGCTTGCATGCCGCCTCGAGCACATCGTTCACGGTAACCGCACTCATACGCGCACGATACGAGTCGTACCAATCACCTGGCAAGTCATAGATCGTGAGGGTCGCAAGAGCTGCAGCAATCGCTGCGGTTGTTTCGTAACGAATTGGAAAAACTCCCTTCAGGTAACTCGTCGCCAACGACAGCTCGCTCTCGCTGATCGGCTCCGTACGCATCCGGTCGATTTCCCTTAGCGTTTCCTGAATCGCCGGCACAGTTACATCACTCGCGACAGCCGTGCCGACTACGAAAGGCCCGGCTTCACGCCTCCAGTCAAACGCAGACGACGCACCGTATGTGTAGCCGTGTGCCTCGCGTAAATTCAGGTTTATTCGCGACGAGAACAGCCCACCCATCACTGCGTTCATCACAGTTATAGAGAAATAGTCCGGATGGGTACGCGAGACCCCAACGTGTCCAATGCGCACCTCTGACTGCGGCGCATCGTCCTTCCGAACAATGCGCACTGCACGCGACGTCCGCACCGGCTTGTCATTCGCGTGAACCACCGGTGCTGCAGCTCCACTCCATGCTGCTAACGTGCCCGCGATCATACGCTCCACAGTCTCTACATCTACATCACCTACAACGATGAGCGTGGTAGCCGATGGCTGGTATCTGCTCGCGTGAAATGCTTTGACCTCATCGTGCGTGAGCTGGTTCACCGTGTCCGTAGTGCCGCCAAGCGGAAGACGGAAGCGTGATGTTGGGTCGTAGATGTACTCGTCGAACTTCTCGTCGGCTAGTTCCCGGGGTTCGGATTCGATCTGCATCAATTCCGCAATTCTCTCGCCCTTGAGTCTCTCGATCGCCGCCACCGGAAACGTTGGCACAACCAGGACTTCAGCAAAATGTGCGAATGCGTTGTCCAGATTATCGCGCAGAACAGTCATCGCGAGTGATGCCGAGTCCCAGTTAGCAGCACCGCCAACAGAAGTTCCCAATTGCTCCAAGTAGTCGGTGAGCGTTTCACCGTCGTATTTTGGCGTTCCCTCGTTGAGCGAGCGGGCTGTGAGTTCCGCCACTCCTTCCTGTCCAGCGGGTTCGGCTACTGCCCCGGCGTCAACAATCGCCAGCACCGTCACCACTGGCAAGCTGTGAGTCGGTGCAACGAGTACTGTGAGTCCGTTCGCAAGCTGGCGCCGGTCGAACTTGGGGAAATGATACTCGCGCGCGGGACCTGGTTGTGGTCGAGTGGAAACAGTCATGCCACCACCGGTGCTGCATCGGTGGCGACGGCGTATCCCGGTGCCGTTTTGTCTTCATCATCACATGGGATGTACATCAGAAAGGCGCGGTTGTCCTCGCCCAGATGCGTCGCAGCAAATTGGCTCACTTGCTCGGCCGTCACCGCCTGATAGCGAGTCATTTGCTCGTTGATCAACGACGGGTCGCCAAAATATGTCGCGAAACGGGAAAGCTGATCCGCACGCTCGGAGGCTTGCTGCATCGATGCCATAAAATCGGTCCCTATCAACGCGATTGCTCTGTCGACTTCGCCCTGTGTCACACCGCCAAGTCGCATGCGCTCAATCTCCATTACCACCTCATGCTCCAGCCGCTCCGGTGTAATCCCAGGTCGCGCTGTCACATCTACGACGAGGATGTCTGCGCCCTTTGGAAGATCGAATGTGAATGCAGTTGCATCCGTCGCTACCTCACGCTCGCGCACGAGCGAGCGCTGTAGCCGGCTACCCTTGCGCATCCCCAGTATCGCACCGGCCACTGAAGCAGCGTAATAGCCACGGCTTCCAAATGCTGGTGACCGGAAGCCGAGATAGAGCCGCGGAAGGCTCACGTCATCTTCCACAGTCTCACGCAACGTACCGCCGAACGTCGTTGGGAGCGACATGTCTGGAAGCGGTGGCTTTCCGTTCCCGCGCGGAATTGCGGCGAAGTACGATTCAACCAGTTGGTGCGCTTCGCGTGCATCGAAATCGCCAGCGATGGTGAGCACCGCATTATCCGGCGTGTAATACGTCGCGAAAAAATGCGCGATGTCCTCGAGCGATGCCGCGTTCAGATCCTCGAACGAGCCAATTAAAGAATGATGAAACGGATGTGGATCCGGATATGTGAGCGCGGGAAGTTTTTCCCACCACGTTCCATACGGTTGGTTGTCAACCGACCAGCGCCGTTCGTTCGATACCACGTCACGTTGAGTATCGAGCTTCTGCTGCGTCATTGCTGGGAGCAATGCTCCCATTCTATCGGCTTCCAGCCAGAGAGCTATTGCAAGCTGATTGGAGGGGACCGTCTCGAAGTAATTTGTTCGGTCCAGCCATGTCGATCCATTCAGCGTTCCACCTGCACGTTGCACCAGCTCGAAGTGTTCGTTTGCTCCTACATGCTCGGAGCCCTGAAATAGCATGTGCTCGAATAGATGGGCGAACCCCGTGCGACCAGGCCGCTCGTTCGCGGATCCCACGTGGTACCACAAGTTTACCGCAACAATTGGCGCGGTATGGTCTTCGGAGAGCGTAACGGACAGCCCATTCTCCAAACGGAAGGTCTCTATCGGAATGCGCATGACAGTCATTGGTTTCTTGGTAATATAGAGTGTGTCCATCTCTACTTCTTCCCCCCAAAAAGCCTCGCCAACGACTGCCCCATCGATTTGGCCGTGTATTCTCTTTGTCGTAAGACACGGCGAATCAGCCGGTAATGTCGCACGCGATGCGGCCACGGCGGCACACGAGCTGGTTATCCATAGCGCCACTCGCGACGTGGACGTCCCCCTCTCACCCCTCGGTGTGCAGCAGGCGGTAGCACTCGGCCATTGGTTCGCCAAGCTACCACTGGAGCAGCAACCTACCGTTGTCATCACATCCCCGTACCTCCGGGCACGTCAGACGACCGATATCATCGCCAGACTAAGTGATTTCCCTTACGCCAGGAGTGCGGCTACGATCGTCGTGGATGAGCGCTTTCGCGAGAAAGAATTCGGGGTCCTTGATGGGCTTACCAGATATGGAATACTGGAGCGCTTTCCCGACCAGGCCGCTCTCCGTAACTCACTAGGAAAGTTCTACCACCGCCCTCCCGGCGGTGAGAGTTGGTGCGACGTGATTCTCAGATTGCGCAGCGCGTTCGGGATGATGTGTCAGGAATATCACGGTGAGCGCATCCTGGTCGTTGCGCACTCCGTAGTAGTCCTGTGCATGCGCTACATAGTCGAAGGGCTCACGGAAGACGAGATCCTACAAATCGATCGCGATACCGATGTAGCCAATTGCTCGGTCACTCGTTTTGATGTGGATCCGTCACTGGGACCTGCCGGGAAACTGATCCTCGACAGTTTCAACTTCATCGCTCCACTGCACGAGGAAGGGGCCCCAATAACCACCCGGTCCGATACCCCGGCTGCAGCCAAGACCTAATTCCCGGGTTTGTCCAGCACGATGAACTTCACGTCGTCGTGTCCTACCGCGCGAAGCCACGTCACCAGCTCGCTCACTCGACTCGGCACAAAGACGCCCGTCCCGCCCACGATGCGTCTCTTGAAGATGACATCACGACCTTCCTGTGTGTACGTGGTCGAATAGCTGCCGAACACGCTCGCGGCGGTTACACCGGTAGGTAGTCGCGCGTGCCACCCCTCTGGCAACGTCACCCGCAGCTCGGCGATTGCAGTTTGCCGCCCGATGATTTTCGACGCATCAATGGGAAAGCGACGGACCGGGAGACGAGCGATATCGTCGGCCGTCGTCGCCAACGTGGTAAGGCCAGCGAACGGATTATTCAATAATTCAACCGGACCCGCCGCCGTAGTTGCGTTCGCATTGCGAATTCGTACTCTGACCCTGGCCGGCGCACGGTAATCCTTTCCATTGAACGCGACCAACGAATCCGCGTCTCCGCTGGAGAAGTACCGTCGCGCAACTCGGCGAGCAGCGTCCGTGCGTTGCGCTGAATCGAGCGGTGATGCGAAAGCGGCGCGCAATCCCGCGGCGACAGATCCACTTAGAGTCTCCTCGTAATACCCGCTGAACTTACCGTCGGCAGACAGTGTCCCGGTCAAGCTCGTGGTCTGGACGTTTTCTGCCGGAGTATCGCTCGGCAACGTCACTTCCTCGTTGCGACCATTGGGAAATATGACAAGACCAAAGCCGCCCTGAATGTTCCGCGGAAGCTCTCCGTACGCGTTGAATGACGACGTTAGGTCTACGAATTGAAAACCACCCGCCGGGAGCTCGACACCAGCAATCTCATGATTGAATTCCTGCGGTGTCGGCAGGTCACGCCGGGCAGTTGCGGCTATGCTGAGCAGCATCGGGTAGGCGCGAATGCCGAGATGATCCATCGCCGCAACGAATAGCGTCGCCTTGTCCTTGCAGTCGCCATACCCAGTGGCAATAACCGTGTCAGGCATCCGCGGTTGGTATCCACCGATTCCCAGCTCGATGCCTACATATCTGATATCCTGTGCAACCCAGCGGTGTATGGCGCGAATCGAGTCATCACGAGTTCTTGATCCGGTGACAAGCGAGTCTACAATCCGCGTAAGCTGAGGAGTTGCATGATACCGGTCCCGTGCAAGATTTGCATACCACTGTGAAACGTCGGTCCAGCTCAACGCGCCGCTCACGCGCACGCGCATGATCACTCCGTTCGAATCCGCGGCGAATGGCTCAATGTGCACCTTGGGTGTCTCGTCACGGGACCATGAGTAGCGAGTGCGGCCATTGCCAGACTGTGTAACCCGCTTGAAATCGAGGTTTTCTTCCCTGATCCTGGGCGTCAACGACGACGGTACATCCAGCACCAGGCGTGCACGCTCCACGGAGGAACCCGGTGTGAAGACGTAGCTCTGGGTAAAGTCCCCCTTCAACGCCGGTTTGCGTTCGTCAACCGTAAACTCGACGTCCAGGATCGTTCCAGCCGCAACGCCCGACAGCGACATGCGCACGATCTTCTGATCGCTATACACAGGTGATGTGGAAACGGGCGCCGGGACATCCGACTCCTGTATCTGGGTGGGTGCGGCGCTCACAACCGATCCATCAGGCCGCACTACACGGAGCCAGTGAACCGCGAAGTTCTGATGCCCAGGCACATAACCGAACTGCTGCTCGCTCAGGTGCGATGCTCCCGCATCCGTGAGGATCTGCACCACACGTCGAAATGTCTTGATCACGCTGCCGTCGCTCTCAACCCTGACCGTCGTCGCGTCAACAAGCGTATGTACTGGCTCCCCCTCGTGTGTGGCCGGGTTTACAGCAAGCTTGTAGAGTGAGTCATCAGCCGGAGTCGGTGCAGCCGATGGAACTGTGATGCTTTGCGCAGCACATGGCGACACCAACGCAAGCAGAAGTGCGGCAGCGACAATTCCTGATTGCGTCAGGCCCACCCGTTTCGCTCACGCAACGCCAAGATGTGTGCAGTATGGTGTCGTCCATGCCACGCGTATAGTGCGGCAACTGTACGAAGGGGGACTGGACTCTTCTGTTCAGGATGAATGTAGGTGCGCTCGAAATCAGCGTCCGGCATGGACTTGAGTAGCGCAACCCAACGCGTGTGCAATGCCTCAAGGAGCTTGAGCGAGACGTCTACCGGCACATCTTTGGCGTCGGCTAGCTTGGCCCAGTCGGCTTCATTATACGGCTTGATTGTGGGCGCGTCCTCGGTGAGTGCGAACTTGTACCGCACGTATGCATTCATGTGGCTGTCCGCGACATGATGCACTACCTCGCGCGATGACCAGCCACCATCTCGATAAGGCACGCCCAATTGTTCTTCACTTAAGCCACCAACAGCCGCGCGCAGCAACGCTGGGAGCGAGCCGATGTCAGCAATGGAGCGATCGATTGCGGCGCGCGATGTGTCACTGTCGTACGCGAACCGCCCGATCGGATATCTCGGATCCGTATTTTGTACTGTCATTAGAAACTACCTCGCACTGTATGAATTGCCGAATTAAGTGTTGTCACAAATTGCTGCGCATCTGCCGGCGAGAATGACTGAAGCGCCTTACGTCCACTTTGCGACACGTCTTCGAAAGCCATCCGCCTGCGATTCCGATAAGCAAACTTGATGATCCCATCCTTGTATGTCGCGCTGTCTAGATCCGTGAGTGGATATGTCAGACGCGTCTGAAGGGCAGAAGTGACACTCTTTTTCACAAATCGCTCGAGTGTTCGAGCGAAGGCATTCTTCGTCTCTTCAGTATCACGCGCCATATCGTTTCGCGCTATGGCGAGGACTGAATCTGTTAATCCCATAAATACCGTGTCATGCACCAGACCGAGATTCATCGCACCGTCCGTCGTTCGGATAACCAGGCTGTCACCGGAGGGTCGTCCAGTGTTCTGAATCGGAACCACTCCAACTACACGCCTCGGCTGCGTACTCGAATTGTCGGCTTTTTGGCACGCTGCAATTAAAATCAACACCGTCGCCGTCAGCGCTCTAATGCTTCGTCTCTGCATTGATCCCCTGGAGTTAGATCGGTTACTGAACCGGATTGCCATTTGCGTCGAGAAATATCATGGGCCCTATATTGAGCGCCCTTATAGATCCTTCGATCGACTTTCTGTCCCCCACGATCACAACGGCAAGATGCGACGGGTCAATGTACTTTTTAGCGGCGGTTTGCGCCTGGGCCTGTGTAACGGCGCCTATCTGATCGACTACCAGATTGTAGTAGTCCAGTGGCAATCCATACAATGCCACGTCGCTCAGTCGCATCGCTATCTCTCCCGTCGTCTCAAACGCGCTAGGAAGCTCCAGTTGCAGGTAGCGTTTTGTCTTATTCAACTCGCCCGTTGGGATCGTGTCTCGGATTTCACGCAGCTGTTTCATGAATTGGATCAGCGCCGAGTCCGATTTTGCGGAAACTATCTCAGCCGACGCGGTAAATGGTCCAGCAAACTTCCGCATGTCGAACCGCGATGACGCGCCATAAGTGTACCCTTTATCTTCACGAAGATCCTGATTCAGCCGGCTGGTGAATGAGCCGCCGAGTGCCGTGTTCATCACAGTGATTGGGAAGTAATCCGGAGTCGATCGCGAGACGCCAACTGACCCGATTCGAAACGAAGATTGTGCCGCGGCTGGCTTGTCTACCAGATAGACGGTTGTTACCGGCGGCGCGATACCAGCCACTATAGTTGCAGCGGGCACAGTCAATCGGCACCAGTTGCCAAACATCGCGTCTACCTTGCGCTCAATCTCTGCAGGCGTAACGTCACCAACCGCGATGAGCGTTGCACGGTTCGGCGCAAAATTCGCCCCGTAGAACACGCTGAGATCTGCGGATGTCATCGTCGTGACGGAAGCATCCGTGCCGATCGACGAGCGGCCGTATGGATTGTCCTTACCATATAGAACCGTGGGATATATCAGGCTTGCTATTGCCGGACCGCGATCTTTCAACTGTAGAAGCGTCGTTAATCTCTCCTTCTTCACGCGCGCAAATTCAGTCGCGGGAAATGATGAATGGAGCGACACGTCCGCGAATAGTGCTAGCGCGCTGTCGAGCTGAGCAGTTGGCGTTGACAACCGCACCGTGGTTGCATCCCACCCACTTGCACTGGACAGAGAGATTCCGAGATACGCGGTCTGATCCGCGATTTGCAGTGCCGTACGTGTTGTAGTCCCTTCGGTCAGCATGTTCGCGACCAGATCCGCGATTCCAGCGTGATCTGCTGAATTCGCCGTAGCGCCAACAGGAACAACCAGAACAAAATCCGCAACTGGAAGATTGTGGCGCTCGACAATCATCAACTTGAGGCCGTTGGCAAGCTCCCGCACAACTACTGGCGGTAGATGCAGCGCGGGAGGTGGCCCCAATACAGGCGGTGTGCTGCGATCCGTTTGTGCCCGTAGCGATGCAATCGCCGGAAGTGCGGCAAATACCCCGGCGATAAGCGCTTTTACCGTGGCGTGTTTCACTGCGCACCTCCTTTCACCATCATCGCCGTCATGCCATCGGGTACTACCGTCAACACAACCTTTGGCTTTCCCAGATATACTCGTGCTACGCGCTGAACGTCGGCCCGCGTTACCGCGTCGTACCGTGCAGCATCACGCTGGACGTAGTCCGGATCGCCTACAAAATAGTTGTACTGGTTCAGCAGCTCAGCCGTACCGAGATCTGTGCCCAGTGACCGCAGGAAATCAGACCGCGTTGAATTCTGCACTCGGGCAAGTTCCCGCGATGTAATCCCATCCTTCTCCAGATTGGCTAGCTCTGCACGAACCAGTGCATCGATCCTCGCTGGTGCGACGTCCTTGCGCGGTGTAACGACGATCTGAAAATATCCGGTCAGTCGCTGTCCATTCTGATACGCGTTGACGTCTTGCGCAATCTGGAGATCGTACACAAGTCGCTTGTACAGCCTCGAATTCTTGCCATCAGCCAGGACAGAGGCGAGCACGTTGAGGGCGGCATCATCACGAGCGAAATTCTTTACAGACGGCCAGGTGTAGTACACCCGCGAGATTTGAACCTTGTCCTGCGAAATGAGAAAGGTGTCCCGTGAAATCACAACAGGCGCTGGCGTCGGCCTCGGCGGAAGTTGCGGGCCGCGCGGAATGTCCGCAAAGTACTTCTGCACCAACACTCGCGCCGAATCCGCGTTAAAGTCGCCCACAATCACCAGCGTCGCATTGTTAGGAGCGTAATACGTTCTAAAAAAATTCTTCACGTCTTGGAGCGTAGCCGCTGACAGATCACGCATCGAGCCAATTACAGGCCATGAGTATGGGTGGCCTTTCGGGTACAGCACGGCGAGAATAGTCTCGTTTGCGTGGCCGTACGGAACGTTATCGACGCGTTCGCGACGTTCGTTCTTTACGACATCACGTTGCAGATTGACCTTCGCCTCATCCAACGCCTGGACCAGGAAACCCATTCGGTCACTGTCCAGGTACAACGCGAGTGGCAGCGCGTTCGATGGTGTGGTTTCGTAATAGTTGGTACGATCCTCGGTGGTCGAGCCGTTGTTGTTGCCGCCGGCAGCTTCCAGCAACTGATCGAACTGTCCCGTTGGTACGTGCTCCGAGCCCATGAACATTAGATGCTCGAATAGGTGCGCGAACCCCGTGTGTCCAGCTTTCTCGTCGCCAGACCCCACGTGGTACCACATGTCCACCGCTATTACTGGGGTCGTATGATCCTGGTGTAGGATCACTTCCAACCCATTCGGCAGTGTGTACTTTTCGAACGCTATTCGCGGTATCGACTGCGCTCCCAACGTCACGGAACATGCCGCGAGTACGGCAATGACAGCACACGAGAGACGCAGAGGAGTGTTGCTCCGCCTTCCGCGGTATGTGTTTTTCATCGTTCGACTATGAATGCCACTGGTGCCTTTAGCGATTCGCTGAAAATATACCCGGCATTCAGTGGAACGTTGTCCCAGATAGGCGATGATCGAGTCGGGGAAGTAACAGCCTCCAAACCGTGTCGCCGCGCCAGAATCCAGAGCCTGAACATGTGGAACGGATCGCTAACTAGCACTACGTACGTCTGGTCACGTTCGCCAAGCATGAGCGCGACGGATCGGATCGATTCACTCGTGGTGCGGCCCGCGGTCTCGAGCACTATTGCGCTGGCAGGAACCCCATGCCGCATCGCATACGACGCGCTCACCGCCGCCTCGCTGGTCGTATCGCGCACTCCAACCCCACCGGTCAATACGAGTACGGGCGCTACTTGCTTGTGCCAGAGATCGACTGCATGGTCCACTCGTGCTTTCAGCACAGGCGATGGCCGTCCTGCATACTGCGCCGCACCCAGGACGATTATCGCGTCAGCTTGTCGCTCCCCATACGCCCCTTCGCGTACCCCGTCATACTCGGCGAAAGCGAGCACCGCGATTATGGAGCCAATCCACCCGAACAGGAGTAGCCCAATGACCACACCCGCAATGCGGCGCGGCAGCGATGACCGCGCCCGGCGCCGGTTCAGACCCTTCGCTTCTCGCGCGGCTCGGGGCATCCTACAGTATACCCCTTCGCAATCAACGCCGTTTTGAACACGTCCTGAACGTCAGCTTCTCCATGCACCAGGAAAATCGGACCAAGATTGGGCGAAGTCGCCTTTACCTCGTCGATCCATGCCGTCAGCTCTGTGCGATCCGCGTGCGCACTATACCCATCGATGATCTTCACCTCCGCACGTAGCGGAACTTCGTCTCCGTAGATCCGAACCGTTGGAGGTTTGGCCTCGATCCGGCGTCCGAGTGTTCCCTCCGCCTGATAGCCCACGAACAAAACAGTGTTCTTGGGATCGGATGCGCCTTGCTGAAGGTGGTGCAGTATCCGTCCTGCCTCAACCATCCCCGAGGCTGCGATGATGACCATCGGTCCGTGTGCAGTATTCAACGCCTTGGACTCTTCCACGCTCCGGGTAAAGTGCACCTGTGGGAAATGAAACAGGTCCTTCGACTTGTTCACGAGATCTTCGGTATGGTCGAATACTTCGGGATGCATCTCGAACACCGTCGTCGTGTCGGTGGCGAGAGGGCTGTCCACATATATCGGGATGGCAGGAATTGCCCCCTCACGTGATAGCCCATTGAGATTGTAGAGCAACTCCTGAGTCCGACCCACCGCGAACGACGGGATCAATATCCGGCCCCCTCGTGCAGCCGTATCGCGCACGACCGCCGCTAGCTGGGCACGAGCATCTCCCACAGTCTCGTGATCCCGATTGCCGTATGTGGACTCCATTATCACTACGTCTGCCCCTTCGGGCACCACCGGATCGCGAATGATCGACAATCCCGGCCGGCCAATGTCACCCGAAAAGACGAGCCGCTTGGTAGTCCCATTTTCCGTGACATCGAGCAGGACGGAAGCCGAGCCGAGGATGTGACCCGCGTCAACGTAGGTGCACCGGATGCCGGGTACAACGTCAAATGCCTTGTTGTAAGGAATTCCGATCATGAGCTCCTGCGTGCGCACCGCGTCGCGCATGGTGTACAGCGGCTCGATAAACTCCTTGCGGTGCTTGGCGAGGTGCTTTGCGTCACTCTCCTGGATATGCGCCGAGTCGGCCAGCATCACCGCGCAAAGGTCCCGTGTCGCGGCCGTGGCGAATATAGTCCGGGAGTAACCCTTGCTCACTAAGTACGGCAGCCGACCGGAGTGATCGATGTGCGCATGCGAGAGCACCACCGCGTCGATCTCATTCACCGCTAGCGGTAGCGTTTTGTTCTTCTCGGCAGATTGGCTCCGATGCCCCTGAAACATCCCGCAATCAAGGATTACTACCTTGCCATTCGCGCGAAGAATGTGGCACGACCCAGTTACCTCCCGAGCAGCGCCATAGAATTCTATTTCCATATTAGTATCTGATTGCTACTATTTATTTGAAAAATCACCCTTCTGCTGACCGGCGGAATATCAGCACCAACTGCTCGCCCCGATCGCTGATTAGCGTTGGCTCCCAACCCCCGCGGCTCCGCTCGTTGAGCAGATCTGTCAGGGTATCTTCATTCTCACGTGTGTGACGCGTAAGCTTGACCACCACAGCCTGATATTCTTTCATTGGAATTATGGAGTTTTCTAACCTCACAATTATCCGCCACCCGCTCGTTCTTCACAAGCTTACACTGCTTAGAGACCGACGGACGCCGACCAAGATCTTCAAGGAGCTGGTCGATGAGATCGCCACCCTTATGGCCTATGAGGCGACCAAGGATCTCGGTGTCGAGCCACGAGAGGTGGATACTCCGCTCGAGCACACCAGTGGCCATCACATAAGCGGAAAGAAGCTTACTCTAGTTCCGATCCTGCGTGCCGGACTCGGGATGGTGGAAGGCGTGCTGAGATTGGTCCCGTCGGCACGAGTGGGCCACATTGGCCTCTATCGCGACCATGAGACCCTCCAGCCGGTCGACTATTACTTCAAGATTCCCGGAGATGCGGCTGAGCGCGATTTTTTTCTGCTCGATCCGATGCTCGCCACTGGTGGTAGCGCGGTGGCCGCGGTCTCGTCACTCAAGAGAACGGGTGCAACCCGCATTCGTTTTCTGTGTCTCGTCGCCGCCCCCGAAGGAGTCCGGAAGCTCCTCGATGCGCACCCTGACGTTCAGGTCTACGCCGCATCGCTCGACCGCGAGTTGAACTCCGTGGGCTACATCCTTCCCGGCCTCGGCGACGCCGGGGACAGATTGTTCGGAACTCGGTGATGGGAGCGCCCGTGCAGGCGCCAGTGTAGTTGCCGGCGCTCAACTGACTACACGATCCGCTATGCGAACCACTCTCGCGGATCCGTCTGTTGCCGGCGCGCGGCTTCGATGACCCAACGCTGCGCAACTGGATCCGTAACCTCGTCGGGCACTAGATCGAACCACGCGTTTGCTTGCGTAAGATCGCCAATGCGACGCCACAATTCGCCAACCAGATAGACCAGAACTGCGCGATCGGCTCGCTCAACCGTATCGTAGAATTCAAGCGCTTGCTCCAGAGACCATGCAGCTAGTCTCCGAAAATAGCGCTCGGCTTCCACGTCACCTTCATCGACGCAACACCACGCCGCACGTAGCCACAGGTCGCCGATGTAGCGCAGATCCGCGCCCTGCCATTCAGCGACTTTGGCAGCAGCCTCGTACTTTTCCGAGCCGCTAGCTACATTGTTTGCATTCGGCGATAGCTCGCTCCACACACGCTCTCGCACTAGCGGACTGATGTCGGTCTGGTCCGTGAAATCGCGTTCTGCGCCCGAGTAACCGCATCGGTCGCACATGTGTACCTGGTACGCCCACGGCTGCGCCCCAGCGGCGCGCTCATGAAAGTCGGTTCGCTTTCCACCAAACCAATTCGTGGTCACAACCGTCTGTGACGGAAATTCATTGCTGCACGATGGGCACCGCAGCTCGATCTTTCGTAATGCAGTCATAGGTTCTTCATTCGCCTCCTTCCGTGGCATAAGGGAATTTTTGTGCCACGGCGTCAATTTGCTCGTCAGTAGCGCCAATGACCGCTCGGCTGGGCAGGGCGCTGCTGCACAAATATTTGAGCAGTTCCACGTTGACTCTTGTTGTGCATTTCGGAACGCGGTATTTTCTTGGCGCCGATGCTGATCAACCTGCTCCCAGATTTTTTCGCTGTCATCGACAGCACAGATCGCGTCGCTGCATACCTGCGATACTTTGAAGCACACCGCCGAATACTCGAATCGTACTGGACTAATTACGTCCTCGATCCCGAAGGCCCCCACTTTCAGGAAGTCGTTCGCGCCACCACACACGCCAATCGCGACGATCTCCGCGCCATGCTTGCGCGCATTGATGTAGTCGCACTAGCGCGGCTGGCTGAAACCGAGAGCCGTCGTATCCTCGATGCTGATGTCGATACTGATGTCGTCCTCATGGTCGGTGTGGGAGCCGCAAATGCCGGCGAGCTCGTCGTCAATGGTCGCGGGATGGCTTTCATAGCCCTCGAGCATTTCACTGGTCAGCCAAACCCAGATACCAGCGCCCTCGGCCTCGAACCCGAGCTTATTCCACTCTGGCTCGCGCATGAAATCGCACACGCGGTTCGCTACACCTCACCCACCAGTCAGAGCGAAATGCGTCAGTTGATTGCTGAAGCTGGCGGGAATTACGACTACTGGGAAACAGGACGCCGAGTGTCGCTCCGCGAGCTCATAGTCAACGAAGGCATCGCCGTACAGACCAGCCGGATCGTCAGCCCTGGCCACGCGGCGTGGGAATACTTCGGCTACGCCCGCAAGGAGTACGCTCGCGTACGCGAGGCCGAGCCGTTTATCATGCGCACCGTAGCCAAGCATTTCGACCGGGCGGGACTTGGTCTACGGCTGCGCTATCTATCCGGGGGAATGAGCGACGATGCACGCACGGTCGATCGAAATATCATCCCCGAGCGCAGTGGCTACTTCGTCGGCGCTCGCCTTACCGACGCAGCTGTAGCCAGCCGTGGACTCGGCTGGACCGTCCGCGCTGACGCGCTCCAGATCGCCGCTGTCGCCGCAGGCCAGAACTCGTCTGCCGCAAGCGCATAGAGTAACCAGCGCCATGGCAGCCCGACTCAGTTCGCTGCCAGACTCCAACGCCAGCTGTCCGCGCTGATGTCAGACTTTCGCCCTCGCTCCAATTCCGAGGTCCTCGACGCGGCTTTCGAGATCTATCGGCGTCATTTTCCAGTCTTCATCGCCATAAGCGTCTTCGCCGCCATTCCATCTGCTATCGCATCATATATCGGCGAGGCAGCGCTACCAATACACGCGACTGATGGGATTCTTAACTCGGCGTTTGTCAGCTTCCTTGGCTTGTTCATAGCACCATTTACTGAAGGGGCAATGGCCTGCGCGGCCTCCTCTGCCTATCTCGGTAAACAAGTTGACATCGAGCAATCGGTACGTGCTGCCTTCAGGAGACCGGGCCGACTCTTCGTCGCCATGGTCACCAAGTGGATTCTCCTGGGCTTTGGCCTCGTTTTCTTCCTGGTACCTGGGCTGATCATCTACAAACGCTACTTCGCTCTACCAATGACCGTAGTGTTCGAGGACACGACTGTAGGCGACGCAATAGCGCGCTCCCGCGAGCTCTCCAATGGCAGCGGTAAGCGCATCTTTGCCCTAAATGGTGGCGTCTTTCTTTTCTCGACGCTGGTCATGCTAACCCTCGGCCAGACCATCACGTCTATCTCCCATGGCGTCGCCGCCGCGGTCGGACGGCTCATACTCGCCATGACCATCTCTCCATTCGGCACAGTTGTGGCAACGTTACTGTATTACGACATCCGAATTCGCAGAGAAGGCTACGACATCGAGCTGATGACGCAGGCTCTCGATACGAATTCGCCCGTCCTGAATACGGCACCCTGACGCACTATTAGTAACTTCGCGATACTAATGGGTCCGCTCGATAACTCCGCGATTGCGGACACCGTTGCCGCGGTCTTCCGCAGCCCACCATTTACAGACCACAGCACCGTTTCTCTGGGACAGCTCATCACCCAGTGGCTGTGGAACGTGTTCCTACGGCTACTCGGCTTTGCCACGAACCATCCCGCGGTGGGCCTCGTATTGAGACTCGCGCTCGGCGCGCTGTTGCTCGTCGTCCTGACACGTATCGCATATGGCATCGTCGTCCAACGTTCTCCCTCGACACGCGGCCTGCAGCGCTTCGACGCCAGTCGCGGCGCCGATTGGTGGAGCACCGCTCAATCGCTAGCTTCGCAAGACGACTATACCGGCGCCGCGCATGCCCTCTACCTCGCGCTCCTCGGATCCGCCGCGCGACGCGGTCTCTTATCCCTCCACGAATCCAAGACTACCGGCGACTACCTGCGAGAGCTTCGCAGAAGGCCCGATGAGATCGACCTGCCCCAGTTCACGGATTTTACCCGTTCATACGAAACGGTGATCTATGGCATTGGTACGTGCGATCAGGAACGCTACACGCGCCTGAACGCGCTTGCTGGGAGTCTCTTGAATGTCTTTCCGTCGGCGGTGGCTCATCCCCGCAGTCGCGGCAGCCGATCATGAGCGCCCTACTTCGAAATACGGAGCCGCGCACCAATCCGAGTGCACGGATTACCCCCGTCCGTATCCTATCAACCATAGCAGTTCTCGTGGTTCTCTTCATCCTGCTCGCGCCCCAGGAGCGCGCTGATGTGAGGACGATGTATAGCTCATATGCGGCGGGCGACGGTGGTGTCCGCGCACTGTATGAGGTGCTCGGTCGCGTAGGATTCGCCGTGAGTCGCAGCGAAAAATCCCTTGCTTCTCTGCAGGATACGGCGTCCACTTATGTACTCATCACACCCGCTCAACCTCTTACATCAGTTGAGGAAAACCAACTCCTTCGCGCGGTGCGCCACGGCGCGGTTATCGTCTTTACGGCAGATGATGAGACACTTGTCGATTCGCTCAACTTCGACGTGACGCCTCCCTTGGGGTTACACACCCTAGATCTGACGACTGTCGCTGGTGGTAACCCACCCAAACTAAATACCGCGGATCCACGCTCATTTTTCCCCAGTGTTTTCCCAATCAGCGCCACCGTGAGGTCCACGAAGCCCGCTGCCGGCTCCGACGCCCAGACATTCCTCTGGCTCGACCCACCCGAGAGCCGGTCCAAGGACATTGGAGCAACCCAGCTCGACTCGGCCCAATTGCCCGCCCTGATACTCGGCCATCGCATCGGACGTGGCTACGCGATAGCAATCGCGCCTTCCACAATCCTGATGAATCAGGTGGCGCGCGATCCCCGCATTGCCATAGCCATCGTACGCGCAATTCAGTTTGCGACCAACGCCGTTCACACCACACCACGCTCAGGACTACGCTCAGACAAAGTTGTGTTCGATGAGTATCACCATGGCTTCGGGGCCCACGCTGACATGGTCGGCGCGGTCGAATACGCCCTCACCATGACGCCAGTTGGACGCGTGACCCTCGAGGTAGTTGCTGCAGCTCTGGTTTTGTTGCTCGCTTTTGGCGTTCGTCCACTCGCACCCGTCTCGATCCCGCCGGTATCACGCCGATCACCGCTCGAGCACGTTGGTGCTCTCGCGCACGCCTATTCGCAAGTTGACGCACGCAACCTCGGCGCAAATCGCCTTGTCCGCGGTCTCCGACGCCGGCACACGTTAGGCTTGCCGAAGTCGATCCCAGATTCCGCCTATTTGTCTGCACTACGCACCAGATTACCCAGTGCCTCAGCCGACATAGCCAACATATCGGCGGCGCTTGTACCAAATTCCCCTAATCCATCAGATCACTTCGCAACCATCGGCGCAGCGATCGCGAACATCGAGAGGGCATTCCGAGAGTGACCGACCTAACTGCTACTTCGACCGTTCTTCAGCGCATTCGCGAAACCGTTGCGTCACGCGTGCTCGGCCAGGAAGAAGTAATAGATCAGATTCTAGCCGCTTTCATCGCCCGTGGACACGTCCTCCTCGAAGGTGTTCCTGGTACCGCTAAGACACTGCTGGTTCGTGTACTAGCTGGCGCACTGGATGTCCGCTTCGGGCGCGTGCAGTTCACGCCTGATCTCATGCCATCGGACGTTGCAGGAGTAAGCGTATATCAGGAATCGTCGCGTGGCTTCGAGTTTCGTCCGGGTCCAATATTCACCGACCTACTACTGGCAGACGAGATCAACCGTGCACCGGCCAAGACTCAATCAGCACTGCTCGAAGCGATGCAGGAGCGTCAGGTCACGGTGGATGGCGTGACGCACCCACTTGGTGACTTATTTAGTGTTTTTGCGACCCAGAACCCAGTCGAATACGAAGGGACCTACCCGCTCCCCGAGGCGCAGCTCGACCGCTTTCTCGTAAACGTGCGCATCAACTACCCACCAAAGAGCGCCGAGTTGGCTATGCTCGCCAATTACTCGGAAGGGTTCGACGCTGAGCGCGCTAGCACGTTCATGCCTGCGCCAGTGGTGACCAAGGAAGAAGTTTCCCAGCTTCGCGCGATGACGGACGGCGTGAATGTGACAGTCGAAGTCCGCGAGTACATCACCGACATAGTGCGCGCAACACGCGAAGACGCTTCACTTACCCTTGGTGCTTCCCCACGTGCGGCAGTTGCGCTGTTCCGAATAGGCCGAGCGGCCGCACTCCTGGCAGGTCGTGACTTCGCTACGCCTGACGACGTGAAACAGCACGCGCTTCCAGTCCTGCGTCATCGCATACTGCTGTCGCCTGAGCTTCAGGTCGAGGGACGATCGACCGACGATGTGATCCTCGCCGTTCTTGCACGTGTTCCCGCGCCTCAGTGATCTTTGGACGTACTGACTTGAATCAGGCACTACTCCGGTGACGGTACCACGGATACTACGGCGACTCTCCGGGCCGTTCAGCGCAGTTGCGCGCTACGCCCCAACGACACGGTTAGCGGCGATCGTCGCGCTTGTAGCCCCGATCTGGATATTGTCGTCCGGCGTCACCGGACAGGTAGTAGCAACCGCAACTGTAGCACTAATCGTGATAGCGGCACTCGCAGACGCTTTGAGAATTCCAGGTCCAGATTATATACAGCTCGACCGTATTTTTCCCGCGAGCATCGGGGTTGGTGATCTCAAGGAAGCGACTTACACGATCACCTCTTCGTGGCCCGTATCGTTGAGCGTTGCCGTCACTCAACAGCTACCCCCGTCGCTCACGGTTACTACCCTCCCAGCAAAATTCGCGTTACTGGAACCGACCTCGTCGCTCTCGCTTCCTGTAATCCTTACCGGACGAAGCCGCGGTACTTTCGCCCTTGGTCCAGTAGCACTTTCTATCCTGGGCCCGTGGAAGCTCATCCGCCGTTCGTTGATATATTCTCTAATCGATACTATTTCTGTAATCCCGTCAATCGTAGGCGCTGGACGGTATCGCCTGCTCGCTGCACAGCACCGCCTTCGCACCAACGGCCAACGGGTAATCCGCCGTCGCGGTGCGGGGACTTCGTTTGCTAACCTCCGCGATTACGTAGCTGGCGATGATCCCCGGCGAATTGACTGGAAGGCAACTGCTCGTCGTCATCGCCTCATCTCTCGCGAGTTCACGGTGGAGCAGGGCCAGACGATCATGATCGCGATCGACTGCGGCCGCATGATGACCCAACTCGCAGGTGATCGACCGCGCTTCGAGTACGCATTGGCCTCGGCGCTCACCCTGGCCGACATCGCTCTCTCCACCGGTGACCGGGTCGGTCTCATTGTCTTCGACTCGGTGCTGCGCTGCTACATTGCTCCCACTCGTGCACCTGGGACGCTTGGTGCAATCCGCGACGCCCTTACTGGTGTCACAGCCACGATGACCGAGCCTGACTACGCGGCAGCTTTTCGCACTCTCACCGAGCGCAATCGCCGCCGTTCTCTAATCGTGCTCTTCACCGATGTGATAGACGTTCGCTCGTCACGCGCAGTAATAGCGCTCACAGCGCGCAGTGCTGATCGTCACCTCCCCCTCGTCGTAGCACTCCGCAACGAGCAACTCGTAGCTGCGTCCATTCCATCGCTCGGCGCCACAGATGAAGCGACCTACGAAAGCGCCGCCGCCGAAGAGCTGCTATCAGCACGAGACGAAGCGCTCCAGAGCATGCGCCAGGCCGGTGTGGCCGTGCTGGACACCGCCCCGACGACGATGACCGCTGCACTCATCAACCGCTATCTGGAAATCAAGGAACGGTCAGCGCTGTAGTGCTGCACTTAGCTGCGGAATGTCACTGGTCATCCCTCACTGCGACGCTAGTAATTGTGTCGCGGGGTCAGTGCGTATGCCTCTCGCTCCCATGGACGAGAGGCATAGGGTATCAGGCTATTTGCGATCCCGTTGAGTGGCAACGTGAGCAACCCAAGATCAATATGACGCGCAATATGCCGTCCTATGTCCGTCCTATTCAGAATTCTCTGCTCGATCGGATTTGTCACAGCATTCGCAAGGTAATCATCCTGGAGAACGTGGACGTTTTCATGGAAGAGAACGTCTGGCACTCTCGCTGATCCGTGAAACGCATCCTTCGCAAGTGTGATGCTTTCAAAGAACTCCGATGCTGTCGCTTCACCACCGGATATGTGAAACCCCGCTCGTCTATCACGGAAAACGAAGGTCCCGGATAATAGCGACAGGTTTAGATCCAACCGCGTAGTCTTACGAGTAGAGTTGATAACCGCAGCTACGGCGTCGGTTGCATTCACACGCCAGTCGAACGTCCTGCCGTCCACAACTTGAAGCTCAATGGGACCCACCGGGAACGACATTCTCGGATGATCGCTCCCCACGGAAGTGATCAAGGATATCCCTACAGCGGATACCTCACGGCCAGCAAACCCGGAGCCGCTAAATGGGCTGGCTGCGATTTGCCGCCCTATACCCATGAAGGCACCTCCAACAAGCCCGCGATCTACTCCGTCGGAAAGCCCACGCCCTTGGGCCAGAGCCCAGACCGTAGCAGTAGCCAACCCAATGGCTGCGTTGATCCCAATGTCTTGAGCCCGCATGCCTGTGCTCACCTGTGCCAGCGTCGGTACCGGCGTCGTGAATCCAAGAAATAGCACCGCCGCACAACACGCCAATGCGCGGCGTGTTGCACTACCTGGGTGCTGCGCCGTGGTCATGCGCTGTTGAATCACCGCGATTTTTTCTCCTCCCCAGTGCCACGCCGCCCCAACGACAGATAGCTGAGCATTAACACCGCTGTCGCGCCAGAGATCCCAAGCTTCCAGCTCAACGGCCATACCCGCGGTGATACCAACCCTTCCAAGGTGCCTGCAACCAGCAATAGCAACGACGATGCGGCAATCAGATTGATCGCGCGATGACCATTCTCCACCAATGCATCCCGCC
Organism: Gemmatimonadota bacterium; assembly: GCA_041691775.1. Classification (GTDB taxonomy): domain Bacteria; phylum Gemmatimonadota; class Gemmatimonadetes; order Gemmatimonadales; family Gemmatimonadaceae; genus Fen-1247. The sequence continues at coordinate 76,828 of JBEPUB010000005.1, forward strand.
GAGTTTGATTACCTGGTAAGAGAATCCCCTTCGCTATGAGAAGACCGCCGCCGCCGGCAATACAGATCGCACTCAGCTCGAGCACACCGTGCGGCGCAATAAACGCAAGGATGAGTCGTGCCACCCCCCGTGACGCGAACAGGCCGACTCCACTCCCAATAGCGACACCATTGAATACCAACAGCAGGATGGTTCCAATTCCAGCCGTCAGGCCCATCGCGAATGTGAGATACGTTACCGTAACGTTGTTAGAAATGATCCTGCTCGCGACAACAGGTCGTATTTCCTCTGGAATCGAAACATATCCCTCGCCACGTTTTTCTCGCTCGCTCCCTTGAGTTGCTCGGCTTATCATCTCGTCTGGAAGCAACCGACTCGCCACTGCTGGCTCCCGAACCACGGCAGTGTAAGCGGCGATCGCAGGACCGAATAATAGCAACACAGCAAGAGTAATCGGACGCCATGACATGCGCACTTCGGACGGCACCGTATCTGTCAAATAATTCAGCACCGTAGCCATCGTCTGGCCTCGCTGACGGTAGAGCAGATTATGCCCACGCGCTACAAGTCGACTCACGTAAAAGACCGAATCGTTGCTACGGCCACGGCTTGCGGTCTGCAATCGCGCTAGGTCGGTCGTCATTTCTCTGTACCGCGCAACCAGCGATGACACATCTTCCGCCGCCATTCGTGACAGTCCGCGTGAATATGCGCTGTCAAGCGCAGTCGCAAAGTCATTCCAACGCTTCAGGCCAAGCGCGACGATGGCGTGTTGTTCTCGTTGTGCGCCCGTGTCGCTCCGTGATGCAACACCGCTGGCCCGTGCTTCGCTCTCAGATTCGTATAAGCGCACAAGCGACGCGCGCGTTGCTGTCTCGGTAACCGGCGGTAAGTAGTTCGCAAATAGCACCGCCAGTTGCGCTACTATTGCATCTCGCCTTGCAGGGTCGAGCGCCGAACGTCGTTCCATGTACCGCTCGAGAACCGAATACTCCTCATCGCCAAGTCGGGCAAAGAGCGCGCGATTTCGTGAAGGAGAGGCTCGCACCGGCACGCTTCCAAATTGCGTTCGCTCTTCCTTGATTACAAATGTTCCCGCGACAATGTCACCTAGCCGTTTACGCGAATCGTTAGTGAGTGCTACAATAATGGCAACGAGGTAGACTCCAAAGGCGTCAATTACCCGCAGTAAGTTGCGCACCGCCGATGCGCCGAATGTCACGGAAAAACCACCATCGCGTACAACCCGCAACTTCATAATCCGCTTGCCAGGCGTCTGGCCGTCCCAGATCCCCTCGAACACAACGTAGTAACCCCAGGTCACGGCAAATTGCGCAATAACGTATGCTGCCACCACCCACGCTGCGGATGGAGCCTTCGTTGCCGTGAATTTCAAACCGGCATAGCTCGCGGCTAAAGCCATTATCACACCCAGGAGTACTAACGACGCCATTGTGATAAGCGTGTCTATCAGTGCCGCTGTTCCGCGCGATCCAATTCCGGCGACAGAATATGATAGCGCGATCTGTTCAGGCGTCTCGACCTCCACAGACAGATCCAGACTCGGTACACCTATGGATGGCGGCTTAGGTCGAGCACCCAGTTCAATGCCGATCATTTTCCCACACAGAATGTTCGGAAGAGACGATCCAATACGTCCTCCACATCAATGGTTCCGGTAACATCGGCCAGAGCGTTGGCCGCGCTGCGAAGATGCACCGCGGCAATCGAAGCTGGCAAGCCTCCCTGTGCTAGCGCTGCTGCAAACGCGAGCATTTCTTGCAACGCGTGGTCAACGCAGTAACGATGTCGCTCACGCATGAGGATCGGTGCATCCAGTGCAACGCCCCCATACTGCTTCGAAATCGTAGCCGCGATAGTGTCGAGAAGCTCTCGCACTCCAATACCCGTGGTCGCACTTACTACACTGTCTTCGCTCAAGGCAGACGTGCTCACATCTGCCTTAGTGTGCACTCTGATCAGTGGCGCATTGGTGAGCCCAGCCACAAGTTCCGCAGTGCGCGTAACGGCTTCTACGGTCTCGCCACACGCCAGCACCACATCGGCCGATGCGAGATACCGGGTTGCCACTTCAATCCCCAGTTTCTCCACCGCGTCTGCTGTATCCCGCAACCCAGCTGTATCCACCAGGCGCAACGGCCATGGGTTGGCGTCAAGCACCGCTTCAATCGCGTCGCGGGTAGTTCCAGGAACTTCAGTAACGATCGCGCGAGCGCGCCCAACCATCGCGTTGAATAAGGATGACTTTCCCGCGTTCGGTGCTCCGGCTATCACGACTAGCGCACCAGACCGCACCAACTCACCGGCTGGCGCTGTAGCCAGCAATACCGACAGCGACAAAACAATATTGGCTGTTGCTGCCTCTACACGCGCTCTCGGTATCGGACCATCGTCCTCTTCCGGAAAATCAATGTCATACGCGATCAACGCCTCGAGCCCAATCACTTGTTCACGCAACTCATTGATCCGGACCGACAGCCCACCATCAAGCTGAGTCATTGCCACACGTTGCATCGCGCGAGACGTGGAGTCTATAAGATCTCCAATAGCTTCGGCCTGCACGAGATCGAGCTTGCCATTCAATAGCGCCCGTCTTGTGAACTCTCCCGGGTGTGCAACGCGCGCGCCAGATGCAACAAGCGCCCCAAGCACGAGCGTCGGCACTACCATGCCACCGTGGGTTGCAAGCTCTACTACATCTTCACCAGTATATGAGGATGGCGCGACAAATGTCGTGACGAGCGCTTCATCCAGGACATCACCATCCCGACCGCGGACAGTGCACAACGTAGCTCGCCTATGGTGCTCTGGCCATGGCGCAATACATTGCCTTACGATACTGAATGCTGATGACCCTGAAATGCGCACCACGGCGATCGCGCCACGTCCCTCAGCCGTCGCCAACGCCGCTATTGTGTCACCTTCCCATGCATTGCTCAAGAACGCGAAGCCACGCTAAGTGAGTCGCCTGGATCAAGAATGCGTACATCGGTGCCACGGGCGTGGGTCTTCACGCGCTCGCGCATTTCGTTGATTGAGTCATACGCCGATGCCGTAACGTGGTTGAATGTGCCCCAGTGGTAAGGGATCAGGTGCCGCGCATTCAATCGCTCGAACAGTGTCAACGCGTCCTTGCTCGTCAGGTGTCCGCGCTTAAACCCTACCTTCCAACTTGGCGCATACCCAATCGGGAGCAGCGCAACATCGAGCCGGCGCCCATCGAGCTCTCGCTCTACAAGCTGAGTTGTATCGTCCCTCAACGCCGTATCCCCAGCAAAGAATACGCTTTCATATTTAGTAGCGATTAGGTACATATTCGCTTGTTTCCTCCATCGGTCAACAGCGTACCGGTTACCCGAATGCGTCGCTACTTCGGCATATACCGTGAGACTTCCACTGGTGAGCGACTCGCCAGGCCCAAATTCTATTGCATTCGTAACACCGTGCCGGCGAATCCATCTCGCCACAGCCGGTGGTGCGTATAGAGGGGCGCGTTGGATCTCCGCAAGCGAACCAAACGAGAGATGATCTGCATGCGCATGGGTCAACAGGATCATGTCAAGCCTGGGAAGCTGATCGATCGCGATTCCTGGTGCACTTACGCGCGCCAGGAATCGTCCGAGTGCTGGATCAAAGTTGGGATCTGTGAGAATCTTCTTCCCACCAATTTCGATCAACAGCGTTGCATGGCCGATATACGTGATGCGCATATCTCTAAGCTACATCGTCATTCCAACGACGGTGGAAGTGACAGTTGACGCTATCCTTTACCCTTTCCCTTTTCCCTTCAATGCCGCGGTTGCGGGCTTGGACGCCGCTGGAACCTTGGGCTTGCTCATCCCACGTGTGCGAGAGAGATGCCACTGTTGTGGCAATGTTGCGAGGTTCTGCGTGGCATAGTACAAGTTGAGTCCAGCCGCCTCACGATACAGGAATAGCGTGAACATCGCTGGCATGATGTAGCTCATCATTTTTGCCTGCGGATTCGGCGGTGTGTTTCGCATCCCAATCCACGATATGAGATACATTGACGCGCCCATCAACAATGGGAGGATGTAAAACGGATCACGTACTGACAGGTCGCTCATCCACCAGAAGTGAACTCCCCGGAACTCGATCGTATTTCTAAACACGAAGAACAGAGCAAGCAACACCGGCATTGGCAGTAACGAAGGAAGGCAACCAAGCAATGGGGATAACGGATTCATCCCATGGCTCTGGTACACCTTCATTATCTCCGCGCGCTGTTTCTCGGGATCATCTTTGAACTTATCCTGAACCGCAGTGAGCTCAGGTTGTAGGATCTGCATCTTGATCGATGTCTTCATCGATGTCTGATACAGCGGCCACATCAGTAATCGCACCAGAAGCCCGAGCGCGATGAGCACCATGCCATAACTGAGATTGAGGGCACTGTGCATCCACAGGACAAGCCGGATCACTGATGTCGCAATTGGTTGCATCAACGGCCGAACCAAGGCCCATCCATATGGATTAACCTGATCGAAATCTCGGCCCAGAGCACTCAGTTTCTTCCACTCCTGCGGCCCTGCATACATGTCAAACGCAAAGGCACCGTCAACCACCGGAATCACGACAGTTCCAGTCGCACGAGTTGCGACTTTTGTCACACGCGGGCCACCTACTAACGTCGCTTCCGTAAACTCCGGTCCCTTCTTGGGAGCCAGCAAGCCAACCACAAAATATTTGGACTTCGCGACAACCCAGTTGACTGGCCCTTCGACAAGCCGTTTCTCTCCAGGATCGAGAGAGTGGAAAGCCACGTTTCGTGCAGCTTCACGCTTTGTGAGAAACGCGAAAGCGAGTGAGTTGCGATCGTCGTTCGTGTCAGGCTCCGTTGCCGCAAATGTCTGTGGCAACCCGACTATCAGATAGCTCCCCGATTTCGCTCCGCTGATAGACCCCGTAACGTGCGATAAAAAACTGTCTGGAACCGTTGCGTACTCGATCTTTACCGTAGACCCCGCAACCATAGCGGTGTACGTAACAACGTTCCCAACTCGTGACGTCTGAAATGCGGTCCCAGACAGATCGGCTGGTTGGCTACCATTAGTAACTAATTGATACTTAAGTACCGGATTGCTAGGCGAGCCCAATCGGACCTTGGCGCCATTCTGCCCACCTATGCGGCTGGCATATGTATTCATCACAACCGCGGCAGGCGCAGCGCCAACATTGCTGAACTCGAACGTTGCCCCGCTGTCACTACGAGCTGCAACTGGGGCCACCGTAGTGGTCTCGGCAATAACAGTCTGAACGGGTGACCCGACGGAAGACGCGGCAATTGCAGCGCCGTTAAGCCGTGCCGTGTCCAGAGAGGCTGCAGCTGCATCGGTTGCTGCGCTCTTGGCTGCCAGTCCATGTACTGCGGTGCTGTCTGCAGTACTTGGTAGTTTGACCGGTTGCGCTTTCTGAGGAAACAGGAACTGCATCCCGAAGAGAACAGCTATGCTCAACGCGATGGCGAGGAAAACTCGTCTACTTTCCATGAATCAGTGCGAGCTCAAGGGACCGGGTCAAAGCCACCCGGTCGAAAGGGGTGACATCTCAGGATGCGCCGTACTGCTAGCCAACCGCCCTTCACAGCACCGTACTTGTCGATGGCCTGAATCGCGTAGTTGGAGCAACTGGGATAGTAACGGCATGCAGCCGGCATCATTGGTGATATGGCGAGCTGATAAAACCGGATCGGGCCACGGAGCACCCACATCCCTGCGGATCTCCGAACTCCGTCACGACTGATAGAGTGCGGCTGCACTCGTGCTTCAGTTTCCGTTCCCGGACCTTCATGTGAGTCGTGCAACGATTCCCTCTATCTCCCTCTCCAGCACTTCAAAGCTAGCCGAATAGGCTCGCGGAAGCGCACGAACGAGCACGTCAGTTGGCGGAGCCATTCCAAGCGAAGGAAGCATCCGAACGCGTACGATTTCCCGTACTCGCCTCCGCAATCGGTTCCGCTCGACGATGATGTGTCCGTACTTCGGCACTATGATCCCAACCCGCGCACACAACGACGGGGAAGCAGTGACCCGGACATCTAGCAGTCCAGACTTCACGCGCTTCCCCGTTCGCTTGACGAGCTCTATATCCGGCGCACGCGACAATCGCTGCGCGCGAGAGAAGGTCTTACGCGCCTGAGTACTTCGACGGCAACTGTACCGTTAACTGCTTGCGCCCCTTCTTACGGCGGCGTGCTAGTACCTCACGGCCCCAACGAGTCGACATACGCTCGCGAAATCCATGCGTCCTGATCCGGCGCTTATTACGCGGACGATAAGTTGGCTTACCCATATAATGATCCCCAGTGCTCTCTTGAACGGCTCTTGAACAACTTTAGCGAAAGACCGTTAAATCTAATGGTAGCAACGGGATGCAACAACTAGCGCAAGCGGCGAATGAGCGTAATCGAGACTGCCCACGTACCCCGGGTGATTGACTTGTCCACATTCGCTCCGTAGCTTCGCCTCCCCACCACATGGAATCGATAGATCTTCTCCCAGCTGAAATCTGGTCCCGCCTTCTGGACCGCGCACGGCGGGAACTCCCCGAACAGACTTACAAGACCTGGCTCGAACCAACTGAAGCTCTCGAGGTAACCGGAGGTACTCTGATAGTCGGGACTCCGGATCGATTTGCCGCCGAGTGGAACGAATCCAAACACGCAGCTCTTATCAGCGCATTCGCTCCAGTGGCGCTTGGACAACCTCTCAAGATCACATTTCGAGTCAATGAGGAGCGCCAGGCGCGTTCTCAGATGGATTTCTTTGTGGCTCCAAAACCCGAAGAAGGCGCGACATCATTAAAACCTGAACGCGCCACTGCCGCGCCACTAAATAACAGATACACGTTCGCGCAATTTGTGATCGGCAAATCCAACGAGCTGGCGGCGGCCGCCGCTCATGCAATTGCTGAAGCTCCTGGTAAGATCTACAACCCCTTCTTCATCTATGGGGACACCGGCCTCGGAAAAACTCACCTGATGCAGGCTATCGGGCACGCGATCTACGAACGTGACCCATCCACAAGGATCACCTTCGTGGGAACGGAGCAGTTCACCAACGACCTTATTAGTTCAATTCACAATCGGACAATGCCCGATTTCAGGCGCCGCTATCGTGAAACAGACCTTCTCCTCGTAGACGATATTCACTTCTTAAAGGGGAAAGAAGCTACACAGGAAGAATTTTTCCACACCTTCAATGCGCTCTATGAGGCCGGCCGTCAGATAGTCCTGACAAGCGATCGACCTCCTTCTGATATCGCTGGACTCGAGGCTAGGCTGGTAAGCCGCTTCCAATGGGGGATGGTAGCCGATATAGAACTCCCGGATTTCGAGCATCGAATCGCGATCCTTCAGCAGAAGTCTCAACAGGATGATCTGGAGACGACAATCCCCGATGATGTGATCCGATTCATCGCTGAGCACATTCGCTCGAGTGTTCGCGAGCTGGAAGGATCAATAATCAAGCTGCTGGCTTATGCCTCACTCCGGCATAAGCCTGTAACCGTCGAAGTGGCACGAGAGGCACTGCGCGACAAACTCAAGACTATTGAAGCTGGAACAGCGAATACACTTCCAGTAGGCCTCACAGTTGGTGTAATCCAGATAGCCGTGGCAAGGGAATGGGGGACCACCGTAGAGGGCCTTAGATCCAAAACCCGAACAAAGGCCCTTACAGTTCCCAGACAAATCGCCATGTATCTAACCCGCGACCTGTTGGGAATGCAACTTGTCGAGATCGGCAATGCGTTCGGGGGGCGAGACCACTCGACAGTAATTCACAGCCTTGACAAAGTCTCTCAAATGATCGAAAACGAAACAGACACCAAAGATCGAATCAGCCGTATGCGCGGATTGTTGGCAGCTATGAGGATATAAACAAAACAACCACGCTTTTCCACAACCAGCACTAGCTCCTGGCTCTTATCAGCTAGGTGGTCCGTTGATACCTGTCTAAACCAAATGTTCTCCACGCATCTCCCACACCGCGAAATCGCTGGAACTCCATGTAAAATCGCTACTTACGTAGGTTATACGCTTATCAACAGTCCCCTACTACTACTGCTAGATTTCTATATCATATAGTCTGTAATAGAGATCGGAGGTCTTCCACACAAATGGCCTCCAAAGAACGAATATCGTGCGATTGCGTGCGATTACTCTCCTCCTCGGACGTCAGGGAATACGGATGCGCTTTACGATCTCTCGTGAGAAGCTTCAAGAAGGGCTCAACGCCGTTTCGGCAAGCATCCCCACGAAGACCACCCTTCCGGTCCTGGCGAATATTTTGGTCGAGACGACAGATCGTGGTATCAGGCTTTCAGGGACTGACCTCGATATCGCCGTGAGCACCGAAGTAGCCGCAGATGTAGAAGCTTCTGGCGCGGTGACCATTCCAGCAAAGAAGCTAAGCGAGCTTGCACGAGAGCTTCCACCAGCTCCGGTTAAGATTGCTGCGCTCGGTGAGCAACGGATCACACTCGAGTGCGGGCGCTCCAAGTTCAAACTGCTCGGCCTTCCCCGCGATGAGTTCCCAACCTTTCCAGTAGTCCGTTTTAACGAGAGCTGGCGAATCAAATCCGGAGATCTGCAAAAACTGATTGGTGCAACCGTGTTTGCCGTGTCAACAGAGGAAAGCCGGCCAATTTTGAATGGTGTGTTGTGGGAACTGCGACCGGAGCAAATGCGCATGGTCGCGACTAATGGCCACCGTCTCGCAAAAATGGAGACGCCAATTGTCGCGAGTAATGCGCCAGCAAGCGATCTCATAGTGCCCCCAAAAGCACTCGAGCAGGTACGCCGGCTATTTCCTGCTGAAGAGGAACTCGAGGTAGCACGTGGTGAGAACCACATAGGTTTCAGGTCGCCTCTTACCGCCGTATATACCCGGTTGATCGAAGGACCGTATCCGAATTACGACCAGGTAATTCCACGCGATAACGATAAGTATGCGATAGCTGACAAGAGTGCATTGATCAGTGCGTTAAAACGTATGTCCGTCATAGCCAGTGATCAAACTCATCGAATCCGGATGGCTTTCAACTCAGGTATGCTCAAGTTCAGTGTTACAACACCCGACCTCGGCGAAGCACAAGACGAGCTGCCAATACGCTACAACGGTGATCCGCTCGAAATTGGTTTCAATGCGAGCTACCTGCTTGAAATTCTCCGCTTCATGCCAACCGATGAGATAAGGCTGACCTTTAAAGCACCTGAGCGCGCCGCAACCATCGAGCCTGAAGGCTGGACTGACCAGGCGACGTACATGTGTCTTGTGATGCCTCTTCGCTTGATGGATTAAGTCTTACGGCAAGCCCACAATCGCCACCGATTCGATTACGCGCTGAATGAACTGAGTCAATCGTCCGGATGTCGTCACATTGACGAGACTGTTTTGTAACCCACGGGATCCAATAAATCGTCCGCTAGATACATCGAAGAAGAGATTCGTTACGCCTGTTCCATTGGCGCTGACGAGAATCCTATGCTGGCCGTCCGCACCTTCACCAGTGGCGAATAGTGTATCAGTGCGTCGAACCTGCAGCACTGGAACATTTGCGAAAGTAGTATCGCCAACTGTCGTGTAATCGCTTATCACTGTTGATTCCGCCGGAATCATTCCTCGGCAACCATTCGTAGTCGTGGAATCATGCCAATGATCACCTATGAAGAGATGATTGGGCAGCTTCGGAATTAACTGTTGTGCTCGTACTGTCAGTGCGGCGTTCGAGTCACAAGATCCCGATGTGACAGCGATAGGGTCAACGACCTGCACCTCACCACTTGACGCGACCGTAACAGTCGTCTTCTGGCTTGCTTCTGGGGCTTGCCGTCTCTGTGTGGTGTCAGTTGATGGCGCCATGGCCGCGTCAGTTGTAATGGCGTATGTGTAAGTTCCTGGCGTGTATGCAAAGCTCCATACCTTGTCGTGCATCGCGGGTTTCTGCTTCGCAGGATTTACTGACGGCACAACGGGGGTGGGTTGGGCTGGGTTCTCACTAGGCGTGTTTACGGGTGCAGGTACCGTTATCGGTGGAGCGACCACGCATGCCGTTGCAGAAACCGTCATCAATGCGACTAACGCTGTCTTCACTTTCATTGTCGAATCTTGAAGAGAGAGGTGCCACCGGCCTGTAAGCCGGGTTCTGTACGCCAATCTTTCGATTGATGTGACGGTCATTTCTCTCGACGCGCAGTCGCCCACGCGTTCCAGCAGCCTACCCGCGGCGTCTTTGTCAGAGTGGACACTCTTCGCCGCTTATTTGGCCTTGCTCCCACTGGGGTTTGCCAAGCCACACGTGTTACCACGCGTGCGGTGAGCTCTTACCTCACCGTTTCACCCTTACCAGCAGTTTCCCACTGGCGGTTTGTTTTCTGTTGCACTTTCCGTCACTTGGCGTGTTAGCGCCTCGTGCCCAGGCGTTACCTGGCAGTGTGTCCAATGGAGCCCGGACTTTCCTCGGAATAGTATCACGAGGATACTATTTCGCGACCATCCGGCCGGTGGCACTTCTGGAATGTAACCGTATTGTCGAAGTCGGTAATGATGCTGTGATGATGCGGTAATGATGTGTCGTTATATGATCGTGTCTGCAAGCGAATCGTCGCTCTGCTACACCATAGCCTGGAGGGCACATCATATGTCGACAATAAGATCTCTCTCACGTTCCTCAATTCGGCCTCCTGTAATCGCCACAGTACTCACACCGCTTGAGAGAGTAAGGGTAGACGTCGCCGCTGACGGAGTGTTTGAAGTGTTACACCGCGGCTCAGTAGAGGAATTGGCGAACGATGTTAGAGATCAAGATGTAGACGCGGTAATTGTTTCAGTCGCCAGGTATGATACCGGCAGTACCGCCAGGATGGCCGCGATGGTACGTGAATTCCCCACAGTTCCTACCTTCGCCCTTCTCACAGACGTGCAGCGCTCAACTCCGCATTCAGTACTCGAGCTTGGTAGAGTTGGAGTTCGTACCTTGATCGATGCACGATCACCGGCTGGATGGTCTGCGTTACGAGACCTATTGACGCACGAACGTTCTACTGATGTACAACGTCAGATGCTTGGTGCTTTGAATCTCGATCTCGTTGGCGCCTCACCGGACTGCTGGAAGTTCTTTGAGCTGCTCTTCACTCACAAGCCGTACATCGCCAACGTGCGACAGATGGGACGTTATCTCAACGTGATTCCTGGCACTCTGATGAGTCGGTTCTATCGTGCGAATCTCCCTTCACCCAAGCGCTACATTGACGTGGGGCGCTTGGTGCGTGCTGCAAGGCTTCTCGAAAATGCAGGCCTGTCGGTAACCAGTGTCGCACGAAAACTTGACTACTCGTCCCCGCAGGCGTTTAGCAGGCACGTGCGCTGCGTGTTGGGGATGTCTCCAGTGCGGTTTCGTGAAGCGTTTGATGGTGAAAAGATGCTTTGCAGATTTCGGGAGGAGCTCATTCTTCCACACGCGGCTACGCTACGAGCGTTCCGACCAGCGACGGCTCAACCAGGGTGGATATCGAAGTGTGCTTGATATACGGGCTGCATTAGTGCATTCGAGCGATGATTTCGCTGGCCAGCGCGAGTGATCGTACAGCATATCCACTGCCTTCTATCCGTTCTCGGCCGCCTTCTTCGCGGTCAACGAGTGAGAGTACACCAATCACCGTGGCGCCGGCGCTCCTTATGGCATCTATGGCCTTGAGCGCCGACCCGCCACTCGTTATGACGTCCTCGATGACGACTACGCTGTCAGAGGGCAGAAATGGACCTTCGATCAGTTTGCCAGTTCCGTGAACCTTGGCTTCCTTGCGTACGGTGAAGGCTCGTATGGGCGCTCCGGCCAATGCACTGGCATAGGCTATTGCGTATGACACCGGGTCAGCCCCAAGTGTCAGTCCGCCTACGGAATCAGGGTTCCAGCCGCCGTCTGCAAGCGTGGCAATCCCCAGTGGGCCGATCAAGGCCAGCCCATCGGGGCTCATCGCGGTCATTCTCGCGTCGATGTAGAGATTTGAGCGACCGCCGGACGCGAGTGTAAATTCTCCCAGGCGTGCAGAACGTATGGCGAGGAGCTCCACCAGTTCCTCATGTTGTGTCATGGGCGAAGAATATACAAGACTCCCGTTGAATTCTTCAGTCTTCGATCACTTACCGCCAGGTCTTGGCTGGGTTCTCGTTGGGATCGGGGCGATCGTTTTCGTCCTGGTCGTGCGCCGCTTTCGCCTTCAGGCTCACCGGCTCCAGGAGCGATCCAGAGAGCTCGAACACTTGTCGACCGAGTTAATCAGGGTCAACAAGATGAAAAGCGAGTTTCTCGCCAATGTCTCGCATGAGCTGCGTACTCCGCTCAACGCGATAGTGGGCTTTGTCGATCTGTTACGCGAAGGTGTTTACGGGGAATTGACTCCAAAGCAGACAGGCCCAGTTCAGCGGATTGAAGCATCAGCGAGCCATCTTCGACATCTGGTGGATCAGATACTGGACCTCGCAAAAATGGCGGCAGGTAGGCTCGAGATTCACTCCGAGCCGATCGATCTACGCCCCTTTATTCTGGATGTGGCGAGTGAGGTAGAGTCTCTGGTAGCGGAGAAAAGTCTGTATCTATCTCTTGCGATGAGCTCGGCGCTTCCGAGAGTGCGGACTGACGCCACGCATCTCAGGCAAATAATCCTCAATCTGCTTGGCAACGCTGTGAAATACACTCACACTGGAACGATCTCGGTTCGAGCAAGAGTGCTTGCGGCGAGCGATCCTCTCGTACCCGTGCTTGTGAAACCCGCACTGGATGCGCCAGCATCAACGGTGCGGCCGTGGATTGCGATTCAGGTAGTTGACACTGGAATTGGAATCGGGAAGAACGATCAGGCGCGAATTTTTGAGGAATTCGAACAGATCAACGCTGGTTCCCGTGGCGATTCAATGAATCGAGGAACTGGGCTTGGGCTTCCAATATCGCGCCGGCTTGCGCGGTTACTGGGAGGCGACGTTACGGTTGAAAGCGAGCTGGGGAAAGGCTCAACGTTTACGATCTGGCTGCCGGGAGAACCGTCGCAGCAGTCGTGAAATCTTGCCTTGCTCTTCCACCGGGAGGCCGAGCGTCCGCTCTAGCTCCACGGCAAACTCCATAACGCTCGGATAGCGGTCTTTGGGCTGTCGAGCTAGGCCACGCATCATGACTCCCTCGACTTCTGGGCGGAAGTGGATGTTTTCGTTCGCCTGACTGAGTGGGATTGGCGGCATTGTCAGCAGCTGTGTAAACATCTCCCGCGGCTGTTTGGCCGTGTAGGGATGGCACCCAGTCAGAAGAAAGTACGCAATCGTGGCTAGCGAATACTGGTCGGCTGATGGCGTCACCAGCTCACCAGAAAGTGCTTCCGGCGCCACGTACATCAATGTTCCCACAAAGAACCCGGCACGTGTGAGGCGTTCGTCGGCAGGTGTCGTGGTATCGGTCGCGATTCCAAAATCGAGCAGCTTCACTGTACGAGTGTCGGGGTCGTACATGACGTTGTCAGGCTTCAGGTCGCGATGCACGATATTCTGGCAATGCGCGGCCTCGACTGCGGCGGCGATCTGGGTAGTGATTACAGCCGCTTCACTCGGATCCAGATGGCCCTTGCTCTTGGCGTACTTTTCGAGGAGCTCTCCAGGCGCCCACTCAATTGCCAGAAAGGGAATCCCGCCTTCAGCTTCGCCCGTCTCGATGGTGTGGACTACGTTGATATGCTCAACGCGGGCGCCGAATTTGGCTTCGCGAATGAACCGCGTAACGGCAGTTGGGTCCTGACGAAGGCGCTCTCTCAGTACCTTGAGCGCAACACGGCCATGCTCGGCGTGGTGGGCGTCATAAACAGCCGACGTTCCACCCTCGCCAACCTCACGGTCAATCGCATATCCAGCGATTGTGGTCCCCACCAGATTCTCTCGTGGCACTCGGCGAACCTAATGCGAATTGGGCGGTAGGGACAGGGGCACGAGGGTATATAATTCGTAATGATCGCGGAATGCTTCGCTGACCCTACACCCCCGGACCAGTGCATGACGGTGATGTCGCTCAGATGGCTCAAGCTTGGCGTGGTAGCAGTTCTTGCGGCGTGTGCCTCTGGGAATGGCAGTAACAGTGGATCTGGGCGACGGGATCCATTGCGCAGTTATGACCCCGAACATCCGGCGGTGTCTGGGAACGCCAGCGAGTTCGCCACGATCTATGGGAGGATGGGACTTGCTGCATCCGGGCCACCACTCTTTTTCGTCGGTGATGTGGCGTACTTCGCTACGCGCTCGCCCGATACAACTCTCGTAATTGTTGGCCTGTCACTCCCCAACAGGGGATTGGTGTTCAAGCGCGAGCCAGGGGGATATTCAGCGAGCTACGCAGTAGACCTGTCACTGACTGGCAGCGCCGGGGTGGTGGCACAATCACGGGATAGCGAATCAGTTCGTGTCGCGACGTTCAAGGAGACATCGCGAACCGATGAGAGTGTGATATATCGCAGGGTCTTCCGAGCTGCTCCCGGAGCGTATAGCCTCACATACGCAGTACGTGACGGCAACAGTCAACGGAGTGCAGAGCGACAGCTAACGGTAGCTGTTCCGCGTCTCACTTCATCCGGACTGTCCACCCCCGCATCCGTGTATGAGGTTGAGCCACGTACCAGGCTCGATTCAGCACCAGTGTACCTGCCCGCCCCAAGAGCGTCCTACGTGTTTGGTGTCGACGATTCCGCGTCGGTGTATCTCGAGTCTTACAATCCGCGCAGTCCTATATCGATGGAAGTACGCACGCCCGATGGAAAAATTGCATGGCAGGGAATGAGAACTCTTTCTCCGCGCAGTGCAGGTCTCGCATCAGGTGTCGTTACCGTCCCGCTATCGCACGCTGATGTTGGTATCGGAACGATCGTTGCCACGCAGGCCGGCTCATCTGACACACTCGGTATGAGGATGTTCATTGGGTTTGGCCCAGATCTCCCCGTTCTGTCGTTCAGGGAAATGCTTGGCTATCTTCGCTACTTCCGTGCCCCCAGACAGCTTCAGCCTCTCTACGACGCCAAGCCGGAGGAACGTGGCGCTAGGTGGGCTACGTTTTTACGCGAGACAGATCCGAATCCAAGCACTCCGCAAAACGAGGCATTGGATGACTACTTCAACCGGATACGTGATGCCAACTCGCTATTCGTGTCTGATTCACCCCCGGGATGGCTATCAGACCGCGGCATGGTATTCGTGGCATTAGGCGCGCCAACGAACTCGTATGAGGATTATGGATCGATGTACATGGGTGACATCGCGGTGCAAGGGCAACTATCGACACGTGTAAAGATTCTGATCTGGGAGTACTCGCAGTATCAGACGCGAATCATCTTCTACGATCCAAACGACACGCGCCAGTGGCGGCTGACGCGGCCGAGTATGTCTGTATTCCAATCGCTACTAGCGCGCACGACGAATCGGTAAATGGAAGTCGAACTACCAAAATCACCACGGTTATTCCTGGTCGATGGCTATGCGCTGATCTATCGCGCATTCTTTGCACTTATATCACGTCCCCTCACGACCAGTCGCGGCGAGAACACATCGGCTGCGTGGGGCATCGCGAATTTTCTGCAGAGACTACTCACGTCGCATCGTCCGGAATATCTGGGTTGGGTTCATGACTCGGGCCTGTCCTTTCGGCACGAGCGGTATCCTGCCTACAAAGCAACCCGCGAGAAGCTCACAGAAGAGCTGCAATCCGATTTTGACCGTGGGATGGAGCGAGTGTGCTCATTGCTTGCCGCGTATGGTATTCCCATCATGTCCCTGGAAGGCTATGAAGCGGACGATGTGATAGGTACGCTGGTGAAGAAGTCAGTGGAAGCAAACCTGAACGTGGTTGTCATATCGGGTGACAAGGACTTTCAGCAGCTTGTACGACCCGGTGTCTGGCTATTGAATCCTGGGCGTGGTGGGCCGGCGAGCGTCGAGGAACACTGGGTTGGCGTCGAGAATGGCGCTGAGCGTCTTGGTGTGCCACCAAGCTTTGTTACGGATTATCTCTCTCTGGTTGGTGATTCGTCCGACAACGTACCAGGCGTCAAAGGAATTGGTGACAAGACGGCGTGTGAGTTGGTCGGTCAGTATGGTCACCTGGAAGAGATACTCGCTCATGCCGCGGAACTGACAAAGAAACGGCCGCGTGAAGCACTGCTCGAACACGCAGAAAATGCCCGGCTGTCGAAAGAGCTCGTGACGATTCTCGACGATCTTCCAATTGGATTGGATCTGGATGCGCTCAAGGTCGGCACTCCCGACAATGCAGCGTTGGCCCAGCTCTATGTCGAACTCGAGTTTCACTCATTTGCCAAGGAAGCCGCGGGGGCAGTGGAAACGCCGAAGGTTACGGGGTCTGCGAAGTACCGCACCGTCGAAACAGTAGCCGAAGTCGAACGTGTGGTTCGTAAAGCCCGTAAGGCTAACAAGATCGCGATAGATACGGAGACGACGATTGAGCGTGGCTCTCCTTCGAAAGTAGATCCACTTCGATCGCGTCTCGTATCGCTCTCACTTGCTGTCGCACCGGGTGAGGCTTACTACTTTCCGTTCGCTCACACCGACGCTACAAGCCATCAGGGCGAGTTGCTCGCCAGTGAAGTAGCGACCAAGTCTACAGTCAAGAATCTGCCACCGCTTACGTCAGAAGCGATGAAGCCATTGCGCGAACTGCTGGAGGATGCATCGGTTCCCAAGACGCTTCAGAACGCAAAATATGACGTATTGGTGCTTCGTAGCGAGGGCGTGACACTTCGCGGCGTGGCGTTCGATACAATGATTGCAAGTTATGTCCTGGATCCGGGACGTCGATCGCACTCGTTGGACATGCTGGCGCTCGAGTTCATGGATCACACCATGACGTCCTATGTTGATGTGTGCGGGAAGGGCAAATCTGAGATCACCTTCGATCAAGTTGCGCTCGATGTCGCGCGGGACTATTCGTGCGAGGATGTGGATATGACACTCCGTATGCGAGAGCACTTCGAACCGCAGCTCGAGTCCTATCAGCTCACGCGGTTGTTCCAGGATGTGGAGATGCCATTAGTCGGAGTACTAGCCGACATGGAATGGAATGGGATAGCGATTGACGGCACACGCTTCGCCACGCTCAAGGAGCGATTCCAACGAGAGCGAGAGCAGGTACAGCTTGAGATCTACAAGGAAGCCGGTGAAGAGTTCAACATCGGCTCCAATCCTCAATTACGTGAGATTCTGTTCAATCGGCTCAACTTACCAGTGCTGAAGCGGACACCTACTGGTCCATCCACCGACGCCAGTGTACTGCAGGAGCTCGCCGAGGAAGGCCATAAGCTGCCGTCGTTGCTGATGGAGTATCGTGAGCTGGCCAAGCTGGAAAGCACCTATCTGGACGCGCTTCCACGCCTGGTAAATCCTCGCGACAGCCGGTTGCATACATCGTTCAATCAAACAGTTGCAAGCACTGGCCGATTGTCATCCAGCGATCCAAATCTTCAGAACATCCCGATTCGGCGTGAGCTTGGTCGCGACATTCGTCGTGGCTTCGTACCGCGTATGGGATGGAAGCTTATGGCCGCCGATTATTCGCAGATTGAATTGCGACTGCTGGCGCATCTATCGCACGATCGCAACTTTGTTGATGCATTCAATGCTGGTGGTGACATTCATCGACAAACTGCGGCTATCATCTTTGATGTACCGCTGGAATCTGTGACGCCGGAAATGCGCGGCCGGGCGAAGACCATCAACTTCGCGACGATTTACGGGCAGGGCCCACACGCTCTCTCTCGCCAGCTTGGAATTGCTCACGCTGAAGCACGCGATTTCATAGCGAAGTACTTCGAACGGTTCGAGGGCGTCAAGCGATATCTTGATTCGATGGTCGAGTTCGCGCGCGAGAACGGATATGTGCAAACGATCTTCAATCGGCGCCGATACATCCCCGAGTTGCGGGAACGCAATTTCAACATGCGTGCATTCGGTGAGCGTACCGCGGCGAATTCACCCATTCAGGGATCGGCCGCTGACCTTATCAAGATCGCCATGATCCGTGTTGACGAGGCCTTCCGTGAACGTGGATTCGAGAGCAAGATGTTGTTACAGGTTCATGACGAACTCGTATTCGATGTAGCACCGGCGGAACTGGACGATGTTCGAGATGTTGTCGCGTACCAGATGGAACATGCTGCGCAACTATCCGTGCCGCTCGTAGTGGATGTTGGGGTTGGAGATAACTGGCTCGAGACGAAGTTGTAATCCGGCTATCGAACCCTGGACCGTTCTGGTGAGTGGTCTGCGTACGCCGCCCAATATGCGCCGGTGATCAGCGACGCGAAGAATAGGAGGGCAACAATGCGGCCGAACAACAGGCACGCGATTGGCACTTCTATCAAGTAGGAAACGATGATCGCACCGAGGCCGAGCGTCATGGTGTACATGGCTGGCTCGCCTTCGTCGTCGCTGAGACGAACTGCTTCCCGACGGGCGATCCGCAGCGGAATCGTGTGCATCGTGCGGCCCCACCACGCAGCGAGCCGTATTAGGCCATTTCGTTGAGCCGAACCGCTGCCGATCCTCGGATTGATGTCGCCAGTAAGTGAAATGGTGCGCAGGGCATCTGCAATTGCCCGAGTAAGTACCCGTGGGTCGTCACCGTTCCAATCATCCACGACTATCGGGTCGCCTACCTGTGCATGAACCGCAGTATCAGGCTCGGATTTTTCCTCAAATGTGATTCCGATAGGAATTATTCGAATGCCTGCTACGCCAGTCTCACGTGCTCGCAATGCGGCGCGGGCCAGCCCCGTTTTGAGTGGAGCTATTTCGGGTTCATTATGGCTTTTGCCTTCTGGGAACACGAGTACAGCGCCGCCACGGCGCATTTCTTCAATTATTGCTTTGAATGAATTGCGATTGCGAGTTGGATCTGAACTGGTTGGGCCATCCGATGCGCGCTGGAGTGGAATAATCCCCACAACCTTCAGCAGCAACCGGCCGAATATGCCATCTCCCAGGGTTGCCTTGGCTGTGAGCCTTACGTCTCGCGGGATGATCCAGAGTGCGAGAATTGCGTCGACGAGTGCGTTCTGGTGGTTCATCGCAATCAAGATCGGACCCTGCAACGGGATACGATCTGACCCCGTGATGCGCACATCGCGATAGAACCAATGCAACGCAACACCGCCGATCCAGTGCGCGAATCGTTGAATCATTCTACGCGCTATCCGTCAAGAGAGCTGCTTTGTCGATGCGTTGAAATTGTCGGGTACACCGCGAAGTATGAATAACGCAATGCACATCGCCAGGGCGACTGTCGCGACCCCAGCACGGTAGGCTATTCCCTTTCCGAATACTGGCATGAGTCCATCAACAGCGAGTGCCCAGACCAGCGGGCCGACAATCGCCGCGGCGCGCGCTGAGAGTACCATCAATCCAAAGAAGCGGCCGGCCTCTTCTTCGGGAATGAGTCGTAGCAACATCGGTCGCTCGGCGACGTTTACGCCGCCGTAAATGAATCCGATCATTGCACCGACTATCCAGAATGCCTGGCGCGACGGTGCTGCGATCATCGCAACTAGTAGGACTATCCAAGCCCCGATAACGATCATCAGCGTGTTCTTCGGCCCGATACGATCCGTGAGACGTCCCCAGAGCCACGCACCGAAAACTGCCGGAATGGTGAGAACGACGAATAGAGTCGTTTCACTTCCCCGCTGGAACCCCATTGCGACTACTGCGTATAGGGCCATGAAGCTGATTATGGTGCCCATTGCATCCTGGTATACGAACGATGCGATGATGAACCGTAGAACTCCGGGATACTTGCGCGACTCGCGAAGGGTGTTTGCGACGTCTCTGAACGCCTGGCGCCATGGGACGTTCTGGCGTGTGGGCGACGGAAAATGGTCGCGACAGAACACGAAGAGTGGTACGCTGAAGACGAGATACAGTAGTGCCGTTGGTGCAAACGTCGAGGCTCGACCACCGGAATGAGCGAAAGGAAAGACCGATCGCAGGGTGTGCATGAAGGCGGTGGGAAGCTGCCCGATCAGCGGCAGCGCTCCGTCGAAGAACGGCTTGATCATCAGGACGCCGAGAATCGATCCGGTATAGCCCAGAATTACGCCAAGCCCCGATAGGCGGCCCCACTTCTCTGGCGGCGCCAACTCCGGCATCATCGCGTTGTAGAATGGAAGCGCACTCTGGTATGCGTAGTTGGCAACGACGAACGCCGCGATGACAAAGAACAGAGGTACGCCCGATATCACGTAGCCGGTTACGACCGTGGGGCTGAGTACGGAGTCACCAACCAGCGGAATCATGTGCTGTCCCACCGCGCCAATAGCGGCCGTCGCGATTACTGCGACCAGGGTAAACCCCACCACCCAAGGTTTGCGTCGTCGCGTGACATCGGATACGGCACCCAGGACAGGGATGGACAACATCACGAGGACGGATGCCAGTCCGGTGCCCACGGCAACATCGGTGTTCGAGCCATGAAGATCCGAGACAAGCCACACCGCGAAATACAGTGTGGCGATGTTCATCGAGAAGATCGTATTGGCGAACTCGTAAAGCGCCCAGCTCCAACGCTCCTTCATCGGCGCTGAAACTGTGACGAGAGGCGCGCCAAGCGCTCCGAGCGCTCCAGGCGGCGCATCGGTGCTGGTCAGCCCATGTACTATATCAGCCATGGGCTCCAAATTACGACTCGCAGGCGGGTAACGCTTTCGAACCGGATCGTTTCTGAGTAGCCATTCACCTCATGGAGTCGTGTCTTGAACTTGGCTCATCCGCAAATGCCACCGGCCGAAACATGAGGCTGTGGATTCTCGGCGCCGTGTTAGGCATAGCTGGCATTTCCGCGGTGGGCGGTGCACAAGTTCCAGAAGACGGGATGTGCGGTACTCCGGCTCAAGCGTCCGATTCCACACGATCGGCGGCTGAACCCTGGGCATTTGGCGCATGGCTGGCCGGCGGGACACATGAACCCATCAAGACACGCATGGGGCATGTGGACGATCGAGCCCTCTACCTTCTAGGGATCAACGCTTCACATTCCATACAGCATTGGGGTTTTGGTGATCTCAGATATACCCCGACGCTAGTCCCGGGTATTATCGCGACTGCCAATCGCGAATACCGAATGTTCGTGGGTCCAAACGGAACAGTTGGATACTTGCCATACAAGCAGACAGCATTCGGGGTTGGGTTGATCCCATTTGCGGTGGAGGCGTCGTTTCATATTTCTGACAGAATCGGTATCGCGTTGGGCGGCGGCGGTGGTGCGGCCTATTTCGATCGGCGCATTCCGGATCCCGGAGAGACGCGATTCAACTTCCTTGCCGATGGGCATGCCGGCGTGTATTTACGGTCCGCATTAGGAGTCACTACGCTTGGATTTCGACTGCAGCACATTTCTAACGGCAATACTGGACGCGTGAACCCGGGGTTGGATTCACGCATGCTGTACGCCGGATTCTCTCGCTAACTCTGTTGTAGGTCCTGTCGCCCCAGGGCGGCTGGTGCATTGGTACGGCCACGCGTTGCCGCAAGTGCTACGAGGGTCAGAACATAAGGGAAGACAAGGAAGAGCTGATATGGCAGGTCGCTTCCAATCGCCTGGAAGAAGAACTGCAATGCGCTGGCGGCGCCGAAAACAAGCGCCGCCAGCGCAGCGCCGAGCGGATTCCAACGTCCAAGGACGACTATCGCGATCGCAATGAAGCCTCGGCCTGCTGACATACCTTGGACAAAGGTGCCTGCTTGCGCGAGCACCAATGTCGCACCACTCACTCCGCCCAGCATGCCGCCGAACAATACAGCCATGAATTGGACGCGTTCGGCTCGAATCCCTGCCGCTATTGCCGCTGCGGGATTCTCACCAATCGCACGAAGCCCAAGCCCTGCGTGCGTTCTGTACATCCACCATGCCACTGCCGGGATGAGCACGTAAAGCACGTAAGTGATCGATGGCTGTGCGAAGAGGGCCGGACCAACCACTGGAATTTGTGACAGGAGCGGAATTGGCATCGGGTCGAGCGTGGGTGTGTTTAGAGCAGCGCCGGCACTTCCATATAGAATGCGATACAAAGTTCCAGTACCGCCAAGCGCCAACAGCGTAACGGCTGTACCGGATATGATCTGGTCAGCACGTAACGTTACCGCGAACAACGCGAAGATTGCTGCGACCACGCCACCGCACACCGCGCCGAAGGCAAAACCTGCCCAGACACCGCCGTGCGCCGCTCCAACCACCGCGCCAAGTGCGCCGGCAATGATGCTGCCTTCGAGCCCAATGTTGATCACACCGCTACGTTCAGTGACAGTCTCGCCAATCGCAGCCAGCGCGAGTGGGGTGGCTGTCCGGATTACACCTTCCAGGAAAGCCTCGCCCGCGCCGGTCACGCAACACTCGCTGCGTTACGCGTGCGTAATTGGGTGATCGCGATCACTGCCAAGATGGCGATCGCTTCGATGACAGATGCCGTCGTTGCCGGAATCCCGACGTTGCGCTGCATGGTGCCGGCTGCGGTCTCTAGCGCACCAAAGAGAATCCCGGTTCCCACGACCCCGATGGGGTTAAGGCCAGCCAGCAGTGCAACTGCAATCGCGGTATAGCCGTAACCGGGTGAGATATTCTCGTACAGTGCGAATGTCACACCAGATATTTCGATCGCGCCAGCGACACCAGCAATAGCCCCACTGGCAATGAACGCGACAGTCGTTACACGACGGACGTCGATGAGCCCAGCGCTCCGCGCGGCAAACGGATTGACGCCGCTCGCCCTGATTCTGAAACCAGCGGCAGTGTACCGCATTACCCACCATGTAACCACGGCAAGAGCTAGTGCAATGACAAACCCCCAGTGCAAGCGCGTGCCGCTGACAAGGGTCGGCATGTGTGCGCCGTTTGCGATACTGCTTGTCTGCGGATACACATGTGAAGGTTCCTGGAGCGGTCCCCGTACCAGGTAAGACACGCCATATGTCGCGATGAAATTGAGCATTATCGTGCTGATTACTTCGAGCACGCCGAATCGCGACCTCAACCATGCGGCGATCGCGGCCCAAACGCCTCCCGCTACTGCGGCGGCGATCAACGCCAGTGGCAGGGCCAGCCAACCGATGCTGGCTGGCGCAGCAACACCGACCCATGCCGCCGCGGTAGCGCCGGCAATGAGTTGACCGTCGGCACCGATATTCCAGATTCCAGCGCGAAACGCAATCGCTACAGCGAGGCCGGTGATGATCAGCGGAGTAGCGTGAACCAGCGCGTCCACAATGAACGCAATTACTTGAGTCATGCCTGTGCGAGCCCGAGCATTGCTCGGCCGATCGACTCGTATTCCATGGGTGCTTCACTCACCCGCCCCGCACAGGCGACGATCACACGATCGGCGATGGCAAGAATCTCATCCAGATCCGACGAGTAGATGACTACAGCCATTCCGGCGTCACGTGCGGCGCGAATACGTGTACGTACAGCCGCTGCCGCCTGCACATCGAGCCCGCGTGAGGGATTCTCCGCCACGAGTGCTGTGTGTGATCCCCCGACCTCGCGTCCAACGACCAGTTTCTGCTGGTTTCCTCCAGAAAGCGTCCCCGCGCGAACATTTTCATCATGAGCTCGGACATCGTAGCCGAGCATCATTGTTCGAGCGTAGTCACCAATATCACTCCAGGCCATAAGGCCCTCTCTAGTACCCGCGCCGAGCAAGGCGATGTTATCACGCAGAGAAAAATCCTGGATGAGCGCATCACGCTGGCGATCTTCTGGAATGAAGCCAACTATCGGCGGTATTGTAACTCTTCCGGCCGTCGCCGAGATACGACCAGCTAACACACGGAGCAGCTCACGCTGACCGCTTCCTTCGACACCGGCGACACCAACTATCTCGCCAGCCCGAATGGAGAGTGTAGTGGGTTTTAGACGCTCTATGCCAAACGCGTCACGCACACTCACATTCTGAAGCGACATCACAGCGGCACCGCCCGGGGTGGCCACGGTGGAAGTCACGTCGCCCAGTACGCGCTCACCACCAAGCATTGCCGATATGAGCCCGTCCTCGGTAGCAGTTGACGTAAATCCGCTCCACACAGTCGTACCGCGCCTCAACACCGTAATATCATCGGCGAATTCCAGCGCGTCGCGAAGCTTGTGCGTGATGAGGATTGCAGTCCCGCCGCTACTCACCAGCTCGCGTACTTTGTGAAGAAGGTCTCTCGCCTCTGTCGGCGTCAGTATGGCGGTCGGCTCGTCAAGTATCAGTACCCTGGCGTTGCGGGACAATGCCTTGAGGATCTCGACTCGTTGTTGCGCCCCGGCTGAGAGTGTCTCGATACGTGCATCTGGATCGACCGCCAATCCCGTTCTCTTCGCCAGTGCCGATATTGCTACGCGTGTTCGCATCGGACGGAACGCGCCGAGACCGCCCAGTGCAATGTTCTCGGTGACCGTCATTGCTGGGACGAGCGTGAAGTGCTGATGCACCATCCCTATTCCAGCCGCTATCGCGTCGCTCGGCGATGCGAAAGCCTGACAAACGCCATCGACGGATATGCTTCCCGCGTCCGGCCGAAGCATCCCGAACGCGATGCGCATCAACGTGGTCTTGCCGGCGCCGTTCTCGCCAAGCAGTGCATGCACGGTTCCTCGGCGTGCCGACAACGACGCGGAGTCCAGTGCAGTCGCCCTGCCGAACCGCTTGGTGATTGACGCCAGCTCTAGTGCGACGTCGTTCACGCTATCAGAGACCTGTTGGAGCCTCGACGAATGTCCACGGCACGCCGAATCGGTCCGAGACATGTGCCGCAAGCGCGCAAACACCCAGGGTTTCCGTGGCGTAGTGACCAGCGTAGATGACTGTGATGCCGCTCTCATCTGCATCCACTGCGCTGTGGTGGGGACCTTCGCCAACGATCAGAGTGTCAATTCCGCGCCCACGTGCTTCACTCAATGTCTCGCTACCTGCTCCAGCGCCCGTGCATATCGCCCATGTTCGCGTTCTGCGGTTGGGCTCAATCTTCGTTGTGCGTACTGAACCGTCGTGCTTTCGCGCGAAGGCATCGGCACGCGCTGCAAGCTCAGCAGTGGCGATGTCGCTTTCGCCGGCCACTCCAATGTAGATCGTCTTGAAACGGGCAAACTCCTCGGACGGCTCCAATCCAAGTTCCGCAGCCAGCAGCGCATTGTTGCCGTACAGCGCATGCCGGTCCAGCGGAAGATGCGATGCGTAAATGGCTACATCGTGCGTAATGAGTGTCCGGAGACGCTCCAGGCTTGTGCCGCGGATCGGTTGCAACCCGCTCCAGAACATTCCGTGATGGACGATCAACAGGTCCGCCTCCACCTCGGCGGCCGCGGTAACGGTACGAAGCGAGAAATCCACGGCTGCTGCGATTCGGTGGACCGATCCAGTGTTTGCCAGTTGCAGGCCGTTCAATGCGTTCGGGAAATCCGGTATGGAATTCGTGTCGAGAAGGTCATCGAGGTATTGAACTATTAGGGATGTTGTCGTCATTCCTGCACCTTGAGGTTTCCGGAGTCAATTATCTTCTTCGCCGAATCGAGTCTGGCCAGTGTCACCGACGTGATCTCGGTGGAAAGCTTGGGGTTTGCAACCCAGCGTACCACCTTATCGGCCTCACCGAGCCGGTACACGTGACCGGTGAAAGTTCCATTCTTCACATCTCGAGCGATCATCATCATCGCACGCGGGAGATCGATGACCACACTGCCAAGCGTGACTTCTGGTGCGATTGCATTCTGATCGGAGTTGGACCCGATAACTCGCACTGTCTTAGTCTCGCGAGCTGCCTGAAAGACGCCAAGGCCGGCCGCGTCGGCGTCCTGAAAAATCACGTCGGCACCGCGTGCGATCTGCGCTAGCGCCTGTTCCTTTGCTGCACTGGCATCCTCCCAGTTGCCGACGTACGCGGTGAGCACAGTGATGGCCGGGTTGACCGACCTGGCTCCGGCTTCGAAGGCCTTGAATGCAGCCACGACCGGCGGCAGTTGGGTTCCGCCGATAGTGCCGATCACGCCGCTGTGCGACGCTGCACCCGCGACGATACCAGCCAGGTACGCACCATCAGAAAATGCGAAGGCCACACCTGAAACATTGGCAGCGGTTTTCGTTCCCGAGGTTGTGGCGAAGGCCGTCTTTGGAAACAATGGAGCGACGCGGATTGCCGGGTCCTGGTATTCGAATCCGTGACCGAAAACGAGGTTGTAACCCTGCGCACCGTACTGGCGAAAGTTCTCGTCTATCTCTGCTGGTGTCTGTGTCTGCACGTTCGAAATACGGGCGCCGAGTGAATCGCGGATCGCGAGAAGACCCCGGTAAGCTCCAGCATTCCAACCTTGATCCGAGATTGGACCGGTAGTCACGAGCGCGACTTTGAAGCCGTTTGTTGGCGCCTTTTGGCGTTTGGTAGAGCCACCACAGGCAATTATCGAGATTGCAAACAAGCTGTGGATAACTGTGGAAAACCTTGATATACCACAGTAGTTAATGGTATTAAATCGTTTGGTCACAGTGAGTTACGATGTTTGTTGATAACTGTGTGAATATTCGGGAATTGATCGGCTAGTCGAGTGCGCCCATGGCTTCTAGAAGCCGGTTCAAGTCATCTGTGGAGTAGAACTGGATCCGAATCTCGCCCCTATCTCGCTTCTTTCGAACGAGTGAAACATCAGTTTGGAAGCGTTTTCTCAAGAGGTCTTCGACGTGACGGACTTCTGGTGGGCGGGTGTCTTCTTTACGTGGCCGGCCACGGTGGGGCTTGTCGTGATGCGGGGCGTCCTGTCGAACGCGCTCTTCGATAGTACGGACGGAGAGACCGTGCTCCACGGCTTCGGTCGCGAGCTTAACAGCGAGTACATGGTCTTCGAGGGCCAGGAGCGGGCGGGCATGTCCCAGGCTTAGGGCGCCAGTCTCGAGCATTCGGCGGACGGCAGCTGGCAGCTGGAGGACGCGCTGGAGGTTGGCGACTGTTGAGCGGTCCTTGCCGACCAGGTCGGCTATCTCGTTCTGTGTCAGATCGAATTCACTTGCGAGCCGTGCGTATCCATCTGCCTCTTCGATTGGATTGAGATCGGCGCGCTGGAGGTTTTCGATAAGCGCCAGGGTGAGCATGGTGCGGTCATCATAGTCGCGGACGATCGCCGGAATCGTGGGCCAGCCGAGTGACTTCACCGCACGAAGGCGGCGTTCGCCAGCGACCAGTTCATAGCCCCCGTTCACGTTCCGAACAGCAATTGGCTGGAGTAGTCCAGCGGTTCGAATGCTATCCGCTAGCTCTTCTAGTTCTTCGGTACTGAAGTCCTTTCTGGGTTGATAGTGATTGGGTTTGATCTCGGATATTGGGATTTCGCGAAGCGCACTACGGGGTTCAGGAGGTAGGGCTTGCTGCTGGTCTTTTGGCGAGGTGGAGGTGGATTTGGGGCGCTGGGTGGTCCGTTCACCCAGGAGGGCATCCAACCCACGTCCAAGCCTGCGGGGAGTCTTGTCAGCGCTCATCGATTTCCCCCATTGGTTGGGAGAGAGAGGCTCGCTGTGCGTTGAATCAGTTCTTGCGCCACCGCCATGTACGCTTTCGCACCAACGGATGCGACGTCATATAGGATGATGGGCTTGCCGAAACTTGGAGCTTCAGCTAGTCGGACATTGCGGGGAATTATGGTTTCGAAGACCTGTGCTCCGAAATAATCGCGTGCTTCCGCAGCGACCTGCCGACTCAGATTGAGTCGAGCATCGTACATGGTGAGGAGAACGCCATCGATGCCGAGTTGCGGATTGACACCTTGCTGGACACGGTGGACGGTGTTGAGCAGCTGCGACAGTCCTTCGAGGGCGTAGTACTCGCATTGGAGGGGAATGATCAGGGCATCCGCGGCGGCAAGCATATTGATGGTTATGAGGCCAAGCGATGGCGGGCAGTCTATGAGGATGAAATCGTATTCGTCTCTGACTTCTGCGAGAGCGTCGCGCATTCTCTGTTCGCGCTCGGGCTGATCCACCAGCTCGATTTCAGCGCCCGCGAGATCTGGAGTTGCGGGAAGAACGTCGAGGAGCTTGAAATGTTCACCGATCTTGCGGGCCTCAGAAACGGTTGCCTCGCCTAGAAGCACCTCATAGACCGTTTTGCCAATGTCCTGAACTCCGACGCCGCTAGTGGCATTGCCTTGCGGGTCTCCGTCTACCAGGAGCGTGCGCTGTTCTGCCGCAGAGAGCGAAGCGGCAAGGTTAACGGCGGTAGTCGTCTTTCCGACGCCGCCCTTCTGGTTCGCAACGGCTATGACTCTGGACAATTGACTGGCTTACCGGGCGGGGAGGATACGGGGGAATCTAAGGTCCGCCTTTGGGTACCGCACCACCTGCGAGCTAGAATGCGCTTCCCGGTGAATCTGTGATGACAAAAATGAGCGGCGCAACTGAGCCGCTCATTATGGTGGAACGTGAAAAAAGACTTCGTGTGGAACGTGAAAATACTTTTTTTTGCTATTTAGTGATTTGGAATAAAGCGCCAATCTCCGGATGCGCTCACAGTCACGGTCTGCTGGCCAGGGTTGATCTGAGTATCCTGAGCTCCTGCAATGGCTGCTTTTGCCATGAACATGGGGCGAGGAGGCGGCGAGGAGCTGCCACCACCGATGCTCAGGTGGATCAAAGCACCAAGCGTCCCCCCTGCTGCCTTTGCGGCTATATCTGCCTCCGCGCGGGCCTTCGCGACAGCGTCCGCCAAAGCCAGTTGCCGAGCGGAGTCTGTGTTACTGGCGTAGAAATCGAGCGAGGAGATAACGTTGGAGCCATTTGCCAGGGCTGTGTCCAAGACTTTGCCAATCTGCCTGAGGTCGTGTACATCGGCCAGGACGGTATTGGTGACGGTATAGCCGGTGAGTGTCGGGGTGTTGTTTGGAGAATAACGATACTCCGGGTTCACGCTGTAGCCCGTGGTAGAGAGTTGATCGTTAGTCATACCTAACGCTCGTAAGCTTGATAAAACAGCGTTTTGCTTAGTTGCGTTTTCAGCCGCTGCGGCGGACGCAGTTGAAGCTCTTGTCTGAACGGCGATACTCACCGTTGCGCGGTCGGGGGTGAACCTCGCATCGGCGCTCGCCGAGCTCGCGATAGTCGGGAGTGGTTCGCGCTGCATTGGCTGCACGGGCTGAATTGGAGTACCCTGAGCGGCAAGTGCAGCAACAGGGAAAAGTGACACGGCAATGATCTTGTTCAGTAGCATTTTGGCTCCATGAGATTTGGGTCCATGTGAGAGACACCATCAGGGCAGCAATTGTGCCCGCTACCTGTAGCTTCTGGGACATGACGCGCCGGCTGCGCCAGCGCAAGTCGTCAGCTACGCCTGAACGAGGTCGTATTCGTGAATGCGGGAGAGATCCATTCCTGTGGTTCCTCTCTCATGCGACTCTATGAACATAGAGCGGAAGCGCGCATTCCACACTATTTCCTGCGCCTTGTACGACGTGCGCGAGTGGACTGTCTGCGCAAATGTCTCGTCATTGCCAGACAAAAGAATGAGAAACTCTGCTTCACTTGCGACGAGTGCTTCGGCTGTGCAATGAAAGAGTGGGCTGGACTCGTCGATAGGATGCACGACGGTCCAACTCAGTGCAAAGAACGTAACCTTGTCGAATTCCAGTGGCAGCGACGTAAACTCTCTAACACGCTCGCCATTTGCGCGCACGACGATGCGACTGTACATGATTCGCACGGATACTTCGATGAGCTGGTTGCTACGCTCGTTGGCGCAGCGAAACATGAATGCAGTCATGTCACGGTATGGGGCGATCAGTGCTTGCTTGCTGTACAGGATGGCCGCGTTGGGGCGAGAGAAGCGCGCAAATACCAGCCCTGTCGCAAGTGCGGCGCTCAACAATCCAACGAATGATTCGGCAGTAAGAACAATATTTGCGGGCATGCCAACGGGCGCGATGTTACCGTAACCGATTGTGCCGAACGTCTCCACGCTGAAGAAATACGCGCGGAAATAATTACTGAACAGAGTAGAATGTCCCGCAAAGCCCTGGCCCACGAGCGCGCCCAGTCCACATGCCAGATACGCAACCGCGAACAACGCATTCACGATTACATAGAACGTCGCGATGATGAGCAGGAAGCGTCCCCATCCCATGCCGAGGAGTGCGTGGTACGGGGCGAAAGTACGGCCGCCACGAGTTCCGGCACGCTCGACATTGAATGTCCCATCGCGATTTAGTAACCGTTCGCGACTATCTACTGCAATACGGCTACCGAACCCGAGATTGCGCGCTGCATCGGGGTCGGTAACAGGCCTGTTTACGGGCGTTTCAGGGTCTACGATATGGCAGATTCCTCAACGCAGTGTGATGTCAATCGCTAACAGTAACCTTGATCCCACCAACGGTTCCAGCAACGAGGTTGTATATCGCTGCTCCAATGAATCCGCTAACGTAGCCGAGCACACCGTAAATAACCGGAATGAAAATGACGGTTAGGCCGCGTCCCATACTTCCCATTCCAGCCATGGGAATCATCGATGCGAACATGAACATCATGATTGCAAAAACGATTCCCACGAGTGCGTACGTGGCGCCCATGATAAGTGCGAACTGGCCTGGCTCGATTCTCGTAATGCTCCGAATGTTCGACATACTGGAAGCTCCGCGTATAAGTGGGTTTTAGTGATGCCCGTTCGATCGAAATACAAAACACCAACGTGACGCAGGTGGTTTCTAATTGAATGTGAAGAAACCCAACATCGTCCCAACGCCCAACATTATCACAATCGTTACAACTGCAATCGCAGTACGTCTGCGCGTTCGCCGAACGGCAGCCCAGACTCCTTCGTCCAAATAGAAAAAGCCGGGATTCGCTTCACGAATTACTTCACGCCTTCGCAGCCGCATGAAACCAATGTTCTCATAAACACCGATATCCACCGAAGTGCGCGCGAGTTGTGGCGACGTTGCGCCAGCATCACGGAATTGCGCGACGATCCCGCGCTCCTTCGCGGCGATTACAGCAGCTACCGAGGCTCCCATCTCGTTCTCCTGAAGTCCAGATTCGCGACCAATCGGGTGTCAGCTATGTCGTGGGGATATGGCGGAGCTGATCTTTGCTACTTCGGCTTGTGGATCGGCTACTTCCACGACTAGATGGTCATACTTGTCGTGGTTCAACTGAATCACGATTGTATTGTCGGGGTCGTGAACGTCGTAAAAGATACGTCTGCCATGTTGGTAGAACGTGCCGGCAGTAAGGACTCCAGGGATCTGAGTTCCCGGCATCCGAAGGCCGTGCCACCATCCGCGAGCTGCTTCAGGGTCGATCGTCACGGCGGCAATGTGCGTGAGCGGCACCTCGATCTTGCTCTTGAGCGACCATACCTTATCAAGTCCCTCGACTTCGAACACTGCGCAGCCGTCGGTAATCGATATCTTGACCAAACGTTCACTCCTCAGGATGGAGAACGGACGGGAAGACAAAGGGGGGCGGAAGAAAATACGACTAAAAATGATCGGTGGGAACGAGTGCGCGACGGTTAACTCTGTTTTCGCCCCTAAGGTGTGGCCGACCGCCGGTGCCGTCGTTCAACTTCGATCACAAGGTTCTGAATGTCGTTCGGGCTCACGCCAGGTATGCGCGATACTTGAGCTAGTGACCGGGGGCGGATTGCGGTGAGTTTATGCCGAGCTTCAAAGGTGAGCGACGACATGCCTGCGTAGTCTAGATCTTCGGGCAACGCGAACTCGCCCATTCGTTTGAGCTTGTCAGCTTGAATTCGTTCACGATCGAAGTATCCAGCGTACTTGATCTCGAGCTCGGTCGAGATAACAGCAGCCGGATCGAGATCCTGCCCGACTCCAACCGCAGCGAACAACCCAGCGAGAGAAATGTTCTGTCGCTTGGCGACTTCGGCGATCTTAACGGAGTGTTCAAGCTCGCGACTGTTTGCGCCTGACAAGAGCGCCGATGCTTCTTCAGGACGAATGCTCGTCTCTTCGGCCAGTGCGCGCGCTTCGCGATCAGCGGCGAAACGTCGCTGCACAACATCACGCTCTCTACTTGTGTATAGGCGGAGCTCAAGTGCGAATGGTGCGAGCCGCTCGAGCGCGTTGTCCTGGCGGACGGTAAGGCGAAACTCAGAACGTGACGTGAAGAGCCGATACGGCTCATCAACTCCCCGAGTCACGAGATCATCGACGAGCACACCGATATAGGAAGTATGGCGGCCCAGAATGATCGGGTCGCGTCCGAGTGCAGCCAAACCAGCGTTCAAGCCGGCCACGACGCCCTGTCCTGCGGCTTCTTCGTATCCAGTTGTTCCGTTGATCTGACCCGCGAAATACAATCCGTGTACGCTTTTTACCTGGAGTGATGAATCCAGTTGTGTGGGCGGATAGTAGTCGTACTCGATCGCGTAACCAGCGCGGTTCATACGTGCCTGTTCCAGCCCCCGGATGCTGTGAAGGACCTCAACCTGCACGTCGGCCGGGAGTGATGTCGAAAGGCCATTGACGTACAGCTCGTTCGTGTCGTGGCCCTCAGGCTCGAGGAAAATCTGATGCCGTTCAGCATCCGGGAATCGGAATATCTTGTCTTCCACGGAGGGGCAATAACGCGGACCGCGTGCTGAGATCGCACCGCCGTACATGGCTGATTTGCCAATGTTGTCGGCGATTATCTGCTTGCCCGGTGCTTCCAGATACGTAATCCAGCACGGAAGCTGGTCAGGATGCCGAAAGCTGCCCCCGCTCGTTCGTGGCGTTGGCCAGAAATGGGACCACGAATAATCGAACTGATCAATCTCGCTCTGTTGTGGTTGCAGCTGAGAGAAATTCACCGATCTTCCATCAATGCGGGGCGGCGTTCCGGTTTTGAATCGCTCAACCGTAAGTCCAGCACGCTCCAGTTGTTCGGCGAGATGGGTCGTTGCAGATTCACCAGCGCGGCCGCCGGACAGGTTCATGCCTGTCCCTATGTGGATTCTGCCCCGCAGAAACGTTCCCGTCGTTATCACAACACATCTGGCGCCAAACCTCCGCCCCTCGAGCGTTTCGGCGCCGAGTACGGTCGCGCCGTCCTGGTCCATGATGAGATGGGCGACGGTACCCTGAATTGTCTGGAGCGTCGAGCACTCCTCGATGAGGCTCCGCACCGCCCTCCGATAGAGGCCGCGGTCGCACTGTGCGCGTGGGGACCAGACCGCTGGGCCCTTACTTCGGTTGAGCATGCGGAACTGCAAGGAGGCGAGATCGGTAGCTCGGCCCATAATCCCACCTAGCGCATCCACCTCGCGTACGACAGTACCCTTGGCGACGCCGCCAATAGCCGGATTGCAGGACATCTGACCGATGGTCTCGAGGGCGCTGGTCACGAGCGCGACGGATGCGCCTAGCCTAGCGGCGGCAACGGCAGCCTCGGTACCGGCGTGGCCGGCACCGATCACTAGTACGTCGAAGACAGTCTCGAAGTTTGGCATGTGGTGGGGATGACAGAGCTAAATGTAGGGTAAGCCTCTGGCGGCGTGGCCGTCCAGGGCGCCGCTTCGGTAATTTTGGGGATGCCAATCTCAGTTGCTCGTGACCGTCCAACGGTCTTCATCCGCCGTGAGGCATTCGAGCGAGCTGGACTCGAGCGCCATTCGATCGATGCGAGGTTCAATCTGACGGACCAGGAATTTTCGGTCGAAGGAGCGCTTGTAGCAATTGGCCCGCTTCCGTCAGATGATTTGCTGAGTGATCTAGTAATCGAGTTGGAAACAATAGGGCTGCGCTACTTCGACGATTTCTTCGAGCTGAGCGGGAACTGGCCCGAGTGGCTCGGCGTGTTCGTCGCGTCAGCGTAAGCTGACGGTGATGGGATGGCCGCGCGCGGCAATCAGGGCGCGATTGCATGCGTCGGTAATTATTGCGACCGTGATTGTACTTACCGGTGGCTGTGCGACGCGTAGCGCTCAGGTAGAACAGGCTGTTCCGGTGGAAAGTGAAGCCTCATCGATTCCAATCGACGCTACGACGACGCCCTCGATGCCGCCATTTCTGGAGAGCGACGAAGCAACATCACCCCAGCTCGGGCGCGCGTTGGACGAGGGCCGGGCAGCGCGGGGAGAGATCGAATGGGTTGAGCGCGAGGAGGCAGCGGCAAGCGGAAACGTAGCCGCCGGCGAGTATCTCGTGACGTATCTGATCACGCCCGCCGACGACTACTACGATCTGGAAGCGGCCCAATCCAATTTTCCCGCCCATCATACAACCGTTTCACCCGGCTCAGCGCACGTTGCAGTGGTCGTGCGTGATGCCGCAGATGGGCGGATGGTTCAGGGATTGAGTGTGCGGGCGAGACTGCGATCGGAAAGCGGCGACGAACAGCAGACAGCTACACTTCCGTACGGGTGGCATCCAGTTCTGAATCGTTATGGGGAGAATATGGTGCTTCCGACGAGTCCATTTACGTTGAGTGTGCGCATTGTGACGCCCATGTATCAGCGACACGACAGCATAAATGGTGATCGATTCAAAGGCAACGTGGTAGCCAGCTTCACGCATGTAACCATATTGCCTGATTCGTTGGCAGCCGCATCACAACGGCTTGCGCGAGGAGATTCACGAACGGCGATAAATCTTGCGCGTCTCGAGGGCGATGCGGTCGACCGTCCGCTGGTGGCGATGTTGCGGGGGGCGGACGCGAACGGAGCACAAGTACGCTCGGGTGACTACATAGTTGCTGTATTGCTCCAACCAGCGCGCGGTTACTGGGATACAAGAGGCGGGAAGCTGGACTACAACAGCGCGAACAGCAGCGTGGGTCCGGTCGCGCACCTGGATGTGAGTATTCGCGATGCGGTGACTGGCCGCTTTTTGCCTGGGCTAACCGTGCGCGCGACCATTCTCAATTCACGAAAGAAGGAGATTGACACATATGCGATGCCGTTCATGTGGCATCCATGGATGAATCACTATGGTCTGAACGTGCCATCTCCCGGATTGGGCCGGTATACGATCCGTGTACGCGCGGAAGCTCCGACATTCCGGCGGTACGGAAGTACGGCGCTCAGGAAGTTCAACAAACCGATTGATGTTGAAATTCGCGGTGTGCGATTCGTGGCCACGGAGAAATAAAATGCGGCGATGATGCCCACCTTTCGGCGGGTATCGTGATGTTGCTACAGCCGTTGCTCAACAATGGACCACAACTCGACGTCCGCAACACCGTTGTCGATTCTGTCGATAACGACTTCAGTCCCCAGCGGCACGGAGTCGCGGCCAATGCTACGTGCGGCAATGCGAGCTGGTGAACCACGGAACGAGTAGGAAATCTCACCCGGCTCCGTTGATGATATTGCACGCGTAACAGTTGCGACCGTGCCCTGAAGCTCCTCGATTTCTTCGTGAGGATCGTTGAGTGATCCACGCAGCGCCCATTTTGCCATGAGCACAGTCATTGCGATCCATCCAGCGGCAGCAGCGGCGAGAGCACCAATAATTATCGCAATAGTATCAAATTGCGAATATTTAGTTGTGAGATAACCAACTGCACCGAAGGCGATGAGCGCTGCTCCGATGACCGGCGTGTTGAAACCGGCCATCGGAAATCGCATTGCACCTGGCTCGTTTCCCGAGCGGACTGTTCCGTGCAACATCGCGTAAACGGCAATGAGCAAACCGATGCCAGAAGTGCACGCGTAGCAAACGATTTCAGCTTCGTGCAACGACATCATGAGCCGAGATACTTTCGAAACCAGTTGATGGTTGCGGGCCACGCCTGTCGAGTGGCGGTCATGTTCGCTCCGCTGTTCCCGGCCTGCGCTCTGAGGAAGCCATGTCCGGCGCCGTCAAAAATGTGAGGCTCGTAGATCTTGTGCATCGCCTTCATTTCGGAGTCGGCCGGAGCAACAGTTGCGACCACTCGTGCGTCACTTCCACCGTACAGTCCGAGCACTGGAGCCCTCACCGCCATCAGATCTGTGGCACTTGGTGATGTTCCGTAATACACTACCGATGCGCCGAGTGTGGGAGAAGCGACGGCGTGGGCAAACGACGCAGAACCACCCCAGCAGAAGCCTACAACTCCATATTTATGAAGCGCCGCGGGCAGCGCCATTGCGTAGTTTGCTGCTGCTGTGATCCCAGCCTGCACATCAGCCGGCTTGAGCTTGGATACGGCGGCAATGCCATCCTGGCTGCTGAGCGTGTCTGCGCCGACTGGAATCCGGGGTCCGGACACCAGATCTGGCGCAATCGCTATGTAGCCTTCTTTGGCAAGTTGATCCGTCACTGCACGTATCCACGTGCTCATTCCAAATATCTCGTGGATGACAACAACCACCGGCGCTTTGGTTCTGCGTTCCGGATAAACGACCCAGGCGTGTAGCGAATCGCCATTGGGTGTGTGCAGCATTACCCATTCGCCGTGTCGCGGAGACGCATTGAGTCGGGCCATCGAGTGTTCAGCGTCAGGCGGAAGAGTTGTATCATCCACCGCCATACTAGCGGTGTGCACGGACATGTCATGGGACGACATGTCATGGGCCATTCCGGCTTGTGCAAGCACAATCGACGGCGTGGCGACGAGCAGAATACCTGTCAGTAAAGATGTGATGCGCATGAGTCGTGAACGATTAAGGGTTGGGGTGCTTCCGTGCGGCCAACGCAAATTCGCTAGCGAGGAAGTTTCCGACGCGGCGCTCGAGATAGTACAGCGGACGAAACGGATTGGATCCTCCAACAAACCCTGCGTGACCGCCTCTCCTTGGGAAGTCCAATGTCAGGTGAGGATTTCGCTTCGCGATACGAGAAACTTCCATGAGAACATCAGGAGGCAAAAACGGATCATCAACAGCGTTTAGAAGAAGCGTATTGACGGCGATATCCTGCAGGTACCGAATGGAGCTGGAGCGAGTGTAATAATCTATCGCGTCATTGAAGCCGTGAACTGGCGCTGTAACCGTATCGTCGAAGCCGCGCAGGCTCGCAATCGCGTTGATGACGGCAGAGTTGGGAAGGTCGGGATATCGTGACTGTTTTTCGATCGCCTTACGTTTGAGCGTCTCGAGAAAATACTTCTGGTAGATCTTCGAGAATCCGCGGTTGATGTAGTCCGAGCCGCGTCCCAGATCGAACGGCACCGACACCGTCGCAGCGGCGACCACCAGTGCGCGGGCTGCCTCGCGCTGTTCGCCAAGGTATTTGAGCAGTACGTTGCCCCCGAGCGACACGCCGGTGACGGCGAGCGGTGAATCCGGACGTTCGAGTGCAATTCGGTTTAGCGCGAACGCGAGGTCATCAGTCTCGCCGGAATGGTAGAAACGCCGTGCACGGTTGGGCTCGGTGCCGCATGAGCGCCAGATCATGAGATCTGCGCTCCAGCCTCTTCGTTTCATCTCACCGAGCAAGCCCTGAGCGTAGTGGGAACGTTCGGTGCCTTCGAGGCCGTGAAGTAGCAGAACGTGAGGGGTGTCACTGGGCGCATCCTGGGGGGCGGAGAGCCGATGGACTTCGAGGAAGTCGTCATCTGGTGTCTCCCATCGCTCGGCGTGCGTGGGAACAGGTTTCTGCCTCCGAATGACCTTTCCCCAGAGGGTTTGAGCGTGCGCACCGGGTATCCACCAGGCCGGCTTGTAGTGAATGGGGAGCTCGCTCACGCTTGTTAAATTAGCGGGGATGGAAGTGCAGATCTTCGGCACAAAGAAAAGTGCCGACACGCGAAAGGCTCAGCGCTTCTTTACCGAACGGCGTGTCAAGGTACACTTCGTGGACCTGAACGAACGTGCTGCGTCACTTGGTGAGCTCAGGCGTTTCGCTCAGAAGTTTGGTGTGGGGTCACTCATAGATAAAGGGTCCGGACGCTACCTGGATCTTGGTCTGCAGCACTCACGCATGAATGACGACAGCTGGCTCGCGAAGTTGGCGGATGAGCCGTTGCTCCTGACGCAACCGCTGGTTCGTTTTGGTCAGAAGGTCACGATTGGCCTCGCCGAACCGGAGTGGAGGGCGTGGATCGCTTCAGCGGAGTAGCGGCCGTAGGCTGAGTGTATGCGGCGTGGGTCGTCCGCCGGGAGAGACAACGCGCTCGTTACATTTCGGCTTGTTGCCACGCTCAAGCCAGAATCAAAGTTGACTCTCATTTCCGTCTCGAACGCGTCCGTGGAATTCGGCGCGACTACCCTCTTTCAGGACATCACTTTTACCGTTGCCGAAGGCGAACGGTGGGGTATCGTGGGCCGCAACGGGACGGGAAAGACCACACTCTTCAAGATGATCACGGGTGTGCAGCGTCCAACGTCTGGGGCGGTAGCCAAGTCGCCAACGCTCGGGATCTCCGTGCTGGATCAGCATCGTGACTTCGAAGGAGCCTCGACGGTGTGGGAGGCAGCGGCTGGGCCATTCGCGGAGCTACTGGCGCTGGAGAAGTCGCTCGCCGATCAGGCCAACCGACTGGGTGAGCTGGGCGAGGCATGTACTCAGCGGGACCTGGATCGTTACTCCCGCGACCTCGACCGGTTCGATCGCGAGGGAGGTTACACCTTTGCACCACGAGTTGATGCCGTGTTGCACGGGCTTGGCTTCGATCCGGTGGAGTCGCGCACGCGTCCCCTCGTTCATCTGAGCGGCGGTGAACGTGGACGCGTTGGGCTTGCGCGCCAGCTTGTGAGTCCAGCCGACGTGTTGCTTCTGGATGAGCCAACCAACCATCTCGATCTGGATACAACGGCGTGGCTAGAGTCGTACTTGCGCGAGACTGCCAAGACGATTCTGCTCGTAAGCCATGATCGCGCATTTCTCGCTGAAGTAGTGGATCACGTACTCCACTTCGAGGCTGGCACGGCCACTTCATACGCCTGCGGTTATGAGGAGTTTGTTCGTCAGCGCGCCGAGCGACGACTGGCAGCACAGCGGGCCTTCTCCAAGCAATCGCGTGTGATATCGGAGGAGCAGGATTATATCCGGCGCAATCTTGCTGGTCAGAATTCCAAACAGGCAAAAGGGCGTCGCAAGCGACTGGAGCGTGTTGCCCGTCTGAGCCCGCCACCGGGTGAGAGTGGCTCAATGGCGCTACGTCTTCAGACGCTCGAGCGCGGCGGTGATCAAGTAGTGGTCGCCGAGCACGTCACGATCGCTGTTGGCGAGCGGACCTTGATCAGCGATCTGTCGTCGGTGGTGAATCGAACTGAGCGGCTTGGGATCGTCGGTCCGAATGGTGCCGGAAAATCAACGTTTCTAAAGACGCTAATCGGAGATCGACCGCCCGAGTCTGGTGTCCTTCGTCTGGGCGGCTCGATCACAGTCGAGTACTACCGGCAGGACATGGCGCAGGTGCCGGGCGACAAGACGCTTTATAACGTGATCAGCGACATGCGTCCGCAGTGGGAGCGCGGATTGATATATGGACATCTGGGCCGTTTTGGTTTCTCCGGCGATGAGACGGCGCGAACCGCGGCAACACTATCCGGCGGTGAACGCGCTCGCGTTGCACTGGCGATGATGATGTTGTCGCGCGCGAACCTTCTGATCTTCGATGAGCCGACCAATCACCTGGACGTCGAGTCGATCGAGGCGATCGAGGATGCGATCGAAGGCTATGAAGGGACCGTCATTCTGGTGAGCCACGATCGTGCGCTTTTGCGCGCGTTGTGTACGCGGGTGTGGGTCCTTCACGATACCCGCGTCACCGATTTTCCCGGCAGCTTTTCGGAGTGGGAAGTGGCCAGTGAAGAGCGTGAACACGCTGCTCGGGTCAGCGCGGAGGAGGAGGAAGGGCTCCGCAAGGTTCACGAAAAACAAAAGACCCGCCGGCGGGAATCCGATCTCGAAAAGGAACGAGCTTCCAAGCGAGACGTGAAACGAAGCGCCGAGAAGGCCGAGGCCCGGGTTGAAGAGCTCGAGGCGAAGGTAGCGACGTTGACCCGGACGTTGGAAGATCCATCGCTCTACGGCAATCCGGCCGGCACCGCAAAAGCAGTAGCTCTTGGCAAGGACCTGGACCGGATCCGCAGAGATCTGGATAGGGCGCTCGAGGAATGGAACAGCCTGATCGAAAGCGCTGCTGGCTGACCTGTTGTCGCCTCGAACGGTCGAGATCGGCAAGTTGGGCACGTATCGTGAACGTTCGGTGATGGCACACACTCACACCGAGCGAGGATCAGACAATGAAGCCAGTATACACCGGCCAGAGAACCGTTTCCGGAACGGATAAGAAGTTCCGTCCAACCGACGAGCATCTCCTCGAGAAGAACAAGGAAGAGTTGGATGAGGCGAAGCATGGCGACAACATAGAGCCACTATCTCATCATCACAACAGTTCCGCGAAATCAGCAAAGGGCGATAAATCACCTTAAGCGGAGTTCGCGCGCGAACCATCGTTCTCAGTCGCGCCAGTCAGCGATAAAGACGTTTGTCTCGTGTGGGTTCTTGGTATTCCGGTTCGATGCCCAGACTAACTGTTTGCCACTTGGGCTGAACATTGGGAACCCGTCGAAGGTCGCGTTTGTGGTAATCTGCTCGAGACCGGTTCCGTCCGAGTTGACGAGAAAGACGTCGAAGTTGCCCAGCTTGGGGTCGGTGTGGTAATTGGATGAGAAGACAATACGTCGCCCGTCCGGGGTCCATGCCGGTCCAAAGCTCGCGCCGCCCAAGTGTGTGATCTGGTGTTGATCAGACCCGTCTGCGTTCATGATCCAGAGATCCATCTTGTTGGGTCGTACGAGGCGGTCAGCGAGGAGCGACTTGTAGTCGGCGAGATCCTTGGCGTCAGTGGGATGGAACGCGCGATAGACGATCTGTTTTCCGTTTGGTGACCACCACGGACCGCCGTCGTATCCGACGGTGTGCGTTAGTTGCTTCACATTGGTTCCGTCGGCGTTCATCGTGTAAATGTCCAGATCGCCGTCCTTGAGTGATGTGAAGACAATGCGCTTGCCGTCAGCCGAGAGCACGCCTTCGGCGGTATAGATGCCGTA
Source organism: Gemmatimonadota bacterium (assembly GCA_041691775.1). Taxonomy (GTDB): domain Bacteria; phylum Gemmatimonadota; class Gemmatimonadetes; order Gemmatimonadales; family Gemmatimonadaceae; genus Fen-1247. The sequence goes on from JBEPUB010000005.1 coordinate 117,840, forward strand.
GTTGGTGAGACGCTTGAGATGGGATCCATCGGAGTTGGCGGTATAGATGTCGTAGGGGTCGAGCCGCCAGACGTAGCCTTTGGACGGATCCGGGCGAGGAGTGCACGCGGTATCCACAGCGTGGCTGGACGCAAAGAAGATGCGCCGATCACCGTCCATGAAGTACCCACATGTGGTCTTGCCCTTGCCGTTGGATACGCGGTGGGCGTTGGTTCCATCGATGTTCATGATGTACTGCTGATCGCAGGTACGTCCGTCACGTGTGCTCTGAAAGATCAGCCGCTTGCCATCAGCGCTGAAATACGCCTCTGCGTTCTCTCCACCGTTGGTGAGCTGGCGGATATTGCTCAGGTGTTGCTGCTCGCCTGGGTCGGGTGTTATGGAGTGCGCGACGAAAGTTCCCTGAGCCAACGCGAGGGTCGGGAGAGCGAATAGGGCTGCGAGCGCCGTGGAGCGGCGCCAAAGTTGCGAATTCATGATATTGAAAATGGGTAGAACAGCTGCGGGATGATAGGCTCCGGTGGCGTAAGGCGGTCGGTGCGTGGCTCGCTGATCGTCAGCATCAGAGAGAGCCGAAGGACGAGCGACTACTATTTAACAGTCAGCTCACACGGCGTCTGAGAGCGACGAAAACGTGAAATCGTTGATCTTCAGAGATGGCATAACCAATCCCGCTTCGATTGGTTCTGCCTTTCCAATGTCAGCCAGCCGCGCAAGTGAAAGAAGTGGGCTGTCATTCCATCTGAAGTTCTTGATGCTCTTGGTGATCTTGCCGTTCTCGATGAGAAACGTGCCATCGCGCGTGAGTCCGGTGAGCATAACGGTTCGCTGATCGAGCGAACGGATATAGAAAAAGTGGGTGACAAGAACCCCGCGTGCCGTCCCCGCGATCAATTCGTCAACCGATTTGGTTCCACCCGTCATCTTCAGCCCGGCTGGATTGCGGCCAAATCCGCCGCCACCACCACCGGTTGGCTCAACGCCCTTCTTCTGCGCCCAAAACCGGGAGTATGCAAGATTCTTGAGTACGCCGTTCTCGATCCACACGACGCGCTTGAGTGGCAGACCATCGCTGTCGAATGGCTGACCGAGTAGATCTGGATCGAGTGGGTCAGACAATAGCGTAACACGCTCGTCCGCGATCTTCTCACCCAGTTTGGTTCCACCGCCCTTCTTGGAAAACGCACTGCGCCCTTCGTCTGCAGAGCGGGCGTTCAGCGAGCCCATGAGCCCGGGAATGAAATCAGCGACAGCTCGCGGCTCGAGGATGACGGTGTAACGGCCCGGTTCAATAGCAACGGGGTTTCGTGATGCGAGTGCCTTCTGCGCCGCCCGACGTCCGAGTGCTGCAGGATCGACAGCAGTCCACGCCCGGCCTCCCGCGGAGGCGTAGCCCGATCCAGTTCCGTCCGGAGTTCTTGCTGTGCATGAGAGCGATGCGTCCGTACTCGCGTGATAGGCGAAGAGTCCCTTGGATGTAGCTACGCAGCGTGAAGAGCCACTGGCCTCTAGAAACCCCGCGACGAACAAGGTCGATGGGTCAATTGGCATTGCACCACCTGGCGCCCGGGCAGCAGTGATGAGCTGCTCCACTGCACGAGCGCGCGCCGCGGCGTCGAGATTCGAGACGTCAGCGTTACTGGCGCTCACGTCTTGATACCGCTGCGGACCAAGTTCTGGAACGAGCTCGGGATCTTGCGGCGAAAGCTTCGCGAGGCGCTCTGCTGTATCCACTGCGCGCTTGAGTGACGCGTCGTCGGTCAGGTTGGTCGTGCATGAAGCACGCCGACCGGTGGCTGTGCTCGTGATCGCGATCACTGTATCATCGGAGTCTCCACTGGTGGTAATGTCGCCGCCGGCGAAGCGGGTATTGCCACTCGTGGAGCTGGTAATGTTGACGCGCGTCTCGTCAGCCGCACTCATGGCGATAATGCGCTTGGCGAGTGTCTGCATTGCGTCGCGAGTCATCAGCGTATCGGCCATCAGACGCTCCTCGCCGTATTGATGATATTCACCTGCCGGAATCGTGCTGGCACACAACCGTGGCTTACGGAGCTTGATTGGCCGGGCTCGCCCTTGCCGTCCGAAAACGTCCCACCGAGCCAGTAGGATCGTTTGCCGCCAATCATGTCCATCGAATTCCAGAAGTCTGGAGTCCGGGCCTGGTATGCAACGTCTTTCAGCATTCCCGTGATCTTCCCCTTCTTGACTTCGTAGAATACCTGACCCGAGAACTGGAAATTGTAGCGTTGTTGATCGATGGACCACGATCCACGATTCTTTATGACTATGCCGTTAACAGTGTCGGCAATTATGTCGTCAATCGTGGTGTCATGTTCGCCGGGAAGCAGCGATACGTTTGGCATGCGTTGGAACTGCACGCTGTCCCACGAATCGGCGAATGAGCAACCATGTGAGTGCCCGACTCCATTGAGCGACGCAATGGCAGGTGCTTGGTCCCGTACCGTCTGGTAGTCGTGGAATATGCCGTCCTTGATGAGCGGCCATGATTCAGCGGCGACACCTTCATCGTCCCACGCACAACGGCTCAGAGAATTGGCCTGGGTGCGATCGGCCTGAATGTTCATGAGCCGTGATCCGTACTTGAGTTTGCCGATCATTTTTTCCGGCGGAGCAACAAAGCTGGTGCCGGCATAATTGGCCTCGTATCCACGTGCGCGATCGAGCTCGGTAGGGTGACCGACTGACTCATGGATGGTAAGCCAGAGGTTTGTCGGGTCGAGAATGAGATCATAGCGTCCAACCTCAACTGATCGCGCGGTCAGCTTCTCGGCGGCGAGCGCAGCCCATTTTGGTGCGTTACCCGGCATGTCTAGAGACGTGATGTATTCCCAACCAGAGCCGCGCGGCGCCAGCTCTTCCGTATAAGACTGAAAGTCGCCGTCACCAATAGCTGTGACAGTAAAAGATGGTCCAACCCGTACGAATGTCTGTGTGACTAACGTTCCGTCAGTCGTGGCGAGAGTCTTCACCTCACGCAGCAGTGCCAGCCCCGAATTAGCGAAACGAACGCCGGGAATTTTGAGTGCCGCCTCGTTGGCAGCGAGGAGAAGAGCGACTTTGTCTTCAATTGGAATGTCGATCGGATCTTGTTGCACCGGCGTACTCCAGCTTCCAGTAACTGCCGGCGTCGGTGCGAGAACTACCGGAGTGCGTGTCACGGTGCGTGCAGCACGCGCAACTTGAACGGCCTGCTGCGCAGCGCGGACTGCGCCAGCACGCGACACATCACGTGTCGCAGCGAAACCCCACGCCCCATTGACCAATGCGCGAACGCCGATGCCGAACGATTCGGAATCACTGACTCCCAACACCTGACGCTCGCGTGCCGCGATGAACTGCCGGCGATAGCGGCCAACGCGCGCATCTGAGTAAGATGCTCCAGCATCTTTGGCTGCTTGAATTGCAGTGAGCGCTATCTCGTTCGCGACTGGGTCGCCGGTGTCATTGCTCATTTTGTGGAGCAGTGTCCCGGCTCGTGCAACCTGGGCAGTACCGGCTACCGCAACGGCGCCGAGTGCGGTGGTCTTGAGGAAGTCGCGTCTGCTGGTCATGGAGCCTCGGTAAGCGAATCGGTGTTCGTAACAGCGGTCAAAGCTGAGTGCTAAGATTGTACGAAAAAAGAGGGCGCCTCGTTGGGCGCCCTCGATATCGCAAGTATTCGATCGGTAGTTCGGACGGTGCTACTGGAACGTTATAAAGAGCGGTGACGGCTTGAGCTTCACAACCTGTTCGCGTGTGAGCATCGGCTTGTCGTTCTTGTAGAAGAGCTTGAATCCGTAGTATTGCACTGGTTGCATGCGCTCGTACGCGTCGTATGAGTCTCGTTTGAGCCAGGGCTGTCCGAAGCCATCCATATTCATCACTACCTGGACCGCTGGAACCGGGCGAATCTCGCGGTAGTTGGTGACCATCTTCTGGGTGTATCGGTGAACGACCAGGATTTTGGGCGGGAGCTTGTTCTGTGCGACGATGTCAGCGAGTGTCTTGATCGCGTAGTTGATCTCGGCCGCGTCCATCACGCCGACCTTGCGTCCCGGTACGACCCCTTCGGATCCGTGGTGCATGGAAAACTCAGGGTCGAGCGCAAGATGCACGTAGGGCCGCTTGAGATACGGCATCAATGGCTGAAGCTCAGCCTGGACCGTGCTGTGGCCGACCTGTACATCGAGGAAGATCAGGTATCCCTTGCTCTCGGCGAGCTTACACCAGTGATCGATGAGTGAATCGGTCATCCGCAGGCGGTACATCCCGTTTCTTCCCGGCGCGCCCTGCGCGACTGAGACTATGAGGTGGATCCCGGGGATTACAGGTGTCGCAGGGTCGGCAACCTGGAAGTTATGCACCTCCTGCTGAAGCTTTGCGAGCATGACGGGTTCGGGATACTCGCCCAGAACGCCCATTTTCTTCGATAGCGGATTGCCGTAGTAGACGACGATACGCTTATTGGGAAGAATCGCATTCGGTAGCGGTGTCACGGTGAATGCTGGCTCGGGCGCGGCTTTCCTGGACGGCGTGGTATCGCTTGTCGAGTGCGCCTTGGATTTCTTGCTGGACTTCTTGTGAGCCTTTTTGATGGGCGTCGAATCTGCGCGTGTCGCTTGAAACGACGCGATTGTGAACGACGATGAAATAAGAGCGGGCGGTGCGCTGCCGAGTGAAATGGCTGCGAGGACGACTGTTAGGATCACGGGATTGGAAGACAGAAATGGCGATGTGGCATGGGCACTCGGGGAGGCCCGTCAATATAGCTGTGGCAGGTGCTTCAGAACGGGGCAGGCAAAGAGGCTCCCACCCCTACTAAGGTTCGATCGGTGCTCCGGCAGCTTTCCATTCGCGCCATCCACCTGCCATGGACGCGACGTTGGTGTAACCCATCTTTTGGAGCGCGTCGGCAGCAAGCACGGAGCGAAAGCCTCCGCCGCAGTAGAGCACTATCTCCGCGTTCTTATCGGGGATCCTGTCCTCGATATCGCGTTCGATAACCCCCTTCCCAATGTGTACTGCGCCGGCAACGTGGCCAGCGGCCCATTCCGTGTCCTCACGGACGTCCACCAGATGTAACGCCGGGTGTAGCGCTGGGTGTAGCGCTGGGTCGTCGCGAAGCAGGTCGCGGGTTTGCTGAACGCTCACATCACGAACGTCCGCACGAACCGATTGGATGAGAGAGAGAAAAGCCGGAGAGTGAGACATGTTCCTGTACAGTAATGGAGAGTAGCTGCGTGATAACTAACAATACATTGCGCACAACACATGCGGTGCTGATCAGCACCGCTGATCTCTATGCGGATCTCTGTGCTGATCAGTCGTCCAGCGGCATGCTCGATTCACTCATGGCCCGGAGCCGGAGCGCAAAAACGCTACCACCTCCTGGTCGCGAAGAATAAATGAGCTCGCCTCCCTGTGCTTGTGCCAGCGATCGTGCAATTGCCAGCCCGAGCCCAGTGCCTAACGCAACGCTGGATGTGGAGGTGTGACGGTAGAATGGTTCGAAGACACGCTCCGCGTCAGCCTTCGGAATTCCAGGACCGCGATCGGTGACACTGAGCTGCAGCCAGTCTCCGACACGCGTGGCGGAAAGCTCTACCCTGGAATCACTTGGAGAATACAAAAGCGCATTATCCAGGAGATTCGTCAGAATCCTCAGCGACTCCACAAAATCGAACATTCCAATGAGTACTGGCGCGGAATAGTCAATATCTACATGAATGCGTTCAGCACCACTCGTTCCCGTCATTGCCAGCACCGCCGCACCGACGAGATCCTCAGCTGTATTGAGCTCAATGGTGACTGGGAAAGCACCAGCGTTGAGACGTGACATATCAAGCAGATGGGCGACCGTCTTGCTCAGGCGTTCTGTCTGCGCAACAATGATACTCGAATTGGCGTCGCCCGAATCGGCTGCGTCCTGGGCGAGTGCCTTGATGCTGGTGAGCGGCGTGCGAAGGTCGTGAGATACGGAAGCGAGCAGTATGTCTTTGAATCGTGCAGCCTCGCGCAACGCCGCGGCATGGCTTGCTTCAGCAGATAGTCGCTCGATGTCCTCGGCGCGAGCGCGTGCCTGCACTGCCTCTTCCTGCGCTCGTACGAGCAAATACGTCGTGGTACCTGACGTCGCGAAGAAGGCGCATAGTACCACTGCGTCAATGGGTTTCGTAAGCGAGAATGTGTCGAACGGATACTGGAAGTAATACGAGACAAGTATGGTTGCCGCGGCGGCGAGTGTGAAGCCAAGAGGACGGCCGCCGCTCACGCTACCGCCGAGTACGATGAGCAGGTAGGTAAGCACAACATGCGCCTGACTCTCTTGCGTATCGCGAGCCAGGTGCATCACGACGGTGGCGAGGACGAGCAAGCCGTACCACAGCACGACAGACGCGGCTGCGCTAGACCGGAGCTGCGCCATGCGTTCCACTCTTTGCTCTAAGTCAATTCTGGCGCCAACGGAGTTCCGAATCGATAACCCACGCCAGGCTCCGTAATGATCACGCGCGGGTGCGTCGGATCGCGCTCGACCTTGCGCCGCAAGTTGGTAATGTGCACGCGCAGGTACTGTCGCGCATCGCCAAACTCACGTGCCCACACCGCGTCAAATAGTTGTTGATGGGTGTAAACACGACCGGGATCCGCTGTAAGGGCGCGCATAATGGCCCATTCAATTGGCGTGAGCCGCACAGCCATGCCGTCGCGTTGGGCGCGGCGCGATGTAAAGTTGACCGACAGGCCATCTGCCTCGACGACGCCTGAGGTTCCCGGTCGTGCTGTGCGAGCGCGCCGGATCTGCGCTGCAACACGTGCGGCGAACTCCGATGTGCTGAACGGCTTGGTTACATAATCGTCAGCGCCGGCATTCAGCAGTGCAACCTTGTCTGACTCGATGTGGCGCGCGGTGAGCACTACGATTGGTGCGAGCGAGTGCGCGCGAATTGCGCGACAGAGATCGAGTCCAGTCGTATCGGGGAGACCGAGATCGAGAACTATGAGATCCGGCGTTTGCGCCTTTACGGCAACTAGCGCGCTACGTCCGTCAGCAGCGTCCAGTACGCGGGCGACGGTCGACCGAAGCGCGGAGTGCACAACGTGACGTATCTCTGGTTCATCGTCGATGACCAGCACCGTGGCGTCTGTTCTTGTTGGATGCATGACCATTATACGAGCCCCAGCCGATACGGCTAGTTCAGGTTGCGCCGATGACCTGTGTCCCGCACCACACGGCACCGGGAGCCAAGGCAACTGGATTCGATATACGTGCAGCTTCCACACACAGCATCTGAAGGTAGTCCTCAGACCCCATGTCAGCGAACGACGCAGATGCTTCGCGCCACGGGTTCCAGACTACCCAGTCACCAAATCCGTCGGCACCGATGACAGTGGAGCTGGAGCCGACAGCGGAAGATATGGCTACCTGGCGAGGTCCGGTGGTATAAATGCGATCCGTCTCTCCGCTGATGCGGAGTTCGGCAAGCTCCTCGACGCAGCGAGTGTTTGCCGACGTCTTATCAACGTAGACCAGCCCTGAGAGTCCCTGCACCGCTGCCAGTTGGACGTCGGTGACCGCGAAATAGTTATGGAGAGCGGCTGTAAACGAAAATGGAGAGTCACCGGAGTTCGTTATCGTGAGCGATACCGTGAGCATCTCGGCCAGATTGACGGACAACTCCGCGATGAACGCATAGGGCCAGAGCGCCCGGGTCTGCGCATCATCGGTGATTCGAAAGGCGGCGGTTGTACCGGTGTGAGCGACCAGGGACCAGCGGCGCGTGCGCAGAAACCCATGTTTGGGCAACGGTCCGGTCGCGAACTGGGGGAAAATGACAGGGATGCCGCCCCGGATGGATTGGCCCGGGCCAAATTGTGCCCGGGAGCTCAGGTAAAATCGCTCCCGGCCGCTCACGTCCGCCCAGCTTATTACCTGTGCGCCGTGGTAGGCAATGCGGGCAGAAGCCCCTGATGGGTTTATGAGAGTGAGGGTGTTCTCACTGTTCCCGGATCGGTCGGACCCTCCGGACTCGCGCATCAACTACCGCGGCTGTTCACGAAGCTGCTCCAGATTTTCCTCAGATGTGGCAGCTCGCCAGTCCGCGCTTCTCCAGGTATTGCTGGTGGTAGTCTTCGGCCACGTAGAACGTGGAGGCAGGGACGATCTGCGTAACGATCGGTCGTTTGAACCTGCCGCTCTGTTCCATGATCTGCTTGGAGCGCTCTGCGAGCTCCTTCTGCTCCTCGTCGCGATAGAAGATCACCGAGCGGTACTGCGCTCCTACGTCAGGACCCTGACGATTCAACGTTGTTGGATCGTGGTTGTTCCAGAAGACGTCGAGAAGAGCATTGTAGCCAACGATGTCAGGATCGAAGTCGACTTCTACGACTTCGGCGTGTCCCGTTGCGTGGCTGCAGACCTCCTCGTACGTAGGGTTGGGCTTGGTACCACCCTCATACCCTGAAGCGGTTGCCGTAACACCGGGGATCTGTCGAAATGCGGCTTCGGTGCCCCAGAAGCACCCCGCGCCAAATGTTGCCTTGGCAATCATTTTACCTCTCTTGAACGGACGACCGTTCTAGATGTTAGTGTCGCTTGAAATACTGTACGTCGCGCTCGTGCTTCTCTGCCCCTGCGCGCGTATTGAAGGTACCCAGATTACGCCGCTTGCCAGTCTTTGGGTCAGTCTTTTTTGAGTACAAGCGGTACTCACCGGATTTGAGTTTGCGGATCATCGTGCCTCCTCGGGTGAAGGAGCATTTTGCAAAGAGCGGTCCATTCCCGTCATTCCCACGACGGGCTACTTGTCGCCTTCCAGCAGTCGGAGTGCACTCATCGCCTCAGAATGCTTCACCGCCAACCGCACGCCATTAGAGAACGTGAGCGCTGGATACGCGCCGCCAGCGTCGTCGCCGACGATGATCGATTGAATGTCATTGGCATCGAGTGCTGCTTGCGCTATGTGAGCGGCAATTGCATCAGGGAAGGTCCGGATCACGACAAGTTCGTCATTGCTATCTGACATCAGAACTCGCCGACAAAAGCAATTTCCGGTGTGAGCTCATGTCCGAGCTCGTCCTTCACGCGCTGTTGAGCGAGCGCGATCAGATCGCGGACGTCACGAGCGGTTGCTCCTCCAAGATTGACCATGATGTTGGCGTGAATATGGGAGATCTGAGCAGCGCCGATGCGATGACCTTTCAATCCAAGCTGATCTATCAAACGTCCTGCTCCAACACCTTCGATCTTCCGAAAGATGGATCCCGCTGACGGATGGAACTGCAGCCACGGATGCCGAGCGCCACGCCAGCTGAGATTCTCCTGGATTATTCTGTGCATAACGGCGGGGTCGCCCGGCGACAAGCGAAATGTCACGCTGAGCGCGTAGTCGGCGCGATGATGAAATACAGAGTCATCGTATCCGAAATGGAGATATTCCTTATCGACGCTCAGCCGGCGGCCTACGGAGTTCAGAATTTCGCACGTATCGACCACCTCGGCGATGAACTTCGTCCGATCTCGCTCGGGTGCGGGACTCAGGAAGTGCAGGTTCTGCCATACCGCACCACCAACGGTGCTCGGGATGCCAACGTAGTGTTCCAACCCTGACCAGCCACGTTCAACCGCTTGCGGAATGAGGTCGGACATCGCTACACCGCTCTCTGCAGCGAGGCGTCCGTCCGCGTGAAATGTGAAGTGACGAGCGCGGTTCCGGATCACCAATCCGCGAAAGCCCAGGTCTCCAACCAGAATGTTGGCGCCTAAGCCAAGGACAAAGAACGGGACCTCGAAGCGTCTGGCGGCGGTTATGGCTTCGGCAAGATCGTCGGCCGAATCGGCCGAGTACAGTAAATCGGCTGGGCCACCGATGCGGAAAGTGGTGTATGGCGCGATAGGTTCGTCTCGAGTCAGTCGCGATTGATCGAGGTGCGGTACGAGCTTGTCGTACGCATATTTTTCCGTCGGCTTACCGCCGCGGCTATTCACGCCATCGGGCCGAGTCATACCTTATGGTGCGGATGCATAGGCCATCAAATATACGGTGTGAGGCCCACACCCTCGTCAGCCACCCAGTCGCCCAGGATCGTCCGATGCATGGAAGTGCTGCTGTCCGGATCGTGTCGCGTGTTCGTGTTCGTGTTCGTTTCGCGATCCCACTTGTCGCCGCGTTCACGCTGGCGGTTCCTGCGGTGGGACAGATCGCGCAGGAGCGTGTTGACATGGGTGCGATGTCGCGCATTCGCCAGGAGGGACTCGATCACTCGCAGATCTCTGAGCTTGCGCACCATCTTACCGATGTGATCGGTCCGAGGCTGACCGGGTCTCCCGGAATGAAGGCGGCAAACGAATGGACGGCGGCAACGCTGCGATCGTGGGGGCTGACCGGCGTCGCGATCGCACCCTGGGGACGCTTTGGGCGTGGGTGGGAGAACGTGGGGTACGAAGGGCGCGTTCTTACGCCCTACAGCCAACCGATGCCAGGCCAAGCCAGTGGATGGACGGGAAGCACCAAGGGAACGATAACCGCGCAAGTACTCGTGGTCGAAGGCGGGGTGGACAGCATCGCGAAATACGGGACGAGGCTCCGCGGCGCGCTCGTATTGGTCGCTCCGCCACGTGCGACCCCTCCCGAGTTTCATGAGCCCGAGCGCCGCACGCCGCTCGACTCGCTGTTGGCACCCACCAATCAGCGGCCGGAAGTGCGGATTGAATGGGACACACTGCTCGTAAAGATTCAGAAGCAGCAGGCCCACCGCGACTCGTTGTTGAGCAACGCCGGCGTGGCGGGTGTAATTGCGGGCTCGGATAGTCCCTATGGGACGATTCGTGGCGGCGGTGACTGGTCAGCGACAAATCCCGAGTCACCAATCCCAGTGCCAAGCATCATCATTGCGCAGGAACAGTACAACGAGATGTACCGCAACGTCACGAGCGGAACGCCGGTAAGGGTGCAGCTGAACGTGCAGAACCGGTTCCTTACGGATGACCTAGATGCCTACAATACACTCGGCGAGATACGCGGCACGGACAAGCCCGATGAGTACGTGATGATCGGTGCCCACCTCGATTCGTGGCACTATGGCAACGGCGCGACCGACAATGCGGCGGGCTCGATCGTAATGATGGAAGCCATGCGCATTCTCAAGACACTCAACCTGCACCCTCGTCGTACGATCCGTATCGCATTGTGGAGCGGTGAGGAAGAAGGCATATACGGATCACGCGGATGGATTAAGAAGCATCCAGAGATGACGCAAAAAATCTCAGCCTACCTGAATCTCGACAACGGTACCGGGAAGATTCGCGGGATCTGGGATCAATCGAATGAAAAGGCAATACCGATATTCGAGCAGATTCTGTGGCCGTTTCGGGATCTCGGAGTGGTTGCAGTGCGCCGTGGGAATACCGGCAGTACCGACCACGTATCATTCGATGACGCCGGAATCCCGGGGTTCAACTTCATCCAGGACCCGATCGAATATGGGCTTCGCACGCACCATTCATCGGTGGACGTGTACGATCATCTGATGCTCGATGATCTGAAGCAAGCCGCCGTGGTCGTCGCAGCGACAGCGTATGAACTGGCGAACAGAGACGAGATGTTTCCACGCAAGTGAGGAAAATGAAAGCTGGACTACTTCGGCAAGCGTCGATTGCGCTTGTCACGATTGCATGCCTTTTGCCTGTCACGCTTCAAGCGCAGCGGGCGGAGCTCGACAAGATCATCAAGCGTCGCGTGCTGTCGAACGGCCTCGAAGTCATAGTCGTCGAAAACCACGGCGTGCCCTTGGCCACAGTTGAGGTGAATGTAAGAAATGGATCGTTCACGCAGACACCTGAATACGCTGGTCTCGCGCACATGTACGAGCACATGTTCTTCCGCGCAAATTCGGAATATCCGCAGAGTGAGCTGTATCTAGATCGTGCGGCACAACTGGGCGCGGTATTCAACGGCACGACACAGGAGGAGACGGTAAGCTATTATCTCACCGTACCCGCAGATTCCGTGCGTGGAGCAATTCAGTGGTTGACGCCGGCTCTTCGCGCACCGCTCTTTCTCGAGAAAGAACTCGCAGTGGAACGGCAGGTGGTAATTGGAGAATATGACAGAAATGAGTCCAGTCCATTCTTTCAGTTACAGTGGCAGATGGACACCAAACTCTATCCTGGCAACTACTCGCGAAAGAACGTCATTGGCGACCGGCAAGTTGTGGCGACGACCACGCCGGAGAAGATGCGTTTCATTCAACACAAGTATTACATACCCAATAACTCGGTGTTGATTGTCGCGGGTGATGTAAAACCGGACAGCATCTTCGCGATAGCCGAGAAGCAGCTCGGAAGCTGGCCGCGTGGTGTGGATCCATTTACCGCGGATCCGATCCCTAATATTCCGCCACTCACAGCGAGCGATGCGGTGGTCGCCGAGGCGGGAGTAAATGCAGTGACCGTATTGCTCCAATGGCAGGGGCCCAGCGTTGGAAAGGATCCGAAGTCAACGTACGCGGCCGATGTATTCTCGGATCTGTTGAATGATCCACGGTCACGCTTTCAGCAGCGCCTGGTCGATAGCGGTCTCTGGCAAGGCGTGACGGTCAACTATTACACGCTCAACCATACTGGCCCGATCACGATAAGCGGCCAGACGTCGCCGGAGAAGCTGCGGGCAGCACTCGCCGCCCTGGATGTCGAGATCCAGAAACTGGATGGCGCAACGTATTTCGATCCAGATGAGTTGAAAGCGGCGCAGGCACACCGTTCGGTGACTTCGGCGTTCGGGCGAGAGGAGGCTTCAGCGTTCGCACACACTCTCGGATTCTGGTGGAGTGTTGCAAGCCTGGAATACTACATGGGATACGTGGACAACATGGCGCAGCAAACTACAGGCGATCTGCGCGCGTATGCGGACAGGTACATCGTTGGAAAACCGCGGATTACGGGTGTCCTCATCTCACCACAAGGACGCCAACAGATCCATTTAACCGTCGATGAGTTGAAGGGATCAAAGTGATGCTGTGTAGACTTGGCGCTTCAGTCGCGCTAGCGTGTGTTGCCGCAGGTAGCGTTTCCGGGCAGACCGCGGCGGACACGCTCACTACGAGCTTTTCTGTAGATGGCATACCGGTGATTCTCAGACGCAACACGTCGAGCAACGTGGTTGTTGCCAATGTGTACTTGTTGGGCGGGGTGCGTCAGACAACGCGCGCGAACAGCGGAATAGAACCGTTCCTTCTGGCAGTGTCGGAGCGCGGCACCATGCACTATCCCAAGGCAGCGCTCCGACGCAAGACATCGGCGCTGGGCAGTGACTTTGTGGTTACGCCGAGTGTCGATTGGACAATGTTCGGAGCGCGGACGATCACCACGGTGCTGGATTCAACGTGGGCCATCTTTGCGGATCGATTGATGTATCCGGCAATTCAGCCCGCTGAAGTCGAGCTAGTGCGGTCGCAATTCCTGAGTGCGGAGAAACAAGAACGGGATGATCCGGATGCGTACGTGTCTGATCTTGCGGACAGCATAGCATTCGTTGGACATCCGTACTCGGTTTCGCCAACTGGAAACGCCGCATCGCTTGCGGCCATTACGCCCGCCAGTTTGCGGGAGTATCAGCGGACTCAGGTGGTGAAGTCACGGATGCTGGTCGTGGTTGTTGGCGACGTGACAATGGCGCATCTGGAGTCACTGATACATGCTACGATTGGACGTCTGCCAGCGGGGTCGTACAAGTGGTCACTTCCAGACCCGGTTCCGATTACGGCATCGTCGGCTGTGCTGGTGCAGCGTGAGCTTCCGACGAACTACATCCTTGGCTATGTCGCTGGGCCGTCGGCATCATCGCCGGACTACACGGCTTTGCGGGTTGCTGCGACGGTGTTGACGGGGCAGATGTTCGCCGAAATTCGCGGACGGCAGAACCTTACATATGATGTGCATTCGCCGTTTCTGGAACGCGCCGCGAGTGTGTCAGGCCTTTACGTGACGACTGTCTCGCCTGACACGACGCTCAAGCTAATGAGGTATTTCATAACGCAGCTACAGAATGAGACAGTCACGAACGAAGGATTGGAGCGCTTGGAGCTGCAATTCATCACTCAGTATTTCCTGGATAACGAGACCAACGCGTCACAGGCGGACTTTCTCGCACGGTCGCAGTTGTATCAGGGTGACTACCAGCGCGCGATGTCATTTGTCAGGGATTTGAGATCAGTCACGCCGGAGGCGGTGCAGGCTGCGGCGCGGAAATACATGAAGAACTTTCACTGGGCGTATCTGGGCGATACAACCAAGGTGGGTCGGAGATTGTTGGACAGCTTCTAACCGTCAGTGCTGAGGCTTGCCTGTCCGTCAACGACTTCTGTGCGTATTGGGGGGAGTGTATCCCAGATCCATCCCCCAATCCCCGAATGGATCTGGGTCAGTAGCGGAGATTGACGCGAAGCGAGAGAACAGTCGCCGGTCCGCGATCATGGTTGTAGCCGGGATTACGGATGTACTGCACGTCAGGGCCAACCTGAAAGTACGTTCCGATCTGCGCGCGATAGTACATCTCGACTAACTGCTCTGGGCCGTAGTTGAGCTTGCCATCACCGAGCAAGAATCCGAGCCCGCCTGCATTGAGGTAGTCCCGGTGGATCTGTACGATTCCAGTTTGCGCGCCGGCAATGCCAACGCGGTCATCTTTACGGCCCCAGTGAACACCACTTAGCTGGAGACCTGCGCTCACGTGTCGGTCCACTTCGGTGAAGACGAAGCTCTCGTTCTTTCCATCGCTCCATCCGAGGCGAGCGAACATTCCAGTTTCGCCTCCATCCGCGAGCGGTTGTTCCAGATTGACGCCGTAGCCATACTTGCTCCTACCGGGTCTGCCATCGGCCGCTATGTCTGGCACTGTGTTCGTCGCACGTCCCTTCGCGAGCGCATCCGCATAGTTACCCATGCGACCGTGGTTCATGTAGCCGAGGAAGCGCGCGATCGTGCCGGTTTGCGGTGCTACCAAGGTCAACTCGACATGGTCTCCGCGCGCGCGACGCAGATCGCTATCGAACTTGTTGCCGTTGGCGACCGTAGGCATCTGAAAACTTCCAACCCTCAGCGTCCATAGGGGGTGGATCCAAGCGACCGCTATGCCGTTCGAGTAACCGCGTGTATCAGCCGCAAAGTCCCACGCGGTGTTGTTGAACAGATCCCAGTTGATGAACTGCTGCCGTGTGGTGTTGGCGTAGCGGTTTACGTCGAACAGATCGCTTGCAGCCAATTTCCCCGCGGTGATCTCGACGCGGCGGCTCGAGATTGGGCCGGGCAACTGGTCTATCCCGCGCTGCAGCGTGTCTACTTCCTTCCCGGCAAGTGGCACCGTATAGCGCACGAATGCTCTCGCCACATAGGGGCCATTGCCCAGATCGAACGTCCCCTGGCGCAGTACGTCGCCATTGGTGGGACCCGCGAGCCCTGTAACGCCGCTGATCCCTTTGCCTCGGATCATCTCGACGTCGAGATAGCCCTGGAGATAGCGGCCAGCCTGCGCACCGACATAGGCACCATACGCGTGACTGATCTTTGAGTCACCACGAGCACTGAGGCTATTTACACCAGCATACGGGCTGTGAAACGGCCGCAGATCCTGTCCGATCACGTTGATCTGTGTACCGAGTGCGCGCACAGTCCATGTATCCGAGCTTGCGGGGACTGAAGCAGATGTATCGCTGACTATCTGTGCGGCAACCTGTGCGGCAACCTGTGCGGCGGCCGCGGAGTGCAGGATCGTGAAGCTCGCAGTGATCAGGATCAGCATGACCAGCAATGACCTTACCACGCCGAGCATCGTAAGCAGCAATATGCCGATGGGACGCATGCGTGCTGACCTGGCGTAACGCGCGCCGATGCAAGGTTGGCGTTGGCAGCGATCTAGCGGTGTAAACAAGGTGTATCCGAGCATTGTCACTCCCTCCTCTCTTTCGGAGCGCTTTGCTCAAGCGCCTGGGTCGTATCCGTATCGATGAACGCGCCAGGCGGAGGCGATAGAGCGTGCGGTCGCGCAAGTAGTTCGTTCTTACCTCAAGTAGGCTGACCCACTGGGTTCGACGAGCTACGGGGCCGGCGAATCCGGTGCGCGGCCCAATCCCACGATCTCGCCGCTAGCGAGGACGTGGCCCTTGAGCGCATCGGCGAGCGCGGCGTAGTTCGCCGGAGCGGGGTCGGCGACCGGTGCGTCGAGCGCGAAGACCTGGAAATGGTAGCGGTGTCTCGGGCCGGGCGGAGTGTGCGGGCCCATGTAGGATTGCGCGGCACCGCGTATGTTCGGCCCGTACTCAGCGCCGGCCGGTGGTGCGGTCATCGCAGCCGGAAGCTGTGTGACCGACGCCGAGATGTTCAGCATGCTCCAGTGGAAGATCGGCGCTCCGTGCGACATCGCGTCGCCGTCTTGCACGACCACTACGTAAGCCTTCGTGCCAGCGGGGCCCGCGCTCCACGCGAGCCCCGGGAAGATGTTGCCCCGATACTGCGTGTTCTCGAAAGGAATGTCGCCGCGCGAAGTGAACGCGGGAGACGTGACCGTTAGAGTTGCGCCGTCCTTCGACGGAACGTTGGCGAGTGCGAGCAAGCTCGCACCGACCTCGGTTGCAGGTGGCGCCTGTTGCGCGAACACGGAAGGTGCGAGCGCGGAAGACGCGAACGCGGCGCCGAGTATTGCGGCGAGAGCGACTGGGAATCGTGTGTGCATTGACTGTTCTCCTGTTCGTGCTGAAGATCGAGCGATACGCCGGATGCGCCGGCAACTGTCATCCCCTCAATATACCGTGGGCGGGATGGCGTCAGAGGGTGCTCCTATCTCGTGCGCTGGGCGAGCCTATGACGCACATCATCAAACGTGACACCCTGCGCACGTAGCGCGACCATCATGTGATACAGCAGATCGCCGGCTTCCTCGGCCGCGCGAGCCGCATCGTTGTCAGCAAGTGCCAACACCAACTCCGCAGTCTCCTCACCCAATTTCTTCAATCGCAGATTGCGATCGCCGAGTAGGCGTTGGGTGTAGCCATGGCCAACATCCACGCCTTGCGTGCGCGACTCTATTACTGCAGCCAGAGCGGTGACGGCATCACCATTGGCGGGCTGATTGAAGCATGATGTAGTACCATTGTGGCACGCAGGGCCGGCAGGTGATACGCGTGCAAGAACTGCGTCAGCATCGCAGTCAGGAGTAAGTGATACGACTCGCTGGACGTTTCCGCTGCTGGCGCCTTTGTGCCAAAGCCCACGAGTCCGCGAGCGGTAGTGCATCTCACCGGTTTCGACCGTCCTGTCGAACGCGTCGCGGTCCATGTGCGCAACCATCAAAACCGCGCCCGTCTCGGAGTCCTGTGTTACGACCGTGATCAGGCCGGCACCCTTATCAAAGTCGAGATCGTCTGCCGTCATGGGATCTGTACCAGAATGTCGCGCACTGGCTGCGCCAGCGCGAAGTTGGTGGCGATTACGTCGCCACCAAATGCCGTCGAACGTCCGCGCCAATCGGTGACGGAGCCACCAGCCTCCGTGACGATTGGGTAAAGTGCAGCTGAATCCCATGGCGAAACGATGTCGTCCACCATCACGTCAGCCCGGCCGGTGGCCAGTAGGAGATAACCATAGCAGTCGCCCCACGTTCGTACCACTCCCGCCCCGGACGCGAGCCGGCGCCAGGCGGCTGCGCGATCGGGACGTCCCGCGAACCGATCGTCCGTTATGACAACTGTGGCGTTGGCGATCGTCCCTTGCGAAGACACACTGCAGCGGGCGCCATTCCAGAAGCAGCCTTCGCCCAAGCCGGCGACAATCGTCTCGGCGACGGCTGGGAAATAGGCGCAGCCAGCGAGAACTGATTCACCCTCAGTTACCGCTATGAGCGTGCCCCAGAGCGGCACCGATCTCACAAAGCTCTTGGTGCCGTCTATCGGATCTATGATCCAACGCCTACGAGCGTCCGGACGAACGTCCCCGAACTCCTCTCCCAGAATTCCATCATCCGGAAAGCGTTGCTCGATCCATGCTCGCGCACGTTCCTCGGCGCCGCGATCCGCAATTGTGACTGGCGAACCGTCCTGCTTCACATCTACGGCTAACTCCTTCCCGTAGTACGACATCGCAAAATCGCCGGCCAGCGATGCAAGCTCGGCAACGGCATCAAGATATGATTCGCTCACGCCGCGTTCCTCACCGGTAGCAGGGACTGGCGCATGCGCTGCTTGATCTCAGCGACGGTGGTAACGCCGTCGTGCAAAATGCCGGCGACAAGCGCCGCGTCTGCGTGACCAGACTGGATTGCGGCAACCACGTCGGTCGCCGACCCGGCTCCTCCCGATGCAATGACGGGTACGTCCACAGCGTCTGCGACTGCGCGGGTGAGCTCGATGTCGTATCCGCTCCGGGCTCCATCCCGGTCCACACTCGTGAGTAGAATCTCACCGGCGCCAAGACTGACGCACTTCCGTGCCCAGTCAACTGCGTTAAGCCCAGTGGCAGTTTTCCCGCCATGCGTGAAAACTCTCCACGCTCCATCTACCAATTTCGCGTCGATGCTCGATACAACGCACTGTGCGCCGAATATGGCGGCGGCATCGCTCAGAAGTTCTGGCTGCGACACTGCTGCAGAATTGATCGCGACCTTGTCAGCGCCGGCGCGTAGCACACGCGCGACGTCATCTGCGCTGCGCACACCACCCCCGATCGTGAGTGGGATGAATAGGCGCTCAGCGGTGCGTTGCGCCACGTCCAAGAGTGTTCCTCGCTCCTCGGTGCTCGCCGAGATATCGAGGAAGACGATCTCGTCTGCTCCCTCGGCTTCGTAGTGCGCAGCGAGCTCGACGGGATCGCCCACGTCGCGCAGCTCCACGAAGTGCGTACCCTTTACGACGCGGCCGCCTCTTACATCGAGACACACCAGCAACCGGCGCGTCAGCGTCATTTCACGTCCAGTGACACGGAGCCCTTGGTACTGAACACCGCTGTGCCGCCGGTGTCTTGCATGGCGTCACGGATAGCCAATCCCAGCGCCTTGAATGCAGCTTCGACGATGTGGTGACGATCCGTTCCACGCAGCACTCGAAGATGCACCGTTGCTTTTGCATTATCGGCGAACGAGCGCATCCAGTGATCGTAAAGGCCACTCGGCAACGGGCCGCGGTAATACGGACGACCGCCCATATCTACACACGCCTGAACCAGCGCCTCATCCATTGGAATGGTACGTTCACCGTAACGCGTTGCCGATTCGCTGATCACACCGGCGACGGCAGCGCCCATTGCGATCGCAACGTCCTCAATGGTGTGGTGCCTGAGATCACCCTGTGCACGCAGCATCACATCCAGGCCCGCGTAGCGCGCAAATGTAACCATCATGTGATCCAGAAAGGGCACACCAGTCGTGATATCGCCCTTCCCTTCTCCGCGCTGAACCTCGAGTCGGATCTTTGTCTCGCGCGTCGCGCGCTCAACCACGCTCTTATCACTCATGCAATATTCTCCATAGTCATTCTGCGAACTCTTCGGCAACGACGGCTGGGTCAAGCGCTCCTGTATAGAGCGCCATGCCTATTACGACAGATGCAACTCCGCGATCCTGCAGCGCACGCAGATCGCCGATCGTTCCAATGCCACCACTGGCGCACACAGGATGCTCGCTCTCCTCGACCACGTCTTCCATGAGGGAGAGATCGGTTCCTTCCATGAGACCTTCCTTGTGCACAGCAGTCACCATCACACCAGCTAGTGGTAATTCATTGAGTTCTTCTATAAGGTCCAACACGCGACGATCTGAAATTCGCGCCCACCCGCGCGTAAGCACGTGCCGGTCACGTACGTCGGCTGCAACGATCAAAATGCCTGGGAATGTTTCAGCCATATCTCCAAGCCAGTTAGGACTCTCAACGGCCTTGGTGCCAAGCACAATGCGCTGAGCACCGTCACGAAGGAGTCCTTCGATTCTATCTTCGTCGCGAACGCCACCACCTACCTGCGCTGCCATCGAAGTGGCACGCAGGATTTCGCGGATAGTTGCGGCGTTGCTGCCACGGCCCGTGGCGGCATCGAGGTCCACAACGTGCACCTGACGAAAACCCGCATAGTCCCACCGATGCGCCACGCCAGGTGGGTCGTCGATGCGCACCTGTTCGGCATCGTACGATCCGCCAACGAGCTGGACGCACGCCGCCTCGCGGATGTCTATCGCTGGAATCGCAATCATCGAGTCACTCCGGTAACGAAAGCCCGTACGAAGCGAACCCCGGCGAGAGAACTCTTCTCTGGATGAAATTGCACCCCCACCGTATTGGCTACAGTAACGGCCGATGCAAAACGATCGCCCTCGTGAGTTGTAAATGCCACTATGCAGTCGTCGTTGTCCGGCTCGCAAACATAACTATTTGCGAAATATGCAACTTCTGGGAGCGCTTCATCGAGTGATTCGACCTCGTTCCATCCGATCTGTGGGATTCTCCGGGCCCTGAGCCTACGGACATGTCCAGGGATGACGCCGAGTCCTGCGCCTGGGCCCTCCTCGCTATCCTCGAACAGCAACTGCATTCCGAGGCAGATACAAAGCGTAGGTAGACCGTTCAGGATTGC
This sequence comes from Gemmatimonadota bacterium, assembly GCA_041691775.1. Lineage (GTDB taxonomy): Bacteria > Gemmatimonadota > Gemmatimonadetes > Gemmatimonadales > Gemmatimonadaceae > Fen-1247. The sequence continues at coordinate 138,448 of JBEPUB010000005.1, forward strand.
AGCGCGCATGGTCTCCCGACCCGCCGCTAGACGAGAAGCGGCGTTGCTGAATGCGCCGACACCGGGTAGCACCAGTGCATCGGTGTCGATGGCTGCACGCGGGTCGCTCTGCAGCCGAATTTCAACATCGCAGCTGACGTCGAGAGCCTTCGCCAACGAGTGCATGTTACCCGCACCGTAGTCGAAGATAGTGACAATCGTTTTTCCGGTCACGCGAGCGACTCCTGGAGTGCTGCAACGCATTGCTCGAGCAAGTGCCACGGTCCAACCGATATGCGTAGCGCATCCCCGATCTGTGGAAGCGACGTGAATGGACGAACCGCAACGCCGTGGTCGCGCAACTTTCGGTCACACTCGCCAGCGTTGTCCACTGGAACCAGTACGAAGTTGCTGTCGCTTGGTAGAGGTGAGAGACCAATTGTGATCAGCGACTGAATGAGCCTGTCTCGATTGACGACCGCTTCTCGAATGTGTTGCTCTACCCAGGCGCGGTCTTCCGTGAGTGCGGCGACGGCTGCGCGTTGAGCTATCGCATTCACCTTGTACGGCCCGCGCGACTTCTCTATTTCCGCGATGATTGCCGGATCGCCTACCGCGTACCCTACGCGAAGGCCGGCGAGGCCGAATGCTTTGGACAGCGTGCGAGTAATCACGACACGCGGATAGCGCTCCAGGAGGTCCATGCAGTTCCACGACGCGAACTCGGCGTACGCCTCATCGATTACGACTATACCGCGGGTACTAGACACCACTTGCTCGATCGCGCTGCGCGTGAACGACGCGCCTGTCGGGTTGTTAGGTGAACAGAGGTAATTGATTGTGGCGTTTGCGGAGAGGTATCCTGGCACGTCCGCATCGTTGGATGCAGTGAGCGGAATGGCTACGCCGGTGAGGCCGTTCATTTGCGCGAAAATGGGAATCATCGCGAATGACGGATCCGGATACGCTACCATGTCGCCCGGTTCACCGAAGGCGCGTATTGTGGAGTCGAGTACGTCGTCGGAGCCACATCCAGTCACTATCATTTCTGGAGTAACGTCGAGGTAGTCAGCAATCGCCTGCTTCACACCGGCGGCGTAGAGTGCCGGATAACGCGTGATGGTCGATGATGCAGCGCCGGTGATCGCGAGCGCCGCCGAGGGTGGAACGCCCCACAGATTGGTATTGTCGCTGAGATCGATTTTGGCTGGCGCGCGGTTCGGTGCGTACAGGGAAATGGACCTGTACGTCTCGCGGGCGAGGTCGAGTGCGCTGCCGTTGGTCGCGCCGACTGTAGTTGGAGCTGCCGACTTCATGATAGTCCCGCTCCCGATAGTCCCACGCCGGGTGCGGCCCACTGGCGCGCGGCTGCCGCGTGTGCTGGAAGGCCTTCTGAATCGGCGAAAGCTCCGACATCATCAGCCAACCTTGCGGCCGCTGGTTCGGTTATGACTTGATAGGTGGTCCATCGCATGAAGTCGAGCACGGAGAGTCCCGAGTAGGATCGGGCGAGTCCGCCCGTAGGTAGAACGTGGTTGGCTCCCGTCATGTAATCGCCAAACGCGACCGAACTGTGTTCGCCGACGAATATTGTGCCGGCGTTGCGGAAACGCGGGAGTAAATCGATAGCGCGAGGCATCGCCAGGAGCAGATGTTCGGGGGCGAAGTCGTTGTTGAAAGCGATCGCCTGATCCATGTCGGTCGCCCACAATACTGCGCCGCGAGTGCGCAGGGATTCTTGGATTATGTCGCGTCTCTGTTGCGACGGAAGCGCGTCAGTCAAGCGGCTCAGTATGGTTTCTGCCGCGACGTGTCCAATGGTCAGCACCACGACAACGGCGCGCGGATCGTGCTCTGCCTGAGCCATGACCTCGCGTACGACCACATCTGGATCTGTGCTGGCGTCGGCGATCACGAGCAGCTCACTCGGTCCAGCCGGAGAATCGATGGCGACCACTCTCGCGACCTGAAGCTTGGCCTCAGCAACATACGCATTACCGGGCCCAACTATCCGGTCCACACGTGGCACGCTCTCGGTACCATATGCCATTGCCGCGATTGCGCCGGCACCACCGACGGCGAAGACGCGATCGACGCCCGCGAGCTCGGCAGCGGCCAGCACTACTCGAGAAGGAAGTCCACCGGGACCAGGCGGAGAGCAGAGGATTATCTCGCGAACACCCGCGACGCGCGCCGGAACGGCTCCCATCAGGACACTGCTGGGATACGTGGCTCGCCCACCTGGAGCGTAGACCCCCACTCTGTCGAGCGGATCCGGGCGCCGTCCCACCATGATACCTGGCTCCGGTGAAGTCTCGGTAGCGATCGGCAAGGAGGAGCGCTGGACCACTTCGATATTGCCAATAGCTCGCTCCAGCGCTCGACGCAGTTGCCGATCCAGCGAATCCACTGCTGAACGGCAGACAGAGCGTGGCACCTCCAAACTCTCTATTTGAACGCCGTCGAAGCTGAGCGCCATATCTCGGAGTGCAGCGTCGCCCCGCGTTCGGACGTCTGAAACGATCGCGGTTGTGGCCGACTCGACAGAAGTGTCTTCCGGCGCAGAGCGGGAGAAAAAGCTGGTTCTCCTGGCGCCCGTTAGGGATTCAATACTCTGTGATAGGTTAACAGTCTGTGCGTAATTATTTTCTATCATCGCATCAGCCTCTCGATGCGAGTCACCAGGATCCCTTCCCCGCCAATCGTTTTCAGATCGGCGATGGTTCGATATACCGCCGTTGCTGCAACGACGGCGTGGACGGCTACGTGTTTGCCGCCGTCGAGGACATCGATGACTGTTGGGCCGTTCAGGCCTGGAAGAATCTGACGCACTTCCCGGAGTCGGTCGCGTGGCACGTTGGCCATCAGGTAGCGTTGACCGCGGGCGGAGGTAACCGATTCCAGGGCCGTTGATAGCTCCTGGAGCGCGGTCTCCTTGGCTGGTGTCCAGCCGACTCGATTTTGTGCCACGACCAACTGCGCTGTGGACCACATGACGGTGCCTATCTCACGGAGGCCATTGGTCTTGAGCGTAGAGCCAGTCGAGACCAGGTCAACGATTACGTCCGCAATACCGAGGTGGGGGGCAATCTCGGCGGCGCCGGAAACTGGGACTATCTCGACGTCCTGGCCGGCGTCCGCGAAGAAACGTGCGGTGACGTTCGGGAAGGCTGTCGCGACTCTGGTGTGCGGGGGCAACTGGTCCACGGCCTGGAAACCACTCTCATCGCGAGCGGCGACGGCAAGGCGGCATCGACCGAAGGACAGATCGAGGCGGCTGGTTATGTCTCGCCGGCTTTCTGCCACGAGATCCAGGCCGGTGACTCCAGCGTCAGCGGCGCCGTCGGAGACAAACTCGGGAATGTCTTGAGCCCGCACGAAGATCGCCTCGAACTCTTCGCCCAGGGCGGCCTTGAGAGCCCGATCGCTCAGGGCGCGAACTTCCAGACCAGCGTCATTGAAGAGGTCTCGGGTATCCTGGGCGAGTCGCCCCTTGTTTGGGAGCGCAATTCGAAGAATTGGCGCGTCAGGCGGTTTGAGTTGGGACTCTGGGAAATTCATGGGATGTGGCAAAAGCGGAATACTTGAGTGGGGAAAACAAAAAAGGCCCGTCCAGATGGACAGGCCAGAGAGCGCGGATGGTTGGCAGGTCAGCCAATCACGTGCGACAACTTCCCCGGCCCGTCTGGGCATGGAGATGGTGCTGCACGTGGTGGGTAGCTGTACGAACCATTCCTTGAATGTGGTGGGAGACCGTTCCGCTGTCAACGTTGAAAGTGGCGCGTTTTGTGAATACTTTCACAATGCCCACGAGAATCCTTGTTGGGCGTACTTACCTAGGAGATAGACCAGATGCGGTATTTCGGTTTTACTGCCATAGCGGCCAGCGCTTTGATGCTTGCCGCGTGTGGCGGCGGAGAAAAGGCTGCCGATACGACGGCTGCCGCGGCGACCCCGGCGGCTGATACAACGACCCCTGCTACGACGGCCACTGCCGCACCGGCTGCAGGCGCCGTTGCGGCTGCCCCGATTACGGGCACCATCCATGAAGTGAAGATGATCGGCGACGCGAAGGGCTATCGTTTCGAGCCAGCCGCGATCACGATCAAGGAAGGCGACGGGATCAAGTACATTAACATCACTGGCGGACCGCACGACGTTGCGTTCGATCCAGCTCTGATTCCGGCCGCGGTCAAGCCGCAGCTCTCGGCGAACATGCCGAACCAGATGACTGATCTCGCTGGGCCGCTGCTGGTTCAGCCGAACGCTGACTACACCGTCTCGTTCGCAAAGATTCCACCAGGGACGTACGAGGCGCACTGCACGCCGCACCTTGCTATGGGCATGAAGCAGGCGATCACGGTTCAGTAGCAGGAACCGGGATTCCGTATCTTACCGGCTGTCTCGGAGCTCAAAGTGCTCTGAGGCAGCCGGTTCGTTTTTTACACAGCCCGGCCGACTCAATCATGAGAAAGAGCTTCTGATTCTGATATGGTAGGGAATGCCGCTCAATAACCCGACGTATGCCTGGATTGCGGCACGCGCACGGAATGCGTTGAGGCGCCGTGCGCTGGTGAGCGCCGTGAGCGGCGCGGCCTTTGTCTGTGTGTTGATCGGCCTGATCCTGATCCCCCGTGAAACCACCAGACTGGTGCGCGTCGCGAGCCAGCATCCGAGCGAGAAACCGGTGGACACCACCGCCTCCGCTGATGCACTTGTACTCGCCCGTGCATCGATACGGCAGGCAGACTCGGCGCTAGCAGCCGCGCGCCGCGTGGTAGCGTTGCAGCGACCCGCGGTCGCAATTCCGCAGGACACGCTGTCGCCGGCGCTACGTCGGGAGCGCGACTCGCTGACTACGATGCTGGCATTGCTCGACGCGGCGATGACACGAGCGGCGGAATCGCCGTTGCCGCCGGCATTCAAATCATTGGGTACGTCTCGGGCGCTGGTGGGAGATCAACGAGTTCGCGTGTGGCTGGACTCGCTGGATCAGGTTGACAAGCTTCGCGCGCCGTTCGGCGCGCTGGGCGCAGGTGATCCGATATACGTCGCGCTCACCGCACGAGTGAACGAGCTCGGGCGATCCATTCGCGATGCAGCTTCCGAAAAACGATCCGAATTGCGCGCGCACATAGCACCGCTTGCGCCGCCACCGCCGCCGGTTGTTACGCTACAGACAACGCATGTTGACACTACCGGGTTCGTAAATGCCAGAGTGGCCGCGACCGAAGAACTCTTGCTTGCGCGTCAACAGCTCGATTCGCTGCGACGCGGGAACGCCAAAATAGATACTGCTGCAACCCTGGCCCGCGCCGTGGCGAACGTGGGGGCGCCGCCAATCGCGATGCTTGGCGCAGCGTTCGTCATCGCGCTGGCTGTGGCATTCTCGATTGTCTTTGTGGGAGAGGTTCGGCATCCGCGCGTGGCACACATGCGCGAAGGCGAAGCGGTGTCGAACGCGCGCGTGCTCAGCGTAATTGAATCGAGCAGCGTTGTGGAGCGTGGACGGCGACAGTCGGACATCGAAGCACCGCCATTGATCGATATAACATCGGAGAACTATCGAACGCTGTATCTGCATCTCGCGGCGACTGGGGCGAGCGTCCCAGTGGTGACGCTTACGGGCGACATCCCAGCTGTGGTTGCGACAGTGGCAGCCAACCTTGCGGCAGTCGCGGCGTATGAGGCACGCAGCACGCTCCTGGTGGACGGGGATCCATCCACAAGTGCAATTGCATCGCTGTTGCGGATCGAATCCGATCCCGGGCTGCTGGGTGTGCTGGGCGGACGGGAAGAACTATCCGTCGCGATTGTCACGACAAAGATCGGCCGGGATCGTCCGTTGGATGTGTTGCCGAGTGGGCACGGCAGGATTGGAACTGTCTCGACTGATGCCGTGAGTAAGCTTCACGACTCACTGGCGCGCATGGAGCGTCGCTATGACTTCATAGTCATCGCTGTGCCATCGGGCTACGCGCAGTTAGCGACGAACACTATCATACCAGCGCCAGACGTGATTGTGTGCGCACAGGTTGGCGTCACTGAGATTGCGGATCTGCGAGCCGCGGTCAAGGGACTACGCGCGGCAGGAAAGTTGGTGCATGGGATAGTGCTCTGGGACGACGAGGCGCCGCGGGTTTAAGGAGAAGGTTCGTCATTCCCGAGGAAGCACGAATCCCCGAGGCGGTATCAACGCGGCACGACTTTGTGAAAGTGTCGAGCCGCCTTTCCGTTCTGCGGGGTTAGTGTGAGCATGCTGTCGGCGATTGCGAAGTGCGCGATGGCCGGGAGCTGGAAGGTTTGGTCGTTGGATAGGTGAAGGGTGTCGGCGTTGACCGTGTACTTGCCTTGCTCGTCGCCCACCTTTGCGCGTACGTGCATCGTTCCGTCTGCGGCGAAGACGTAATGCGCGGCCATGGCGGTTCCTACCTGGATCGTCCAATCACCGACGACTGATGGAGAATTCGCCGGAGTTCCGGAGCGGTGTAGGACGCGCGCTGGTGCCCCAGCACTTTCGCTTATCATGAGCGAGTCTCCCCTGATCGAGAATGTTGCTGTGTCGGTGTGTGTCACACCGACACTCGCCAAGCTTACAGTCTCTATCAAACGATTTCCATCGATGCGATAGCTGCCGTCGACCGCGAGCGCCATCGTAAGATCGAACCTACCGTCGAGATCGAAGCGGAATGTCTGAACCACGCCGTTGGGCAGTGGTGCGTCCGCACGCCATGAGCCGACGATTGCTGGGTGCGATGCCTGGGCCCCGAGTGAGAGAGCGGCGAATAGCGCGATGGTAGCGCTGGTGAGGAACGATTGAGTCTTCATTGGTGACATCACAATGCGTGCTGTGCGGCTGAGGGCTACTTGTCGGATGTTTGGACTACTGACGTGAGAGAAAGACGATTCATGGCGCCGTGTGAAACAGCTAGAGGGTCTTCCTCCCGGTACGGTCCGGGATATTCAAGTAATCGTGCTAGCTTTGACGTATGGCGGAAGTCACACTGGATCTACGCGGGATTCCCAAGCCTCAGGCGTATAGAGAGCTAGCGGGTCACATCGACGCGGTGCTGGACGGGATCGACGATGAGATTGCCGAAATGGCGACAATTAGCTCGTTAGTCCATAATGCGTTCGGTTTTTTGTGGACCGGTTTTTATCGTGTCGTGACCCCTGGCGCGTTAATGCGCGTTGGTCCGTATCAGGGCACGCTCGGCTGCCTGGAGATATCGTTCGGACGCGGAGTGTGCGGTGCGGCAGCATCGGAGCGTCGCGCGATAATCGTCCGCGACGTAAATGAATTTCCCGATCACATAGCGTGCGATGCCCAATCACGTTCAGAGATCGTGCTTCCCGTTACTAATGCGAGCGGCGAGTTGATCGCGGTGTTCGACGTTGATTCGAAGAGCGTGGGAACTTTCGACGCTGATGATGAGCGTGGACTCACCGCGATTCTTTCGCGGTTTGCCAGCTAGGCGAAGAAAAACGCAGTAAATCCGACAACGCCTATCACCAGAGTGAGAGAGATACCGTATCCGATGACGATGGCGACGAATTTGCCCGCCGTCGCCAAGGCGCTCTGGCCATAGACTCTACGCAGCGCGAGAAACAGGTAGACGCCTATCGCCAGCCCGGTTACTGCCTCCAGGAACGGAATTGGAATCAATCCAATCGTCAGCGCGGCAAAGCCAAATGCCTGGAAGTGCAGCGCGAATACCAGGTGCTCCGCATAATATCGGTGCCCCCCGAAGTAGAGCACGGATAGCGCGAGCGCGAGGCCGGGAACGAGAAGGAAAAGCGCATCCGGAAGCTCATGCTGGAACGATTCGGAGATTTGATTTGCGGCTTCGGACTTATGGCCTTTGAGGTAGGCAAGGCGTCTGTCAAGCCGGCGCTTGAAAAACAGCGAAAGCGAATTCCCGTGAAGCGTGTCAGTCTTGATCTTATCAAGTGTACCCGACTTGACGCCCGCGGAATTGAGGTCTGTCTTGAGAGGCGCCGCGAGCGATGCGGCTGTGTCGAATGAGAATGACACAATGCGGGATTTGCTTTTCGCTCCGGAGGTGTTGAATTTGACCAGGCTCCCAGCGTCTGTAGCTGTGCCCTTGATGTTGCTTGCGAAGGCTGAAGCGAGAAAGTACAGCACGCTCAGCGATAGGTATAGCCGAAGCGGCGGGAGGTAACGAACGCGTCGTCCCGCGAGAAACTCAACCGTGAGCCGGCCAGGATGGCGCACGAGTGCGGCGAGTGTGCGCGCGACTTTCGTGTCCAGCCCGAAATGCTCGGCGGCGACCTCGTGGAAGATTTCGCGTACCGAGAGATGTGCGTCTCCGGCGCGTTGACCGCAGTGGGCGCAGAACGTGTCGGTGAGCAAAGTCGCGCAGTTCAGGCAGGTGCGAGCCTGCGCTGGAGTGTGCGTCTGATCAGACTCCAGCTGTAGCGCTGGTGGTAGCTCCGCTGGTGGCGCCGTAGGTTCGTTCCACATAGTTGTCGAGGAGTTTCAGAAACTCAGGAACGATGTTATCACCTTTGAGCGTTACGGCAAGTTTTCCATCGACATACACCGGCGCCTTGGGATCCTCGAAGGTGCCGGGTAGCGAGATTCCGATGTTGGCGTGCTTGCTCTCGCCTGGTCCGTTAACGATGCATCCCATCACCGCGACCTTCATCTCGACGACGCCGGGGTGACTGGCGCGCCACACCGGCATCTGTTCGCGGAGGTAGGTCTGGATATCTTCCGCCATGTGCTGGAAGAAGGTGGACGTTGTGCGTCCACACCCCGGGCACGACGTGACCTGCGGAGTGAACGACCGAAGCCCGAGCGATTGGAGGATCTGTTGCGCGACCAGAACCTCTTCAGTTCGATCACCGCCAGGCTTGGGTGTGAGTGACACGCGGATGGTATCACCGATCCCTTCACTCAACAGAATCGAGAGTCCTGCGGTGCTGGAAACTATACCCTTCATGCCGAGTCCAGCTTCGGTGAGACCGAGATGAAGCGGGTAGTCACAGCGCGCCGAGAGGAGACGATAGACGTCAACCAAATCGTTCACACCTGATACCTTGGCGGAGATAATTATGCGATCGTGTCCGAGTCCGGTTTCTTCGGCGAGCAGAGCGGAGCGGAGGGCACTTTCGAGCATTGCTTCGATGTAGACGGCACGCGCGTCGAGCGGATCGGGGCGGGCGGCGTTCTGGTCCATCATCGAGGTAAGGAGATCCTGGTCCAGCGAACCCCAGTTGACTCCAATGCGGACAGGCTTCGCGTTGTCGATCGCAATCTGAACGATCGTGCGGAAGTGTTCGTCGCGTCGCTTGCCGCCCACGTTACCGGGATTGATGCGATATTTTGCAAGGGCGCGTGCTGTTTCCGGATACTTGGCGAGCAGAAGGTGGCCGTTGTAGTGGAAGTCGCCGACAATAGGCACTTCAACGCCAATGGCGGCGAGGCGCTCCACGATGCCGGGTACAGCTGCGGCTGAAGCGTCGTTGTTGACGGTAATGCGGACGAGCTGGGAGCCAGCAGCGGCGAGTGCCGCCACCTGTGCGACAGTGCCAGAAACGTCAGCAGTGTCTGTGTTGGTCATGGACTGCACCACCACCGGATGGTCCGACCCGATGGCGATATCGCCTACTACGGTCGTTACCGTTCGCCTGCGCGGTCCGAAGGGCATAGTCGAAAAGTAATTGCCGAGGGGGAAAGGATGACGTCGAGCGAACCGATATCGCAGCAGGCACCGAAGCGTAAGAAGCGACGCCTCTGGCTCAAGGTTGGAGTCCCGATAATAGTGATTCCGGTTCTTGCGGTGGCACTCTGGGTGGGGGGTACGCTGGGCTTTGCCTATTCCTCAGGTGAGCGGACTGGTTACGTGCAGAAGATGTCGCACAAGGGATGGGTGTGTAAAACCTGGGAGGGTGAGTTGGCAATGTCTCCGGTGCCCGGATCTCCGCCCACTCTATTCAACTTCACGATCCGGGACGACTCGGTGGCAAAGGCGCTCGAGCTAGCTGCCGGCCATCAGGTGACTCTCACATACGCACAGCACAAGAACGTCCCGACCACATGCTTTGGTGAAACAGAGTACTTCGTGGAGGGGTTCAGGGTCGATCGATGACGGGCTGGACGCAGGGGAAACTTGTCTATTGCCTAATTTTCCGGTCCCCGATACTTTGTGGCCCAGCGTAGGATCGTCCTATGGGTCTACGCGGGGGGACCTGAACTTCCCGCAGTATTGTCAGGGTAGGCGTTTCGTGCTTCCGGACAAGTTTCTATTCAGGAGTTAGTTGGAATGCGTACGACCGGGAAGGTGAAGTGGTTCAACGACGCGAAGGGCTTTGGCTTCATTACGCCCGACGACGGTCAGAAGGACTGCTTCGTCCACTACAGTGCCATCTCTGGAAACGGCTTTAAGTCGCTGCAAGAGGGCGAGGCAGTGGAGTTCGACATCGTCGAGGGGCAGAAGGGTCCCGCTGCGGAGAATGTCACCCGGATGAACGGGTAGCGCGATCCTGAAGCGGTGGCAAGAAGGGCGTCTCGGAAGAGGCGCCCTTTTTCGCACTGCAACAAACCCCTCATACATCACACTGGTCGGGCCGTCGTTGCGGACGCCCGGTTTGGCGAAAAATCGCGTGTCGATAGCCACTATTCATGGGCCGGACAGCGCAAACTTATACTTGAATCCATGGGCGCGAGGGGCGCAAGGAGCTTATCTTTTTGGCGGGCGTCCTCGGCGTGGGGTCGGTGCCATCTCGACGGCGCGAGCGAGACGCGTGAGCACGTCGATCTTTAGGGCGTCTAGCTGGATGGTGATATGAAGATGAGGGGAAAGAGCTAACTCGCTGCCGACGTTGTTGTTGATCTGCAGCGCAAGGCGCAGTGCGGCTGGCGTTGGAAGGCCCATGGCGTCAATAAGCTCTTTAGCCACGGCGAGTGTGGTGATCGTTGCCAATGAGAGGCGTCGAGCGACTCCCTGCGACTCACTTCGAAGCCCATCTATGTTGTTGTGGGACAGCACGTTATCGAGCCATTTAGGCGTCACGTCGAGTGCGGCTGCAGTAGTTGCGGTATTGTAGAGCGGCATAATATCCTAAATGTTAAGGATATTTATAATTAACCTAATCATTTAGGATAAATATATATGAAGCGATGGGCGACCGCTATCGCAGTCACCGTCGGATCTGCGCTAGCCTTTCCGCTAGCCTCTCCGGTGGCCGCTCAACAGTCCATTCACCTAGGGCTGGCTGGTGGGACGGTCTTTCCGGTTGGCAAATTGGATAGCACGTACACCTCCGGCTCGAGCGGTCTGATAGCGCTCTCATTTGCCCCGCAGGACGCGCCACTCGGCTTTCGTCTGGACTATCAGTATGACGGCCTCAAGGGCAAGACTATCGGCTCCGGCAGAGTTCAGGACATCCACGTGAACTCAGTGACGGGCAACATTGTTTTGCCATTTCGTGTCGGCTATGCCAAGCCGTACATCATTGCCGGTGCGGGCCTGTACCCGTTGCGCTTACCTGGGGCTAGCAAGCGGGAGAACGACTGGGGCGCGAATGGAGGAGCTGGAATTGGCTTCCCGCTGCCGTACACCACCATCGGAGCGTTCATCGAACTCCGGTACCACGCGATCACGCGCCCGAATACGGCTTCCTACCACTTTATCCCGGTCACTTTGGGCGTTTTGTTCTAGGAAACACACGTTCCCGCCGTAATTGGGAAACATTCTCGATCGTGGTGACTACAATCAAGGTGTAGGTGCCGCGCCGAGGATTCGAGGATCCGCGGCGCGTTTCATTGGAACTTCATAACTCTTAAAGAGGAGTCTTTATTCATGTCAGGTCTTTCCAAGTTGGTAGCTATTGCTGCAATAGCCGTGTCGGGCGCGGCCGTAGCGGGCGCGCAGGGTGTAACGAGTGCGACCAAGCCATTCTCACTCGGTATTTCGGGCGGCGCGTCGATTCCCACCGGTGATTTGTCACAGTTCGCTAACACGGGCTACAACGTGGGCGGGCACGTTGCGCTTGGCACACCGGCGTTGCCGATCAGCTTTCGCGGCGACGTGAACTACGACAACTTCGGCGCAAAGGGAACAGGCAGCAGCAACGCGCATATCTGGTCCTACACAGCCAACGCGGTTTATGAAGTTCCGACAATGACCGGGATTCGTCCGTATGTCATTGGCGGAATTGGTGGCTTCACTCCTGGCGCCAGCTACACGAGCGGTGGCACGACTGTCACCGCGACCAGCGGCACCAAGTTCGGATTTGATGTCGGTGGCGGTTTGACAATTCCGCTGTCCGGCTTCAATGCATTCGTTGAGGCGCGCTACAATCGTTATAACGACGGTGGTGGGGCCACGAGCTTCGTTCCGATCACATTCGGCGTGATGTTTTAGACTTATCTGATAACGCTACAAAACAGCCCCTGGTCTTCAGTGACCAGGGGCTGTCTCATTTCTGCTGTTGCCAGTCGCCGGTGATGTCGAGGCGGTCTTGGTCGGGAAGAGTATCCGGGGGAGCGTTGTCCCGTTTGGCTCGATACAGAATAACCTTTGCACGCTCAAGCGTGATCAGTCCGGCGTCAATCATCTGGTCGATCTCAGGGAGAATCGCCTCGATCATTTCCTGCGTTTCGACGCACTCTATCACGAGCGGGAGGTCGAACGCGAGCAGCTCCATGTGATCCGTTGCTACACGACCACTCGCGCCAAACCCCATGACGCCGCGGAACACGGTAGCACCCGCGTAGCCGCGACGGCGGAGCAGACTGACTATTGCTTCGTACAGTGGTTTGCCGTCGTACTTGTCGCGCTCCCCGATATGGATTCGCATGAGCACGCGCTCGCCCTTGAGACCACGCAACATAATCAGGCTCGACTGCGAAGTGTAAGCGCCGATTGGGCAAGACCGAAGCCGGCGAATGTCGCGACGACGGATAGCACGACACTGAGAGTAACATACAGCATAGCGCGACGGACTTGTCCGCTCTCGAACATCATCGCGGTATCGTATGAGAAGGTCGAAAACGTAGTATATCCACCGCAGAAGCCCGTTGTAAGAAAGATGCGCGTCTCCGGCGATATCTGCGAACCGCCAAGCGCGAACCGCATGATGAATCCGAGTAACAGACTACCCGTAATGTTCACGATCAGGGTGCCAATCGGAAATGCCAACCCAAAGCGCTGCTGCAGCGCGGCGCCCACGACATAACGACTGACTCCCCCCATGGCGCTACCGAGGGCGATGTACCAGATCAGCATTCACGAGACGGGGTGAGAGGGATGCTACTCAATTTCCGCATCAAGCCGAGCTTCGGCGACCAGGTTGGCATGATCACGTCCGACGTCAGCCTGAGCGTTGAGCGTACCGTGCTGCGCGGAATACGTAACAGTACAGTCGTGCGACGTGGGGTCGCCATCAACCGAACGCGAATCGTCGCGTGCAGCGTGCCCCACGTAATTGATCTGAAGGTCATAGTGCTTGCTCCAGAAGAATGGCGTCAATGCGAAGGGCTCGTTGGAGCCGAGCATGTTGCGTGCGGCGAACTGCCCCTGGCACTGGGCGACTACCCAATGCTCTACGCGGATGCGTCCGATTCGCGGATCGGGCCATGAAGCAATGTCGCCTGCCGCGAAGACGCCAGCCGCGGAAGATTCGAGAGTGGCGTTGACGACAACGCCGTTATCTACTTCGAGGCCGGCGTCATGCGCGAGGGAAACGTCGGGCCGAACACCAACGCCTATTACTACAAAGTCGGTGGGAAGAGAAGTTCCGTCGGCGAGCTCGACGGAGTTGGCGGCGATGGATTTGACACCAACCCCGAGCTTAAAGACGACGCCGCGGCTCTCATGCAGGGCCTGAACCATGCGTCCCAACTCAGGGCCGAGCACGCGTTCAAGCGGAAGCGACTCGGGTGCGACAACGGTAACGGCGATCTTGCGCTCTCGCAAGGCTGCTGCGACCTCGAGCCCTATGAAGCTCGCGCCGATGACAACCGCGCGCTTGCCTGTTTGCGTTGCCGCGATGATCGCCCTGCTATCATCCAGCGTGCGCAGATAATGAACAGTGGAACGATCCGCGCCAGGGATCGGAAGTTTTACAGGTGAGCTTCCGGTCGCAAGTAGCAGCGATCCGAACTTGATAGTCGCACCCTTTTCGGTTACGACACTGCGTGAGTTGATGTCGATGCGAACTATGCGTTCACCGCGAATCAATTCGATGTTGTTCGAGGTGTAGAAATCATCGGGGCGCAGGTTGACCCAGGCTTCTTCGGCTGTGCCGGCGAGATAATCCTTGGATAGGTTGGGTCGGTCAACTGGGGCGGTCGTGAGTTGATCGAAGAGCTTGATGGAATCGGTATAACCGCATCGACGCAGCATCTCGGCGGCGGCGACGCCGGCAGCGCCAGCTCCAACTATTACGACGGACGTTGGCGGGCTCGCGAGTACGCGAAGATATGCTGATGGTGGGTCGATAGTCTCACGAACAAAAATGTTACCGTTGCTTTCTTCCACGCGGAAGCATGAGACACGATCCAGCGCAGGCGCGCGTAGTGGCTCGCCGGTCTTGAGGCTGAAGCAGGCGTGATGCCACGGGCATCGAACGGTATCGCCAACCAGGAGTCCCTCGGAAAGTGGCCCGCCGTAGTGTGTGCACGTTGCGCCGATTGCGTAAAGTGCGCCACCTGTGCGTGCGACAAGTACCGGTTTGGCATTGACGTGACCCAGTAACATTGCGCCATCAGACACGGATGAAGAGGGAACCCCCGTGGTGAGATCAGGACTTGTTGAGCCATGCGCTTCGTCTGACTTTCTGGACATCGTGGCGCTCTCCGTTCAGGGAATGAGCTGTAGCCGGCGCACCGCGGTGCCGAGTGCAGCACGGGCGGTCACGATCTGGTCATCTACTGCTTCTGGACCGGTTCCGCCGGCAACGTTGCGACGTGCGACCGACGCGTCAGGAGAGAGCCAGTCGAACACGTCGTGCTCAAACGAGGGGTGCGCGGTCGCGAACGTCGTGAACGGCATGTGATTCAACTCGACACCGCTCGTTTCGCTGTTGCGCACGAGAGTACCGACCACGCCGTGCGCCTCACGAAAGGTCGTGCCTTTCGCAACAAGGTAGTCGGCGAGATCGGTTGCCATCATGCTTGACGACAGCGCAGCGCGCATACGTTGGGCATTGAAACGGATCTCGCTGAGTGTACCGGCGACAGCGGGCAGGACAAGCAGCATGGTGTCAACGGAATCGAACAGTGGGCGTTTATCGTCCTGAAGGTCCTTGTTATAGCCGCTCGGAAGGCCCTTGATCGTAGCCACCACTGATGTGAGGTTGCCGAGCATCCGTCCCGCGGAGCCGCGAGCGATCTCGAGGGCATCCGGGTTGCGCTTTTGCGGCATCATGCTCGATCCTGTGCTGAACGTGTCGCCGAATGTCACGAATCCAAACTCGCTGGAACCGTACAGGATGAGATCCTCACTAAGTCGCGACAGGTGCACGCCGAGCATTGTTGTGGCGTAGAGCAGATCAGCTACAAAGTCGCGATCGCCGGTTGCGTCTATGGAGTTCTGGGAGATGGTACTGAAGCCGAGCTCATTGCGGAGCTGATCGCGTGGGACGGGGAATGCGCATCCGGCAATGGCGCCGGACCCGAGCGGGAGCGACGACGCGGCGGACGCAGCATTGGAGATGCGCGCGCGGTCGCGCTCGAGCTGCCAGAAGTGATTGAGTAGCCAGTGCGCGGCGGATACGGGTTGCGCGCGCTGCATGTGCGTGTAGGCGGGAATCAATGTTGTACGAAGCTGATCCGCGTGGTCGAGCATGACGCGCTGAAGATCCTGAACCGCGGTGTCGAGCTTTGTTGCCGCGCTCATCGACCACATGCGTGTTGCGGTCGCGACCTGGTCGTTGCGTGACCGTCCCGTGTGAAGTCGCGAGGCGGGATCCCCGACTTCGACGTGCAGCATACGATCTATCATGGTATGCACATCCTCGTCTGACTCTTCTGGTTGCGCGCCAGTAGCGAGCTTTTCCGCGACTACATCGAGGCCACCGCGAATCTGATCGCGTTCTTCTTCTGTGAGCACGCCGGCCTCAGCGAGTGCTGAGGCCCATGCCTGCGACAGTTGAATATCGAAGGGCCAGAGGCGGAAGTCGGTGCCGATGGAGCGGTTGAGCGCGTCGAGTGCATGTGCCGTGGGCGCGGCGAAGCGGCCACCCCAGAGTTTGTGGGAGTCAGCGGTCATTTGACTAAGGTATAGCGCGGGGGTGACGAGCGGGCGTCGGGCGGGACGTGGTTTTCGCGATCACGACCCTGGGCGCGACGACGCTCGTAGGGGCAGGCACGGGGGGCTGCCCCTACGATGTCCATGTAACGCGATCGACGTTATGCGGCCTGCTGGTCTCCGCTCGGAGCTTCGGCCGCTGCGCGTTCCTGATCGCGGATGGCGCGAACACGGGCAGAGAGGCCGAAGAGGCGAATGAAACCCGCGGCGTCACTCTGCTGGTAGACGTCGTCTTCGCCGAAGGTCACGAAACGTTCGTCATAGAGCGCGTAGGCACTCTCTCGACTGGCGACAATAGCGTTGCCCTTGTAGAGGCGGAGCGTGACCGAGCCGGTGACGGTTTCCTGGGTGACGTTTACGAACGCGTCGTAGGACTCGCGCTCGACGGTCCACCAGCGGCCTTCATACACGAGATCGGCGTAGCGTGGCGCAATCAGGTCCTTTGCCGCCAGTGTGCGACGGTCGAGCGTCAACTGCTCCAGTTCGCTGTGCGCGGTGTAGAGAAGCGTTCCGCCTGGAGTCTCGTAGATCCCGCGCGACTTCATGCCGACGAGACGGTCCTCGACAAGGTCAATGCGGCCGACGCCATTGCGTCCGCCGATGTCATTGAGCGTGGCAAGCAGCGTCAGCGGCGACATGATGTGACCGTTGACCGCGACTGGTGTTCCGCGCTCGAAGGTGATGGTCACCTCTTCAGACTTGTCAGGCGCGGATTCCGGCGACTGAGACATCATGAATAGATCATCCGGCGGCGACTGGGTCGGATCCTCAAGGCAGCCGCCTTCGTGCGAGATGTGCCAGATGTTGCGATCGCGCGAGTAGATCTTTTCCTTGGTCGCCGCGACCGGGACGTTATGGCGAGCCGCATACGCGATCGCATCCTCTCGGCTACGAATGTCCCACTCGCGCCAGGGTGCGATGACCGGAAGATCCGGCGCAAACGCGGCATAGGTGAGCTCGAAGCGGACCTGGTCGTTGCCCTTTCCCGTGCAACCGTGGGCCAGGGCGTCCGCGCCCACGGCGCGGGCGACTTCCACTTGACGGCGCGCGATTAACGGGCGGCCCATGGAAGTGCCGAGCAGGTATTTACGGCCGTAGATGGCACCGGCGCGTAGGGTGGGGAAGATGAAGTCGCGAACGTATTCGTCGCGCAGGTCTTCGACGTAGCATTCGTCCGCGCCGGACGCGATAGCCTTGGCCTTTACGCCAGACAGCTCATCACCCTGTCCGATGTCGGCGGCAACGCACACGACTTTCACGGCAGGAAATCGCTCTTTGAGCCAGGGGACGATGATCGAAGTGTCGAGTCCTCCGGAGTACGCGAGGGCGATCTTTTTTGGTGTGAAGGTCATGGCAGCGCTCGATCTGGAATTTTATGCGTTGGATATGTATAAATAGTCGGTATTGTGGGGAACCGCAACCGTCTGGCCCGGGCTGGGAGGGCGGAGCTATCTTCAGCGGATGGCCAACAAGCGCGAGCGTCAGAACGCGATTCTGGAGACTATCGAAAATCACCAGGTAGTGAGCCAGGAGGACCTGAGGAAGCTGCTACTCAGGCGTGGGTGGGACGTGACGCAGGCGACGTTGTCGCGGGACCTGCGGGAGCTTCGGATCGCGCGGGTGCCGACGGCGGAAGGGGCTCGTTACGCGGTGACCGATGGGCACATCGAGGAGGCGCGGGTCGCGCTCGACACGTTACTGCCGCAATTGTTCATGCGTATAGACGGGGTCGGTGAGATGGCGGTCTTGCGCACGGTGCCTGGAGGAGCCCAACCAATCGCGAGCGCCCTGGACGGCGAGGGATGGCCCGACATACTCGGCACCGTGGGTGGCGACGATACGATTTTGATCATCTGCAGGTCGGTGCAGGCTCGGGAAAGGACCGTGCGGAAGATAAAGGCGCTGGCGGGGGAGCCGGGGTAGGAGACTCTGCTCGGCGACGTCATCCCCGCGTTCGCGGGGATGACGGGTGCGAAGTTTAGGACGCTCAGTGTTTCAGCGTGATGCGAATGAGTCCGTTCTTGGCCAGTGGGTCGGTTGACTCCCGAAGTGCGGCTGGTCCCTTGATGACGTCCACAGACGCAATGTCGTTTGGGTTGAGCGCGTCCATTGCCGCCGCATTCGATGGGACTCCGTCTATGGTAATGGCAACCGGGTTCTGGACCCGCCGTCCGCCGGCAGGCATCGTGACGTGGAAAGTTCTGCTGCTGGGTGTGCCGTAAGGACGTACCATTGTGCCAACGGGAGACACGGTAACCGTCATCATATGCAATGCGCGCGTAGAATCACCAGTGATCGGCGCGCCAATAGTAGTGATCCGAATCTCCTGTTGAGCTGATGTTTTGTTGGGCTTCACTACCGCTATCGAGCTGATGTTTGAAGCCTGAACGGTGCGGGCGCTATCCATGGACACTTGACTTCCGTTCACATAGTACGCCGTCGGTTGTCCTCCGATTACGCCTGTTTGTCGCGCGTTCTTCTCTGCGCTAGTCGCATCGAGGCCGCTTATGTCTGCGGCAGTCGGGGCGTGCGATTCGCAGGCAACGACAGCAATTGTTGCAACGACCGCGAAATACGAAAGTGTGCGCAGGAAACGCGGGACAGGCCGCGGCGCCTTGGACGAGTCATAAGGAACGATCATGGCGTTCAATCTCCGTTCGAGGTGGGACGACGGCTCGAGAAGCGAAGTAGCTCCGAGCCACAAGTGCATGGGTGCGCCGAGTCGCACTCTTGCCAGGTTCACCAACAGTTGTGTGTACGTTCTGAGCGAGGCACCGCGTGTTATCACACGCGCGTCGCAGTCGAGCTCGATCGCGAGACGAGTGCGCGCGAGACAATACCACGCGCCTGGATGCCACGGGATTAGCGCAACGAGTCCCCACATTGCCGCGAGCAATAGGGGATCTCGGGCGGTGCGGTGCTCCATCTCGTGCATGATGATGAGCTTACCGTCTTCCGGTTGAGACTCCAAAACCCAGCGCGGAACTACTATCTCCGGGCGAAAGAGACCAATAACGGCGGGCCCTGCGTGGGAAGCAACACGCACTCGATAACCAGCGAATTCCGTCACGCTCCAAACGCGACGTGCATGCCAGACACGAGCGTAGACCAGGCAGATCAGAGCGAACACGATCGCACTCATGACGCCCCATAGTATTGCCAGCAGTCGATTCGGCGTAGGTCCAACGACGTGCGCCACATAAGTCGCTGCGCTGCGCGGCAACGAAATCAACTCACGAGCAACTGACGTAACTCCGGTAAGCCGGCCTTCAGGTGCCTGTTTGAGCGACGGAAGGCTGATTGATGTCACAGTCGCTACGGCTGCCGGCGCCACTACCTGGTGCGCGACAGCTCGTCCACCAATCAGCACAATCAACAACGCTGTTACGGCCCATGCGCCGCGCACTGGCAATGACCAGAGGCGAAAGGCCCGTTCCGCCAGCGCAGCGGCACCTATGAGCGGAACCGTCACGATCAGAACGTAGACAATGATGGCCGCAGTCATGAGTCACGCTCCAGCCGATCTGTGATCAACTGTTGCATCCGCTCGAGCTCAGCGTGCGTAATGCGCCGGTCGGAGACCAGTTGCGCAAACATTCGCTCTGCTGAGCCTTCAAAGATGGCGTCCTTGATCCGCGTCACGGCACTCTTTCCTGCGCGCCGTGCATCGACCGTTGGGAAATAGCGGTACGCTCGTCCCTCGGCCTCATGCCGTACGCATTCCTTTTCTTCGAGGGTCTGGAGTGCGGAGAGGACTGAGGTGTAAGCAAGGGAGTCCTTCAATTCGGTGCGCACTTCGGCAACGCTGGCCGAGCCTAGGCGCCAGAGAATGCTCATCACTTCCAGTTCGCGCGGCGGAAAATACATGGGTCACTCGGCAAAGGTGATCTACTGCCTTTGCCGTAGCTTATAGACAGACTACGATTTTGTCAACTGGTTTCTCCGTAGATGGCCAAATCAGGGGTCGTTGTCGTCCTTATCGGCGGATTCTCCGCGTTGCAGGGAGTTCCGAAAGGGTGTGAGATCGGCCGGAATCGAAATGACCCGCATTCCGGCAGCCTTCAGCTTTGCGTTGAGTACGCCGAGTGCGGAGCCTTTGACGTCGTTCCACACAACTAGAGCCGAGTCGAGCGACTGTTGCATGGTTACAACCGCTGCAGTTGCCTGACGAGTTGGTCTTGCGTCCACGCCGTCGATGATTTGGAGAAGTGAGCTCAGCTCGCTATTGATTTGCGAAATCTTCAGGGCTTCAACGCGGGATCTGAGGGCGTCGATCGCAGGACGAACTGACGCGTTCGCGCCGGTGGCGTGCTCTCTGGCCGTGTCGAGTCCATTGAGCAATGCACGCGCCTCGGCGATGGCGGTGAAGTCGCGCTCAATCATTGTCGCAACGCGCGTGGCCAGCGCGAACTGTTGTTGCAGATCGCCGCCTACAAGTCGCACACGCGGATCCATCTTGACAAGCAGCGGCTGCGTATAGCTCTTGCCCTCGACGGTTAGCCTTACGGTGTATGCGCCCGGAAGCACTGACGGTCCCATGGGTAGCCGCGGGGTGTCGTGGTAGATCGCCGAGATGGGATACTCGTGCGTCAGCACGCTCGGATCGGGATAATGCAGGTTCCAGATCCAGCGATGTGCTCCAGCTGACGCCGAGATGGTGCGCGGCCGACGGATCCAGTAGGTGGGAACGTTTAGCGCGTTGATTTGCTGCTCGGTCACATCGGGCAGATCGGTGCTTGCGTAGCGATGCACCACCGCACCCGTCGCATCGAGAATCTCGAGCGTTACCGGCGTCTTAGGTGTGCCGTGTATGTAGTAGTCAATGATCGCACCGTCGGGCGGATTTTGGCCGGTTGGCTCTTCGGGCGGCAGCGGCGTGTCGGTATACGTGTCGCGTCGGAGGCGGAACGCAGCAGCGGGCGCGAACAGATGCGCAGGCGCAGATGCGGTTCTAGTGGTGAGCTGGCGCAACGGCGTTATGTCGTCGAGAATCCAGAACGAGCGACCGTGGGTTGCAATAACGAGATCGCTATCCTTAACCACTAGATCACGGATCGACGTGGCCGGTAAATTCTGACGCAACGATTGCCAATGATCACCGTCGTCGAACGAGACATATACCGCGGTCTCGGTTCCGGCAAAGAGCAGCCCTTTGCGTACCGGGTCCTCACGCACGGTATTGACCGGGGCGTCATTGGGAAGCCCGGTAACGATCTCCTTCCACGTTTTCCCGCCGTCGTGCGTGCGGAAGATGTGTGGATGGAGATCGTCGAGGCGTAAGCGGTTCACCGAAGCGTACACGGTCTGATCATCAAAGTGCGAAGCGTCGAGCTGCGCGATCTTGCTCCACGGCGTGATGACGGAGGGCGTTACGTTGCTCCAAGTTTTTCCGGCATCGCGCGTAATCTGAATCAGACCGTCATCGGTACCGACCCAGATGACATTGGCATCGCGATACGACGGCGCGATGCTATAGATCACTCCGCGATGGTGACCGTGTGCGGGGTCGTCGTTGACGAACTCACCGAGTGTTGCGGGAGCTCCAGGGTCTTCGCGCGTGAGATCTGGGCTAATGATGTCCCAGCTATTGCCGCCGTTCTTCGTTCTGAATAGGACGTTGCTGCCGAGGAACAGCGTGTGTGGATCAGCGTAGGAAAAGATGAGAGGTGCGGTGCGATTAAAGCGATACTTGCCGCTTCTGATCGGTTCGGGTGAGACGTTTTGGGTCTGACCGGTTGTCCAGTCGAAGCGTGTCGTCTTTCCGCCGAATACGTTGTTCGAGTCGAGCGGATCGGGTGCGACGTAACCGTATTCTTCGGTGCCAACGGGATGAAATTCGCGAAACGTGATTGCGCCGTCATTTCCACGGCTAGCAACCCGAGCTGAACCACTCTCCTGTTGGCCGCCATACACCCAGTATGGAAAGCGATTGTCGGTTGCTACGTGATAGAAGGCCGCGGTGGGCTGATTGTACCATGAGCTCCACGTCTGGCCGCCGTTCACACTGATCGTTGCACCCTGATCGACGGCGAGAAGCAGGATTTCCGGATGCAACGGGTTGATCCAGATTGCGTGGTAGTCGTCCCCACCTGGCGCACCTTTTATGGCGGTGAAGCTCTTACCCGCGTCCACGGAGCGATAGGTTGACGTGTTGCAGATGTAGATCACGTCGGCGTCGTGCGGATCGGCACGAACCCACGCGAAATCATTGCCTCGACCCCAGATGCGTTCCTCGTGATTGACGCGCGTCCAACTCTCACCAGCGTCATCGGAGCGAAACAGACCACCCACATCCGGCTTGGCATCGACCAATGCGTACATGCGGTTGCGATTGCCGGGTGCGACTGTAAAGCCGATACGTCCGAGCCCCTGCGCGCTCGTTGGAAGGCCGTGTGTGAGTTGGTTCCAACTATTCCCGCCATCGGTTGACTTGAACAATCCACTTCCGGCGCCGTTGTAGGGATTGCCGACTGTCCAGGGCGGGCGACGCGACGCCCACATGCTGGCGTAAACGATCTGCGGATTGATGGGATCGAACGCGAGATCGATTCCGCCGGTATTCTCATCCTTGTAGAGGACTTTCGTCCAGTTTTCGCCGCCATCCGCGGATCGAAAAATCCCGCGTTCTGCGTTTGGGCCGTAAGGGTGGCCCAGTACTGCCGCGAATACGCGATTGGGGTCGTGCGGATCCACGATGATCGATGCAATCTGCTGGCCGTCACGGAGACCGAGGTGTCGCCACGTTTTGCCGGCGTCGACGGACTTGTAGATTCCGTTGCCGGTGGAGAGATCGGGGCGGCGCAGGCCCTCGCCGCTACCGACGTAGATGATGTTCGGATCTGATGGCGCGAGAGCGATGGTACCGACGGAGCCGGTGGACTCAGAGTCGAAGATCGGGTTCCACGTGCGACCGGCGTCAGTTGTCTTCCAGACTCCGCCGTTGTTGACGCCAACGTAGAAGACATTGGGTTGATCGGGGATTCCGGCAGCGCCGACGGTTCGGCCGCCGCGGAAGGGGCCGATGAGCCGGTATTGCAGCGAGGAGTACATCGTCGGGTCGATGCTCTGGGCTTGAGCGCCGGCTATTGGCGTTGCGGCGAAGAAGAGGGCGACGATCGGAGCTATGGCGGAGAGGCGCACGATTGGATCGGATTTGGAAGTTCGAGACCTTAGGATGGTACGTGCGCGGGCTGTTGGGAAGAGGCTTACATATCTATCGACGATGGATAACGCTGGCCAGCGGCCGCGCGATATGTTGTGCAATACGCGATCTAGCGGCCAGCTTCAAGGGGAAGGAAATCTGACTGTGACTGAACCATTTGCGGTAAATGTTGCCGCGACGGACATCGAGGATCTACGCATCCGACTGAGAGGTACGCGCTGGCCGTCCGGCGTGACTGATTCTGGCGGCTTCGAGATCCGGGCGGCCCAACGTCTCACATCGTACTGGGCCGACTCATTCGACTGGTACGAGCAGCAACGACGGCTCAACTCGTATCCGCAGTTTACCGTCTCTCTCGACGGCCAACGAGTTCATTTCCTCCATATCGAGTCACGGCGAAGCGATTCTATGCCGCTCCTGTTGTTGCATGGGTGGCCGGGCTCATTCATCGAATTTCTCGGCGTTGTCGATCGCCTCCGAGACAGTTACGACATCGTAGTGCCATCGTTGCCCGGCTATGGCTTTTCGTCCCCAGCATTGTCGCCAGGGATGTCGAACAAGCGAATGGCGGATGTAATGAGCATGCTGATGGCAGGCCTGGGGTATGAGCGCTTCGGTGTTCACGGAGGCGATGTTGGCGCCGGAGTGGCGACGTGGCTGGCGTTCAAACATCCTGAGAGCGTAATCGGGCTGCATCTCAATTACATACCGGGGTCCTACGCTCCCGCTGTTCAATCCGGGCCGACCGAGGAAGAAGCCGAGTTTCTTCGCCGGTCAGCCGAGTGGTTCAAACGGTCGGGCGCCTACGGGCACCTGCAAAGTACGAGGCCTCTTACACTGGCGTATGCGTTGAGCGATTCTCCGGTCGGCCTAGCAACGTGGATCGCGGAAAAGTTTCACGACTGGGCTGATCCAGGGTGTGTGATATCGGCGGACACCGTGCTGACTAACGTAATGATCTATTGGATTACTAACTCGATCGCGTCATCGGTGCGAGTATATCTCGAATCTGGCACGACACCTCTTATGTTCCGAGCCGGGGAGCGGGTCTCGGTGCCCGCTTCGATTGCACACTTTCCATTTGAGATGCCATTCCCGCCGCGCTCATGGGTTGAGCGCGTGTATGACGTAAGACGTTGGACGGAGATGCCGCGCGGCGGCCACTTCGCGGCGCTGGAAATGCCAGAGCTGCTAGCGGAGGATATTGCAGCGTTCTTCGCGAGCGTGGCGTGATGCTGGACTTGGTGCATCGGCAATGGCTATGAATCGGTATGTCGCATTCCTTCGTGGCATGAATCTCGGTAAGCGTCGGCTAGAAATGAGTCGGCTCAAGGCGTTGTTCGAGGAACTCGGTTACGACCAGGTTGCGACGTTCATTGCCAGTGGGAATGTGATCTTCGTCACTCGCGAGCGTAATGCGCAGAAATTGGAGGCGCAGATCGCGGCGCATCTCGAACGTTCACTGGGTTATGACGTTGATACGTTCGTGCGCACCTTGGACGAAGTCGCGGCTATTGCGAAGACGAATCCATTTCCTGAAACGAAGAACGACGGCGTAACGATTCATGTGGCGTTTGTTCACGGAACTCTCGATACTGCGACTGCGCGCGCGTTGACCTCCGTGCGAACTTCGGAAGACGAGTTCCGAGCAGCATCGCGGGAGTATTATTGGCTGTGCAGAATCCGGACTTCGGACTCCAAGATCTGGACTTCTCCGGAGATAGAGGCTCTTTCACTTCCGCGAGCGACAATGCGTAACATGTCGAGCATTCGAAAGCTCGCTGCAAAGCATGTGAGTGCAGCGGCACAGTGACGCTCGGGCCGACGCGTTTTCTTCGTCATTACGGGCGGGGTGCATTTGCACGCGACTCAAATCTGCGTCGTAGCTGGGCAGGTATCCGGAACCTTGTGCTGGGCGGCGTTCGCGGTACCAGTATTACTATCTGTCGGGCTATTCATGAACGTTCACCGTTGCATGATACTTGGACTGGTTCTGGATTGGCTCGTGGTAAGTCTCCTCGCCGGTGGAATGGCAGGTTGGCTGGTCGCGGGTTGAAGGGGTGTTCGGCCGTAGCACGGCGGGCCACGTGACGAGTTACTGATGCGTCTCTGGTCGTTGCACCCCAGATACCTCGATCAAAAAGGTCTTGTCGCAGTGTGGCGGGAAGGTTTGCTGGCGCAGGCTGTACTTACCGGCCAGACTCGCGGCTACAAGTATCATCCACAGCTCAAGCGATTTCTCGAATCATCTGCGCCGAAAAGTCAGATTGCGCACTACCTCCACGCTGTCCATGCAGAGGCTACGCGGCGCAGGTATAATTTCGATGTGAAAAAGATCGGTCGTACGACTGGAATGGAATCAGTGGCCGTCACGCGTGGGCAGCTCGAGTACGAATGGGCACATCTCGTCAACAAACTCAAGACGCGTGCGCCAGTGTGGCTAGGCGAGATTCAACGTGTCGAACAGCCGGAATCTCATCCGCTGTTTCATGTCATTGACGGAGGAGTTGCCGAATGGGAAATTATTGCAATCAGCCGCGTTTAGCACTCACTAGGGGTGCGCTTTACGGTGCCGCGATGTTCGTACGCGGCTTTACACAACAGGAAGATATAAACCAATGATGTCAGCACAAGAAGCACTCGCCCGTCTTCGTAATGGAAACGAAGAGTTTGCGTCGAGCATGCGAGGCGGCAACGCGCCACTGAATAATGCACGCCGAGCCGAGCTACCGAAGGATCAGAACCCGTTCGCGATCATCCTCGGTTGCTCTGACGCCCGAGTGCCAGCGGAGATCGTGTTCAACCAGGGACTCGGAGATCTATTTGTAATACGTGTTGCGGGGAACATCGTAGCGCCCTCCCAGGTTGGCAGCGTGGAGTATGCGGCGGCGCGGTACGACACGCCACTCGTGGTGGTTCTTGGCCATTCACGGTGCGGCGCTATCCTGGCCACTCTGGAAGAGCTTCAGCAGCCAACGGCAAACCAATCTCGGAATCTGCGGTCGATCGTTGATCGCGTACGGCCTTCGGTGGAGGTGTTGTTGAAGACCGAGCTCCGGCACGATCTGGATGCACTCGTAGAGAACGCAGTTCGTGCCAACGTCAGTGCTTCGGTCAATCACCTGAGGCATGGATCGGAGCTTCTGGAGCAGCTTATCCAGGACAAGGGTTTCGCCGTGGTCGGCGCCGAGTATTCTCTGGAGACCGGAGTGGTCGAGTTCTTCGATACGGCAGGGGCGGATTAACGGGGGCAGGCCTGGCTAGAGCCGATCGGGTGATTCGATGGCACGGATCTGGATTGGACGCGCACTCATCCCAACAAGGAGCAGGCAATGAAAGCGATTACGCCCTACCTGAACTTCGATGGAAACTGTCACGAAGCGATGACGTTCTACCACAGCTGTCTCGGTGGCGATCTGAATGTCATGACGTTCGGCGAAGGTGAATTCGACTCGCCTCCGGAGGCGAAGGACCGGTTGATCCATGCACGGATATCGAGTGGATCGACCGTCTTGATGGCGTCGGATACGATGCCTGGAATGCCGTACCACCAGGGCAACAATGTCTGGCTGAGTCTGATGTGTGACACGGACCAGGAAGTTGACACGCTATTTGCCAAAATATCCGTTGGCGGCAAACCACTCATGCCGCCACACGACGCCTTCTGGGGTGCGCGCTTCGCGATGTTCATCGACCGCTTCGGAATGAACTGGATGCTCAACCATGAGCGAATGAAACAAGCTTAGCAGGCATGGTCGAATTGTCGGCGCCATTGTCCGGGGGCTGTCGCCAATTGCGCTGAAGAGGCAATATTCTATAGAGCAATCTGCGTCGTAGCTCGCACTCATCGTTACGGACCGTGTCCATGATCAAGACCGCTCGTCATTTCCTTGCCGCCGCTGCGGCGCTTCTGGCAGTCGCTCCGGTGCTGCCAGCGCAGCGCGGCGCACCTCGCGACACGATTTTGGTAGCTCGGCGCGACTCGCTCGAAAGGGCGCTCGAAGCCATAGCTGTGATCGATCGGAAGCTGATGATCCCGATGCGCGACGGCGCCAGGATGCAGTTCGACGTTTACCGGCCCAAGGGTTTGGACAAGGCACCGGCGATATTCGTTCGTACGCCCTACAACATGAACTTCTGGGACGTGCGACTTGGCGCGCCGGCAGATATGAGCGCGCAGCTCGAGGCTGTGAAGCGCGGATACGCGTACGTGGGTGCCGAGGAGCGCGGGCACTTTTTCTCCGAGGGTAACTACGACATCCTCGGTCCGCCCCTCACTGATGGTGTTGACGAGATCCAGTGGATATCGTCGCAGCCGTGGTCGAACGGGAAGGTTGGAACTGTTGGCTGCTCATCGACCGCCGAGTGGCAGATGGCTGTAGCGGCGCAGGCGCCGAAGGGGCTCGCGGCGATAAATCCGCAGAGCTTCGGTGCTGGAGTGGGGCGTGTGAAACCGTACTACGAGCAGGGCAACTGGTATCGTGGCGGCGCGGTGCAGATGCTGTTCGTCGATTGGCTGGAAGGCGAGCAAAACCAGGTACGTCCGATGTTCGCGGCGAATACATCGCAGGCCGATCTGGTCCGCGCGGCGCGGGAGTTCGACCTCGCGCAACAACAGGCGCCAGTGGACTGGAAGGCTGGTTTCTGGCATTTGCCTGAGCAGGATCTGATCGAGACCCACGGCGGCCCACACGGTATCTTCGCCGATTCGGTGCCGGGTATTGCGACGGGCGGGGCGATGATCAAGCGTACCCCGAACGATCCGGCGTGGTACAAGGGTGGTCTGTACAACGACGACATGAAGATCAACGTGCCCGGGCTCTGGTACATGACCTGGTACGACGTGTCTATCGGGCCGAATCTCGCGACATACAACCACGTACGAGCGACCGCGGATCCGGCGATCGCGAATCAGCAATATGCGGTAATCGCACCGACGCTCCACTGCGGCTATGCGCGCGCGACGGAGCACACCGTAGTAGGCGAGCGAAACGTGGGTGACGCGCGGCTTGACTATAATGCTCTCACATATGGATGGTTTGACACGTTCCTCAAGGGCGAGCACACCGGCCTGCTGGATACTTTGCCGAGGATTCGCTACTTCACGATGGGAATCAATAAATGGCAGACGGCAGATACCTGGCCGCCGAAGGGCGCGGAGCCGATGACGTTCTATCTGTCGAGCCAGGGCAAGGCGAACACGCTCAAGGGCGACGGGATGCTGAGCATGAGCGCTCCCACCAAGGACACACCGGATAGCTTCACGTACGACCCGATGCATCCCGTGATGTCGAATGGCGGTAACGTCTGTTGTCAGGGAAACGCACTGACCGGCGGGGCGCTTGACCAGCGGAAGGCCGAAGAGAACGACGGCATCTTGGTCTATACTACCGAACCGTTGAAAGCGGGAATGGAAGTCAGCGGACCAATTCAGTTCACGACATACGTGTCGTCAGACCGCAAGGACACGGATATTACAGTGAAGGTGATTGACGTCTATCCGGATGGAACGGCGTACAATCTAGATGAAACAATTCAGCGACTGCGCTACCGCAACGGATATGACAAGCCTGTCGAGTGGATGGAATCGGGAAAAGTGTACAAGGTCGCGTTGCAGCCGATGGTGACAAGCAATTATTTCGAAGCGGGCCATCGTATTCGCATCGAGGTGTCGAGCAGCAACTTCCCGCGTTTCGATCGGAACCTGAACACCGGTGGGAACAACTATGATGAGACACGAAGCCTTATCGCGCGCAACAGCGTTCATCATTCCAGGCAGTATCCGTCCTCGTTGACAATTACAGTGGTGAGACACAAGGCAGGGGTGTAGCAACACCGTGCGTCGTCAGCGCGTTGCATGCATCGGGGATGCACCGATGACGTAATTCGAGGGCCGCAACTCGCAATCGAAAGGTAGACCGTGCTCACTCGGTGAAGGAGGACTGTCATGATCACAGCGTTGCATCTCCGTCGCTCTGCATCTGCGATTCTGATTGTCGCGACGTCATCTCTCTCGACTCAAGTGGTGCTGTCTCAAGTGGTGCTGTCTCAAGTGGTGCTGGGTGGTGCCCCGTCCGGCCCGATGCACCAGGGGTCGCAACTGGATTTGAATGGCGAGACAGCACAGGCTCGCGCCATCTTTCAGAAGATGATTGACACCGCCGCCGGCGATCTCGCGACGGCGGACCAGTGGTATCGCAAGGGGTACGAGCTTGGAGTGAAGGAGCCTGCGCCGCAGACTCATCCGCGTAGCCTCCGGGATTACAGGCTTGTCCACGCGCTGGGCAGAGTCGCGGCGCGGAAGGGCGACAGGCCCGAGGCGGAGCGCCAGATCAGTAGTGCGCGCCACCTATTGGATAGTGATACGACGATGGCGGCTCAGCAGGAGCGCTTCTTCCCGTATCTGGTTGGCTACGTGGCGCTCTACAGCAACGATCTTCCGAATGCTGAGGCGCAATTCACGAAGGCACTCGCGATGCGCGGCAACGAACTAGATCCGTTCATGATTTGCCTGCTAGTCATGCTCTACGAGCGCATGGGCAGACGGGAAGATGCGAACTCATTTTACACCAAGGCATACGATCTGGCGACGGGCAGCATACGCCGTCGGCGTTTGTGCGGCCGTTCGTCCGGAACAAGCTCGGGACGACGGCGGGAGCCGGCAACGCTGCTGCGCACCGGTAGCCGGAAGGATTGTGATGTTCACGTTTGAAACGATCGATCGATCGAATCGGTCGTAGCATGCTCTGGGCTTTGATCTTGCTGCTGATTCTGACCTTGTAACGAGCGTGAATGGAGGACCTCCGACGGGTCACGAACTCATCGTCGCGTCTCGGGTAGTTGATCTGACACATTTCCATCAAACGGGAGCGTCGCATCATGGCAATCTGGAAGGAACAGACTTCGGTCAAAAAGGATTCTTCACCTCTATCGTTGACGCCTGATGTGGACGTTCAGTCGCATACGCCTGCGGATCTTCCTCAGCCGCACGAACCGGTGCGTCGTGGTGTGGAACGAAAAAACGCCGAGTCGGTGATTGCCGCGGGTCTCACGATAGAGGGAACGATTGCGGGAAACGGAGACGTTCGCATAGCGGGTCAGTTCCATGGTGACGTGAATGTACAGGGGAGTCTCACCATCGAAGCTGGCGCCAAGTTGGTCGGTGGTGTGCGCGCGAGCAACGTGATAATTGACGGCGAGCTCGAGGGGAACATCGACGCGGCGTCGCGTGTCGAATTGCGCTCGACGGGCGTGTTGAACGGCAACCTGAACACCGGCTCGCTCACCGTTGCAGCGGGATCGCGGATGCGTGGTCAGGTGGAGTTCGGCTGGACCAAGGAAGGAGCACAGCGCTCCGACAGTGTGGCGGTGGAGCACAGCTTCGCGTCATGAGCATCGCGTGAGCGTAGCAAATCAGCGGACGCCGGGAAAGACACGTAGCTGTCCTCATTGCAGGGCGACGATTCTTGAAAGCGCCAACGTCTGTCCCGGATGCAGGCATCATCTGCGTTCGGGTCAGTCGTCCGCGGAGAGTGTGTTCCCGAGCTTCACGGCGCTGAAGGTGGATGGTACGATCCGTCCGCCCGCGGTTGATGAGGCGTGGGAGTATTCGATGATCATGTCGATCCGCAACGAGCGCGGAGAGGAGGTCGATCGGCAGATAATCGGGGTGGGCGCTTTGCTACCGTCGGAGACTAGGACGTTTACGTTGTCAGTCGAGGTGTTCACGCCGAAGCCGCAATGGTGAGTTAGCAGGCGGTCGATATCGATGCGGTGAGCGTGGATTCGGCGGGTTGTCGGCGATGGTTTTTCGGTATGGTGCATGAGAGGAGCTACTGCACTCACGCGGAGACGCGGAGGTCGCGGAGAACTGCCTTTCTCCGCGACCTCCGCGTGCAACATCCCGACGAATCTAAGATGGCAGAACTGGACGACATCACGGGCACGATCATCGACGCTGCGGTGAAGATCCATCGTGATCTGGGACCGGGACTGCTGGAGTCTGTTTACGAGGCCGTGCTGGCGCGGGAACTCGAACGGCGGGGCTTGGACGTGGTGCGACAGAGAGTCATCCGCATCGATTATGATGGAATGGTGTTTGAGGAAGCATTCCGAGCCGATATACTGGTCGAGAATCGCGTCGTACTTGAGCTCAAGTCGGTTGAGCGATTGGCACCGGTCCACAGCAAGCAGCTTCTCACATATCTTCGGTTGATGCACCTGCCGGTTGGCCTTCTGATAAACTTTGGGGCCGCGACGCTCAAAGAAGGCCTTCACCGCATTGTCAATCGACTTCCTTCCTCCGCGTCTCCGGGCCTCCGCGTGAACCAACCTGGTGTTCCGCTGTAGCTGCGAGCTGGTGACAATCCCATTGCCCCATCTGGCGTTCGGGAGACATGTTTGGCATGCTTGTGGTAGGCTTCGCGCTACCCCTCTTTCCCACGTGTCCACATGCGCATCCGTTCAGCTTTCATCGCGGCCGTTCTGGTTTCCGGCGCTACCATCAGCTCCCGTTCAGCCGACGCACAAAGCGAGCTAACCGACCAACGCCTTGCCGCGCAGGTTGATTCCATAGCGTCCGCCGTGCTTGCGAGCACTGGTGTGCCGAGCGCATCTGTTGCTGTGGTGCGACATGGACGGCTGGTGTACGCACATGCATATGGGTCGGCGAAGTTGGATCCGGCGTTGGCGGCAAGCGCGGACATGCTGTATGGAATCGGTTCGATAAGCAAGCAATTCACGGCGGCAGCGGTTCTGTTGCTGCAACAAGACGGAAAGTTGTCGCTCGACGATCCAGTCTCGCGATTTGTGCCGGGGCTCACACGTGGGAAGGAAGTGACAATTCGGGAGCTGTTATCGCACACCTCCGGCTACCAGGACTTCTGGCCGCAGGACTACGTGCCGCCGCTGATGCAGAAACCGATCACCCCACAGGGCATTCTCGATAGGTGGGCAAAGCAGCCGTTGGACTTTGATCCCGGTACTAGATGGCAGTACAGCAATACCAATTTCGTGATTGCCGCGTTGGTAGTGGCGAAGGCGAGCGGGATGCCATTCTTTCAGTTCGTGCGTAGTCGCATACTCGCCCCGCTCGACATGAAGAGCGCGATCGACTTCGACGCGCTCGGGCCGACTTCGGTTCAGCCGGTCGGGTACATGCGTTACGCTCTTGGCCCATTGCGTCCGGCGATATCTACGGGAGCTGGCTGGATGCACGGTGCCGGTGAGCTGGCGATGACTGCGAGTGATCTGGCGCGGTGGGACGTCGCGATGATCCGTCAGTCGCTGCTTGCGCCCAGGTCATATCGTGACATGGAAACCGCGACGCTGTTACGGAACGGAGTGGGCTCAGGTTACGGGCTCGGTGTGGACGTAGGTATGATGAGCGGGCATCGATTGATCTCGCACAATGGGGAAGTTGCCGGATTTACGGCGGACAATCTCGTGTTTCCAGACGATAGTGCAGCGGTCGTCGTGCTGACCAATCAGGACGCGGCGCCGGCATATGGTTTGATCGCCGACCAGGTTGCGCGAGCGCTATTCACAACGCAAGACGCAGCGACGGAAGCGCACACTGCCCTGGCGCGCCGCATTTTTGTCGGGCTGCAGCACAACACGATAGACCGCGCGCTGTTCACGGTTGACGCGAATGCGTACTTCGATGTCTCCGCTATGCGGGACTTCGCGTCGAGTCTGGATTCGCTCGGGGCGCCTTCCGGGTTCGTTCAGACGTCGCAGGCGAATCGAGGTGGGATGATCGAGCGGAGTTACCGCGTGACTTTCCCAACTCGCGTGCTGAGAGTCTGGACATATGAGATGCCGGATGGAAAGTTGGAACAGTATCAGGTTGCACCAATGGGGTGAGCCGATGGGGCGAGCCGATGGGGCGATACCCACCCCCAACACAATTCTCTTCGCTAGCCTCCGCTTATTGCGGCTAGAATGGTAATGGTGGCTGGGTCGCCAATTGGCGTATCGAGGCCGTCGGTATAACGGATGTTCTCGTAATCCGCGAACACGTTTACGTGCGGGCGAAGCTCACCTTGTTCCGTCATCACGCGGTCGATGACACCCGGACACTGCGAAGCGAGTGCGCCGAGTGCGTCGGCAACCGATCCGCAGGGTTGGTTGCTGGTGTCGATGATCACAATGGGCTGTCCGCGCGAGTGTCGCCTGAGCGCGGACGGGATCTCGATGGTAATAGCCACTGCTCGTCAGCTTGCCTGGGTGTTGACGACCGCGGCCTTGACGCAGACGATCGATGGAAGACCATCAGCGATCACGTTCCAGTTGTCGCCATTGTCTGCCGAGCCGAAGAGCTTCCCACTGCGCGTGCCGAAATAGATGCCGGCAGATTTGAAGGAGTCTGCAGCGAGCGCATCGCGCAAAATTGTTTCGTATGCGTCTTTCTGGGGAAGGCCATTTGCGAGCGGTTCCCAGGACGCACCGGCATTCCGCGTGCGATAGACGCGGAGCTTGGCTTCTGGAACGCACCGAAACTGATCCGACTCGATTGGCACGATGTACACTGTGTCAGGGTCGTGCGGATGCATCTGCATGGAGAATCCGAAGTCGGACGGAACCCCATTGGCGATATCGGTCCACGAATCACCCCAGTCGTCGCTGCGGTACAGTCCCCAATGGTTCTGGAGGAAAAGACGCTCGGGGCGTGACGGATGGTGCACAACTTTGTGAACGCACTGGCCGAACTCAGGGTACTTGTCGGGAAGAAATTCCGCGCGTACGCCAACGTTTCGCGCGCGCCAGTTCTTGCCGTTATCGTCGGTGCGATAGAAACCGCCGCTCGAGACCGCGATGGCCATCCGGTTGGAGTTGTTCGGATCCACGACTATGGTGTGCAGGCATAGCCCCCCGCCGCCTGGCTGCCATTTGGGACGATCGGGAGTGTCGTGCAATCCTTGGACGAGATTCCAACTCTCTCCGGCATCACGAGATTCGAACAGCGCCGCTGGCTCGACGCCGGCATAAAGGACATCGGGTTCGGATGGGCGGCCCTGCATGATCTGCCATATCTGAACCAGTGACGTGTCCAATCCACTTGGAAACTTCACGTTGTGGCGATCGGGTGCTGTCCAGCTTTTTCCGAAATCGTCACTTGAATGAAGGACGCTTCCCCAGTGAAAGCTGCGAGTCGCGGCGAGTGTGCGTTGACGTCCACCGCGCTGGTCCAGCGCCAGGGCGTACACCGATTCACCGGGGAAGTGGGGTCCGTCAAGACGCCAATTCTTGCGTGACGCGTCGGACCAGATCAAAAAGGCGCCCTTCTGTGTGCCGACCAGCAGTACTACTTCACCATCAGGGCCAGAACGGGATTCGGCGGGAGTCATCATAGTCTCCGTGATGATGCAAGAATTCAGTGCGAACTGCTGACGAACTACTAAGGGTACGCCGGATGTGTCGCGAAGCGCAACCCATCCGGCGTGCTCTGTGCTACTTCGTCACGGCGAGGCCCGTGACCAGTCCTTCGGTATTGTGTGCGAAGCGGATGCCGTATACGCCATCCGTCGATGTAAGCTTTCCAGCGGTTACGAGCTCGGACTTGCTGTAGCTCGCGACTTCTGTTCCGTTGATGGAGCAGGAGACCTTGTCGCCCTTCACCGATAGTGCGACCATCTGGGTTACCGGCTGGTCCTTGCCGGCGGCCTTGTGGACGGCTGGGTTTGCCGCACCCTCGCGACCGTTCATTTGAAACGGAGCTGGTCCGAATCCGCGAACTATGAAATTGCCGTTACCGTAGGCAGCGCAGTAGAGATAAGTTTGCCGGTCGGTGCCCATATTGTTGCCGGCAATGAATACGCCGTACGGGTGCGGATGATCGTTGAGCGACATGTATTTCGGCTCGCGAAATGTGGCGCTCACCGTGTAATTGCCGCTCGCCTTGTCAGACGGGTTCCAGTAAGCGACCGCGGGGCCGGTGACGACATGTAACGCCGCACCATCCTTGGAGAGCTTCGAATTGGCGAGAGTCGAACCGCGTTTGGCTGCGTTTGCGTCGATCTGTCCTGTCCAACCGGGAACCGAGATTCCGCCGCCAGCCACGTTGCGGGCCGCTTCCTGCGCGCTGGCAACATTCACCAGTGGCACAAGAGCGACCGAAGCGACGGCCAGGGCGAAGCCATAAATCCGATGCATTAAGAGAGGATCCTTGATGAAAGTTATTGCCGCGTTTAGCGTGATGCGGACGCTAATTCACTCACCGCGGTGGCAAGTGTCTTGACCTTGGCCGAATCGCCGGCTCCGTTCGCGTCACCCTTCAACTGTGTCGCCAACTTTGCCAACGCGGTACGGCGTGGTGCACCAGACGCGCTTTCAGCGCTTGTCAATGCTGCGCGCGTGCTGGAGATTCGTGCAGCGGCGAGTCCCTTCGACCGCTCGAGCTGGTCGACATACGCGCGCGCCAATGCGAAGCTGGCTGGCCACACGATCTTGGGCTGTCCCTGGACGTTCAGATAATCCATGTGCACAGTCTTGGCCGCATCGATCTCATTCTGTGACAGATAAGCGCTCGGCGTCAGCTCGAGAACATCCAGGCCGCGTCCAATTTCGGAGCCGACAATGGCGCCGTTGTACCAGTAACCGGACCAGTAGCCGCCCAGTACCATGCGCGTCGCGTCCATGGGTCCACGGTCGAAGAACGCAATTTCCTGTGGGTTTGACGCGTCGGTCCAGTCGAACACCGACAGGCCACCTTGATACCACGCCTGCACCATCACGTCACGTCCGGGGATCGGGATGAGTGATCCGTTGTGAGCGACGCAGTTTTCTTCTGGCGTCTGTGGCGCGGGCAGTTTGTAATAGCTCTTGAACACGAGCTTTCCATCCACGATGTCGAAGATTGCGTCCGCGCCCCAGTCGCGCGGGTCGGTTGCGCGGCACTTTGGCTGGCCGCCGCCACCCCATTCGTCGGAGAACAGCACCTTGGTGCCGTCGTTGTTGAAGGTTGCGGAGTGCCAGTACGAGAAGTTGGAATCAGCGACAGCGGAGAGGCGAACTGGATGCGCGGGATCACGGATGTCGAGCAGAAGTCCGTACCCTTCGCACGCGCCACCGGCGTAACCGATTGCGGGATACACGGTGATGTCGTGGCATTGAGTCGGGCCAGGCTTGGGTCCGTTCGCGTTGCCGGAAGTGCCCATCATCTTCGCGATCATGCCGGGAATCGCTTCGCGCAACGTTGTGCTATCAGCAGCCGTCGGCGCGCCTGTTCCGTTGCGAGCCTTGACGAGGCTGTCCAGCATGTGATTGGTGAAGTTGTTAGGCAGGACCATTTTCTCGCCCATGATGTCGGCTACGAATGCACCTTTGGCGCGTGCGGTTTCGATCGCAGCCAGGTCCGCTGCGGAAGCGCCGTGCTTCGGCGGTGCGACCAGGTCGTTGAAGATGCGCGGCGAGCTGACAATCGCTGCCTGTTCAGGGTGTGCGAGCGGGACCTTGATCACTTCGATACGAAAGAGCGCCGAGTTGGGATCCTTGTCGGGCGCAGCCTTTACGCAGCCCGCGAGCTCGCTGGGTGAGCGGACACCGGCTGATCCCGAGACATAGACGTAAAAGTTGTTCTTGTCCTTTGGATCGACCAGCAGTGTATGCGTGTGCGAGCCGCGGCAGGTCTGAACGTTAGCAACGTACTTGGGATTGTTGATGTCGCTGATGTCGAAGATACGGACTCCGCGCAAGCGTTCCTTGCTGACGGTATCCTTCACACCTTCTGCGCCGCAGTCGAGGCGGCCGGTAAGGCCTTCGCCAGAAACGACCAGCAGGTTCTTGTATACCGAGACGTCGCTCTGAGAGGCAGGGCAAAAGTACGCGGTTTTTAGTGTGACATGGCTCGGGTTCGCTATGTCCCAGATCTGGTAACCGTTGTAGCTGCCCTGGATCGCATACGGGCCGGTAAAAGCCAGGTCAGAATTGGTACTTCCCACGAACTTGGTGGAGGGAGGTGTCGTGGACATCAGCTTCATGTTCCACGCCGCTTGGCCCGCGTCGTTCACGCCGGCTTTGAGCCCGACGCGCGGATCGGGGTTCGGGGCGCCTGGCGACATGTTGGTGGACGTGCCTGCCTGCGCGCCTGTAGCGGCGGCCGACAGTGCGACCGCGACCGACAAGCTCAACGCGGATTTCACGGTGGAACGTACTCTCGAACGGAGAGTCTGATGCGCAGCGGTCATGGCTGATTCCTCTGGTGGTGTAGAGTGGGGCCGATCGGCGTTTGAAAGCGGCGCGATCATGGCGACGCCGTCTGGAACATTTGTGCGACGAGCATTCGCTCCATCCGTGCGATCTCGGTGGTCTGATCGACGTTGACGTCTGAGGCGAACTTGAACACCAACTCATCCTGTGCGGCGCCGTACGTGTCGAACAACTGCTTGACCATGGTGACCGCACCGCGGTGGTGCTGG
Organism: Gemmatimonadota bacterium; assembly: GCA_041691775.1. Classification (GTDB taxonomy): domain Bacteria; phylum Gemmatimonadota; class Gemmatimonadetes; order Gemmatimonadales; family Gemmatimonadaceae; genus Fen-1247. Next base: position 176,286 of record JBEPUB010000005.1, read on the forward strand.
ATCATGTCAGTGAGAAAGAGCCGGTCAAAATCCTGGCCCCGTGCGGAATCCAGCTGTGCTAGCTGCGGGTCGGTGAGCATGCCGGGCATGAGCATCGGATGATCAGCGGAGCTGCCCATCGTCATCTCCGAGCCGTTCATCACCATCTTCATTCCGGCATGGCCGTCCGGCACTGGCTGCTGGCGATCCCGGAGCCATTGCTGCATGGTGGCAATTTCGTCCCGCTGCGCGTTTGTGATTCGCGCGGCGAGGGTTTGCAACGAGGTACTGGCACCGTGGGTGGGAGCCCAACTGGCCATCAGGATCGCCTGTGAATGGTGGGCGATCATGCCCGTCATGAAGTGGATGTCGGCCGCGGTGTACGGATAGCGGGCGCTATCGGCTCTCGCCTTGGCGATTGCGGCGAGTTCGCCGGGCGCGTTGGCGGCAGGCGGGGTTACAGCCTGCGCCGCTGCGGTAGTGCTGGCGACGACGGTGGCGGTAGCCAGCATCGTAGTCATCCGGCGGATGCGTGATGCAGTCATACAATCACTCTCCTAGGGCGGAATCCGGCCGCTCTGCCGTTAAAGCATGCTTCGAGCGATACCAATAGTAGCACCTTCGAATGGACTGGTGAAGCGAGACGAGCCGGTTGGACACCCGCCAGCGGGGTAGCGGTTTATTCCTCGTGCATCCGGCGGGCAGATCGGTAGGGACGAAGGGTGCTACGATTGTACAATGGGCCCCGATACACGCTATTTCGTACCCGCTCGCCGCCACCGGGTGGAGCGGTCGATCGAGCGCAGTCGGTTCATCTGTACGGTTGAGCGCGTAGAAACCGCAGCCGAAGCCCAGGCCTTCGTTCGGGACCTGAACGCGGAATTCGCCGATGCGACACACAATTGTTGGGCTTACGTCGCAGGCCCGCCTGGAAGCACCAACGTGATTGGGATGAGTGACGCCGGCGAGCCTCACGGCACGGCGGGGCGGCCGATGCTGACGGTACTGCTCCACGGCGGCGTGGGCGAGATCGCGGCCATAGTCACGCGATACTACGGTGGCACCAAGTTGGGGACAGGCGGCCTCGTGAAGGCGTATGGCGGCGTGGTGCAGTCTGCGCTGGAGACGTTATGTGTCGTTGAACGAATCGATTTCGTGGAAGTTGCGATGTCGTTCGGATATCCGAGTATCACTCTGGTCCAGCAAGCAATCGTGTCGCTGGAGGCCGAGGTGATCCGGCAGGAATACGGCGTCGATGTTCGGTATCGCTTGCGCGTTCCGCGAGCGAACTCGGAAAAGCTGCGAGCTGCTATCGCGGATGCTACTCACGGCGAGGGGGAGTTTCGCGTGGATTCCGACTGATCCGCGTATTAAGCGTGTCCTCTATCCGCCCCTCGATCCGAAAGGTAGTTTCCCCCAGAATTAGAGCCCTCTAGTAGGAGCACTTCATGGCGTCTGAAGTGGTTCAGTTGACGCGCCGCGGATGGGGAGAGACCATGCGGCGCGACACATGGTGGCTGCAACCGCTCACGGTCTTCGTGATCCTGAGCGCATTTCTGGTATATGCGACGTGGGCTGCGTTCCAGAACGCGCACTACGAGTATGGGCCGTATCTATCGCCCTTCTACTCGCCGTTGCTCTTCGCGAACTCACCGCACGCATGGATCCAAGGTGCTCGGCCGGCGTGGATTCCGAGCATATTGCCTTTCACTCCCGCGTTGCTCATCCTGCCGTTGCCGGCCGGTTTTCGGCTCACGTGTTACTACTATCGCGGCGCGTACTACAAGGCATTCTGGGCCGATCCGTCCAACTGCGCAGTAGGTGAGCCGCGCACGAGCTACCGTGGCGAGCGACGCTTTCCGCTCATCCTACAGAATGTTCATCGATACTTCCTGTATGTAGCGCTGGTATTCATTGCGATCCTGGCGCACGACGCATACGACGCGCTGTGGTTCACTGACGCGGCCACGGGAGCGACGCACTTCGGCATTGGGATTGGCACACTCGTCCTCACCGTGAACGTAATAATGCTCGGCGGCTACACGCTCGGATGCCACTCGTTGCGCCACCTGGTGGGTGGTTACCTGGATAGGATCTCGGGGAGGCCAGTCCGGAAGAGATGCTACGATTGCGTGAGCTGCCTCAATCGCGGCCACATGCGCTGGGCGTGGCTCAGTCTCTTCTGGGTTGCATTCACAGATCTGTATGTGAGGCTGTGCTCCATGGGAATCCTGCACGATGTGAGGCTTTTCTAGATGGCCGAGTACGAAACCCATACTTATGACGTGCTGGTGATTGGCGCTGGCGGAGCGGGACTTCGCGCAGCGATCGAGGCTGCGCACGGCGGTGCTTCAGTTGGGCTTGTCTGCAAATCACTACTCGGGAAAGCACATACGGTAATGGCCGAAGGTGGAGTTGCGGCGGCCCTTGCGAACACCGATGAGCGTGACAATTGGAAGGTTCATTTCGCCGACACCATGCGCGGAGGCCAGTACCTCAACAACTGGCGTATGGCGGAGTTGCACGCGCGCGAGGCTCCCGATCGCGTTAACGAGCTGGAGGCTTGGGGTGCGGTGTTCGACAGGACACCTGACGGGCGCATTCTGCAGCGAAATTTTGGCGGCCACAAATATCCCCGGCTCGCACATGTGGGTGATCGCACCGGCCTGGAGATCATTCGGACACTTCAGGATTACGCGATACATCAATCGATTGAAGTGAGCATGGAGTGCACGGTTGTCTCGCTTCTACGGGACGGGGACCGCGTATGCGGCGCGCTCGCGTACGACAGGGAGCGTGGTCGATTCAAATTGTTTGTCGCCGGCGCGGTGGTGCTGGCGACAGGCGGCACCGGTCGTGCGTTTCGCATAACGAGCAACAGTTGGGAATACACGGGCGACGGTCAGTCGCTTGCATATAATGCTGGCGCTGCGTTGCAGGACATGGAGTTCATCCAATTCCATCCGACTGGAATGGTGTGGCCGCCTAGTGTGCGTGGGATACTGGTGACCGAAGGCGTGCGCGGCGAAGGCGGAATTCTGGTGAACAACCAGGGGCAGCGCTTCATGTTCAACGACATCCCCGAGAACTACCGCAGCCAGACTGCCGATAACGAGGAAGAGGGATGGCGTTATACGCAGGGCGACAAGAGCGCGCGCCGGCCTCCAGAGTTGCTCACGCGCGATCACGTTGCGCGCTGCATAATGCGCGAGGTGCGGGAGGGGCGCGGTAGCCCACACGGTGGAGTGTTTCTCGATATCTCGTGGATTGCGGCAAAGTTGCCGGATGCGGAACAGCACATCAAGCGCAAGCTTCCGAGCATGTATCACCAGTTCAAGCAGCTCGCGGACATTGACATCACCAAGGAGCCAATGGAAGTTGGCCCGACCACGCACTACGCGATGGGCGGCATTCGCGTGGAGGGTGATACGCAGATGACCACGGTTCCAGGGCTGTTCGCGGCGGGGGAGTGCGCTGCCGGCCTGCACGGTGCGAACCGGTTGGGCGGGAACTCACTATCCGATTTGCTGGTATTTGGAAAGCGTGCCGGAGAACATGCTGCTCTGTTCGCAAAGGAGCATCCAGCCACGATACCCGATTCGACGGCGGTCGATGCCGTCGCCAGATACGCGCTCGAGCCGTTTGCACGAACCGGGGAATCGGTTGAGGGGCCATATCAGGTGCAACATGACCTTCAGGGGATGATGCAGGAACTGGTCGGAATCGTTCGCCGGGGAGAGGAGATGCAGAAGGCGCTGGACGGACTCGGCGTGATGCGTGAGCGCGCGGCGCGGGTGGCCGTTCCGGGGAACCGGGAATACAACCCTGGCTGGCACACTGCGCTCGATCTTGCGAACCTGCTCACAATCTCCGAAGCGATAACACGTTCCGCGCTGGAGCGCAAAGAGAGTCGCGGTGGTCACTTCCGGGATGATTATCCGGAAAAGGATCCCGCGTTCGCGCATTTCAACATAGTCGTGAGTCGCGGCGCGAATGGTGCGATGGAAGTGACGCGTGTTCCGTTGCCCGAAATTCGTGATGATCTGAAGCAGATAATCGAGGAGCAGAAGTAATGGCGACTGAAACCCTCGCGCGAGATGTGGCTGGGAGCGGCGCGCGTGCCGCTGCACGGAGCAATGAGAGCGCCGGAAGCAGTGCGCACACCGCTGCATTTCAGGTGTGGCGTGGTGACGCCACATCGGGACACTTCGAGGAATATCACACCGCGGTTTCTGACGGTATGGTGGTGCTGGATGCAATCCACCAGATCCAATCCGAGAGCGCAAACGATCTTGCTGTACGCTGGAATTGCAAGGCCGGCAAGTGCGGCTCCTGCTCGGCGGAGATCAACGGGATGCCGCGGCTAATGTGTATGACGCGGCTCAGCCAGCTGGATCTGGAGAAGCCAGTAACGGTGGAACCAATGCGCGCGTTTCCACTCGTGCGCGATCTCGTTACCGACGTGTCGTCCAATTTTCGTCAGAAGAAGCGCATCCGGAAGTTCACACCGAGGCCGCCCGATGCGCCCGATGGGACGTGGCGCATGTCACAGTCCGATGTTGACCGGGTCCAAGAGTTCCGCAAGTGCATCGAATGCTTTCTGTGCCAGGACGTCTGTCACGTCTTGCGCGATCACCATTTACATGATGAGTTTATCGGACCGCGGCTGCTTGTGCACGCCGCGCAGCTCGAAATGCATCCGCTCGATATCGTCGATCGCACAGGTGACTTGAAGGACAAGCACAACATCGGCTATTGCAACATCACAAAATGCTGCACCAAGGTCTGTCCAGAGAATATCACGATAACTGACAACGCGATAATCCCATTGAAGGAACGTGTTGTGGACAGTCACTACGATCCGCTGCACAAGCTCGTCAACCTATTTCGCCGCAAAGAGCCAGAGGGGGTGCAGTCATGACCGACAAATTCGAGCTAAAACCGATTTCGCACGCTGCGATCCCACGCGCAATAAAGAAGGCTGAGCACTACAGGCTGTTGAATCAATCGTGGGCCGCCGAGAGTATCTGCAGGGACATTCTGGCGATAGATCCTGATAATCAGCAGGTGATCGTCATGCTTGTGCTTTCGCTTACCGACCAGCTTGCTACCGGGCACGGCCGTGTGATGCACGACGTCCGCGAAACGCTGTCACGCGTTACAGATCCATACCAGCGCGCGTATTACAACGGCATTGCAGCGGAGCGCCATGGGCAGGAGTTGCGGGCGCGGGTGTCAATGGGAAGTGGCACGATGGCATACAATGCATTTCGGGAAGCGATGGACTGGTACGAAAAGGCGGAAGCGATCCGGCCATCCGAGGATGACGACTCGCTCTTGCGATGGAACACTTGCGCGCGCGTGTTGTCGCGTGACACTCACCTAAAGCCCGCGGTTGTGACGGAATACGAGCCGGTGCTGGAGGATTAGATAGGAGAGCATGGCCGCAAGTTGGACCCGCACGCCCCGCACGCCCCATGCGGTCCGGTGGGATGTTGGCTGGTCGGGCGTGAACGCTGGGTCAACCGGGATTGGCGCCTGAAGTAGCGAGCGTCTCAGACTATTCCGGCGTGGGTAGTAGTCCGCGTCCTTCGAGCATGGGCTCGATTCGCGGATCGCGGCCGCGGAATTCGCGATACATCGTTGCAAGATCCTGCGTGTTGCCGCGTGACAGGATCATTTGACGAAAGCGATCTCCATTTGCGCGCGTAAGGCCACCATTTTCCTTGAACCACTCGTACGCGTCAGCGTCCAGCATCTCGGCCCACAGATATGCGTAATAGCCGGCCGCGTAACCGTTGGCCCAGATATGCATGAAGTAGCTGGACCGGTAGCGCGGTGGAACGGTGCGCAGATTTACGTTGTTTTCGGACAGCGCCTGAACTTCGAACTCGTCGACATCCTGTAACGGCGCATCGGCCGGGAGAGTATGCCAGGACATGTCGAGTAGCGTGGCAGCCAGAACCTCAGTGAGTCTGTAGCCTTGATTGAACTTCTCGGCCTGCTTGATTCTGTCCGCGAGGGACTGAGGCATCCGCTCGCCGGTCTCGCAATGCTTGGCGTAATTCGCGAAGACAGTGGGATCAGTTGACCAGTGTTCGTTGAACTGCGACGGCAGCTCCACGAAATCGCGCGCGACGCTGGTACCGGACAAGCTGGGGTATTGCTGATCTGCGAAGAAGCCATGCAACGCGTGCCCGAACTCGTGGAAGATTGTGGTAACGTCATCGAAGCTCAACAAAGCCGGCTTTCCCGGCGCCGGTCGCGTGAAGTTCGCGACATTGTAGATTACCGGCTTGGCGCCGAGCAGCTTTGATTGGGTGACGAGGTTGTCCATCCACGCGCCGCCAATCTTGTTCTGGCGCTCGAAGTAGTCGCAATAGAAGAGCGTAAGTGGTGAGCTGTCGGCGTCGGACACCTCGAACACTCGTACATCCGGATGATATACCGGGATGTCGTGGCGTTCCTTGAAGGTTATTCCGTAGAGTTGCGTGGCGGCATGGAACACACCGTTCTCCAGAACATTGTTCAGCTCGAAATACTGCCGGATTTGCTCCTCATCCAGGTTGTACTTTTCTCGGCGCACCAGTTCGGCGTAGTATTCCCAATCCCACGGCTCCAACTGGAACGTCTTGCCATCGGTTGTCATCATCGCCTGAATCGCCGCACCCTCCGCTTTGGCGTTCGTAGTGGCGGCTGGCACCAGATTGCGTACAAACTCGAGCGCCACTTCCGGCGTCCTTGCCATTTGATCATGCAGTGTTAGCGCCGCATAGCTCGGATAGCCAAGCAGTCTGGCGCTCGCGGCGCGCAGTTGCGCCAGCCGCGCAACGATCTTTCGAGTGTCGTTGGAATCGTTCTTCTCGGTCCGTGTCCACGACGCGTCGAATAGCGTCTTGCGAACGTGCCTGTCCTTGATCGCCAGAAGGGCTGGTTGCTGGGTTGTATTGTGAAGCGGGATGGCCCAAGCGTCGTCGAGCTTGCGATCATGCGCGGATCTGGCGGCGGCAGCGATCTCACCGTCGTTCATGCCCTCAAGGGCCGTGCTATCGGTAACGACCAACGATGCCGCGTTGGTTGCAGCCAACAGCTTGTTGGCGAACGCTGTGCTGAGGGTGGAAATCTCCTTGTTCATCTCCTTGAGCGCCGCTTTGTCTGCCTCGGGGAGGCGGGCGCCCCTTTGCACGAACTCCTCGTGGTACCACTCCACAAGGCGGAGTGATTCCGCGTCGAGGTTCAGTGAAGCGCGCTGATTGTAGAGCGATTCTACGCGGTCAAACAAGCGTTGGTCGAGATAGATCGCGTCCTCGTGGGCGGCGAGCTTGGGCGCGACTTCGTCCTGTACCTGTTGTAGCGCGTCGCTTGTATTTGCTCCAGTGATCGCGTTGAACGTTGGAAGCACGCGGTGCAACAGCGTGCCTGACTGCTCGAGCGCAACCAGCGTGTTCTGCAACGTCGGAGATTCCGGATCTGCGATGATCCTCGCAACCTCGGCCAGTTGCTGCTTCATCCCTGCTTCGATGGCAGGCAAGTAATCGCCTTCGTCGATCTTGTCGAAGGGTGGCGCGTGAAATGGGAGTGTGCTAACGGTGAAGAAAGGGTTGAGTCGCGGCGAGTCTGTGGTCATACGGACGCCACTACTTGGCAACCCACTTGTTGTTTGTGGTATCGGCATCCATCCATATTCCACCATTGAGATCGAGCGCGCGGATGGTCTTACTGGTGGTAATGGCGACAGTTGCCTGCTGTTGGTTTGCTTCCCAGATTGCCGGAGTCTGGTGGAGGGTGTCGCTGCTACCATCGGTGTACTGTAGGCGGACGTCAACCGGAGCGTCCATACCGCCAATATTGCCGACTACGAGGGAGTACCCATTTCTCGTCTTTTTCACACTCGTTACTGCCAAGTCGATGTAGTTGTTGCTGAAATACCAGTTGTTCCAGAACCAGTTGAGATTCTTGCCCGAGACGTCGCTGAAAGTATTGAAGAAATCCCATGGGTTTGGATGCTTGCCATTCCAGCGGTCCATGTACGCGTGCAGCGCTTTCTTGAACGCTACGTCACCGAGCAGATCCTTTACAGCGAGGTAGCCAAGTGCCGGCTTGCCGTATGCGTTGTTGCCGTAGGCCGCGCCTTTCAGAACGTCGGCGGGTGTGACGATCGGCAGGTCTTCGAGCGGCGACGGGTCGTTTATCCAACGGTTCACACGGAACTGCTTGAAGAACGCAGTCGCGCGCTGATTGCCGAGATCGGATTGGCCGATGAGATATTCGAACGTCGTTGCCCAGCCTTCATCCATGAACGCGTAGCGCGATTCGTTAGTTCCCATGTAGAATGGGAAATACGTGTGGGCGATCTCATGTTCCACTACGAAGCGGGAGAATACCGTATCTGCCGTGCTGCCGTCGTTGACCATCATTGGGTATTCCATGTCCGCGAACCCCTGCACGATAGTGGTCTTTTCGTAGGGATATGGAACGCCCGGCCAATTGTGTGACAGCCAATCGAGAGCGTGTTGCGCGAAGTGCACCATGTGGTGATAATCGCCAGCTGTATCGTTGAATGCTGACTGCACGCTGGCGCGCCGGTGGCTTGCATCGTCAACGACTACGCTGGCGGCATCCCAGTCGTAGTGATTGCTGACGGCGAAGGTCATGTCGGGGATATTGTCGGCCTTGAAATGCCACGTATTGGTGGCGTTCTGCGCAGTCACGTGATTCGCAGCGAGTTCCTCTTTTGTCGCTACATGAATTACCTGGTCCGATGTGAGCGAGGTCTTGAATCGCTGCAACGCGTCTGGCTGCAGCACATCAGCCGCATTCAGCAGTGTGCCGGTGCCCCAGACTATGAAGTTCGCCGGAACAGTAAGCGACACGTCGTAATTGTTGAAGTCGCTGTAGAATTCCTGGCTATCCGTGAAGTCCATCGTATCCCAGCCGTTGTAGTCGTCATATACCGCGACGCGCGGATAGAAATAGGCCAGGTAATACGTGCTCGAATCAATCATTCCTTCGCGACCGCTCTCCAGCGAGATATCGTAATGCCAGTTGAACGACAATTGTACAGAGTCGTGCGGCATTAGCGGCGAAGGCAAGGGCACTCGCTTCCACGTGAACGTATTTGCATCATCTTTCCATGCGGTCGCCTGTCCATTCACTGTGAATGCGTCAATATGCACACCTGACGTCAGATACGCTGCGGCGGCGCCGCCGGCGCGCGGCGCTCCGGGTTTGTGGATATTGACGAACAGCTTTATGACCAAGCTGCGTAGTGTGTCGGGACTGTTATTGGAGTAGCTGATCTGCTCGGTCCCCTTCACTGCACGGTCAGGCGGCATCACCGTGAGCGCTATGGAATAGCGTCCGTGATTTTCCCAGTATTTGGGACCAGGTCTCCCGTCGAGGGAACGAGTGCCGTTCCTGAGTGCCTGCTTGACGTTGCGCGGCATGTACAGAGACTGCGCGGTTGGCGTTGGCAACAGCGGTACAGTCAACAATGCCACGAGCCAGGATTTGGCAACTAGTGGCTTCGTGAGGTTGAGCGTCAGGTTGGATATCATGGGCCGATCGGTTTAGACGTGCGTGTAGAAGTGTTTGCAGCAGCTGGCGTTAGTACCGGTTTGTAAGATGATCACAAATCAGCGCACCCGGTAGGGCGTGCAGGCGGCTGGCGACGATCGTTGCGGGATATATTACGCAAAGGTCACCGCGGGTCGCGCAACCTGCTTACGGTCCAAACACTATCCAACCCGGAGTTGGGCAATGGCGTCGGAGTACAAGCCTTCAGGCTATACGAGTGTTGCGCCTTATCTCATCGTGGACGGCGCGGAGCGGAGCATCGATTTTCTGGTGCACACCTTCGGCGCGGTCGAGCTACGCCGGTTTTCGGGTCCTGGCGGCAAACTGATGCATGCCGAAGTTCGCATCGACGATACCGTCGTCATGCTGGCCGACGCTGGGCAGAACTGGCCGACAGTCGGCTCCCACGTTCATGTGTACGTGGCTGATGTCGACGCCACATACAAGCGGGCAATCGAGTATGGCGCCGCGTCTGTTCAGGAACCGACGAAGAAAGATGACCCTGACAAGCGTGGTGGTGTGAAGGATGGCGGCGGCACGACGTGGTGGATTGCGACTAAAGTCGAATAGCGTGACGATGATTCTGGATCACTCGTATCGTAATGCAACCACAGGCTCGACGCGGCCGGAACAGTGGCGCCACAAGCATCAATCAGATTACGGAGCCTCCGATGGATCAGGACATCTGGACAAAAGTCGATAGCTACCTCGCCGATCGTTTGATCCCGGCAGACGCTGCACTGGATTCGGCGCAAGCCGCTGCAACCGCTGCTGACATGCCTGCGATTAGTGTGTCGCCCACACAGGGCAAGCTGTTGCAAGTGCTCGCCATGAGCCTGCGCGCCCGCTCGATCCTGGAGATTGGGACACTAGGTGGTTACAGCACCATCTGGCTCGCTCGTGGGCTTGCGCCGGGCGGTAAAATTGTAACCCTGGAAAGAGATCCGAAACACGCCGACGTTGCCACATCCAACATCGCGCGCGCCGGGTTCGCGGGAGTTGTCGAGTTGCGCGTGGGCGACGCGTTGGAGACACTCGCTCAACTGAGCGTCGAAGGGCGCGGACCATTCGATCTGGTCTTCATCGATGCGGACAAGGAGAACATACCGGCATACTTCGAGTGGGCGCTCAAGTTTACGCGATCCGGCAGCCTGATCATGGTGGACAACGTGGTGCGAGATGGCGGAGTTGCCGATGCTGACAGCACTGATCCGAGCAATCAGGCGGTGCGCCGATTCTTCGACATGCTTTCGGTGACACAGCGCGTGACGACCACGGCGGTACAAACAGTTGGCGTTAAGGGCTACGACGGTTTCGCTCTAACCGTGGTGAACTGACTGGCTGACCCCGCAGGCCGGTGTGGTGTACGGTAGGGTCCGCACTGAGCAAACCATTTTGATGGTCGGGGCATCTTACCTCCATAGATAGGGCACGCGCAAACGAGCCCGTCGTTGTGTAACCCCCATGCCCGCCAGTGTCATCCCTCATTCAATGTCTCCGCGCGCTTTCACTCCGCGCGCTTTCACTCCGTACGCGTTACGCGGCGGTCATCGGTCTCTGCGTCGTTGCTCCGTCGTTGGCGCGCGCACAAGCACCACAAATCGGCGTACCGCCCTCTAACCTTACGTCGGTAGTCGCGACGCACACCGACAATGCGCCGGTGATTGACGGACGTGACGATGATGAGATATGGCGCACCGCGCCGCGTGTTACTGCCTTTCGTGAGTTCGATCCAGTCGAGGACGGAGATCCGCGCTTCCGGACCGAGTTCCGCGTTGCGTATGACAGTCACAACATCTACGTGTTCATTCGGGCATTCGATCCGGAGCCAACACTCATCCGCCAGACTCTTGCTCGGCGCGACGTTCGGCCGCCGTCGGATCAGCTCAAGGTCCTGATCGATTCGTACCACGATGGACGCACAGGTTTCGAGTTCGCGGTGAGTCCAGGTGGGGTGAAACGCGATTATGCGATGTACAACGACACCAATGAAGATCAAACGTGGGACGGTGTATGGGACGTTGCCACGACTATAGACTCGCTAGGCTGGACCGCCGAGTTCGCGATACCGATGTCTCAACTCGGCTTCACAACCGCCACGGTCCACACGATCGGATTTGGGATCTGGCGTGACATCGATCGGTTCAAGGAACGGGTGAGTTGGCCGCTGTTCAGACAAACCCGGAACGCCACCGTGTCGCAACTGGGAACGGTGACCGGCATCGGTGACGTAGGTTCGGCTCACCCGCTGGAAGTAGTGCCATACGTCGTAACGAAGAACGTTTCCACCACCGGTACTTCGTCCTATGGCCGCGCGCAACGAGTATTGGCAGGTGCGGACCTCAAGGTAGGCGTCACGCCCGGACTGCGGCTTACCGCGGCAGTCAATCCCGACTTTGGGCAGGTCGAGGCCGATCCATCAGTTCTAAACCTTGGTGCGTTCGAGACGTTCTTCAGCGAACAACGCCCATTTTTCGTGGAAGGGCAGGGTCGCTACGCGTTCAATATCAACTGCAGTGCTGTCAATTGTTCGTCCGAGGGATTGTTCTACTCGCGGCGCATCGGCCGTACGCCACAACTTCTTGGATCGTACGGTGATGCAAGCTCGCCAACGGCAACAACGATCCGCGGCGCAGCCAAATTGAGTGGACGGTTGGGCAAATCGCTGTCCGTTGGCGTGCTGGATGCGGTCACAGAGCGGGCAACTGGCTCGCTCGACAAAACCATCGAGCCCACAACGAACTATGGTGTCGCCCGCATTCAGCGCGAATTCCGCGACGGTGCGAGTAACATCGGCGTGGTGGCGACGAGCGTAGACCGTGCTACGGATTCGTGGACATCGGATGCACTACGGCGCACGGCGAGTGTGGGGGGTGTGGACTTCTCGCATCACTTTCTGGCCAACAATAATTACCAGGTTTCGGGATCGTTCACGGCAAGCGATGTCACTGGCACGGAAGCCGCTATCACCAAAACGCAGATGAACGCGGTACACTACTACCAGCGTCCTGACGGGAAGCTGCGCGTCGATTCCAGTCTCACGTCATTGACCGGCAACGCACAGGAGTTCCTTGTTGGTAAATACGGCGGCGGCATCACACGCTTCGAGACCAGCTACGAGCGTCAGTCGGCCGGGTACGAAGTCAATGATATTGGGTATCTGCGCCGAGCTGACCAGCAGAGCTGGAGCAATTGGGGCGCGCTCAATTTCTTCACGCCGACGCGGCTCTACAACAGCATCAGGTTCAACGGCAACTTCTGGAATCAGTGGACTACGAGCGGCCTCGCATTGGAGCACGCGGTGAATACCAACGCGCACGTGACTCTCCACAATAACTGGGGAATACATAGCGGAGCCACGTTTGGACAGCTCGGATCTACATATTGTGACCGGTGCGCACGCGGCGGTCCGGCTGTGCGACAATCGTCATATCTCGCACCCTGGCTCCTCATCACGGGAGACGACCGGCGGCGCATTGCGCCATCGATATCCGTGAATCTCAAACGGGGTGACGACGGGCGTTCGCGCTATCTCAGTGTCGAGCCCAACGTGGCGCTGCGGGCGTCCAGCCAGCTGCTATTATCGTTGGATGTAACTGCGTCGCGCAATGAGGACAATACGCAGTGGATTGGCAATTTTCGTGATCCGGTGACAAACGCAACTCACTACACGTTCGCACATCTGCACCAGAATACGCTTGTAACGGCACTGCGCGCGACTTACATCGCGACACCTGATCTATCACTCCAATTCTATGCGCAGCCATTTGTGTCGAATGGGTCGTACTCGGACCCGCGTGAGCTTAGCGCCGACCCACGGGCCAGTCGGTACGCCGATCGCTACATCGCCTACGGGCCGCCAGCATCGGCGATGGCCGGTTTCAGTGATCGGGAATTCAAGTCGAACACCGTGGTTCGCTGGGAATACCGACCTGGATCAACGTTGTTCTTTGTGTGGACGCAGGGGCGCCAGCGATACGACAACACTCCAGATACGCGGGGTTGGACCGGGACGTACCCGGATCTCTTCCAGATTCGGCCAGACAATACATTCCTGGTGAAGGTGAGCTACTGGTTGAACCGGTAGTGGCTCTGCTCACCGGGGGTGGTGGCGCAGTTTATCCACGAGAGCTATTCTATCTCTACCACCAACCTCCGGGACTATGAAATTCCTGCTTCGATCATTTGCGCTTGTCGCAACCGTTGCTGCCATTATCGCTGTACCGGCGCATGCGCAAACGCAGACGACGACGCCCGCCCGTACGGGTGACGATCCGTTCATATGGCTAGAACAGGTAGCGAGTCCACGTGCCATGGCGTGGGTCAACGCGGAAAACGCGAAAACGGTCGCAGTTCTGGAGCACGATCCGCACTACGCTCCGCTCTACGCTGAGGCGGTCAAGATTGCCGAAACACGTGATCGCATTCCAGACCCAGCGATGATCGGCGGTCAGGTTTACAACTTCTGGCAGGACGCTGAGCACACGCACGGTGTGTGGCGCCGCGCGACGATGGCGAGCTACCGAACCGCGTCACCCGCGTGGACAACCGTCCTCGATCTTGACGCGCTTTCAAAGTCGGAAAAGGCAAACTGGTTCTGGAAGGGCGCATCGTGCCTGGAGCCGGCGGAACGACGTTGCTTGATCAGTCTCTCGGACGGCGGGGAGGACGCGGTCACAGTGCGCGAGTTTGATCTGCCCACCGCAAGCTTCGTAAAGAACGGATTTGAGCTCCCGCATGGGAAACAGAGTGTCTCGTGGGCGGATGCGAATACACTACTCGTGTCACGCGAGTGGACGCCGGGCGAGGTCACCAAGTCTGGCTATTCGTTCGTAGTCAAGCGAGTGACGCGGGGCCGGCCGCTTTCCGCTGCTGTTGAAGTGTTCCGCGGGACAACGAGTGATGTAAGTGCAGGGCCGTTCACGCTCGTTGACGGTGATGGGCATCACGCGGCATTCATGTCGCGGTCACCGAGCTTTTTTGAATCGGAACAGTACATTCAGACGCCGCATGGGTTCGAAAAATTGGCGATTCCGCTCAAGGCGTCCGTGTCCAGTCTCGTAGCAGGCCAATTGGTGATACGTCTCGAAACCGCGTGGACGCCGATGGCCGGAACGACGTTCCCAGCCGGTTCGCTTGTGTCGGTACCACTCGCAGCAGCGATCGCCAACCCCGCGAAGCTTACGCCCACGCTAATAGTTGCGCCCGGACCGCGTGAGTCCCTGAATGGAATGTCGTCCACGCGCGACGCGCTCGTCGTAGCACAATTGGACAATGTACGCGGCCGTGCGTTTGTGTACACGCCAACGCGCGCAGGCGGCTGGACACGCAAGGAGCTGGCGTTTCCGGACAACGTCACGATTGGAATCGTCGATACGGATATTCGCTCAAATACGGCACTATTGAGCGTGACAGGTTTTCTGACACCGAGCTCGGTGTGGCTGGTGAACGCGCAGACCCGTACGCTCGCGTCCATCAAGTCTCTCCCGCCACAGTTCGACGCGTCGCGTGACACTGTCGAACAATTCGAAGCGACGTCAACTGACGGTACGCACATTCCGTATTTTGTAGTTCATCAACGCGGAATGAAGCGAGACGGGTCCAATCCCACGATTCTATATGCGTATGGCGGCTTCCAGGTTTCAGAGACGCCAACGTACTCATCCAATGTCGGCAAGCTGTGGCTCGAACACGGCGGCGTGTGGGTGCTCGCGAACATCCGCGGCGGTGGCGAGTTCGGGCCCGCGTGGCATGATGCTGGTCTCAAGACGCATCGCCAGGTCATCTACGACGATTTCGCCGCCGTAGGCCGCGATCTTGTCACGCGTGGAATCACCAGCACTCGGCGGCTCGGCATCCAGGGTGGATCGAACGGCGGCCTGCTCATGGGGGTTGAGTTCACACAGCATCCAGAGCTGTGGAACGCAGTTGACATCCAGGTTCCGTTGCTGGACATGCTGCGCTTCGAGCAGATCGCAGCCGGAGCGTCCTGGGTGGGCGAATACGGCAGTGTGGCGAATCCTGACGAGCGCGCCTTTCTCGCATCCATATCGCCGTACAACAATATTCACGCAGGTGTGGCGTATCCGGAGCCGTTCATATGGACTACAACCAAGGACGACCGTGTCGGGCCGCAGCACGCGCGCAAGTTCGCGGCGAAGCTCGCGGCGATGAATATTCCGTATATGTTTTATGAAGTAACGGAGGGAGGGCACGGATCGGGTGCCAGTCTCAAGGAACGCGCGCACACAACCGCGTTGGAGATGACGTATTTCACGCGTAAGCTGATGAACTGAATCACGTTCGGCAGCGAGTGGCTGGTATTTGTTTGATTGAGGAACACACCGGAATGAAGAGTCAGGCAGAGAAGGGGCAGCTATTTCGCGAACTGCACCAGCGGGTTGGTGCGTTCATCATCCCAAACCCGTGGGACATTGGCTCCGCGCGCCTTCTCGCCAAGACGGGATTCGAAGCGTTAGCAACCACCAGTTCCGGCTACGCGTTTTCTGTTGGTCGCCAGGACCACGGGATTTCGCGTGACGAGATGATTGCACACGCGACCGAGTTGGCAGCGGCAACGGAGCTGCCGTTGAGTGCGGATCTGGAAAACGGTTTCGGTGACGCACCTGACGTGGTGGCAGACACTATTCGAATGGCCGCTGGCGCAGGATTGGCCGGATGCTCGATCGAGGACAGCACGAACAAAATAGGCGATCCGATCTATGCGCTCGATCTGTCCGTCGATCGGATTCGTGCGGCTGTGGATGTGGCCCATGGGCTGTCGTTTCCATTCATGCTCACGGCGCGCTCGGAGAATTATCTTCATGGCCGGAAGGATCTCAAGGACACAATCAAGCGCCTGCAAGCCTTCCAGGAAGCCGGCGCCGACGTGCTCTACGCGCCTGGCTTGACGAACATGAGCGAGATCGCGACTCTGATAAAATCTGTAGATCGGCCGGTCAATGTTCTCGCGGGAATGCAGGGAATACACTTCGACATGGCCGAGTTGGCGAAGATCGGGGCAAAGCGCGTAAGCGTTGGTGGCGCACTGACTCGTGTCGCGCTGGGTGCGTTCCTGCGCGCTGCGCGCGAGATGAAGGAACACGGGACGTTCATGTTCGTGGACGAACCCGTCACCTCGAGCGAGATTAGCAACATGCTGGGTGACTGGCCGAACTAGAAACCGGAACGCAGTTGTAGCGGCAGTTGTAGCGGCAGTTGTAGCGGCAGTTGTAGCGGCAGTTGTAACTGCAAACGGTACGTACGAGATATCCGGAACCCGTAACAATGTCCTGTCATCCCCCGCTTCTGACGCTTGTGTCCGCCCTCGCAATTACGATGGCGCCGACTGTTACACGCGCTCAATCGAGTCAATTGGCAGCGGAACTGCAACCGGTGCTCGACGCGCGGTATGCGGCCGTGGCGCACGCGGATACAGCCACTTTGAGCCGATACCTCGCCGACGACATGGTTTGGATCGTCATCGCGAACGCCGGTGGCGATTATTCCAAGCATAAGCTTCTTGTTCTGGTCGGACAGGGACAAACACCGGCACCACGATACATTGTGGACAGCGTCCGCGCGAAGCGCTTCGGCGATGTTGCTGTTGTCGAATACCGTCGGCGGGATCTCCGACAGAAAGGCATTGACGTGGATACCGTCTCGGTGCAGGCGCAAGAAGTGTTAGTCAAGCGTCAGGGCCGATGGATGCTGGAACGGCATACACAGTCGTGGATTGTCGCGGCCGCCATTCCGGTGAAAGTCGATTCCAACTCACTAAACGCTTTCGTCGGCCGATATCAGATCGCTCCCGGCTACGTCGACAACGTCCACTGGGAAAACAATCAACTGGTCGCCACCGCATCGGGGCAGACGGCCGGCGCCCGGCTGGTGCCGGTGTCGGCGACCGCGTTCAGCCCGGACGGCGTCGGTGCGTTGATAGTCTTCGAGCGTGACGTGACGGGGCGCGTTATCGGATATGTTCAGGGCTACCCCAACGGCACGGTGTGGCGCGCAGTTAGGCTCCCATAGTGGCCTGGCTCCGGCGTGGCCGCTCTTCTGCAAACAGCCTGGATTCGGCATGTTCCAGGCGACAATATGGCGCATAGCTTGGATCAAAGTCGAGCCGCCAGCCGCGCGTTCCACCCATTCTGGATAGCTCCATGCCACACTTTCGGATTCTCACACTCGCAGCTTGCGTATCACTCGCGATTCCAACACTCGCAATCGGCGCACAGACCCACGAGCCTCAGCGACCGGAGCCTCCGCTCAAGAACCTGAAGTATTTCCCGAAAAACATCTCGAGAAGCGCACTACTCGACACGATGCATACGTTCACTCGCGCACTCGGCGTCGGGTGTGAATTTTGTCACATGGTTGACGACAGCATTCCGAGAGAGAGGCATGATTTCTCCTCGGACGTGAAGCCGAACAAGATCAAGGCACGCACGATGTTACGGATGGTCGCTGCAATCAACAACGACTATCTCACCAAGCTTCAACCGCGACTACAGCCTCCGGTCGTGGTCAGCTGCGAAACCTGCCACCGTGGGGTCATGGAACCACGTCCACTTGAGCAGGTCATTCTCACTCGCTATGACTCCGCGGGAACCGATTCGGCGATTGCCCTCTACCGCGATCTGCGGAAGCATTACTATGGACGCGCATCGTACGATTTTGGCGAGGCGCCGCTCGCGGGAGTTGGCGGCGCGCTGCGAATGCGCAATCGCACGGCAGATGCGCTACGCTTCTACATGCTGAATTTGGAATTCGCGCCCGCGTCGAGCTTTGCCTGGAGCCAGGCTGGCGGTGCGCAGCTCGCTTCCGGTGACACCGCCACCGCCATCAAGAGTCTCGAAAAGGCTCTGTCTCTGGATTCGACCAACAGGCAGGCGACTCGTGCGCTTCAGGCATTGCGGTCGAAGCCGTAATCTCGGGCGCTGGAGATCTAGCAGCAGTAGTAATAGTAAGTCACGAAACGGATACGACGCAAAGACGTTCACTCAGCAGTTCACGTCGCGCGGTGCGCGCAGCATCTGGTCCACGATCAGTCGCGCGAGAGTGGGCGCGCAAAGAGCCGTGATCAGCACACTTATAGCAACGTGCTGCGATGCCATGGTAACTGCGTCAGGCACGCCTCCTCGCGGTCCTCACATACGCCTGCAAACCGACAGTGTTGCAGGCGTATCGTCGTCCGTGGTTCCCGGCCTTCGGCGGGACGACGACACAGTATTACAACCGTAAGGCGTTCCACACCAGCGGATAGGTTGACATGCTCTGCCCGCGGTACTGCGGACGGAATCCGAACAGCACGACGTGTCCCTTACCCTGCTTCACGTCCACCATTGCTGCCTTGCCATTGATGCGCTCGCCACCGAGTAGCCAGCCGGAGAGGAGTGGGTCGCCCTGGGCGGGATATCGTGCAACTACGGTTGCGCGAGCTGGATCGGTAACCTCGAACGCCGGGCCGCCTTCAAACCAGACAGCAGATTGCGGTGACGTCATTCCAGCGGTGAGCGCATTGGATCTATCGAAGTCGACACGGAAGAGCGAACCGGGAGCGTAGAAATCAGTGGGTCGAAGACCAGTGAGCACGTTCTTGACTGGGAGCTTGAGCGCTTCGATCGCGTAGTTGCTCGCATCGTTGAAGGCGACAAGTGTACCGCCTGCGTCCACGAACGCTGCAAGCTGCTTGGCGCCTTCGTCGCCCACGCCGCCCTTGAGTGAGTCAGGGTAGGCGCCGCGAGGACCGTTCACGATCTGGCGGGCATTCTGATCCGGGAGGATGATCACATCAAAGCGCGAGCTGAGCGTTCCAGCACGAATGTCTTTGGCCGTGATCATCGTGTAGGCGATGTGGTACTGATCGAAAACCCATCGCGTCCAGCCTTCATCCATAGCAGGCGACCAATTCTGGAACATGGCGATCCGGCGCGCCTTGTTGTTCGTCAACCCCGTGGCGACCCACGGAATTGCGCGAACTGGTGCAAGTGGTGTCGACGCGGCGATAACCGAGTCGCGCACGAATGATACGTCGAAGCCGTACAACAGCGGCAAGGTGTGTGCAGTCACGTCGTACGGGCGCTTCGGTGGTCCACCGGGATACTCACGAAGATTCGGGTAGTGCTGTGCTTCGAGCAGAGTCTTTGCGAATGCACCGTACGGCTGCGCTGTGTAAATGATGTAGCTTCCAGCCGGGTACCGTTTTCCATCCGCGCTGAATGCGGCACCTGCGTGACGCACGTCCACCTGTCCGCGTTGCAGAATGCGGAGTGCTGCGTTGATGGCTGTGTCTCGGGCTGGTTGCGCTGGAATCACGATAGTGGACGGCCAATCTGCGCGACCTGGTGCGCGATTACCCATCACGGCATTGTGCTCGACCTGCGCGAAGCTACGAAGCCACTCCGCGTGGTCCATCGCGGCCTGCGCGAGCAGTGTCATGCTCGCTTCTGTCTGGTAGCGAACTATGTCGCCGATCGTCCAGCTTCCGCCAGGCCACGTTGTGAGGAAATCAACTCCTGTGACCTTGGGATCCACGTTGTAACCGGGACGCAGCGAGTCGAACTGCACCGTTATGGGCGATGCAAGCGCGGCACTGGCCGTTTCGGTGAGGATGCGAATCGCGCCATGATAGTGCTGGAATGCGCGCGCCGGTGTCCACGCGTCGTACGACGTGTTGTTTGCGATACCAACAAAACCATCTGCAGTCATGCGCCACGTCATGGCCTTGCCCATCTGAGCGACGCCGGCGATGAGGATCGGATCTATGTTCGGCTCGATCGGATCCATGTACGGCGGAATGAATATCCGCGTTCCATTGGACCCTTGCTGGTGGATGTCGTTGACTATCTGCGGATGCCACTGGTCGTACAGCGAATCGATCACCATCTGTGTCTCTACCTGCGTAAACGCATACCAGTCGCGATTGTTGTCGTGGCCGGTGTAGTGGTGGTAGAGTATCGGTGGACCGCTGCCTTCCCACGCCTTGCCGAGCGAACTGCGATACCAATCACCGACAATATCGACGCCATCCGGGTTGAGCGACGGAACGAGGATGACAAGAGTGTTGCGGCGTATCGCGCGCGTCGCCTCGTCTTCACCTGACACGAGCTTCTGTGCCAGCAATAGCGGCGTGAGAATTCCGCCTACTTCGGTCGAGTGAATGCTAGATGTAATGAGCACCACCAGCTTGCCATCGCGCTGGATCTGCGCAACCTGGCCGGTTGTTGTAAGGCGCGGGTCGGCGAGTAGGCGCTGAACATCGCGATAGTGCGGTAGATTCGCGATGGTTGCGGAGTCGCCGATGTACGCGGCGAGGAACGGTCGTCCGAGCGTCGTCTTTCCGAGTGTGTGAACCTGAATTCGCGGCGACGCCTTCTCCAGCGCATGGAAATACGCGACGATCTGTTTCCATTCAGGAAGCTTTCGATCGGTGCCGGGCTCGAATCCGATCACTGAGGCAGGCGCCGGAATCGCGGAGCCGGCACGTTGCGCCACTGTTAGCGCTGGTGTGCAGGGAAGAACTATCGCGAAAGCAGTCAGCGCCGAGAGCAGACGAGTGCGCACGATAAGGGCGGCTCCAGTTGAGGGGGTTCGATCTTTGTACGCTGGTCGCGCCGTCTATGTTGGCGGACAGCGCTAAAAGGATGCTTGCTGTTCCGGTCCGACGCCACCGTTCAGGCGTGTAGCGACTGCAGGCCCGCAATCGCGGGCGATATTGTGCAGCGCCAGCCGCCACACCACGTTCAGTGCGGAAATGTCCATTGGGGAGAGCGCATGTGCGACACGTGCGCGCGCCGCGATCAGCTCCGCCGCGCGACCGGCCTCATCGAGTGCCGTCGCAACTGCAGCCGAATTACCGCCGGCGCTCGTCGCGAGCGCGGAGTAGTAATCCTTTGCTCCGGCGGCCAGCGACAAAGCGCGTGCCGCGCCAACCGGAATGGGGTCGGGAGCGGGGAGTCCGAGGCGTGCGAAGGGAAGCGCCCAATTTTCTGTGGTGAATGGTCCAGCCGGATTCGGAACGCCAACCCATGCGTGCAGAACAGCCAGGCGGGTGCCGTCGGTGGGGGTGGGATCGCTGTGTTGGCCATGCGACTGATGCTCGCCACCGTGTGCGGACAACAGGCTTTCTTCGTCCACGCTGCCATTGTGCTCGTGCCACATTCCTGCGTTCCCGGGCACTGGTGGCGGCTTCGCACCATTCATTAGTGGAATCGCATACACCACTCCAGCGAGCGTCGGTTGACCATCTATCACGATGTATGACAGGATCGCTGGTCGTGCGGCATCGAAGTCACCGGCCAGAACCAACGCGGTAGGGGCGAGACTCGCCAAGCGGCCTCCAATCGGGGCGGTGGGCTAGGAATATACGGATTTGCTGCCGATCGAACCGCGGTGCCGGCAAGCCGCGTGGCTGCCCAGTGCGCGCCGGTGTCCATCGCGTTGCCGTGGCCCATTGCGACCACCCGTTTGACTGTTTATACATTCCCGGTGAATAAAATTACGGTCGGCGTACTCGGCGCCTCGGGATACGCGGGCCGCGAGCTGTGCGAGCTGGTCGCTCGGCATCCAGCCATGGAGCTGGGATTTGCCTCCGCGAACGCGCGGGCTGGAGAGAACATCCGGGCCGCCGGCCGGTCCATTACTCTGGTATCCACGGAAGATGCCAGGCTAGACAACGCCGACTTGGTCTTTTCGGCGCTTCCGCATGGTGCGTCTGCCCAGTGGGTCCAGGCCGCAGCGCTGGCGGGTGCGAAAGTCGTGGATCTCTCGTCCGATTTCCGGCCCGGGAACGGAACACCGGACTGGGCGGCGGCGGCGTCGGACCGCTCACGTGGTAATGTCTCAGTTCCATACGGGCTCACTGAGCTCATGCGCCCACAGCTCCGGGGCGCGGAGATCGTCGCGAATCCGGGCTGCTATCCCACCGCGATCCTGCTCGCGCTCGCACCGCTGCTGGCGCGTTCACTGATCGTCACGGGCGCGACCATCAACGTCAGCGCGGCAAGCGGCGTCACTGGCGCTGGCTTCACTCCCAAACCGGAGCTGATGTTCGCGCAGGTGACGGAAGACTTCCGCGCATATGCGGTTGGAAATGAACACCGTCACCTGAACGAGATGCGCGCGGTGGTAGGCGAGCTTGGCGGCGACAACGACATTCTCTTCACGCCGCACCTGCTGCCGGTCGCGCGCGGGATCCTGGCGACGATAACGGTCCCGGTAACTGAATCGCTTGCACATCCGCTCGCGCTATGGCGAGATGTGTACGACGGAGAGCCGTTCATCGAGGTGAGCGATACAATGCCATCTCTGCGCGACGTGGTGCACCGGAACGTGGTGCGATTGAGCGTGGTACAGGCATCCAATGTGCGCACGCCAACGATCATAATTGTCGCAGCAATCGACAATCTCATGAAGGGTGCAGCCGGCCAGGCAGTCCAGAATGCGAACGTGATGCTAGGGCTTCCGGAAGTCGCGGGGCTTCCCGCATGATGGAGCCGCTGAAGCGTGTCGTGAAGCTGGGTGGTCGTGCGCAATCGGCAGAAACACTCGCTCCGCTGATTGCCGCCGCGTGGCGCGCCAGTAGCGCAACGTGCGTCGTGCATGGTGGCGGTGACGAGATCTCCGCTCTGCAACGCAAGCTTGGCGGCGAGCCACGGTTCGCCGGCGGGCGGCGCATGACTACTCCTGAGGACCTGGACATCATTCGCATGGTGCTGTCCGGCGTGGTCAACAAGCGCCTGGTGTCGCTCTTCAATGCGGCGGGCGCGCCGGCGATAGGCATCTCTGGCGAGGATGCACAACTCATTCTCGCTCAGCCGCTTGGCCTCGCCGAGTTTGGGTATGTCGGAATGCCAGTGCGCATAAACAGCGCGTTGATAGAGATGCTCTGGCTCGCCGGTCTGCTACCTGTCGTGTCACCGCTCGCTACGAACGCGGAGACTCCGGGTACCGCGCTCAACGTCAATGGCGATGACGCAGCCGCGGCAATCGCTGCCGCGCTGGCCGCGGATGAGCTGCTCTTCGTGGCAGATGTACAGGGCGTGCTGGACTCATCAGGCATGCTGATCAGGCAGCTCGACGTGGATGAGGCGCGGGCCCTCGTGGCGGCAGGTGTAGCCGCGGGCGGGATGGCTGCGAAGCTGGAAGCTGCGCACGCCGCGCTGGCTGGTGGTGTTCGCTCGGTACGGATTGCCGACATAGGCGCGCTCGCGGATGCGGAGCGCGGAACCTTCATAACGCTTGCAACGGTAGGCGCAAAGTGACGACAATGACTTTGCCTGCGACGCAAATCTCCGAGGATACGGCCATCCCCACTCCTGTTACCGGGTCATCTCCGATACTCGGGACGTACAAGCGTCCGCCGGCCGAAATGGTGCGCGGTGACGGGATGTATCTGTACGATGCAAACGGAAAGGCATACCTGGATTTCGCAAGCGGAATCGCTGTAAATGCGTTCGGTTACAACGATCCAGGGATCGCGCGCGCGATCAACGACGCGGTCCAGACCGGTCTGCTCCACGCGTCGAACCTGTTTCGCACGCGACCGGGCGAAGAGCTGGCGCAATTTCTGGTTGACCACTCGTTCGCATCGTCGGTGTTCTTTTGCAACTCCGGCGCGGAGGCAAACGAGGGCGCGTTCAAATTCGCGCGCAAGCTCGGACGCAGTATATCCCCCGAGAAGACCGGGATCATCTCGTTGCGGGGCGCATTTCACGGCCGCTTGTTCGCGACACTCGCTGCTACGGATCGCGCGGCGTATCAAGCGCCATTCATGCCACTCGCGCCTGGCGTCTCGATCTCCGAGCGCACGATCGAAGATCTGAACGCCGCGCTCGACGCGCGCACAATCGCCGCGGTGATAGTTGAGCCAGTGCAGGGCGAGGGTGGTGTGCGCGTAATCGATCGAGGATTGCTCACCGAGTTGCGCGCAATGACACATGAGCGCCGTATAGCTCTCATATTCGACGAAATCCAGTGCGGGCTCGGACGCACCGGAACGCTGTTCGCGTACGAACAGACCGGTGTCGTGCCGGACATGATAACGCTCGCGAAGCCGATCGCCGGCGGGCTGCCAATGGGTGCGGTGCTCATGAGCGACGAGGTGGCAGCCGTGATGAAACCCGGCGATCACGGCACAACGTTTGGCGGTGGGCCACTGGTCGCGAGCGTAGCGTTGCATGTGGTGAAGCGAATCGCGGAGCCGGAGTTGCTGGACAAGGTTTGCGACAACGGCGCCTGGATGGGAGAGGAGCTGCGCGCAATCATGCGCCGGACTGGTCGCGCGCGCGCAGTGCGAGGGGTCGGACTCATGTGGGGCATGGATGTGGTGGAACCCGCCGCCGGCGTGGTGTCGCGCGCAATGGATGCGGGGTTGCTCATTCTCTCCGCCGGTGAATACACCCTCCGTTTGTTGCCGCCGCTCGTGATGACGCGAGACGAGCTGCGTGAAGGGCTCGAGTGCCTGGAGGAAGTATTGCGATGACGTCCGACATCATCGGTCTGATCACTGTTCGCCCTGCACGGGGGGCCGATGTCGTTGGCATCGCCGCGCTCGTGAACGGCTATGCGGCGGAGGCCACAATGCTGTACCGGTCGCCGGAGTCGGTGCGAATGACGCTGCACGACTTTGTGGTCGCGGTCGATCCAAATGGAACGATAATGGCGTGTGGCGCTCTCAAGGAGTACTCACCATCGCTTGCCGAAGTCGCCTCCGTCGCGGTGGCGCGTGAGGCGCACGGGCTTGGCCTTGGAACGGCGATAGTTACGGCTGTAGAGCGACTCGCGCGCAAGCGCGGAATCGATGAGCTGTTCGCGCTCACTCTCACGCCCAGGTTCTTTGAGAGTGCGGGCTACGCCATTGGCGATCGGTCGCTGTATCCCGAGAAGATCCGGCGGGATTGTCTAAAGTGTCCGCGTCGGATCCGTTGCAATGAGTACTGCGTGGTGCGTCAGGTTCAGGAAGAGATCGCCGTGGCTGCGTGATGGCAAAACGCCGCGTTGGCGTGGCCTATCCGTCGGCCGCGATTGTCTCGAGATCTTCCCAACGCGCCATTAAGCCAGCGATCTCGGTATCGATCGCATCCAGTTGCATTTTCGCCTTGACGACCGCCGCACCATCACGCAAGAAAATGGGATCAGCGAGCGAAGCGTAAATCCGCTCGCGACTCCGTTCACGTTTGTCGATCTCACTCGGGAGCGACTCCAGCTCACTCTTTTCCTTGAAAGTGAGGCGCCGCTTGCGCACTGTTGCCGGCGTTGATGGCGCAGCTACTCGCCTTGCGACAACGACAGATGTAACACCTGGCTGCGGTCGTTGACGTACCCAATCCGTGTAACCGCCGGCGTATTCGCCAACTCGACCGCCGCCTTGGAATACCAGCGTGCTCGTCACCACATTGTCCAGGAACGCGCGGTCGTGACTCACTACCAACAGCGTTCCGTTGAACTCGAGCAATAGCTCTTCCAATAGATCGAGCGTCTCGATGTCCAGATCGTTGGTCGGCTCATCCAATACGAGGAGATTGAACGGCCGAGTGAACAGGCGTGCAAGGAGTAGGCGGTTGCGCTCGCCGCCTGATAACGCGCGCACTGGTGCGCGCGAGCGGTCGGGCGAGAACAAAAAATCTTCCAGGTAGCTGAGTACGTGCTTTCGTGCGCCAGCGATCTCGATGAAGTCAGCGCCGTCGGCGACGCTGTCGAATACACTTCGATCCGGGTCCAACTGTTCGCGCATCTGGTCGAAGTATGCGATCTGGAGACCGGTGCCTATCCGAATTGTGCCGGAATCCGGCATCAGCTCACCGAGTAGCAAGCGCAGCAGCGTCGTCTTGCCGGAGCCGTTCGGGCCGATGAGCCCCACGCGATCGCCGCGCGTTATGATAGTTGTGAAATCGCGAATTATCGGTCGATCGCCGCGAGAAAAGTTGATTGCGCGTGCATCGACCACCAGCCGCCCGGATCGATCGCCGTCCTGCGCCTGAAGCTTGGCTGTTCCGGTGCGCTCGCGCCGTGCGCTTCGCTCAACGCGAAGTGCTTCCAGCGAGCGGACGCGTCCTTCGTTGCGAGTGCGGCGCGCCTGGATGCCGGTACGAATCCACACTTCTTCCTTCGCGAGCTTCTTGTCGAATTCAGTCCATTCCCGCGCTTCTGCCGCCAGCGCGGCTTCCTTGCGGTGCAGGTACGTGTCGTAGTCGGCTCCCCAATCCGCCAGCCTACCGCGATCGAGCTCCACGATGCGAGTCGCGACGCGTCGGAGAAACGCGCGATCGTGCGTGACCAGCACGAGTGTGATTCCGCGGTCAATGAGGAAGCTCTCCATCCATTCGACCGCCTCGACATCAAGATGATTGGTCGGCTCATCCAGGAGCAGCACATCGGGCTCCGCGACGAGTGCGCGCGCGAGCAACGTCTGCCGCTTTCGTCCGCCGGATGCCGCGGAGAATTGCATGTCGCCGTCCAGGCCCAGATGGAATAGCACGATCTCGACACGTGTTTGCACCTGCCAGGCGTTGGCGGCGTCGAGTGCGTGGTGCAGGCGGTCCATGTCGCGCAACGCGCTCGGGCCTCCGCCATTGGCCACCCGGTGACTCGCCGCGTGGTAGCGGGCTAGGAGGCTTCCGGTGTCGCCCAATCCGGCGGCCACCACATCGAAGATTGTTCCGCGCAGATCTGCGGGAATCTCCTGCTCCAGCCGGGCGACTGTCGTGCCTGTCTGCCGTACAATCTCCCCTGTATCGGGCGCGATGGTTCCGTCCAGCAGTTTCATGACAGTGCTCTTGCCAGTACCATTCCGTCCTAGCAGGCAGACGCGCTCACCGCGCTCGATGCTGAACGCGGCGCGATCGAGGACCGGAGGTCCGCCGAACGCAATGGTCACGTCCTGCATGCCCAACAACGCCATGATTTTCGCTTCTGGTTAATGTTGCAATGGTGGGATCAACGCCCCAGATCGCAAGGTAACTACGCTGCCAATCGCAATGTCAGAATTCGCTTTTCGAACATCGCACGACCAGGGCTCCGCACGTTTGGGCTGGTTCCAGACCCCGCACGGCGTGGTGGAGACACCGGCGTTCATGCCTGTCGGCACCCATGGCGTCGTGCGCGGACTGTCGATGGACGAAGTCGAGGCAGCGGGCGCGCAGATGGTTCTATCCAACGCCTACCATCTCTACCTGCGTCCAGGTGACATGATGATCCGGGCTCTGGGCGGCCTGCACGCATTTACAAGATGGAATGGGCCCATGCTCACCGATTCCGGCGGATTTCAGGTCTTCTCACTGTCGAAACTGCGAACGGTGACCGAGGATGGAGTCAAGTTTCAGAGTCACATAGATGGATCGACGCATCAGTACACGCCAGAAACAGTGATGCGTATTGAGCGCAATATCGGTGCTGACGTGATCATGCAGCTTGATGAGCTGATCCAGGGCCAGAGTGACGCGACGACCGCGCGATTCGCAATGGAGCGAAGCCTGCGGTGGCTGCAGCGGTGCCGCACGGAGTTCGAGCGGATCTCAACAGAGGGACGCGAGCCCGCGCCAGATTTCGCGGTGCATCCTGATGCGCCCCCGCTGGCAACGCATGACGTGGCGCGCGACATTGTGCCGCCAGTACAGACGCTCTTTCCTATAGTACAGGGTGGTACGCATCCCGAGCTTCGAAGAGCGTCAGTCGCTGGAATTCTCAATAGTGGAGACTGGCGCGGTGTGGCCATCGGCGGCCTTTCTGTAGGTGAGACCAAGGCTCTCACATACGCGACGATCGAGGTTTGCGACCCGATCCTGCCGCGGAGCGTTCCGCGTTACCTGATGGGTGTCGGCTTTCCGGATGATCTCATTGAAGGTGTTCGCCGCGGCGTTGATCTGTTCGACTGCGTTGCGCCGACACGATTGGGGCGCGATGGAACAGCTTTCACGCCTGACGGCAAATTGCAGATTCGGCAGAGCAGTAATCGCACCGATCGCCGGCCGGTGGTTGAGGGTTGTGAGTGTCCGTGTTGCGTAAAGTACGATCGGGCGTACATCCGCCACCTCTTTGCGAGCGAGGAGATGTTCGGCAAGCGGCTGCTCGCTCTTCACAATGTGGCATTCCTGATCACTATAATGCGCAATGCACGCGAGGCACTGCAAAACGGGGAGTTCGATACGTGGAGCGGACAATGGCTAGCGCGCTACAATGCCAGAAGATCAGAACCATCACCGTGATACGAACCACGCAGCCACCGGGCTTATGACCACCGATGCCACCTGAAGAACGCGAGACACCGCGCGCACTCGTCGCGCGTGACGTAGTACATCGCTACCGTGGCGTAGTAGCACTCGACGGTGCAAGTATCGAGGTAGCTGCCGGCCGGACGCTCGCGCTCGTTGGTGAGAGCGGATCTGGGAAGACGACTCTGCTTCGCTGCTTCAATCGGATGATTGAGCCCGACGATGGACGCGTGGAAGTCGGCGGCGTTGACGTGCGATCCCAATCTGCAATTGCATTGCGGCGTAGCATTGGATACGTGTCGCAGGATGGTGGTCTCCTGCCCCACTGGCGCGTGCTTCGCAATGTCGCGTTGGTGCCCACACTGTTGCAAGCAGCAGAACCCGCCGCTGCGGCCGCCGAAGCACTGGAGCTGGTCGGGATGCCGGCTGGAAGATTTGGCGGACGCTTGCCGCATGAGCTTTCGGGCGGCCAACGCCAACGCGTCGCTCTCGCTCGCGCTATCGCTGCGCGACCCAACGTGATTCTCCTTGACGAGCCGTTCGGTGCGCTCGATGCCATAACGCGTTCGGACCTTCACGAGGCGTTCGAGAATGCACGGCATGAATTTCCGGTTACGATGCTACTGGTCACTCACGATCTCGCCGAGGCCGCGCGCCTGGCCGATGAGATCGCAGTGATGCGTGCGGGGCGTGTCGAGCAGCGAGGGTCAATTGAGGAGCTGCACGGGTCCGCCTCGACTGACTATGTTGCCGCGCTCATACAGCGCGCGCTTGCGACATCGGCTCGGCTAAGATCTATATGATGCGAAAAATTTGCGGGTCTGTTGGTTTTGTGGCGTCGCTGTCGCTAATAGTTGCCCTTACAGGCGGCACACATGGCGCGGCTCTCGCAACTTCGTCGCAGACGCGGTCGAGTACCAGTACCCATGCGGCGAACAGTGCTACACCAGTAATTGTCGCATCAAAGCCGTTTGGCGAGTCATATCTGTTGTGCGAAATGTTTGCGCAGCTGTTGGAAGCGCATGGCATTGCCGTAACGCGCCGCCCAGGACTCGGCGCCACAGCTGTCGCATTCGCCGCGCTGCAACGCAATGCGATCGATGTTTATCCCGAGTATACGGGAACTGGCCTACTTGCGATCCTGCACGACTCGCTGCCCGATTCGGTCGCGCACGACCCGCGCGCGGTATACGGACACGTTGCACGCGCCTTCGCGGCGCGCTACCACGTCCAGTGGCTTCCGCCGCTCGGCTTTCAGAATACGTATGCGATTGCTGTCCGACGCGCGACGGCAGGGCAGTATCATATTCACACGTTGAGCGATCTCGCTCGGGAGGGCCCCCACCTAGTGGCTGGGTTCACGCCGGACTTCATCGGACGCTCGGACGGCCTCCCAGGGTTGACTCGAGTATACGGCTTGCATCTGCGCGACGTACGTCCGCTTGCACCGGCTGTGAAGTATCAGGCACTTGCTGCGTCCGCGGTCGATGTTGTGGATGGTTATTCGACGGACGGCTTGCTGGCGCGCTACAATCTCGTCACGCTGATCGACGACCGGCACTTCTTTCCACCGTACGAAGCCGCGGCTGTAGTGAGTCCGAGGCTTGCGCTGGAGAATCCGGCCGCGGTCGCTACACTCGCGCTATTGAGTGGACGATTGAGTGAGACGCGTATGCGCGAGCTCAACAGGCGAGTCGAGGTCGATGGCGAGGATGTCCATCGCGTTGCGGCGGCGGCGCTTGCGGAACTGGGCCTCGTCCAGGCGCGCGCTGCCCATGCAGCAGCGTCGGCTCGCGACCCCCACGCTAGTTTCTGGCAGTATCTCTGGGACCGTCGGGCGAGTATTGCGATGCTGACGCTACGGCATCTATTCCTGGTTGCAGTGGCGCTGCTGGCTGCAATTCTAGTGGCCATTCCGCTTGGGATCGGCCTCGAGCGAGCGCGATCAGTTGCAGAGCCGGTAGTGCGAGTGCTCGGTATGATCGAGACAATCCCGAGCATTGCCATGCTCGCGTTCATGATTCCGTTGTTGGGTATTGGTACAGTTCCGGCGCTCGTAGCGCTCTGGCTGTACGCGTTGTATCCCATCGCGCGCAACAGCTACACCGGTGTGCGCGATGCTGATCCCGCGGCGGTGGAGGCGGCGGAAGCGCTTGGCGCTACTCCCTCGCAGAGATTGTTGATGGTGAGGCTTCCACTTGCCGCGCCTGTCATCATGGCGGGCGTAAGAACGGCGGCGGTCATCACTGTTGGTGCGGCGACGCTCGCGGCTTTTATAGGCGCCGGTGGGCTGGGAGAGCCAATCGTCGCTGGTCTCGCACTTGCAGACACGCGCATGGTACTGTCTGGCGCACTCCCCGCCGCGGTGCTGGCACTCCTTGTTGACGGCCTGCTGGCGCTCGTGGAACGTGCGCTGACACCTGTCTATCTGGTACGCATTCGGTGACGGCAATGATCGGAAATGAGTGCAGCGTTGTTCGGAAGGTGTTGACACGCACGACACGCGGAAGCCGTTCGCGTGCGAGCACAATGTTGGTGCGTGCGGCATTCGCAATCGCGCTGCTGGTATCGCGCAGTGCCGCGGCGCAGACCGCGCTCGCTGCAACGCCAAAGCCTCAGGCAGCTCCTTCCACGTGGATCGGTCTCATAGGTGAATACGGTGGTGATAACCGCCTGCTCGTTTCAGAACGGGACGGAAGGCTTTATACCACCGTCGAATGGCTGATGTCCTATCCGATGCGAGAGCTTTCTCCGGATGTCTTCGAATGGCCGCACTCCGGCCTGTACGACGGCGAGCAAGTAGTCTTTGCCCGAGGCGCCAACGGTAGAGCAACACAGGTTACGATCGGCGGGGTTGTGTTTCCGCGGCGGCAGCTCGGCCCCGAATCCGGAACTCAGCTTCGCATCGTACCCGTTCGTCCCATCGAGGAATTACGTCGCGGTGCGGTCGCGGCAAATCCGCCGGGAGAGCCGCCGAGTGCGCGGCACGCGGATCTGGTGGAACTCGTCAAGCTTGATTCCACGATCAAGCTCGAGATCCGCTACGCCGGCACCAACAATTTCCTCGGCAGCCGGATGTACACCGAAGCGCGGGCGTTCATGCAGCGCCCGGCCGCCGATGCGCTGGTTCGCGTGAATAGCGAGCTGCATAAACGCGGTTACGGCTTGCTGGTGCACGATGCGTATCGTCCGTGGTACGTCACCAAGATATTCTGGGATGCAACTCCGGCCGACAAGAAGTGGCTCGTTGCGAATCCAGCGAGCGGCTCCAGGCACAACCGTGGCTGCGCCGTGGATCTGACGCTGTACGATCTCAAGACGGGTCGCGCTGTCGAGATGGTGAGCACGTATGACGAGAGCACCGATCGCGCGTACGCTGACTATTCTGGCGGAACGTCGCTGGAACGCTGGCACCGGGCGCTGCTGCGCTCTGCGATGGCGGCCGAAGGCTTCAGCGCGAACCCGCAGGAGTGGTGGCACTTCGATTACAAGGATTGGCGCGAATATCCGATTTTGAATATTCGTTTCGATCAGATTGGTGCGCCGGGAGGCCTTGCCTCGCCGGCCAGGGATAGGAGCATCTAGCCAGCATCCCCCTCCCGCCGTAACATCCAGCGACCCTCGAAGGAGATGATTTCCGTGGCAACATCCGTATCCCCAACCGAAACCGTAGAATCGGTCCGCGACGACGTCATTGGGTGGCGGCGTCACCTGCACCAATACCCGGAACGCTCATTTCACGAAGAGCGTACCGCTCAGTTTATCGCTGACACCCTCGCTGGCTTTGGTGGGCTCGAGATCACGCGACCCACTCCTACGAGCGTACTGGCCCGGTTGATGGGCGCGCGCCCGGGCCGGGTACTCGCGATCCGCGCGGATATCGACGCACTTCCGATTGAAGAGCAGAACAAGCACAGCTTCGTTTCCCGAAACGCGGGCGTGATGCACGCGTGCGGTCACGACGGGCACACTGCAATGCTGCTGGGTGCCGTGAAAGTCCTCGTAGGACAGCGAGATACGCTCGCCGGTGAGGTACGCTTTGTCTTTCAACATGCTGAGGAGCTTTTCCCCGGTGGCGCTGAGGAGATGGTGCAGGCCGGCGTAATGGATGACGTCGATATCGTGATAGGCGCCCACCTCTGGACACCACTTGCAGTGGGAAAGGTGGGTGTGAAAGCCGGCTCGCTCATGGCTTCGCCCGATATTGTGCGCATGACGATTACCGGTAGCGGCGGACACGCTGCGCTGCCGCATCAGACCGTTGACCCGATAGCGGTGGCCGCGCAGGTCATCACCAACCTGCAGCACATCGTCGCGCGAAATGTGGATCCGCTTCAGCCCTCCGTCGTTTCCATTACCCGCATCGCCGGCGGGACCACGCACAACGTGATTCCCGGCTCAGTCGAGCTGGAAGGAACGGTCCGCACTTTCGACGAGGCGCTGCGCAGCGAGATGCCGCGGCACATCGAGCGAATCGTTGCCGGCATCACGTCTGCACACGGCGCAACGTACACGTTGGAGTACGAGCGCGGTTACCGGCCCGTGGTGAACGACGAGCGTGCAAGCGATTTGCTGCGCCGCGCAGTCGTACGCGCACTGGGCGATGAATTCCTCATTGAAGCTGTTCCCACCATGGGTGGTGAGGACTTCTCCGCGTATCAACAACGCGCTCCAGGTTCCTTCTTCTTCATAGGTGCACGATGCGAAGAGCGTGGCATCGTGCAGCCGCACCATCATGAGTGCTTCGACATCGATGAGCGCGCGCTGGATTATGGCACCCGGATATTCGTCGCGGCGACGCTGGATTTCCTCGCGCCATCGTAGCGATGAGGCGATATCGCTTGCTTGCCGTTCTGCCTCCGCTGATCATGTTGGGCGGACTGCCGTACGCCAACAGAGTGCGCCCGTACGTGTTGGGCCTTCCGTTTCTGCTCGCATGGATCGTGATGTGGGTGATTCTGATATCGCTCACCATGGGACTTATCTTCGCACTCGATAGCGTTCGCGATGCGAATGCAGTTGATGCAGTCTCGATCATCGACGACCAACCGCCGCACCTGTGACACCGGCGCTCGGCGTCATCATCGGTGTTTTCGTTATAGCCATCGCACTGGCGTTGATGGCGCGCCGCGGGCACGTCATGAGTTTGGAACAGTGGAGCGTGGGCGGCCGCGGATTCGGGTCCGTGTTCGTTTTCCTTCTCATGGCTGGCGAGATCTACACCACTTTCACATTTCTGGGTGGGAGTGGCTGGGCATACGGAAAGGGGGCGCCGGCCTTTTACATCCTCTGCTACGGCGCCATCGCATACAGCGTTTCGTATTTCCTGCTTCCGATAATTTGGCGATATGCGCAGGCGCGACGTCTGGTGTCGCAGGCTGATTTCTTTGCGGCAAAGTATGAGAGCCGGACGCTGGGAGTCACAGTCGCAGTAGTGACTGTCTCCGCGCTTGTGCCATATCTCGTGTTGCAGCTCAAGGGGCTCGGCATCATCGTTTCCGAGGCGTCGGGCGGAATCATCTCGCAACCAGTTGCGGTGTGGACCTCCAGCATCGCGCTGGTTGGATATGTGGTCGTGTCGGGCGTGCGCGGTTCCGCGTGGACGGCGGCGCTCAAGGACGTGATGATTCTAGCAGTCGCCGTCGGTATTGGTGTCTATCTTCCATTGCACTACTTCGGCGGTTACCGCTCGATGTTCGAGGCGATCGAGCGAGCGAAACCGGGGGCTCTCACGCTTCCATCGGCGGGCATGAGCCCGTCGTGGTTCATCTCGACGGTGCTGCTCACGGCTACCGGATTCTACATGTGGCCGCAGTTCTTCGCCGGTGTGTACACGGCGCGGAACGAGGCCGTGTTTCGCAAGAACGCAGTGATACTTCCCCTGTATCAACTGGTGATCCTGTTTGTCTTTTTTGCCGGATTTGCGGCACTACTCGTCGTTCCCGGGCTCAAGGGTGCAGATGCTGACTTGTCGCTGTTGCGCGTTGTCGAGCGCAGCTTCGGCCCGTGGACGGTTGGTGTGATCGGAGGCGCCGGACTACTCACCGCGCTCGTGCCAGGCTCGATGATTCTCATTACCGCGGGGACTATTCTCGCGCAGAACGTGTACCGGGTCGTGACGCCGGCTGCATCCGACCGCACTGTCGCGCTGGTAGCGCGCTCACTGGTACCGGTGCTGGCACTCATTGCGGTGATCCTCACGCTGCGCGGTGGACAGACGTTGGTGGTACTTCTATTGATGGGCTACAATTTCGTCACGCAACTCTTTCCGGCGTTGCTCTTGAGTCTTGGCGAGCGCCCCGTCGTGAGCGCCGCGAGCGCGATCGCCGGGATCGTCGCGGGCGAGCTGACCGTCGTCTTCCTGACCCTGACCAGCGCATCCGTTGCGACACTTCTTCCGGCCGCACCGCAGATGGTGAAGGACCTTAATGTGGGTTTCGTCGCGCTTGGGGTGAACGTGGTGGTGCTCGGAGCGGCGGCGGTGGTGACGCGGGCAGGCCACTAGCGACTCCCTCAACGCACGCGCCGGCTCAACGCCTGCCCCGACTTTCCAGTATCATATCCAGTCGCCCGTGACTAGCCGCCAGCCGCGTGCAGTCCTGTAATCACAGCTCTCGTCTTTCCCAAGAGTGTAGAATGAACCAGAGTTCTCACGGAGCGCTCCGTTCCGCGGCGCGTATCTCCGCCACTGCTGTCGCCGTTGCCATCGCCGTTGCTCTCGCGGGCGCCTTCGTTGCCGCACCGCTCGCCGCCCAGACCGGCCATGCGCTGGGCGTTGACACCATGAACTTCGACCGAACCGTCCGTCCACAGGACGACTTCTTCCGTTTCGTCAATGGCGGCTGGCTCGCTCGCACGGAGATCCCATCGGACGCATCGGGTTGGGGCGCGTTCAACGAGCTGCATGAGAAGAGCCGAACCGCTCTGCACGGGATCCTGGAGCACGCCGCGGCATCGAAAGCGCCGGCGGGCTCGGAGAGCCGCAAGGTCGGCGACCTCTACGCCAGCTACATGGACTCGGCGCGCATAGAAGCGCTCGGGCTCACGCCGCTACAGGGCGAGCTGCATCGCGCCGCGGCGTTGAAGACGAACGCGCAACTGCCTGCCGAGTTCGCGCATCTGGCGCACATTGGCATTCAGGGCCCGTTCGGTGTTGGCGTGGGATCGGACCAGAAGCAATCGTCTGTCAACATCGTGACCGTGAGTCAGTCCGGGATCGGAATGCCGGATCGCGACTACTACCTCGCCACCAATGCGAAGATGGTCGAGACGCGTGACGCGTACCGGAGCTACGTCGCTCGGCTCCTGACGCTGGCAAAGCAGCCCGATGCAGATGCCTCCGCATCCCGGATCGTCGCGCTCGAGACGTCGATCGCCAAGGTGCAATGGGACCGCGCGCACAACAGAGATCGCAACGCGACGTACAACAAGATGACCGTCGCGCAACTCGCCGCGATGTCGCCATCGTACAACTGGGCAACGTACCTCAAATCGGCCGGACTCGGATCAGCGACCGAAGTGGTCGTGCGCCAGCCGGACTTCGTGAAGTCCATGAACGACGTTATTGCGAACACGCCAATCGCGACATGGCGCGAGTACATGACGTTCAAGCTGCTCGACACATACGCCGGCGAGTTGCCATCTGCGTTTCAGCAGGCGCGCTTCGATTTTCGTGAGCACACACTCTCAGGGCTCCAGGCGCAGAGCGAGCGCTGGAAGCGCGCCGTGGACGAAGTCGAGCGCATACTCGGCGAGCCAGCGGGCAAGTTGTACGTAGCACAGTACTTCAAGCCCGAGGCGAAAGCGCGCATGGATGCGATGGTGAACAACCTGCGTCTCGCGTACAAGGTTGGCATCGACAGTCTCGAGTGGATGAGCCCCGCCACCAAGACGCAGGCCAAAGAGAAGCTCTCCAAGTTCACCGTCAAGATCGGATACCCCAGTCACTGGCGTGATTATTCAGCGCTCGTAATCAAGCGCGGTGATCTGCTGGGCAATGCGCTGCGCTCCGCTGAGTTCCAGTACGCCGACGTGACAAGTCGTTTGGGCAATCCGGTTGAGCGCTGGCGCTGGGGAATGACGCCGCAAACCGTGAACGCATACTACAACGCAACTAACAACGAGATAGTTTTTCCCGCCGCGATCCTACAACCGCCGTTCTTCGACGTCAACGCCGATGATGCGGCGAATTATGGTGCGATCGGAGCGGTTATCGGCCACGAGATTGGGCACGGCTTCGATGATCAGGGACGCAAGTCGGACGGTAATGGCAATCTCCGCGATTGGTGGACGGCGGCTGACGCAAAGGCATTCGAAGCGCGCACGACACGCCTGGCCGCGCAGTACGACGCGATAAATCCAATCGACTCGCTGCACATCAACGGTCAGCTCACGATGGGCGAGAACATTGGCGACCTGAGTGGCCTCGCGCAGGCATATCGCGCGTATCACATCTCACTCGGCGGCAGGCCGGCGCCAGTCATCGACGGCTTCACAGGAGACCAGCGATTCTTCCTCGGCTTCGCGCAGATCTGGCGCACCAAGTTGCGCGACGCGGCGCTTCGGCAACAGCTGCTGTCCAATCCGCATTCGCCGGGGATGTATCGCGCTTTCGTGCCGCTCGTGAACAACGACGCATTCGATAAGGCCTTCAACGTGCAACCTGGCGACCGAATGTACCGGCCACCCGCAGATCGCGTTAAGATCTGGTAGGAGAGTTTCGGGTTGAGGTAAGAAGAGGCCCGGATCATCACTGACTCGGGCCTCTTCTCATCAGACAACGCAGTCATTTCTCAACGTCAATCGCGACGGCGGGGGCTCGCGGTCGATGTATGGGAGGTCATCGGGAATCGGATTTTGGCGGCGCCGAGTTTTGTAGGACCTGGTATGGTGAGGAGGGGTACATTCTGGGACTCGGTGGAGATGCTCGTATTGCAGTCTCCTCATCGCGAGAGGCGGGCTAGAAGGGGCGGACTAGAAAGGACTAGAAAGGGCTTGACAAGGAGTCGGTACGCTGTTATGCTACGTAGCACGTAGCATAACAGCGTACCGACTCCGCGACAGCCAAGAAGAGATATACAAAATTGCCTGATCTCGCGAATGCGCCGTCCGCTGACCAACAGTTTTTTGCACACGTAGTCAGAATGCTCGCCGAGCGTCTCGCCACCCCAACCGACGAGCTCGCGGGAACCCGCTGTCTGTCGCGGCCCACACTCACTCGGATTCTGGGCGAAATTCTCGTTTCGCTCAACTGGGCTGGATTCCGGGACACTTCAGCTGCGACTCTCATCGATCAGCTGGTGCTTGGAGGCATCGCCACACCCGTCCCGTTGGACCACCCGCACGGCGCCAAACAGCGATACCATCTTTATGGCGTGGGGCTCGGGCTGGATGCCGAAAAGCTCCATCCAATCGAGTTGCTGCAAGCTGCCGTGCCAGCCGGCATCGTCTGCTACTTTGGGGCTCTGCAAATACATGAACTGACAACGCAGTTACCGACCCAGTATCACATCGCACGGCGCGTTGGAACACCATCGCCGAGGACTGCTGCTGCCGATCCTGACTACGTGCCGGGTTTGGGTAGTGCGGCGGCTCCACGACTCGGAACGCAGATGTTCGTGCGTCAGGGAATGCCATACTACAGCACTCGCCGTGACGCACGGTGGTTGCGGGCAACACAGGCGCGCTATCTGAACGACAAGTCGCGATTCAATGTGACGACGCTCGAGCAGACGTTGGTCGATACTGTGCACCGGCCGGCAAGCTGCGGTGGGCCGTCGGTCGTCTTGGAGGCGTGGGATAATGCCAGCGAACAGTACGACGCTGAACGGCTTGCAGTACTATTGCGCGAAATTGACGATCCCTATCTCACACGGCGCGTGGGATATCTCCTGGAGATGCTGGATCATCCAGTCGAGGGGGCGTTATCCAACGTGCTCGACGCCGCACGACTCACGGTACTGAATTCCTCGCTTGACATGGCACTACTTTTTCCTGGGATTCCTTACACTCGCATCGATACGCGATGGGGTTTGTGGGTCGAGTGACGAAGATGCTGATCCATCAATCGCTGCGCGCGCTAGCACAAGCGAGATGTTCGTGAGGCGCTCGCGTGGATTCTGATTCCGCTGCAGTATGGAGAGAGGAGGCGCTCGACCATATCTTCGCTGCGCTTGCGGCCTCGGAGACGGTTGCGGCAAATCTCGTGTTCAAGGGTGCGCGCGTACTGAACGCTCGGCTGCATGATGAGGATCGCCAATCGCTCGATCTCGACGCGAATTTGACATCTACTTTCCTGGCTGCCTATCCGGAACGGGAGCAGCAATTACTTGCATTGCAGGAAGCGGTCGAGCTAGCGCTGCTGAACTACTTCCCGTTGCAGGATCCCGTGCGCTACGGAGTCGCGCATGTACGTGTGAAAAGTAAGCCAACATTGGAACATCCCTGGGGCTGGGATGCGTTTGAGGTGAACATCGGCCTCCAGGACCATCAGCGATCATCAGTCGTCGGCATTCCTCGGCTCACCATCGATGTTGCGGCCCCTGAGGTGCTTGGCGTGAATGCGGTTTCCCCTCTTCAGGTTGATGGTCATCTTGTCGCTGCCTATACCACTCCGCGTATTGCCGGCGAAAAACTTCGCGCCTTCCTGACGAGCCTTCCGGCATATCGCACAAAGCTTAAAGGTAGGCACGACATTGTACGTGTAAAGGATCTGTTTGATCTTGTTCGCATTAGTCGCCAGGCTCCAGTTGCCGACACCCAATTTTGGCAAATCGCGGCACACGAGTTCCGCATTGCTTGTGCTTCACGATTCGTGGATTGCATTGGACTTGCTTCGTTTTCGGAGCAACTCGATGTGACGCGTGCTACGTATACGCGCGATAAATCCATTGCTACTATATCCTTTGACGATGCCTGGTCTAATCTGGCGTTGATCATCGACCTCTTCGAACAATTCGCGGTAGTCCCATTCGAGTTTCCACTGCCACGCAATGCTTGAGCGTTCATGGTATTGTATTGCGTGTCCCGGAGCTGGCATTACTGGTGGATGGGTATAGCGGATGCCTAGTGTAAATCGACTGTGCCGAACATGACCGAGATCCTCAGCCGCGCACTGAATGAGGCTCGCGCCGAGTTGGCAGCGTTGGAAGCGCAAGCCGCGCTTGCTCGTGTGCACGTTGCGCGGTTGGAGCTTGCGGCGCAACAAAACGCTGTACAAGGGACCGACTTGTCACAAAAAGCGACTGCGCCAGCCACTCCCCGATGCGCCCTGCCGTTGTTCGACAGCCCGGTCGTCGATCGCGCGGCTGAAACATCCAAAATGACGGCGCACGAGAAGGTGATCATCTTCCGTTCTCTATTTCGGGGTCGTGAGGACGTGTTCCCACGACGATGGATGAACGCGAAGAATGGACGGAGCGGCTATGCGCCTGCTTGCGCCAACGAATGGGTGCACGGAGTGTGCGAGAAGCCGCGAATAAAATGCGGAGAATGTCCGAACCGCCGGTTCATCCAATTGGATGATGCCGTCATTATCGATCACTTGAAAGGCCGTCACGTGCTCGGCGTATATCCGCTTTTGGCTGATGATACCTGCTGGTTCCTGGCGGCGGATTTCGACGGTGCGTCATGGAGTGAGGATGTAGCCGCCTTCCGTGACAGCGCTTCCGCAGCGAATGTACCGGTGGCCATCGAGCGGTCCCGTTCGGGTGATGGAGCCCACGCGTGGGTGTTCTTCGACGCACCAGTGCCGGCGACACTTGCGCGACAGCTCGGCTCGCTTCTCCTCACCGAGGCGATGCGCCGCCGACATCAAATGCGGATGAGCTCGTACGATCGGCTCTTCCCGAATCAGGACACAACACCCAAAGGTGGATTCGGCAACCTGATCGCTCTTCCACTACAGGGAGAGGCGCGGCGGCAGGGCAACACAGTATTCCTCGACGATTCACTTGAGCCGCTTCCCGACCAATGGGAGCATCTGCGACGCGTAGTGCGGCTGAGCTGCTCGCGAGCGGAAATGCTGGTGGCTGACGCATCAGAGGCACACCGCATCATTGTCGTACGGGCTCCTTGGGAAGCGACGCGCGGCACCGCGACGATCACGAATGGAAATGTGCCAGTCGAAGTCCATGCGACGTTGATGTGCCGGCTCTCCATTGCAAAGGCTGGCCTCCCCTCGCCCTTGCTGCGGGAGATCAAGAACACCGCGGCGTTCCAGAATCCAGAGTTCTACAAACGGCAGCGGCTGCGATTGTACACTGGCGAAACGCCACGCGTCATTGATTGTGCGGAAGATGAACCAGAGCGTGTCATAGTGCCGCGCGGTTGTCAGGCCGAGATCGAAGTTCTGCTCCGCAATTACGGTTCCGTCTTATGTGTTGATGACCAGCGCGAGAGTGGTCATCTAGCCGAGTCATGCAGTTCCCTCAAATTTGTAGGAACGTTGCGACCGGCGCAGTACGCAGCGGTCGAAGACATGTCGCGGTATGATTCGGGCGTGCTTGTGGCTCCACCCGGCTCCGGCAAAACAGTAATCGGCGCCGCGTTGATTGCTCGACGAAATACTCCGACGCTCGTCCTGGTACATAGCACGCCCATCGCAGAGCAGTGGGTCGCACAGCTCACAACTTTCCTGGGCGTCACTCCTGGTATGCACGGTGCAGGGAAGTCGTGTCGGACAGGTGTGATCGATGTTGCCATGTTCCCGAGCATCATTCGCCACGGCGAAGTGAAACCATGGGTCGCAGAGTACGGGCATGTCGTGGTAGATGAATGTCACCATGTACCCGCAGCTTCGTTCGAGCGCGTGCTGAATAGGGCGCACGTGCGCTACCTGACCGGCCTCACTGCGACACCAGAACGACGAGATGGCCTACATCCTATTCTACAGATGCAATTGGGGCCGATTCGGCATACCATATCCACTGCATCCGAATCGGTGCGACAGCAGTTGGTCCCGACGCTCCTCGTCAGGGAAACGGGATTTGCACTCCCGAACGAACTTGTCGATGTTTCCATCCAGACGCTATACGGCCTGCTCGCAGCCGATAAGACCCGCAACGATCTCATTTTCGATGATGTGTTGAAGGCGCTCGACGAAGGGAGGTCACCGATCATATTGACCGAGCGTGTCGATCACCTTGATGACCTCGCGGCCCGGCTTGGAAAATTCACACCGAACCTGGTTGTGTTGCGTGGCGGCCTTGGGCACAAGGCGCGACAGTCCGCGCTAACGCGTCTGGCGGCTATCCCCGCGGAAGCAGAGAGGCTGATCCTGGCGACGGGGCGGTACGTAGGCGAAGGATTCGACGATCCGCGGCTCGATACGCTCTTCCTTGCGATGCCTATCTCATGGAAAGGACGGCTCGTGCAGTATGCTGGACGTCTGCATAGAACTCAGGTAGGCAAGCGCGAGGTACGAATTTACGATTACGTCGATAGCCGGATCCCGGTACTCGCGGGAATGTTCAAGAGGCGTATGCGGGGCTATCGGGCGATGGGATATGCGCTGGCCT
The DNA here is from genome assembly GCA_041691775.1 of Gemmatimonadota bacterium. Taxonomy (GTDB): domain Bacteria; phylum Gemmatimonadota; class Gemmatimonadetes; order Gemmatimonadales; family Gemmatimonadaceae; genus Fen-1247. Next base: position 218,569 of record JBEPUB010000005.1, read on the forward strand.
GAGCGTGTACGACGTCGTGACGAGCGTGTTGTTCAGGGCGTCAAGCGCGTCGTCCCATCCAATCGACCGCAGTCAGCATCGGTACGCGGGAGAACTCGCTTGTATTGCCAGTGACAATAGCGAGATTGAGAGCGAGGGCGTGTGCCGCAATGAGCATGTCGTTTGGACCGATCGGAGTTCCGGTTCGTTCGAGTGCAACTCGAAGCTCCGCGTAGCGCAGATCGGCGGGCGATTCGAGCGGTAAGACGTCGAGAGCGCCGAGCACGACTTCGAGCTGACGGGAAAGACGGGCGGATCCGCGCTTCATCGCACCGAACCGGAGCTCCGATGCAACGACGGCACTCGTCGCTACCGCGTGCTCGTCGTGATGCGCGATCATCCGCGCGACCTGCCCCTGCGGATTTCGGACGAGGTCTGAAATCGTGTCAGTATCGAGCAGAAAGCGGCGCTCGGTGTTCAGAACGCGACATCCTCGGCCGGGAGCAACCCGTCGGCGGCATTCGGGAAGCAATCGCGCAACGGCGTAAGCGTCGCGAGAACCGCGAGAAGGCCCTGCTTCACGATCGGTTCGATGATCAACCTGTCGCCTTCGCGCCGCAGGATTGCTTCGTCACCAGCCATCTCGAATTCGCGCGGGATTCGGAGCGCCCAATGGCCAAGGGCAGAATCGAACTGCCGACACGCGGGTTTGCAGGGTCGAACATAGAGGCGGTGAATATGGTGCGCACGGGTATACTCGGGGCGAAACTCGGCGCACTCGGTGCACCATCGGCCTTGGTACTACGGTTTTACCTCCATTTCGCCGGGAACGAATACGAGCGTTCTTTCGATGACCTCCCGGACGGTGAATTCTCCACTCTCGGCCGGCGTGTACCGCAGCCGACCAAGCCCATCGCGCACTGTTTGGGTAAAGCGTGGATTCGACGACCGCAGGATCTCAATTGTCGCGGGATCTACGCGTCCAAGCGTATCCACAATGAAGCGCACCTCGACCTCGCCTGGCTGACGCAACATGTCGACGGGGATGGGGATGCCAGGCGAGTTGAGCCGTGCGCGCTGCGCGACCTGGCTCTCTGGAAAGTCTCGCATCGACTGAATGGTGCGAGGCGGCAACGGGACCGGAGAGTCGCCCGCCGACGCCGCGATGGTTCGCAGTGTGGCAACCGCTCGTCGGTTTAGGGAGAACTCGGTGAGCGACCATTTCCCTTCTATCGTTCGTGCGTGTGTGAGCCGAGCTATAGTGCTCCTGCTCAGTTCGACATGGCGGTACTCAATCACACCGCCGGTCTCATTCGTCCCCAAGTGGTTTGCACCACCCGCGTGAATCCGGTGCGCACCATCGAGGAGAAGTATTACGTCGTTATCGTCGAGGTGCGACCAGCTGCTGCCCGTCTCGTACAGCGACATGGTGATGGTGCGCGGGCTGCAGCGCCGTGCGTTTCCGCCGCACACATAAGAGAACTGGACGGAGAAGTGAGGCGTCAAATCCACGCCTGGAGTCGCGAACGATGTAAACTCGTCAAATTTGTCGTAGTTTCGCGCGACCTCCTGCGCCTGGAGCGGCATAGCTAAGACGAGTGCCACGTAAGTCCATTTGTGCAGAGACATCGGCTAGGGCGGGCTGTATGGGACGACGTTATCCACGTGCGAGGCGCGAAGAGCCTGACGGCTCCTCGCGCTTCGCACTCCTAACCCTGGCTCTCCTCGTCGGAACAACCATCAACGCGTCATTGGCCGGGGGCCGAATCGAACTGCCAACACGCGGAATTTTCTTTTCCTCGGCAAGCAGTTCAACGATGGCGAGCTCACAGCCAAATGTAGCGATCCGTGTAGGTCTGTGACGCGCCAGACTCCCTCTACTGTCCCGCTACATACCCATTTTCACGCCACGCACCGTCCGTCTCCGCCCAGTACTGAATCCTTCGACGCTACGCGCCGTTTAGCGCCCTGCCACGCAGTATGCATTCCCGCAGTGACATCTATGCTGGCGCCTTCTCCAATTAGGGGCAAATTTGGCGCACGGCAGGGTGCTTGTCACATACAACCATTCAGCCGCATACGCATTAGTTGGAATTCAAAACGATATGAACAGCCAGCCCACATTTCTTGAGGCTCTCCAAGCGAAAGTCGCGCGGGTGACGATCACGTCATCCAGCATGCGAGGACCTGGGTGCGGCGAGGCAACTAACGTAGCGAGAAAATATACGCCCGGGCTGAAGGTTCGGCTTCTCATCGCGCACCCGCATCGGATTCATCAGCGAGTTGGATGACGCTACTGACGAACTACTCGCGCGTATGCCGCGAGCAATCAGGTCATGGGATCTCGCGGGCAAAGGGCTCAATATCTTCTTAAAAGAATGCCACTATTAATCGTATCTATGATCTTCGTCGCGTATCGATAGATCAGAACGATATCTCGAACTTCCACTCGACTCCTACACGGGCAAGGCCCTGAACAAGATCGAGAGATCTTTACCTCGTAGGGATACCGTAAGGCGATTAAAGCCGGACCTGAGTCAGTCCTTCCAGGAAGCTGCATCACGCGAAGGCGAACGCCGCAGCCTGGCGCGCGTGCATCTCGATGTCTATTGGTGGGGTCACCGGGGCGGCATCAGCTAAGAAACGGAAATGCGCCTGCTGCCGATTGGGCGCTCAAGCGGCATGTGCCCGACAACGGGCTTGCTCGGCTGAAGGCTAGAACGCAGGCTGCAGTTCAGTCCTTAGTTTCCTTGGAATAATCCCTCAGATACTTGCGGACAAGCGAGGTGGCTTTGGCGGATGCGCCAATAGCTACTTCCCTGGATGCACCACGCGCGCGGGCCCGTGGCCAGGTATGTCTTGAACGGGAGCGTTCAAGCGCGCACTAAGCATCGGTCCGGAGTTTCGGTGAAGGTCAGCTACCGCTCCTCGTTCATTCTTACCTTGCGTCGATTTCCCGTATCTCTGTGAACTTACTTCCACCGTCTTGTCACTGTGAATCGTGATCGTTACGGGTGAATTGTCGTCTTCGTGAGCCATCGCATACGCAAACGCATTGAGGCGTGCGCTGAGATACACATGATCGTCAAATGCGGTCGCGGATACGACAGCATAGCGAGGAAGCGGCCCCGGCTGGCCAAGGTGAACGACTGCGACGATTCCCTGTGGGAGCGGATGGTCCACAATAGCAAATTCCAACGGTGCACGCTGGCTCACGCGCTTATGCCGCGCCATCAACTCAATCACCCTTGGATCGGATCGTAGTGCCTCGGCCTCAGCCTTCTGCTCAGGAGTGGGGCCGTTCCAGCGTACGCCAGCCGGACTCCCGTCGAAGTCGATGTTGGCAATGCCTTGGGGCCACGGATTGTTTTCCTCGCTCATAGGCTCCGTCGGGGTCGTGTTTGAGGCTCTATCTCGGCATGCAACTACAGCTATAATGCCACTTTAGTATCACCACAGAGTGGGCGAGCTGCCAATGTCCGTACTCTTTCTTGGATAAAGATCCTTCGAAGGGCTCGCTCAACGGATCAAGCTTTGAGAAATACAGGCTGCCGGTATCCCTCCTGCCTGGAGACGAACGGGAGCTAGCGCACCCATCTGGATCTCGATTTGATGCATACCTCAGTCAGCCTGATATTCACGCGGCGAGTGTTCAGCGCTGAGATCGCAGGCAGATCCAGGCGGCAGCTCGCTCTGAACTGCTCTGGTGACGCAAGCTAGGATCTTGCACGACCGTACGGAATGTACGGCCGGATCCCGTATGTCCCGTATAGTCGTGTCCGGTTGCAAAGCGCACCCAGTGATCTACTGGGTGCGCTTTGGTCTTGGCTCTTGTGTCTCAAGCACTTACCTCAATGGCCAGGGGCAGAATCGAACTGCCGACACGCGGATTTTCAGTCCGCTGCTCTACCGACTGAGCTACCTGGCCTAACTACCCAAAAAATCGAGTCCTCCAGTCCCATCCCTCCGAACCTCAAGGAACCGGGGACAGCCGGAGAAATTTAGTCCAGCCCTCCTCAACGCGGTACTGTTTCGCTCGTGTATCCGGCATCACGAGCGCCAACCCGCCCGCCCCCCAGCGCCTCCCGCACCAGCCATCTCCAACCGGCTCGATCCGTGCGTTCCTACGGGCCATGCGCCCCGCGCAACCAGGAAGTCCAACCCGCGAACAGACCGTCGTTCGCCAGGCTAGCCCGAGAGTAAAACCCCGCCGAGTCGCCGCCGCGCGGCCTCTGGCCCTGGCCGCGGGTCTCTCCGCCGTCGGCTTCACCCTGCTCGCGATTGCCGTGGATCGGGGCGCAACCGCTGCCTATGACCGCCGGGCTCGGCGGCTGATTCGGCCACTCAAATCCGAACGTCTCACCAAAATCGCTCGTGTTGCGACAAACATCGCCAATCCACACGTGCATCCGCTTCTGGCGACTGTCCTCGCGCTTGGCGTTTCGCGCCGCGCCGGCCGCACCGCTCTCGCCATACCGCTCGCCTCCATTGGCGCAACGGTAGTCGATCGTGGAGTGCGCTATATGATCCACCAGTCGCGGCCACCGAAAGCGACGCATCATCCCGGGCTCGATCGTTATGCGTTCCCGAGTGGTCACACGTGTGCGGCGACTGCGATTGGTCTTGCGTTTGCCGCGCAGACCGCGGAACAATCATCCGCGCGCGCCAGGCACACTACCGCGTCAATTGCACTATCGGTCGCGATCGGCATCGCGTGGACACGGCTTTACTTGGATGAGCACTGGATTGACGACATCCTTGGGGGCTGGCTCGCGGGCATCGCTGTCGCTGGTGTCAGCGTTGGCACTACGGGGGCGCTGATTTCCCGACGTGACGCGGCGCTTCGTGCCACTACGCCCCCTCCAGCATCTCCAGCAACTGCGCCTTTCTACTCCTGCTCACCGGAAGCTGCGTCTGGTCCGCCAACACCAGGACCAACCGTCTGAACGGTCGCTGCTGCCATTCCTTCACTCGCGTGATGTTGACCAACGCCGATCGATGCACGCGAACAAACATCGCTGGATCGAGCTTGGTCTCCAGTGACGCAAGCGATGCGCGTAGCAAGTGTCGTCGCCCCTTCACCACGATGTTCACACAGTAATCATCGGCCGCGATCCAATCGATGTCGGTCACCGGGACCGCGATCGAACGCCTTCCGGTGCGCACTGTCAGGCGCGATAGATAAGAATTGGCCGGAGTGTGATTGGCATTGGGAGTCGCTTCCGCTCCGCTAGTCGTTGACGCCGCGGATCCCACCGACTCACGGTCGGCCAGCAACGTCGCGAGCCGCTGGCTCAGATCCAGCGCGCGGCTGCCGTCGAGCTGGCGCCGGACACGTTCCATGGTGCGGTCCAGCTTGTCTTCCTGCGCGGGTTTCAACAGGTAGTCGATTGCCTGCACATCAAAGGCGCGGAGCGCGTACTCATCGTGTGCGGTCACGAACACGAGCATTGATGATAGGTCGCAACCAAGCTCTCTGAGTACGCCAAAGCCGTCGAGCTCCGGCATCTGCACGTCCAGGAACACGACATCTGGAACCTGCAGCCTGATTTGCTCGACTGCTTGCTTGCCGTCGCGGCACTCACCGATCAGGCGCACGTCGGCGTGACGCTGGAGCATGACCCGCAGCCCTTCGTTGGCCAATGGCTCGTCGTCCACGAGCAGTGTGCGAATCTCACGCATGATCTACTCCAGCCACAAAATTGCTGGCGTGCGCTGTGAGATAATCGGTCGATGCGAGTTGAAACGGAATCACAATGGTAACCTCCGCACCGCCGGCCGATGTATTCCCCAACACGAATTCGTGCGATCGTCCGTACATCTGCTGCAATCTACCCTGTGTATTCGCCAGTCCCACGCCGCCGGTCAGGCTTGGTAGCCACTCGTTCGGCAGACCCGGCCCGTCGTCGCGCACCTGAAGTGTCAACTGGTTGCCGCTGCATCGCGCCGACACCTCGATGTGGCCGGCAACGCTTCTGCGCCCGATGCCATACCGAATTGCGTTCTCCACGAGTGGCTGCAACACCAGATTCGGAACCAGCGCCTCCATCACATCATCGCCGACGTCGATCTTGACGCTCAGCCGATCGGGAAATCTAATCTTCTCGATCGCAACGTACGCGTTGAGAAATGCCAATTCCTCGCGCAGTGTAATTTCCTGGTCCGGTGCGTTGCGCAGCAGGCGTCTAAGAATGTCACTCAGGCTCGTCAGTACCTTGACTGCGGTATCCGTACGATCCACGCGCACCAGTGAAACGGCGGTATTCAGCGTGTTAAACAGAAAGTGTGGATGAAGCTGGCTTCGCAGCGCGGATAACTGAGCCCGCGCAAGTTGCGCGGCAAGCTCGGACGATCGCAGCTGCTGGCGCTGGTACTTACGGTCGAACTCCAACGCATAACCGGCGCCCAGCACGGTCCAGTACGTGAGCACACCGGTCAGCAGCCACGACATGAAGTTCACCAGATAACGCTGAAAAACATGATCGCCAAGTGATGCAACGCCGAGCAATGCGGCAATGCTCATCCCGCAGACGACGTCGGTCAGAGCTGCGAGGATGCTGACTACAATATGAAGGAGTACGTTGGTCGGTGACGCAGGCCAACCAATTCGCGCGACTCTTCCGAGCCAGAAGATCACCGGTGTCGCGAAGGCCCAGAAGTACCATATCGGGATGTTGATGACAAGCGCATTCCAGAACGCAACTGGATTGCCTGTAATACGCGTGAAAGCATACGAAGTGGTGGCGCTGAGCAACGCCGGTACGATCCATACCACAGCCGCAACGCGCCACTCTATGCGTAGCGCACTTGGCTCCTCGTCGCGCGAGGGAATCTCGGCGTCAGACAGGTCGTGCAAGCGTAAATCTCCATTCGCCCGGCGTCGTGGTATACACCTTCTTAATAGTAGCGCCGACAGCGTCGGCTGCGGGCCCATTGGCAGCGTTGACGTAGCCACTCGCTGCGCAATGCCGCCGCCGCAGCGACAGCCGCACGCCGGTCAGCCATTATATAGAGCTTCAGCATGATTCCCGCAGAAGTATCGACAGCGCCGTATGCTTTATGTCCGTTATGGCGCGGCTGGTCACAATTCCCCGGAGGAGAGCGTGCCCGTTAGGAAAACCATTGCGTGGCTACCGGCCATTGGCACACTGTTGCTCTCGGCGACAGGCTACGCACAAACACCCGCGATGACCGCGGATCAGGTAATATCGGCCAATATCGCTCGCCGCGGAGGAATCGCGCAAATCGAGAGCGCGAAGACGCAAAAGCTGCGCGGCTACATTCAGTTCTCAACCACCAAGCATCCGTTCGCCGTGGATCTCGCGCGGCCGGGCCGAATTCATACCGAGATCACGCTGGACGGCGGCCGCATAGTGCAGGCCTACGACGGAAAGACCGCATGGACGATCAACCCCGTCGAGATCCAGAACGACACGATGCCTCGCATCCTTCCAGAAGGCGAAGCCAAGAATGTCATCGCGGGCGGCGACATGGACGGTCCCCTGATTCACTATGCTGAAAAGGGGAATCACGTCACCTACGCCGGAATAGACACCGCGGACGGGCGTCCGGCATACAAGCTCCAAGTGGTAAACGCGGCCGGCCTCGCGGACACGTACTACTTCGATACCACATCGCATCTGCAGACCAAGTGGCAGGGTCATAGGGTCATGAACGGCGCGCCTGTAGTGTTCGAGTCATTCTTCCGCGACTATCGAACAGTGGATGGCATCATGGTCGCGTTCAAGGTAGACTCCGATACCGAAGGCCAGTCAGGCGGTCAACACATCATGCTCGACACGGTTCAGATAAACGCGCCGGTGCCCGACGCGGAGTTCGTCATGCCTTCAACGGGATCGCCGGCGAAACCATGACACGTACGCCGGCGCGGCAACTAGGCCACTTGCTTGCGCTGGCTATACTTCTAACTGTAGCGTCAACGGCACTCGCGCAGAACAGCTCCGGCGCTTCCCCCGCGCGCGGTGCTGTAGTCGAGGATTCACTATACTCGCCTGCACTCGGCGTCTCAAAGAAATTCATTGTGTACCTTCCGCGCTCGTACGGCGCGGATACGACGCGTCGCTTTCCAGTCGCATACTACCTGCACGGCACTGGTGGTACGGAACGGAGCTGGGTGATCGGCCTCGCAATCGACTCGGTTCTCGATTCGCTCGTCACGGCTGGCATGCCTGAAATGATTGTCGTCATGCCCGACGGCGACAACGGGTTCTATCACAGTTGGAGGACATCTCCGGATTACGCGACTTGCCTTCGTCGACGCGCGGTTCTCATTGGAGGCGAGTTGCCTACCGATTTCTGCGTGCATCACATGCGTTACGACAACTACATAGCGCATGACCTCGTCGCGCGAGTTGACTCTGCATACCGCACTCTCGCCGACGAGCGGCATCGCGCGGTGGCGGGACTCAGCATGGGCGGCTACGGCGCCGTGTATCTACCGCTCAAGTATCCGGACGTCTTCGCGGCCGGTGCGAGCCTTTCAGGTGCCGGTCTCGCGCTCATGCGGCTTGGTGGCTACCCGGATTCCAGTCCCGTTCGCGAAGCCACGACGATAGACGAATTACGTGTAGCGTGGGCAAGCACGTGGCCTGACATGGTGGAGGAGGTGGGTCCGGACATCGCCAACTGGCGCGCGGTAGATCCCGTGTGGATGGTGCGGCGCGCGGTGGCCGATCATCGGCCGCTGCCGGCCCTGTGGTTCGTTGTCGGTACCGAAGATGCGAGCACGTTGACCGTGAACCGCGTGCTGCACGAGGCACTTGTCAAATTGGGTGTGCCGCACGTTTACACCGAGGCACCCGGTGCGCACACCGGACCATTCTGGCGCGCGCACGAAGGTGATAGTCTCTTGTGGCTGGCGAGCGTCATAGCGCGCTGAGTATTCGTGTTCATGCTTGTGTGGTTCTCCTCGCATTGTTCAGCGCGGCGTTTCAAATGGCGACGGAGCAGCGCAATCCGGGTCCGGCATCGCATCTTCTGTCCTTCCGGTGGGGGATATATCTTTCGATAATTCGTACCGTCAGGTGCGCCACCAAGAGGGTGTTCGTATGACGAATGCGCCTCGTCACGCTCAGCCAACGATCGCGTCGCTCGGACCGCTAGTGGCCGCTTATCCCGGTGGCCGCCCCGTCGCGGCACTCGGGCGATTCTGGTACCCCAAACCGCTGGTCTGGCCCACGGCCGTAAGCGGTGTGTTCCACGTGGTCGCATTGGCGGCTCTCGTTTGGACGGTCGGTAACGTGCTGGACCGCCCCGTCGCAGCGGAACAGTCAGTCTTCTTCCTGCCGCCCCCGCCGAAACCTGCGCCGCCCGCAACTCGTGGCTCCGGTGGCGGGATGATGGCGATGCTTTCGTTGTCCTACTTTTCCGAAACCGGTGCCGGAAACGGCGCAGGCAGTGCCGTGAACAAAACGACCCGGCGTGCCGGCCAACGGAACCCCGTTCACGACGTCCGGGGTGCACAGCATGGAGCCGATACAACGGCGTCAGCTGGCGACGATGTCTACACCAGCTTCGAAGTCGATAACGCCGTCCAGGTCTCGTCTGGAAGCACTGTTCCAGGGTATCCGCCGGATCTGCTCAAGCGACGAATACAGGGAAAGGTGGTAGTTCGATTCATCGTTGACACTACCGGCACTGTTGACATAAAGTCGCTGGAAATACTCAATTCCACCGATCCGCAATTCGCCGCATCGGTTCTCGCGGCGCTGCCGGGCATGCGATTCTCACCAGCGCGCCTGAACGGCAAGCGCGTTCGTCAGTTGGTGGAGCAGCCATTCCGCTTCAACATCGCCCTGCCAATACCAAGCCCCACCGATTCCGCGGCATAGAAGTTCCAGTCATAGCTTCAATCATGGCACAGTCTCTTCCGCACTTTCAATTGTTCGTCCCGGGTGCGACCGCATCAGCCGGTGACGGGACGGTATTCTCGCCTTACGATCGCTCGGCGCTCGCGACTTTCGCGGTTGCCGATGCAGCTGTGATCGAAACCGCGCTTACCACGGCGTCTGCGTTGTTCCGTGACAAGAGCAAGTGGCTCGAGCCAGCCGCTCGCATCAGCATCCTTCGCAAGCTCGCTGACCGGATGGATGATGAGGTGGATCAGCTCGCGATGACAATCGCGCGTGAAGGCGGAAAGCCGTTGGTGGATGCGCGCGCCGAGGCGATTCGAGCAGCCGACTCCGTGCGTGCATGCGTGGATGTATTGCGCACGCAGCATGGCAGCGAAATCCCCATGCGACTGAATGCCGCATCGGCCCATCATATGGCATACACCAGCCTCGAGCCTGCCGGACCGGTCGTCGCGATAAGCGCGTTCAACCATCCGCTGAACCTGATCGTGCACCAGGTCGCGACTGCGATTGCGGCCGGTTGTCCAGTGATAGCGAAACCAGCTGAGCGCACACCAATGTCGTGTTTTGAATTTGCGAAGATGCTGCACGATGCCGGATTGCCGGATGGTTGGTGCCAGGTAGTAGTGCCTACAGATCACAAGCTGTCGGAACGTCTCGCAACAGATCCACGCGTTGCTTTTCTCACTTTCATCGGGAGCGCCAAGGTCGGCTGGATGCTTCGCTCCAAGCTGCCGCCCGGAACGCGCTGCGCGCTCGAGCACGGCGGTGCGGCTCCGGTAATCGTTGCGGAAGACGCAGACGTCGAGAAGATGCTGCCGATGCTGGTGAAGGGCGCCTTCTACCATGCAGGCCAGGTCTGCGTTTCAATTCAGCGCATCTTCGCGCATCGCTCAGTCGCGAAGCGTCTTGCTGACGATCTTGCGTCGCGCGTGAAGCGACTTCGCGTGGGCGATCCAACCAGCGCTGACACGGAAGTCGGCCCGCTCATTGCCACCTCCGAAGTCGATCGCATTGACGAGTGGGTGCGCGAAGCAAAAGCCGGAGGCGCAAAGGTGCTCTGCGGTGGCAAGCGCATTTCCGACACGTGCTACGAGTGTACGGTGCTCTACGACCCACCGGGTAATGCGCGCGTCAGTACCTTGGAAGTATTTGGGCCGGTAGTGTGCGTCTATCCGTTCGACGAAATGGACGAGGCAATCGATCGCGCAAACTCACTCCCATTCTCATTCCAGTCAGCGATCTGCACTCGCTCGCTTGACACTGCGCTCCGTGCATTCCGCCGGCTCGATGCGACGGCCGTGCTCGTCAACGAAAGCACGACGTTTCGTGTGGACTGGATGCCGTTTGCTGGCCTCCGCACGTCCGGACTCGGCACCGGTGGGATTGGCTACTCCATCCGGGATATGCAGGTGGAGAAGATGCTCGTCATAAAATCGGAGCAGTTGTAGCCGCCGCTTGTAACCGCGACTTGTAACCGCAGCGGCGCCCTAATGCGCCGTTGTTGTCGTTGGCGTTGTTGGCGTTGTAGCCGGCGCGGGGGGCTGAATCACAGTTGACCGCTCGTTCGGCGACATTGGGTTGATCGGGTCACGCCAGAGCTTCACGTGCAGGAAGTACAGAAAGCACCACGTCGCAAGCGTCAGGAGCAGGACAGAGGTAATTCCGAACAATCCACTGTGCGGGCCAGTCAGTTTCTCGTTGTTTTCAGCGGGCATCCCACAAATGTAGCGCGTCCGGAACCGCGATTACAGCCGCGATCCGGCACTCCATCAAGTGGCGATCACTTTCCTGATACGTCGAACCGGCCGTTCGTCATGTCGATCCGGACCACGCCGCCGAGGCCGACTTCGGCGCCGAGCGTGCCGTCCAGGGCAAAAATCGTCGGGTATCTCGCGTCGTAGAGAAAAATTCGCTGGAACGAGAGCGGCACGTCTCCAAGAAAGAGCCGGACGGACGGGAGCACGATTCCGGACTCGGTCGCGGCACCGCCAAAACCCTGGACGGTCCTGCGTTCGGCTTCCCGCCAGCGCGCCTTGGTCTTCCGGGCCATTCCGGGGGTGCCGAACGTCTCTTCGGCACCGGTATCCAGCAGCATGTGAACTGCGGATCCGCCTTCGGTCAGCAGAGTCACGATCGGCACGCCGAACCATGCAAGATTCCGCGGATGGTTGGCGTCGTCCGCGCGGACAACCGGCTTCCGGATGATTACGCGCCCGTTGATGTCGTCGATCGCCAGGTCCAGCGCTCGTATGACGTCGAACCCGATCACACCATCGATTGGCTGCGGTGGCATTCCCGTGGTAGCCTCGCGAACCTGAAGCGCTTCGTTGCTGACGATCATGGCTGGCGCGTTTGTGATGGTAATGCCGCCCAGCTGGAGCGAGCGCACTACCGCCGCGCGAGTGGCCAGGCGTCCCACCGACGAAACCAGCTCGAGCGTGTCACTACCGATCCCGGCGACGCTGGATGCGTCCGCGACTTCGGAGGTAAGAATGGTGATACTCGACCCTGTATCCAGCCAGAAATGTCGCTTGACGCCGTTCACGATTACAGGAATGATCGCGACGCCCGTTGTGGAGCGGGTGAGGGGCAGCGATGATACGGAATCGCTAAAGGTCACTCTCGTCGATAAACCCTTGAATGCGGGGGCCCACGTCTCGACACCGGCAGCGTCCCGCTGTCCGCGGCCAGCGGAGTCCGCGTAGGTCGCCAGGCGCGACCAGTCGCCCTCTGCGGTAAGGATCGCTCCATAGGTGATGCGCGCCGCACTCCGAACTTCGCGGTCGTGGGCCTTGAGGAGCGGAACTATTGTCGAGTCGGCTTCCGCGTTCTTTCCGCCGAAAAAGTCCTCGATGGCGTCGGTAAGCCTCCGCTGTTCGTTCGATTCGGCCATGATCCAGGCCGTCTGCAGGTTGACGTCCTCTAGCGCGCGCCAGAAGGTGTCGTAAAAGCGTACCTCGGCGCGCGGCACGTCACGGGGATTTTCCGGGTGTGATGCTTCCACAGCCGGTCGCGCGGTTATGAGGAGAGGCTTGGGCGGTACGCATGAAAGCGCAGGCCACAGCGCGACCACGGAAGCAGCGACGCGCTTCCAGGAGACGTACTTCAGATACTTGGAGCCAGCTTCGGCCATTTCGGTGGGTGATCGCTCCACACATCCAATATGCAGCACGTGCCGTACTCCGCCATTGGAAGTTGATAGCGGTATCTTTGACCCCGGACCGAAACCGGCGTTTCCGCGCCGAAGAAAGGGAGACAGTTCATGGCTGTGGATCGGCACCACTGGTTCGTTCGCCTGACTCATTGGGTGAACGCGGTAGCGCTCGTAATAATGATCGGAAGCGGCCTGGAGATCTTCAACGCCTATCCAGCATTCGCGCGGCGCGGCGCGGCCTTTTGCTGCTATCCCTTCGCGGGCAAGGCAATACCAAACTGGGCGACGTTCGGCGGATGGCTCGCCGGCGCGCGTAACTGGCACTTTGCGATGATGTGGCTGTTCGTAGCGAACGGCGCAGCATACATCATCTTCATCTACCTGCACGGAGAGTGGCGCGACATCGCGCCGCGGCGGGGTGACATCCGCGATTCGTGGGAAATGGTCAAATTCTATGCCTTCGTGCGCAAGCGGCATCCGCATCAAGGCAAGCACAATGCGCTGCAGAAATTCACATATTTCTCGATACCGATACTGGCGATTCTGGCCGTGATAACGGGGCTTGCAGTCTGGAAGCCGGTGTCACTCGCGCCTCTCACCAATCTCATGGGCGGATACGTGTACGCGCGCTACTGGCATTTTCTCGTGATGCTTTCGCTCGTTGCGCTGTCTGTGATCCATATCTTCATGGTGTTGGCCGTCGATCCCTATTCGATACGATCCATAGTCACTGGGAAATACAATCCCGAGCGTGCGCCGGAGCTGCGCGATGCTCGCCCCTTCTACCACCTGTTCAAGCGCACGAGGACTGATGTCGATGCGTAGACGTGATTTTCTTGCAGCGAGCGGTGGAATTACTGCGTCGTGGCTTCTCGCTGCGTGCGGCTCGCGCGGACCCGAAGGCGCGCAGAGGATCCTGAACTACGCAATGCGAAAGAACGAGACGCTCGAGCGCGGATTGTTCAGGCATACGTCCATGGACTCGCCCGCATCGCGGTGGCGTAATGCCGGATCAGCGCTCCCGAAGTACTTCATTTCAGACACAGTGCCCGTGTGGGACCCGGCGGCACGGGGCGCGTGGACGCTCGAGATATCGGGGCTCGTAGCGCATCCGATCACGCTCACGATGGAAATGTTGCAACGCCTTCCGCGCGTCACTCAACGTGTGAACCACTTTTGTGTGGAAGGGTGGACAGCCGTGGAATCATGGACCGGATGCCGCATGAGCGATATCGCGCGCGCAGTGGGTGCGACGCCGGACGCAAAGTACGTCGATTTTCAATCGTTCGACAACAACTATCACGAGAGCTGGGACATCGAGAGCGTCATGCACCCGCAGACACTCATTTGCTACGGTCTGGATGGCAAGCTACTCGAACCGGGCCACGGCGCGCCGGCACGTCTGTTCTCGCCCGTAAAACTGGGTTACAAGAATACCAAATACCTCACGAAAATCGTGTTCATGCCCGAACGGAACGGCGGCTACTGGAGCGATCAGGGGTACGAGTGGTACGCGGGGACGTGATTTAGCGCGTCATCCCGCGAGAGCGACCGACGTCATCCCCGCGACAGCGACGGACGTCATCCCCGCGAAAGCGGGGATCCCTCAAGGATGGTCCCTAGGCGGCGGGATTCCCGCTTTCGCGGGAATGACGGCGGGGTCCGGGGAATGACGATGGTTCCCTAATCAACTTCGGCTACTCCCCCGCCGAAACTAGCTGGCACTATGCCAGCGCGTATCAACCTGTCCGAGGTACTTTCCGCGCTGTCCTGCGCCCTCGATCTTACCGAGGGGCAGCCTATCGGCCACACCATGCGAAGCTGCCTGATTGGCATGCGCATGGGCCGCGAAATCGGACTGTCGTCAACCGATAACGCCGCGCTCTACTACGCCCTCTTGCTCAAGGACGCCGGCTGCTCCAGCAACGCTGCGCGCCTGTGCCAGCTTTTCGGGAGTGATGATCTCGAGCTCAAGCCGCGCATGAAGGTCGTGGACCGTCAGAATCGGGTCTCACTCGCCATCCAGACCGCGCGTACCGTCGCTATGGATGGCGGCATTTCAGACAAGATCAGGCACTTTGTGGATGTCGCCCGCGGCGACGGTGTCATGAAGGAGATCATGGGCCTTCGCTGTGAGCGCGGTGCCGACATCGCCGTCAGACTCGGCTTCCCCCAAGCCACGGCCGATGCGGTGCGGCACCTGGACGAGCATTGGAATGGGCGCGGCCACCCCGATGGACTGTCCGGTCCAGCGATTCCGATCATGTCGCGCATCGCCAATCTCGCGCAGGTTGTTGACGTATTCCATCAGCACGCCGGCGCCGGCGCCGCCGTCAAGGTCGCACGCGCCCGGAGTGGAACCTGGTTCGACCCGACCCTGGTGGACCGGCTCGCCTCCTGGCGCAACGAATCCAGCTGGTGGGAACGGCTCGACAGCACCGACCCCACAGACGAGGTGATCGCCGCCGAGCCCATGTCACATGTGCGCTGGGTAAGCGAGGATGATCTGGACGTAATAGCCCGCGCATTCGCCGATATCATCGATGCCAAGTCGCCATACACCTACTCCCATTCGCGCAATGTCGCCGCATACGCACTTGGGATCGCGCGCGAGATGAAGCTCGACTCTGGGACGCAACGGCGCGTGTACCGGGCCGGACTGCTCCACGACATAGGAAAGCTGGGCGTCTCGAACTCGATCCTGGACAAGCCCGGCAAGCTCACCGCGCCGGAGCGAACGGCCGTCGAGAGGCACCCTTTCTTCACCTGGGAGATCCTATCGCGGGTACCGGCGTTCAGGGACTTCGCCTGGTCGGCGGCGCTGCATCATGAGCGCCTGGATGGCAGCGGTTATCCCTGGCACCTGAGCGGTAATCGCCTGGACATGACCGCCCGTATCCTCTGTGTTGCCGATGTCTACGAGGCGCTGACTGCCGAGCGTCCTTATCGGGCCGGCCTTTCATGGGAAGCGTCGTCTCAGATCTTGTGGGAGGGCCGGGGAAGTGCCTTCGACCCTTCGGTGCTGGATGCCCTGGCCGCCTGCCGGATGGCGGTTCCCAACATGAGCGAGCTGGTCCCGCTGGTAGCTGCCTAACTGTGGACTCGGAGGCGGCCGATCTTGGCGCCGTCGCGAATGGGACAGTACCCCCACACAAACATACGTAGTATATTTTCCGCGTGCTCAGCGACGACACGACGACCAAGTTCCGTGCTGCCCTCCGCGAGCACTGCGCAGATCCTGTTGCCTCCCGCGACGAGGTGAACCAAGCCGTGGAAGACGCCGCAAAGGAGGCGCAAAAGAGTGGAATGAGCGCCGAGCACTTCGTGATCTGGGTCAAGCAGGGCTGGGACGAGATCATGGATGAAGGACGGCTCTCCGATAGTGCTAACCCAACACGCACTCGCGATGCTGTAGTCTCGTCCGCGATCAAGGCGTACTACGTGCAATAGCTAGAAGCGTCCGAGGGTAAAGGGCGCCTCACGCCGGCCGAGTCCGCGCGTAACTTCGGGGCGCTGCCTCGGCGGCGTCTTTAACTTTCGCTACGTGCCCACTGCGACCCCCCCGAAAACCGAAAAGAACATCCTCAAGCGATTCCTCCCCTGGACTGGTTCAGAGGAGGAAGGCTATCCGGGAGCTCATCTTGTAGCTCCGATTCGGGGCGAGGTGCTCGGCATCGATCGGCTTGCCGAGCGCGCACGGGCGGTAGCGCGCCAGGAGAAGATCGGGCCACCTCCGCTACGACGTGGCGCAGGCCCGCTACTCAGGCGGCTTGATGACACGCGTGCGGTGCTCACCGAGATCCAGCGCGCGTTGAGCGATGCGGCTGCGCATGGGATCGATATTTCGTCCGCGGGCGAGTGGTTGCTCGACAACTACTACATCGTGCAGGAGCACATGCGCGAGGTTCGCACTGCGCTCCCGAACAAGTACTATCAGGAACTCCCCAAACTCGCCAGCGGCACGCTTGCCGGCTACCCACGCGTGTACGAGTTGGCGATCGAGCTGATTGGGCACACAGAAGGTCGGCTCGATCTCGACAACATCACGTTGTTCACGCGCGAGTTCCAGCGCGTGTCGTTGCTGAAACTGGGCGAGCTCTGGGCGATACCCACGATGTTGCGGCTCAGTCTCGTTGAGAACATTCGTAGAATGGCGCTCAGGACCGCTGCGCGCCTGGCGGAAGTGCAGGAAGCGGACGTGTGGGCTACACGAATCCGAATCGCAAGCGCCGAGTCATCCGAAGCGCTGTCGCAGACACTGTCCACGTTCATTGACAACCACCCGCCGCTTACCGCCACGTTCGTTGCGCGCTTTCTGGGACAGATCCGCAGCTACCAGACCAATTTCACGCCGCTGGTTTGGCTGGAACAATGGATCGCTGAAGACGGATTGAGCGCCGAAGACGCGGTGACGCGCTCCAACCGCCGCATCGCCATCACGCAGGTCACGATCACGAACAGCATCCAGAGTCTGCGCATGATCGCGCGCCTGGACTGGAACGAGTTCGTCGAATCGCAGAGTGTCACCGAGAAGCTGTTGCGTGACGATCCCGCTCATGTGTATGCCGACATGACGTTCGGGTCACGCGACGAATATCGCCACGTAGTGGAGCAGGTCGCCAAGCGAACCAAGCGGGATGAGGATTCGATCGCGAACGAGGTGCTCGCATTATCGCGGGAGCATCCTGGCGATCCACGAATGGGGCACGTAGGCTACTGGCTGGTTGCTGACGGACGGCTGACGCTCGAAGAGCGAACAACGTACACGCCGACCGCCGGTGAACGAGTGTACCGATGGGCAAAGCGCCACCCGAGTCTCGTGTATTTCGGCGTCATATCGGCGGTGATGTTGATTGTGTTCGCGGTAGTGTTGGACAGCGCGCCGATCAGCTCCGGGGGATATGCATTACTGGTCTTGCTCATCCTCGCGATTCCGGCGAGCGAAGTGGGCGTTGCGGTAGTCAACAAGCTCGTGACGGTAATAGTCCCGCCACATCTATTGTCGAAGATGGATTTCCGCGAGCAAGGAATTCCGGGGTACGCACGTACGACCGTTGTCGTCCCGACGCTCTTTGCTACTGTTGCGGCTGTGCGAGAGGCGTTGGAGCACCTGGAGGTGCAGTATCTCGCGAACCCGGATCCGAATCTGCGCTTCGTCATCCTGAGCGATTTCACGGACGCGAAAGCCGAGACGTTGGCCGGCGATGCTCACGTCGTCGATGCGATCGAGGCCGGAGTGAGAGGCCTCAACGAGAAGTACAATGCTGTTGCCGATCCGGGGCCGTTCCTGGTACTACATCGTGCGCGCAAGTGGAACGCGACTGAAGGTGTCTGGATGGGATGGGAGCGCAAACGCGGCAAGCTCGCAGAGTTCAATCGCTTTCTGCGCGGCCGATCGAGCGACGCGTTTCCGGTGATTGCGGGCGATGTATCGTGGCTCGCCGGTGTTCGGTATGTGATAACGCTGGACTCCGATACTGTGTTGCCGCGCGGAGCTGCCGCGCAGCTCGTCGGCACAATGGCACATCCGCTGAATGCTGCGGAGTACGATGAGACGCTTGGGCGCGTAACTCGCGGCTACGGAATTTTGCAACCTCGTGTGGGCGTCGCGTTAACGAGCGCATATCGCTCGAAGTTTGCCTCGATTCACTCAGGACACCCGGGAGTCGATCCGTACACGACTGCGGTTTCGGACGTGTACCAGGACCTGTACGGTGAGGGGAGCTTCACCGGCAAGGGCATATATGATGTGAATGCGTTCGAGGAGGCGACTCATGGCCGCTTCCCTGAGAACACGTTGTTGAGTCACGACCTTATTGAGGGTACATATTCGCGTGCTGGTCTCGTAACAGACATAGAGCTGTACGATGACTATCCCACCAGATATCTCGCGTACACGCGTCGCAAGCACCGCTGGATTCGTGGGGATTGGCAGATCCTGAGCTGGCTCAGCGCTACCGTGCCGGGTCCAGACGGTCCGGAACCAAACCGACTGTCTACGCTGTCACGATGGAAGATCTTCGACAACCTACGACGCTCGCTAGTCGAGATCGCCCTGCTGGCACTGCTCTTCACGGGGTGGTTCATCGTGCCTGGTCCGCCGCTATTGTGGACGGGCGTCGTACTCGTGCTCTTCGCCTTTCCCTGGCTCTTTGCAGCGTTGCTGGAGATACTCCAACCACCCACCGATCAGTCGCTACAGGCGTATTACGGTGCAGTGATGCGCGACATAGTGGAGAGCGCAGAGCAATTCGGACTGGCGGTAACGTTTCTACCGCACCAGGCATGGGTTTCCGCCGACGCAATTGTCCGCACGCTGGTAAGGCTGCGCATCACGCATCGTCACATGCTGGAGTGGCAGACTGCGTCGCAAGTGGAACGCGCGATGCGATCCGGCGGGGATCGAGAGGTGTATCGCCGTATGTGGCCAGCGGTCGCAATTGGAGTGACGGTCGGTGCGGGGGCGATAGGCCAACTTTACTTCACTACCGAGAACACGACGCTGCGCGCGCTTGCGGCTCTCGCCACTATCCCGCTCGCGCTGCTCTGGATCGTGTCGCCCAGCATCGCAGCTGCGCTATCTGCGCCAGCGATCCCGGGTGAGATCAAGCTCGGTGAAGCCGACAGGGCACGCGCCGAGCGGTACGCTCGGCTGCACTGGGAATTCTTCAGCCATTTCGTCAGCGAGAAAACGAATTGGCTCGCACCGGACAACTTCCAGGAGGATCCCGAGCCAGAAGTCGCATTGCGTACTTCGCCCACCAATATCGGGCTTCAACTCCTATCTACCGTTAGCGCCGCTGACCTTGGCTTCATAACTCGGCAGGACATGATCGAGCGACTGGAGTGCGTCTTTCGGTCACTTGAACGAATGCATCGGTATCGGGGACACTTCTACAATTGGTACGATCTCAGCACGCTGCAGGTTCTCGAGCCTGCGTACATATCGACCGTCGATAGCGGCAATTTGGCCGGCCATCTCATTGCGCTGAAGCAGGCTTGCATTCAGTTGATTCACTCCATGCAGCCGCGAACCATCGAGATGGAGATCTCGGGTCATTCGTTGGCTGGCGGGATGGTTGCGGCCAAATCTGGTGAGCGTATGCAGGGAACCGTTGCACCAGGTGAGGATGTGGGAGATGAGTGCGCGCGGTTGCGCGCGATTGCGGATCGCGCATTCGCATACGCGATGGAGATGGATTTCACCTTTCTGTACGATGAGAGACGCAAGCTGTTCTCGATCGGCTTTCAGACGAGCGCGAGCTCGTTCGACAATTCGTACTATGACCTGCTCGCCTCGGAGGCGCGCCTTGCGTCATTCATAGCCATCGCGAAGGGCGACGTTCCGGTAGAACACTGGTTTCATCTTGGACGCTCCCTCACGTCCGATCGCGGAATACGCGCGCTCGCGTCGTGGAGCGGGAGCATGTTCGAGTACCTGATGCCGGTGCTGGTGACTCAATCGTACCCATTCACGCTGCTGGACCAGACCTATCATGGCGCGGTGCGTCGCCAGATCCTTTACGGCATCGAGCGCAAGACTCCGTGGGGGGTTTCAGAGTCTGCGTACAACGTGCGCGACCGGAATCTGGTCTATCAGTATCGTGGATTCGGCGTTCCGGATCTCGCGCTCAAGCGCGGACTTAACAAGGATCTTGTTGTCGCGCCGTACGCAACTGTGCTTGCCATGTTGATCCATCCGCGCCAGGCAATTCGCAATCTGGCTGTTCTGGAGAGCGAGGGAGCTTTGGGTCCGTACGGCTTCCGGGATGCAATCGACTACACGCGTCCTGCGCTGGGTTCCACACGTGCAGTTGTTGGCACATACATGGCACACCATATAGGTATGAGCCTGGTGGCGCTCACCAACGCACTCCAGCGGCAGGTGTGGCAGCGCCGCTTCCACGCCGATCCGTTGGTGCGCTCCAACGAGCTGGTGCTACAGGAGCGCATACCGCGGCGGCTGGTCGTGCAGCGTACCGGCAACGAAGATGAGCCTGTCCCGATCACGGTGACGGAAGCCGACAAACCAGTCGTGCGCGAAATGGACACTGCATATACACCGCAGCCGCGCATCGCTCTGCTGGGTAACGTTCCATACACCACGATGATCACCAACGCTGGCGGTGGATACAGCCGCTACGGCGACATCGTGGTGACACGCTGGCGCCGAGATACCACTCGAGACAATCAGGGCGAGTGGATATATGTGAAGGACATTACCAGCGGTCGTGTCTGGAGCGCGGCGCATCAACCTGTGGCAGTTGATGCCGACAGCTACCGTGTGACGTTCGCGAGTGATCGGGTAGAGTTCCACCGTCGCGATGGTGATGTCGATACGATGATGGAAGTCGTGGTCTCGTCGGACGACGCCGCCGAAGTTCGGCGCGTGACTATTACCAACCGGTCCGCTGTGACGCGTGACATCGAGCTCACGAGCTATTCGGAAATCGTGTTGCAGTCGCTGGACACCGACAGGCAGCATCCCGCTTTCGGCAATCTGTTCGTCGAGACCGAGTGGATCGGTGATCATTCAGCGATCATCGCCACGCGCAGGCCGCGTGCGGACGATGAGAAGGTGTACTGGGGCGCGCACGTTGTCGCGACCGGTCCGGAAAGAGTTGGAAGCGTGACCTACGAAACCGATCGTGCAAAGTTCATCGGTCGCGGCAAGTCCGTTCGTCACCCGGAGGCATTGGAAGACGAAGGTGCACTCTCAAATTCGGCGGGCGCGCCCCTTGATCCCATCTTCTCGCTCCGAGTGCGCATCCGGGTCGAGCCTGGCAAGTCGGTACCAGTAAGCTTCACGACACTGGTCGCCGAGACACGCGAGCGTGCAGTCGAGTTGTCTGATCTGTACGATGATCCATTCAGCGCGCGCAGGGCCCTGGATCTGAGTTGGGCGCAGGCGCAGGCTGAGCTACGCGACCTCGGCATCGCTCCGAGCGATGCGTCTGTATATCAACAATTCGCTGGTTATTTGATGTACCCGCATCCGCAGCTTCGACCGACCGGCACGGAGTTGCGCGACAATACTCGTGGTCAGCAGTCTCTCTGGCCGCTCGGCATTTCCGGTGACAACCCGATCCTGCTTGCGACGATCGATGCTGCGGAAGGAATGCCGAGCGTGCGACAGCTATTGCAGGCGCACCACTACTGGAGATTAAAGGGGGTCAAGTCAGATCTCGTGATTCTGAACGAGCGCCCCGCCTCGTATTTGCAGGAGTTGAATGACAGTATCACGTCCACGGTGATGGCGTCGAGCGAAGCCGCATTGATCGATCGGCCCGGTGGTGTATTCATTCGACGTACGGACGTACTCAAACCGGAAGATATCGCGCTCATTCGGGCGATGGCGCGGGTGCACGTCGCATGCGACGGGCTGGGATTGGGTGCACTGCTCGAATTCCCGGATGATGATGAGGAGTACGCCGGCCGACCCGATGCACCTGTCCCGCCGCGATACGCACGTAGAATTGCTGGCGCTCCGGCTTCCGCGCTTCCGGCGAACTCACCGGTTACCAACGGATTCGGATTCTTCAACGACGCTGGCGAGTATGAGCTGCGAATATATGGAACCGAGCTGCCGCCGGCTCCGTGGTCGAACGTAATTGCGAATCCGGCGGCTGGTTTCGTCATAACGGAGAGTGGGAGTAGCTGCACGTGGGCGCAGAGCAGCTTCTTCTATCGCATAACTCCCTGGCACAACGATCCCGTACGGGATCCGTGTAGCGATTGCATCTATTTGCGCGACGACGAGAGCGGCGACGTGTGGACAGCGACGCCAGCTCCGATTCGCGAGATGACGGAGTATATCGTCAAGCACGGGGCTGGGTATTCGGTATTTGAGCATCAGCATGCAGACGTGCATACTTCGCTGAAGATTGCGATGGCCACCGATGATCCAGTCAAGATCAGCACGCTCAAGATCACCAACACCGGACGTTCGCCAAAGCGAGTTACTATAACGAGCTATGTGGAATGGGTGCTTGGTGTGTCTCGCGATCTCACGCAACAGCACGTGTACACGTCGTACGACGCCGAAACGGCATCAGTGTTCGGTCAGAACTTCTTCGATCGGGAATATGCCGAGTTGGTGGCGTTCCTCGCGATGAGCGGTGACGTGACCAGTTACACCGCGGACCGGCGGGAATTCATCGGTCGCAACGGCACGCCTGCGCGGCCTGCCGCTCTGACCAAGGCCGCGTTGGGCGAATCGGTTGGCGAGGTTGTCGATCCGTGCGGAGCACTCCAGACGAGTGTTACGGTGCATCCGGGCGAGACCGCGGAGGTGATTGTGCTGTTGGGAGCGGTCACGTCCATGGATGATGCGCGTAACCTCATCCGCAGGTACAAGGCAACCGAGACATCTGTTGCAGAGGTGGATCGCGCCAGCGCAGCATGGCAGAGCCGGCTCGCGACAATCAAGGTGAAGACGCCGGACGCATCGTTCGATCGAATGGAGAATGGCTGGTTGTTATACCAGGCGCTATCGTGCCGGATGTGGGGACGTACTGCACTATACCAGTCCAGTGGTGCATACGGGTTCCGCGATCAGCTTCAGGATTGCATGGCGTTCCTTTACACCGATGTGCCAGTTGCGCGCGCGCACATCCTTCGCTCTGCTGGGCGCCAGTTCGTCGAGGGCGACGTTCAGCACTGGTGGCATCCCAAGAGCGGCCGCGGTGTGCGTACGCGCTTCTCCGACGACCTGATCTGGCTGCCATTCGTGGTGTCGCACTATGTAGAAGTCACCGGCGATGTGTCGATCCTGGACGAACAGGTACGCTTCATTACCATGCGCCAGCTTGCTCCGGATGAGCACGAGCTGTATGACAAGCCCGAGGAGTCGGACCAGACAGCAACAATTTACGAGCACTGCGTTCGCGCACTTCGCAAGGGCTCAACCTTCGGCCAGCACGACCTTCCGTTAATCGGGAGCGGCGACTGGAACGACGGTTTCAGCCGCGTGGGAATTGAAGGGAAGGGAGTCAGTGTGTGGCTTGCCTGGTTTCTCATCACGACACTCAAGCGCGTGTCAGAGATCAGTGCATCGCGCGGGGATATCGCGACACACGATGATTTCGTCAAGATGGCAGAACGCTACCGTAATGCTATCGAGACCAATGCATGGGATGGCGATTGGTACGTGCGTGCGTATTACGACGACGGCTACGCGCTCGGTTCCAGCAAGGCCGACGAAGCCAAGATCGACTCGATAGCGCAGAGCTGGAGCGTTCTCTCCGGAGCCGGTGATCCCAAGCGCGCGCAGACAGCCATGCACTCAGTCGATGCGCATCTGGTTCGCAACGACGCGCGGCTCATCATGCTGCTCACGCCGCCATTCGACAAGACCACCCATGATCCTGGCTACATCAAGGGATATCTCCCCGGAGTACGCGAGAACGGGGCCCAGTACACGCACGCGGCAACGTGGGCAATCTGGGCTCAGTGCATGGTTGGCAACGGGTCACATGCGTTCGAGCTGTTCCAGATGTTGAACCCAGTGACGCACTCCGATACCAAGGAGGCGATCGAGCGCTATAAGGTAGAACCTTACGTAGTGGTCGCCGATATCTATACTGCTGACCAACATCTCGGACGCGGTGGCTGGACATGGTACACCGGCAGCGCCAGTTGGTACTACCGCACGGGGCTCGAAGCGATCCTGGGTTTCACCAAGCGCGGCGATCGTCTGACGATGAACCCATGCATTCCGGGTGCATGGGACGGGTTCACCATCGAGTATATCTACAAGACCGCGACCTACGTGATCGAGGTACGCAACCCTTCACACGTGGAACATGGTGTCAGCAGTGTGATGGTGGACGGTGTGGTCGCGGCGGACGGCGTGATACCGCTCATCGACGACGGCGCGCGGCACACGGTGATAGTAGACATGGGCTGACGGACTAAGCAATCGTCATTCCTGTTGCCCCGTCATTCCCGCAGAAGCGGGAATCTCGTCGCCCGGATCCGCACCTCATTCTCACTCAGGCGCCGGCTCAAGGTCGGCGATCGCCGGCCCGTTTATCACCTTACCGTAGGCGTCGAATCGCGATCCATGACACGGACAGTCCCAGGTCTTTTCCGTGTCATTCCAGTCAACTATACAGTACAAATGCGTGCATACAGCAGAGCACTCGCTGACATTCCCGGATGCGTCCTTGTACACGGCGATCTTACGCATTCCTCGACGTACTACCATGCCAGAATTGTTCGGAATGTCGTCAACACTTGCGGTGTCGCCCGACGTTAGCCAGCTCGAATACTGTTCGGCGACGTTCAAATTGTCACGAGCGTAGGCGGGCGCCGAACGGAAGTTGATTCGACTCGGATTGTATATCCCCGTCCACGGATTATCGCAGCCCGATATCAAGTCCGTGAGCATGATCCCCGCAATTGTGCCGTGCGTTATGCCGTTTCCCGAATCACCGGTGATTATGTAGATATGCTCATCGGCTCCCGGATTCTTGCCGATGAACGCGAGACCATCTACCGGCTCGAGCAATTGACCGGACCAGCGGTAAAGCACTTCACCCGCCATTGAGAAGCGATCCCGCGCCCACTGTTCCAGCCGAGTGAATCGCTCGTCCGTGTCCTGCGCCTGACCAGTCTTGTGATCTTCTCCGCCGACGATGAGCACTTCGTAGTCGGCACCTGGCTTGTCAGCTTGATGAACACTGACGTAGTGATACGGCTCCGCCGTGTCCCATAGCAGCACGCGCGGAATTGCGCCGATCGGTACGCGCAGGCCAACAACATAGGTGCGATACGCCGCCTGCTTGGTGTGCATCACCATCCAATCATTCACCGGCGAGTGTGTAGCGACGACTATGTCGTCGGCGAGAATGGTGTGTCCGTCCGCGGTAGTGACAGACGCCGGAGCGCCATCCTCGATGTTCTTCGCCCTTGTGCCGCAGTAGATACGACCGCCATCACGCGTGATGGCTCGTGCGAGTCCATTCAGATACTTCAGTACGTGAAATTGTGCCTGTCGCGGAAAACGAAGCGTGACACCCGTGTTGAACGCATCGAGCGGCGCCCGCTCGAACAATCCGGTATCGGTAAGGCCAGCCTGATGCGTCGCCACGAGCTCATCCTCGAGCCATTCGCGCTTCCCGTCCTCGTCCAGGAAAAGAAACCCATCCAGCCACTCGAAGTCGCAATCGATGTCCTCGAGCTCGATGATAGCGGCGATCCTCTGAATCGCGGCGGTGTGGGATTCGGCAGCCAGGCGGG
The DNA here is from genome assembly GCA_041691775.1 of Gemmatimonadota bacterium. GTDB lineage: Bacteria > Gemmatimonadota > Gemmatimonadetes > Gemmatimonadales > Gemmatimonadaceae > Fen-1247. Next base: position 244,819 of record JBEPUB010000005.1, read on the forward strand.
CACCCCCGTCGCCAAACAATTTGGCGATTCTGGAGTAGTAGTCATCGAGCGCGTTGCACAGATGCGCGGTGGTCCTCCCGGTCTCCCCGCCCCCGATTGGACCGTCGTCAATGACAATCACCGCCTTACCGGCGCGGGCGAGAAGATAAGCGGTAGTCATCCCAGCTATGCCAGCCCCCACAATGCAAACGTGCGCACGAGCGTCGTCCGCGAGCCGCGGGAACGGCAATGTATCAACTGTATCCTGCCAAAAAGACTCAGTCGCGCCAGATTCGGATTGCATACTTGCTCGGAGCAAAGGGTCGGTGTGGCTATCTTTCCAAAGCATTCGGTATGCCATGTCCGAACGGAGCACAAATGGCCGGATCGTTTCCCGCACCGCAGGTCGGTTCCAGTCAGATATGGATAATCGACCAGATAGAAGACGGCGTAGCATCGATCGAAGTCGATGGAAACCGTACGATTACGATCCCGGTAGCCGTCCTGCCAAAAGGAGTTCAGGAAGGCGACGTTCTGCGTGCGACTATCGCCCAGGATCGCGATGAAAAGGCGCGGCGGCTCGCGCAGTCAGCGAGCCAACTGTCGAAAGGCGGCAGCGGTGGGAAGGGGAACATCACGCTCTGAGACCGTCGCCATTCCCGCGCCCCTCTCGTCATTCCCGCGAAAGCGGGAATCCCACCTCACTCAACACTACCAGCGCATCCCCGCGCACTCGCCCTCCGATCGCTAGGCCCGTTCAGATCCCTTCCCCGACGTGACGGAGTGATTGTGAACCCGCTTCCAGCCACGCCAGCCGATCGTATGGTCACAGTTCCGTTCTGATCCGTCCGATACCACGGAATCCGTGCCGCCCGGTACTCGGCCTTGGCTTGCTGATGCATGTGTCCATAATCGTTCCGACCTCCAACTGACGCGACAACCCAGGATGGACTCGTCAACTCCAGGTATCGTGATGTCACGCCGTTGCAGCTTCCATGATGGTCGGCCTTGAGCACATCGACCTGCATCCCCGGGTTCAACGCGTACCCGGCGTCCTCGAAGTTACGGATCGCCGCGTGTTCGGCGTCGCCCGCAATCCACATTGTGAAAGATGCCGAATCGGCTCCGACGAGCTTGATTGCGACAGAGCGGTTGTTTGCTTTTGCCGGTTCTGGAAGCGGACGCATTATGTGAAGTACCGCGCCGCCGTGTAGCGTGATGCTGCACATCGACTCACCGTCACCACACGGATCATCAGTACTGCGATACGCGAGGCTGTCGCGCTCCACGCGAGCAACTATCGAGTCTCGCAGCCTCGCTAACGTCGAAGCAGTAGCGGGATCCTTGTCCTCGAAGAAATAACGAATCCTGATGTGCCGGCGAGACTCGAACAGCGTCAACAGCCCCGCATAGTGATCTGCGTGCTGATGTGTCAGGATTACCACATCGATAGTCGTGTCATTCAATCGCAGCGAATCCAGCAGCACACCCATGCGCCGAACATCTGGGCCACCATCGATGAGAACTCGGCTATCACCACTATGTATATACGTCGCGTCACCCTGGCCCACATCGAGATCGCGCACCGTTACCGCGGGAGCCGGCGGATCGTTAATTCCCGAGTCGCTCCGAAGGCCGGCGCCCGCGCCGAATGCGCCGTACGCGATAGCTGCAAGAACGGCGATAGCTATCATCGCAATCGCAAGTCGGCGATCCATAGGTCACAAGCATAGCCGATGGATTCAGCTCGCAGCCAAACGTGGCTGCGGCCGTATCATCCAATCACGGCAATATACTCCGCGCGTGGACCTGCTTAACTAGCACCGCCCGCACCGGTGCCGCATCGAGTCCCGCAATCCTCATCGGTAACGCGTCGAGCACATACTCTCCTATCTCGACACCGCGAAGATCCAGATTCTCCAGCACGCTCACGCCATGGTCGAGTAACTCATGGTGCACATCCAGCGTCTTGCTCTCGCGATCATCCGCGGATGGGCAATCCATCCCCACCAGCACAAACCCGCGCCGCACCAATTCCCGCGTGCACTCAACGGACAGCGTCGGCCAACGCTCCGGAAACACACCGCTGGCGATACTCCGAGCCGTCTTCAACAACAGTCGTGTTACTACCTTTCCGAGCAAGCGCTTATCAACGTCACCAAGTTGAATCTCGCCGTCGATATCCGACACATCCACCACCACAGCCGGCCCGCGAAACGCGTCGAGCGATAACGACTCCGATCCGGCCGCTCCCTTCGTAACGTGCAACGGTGTGTCAGCATGCGTCCCCGCGTGTGGACTCGCCGTAACTGCACTCACGTTCACACTCGCGCCATCGTTCATGTTCCACGTCCACAGACACGAGAACGGCGTGTCCCCCGGCCACACGGGTGTGTCGGGGGACAACATCACCGAGATATCGATCACTCGGGGTTCAGCCATTTAATGGACAATCACTTCGCAATGAGCGACTTCGCCGTCTCTACGACATTCTCAGCCGTGAGATGGAACTCCTTGTACAACTCCTGATACGGCCCTGACGCACCGAAGTGCTCCAGCCCGATCGCGACTCCGCCTTCGCCGAGCCACTTGTACCATGACATCGGCTGCGATGCCTCTATCGAAACCCGCTTGATCCCGGGCGGCAAGACACTATCCCGATAAGCCTGGTCCTGCTGCGCGAACAACTCCATGCTCGGCACACTCACGGTGCGCGCGCGAATTCCCTGTTCCGCGAGCGTGTCCTGTGCCTTGAGTATGATCTCGACTTCCGATCCGCTCGCCATGAGCACCACCTGCGGCTCGCCACCCCGAACGTCAGCGAGCACGTAGGCGCCGCGCGCAACGTTGCTCGCAGCCGCGTACTTGCTACGATCAATGAAGGCGAGCTTCTGTCGCGTAAGCACGAGACACACCGGCGTGCTGAGCTTCAGCGCAGTGCGCCACGCCTCCGCGGTCTCGTTCGCGTCCGCGGGACGTAGCACCGTCATGAACGGAACCGCGCGGAGATTGGACAATTGCTCGATCGGTTGGTGCGTCGGCCCGTCTTCGCCAAGCCCGATCGAGTCGTGCGTGTAAACGTAGATCACGTGTTGATGCATCATGCACGCGAGACGCATCGGTGGCCGCATGTAATCGCTGAATATCAGGAACGTAGCGCCATATGGAATGATTCCACCATACAACGCCATTCCGTTCATGATACCGCCCATTCCATGCTCTCTGATGCCGAAATGGAAGTTGCGTCCTTCGTAGCTCGATGGACCAAAGCTAGGCGCACCCTTCACGATTGTGTCAGTCGAGCTCGCGAGATCCGCTGATCCACCGATCAACTCTGGGATCTTGGAAGCAATCGCGTTGATCACTGCGCCTGACGCCGAGCGTGTTGCGACGTTTCCGTTGGACGCGTCGAACTTGGGAATGAGCTCTTCCCAACCGTCGTTGAGATGTCCGCCCGCGCGACGCTCGAATTCAGTGCACAGATCCGGATTCGCTGACTTCCACTCGGCGTACAGCTTGTTCCACTTGGCCTGTTCATCTGCACCAGCGAGTCCTGCGCGGCGCCAGAATGTCAGCGCATCTGGATCTACGTAGAACGGTTCCTGCGACGGAATACCTAGATTCTCCTTGGTGAGCTTGATCTCCTCCACGCCAAGCGGAGATCCGTGCGCCGCGGAAGTGTCCTGCTTGTTCGGGCTGCCGTACCCGATGTGCGTACGAGTGATGATGATGGATGGACGTTCGGTTTCCGCCTTGGCGCGAGCAATAGCCTCATCCAGCGCCGCGAGATCCTTCACATCGCCCACAAATTGCACGTGCCAGCCGTAACCCTCGAAGCGCAGACGCGTGTCGTCGCTAAACGTCAGGTCTGTGTTGCCTTCGATCGTTATGTGGTTGTCATCATAGAATCCGATCAACCTACCAAGCTTGTTGTGGCCGGCGAACGACGCGGCTTCATTCGAGATCCCTTCCATGAGATCGCCGTCGCTCGCGATGAAGTACGTGTAGTGATCGATGATCCGCTGCGCGCGGTTGAACAGTGTCGCCGTATGCGCCTCGGCTACCGCCATACCGACGGCGTTGCTGAATCCCTGACCCAACGGTCCCGTAGTGGTTTCCACTCCGGGAGTGTGTCCGTACTCCGGATGGCCGGGCGTCTTGCTATGCAACTGGCGAAAGTTCTTGATGTCGTCCAGCGACACTTCATAGCCAGTTAGATAGAACACGCTGTACAACCACATCGATGCGTGGCCGCACGAAAGAATGAACCGATCCCGGTTCGCCCAATGTGGATCGGCAGGGTTGTATCGAAGGTGACGCGTCCACAGTACATACGCGAGTGGTGCGAGCGCCATCGGCGTCCCTGGATGTCCGGAGTCTGCCTTCTGCACCGCATCCATCGCCAGAACGCGAATTGCATCGATGCACGCGATCTCTAATTCAACTGGAGTCTTATCTGTCATCTGTACGACACTTTGGTCTGAGTTTGTTTGCGAACTGGGGCTACGCGTTCGGTCCAGGAAGATCGAGCGGTAGATGAATGTTGGGAAGGAGCGCCTCTATTTCGAACCGACGCGGCTCCAGCCACTTGGGTAGCTGCAGCTCGCGACCGAGTGTTGCGGCGGGCTCGTCGATTGTGAATCCTGGACCATCAGTTGCCACTTCGAACAGAACCCCGCCAGGCTCGCGAAAGTAAACCGACTCGAAATAGTCGCGATCCAGTACCGGCGTAACGTTGTATCCGCTCGATTCCAACTCACCGCGCACGGTCAACTGCGTCTCACCATTCGCCGCGCGGAAGGCAACGTGATGCACGGTGCCGGCACCCATCACTCCGGGCCAGAGACCTGGAACGATTCTGAGATCCACAATTGAACCAGGCTTGCTCTCATCCGACGTGTATCGGAAGATGCTCCCTTGCTCGCGCGCAAGCGTGAAACCGAGCGATCCGGTAAGCAGCTCTGCGGTCTGTTGATGCCCATCCTGCCACAGTGTCACCGCGTACATGCCGCGAATCCCATGCAGCGACGGGACCTGCGCCTCAGCGCCAAGATCCGCCGCCGGCTCGCACTGCTCCACACGCTGATGCGAAACCAGCTCGAGCAACAGCCCGTCCGGATCCTTGAGTGCGATTACACGCTCGCCATCGAACCGCGTTGCAGGCTGCTCGAACTCTATTCCCTGTTTCAACAGTCGCTCGAGCCAGAAACCCACGGAGCCCGGTACTATCGCGAACGACGTAACCGCAGCCTGCCCCGCGCCCTGACGCCCGCGGCGCGCGTTCGGCCACGGGAAGAACGTCAACAATGAGCCTGGACGACCGATCTCGTCGCCGAAATAGAAGTGGTACGTGGTTGGATCGTCGAAATTCACCGTTCGCTTGACGAGGCGCAGCCCCAGGACTCCCGCGTAGAAGTCGATGTTGCGCTGCGGATCGCTGGCGATGGCCGTTACGTGATGGATTCCTGACGGTGCTAGCATCGATCGAAATTTACCCGGTCCAACCCGATTATCTCCGGCAAACGCCGGCTTCGCGGGCCGATGACAGCTTTCCGTGCTCACCCTCGCCCGGTCATCATCCCTGCCTCCCGTCTGATGCCGATAGATTGGGCAATGCCTGTGCCCGATAAGCGCTCGGCCCTGCTCGAGTCGCACGAAGAGGGTGTCACTCCAATCACCGTCACCGGTGAGTGGGAAGGAGCCCGTCTTGTCGAGCAGCCTCTGGCGCGCACGATTCTGCGCCTAGGCCTGCCGGCGGTGGCGTCAACGCTCCTGATGACGCTGTTCTTCACGGTGGACATGCTGTGGATAGGCCGTTTCCTCGGCCCGGTCGCTCTCGCCGCGGCCACGGCCAGCGTGTTTTGGATCTGGCTCATCATCTCTATCGCCGAGCTGGTGAGCATCGGTCTCACGTCACTCGCCGCGCGGCGGCACGGTGAACGCAACCCCGCCGAAGCGTCTCGCGTGGTGGGCGAGGCGATGGTCTATTCGGTGCTGCTGGGATGCGCAGTCGCACTCGTTGGAACGTTACTGCTCGACCACCTCTTCGCCGCGATGAACGTTGAGCCAGCGGTCGCGGCGCTCGGACGCCGGTACCTCGGCGCGTACCTGCTGGGCGCTCCGCTGTTCTTCGGGTTCTTCGCCGTTGATGCGGGATTTCGCGCGAGCGGTGACACCCGCACCCCGCTCGCGATACTCAGTGTTTCAATCGCGTTGTCGATGATCCTCGATCCCGTCCTCATACTCGGTCTCGGGCCAGCGCCGCGACTCGGAATCGAGGGTGCCGCGATCGCGACTGCAATAACGCGAACACTTGCGTTCGGGCTCGGCGTAGTAGTGCTGCACAAACGCCGCATGGTGAGCTTCGGGCCAGTGCGCCGCGCAACGATCGCGGCGATCACACGCGTTGGTCTTCCGACCGCGATGACCGGCGTAATGTTCTCGCTCATCTACATAGTTCTCACGCGCAGCATCGCACCGTTCGGCATCGCCGCAATAGCGGCACTCGGCATCGGTCACCGTGTGGAAAGCTGGCTCTACACAATCAGCCTGGGTTTCGGCGCTGCAGTGGCAGCAATAGTTGGACAGAATTTGGGCGCCGGCCAGATACGCAGAGCTGAAAACAGCGGCTGGATTACCGTAGGCTATGTGATGATACCCGCCGTGATCCTCAGCGTACTCGAGCTGGGCATCGCACGCGACTTCGCGGCGGTGTTCACGAGCGATCCGATGACTCAGGTGATAGGCGCGGAGTATCTCAGAATCAGCGCGCTATCCAACATGTTCCTCGGTGCCGAAATCGTGCTCGAAGCCGCGCTTGGCGGCGCTGGAACGACGTTGCCGCCAATGCTCACTTCAACTGCGCTAACGGCGGCCCGCGTGCCGCTCGCGATCTGGGCAGCGTCGCGATTCGGGCTCATTGGGATATGGTGGGTGATTGTTCTCACCGCGGCCGCGCGTGGACTGGCGATGGCGCTGATCTGGAAGAGCGGTGTGTGGAAACGCGGCGCGCTGATGGCGTAGCGGCTACCCGTGCGGTTCCTGTCGCACGATTCCCATGATGCGATCGAAATCATGGTCATAGCTACAGACCGCTTCCATTCCCTCGCTCATGACCACTGCAGCATGAACTGCTTCGCGTGCCATCAAGCGTGGATCCGCGTCGAGCATGCGGTGCGCTCGATCGATGACAGCGGTGGTTATTGGCAGCACATCTGGGAATAGTTGCCGAGTTAGATCGAAGACGCGCCGGCCATCACTCCACTGTCCGATTGCGCGATATCTGTGCAGTATCTCGTGCAGCACCGCGGTATCGACGGTTGCTTCGATTTCGCCAGACGCAATTCGCGCGAGGAAGGCGGCACTGGGCGCTTTGTTCGGATGCGCCGCGCCGGCGGCGTACATGATGACGTTCGTGTCTATCAGGATCACGCCGCGCCCCGTTTCATCTCCGCCGTCGAGCCTACCGGAAGATGCAATGCTTCGAGGGCCCTCACGGCGTCTGCGCGCTCCGGTCCGCCTATGACTCCGTACTGCGCCTCGCAGGCGTCACGGACCAACTCTCCGAGGCTCGTGCCTCGCTTTGTGGCGATGCCCGTGAGCCGGCGGTGCAATTCAGGTGAGAAGAGGATTGTGGTTTTCTTAGAAAGCTCCATATACACCTCCATATATGGAGTCTACTATTCATCGATCTCGAAATCAACCTCGCAACGCCGCGTTCCCAACGCGCCCGTCATTCCCGCGAAAGCGGGAATCCCGTAAGGCAACGCCGGGTTCTCCAAGACTCGTCATTCCCGCGAAAGCGGGAATCCCCTAAGGCAACGCGGGGTTCTCAAAGGCCCGTCATTCCCGCTTTCGCGGAAATGACGAGGGCTGCGGTACTGGCGTGACTATAGTACTATATCGCTACTATATGCTCGATCCCCAACAGCCATATTGCGGCCAGTGCCAGCAGGAAATACGGCACCAGCGCGGCCGCACCGGCGTAGTCTTTGCCCACTCTCTGCCCAAAAAACAGGGCGCATAACGACACGGCCGCCAGCACCGCCCCACCAAACGCCACGTTCGGATTGTGCAGGAAAACGACGAGCAGGAATCCAACCCCGCTGAGCAATCCCGAAAGCGTCTCGAGGATCGTAATGGTCAGAAACATCGGGCCCACGGTCTTGGCGAGCGGGCTTTTCGCGAAGTGCCCCGTGAGGAAATCGAGATTCCCGCGACGGTCGATGATCTTGTCGGTACCCGACTGCAGGAACAGGATCGCGAGGAATAGCGATGCAAGAGCCTGCAGCAGCCAGTATGTCAATGATTCGGATGGATGCATGACGGTTGAGAATATGCAGCGGAGACTGACAGTCAACGGTCTGGATTAGATTGCAAGATGCCCACGCGCCCTAAAATCACGGATACGAACGACGCTGACCACAGCACGGAAAGCGATGATTCGCAGTCCGGATTTGCCACTCTTGGCCTGGACCCGTCCATCGTCAAGGCGCTTACCGCGTTGGGATACGAAGAGCCGACGCCCATCCAGACCGAAACCATACCGGCCCTGATCGCGGGCAAGGACGTACTCGGCCAGGCTGCCACCGGAACTGGAAAGACTGCCGCCTTCTCGCTGCCGATTCTTCAGCGTTTGCATGAGTCGCATCGGGGTCCGGGTGACGGCCCGTACGCGCTCATCCTTGCACCAACTCGCGAGCTAGCGATGCAGGTCGCCGAGGCGATTCATAAGTACGGAAAGGCGATGGGTGTTTCGGTCCTGCCGGTGTATGGCGGTGCCGCCATGGCTCAGCAGCTCAAGGCATTGAAGCGTGGAGTGGACATCGTCGTCGCGACGCCCGGCCGCGCGCTCGATCACATTCGCCGCAAGTCGCTGCGCCTCGGCTCGGTTCGAACCGTTGTGCTCGATGAAGCTGACGAAATGCTCGACATGGGATTCGCCGAGGATCTCGAAGCGATTCTGAGCGAGACGCCGGCAGATCGACAGACGGCTCTTTTCTCTGCGACCATTGCACCGCGCATCGCCGCGATCGCCAACAAGCATCTCAAGAACCCGGTTCGCGTAACCATCGCTCGCGACAAGACCAAGGCCGGATCGGTGCCGCGCGTTCGCCAGATGGCGTACATCGTTCCGCGCGTGCACAAGATGGCGACGCTGGGCCGCGTGCTCGATATGGAGAGCCCCAAGTCGGCGCTGGTCTTCTGCCGCACACGCACCGAAGTGGATGGTCTGACCGAAACGCTCAACGCGCGAGGATATCGCGCCGAGGCGTTGCATGGCGGAATGACGCAGGAACAGCGCGATCGCGTGATGAAGAAGTTCCGCGCGAACACCGCCGACCTGCTCGTTGCTACGGACGTCGCCGCGCGCGGACTGGACATCGGACATCTGTCGCACGTCTTCAACTATGACGTACCCACTTCGCCGGACGCGTACGTTCACCGGATCGGACGAACGGGACGCGCTGGGCGTGAGGGAGTTGCGATAACGCTCGCGGAGCCGCGCGAGCACCGTTTCCTTCGCAACATCGAGAACATCACCAAGCAGAAGATCGAGATCGCAACTGTTCCGACAGTTGCGGACATGCGCGTGCGCCGCGTCGAGCTAACGCGGGCTACGTTGCAGGAAATTCTGATCGGTGGCGAGCTGGACGAATATCGCGGAGTGGTAGAGTCGTTGGCGGACGGCGACTACGACGTGATGGACGTCGCCGCGGCTGCCGTGAAGATGGCGCACGAAGCGAGTGGCAACGACAAGCACGAAGCAGAAGAAGAGATCCCAGTTGAGCGTAGCTCGATCTCGCACGACCGCCCAAAGCGCGAAGGCAAACCGCCGCGCACTGTGGCCGGCAACAAGCGCAAGCCAGGCTGGGAAGTCGCGAAGATCTACATCGGCGCAGGCCGCAAGGCGAAAATCCGTCCGGGTGACATCGTGGGTGCAATAGCGAACGAGCTGAAGATCGACGCTGATGCAATTGGTGCAATCGAGATCTACGATCGGTTCTCGCTGGTCGAGGTTCCGGATGAGATTGCGGATGACATCGTGACTACGTTGCGCGCGACGCACATCAAGGGAAAGCGGGTGCCGGTGCGGCGGGATAAGGACGTCGCGTAGGTTGCCGCGTCATCCCAGCGGAGTGTCGTCATCCCGCCGAAGGCCGGGAACCATGGACGAGGCACTTGGAATGCAACCCAAGTTCGCAGGCGTCGCGGATCTTAGGGGTGACGAGTGTTCAGGCAGTTAATGCAATTGCAGCAACAGTGTTCTGTCAGTTGTAACTGCACTTGCCCCAGCCTGCACCTGTCGGCTCGATACACCTGCGAACGTGGACTCATTCATCGACCCTTCGTCCATGGTTCCCGGCCTTCGGCGGGATGACGACATTCAACGAACCCGGCGCA
>JBEPUB010000006.1:0-151114 GCA_041691775.1 Gemmatimonadota bacterium
CTGCCCCCTCGTCCAATGGCAGGACATCGGTCTTTGGATCCGAGAATGGTGGTTCGAATCCACCGGGGGCAATGCTGGACCCGCGCGCCATAATAGCGACTCTTATTGACCGGCGCCACAGGCGTCATTAACCTTAAAGGCTGTACAAAAATGGACGGCCTGTCCGTACCGAGCCACGGCGCGAAGCTTCTCTCCGGAACCGCCAACAAGGCACTCGCTGAGGAAATTGCGCGTCACATGGGGATCGATCTGTGCAAGAACACGTCAACCCGCTTCGCGGATGGCGAGCTCTTCGTTCGAATCGATGAAAATGTTCGCGGCAACGATGTATTCATCGTTCAACCCACGAACCCGCCGGCTGACAACATCATGGAGCTCTTGCTCATGATCGACGCAGCTCTTCGCGCCTCCGCGGCTCGTGTTACGGTCGTAATGCCGTACTACGGCTACTCGCGGCAGGATCGAAAGGATCAGCCACGCGTCGCCATCGGTGCCAAGCTTGTGGCCAACATGATTCAGAAGGCGGGCGCTGACAGAGTGGTGGGAGTGGATTTTCACCAGCACCAGCTACAGGGGTTCTTCGACATACCGGTCGATCACCTGTACGCGGCGCCGGTGTTCACCGCACACTACCGAAAGAAGCAGTTGAGGGATCCGGTCGTCGTCGCACCCGATGTTGGGAGCGCCAAGATGGCTCGGGGTTTCGCGAAGAGGCTCAACGCCACCTTCGCGATAATCGACAAGCGACGACCCAAGGCCAACGTGGCTGAAGTCGTCAACGTCGTTGGCGAGGTCGGCGATCGGGATTGTCTCCTGGTCGATGACATGATCGACACGGCGGGTACCATGTGTGAAGCGGCTCGCGCGCTCAAGGCTCTGGGCGCGCGCGACGTGTATGTCTGCGCGACGCATGCGCTGTTCTCCGGCCCTGCCGTCGAACGGCTCAGCAACTCGCCTATAGCGGAAGTAGCGGTGACCGATACCGTGGCAATTCCGCCGGAGCGAATGTTCCCCACGCTGAAGATCCTTTCGGTTGGCGAGCTTCTTTCCAAGGCAATTCGTTACATCCACTCCGAGCAGTCGGTCAGCTCGCTATTTGAATAGGGGTCAAGCATGGCAACAGCATCACTCTCCGCAACGCGCCGCACCGGTACCGGTAAAGGCAACGCTCGCTCGCTTCGTCGCGAGGGCCAGATTCCGGCGGTCATCTACGGACACGCGCGCGAATCGCAGTCGCTCGCAGTTTCCGCGCGCGATCTCGAGAAGCTGCTGTCGCACATCTCGGCCGCCAACTCCGTAGTCGAGATCGCAGTCGAGGGCGCAGCAACTTCGCGCGCACTCATTCGCGAGATCCAGCGCCACCCGTTCAAGCGCGTCATTCTGCACATCGACTTCCAGGAACTGGTGGCTGGCGAGAAGATGACCGTGCGCGTGCCAATCCGCCTGCTCGGCACACCCGCCGGCGTTCGTCTTGGCGGCGGCATCATCGACCACACGCTTCGTGAGCTCACGATCTCCGTCGATCCGGCACATATGCCGAGTCAGATCGAGATCGATATCACCGATCTCGAGATTGGCGGTTCGGTTCACGTCAGCCAGGTCAAGGTTCCAGAAGGCGTCACGGTGCTGGACGAGCCCGGCGCAGCGGTTGTCGTCATCGCAACGCCGCGCGCCGCAATCGAGGCTGTTGCGGTCGAGGCAGAGCCGACCTCGGCTGAGCCCGAAGTCATTCGCGCCAAGAAGCCGGAAGAGGGTGCAGAGCCAGAGAAGAAGTAATTCTCCCAAACAACGTCAGAGGGCGGGCCACTTGCCCGCCCTTTTTCGTGCACCCATCCTATCGTGAAACTCATAGTTGGACTCGGCAACCCAGGTCGCGAATACTCGCTGACGCGTCACAACGTTGGCTGGTGGGTTGTCGATCATCTCGCCGATCGCTGGCACTTTGACAATTGGCGGAAGGATGGCGATGCGCAGGTTTCCAACGGAACGCTCGGCAACGTGAAGGTCCGGTTGATGAAGCCGCAGACGTTCATGAACCTGAGCGGCGATGCATTGCGATCGTTCACCCGACGTCCCTTCTGGGCACCAGCGACTGATCTCCTGGTGATCTCGGATGATGTCGCGCTTCCGGTTGGGCGCTATCGCACGCGCGCTAAGGGGAGCGCCGGCGGCCACAACGGACTCAAAAGCATCGAGCACGTGCTCAAGACGCAGGATTACGCGCGATTGAGAATTGGTGTGGGGCCGCCGGCGGACCGACAAATATCCGGCGACCTAGCGGACTTCGTGCTCGCGCCGTTCGGCAAGATGGAGCGCGAAGAGATAGTGTCATTCATGCCGTCGCTTACGGATGTGTGTGAGGCGTGGCTGACGGGCGATATCGAAGCGGCGATGCGGTTGAATAATTAAGAACCTGGGCTCGAGAATCGTCATCCCGCCGAAGGCCGGGAACCATGGACGAGGCATTCGGCTTGCTACCCACGTTTGCAGGCGTCGTTGATATCATGGAGTGACGAGAATTCCGGCAGTTGACCCAATCGCAGTAACGGTTTAAGTCGCTTGTAACTTCACTCGGTCGAGCCTTCCCTCTCGACCCAGCACGCCTGCGAACTTGGACGCTTTCGTCAACTCCTCGTCCATGGTTCCCGGCCTTCGGCGGGATGACGAACACAGGGATTCATGTACTGTAACAATACAGAAGGCTAAATGTTAAAGCTCGGAATAGTAGGACTCCCCAATGTCGGCAAGTCAACGCTCTTCAACGCACTCACGGCAGCGAGCGCGGAAGCGGCGAACTATCCGTTCTGCACGGTCGAGCCGAACGTCGGAATGGTCGAGGTTCCCGACGCTCGTCTGGCGAAGCTCGCCGAGATAGTACATCCAAAGAAGATCGTCCCCGCGGTAGTTCAGTTCGTTGACATCGCCGGTCTCGTCAAGGGAGCCGCAGACGGCGAAGGACTCGGCAACAAGTTCCTCGCGAACATTCGCGAGACCGATGCGATAGTCCACGTAGTGCGTTGCTTCGAAGACGAGGATGTGACGCACGTGATGGGTGGTGTCGACCCCGCACGTGATCGCGAGGTCATCGAATTCGAGCTCGCAATCGCGGACCTAGCTGCGCTGGAGAAGCGCTTAGACAAGACAAAGCGGACCGCCAAGACCGGAGACAAGGATGCGGCAGCGGAGCTGATTGTGCTCGAACGCGCTAACGAGTTCCTTAAGGAAGGTCGAGGACTCTGGCACGCGTCGCTGACGAAGCACGAGAAAGAAGTTCTCGCCCCTCTCAGTTTGCTTACCGTCAAGCCAGTTCTGTACGCGGCGAACGTGAGTGATGCAGAGCTGACCGGTGAGGAAGGACCGCACCTGAAGGCGCTCCGCGCGGCGGTCGGGGCGAGCGGCGAAGAGGCGGAGGTTGTTGCCTTCTCCGCCAAGATCGAGGCCGAGCTTGCGGAGTTGCCCGCGGAGGACCGCGGTGATTTTCTCGCGTCGCTCGGATTGGAAAGCGCGGGGCTGGATCGCCTGATTCGCGCCGGATATCACTTACTCGGATTGCAGACGTACTTCACGGCTGGCGAGCAGGAAGTCCGCGCGTGGACCATTCACCGCGGTGACACCGCGCCGCAAGCAGCGGGTGTGATTCACACTGATTTTGAGCGCGGCTTCATCAAGGCGGACACGGTTGCGTTCGACGCGTTCATCAGCGACGGCGGCTGGAAGGACGCGCGAGAGAAGGGCGATGTGCGGTCGGAAGGAAAGGAATACGTCGTGAAGGATGGAGACGTATTGCTGTTCAAGTTCAACGTTTAGAAACCGCGCCTGCGCGTATGCAGCCGGCTAGTCCACCGGCGGAACATGTAATCGCGGCTCGGGTGAGCGTGCCGGCAGCGCGAATTGTATGGCGACGGACTCCATCTGACGGCCGCGGAGACGCGCCCACTTGGGAAGACGCAACGCACCGTTGGCGATTAGTCCGAGTCCGACGAGACTCAAGGGGATAAAACCAGCGGCCGCATGGGCCGCAGTGTCGACGCCCGCCGTGGCTAGCGCCATGACGGCCGAACCACCGAAAAGGACTAGTCCGACGCTAATAGAGTTACGAGCACCAGCGTTAAGTGTGCGAAAGCGAAGCCGGTGACCAGTCTCCGTCGGCTCGAGAAGTACGCGTAGATTCCCGTTCGACCATTGTCGCGACGACCCGTCGGAGCGCGTCTTTCCATACGCATCGAAAACCTCACGCAACTGAACAACCACGCGCTCCCATTCCTCGTCAGTCAGCCGCCGATGGAGCTCGACGGTGCGCGAGACGCCGATTGGGAGCCCAAGCAACGTCCGTGGCGAGGATTCTCGACGCACATCCAAAGCGAGAGCAGCGTGCGCCACCGCGTCTGATGAAATTCCGACTTGGCCGCCGATCGATTGAAGATCGGCCAGGGTCAGGCCAGCTTCGCCGGAGGCTTGCTGCGGGGCCAACTGCAGCCGTTCGGCAGCGGAGCGAAAGATCGCCGCAACTTCCTTGTCGTCGTAACGCCGATCGCTCATGCTGCCAAAGATCGCCAGGGGGCTGATGTGCGGCAAGGCAATCTGGCCGCGGAGCCGAGCCCAGGGCGAGTCAGTTTGAAAGTTATTCTGGAATGCACGCTCCTGACGCTACAGTCAGGAGGCGGTATGTTACCGCCATGCGCTCAGCGATCCGATTTGCCCTTGTCACAAGCCTCGCGATTACCAGCGTGGCCGCGGCCCAGACCGTCCCTACTTCAGGCGTCCGCTCGTCCCGACTGATCATCCGCAACGCCACCATCATCGACGGCAACGGCACACCCGCCAAGGGACCATACGATATCGTCGTCCAGGGCAACATGATCACCCAGATCGTGGCGCTCGATCCGGTGGCCATGGGTCGAAGCGGCGAGAGTCGTCGCCCGCGCGCCGATGCCGGCACCGTCGAGATTGATGCCACTGGCAAATATGTCACGCCGGGACTCATCAACGCACACGCACACCTGCAGGACTCGCGCGGTGGCGAGGCGCAGCCGATCGAATACGAACTGAAGATATGGCTTGCGTGCGGCATCACAACCGTGCGCGACGTAGGAAGCGATACGAAAAAGGCGTTGGCATGGCGCGAGGCCAGCGCGCGCGGCACGCTCGCCGCCCCGCGCATTCTGGTCTATCCGATGTTCGGTCGACCGACCAACGCCGACTCGGCGCGCGCGCACGTACGTGAACTCAAAGCGATGGGCGCGGACGGCATCAAAATACTCGGCATCGACCGGGACATCATGCAGGCGATGGAGGAGGAGGCTCACAAGCAAGGCCTCCGTGTCGCGCATCATGTCGGCGTGGAAGAAACGACGGCGTGGGATGATATCCATTTTGGAACGACGAGCATCGAGCACTGGTACGGCATCCCCGACGCCGCACTTCTCGACGGCGTCCAGGCGTTCCCGTCGTACTACAACTACAACAACGAAACGGATCGATTCCGCTGGGCGGGTCACCTTTGGCGCGAGGCCGATCCGGAACGTCTCGACATGGTACTCGATTCCATGGTCGCGCGGCACGTAGCATGGGTACCGACCTTCGACATCTACGAGGCATCGCGTGACCTTCAGCGTGCGAGAACGCAGCCGTGGTTTGCAGACTATCTGCATCCCGCGCTCGAGGACTATTTCCGCCCCGATCCCGCGAATCACGGATCGTACTTCTTTGGCTGGACGTCGACGGACGAGACGTACTGGAAGGAGAACTACCGACTCTGGATGAGTGCCGTTCACAATTTCGCTCGTAAAGGCGGCCTGGTCGGCGTCGGTGACGACGCGGGATTCATCTACGAGTTGTATGGCTTCGCACTCATTCGCGAGCTCGAACTGCATCAGGAGGCTGGATTCAGTCCGATCACCGTCATTCAGCAAGCCACGTTCAACAACGCGCGCATACTCGGCAAGGAAACTGAGATCGGTCGCGTACGAGTCGGATTCAAGGCTGATCTGGACGTAATCAACGGTAATCCGCTGGAGAATCTGAAGGTATTCTACCCGACCGGCGTGGACGACATGAAGGACGGAAAGCCGATCCATACGGGCGGCGTCGAGTGGACGATCAAGGACGGAATACCGTACAACGGACCAACGCTCATGCGTGAAGTGAAGGCGATGGTCGCGAAGGCTCGCGCGGAGCGCGTCGGAAAACCAGCACCGAAATCGCCGGCGGGATCACGAGAAGAGTACGCTGGTTAGAGAATCAGGCTCAGACCTCCGTCGGTTCGTGATTCATTGCGCGCCGAGCCACCAGCGAAATTCGTCAATCCAGTGATCGCTGTTAAGACCCTGCTTTCTCATGCCGAAGCCATGGCCACCAGCGTGGAAGACGTGTGCCTCCGGTTTCTGCCCCGCTGATGTCAAAGCCTCGTAGAACTTGACGATCGGATCGCGAGCCACGGTATCGTCCTGCGCCCACGCCATAAAGATTGGCGGTAGTCTTTTCGGAATCATCGGCATCACACCGAATGGCGCTCCATAGATGAGTGCGTCGAAGTTGGGGCGCGCCGCTACGTTCCGCTGCAGCATGGCCCCGCTCGCGATCATGCCACCCGCCGAGAAGCCCATGATTCCGACCTTGCTGGGACTGATGTGCCATTCGGCCGCGTGTTGGCGCACCACATTAATCGCCTGAATCCCGTCCGCGATTCCGTACTTGCACGCCTCGTCCATGTCGATGTTGGTAGGAATCCCTTGCTGGCTTTTTTTCATCGTCCTGTATTTGAGCACGAAGGCGGCAATACCCATTTTCTGCAGCGCACGGGCTACATCATTGCCTTCCGCATCGATTGCCAACGCAACGCAATATCCTCCTGGCGCGATGATGACTCCTGCCCCCGTGGCCCGGGATCGATCGGGTAGATAAATCGTCAATGTTGGCGTTACCACATTGATCACCACCGTACCGATCGGAGTACCAGTCGCCACGATTTCCTTCTGCTTCCAGCTCTCCGATCCCGGCGCCACGCCGGGCCAGATATTGATCGTTCTGCTGAGACTTTGCGAGTAAACGCAGCAGGTCGCGAGAAAGCTGAGTGCGATTGCGCCCCCTGCACATAACCTCGTTAGTCGCATAATCCGCCCCTGGCTCTGGTAATTTCCACGTACGCTGGGCCACAAAATGTTGAGTTCAAAATCCGCCTTCAGACTGCTGCATAAGATGCTCCCGCGACTCTCCGCACGAGACGCATAGGCCGGGCTTCGCGCTGACAAGCGTCAGGCGCAAGCCGCGCGATCCTGGTTCACGCGACGGGCGGGGGACCGTCCATGATCCGTCGCAGCTCGATTGCCATGTTGAGCGGAACTCCGCGCGGACCCGGTGCTGCCGACGCCTTCGCCGCCAAGCGACATGCGCGCTCCGGACTGTCCACATCGACGATCCAGTACCCCGCAAGGAATTCCTTCGACTCCGCGAAGGGCCCGTCGGTTATTGGTTCGCCGTTCTTTCCGGCGCGCACCAGCTTGGCCTGACTTGGCGGTGCGAGACCCTGGGCATCGACGAACTCGCCTGCGTCCATTAGTTCCTTGTTGAAGCTGTGCATGAAGGCGATGTGCGCCTTGAAGTCCTCGGGTGACCAGTCCTTGATCTGGTAGTCGCCGGCGCCCCCCGGTGCGTTCATCATCATCATGTACTTCATGGTTCATCTCCTCGAGTTTGGGCGCCCTCATTGACGCTTGCATTGTTAAGTCGGAGCCGATCCCTCGCGAGCTCTACACCGATCTTCGCGCCGAGCGGCTTCGGAAGGTCGCCCTGGGAGCCGTGCCGGTTACCCCACCGTGAGCGCAGCGGCGATGCATAGGTGGGGCGGTAGATGGCATGGCGCCAATTATACCACGCTTGGGCGGTTTCTCCCCCAACGTGACCACGAGGCGGGTGGGTTCAGCGTTCGTGTTGGCAGTCCCCGGGCGGCGATAACTCAGGTTTAAAGGGCGGCGTGCTGGCCACGCCCCACCGCTCCACTATATTTCAAGGCTACACAAAAACCCATCCCTTCCCTCGGTTACGGCAACCACCCGGGGGCGGTTATGACCACAAGGAGGATTGCCAGCACATGACTCGTGAATACGAGGCGGTGTATATCTTCGATTCTGCACTCGAAGACGCCGCCATTACCGAGAAGCTAGGCCGACACCACGGCCTGCTCAGCCTTACAGAAGACGCCAAGCTCGATATCTGGGGCCGCCGTCAGCTCGCCTACAAGATCGGCCGCCACGAGAACGGCTACTATGTAGTCGCGCGCTTTGCGACCGACGTCAAGACGCTCCCCGAGTTCGAGCGCTCGCTCAAGCTCGACGACGGCGTCATCCGCTATCTCATCAGCCTGTATGAGCACGAGCTCGGCATTCCGGCCGACCGCGCTGAAGCCAACGCCGAGCGCGCACGTGCGCTGGCCGAGGAAGAAGACGACGAGGACGAGGACTAACCATGGCCAGACGTAATAAGAAGGTCTCACCGGTCCTCGAGGCCGGCATCCGCTTCATCGACTACAAGGATGAGCGTTTCCTCAGCCGCTTCATTACCGAAAACGGCAAGATCCTTCCGGGTCGCCTGAGCGGTGTTGACGCGCGGCATCAGCGTCAACTGGCACGCGCCATCAAGCGCGCGCGCTATCTCGCGCTGCTTCCGTATACGAGGAGCCAGGGCGCCTAGTCAGGCACTCGAGCAAGCTGTGTCGCGTTTCCTTGCACCGGGTTGGCGCTCCGCGCTTCTAGCGCTTTTCGCTTTCCTCGTGCTTCCGGACTTTCCGAGTGCACTACGCTCGGTCGTGCCGATCACGGAGACGTGGATATTGCTCGCCGCGGCGCTCGCGATCTGCGCGGCGCTGGGTTGGTGGAATGGCGGCGGTGCATGGCTCGCCGCCGTGGCGTTGGTGTTGGGTTGGTATGCAGCGACGGCTCCCACCGGACCGGGGAGCGGCAGCTATCAATCGTTGGTGCATGGATGGGCGATTCTTCTCGCTGCATCGTTCGGCCTCGCGTCGCTGTTGACGCCGGGCCAACGGTTTCTGCTCCGGGCGCTATCTGCAGTTGGAATTGCATCGGTCGTTGCATTCGCCGTCGCAATCTCGACTCCAAACGGTGTCTCGTCGGTTCGCTCGGTAATGAAGACCGAGTTCAGCAGGCGCACTGAAGAGACTGTTGCGGTTGTGAACGACATGGCGACGTCGCCGGTTTGGCGTCGTGCGGCAGAACGGAATCCGAGTCTGGACAGCATGGTCAGGTCTAACCAGTCGGATCTGCGAAACATTGGTGACCGGTCACCGCGCACCGTTCCGGCACTTGTCGCGCTGGAATCGCTGCTCGCGCTGGCGCTGGCTTGGGTGATATACCACCGCATTGCTGTGGCCGATCTCGGGCCGCGGTTGGGCGCTGTAAAAGAATTCCGATTCAACGACCAGCTGGTGTGGGGTCTTGCAGTTGGTGCGACGATTTTCTTCCTACCGGTTTTTTCTGACGGACGGGATGCAGGATTGAACTTGCTCGTGTTCTTCGGTGCGCTCTACCTCCTCCGCGGGGTCGGCGTGCTGTCGTTCATGACGCGGAGCAAGTGGGCGGCTACGCTGTTGATCGTGATGACGATCTTCGCGCCGCTCATGCTCGGCGCTCTGGCACTGGGAGTAGGTGTAGGCGATACGTGGATGGACTGGCGCACGCGCGCGCAGGCGAATACGTGATTGACGTTCAACAACGGAGTTGAGGTAA
Source organism: Gemmatimonadota bacterium (assembly GCA_041691775.1). Lineage (GTDB taxonomy): Bacteria > Gemmatimonadota > Gemmatimonadetes > Gemmatimonadales > Gemmatimonadaceae > Fen-1247. The sequence continues at coordinate 9,741 of JBEPUB010000006.1, forward strand.
ACATGGATGTGATTCTTCGGCAGGCGGTCGAAAAGCTCGGCCACACAGGAGACGTCGTAAGCGTCTCGAACGGCTTCGGCCGCAACTATCTCCTTCCCCGCGGCGTCGCGTATCTCGCGACCGAGGGTAACAAGCGCAAGATCGAACAGGAGCGTCAGAGGCTCGAGAGCGCCGAGGAGACACGTCGTGGCTCGGCACGCGAGATGGCGGACAAGCTGGAACAGGTATCGCTCACCTTCTCCGCGCGGGTTGGCGAGGAAGGCAAACTGTTCGGATCGGTGACCTCAGGCGACATTGCGGCTCAGCTCGCAGCACAGGGGATTCATGTCGAGAAGCGCCAGATCGAGCTTCATGAGCCCATCAAGGCGCTCGGCGTGTATAGGGTTCCGGTCCGGCTTCACGCGGACGTGCATCCGGAGATCAAGGTCTGGGTAATCAAGCAGTAGGCGGCTCCGTCCGCCCCGCCAGCCCGCCGAGATTCCCGCGAAAGCGGGAATCTCGGCGCCCTCGGTAGCGACTCCGAGAGGGATTCCCGCTTTCGCGGGAATGACGGTGGGTTAGAGGGATTCCCGCTTTCGCGGGAACGACGACTGGGCGGTGGGAACGAGGCTTTTGTTAAGGGGCGGAGTGCCGGACCGGCGCTCCGCCCCGGCGAGTTTCCCCCTTCCCCCGCGCGGAACGAGCAACTCGCCGCATCGACCGAATCCCGGCCGAACCCATGGCGCACGAAATGCTGTTCCGCGTGTAGAATTATCGCCGTGGAGTACATCGTTGGAGCAACGTAGTCCATAACCCTGTTTCTGGAGTCGAATGGCAGCCGCGACCACTTCCTCTTCCCTTGCCGCAGCGCAGCGCGCCGCGGCCGTATGCGTCGATGTAAAAGCGAACGACGTAGTCATCCTGAACCTCAACGGTGTCAGCGACATGACTGATTGCTTTCTGATAGCTAGCGGTACCTCTGATACGCACGTGCGGTCCATCGCTGAGCATGTGATGACCGAGTTGCGCAAAGAGGGAATGCGCGCGCATCACGTCGAAGGGTTGAGTCAGGGCCGTTGGGTGCTGCTGGACTACGTGGATTTTCTGGTGCACATCTTCCATCCCACGTTGCGCGATTTCTACCAGCTCGAGCGACTGTGGGGGGACGCTGAAGTCGTCCCCGTACGCGCCGAGCATGTCACGGGGAATGCAAAATGAAAGTCGCTTCGCGGATGTTTGGTGTCCTGGCCGCTGGTGCGTTGCTGGTGTCCGCATCGCCCGCGAGCGCTCAACGGTACTTCGGACAGAATCAGGTCAAGTATCGCTACTTCCGCTGGCGTGTTCTGGAGACTGAACATTTCCTGATCCATTACTACCCTGAAGAGAAATTGCCAGTGCACGACGCGGCGCGTATGGCGGAGCGTTCGTATTCTCGCCTGTCGCGCATTCTGGGCCACCAGTTCCGCGAAAAGAAGCCAATCCTGCTGTACGCATCGCGACAGGACTTCGGACAGAGCAACATCAACGGCGACCTCGGCGAGGGAGTCGGTGGCGTTACTGAGCCGATGCGGCAGCGAATTGAGCTTCCGTTCACCGGCGACTACGACAGCTTCGAGCACGTGCTGACGCACGAAATGGTGCACCAGTTTCAGTTCGACATATTCTCGGATGGAAAAGCGGGCGCGAACATCCAGACGCTCGAGCAGGTCAATCCTCCGGGTTGGTTCATGGAGGGAATGGCGGAGTACCTATCGCTCGGTCCCAACCATCCGCTAACGACGATGTGGATCCGGAACGCGGTCGAGAACGGTAGCCTTCCCACGATCAAGCAGATGACCGACGATCCGAACAACTACTTCCCGTACCGCTACGGAGAGGCGTTGTGGCGTTATATCGGTGAGCGTTGGGGCGACCAGGCGATCGGTGAGATCCTGCAGAGCGTTACGACCGCCGGCATCGATCGCGGCTTCGAGCGCGAGCTCGGCATCAACATGGATCAGCTGAGCGAGCAATGGCGCGCCGCGACCCGTGAACAATATCTGCCCCAGCTTGCAGCACTTCAGCGCGTGCGCGACTTCGCGACGCCGCTGCTCACCCCGAAGATCACCGGCGGGAGCATATTCATCGCGCCCGTCCTCTCGCCCGATGGCAAGACCGTCGCATTCCTGTCCAATGGAAGCGTGAAGAAGGGCGAGATATTTATCGACCTGTATCTCGGCGACGCAACAACTGGAAAGCGCCTCAAGCGGCTCGTCCGCACCACCACCAATCCGCGCTTTGAGGAGCTGCGCCTGCTCTACTCACAGGGTTCCTTCTCACCGGATAGCAAGAAGTTCGCATTCACCGCGCAGACCGAAGGTCGCGATGTACTATCGATCGCAGATGTAGCGACCGGCGATGTAGTGCAGTACGACAAACTTCCACTCGATGGAGTACTCAGCCCATCGTACTCGCCAGATGGTCAGCACATTGTGTTCAGTGGCTTCACGGACGGCGTAACCGATCTATATGTCGTTGACGCGGACGGCAAGAATCTTCGGCCCCTGACTAGAGATCGGTACGGTGATCTGATGCCGTCGTGGTCGCCTGATGGCACGCGCATCGCATTTGCTACCGACCGCGCGAGCACGGATCTTCCAACGTTGAAACTCGGCAAGCTGCAGATCGCAATCTACGACCTTCAAAGTGGTACCAGCCGCGTGTTGCCAGGCCAGGAGGGACTCAACATCAATCCAGTCTGGTCGCCGGACGGAAGATCGATTGCGTACGTCTCCGATCGCAACGGCACTGCCAACATCTATCTGCACAACCTTGGGACCGATCTGGACATGCGCGTCACGAATGTCCAGTCCGGCATCAGCCAGTTTACGGAGACCAGCCCCGTGATGAGCTGGTCGCGCGCCACCGACAGGCTCGCGTTCACGTATTTCGATAGCAACGATTTCACCGTCTGGTACATCGACCACCCGCAACAATACGCGACGGCAATTCCGCCCAAGGTAGAAGCAGTCGCGTCCACTGCCGCGCTTCCCGGACAGGTACACGATTCCACACCCGGGCGCTCGAGCAGCGCGATTTCTACCTACCGATCGATGAACGGCGCCCGACCGTCAGGCGCCGTGACGGCCGCGGAAATCGTAGATAGCACGAACGTTTCTGGTGTTGCAACTCTGCTGGCAGACCCGGTAACGGGAATGCCGGATACGCTGACGTTCAAGGACTATCCATACAAGGTGAGCTTCCAGCCCGATTACATCTCCGGAGGCACCATAGGTGTGTCAACTGGCGGTGGCTACGGCACCCAATATGGTGCCGGAACGACGCTAGTCTTCAGCGATCTCACTGGCGATCACCAGCTCGCCCTCGGTGGCGGCGTTTCCGGCCGCATCCAGGATGCCAGCCTGCTCCTGGCTTACGGCGACCTCAGTCACCGCTGGCAGTGGATCTCGGGTATCTCGCAGGACGTGTCCTACCTGAACACCGGATACCAGCAATCGCCCGACGGTACCCAGCTGCAATACCAGTATCTGCGCTACGTGTTTCGAACTGCGTCGATCACCACCGCGTATCCGTTGAATCGATTCCAGCGCTTTGAGTTGGGCCTCGGTGCAAACTCGATCGGTCGCGGCATCGTCAATCAGACGTATGATCTGCAGTACGGCAACGTGACGCAGAGCAACGGTCAGTCGCTCGGGACACTCAACTTCCTGTCGCCCACAGCAGCGTACGTCACTGACAACTCTCTGTTCGGAGTGACTGGCCCGGTGAGCGGGCGACGCATGCGGTTCGCTGTTTCGCCAGCGGTCGGCAGTCTCAAGTTCATGAACTACACGGTCGATTATCGGCGATACGACCCGATTGTTTTTAATGCACTCACGTTCGCCACGCGACTTTTCTTTGACGGCTCTTATGGTCGCGACGCGAATCAGCTTCCGATTTACGTCGGTAGTCCCAGCTTCGTGCGAGGTTACGACCAGTCCAGCTTCTATGGCGGTTACTCGTGCCAATCGTTCCTTGGCACCGGCAACGTATACGCCAACGGCTGCTCCGCACCTCAGCTCATTGGTACGCGCGCGGTCGTATTCAATGAGGAGCTACGCTTCCCCATCATTCGTCGCTTCGATCTTGGAAAACTGCCCATCGGCATACCGCCTGTTGACGGCGCGATCTTCTACGATGCGGGTCTCGCGTGGCGCGCTGGCCAGACACCGCACCTCTCGAAGCCGGACAACTACGATCCCACCAAGGACTTGGATCGCTACTTTCTGCGCAGTTACGGCGCGACCTTTCGTGTGAATGTGTTCAACCTGGCGGTTCTCAGTTGGTCGGTGGCGAAACCGCTCGACCGGCCGGGATATAACCGGTTCAACTGGACCTTCGCGCTCGGCGTGGGCTACTGAGCGGCAGTTTGAAGCCGTAGATCAAAAGAGGCGCCGTCCCCGCTCGGGACGGCGCCTCTTTTCGCACTGTCGGATCGTCCCGCATCCGGTCGGCATCGATTAAATTCCCGCGGTGCACAGACGGCTCTCTATCTCCTTGTTGCTACTCTCCGCGCTGGCCTGCGGTCGAGACCAGCGGGCGAATTCTGATACCGTAGGCAATGCGGCTCGCGCTGAAGCCAGCCGCGGCCCCGATCCAATCCTGATCCGGCTTCCTCGCACGGGCGGAGCCGTCCGGGCCTATCTGTACCCGCGGCTCGATTCCGCGGTCTGGAGCGGCCGCACCACCTCCGTTAGCCGAATACTGGGATTCGACCCCGAGGGTGGCGCTCTTGCCATAGTTGACGCCAAGGGTCAGCCCGCCCGGGTTGATCTTCGGCTCGGCGAATCCGGAATTGCTACCAAGGCCAGACTCGCATCTCTATCAGCCCCCAGCGGGGCCGAGATCTACGGAGTGGATGAGAAGGGCAACGCGGTTCGCCTTACCCGTGGCGGAGATTGGAGCTTCACGCCGCCATTCCCGGCCCGTGCGGTCTTTCCGCAGTCCGATGGCAGCCTCGTAATTGCGGCACAACATGGCAAAGAAGCGGTTTTGTGGTTGATGCGTCCGCCCGATACAAAAGTGCGCGATACGGTCGTGCTGCCAGTCACGATGCACGCGCTGCACGCGCAGGTCGGCGACCGCATTTACATCGCCACTGACACGGCGCTCGTGGGCGTTCGCGGCCGCGATCTGAGCGAGGTGCCGTCGATTCGCGTGCATGGGCGCGTGGTCGCACTCGCGCCGACGCCGAGCGGGGATCGCATCTACGTGGCGACAGCTGGCGATTCATCACTTGCCGTAATCGACCGGTACACCGACAGGATTGCAACAACGCTGCAGCTACCGGGGGAGGTCTCCGATCTTCGCATGGATGGCCTGGGGCGCTACGTCCTCGCGCGACCCGTGCGCGGCGATTCTGCCTGGGTCATCGCGGTTGCAACAAACCACGTAGTTGGATCGGTGCGAACAAAGTGGACCGAGGATCTTCCAGCGACTGCGCCGGACGGCGCGATTGCGCTCAACTCCGGTCGCGACGTGATATTCGTGGACGGCGAGACGCTGCAGGCGGTCCGAACCGTAGCAGGCGGCGCGAGCGACTTCTGGTACTTCACCTTCTGGAACGGTTTCCGCGCTCGGGCAGCCGGAATGGACCAGCCGGTTTCGTTTGCTTCGGCAGATTCCGCACCGCGGGATACTTCCGCGCGCGCGGCTGATTCGACAACGCGCGTCGTGGTCGACAGCGTAACCCGCGCATCAGCACCAGTTCGCACAACGACGGCTCAATCACCGACGGCGCAATCACCGGCGCCACGTCCACAGGCGCCTCGTCCACAACCAGTGAGTCCAGCGACGTCGGCGAGCCCTGCCGCCCCGCCTGCACCTACCGCATCCGCATCCGCACCGTTCACGGTGTCGTTCGCCGCGCTGCTCAACGAAGTGAGCGCGCGTGCGCTGGCGGACAGCGTTGACGTCGCCGGCGCGCATGCACGCGTTGTTCCTTCACAGCGCGCCGGAACGACGATCTATCGCGTCGTACTCGGCCCGTACGCCAACCGCGCCGCCGCAGAACAAATCGGACGCGACTCCAAGCGGTCCTACTGGGTCTTTCCCGGACAGCCATGATGAAGACCACGCCTGTGTCCACACCGGTATCCACGGACACCTCCAACCACGGAACCGGTTGGGAGGCGGCAGGCCGCCAGATTGCCCCGATGCTAGGAAGCTATTCGGCCGCCGTCATCACCGGAACGGATGCGCTGGCGGCTGCGCACGTCGCGATCGGGATCGGTCTTGCTGAAGCTGAGAACCGCAGAGTCGCGATCGGCGACCTCGTTGGCGAGATCGAACCGATTCAGGCTCTGGTCACGAGCGACGACCCGCACGGGATATCCGACAGTTTCACATTCGGCGTGTCTCTCAACAAGATCGCGCAGCCCATCGACACTACGGGCAATCTGTTCATCATGCCAAGCGGCACTGGCAGCGTCGCCGATCCGGAAATATTCCGGAACGCACGCTGGCATCGGCTCGCGAATGGATTCCGTGAAGTTGGTGCATTGTTGCTTCTGGTCGCACCGGCGAACGCTGTTGGCCTGAAGGAGTTGATCGATCAGCTCGACGGCGTTGTCCTGGTTGGGACTACTCCATTGGATTTCGCGCCGTACATCAACGTGTTGGCACGCGTGCCAACCGTGCTTCGCAGCGGCGAACGAAAGCCGGAGAAACAGCCGCTGCCGATCTGGAAGATCGCTTCATTGCTGCTTCTACTGGTCGCACTTGTGGGAGCTGGTCTGTATTTCCGATTCGCGAACACCGCATCTCCCGTCGCCGCGAAGCCGGCCTTCCGCCAACTCGCGCCAAAAGCCGTTGCGCCAGTGGCGCCAGTCGTTGCGCCACCAGTTGATTCGGTCACCGTGGCGCCTCCGGCAAACCCGGCAGACTCGGCGTCCGCGTCTGCATATGCTGTAGAAGTTGCCGCGTGGAATTCCCAGGACGACGCCAACGAAGCGCTAGCCCGGTATCGCGACGTGCTTCCAGCAGGCACCATCTCGCCCGTTCCCATCGGTCCCAGTCGAGAGAAATATTTCAAGCTCATAGTGGGCGCTTATCCCATGCGTAATGAAGCCGACGCGGAGCTGGACGTCCTCAGGCACAAGAAGGTGACCCCTACACCCGAGCTTGGGACTGTAGTGCGAACACCGTACGCGCTACTTATCGACAGTGCAGCTGCTGGCAGGCCGAGCGAGCTCGTGCGCAAATATCCTGAAGCCCGTAAATGGGGCTCGTATGTCCTCGCACAGCCAGACGGCGCGCTCAAGTTATACGCGGGCGCTTTCGAACGACCAGACGACGCCGCGGCGCTAATGCTGACGCTTCGCGCGGCAAAGCTTACACCTATTCTCGTATATCGCACAGGGAGAACACCGTAATTGCGGTTGACCAAACTCGAGCTTCACGGCTTCAAATCATTCGCCGACCAGACTGAGCTGGTCTTCGAGCCAGGCGTAACCGCGGTCGTTGGGCCTAACGGATCAGGCAAGTCCAACGTTTCGGACGCGGTACGCTGGGTGCTTGGCGAACAACGCGCGCGCACGTTGCGTGGCGGCAAGATGGAAGACGTGATATTTCAGGGGTCGTCCGCACGCAAGGCGGTGAACATCGCTGAAGTCTCGCTGCACTTTGACAACGAGGATGGCGGGTTCAACATCCCATTCCGTGAAGTTGTGATCACACGCCGGCTCAGCCGGTCGGGCGACAGCGACTATTTCATCAATCGCTCTCCGGCGCGCCTGCGAGACATCCACGATATGGTGCGTGGCACAGGCCTCGGCGCCGATTCGGGCGTAGTCATCGAGTCGCGCATGCTGGATGCCCTTCTCTCTGATCGCCCGGACGAACGTCGCGAACTGTTTGAGGAAGCGGCTGGTATCGGGTTGTACCGCGATCGCAAGCGCAGCACCGAGCGCCGGCTGGAGGAGACAACAGTCGACCTTGCGCGGCTTGGCGATCTTCTGAACGAAAAGGAAAGCCACGTTCGTTCGCTCGCTCGTCAGCGCAAGCGCGCAGAACGCCACGCTGAGCTCACGAGCCGCAGGTTTTCGGTCGAGGTGACTCTCGCGGCACGTGAGATGACCGCGTGGAGTGCCGAGCTCGATGACCTGCGCGACCGCCTGGCCGCCCTGCGCGAAACCGCGCCAATGGAACACGAACGCGTCTTTGCGGCCGAGGGCACACGCGATTCCGCGCATGCTGCGCGCGCAACCGCAGAGGGGGGACGCAGTGAGATCGCGCGGCTAGTCGCAGAGCAGCGCGAACGGGCGCAACAGTTGCGCGGTGAGATTGCTGTTGCGGAGGAGCGTCACAGGAACGCCGCTGCGCATCGCGAACGTGCCGAAGAGGAACGACGCGAGCGCGGTGATACGGCGCAACGTGTGGAATCGGAACTTGCCGAAGCGGCTGACTCACGCGCTCAGCTCGAGCGCGACCTGGCGGCTCTAAGTGAGCAACTTGGCGATCGCACAACGAGCGAGGAAGCGGCGCGGGCCGCTCTCTCCGCAGCACGTGGCGCCGTCGAGCAGGCCGAGCGGCGCGCCCGCGAGTTGCGCGAACAGATCCATCGCCTCACCATGGACCGCGACGCTGCCGAGCGCGAGCGACAGGATGTACTCCGTCGTCACGAGGCGATCCGTAACGAGCAACTGCAACTGTTCGACGTTGCCGAGGTCGTGGCGCGAGAAGTCGAGGATGCCCGCGTTGCGCTCGATGTTGCGCGCGTTCGCGTTGTGGAGACCGCCGATATCCGCGACACCGCGGAGGTAGCCGTCCGAGCGGCGCGCGAGACCGATGCCTCTGCCCGCAGTGATGCACTGCGCGCGGAAGAAGCGCATGCGGCCTTGGAAGGACGTGCCCATGCACTCCAGGCACTCGAGCGCGAGCGCGTTGGACTTGCTCCGGCTGCCGCCAAGTTGCTGCGCGAGCGCGGCAAATTCGGTGAGGGCGCGATACTCGGGCCGCTCAGCGATTACATAAGCGCCGGCGCTGTGCCGGCGGCTCTCATCGAGCGATACCTCGGCGCGACGGTCCACGCGGTACTGGTCCGCGATCATGCAGCCGCCGACGCAATTCGCGCGTGGCACGTGGCAGCGCAACCTGGCCCGCTGTTGCTGCTCCCGCTCGACACAGCGTTCGTTGCCGGCACAGCCGAGCCTTCAGACGATCTTGCGGCCCTGGTTGATGCAACTGACTCGAAGGCCGCCGGTTGGATTCGTGCGCTACTTGGCCGGGTGCGGCCACTGGAAGACGCTACCGCATTTGTTGACGCGCGCGGCGCAATCTGGTTGCCTGCGACCGTTGCGGGGCCGGGTCCATTGCGACGACGCGCGGAACTGACCGACATAACGCGCGAGATGGAGACATCCGCCTCACGCCTCCGAAAGGCTGCAGTAATTGCCGCTGCCGCACGGGAAGCGCTCAATGCGGCAATGCAATCAGCTGCCGCCGCCGCCGACGGTGCGGCCATCGCGACACGCGAGGCCCGACACGCGGAGGAAGGCGTCAACGAGATACTTCGCCGCCACCAGCGTGCCACACGTGAGGTCACCGAAGCCGACCTCGCGCTAGCGAAGCTCTCCGATCGCGCTGAAGCATTGGTCAAGCGCGCGCAGGACTTCGACTCCGAAATCTCACGAATCACCGAAGCGGGTCATTCGCACGATTCAACGCTGTTGGACCACCGGCGTGCATTGAGCGAGTCAGAAAGCTCTCACGATCAGACGCGCGAGCTTCGTACGGCAGCGCAGGTGCAGCAGGCGCAGGCACAGGCGCGCCTGCAGGTCGTGACGGATCGGGAGCGCCGGCTCGGCGAGGAACAGGCGATGGCGACGTCGCGACTGTCCGCACTGCAGACCGAGCTCAGTACGCTCTCTCACGATGATGCCGCGCTCACGTCGCAGCTCGCGGACTGGGCACTGGACCTTGAGGCCCGTGACGGCGTGCTGCGCGATACGGAAGCTCAACTCTCCGACTCAGAACGTGCCGTAAAGATTGCAGACGAAGCTCTTTCCGAAGCTGATCACGCATTGGACCAAGTACGTCGCGGTGCGGCACAGACATCCGATCAGCTTCATGCGACGGAGCTACGCTATACTGAGCTGTCGGGCCGGAAGACAGCCATCCGCGAGAGACTGGAGACCGAATGGCGGCGCCCGCTGGAGGAGCTGATGGCCGAGAATGTCGCGCTGGAAGACGGGGACGAGCCGCTCCGCGCCGAAGCTGCTGACCTGCGTGCGCAAATCGAAACACTAGGCCAGGTGAATCCACTAGCGATCGAGGAGCACCAGGAAGAGAGCAAGGCGGTTGAATTTCTGCGACAGCAGCGGGCAGACCTGGACGAGGCGCGCGCCAAGCTGCACCAGGCAATTCGCGAGATCGACACAACAGCGCGCGAGTTGTTCCTCACCACGTTCGTGCAGGTGCGAGAGAATTTCCGTCATATTTTCATGACACTATTTGGAGGTGGCGACTGCGACGTGAGACTGGCGAATCCAGACGCTCCGTTGGATAGCGACATCGAGATTCACGCATCGCCCCGTGGAAAGAAGACCCAACGCATTCACTTGCTGTCGAGCGGAGAGCGCGCGCTCGTCGCGCTGTCTCTTCTGTTCGGCATCTTCCTCATGAAGCCGAGCCCGTTCTGCCTCATGGATGAAGTCGACGCGCCGCTGGACGACCAGAACATCGGGCGTTTTGTGCGGATGCTCAACGAGTTCAAGGTCAACACACAGTTCATCGTCATCACGCACAACCCTCGCACGACCACCGAGTCGGCTGATGCGGTGTACGGCGTGACGATGCAGGAACCGGGGGTCTCCTCCATTGTGAGTGTCCGCCTGCGCGGGCCAGCGGTGGAAGAGGCGATTGCGGGAACCGCACCGGCTAGCACCGTCATCCCGGCCGAGCCGGCAACGGCCGGAGTTTGACGAGTTGACGCAACGTCAGTGTCAACCGCTACACATTAGATAGAGAGCATCATGCTTGTAGTCATGCGCCATGGCGCATCGGCCGTCGACGTAGAACGCGTCGTCGCGCTAATAACGGAGATGGGTTACGTCGCGCACCCGATGCCCGGCGCCCAACGAACTGCGGTCGGCATAGTCGGCAACGACGGACGCGTGGATGCGGGGCGCATCGCCGCGCTACCGAGCGTCGTGCGCATCATTCACGTAACGCAACCGTACAAGCAGGTATCGCGCGAGTGGCGGGACGAGCCGACCATCGTGACGATCGCGCCGGGCGTATCCTTCGGCGGAAAGGAAGTTCCGATAGTTGCTGGCCCATGTTCGGTTGAGTCCGAGGCACAGATCATACGCGCCGCCGAACTCGTGCGCGCCGCGGGTGGCACCGCACTTCGCGGTGGTGCATTCAAGCCGCGTAGTTCGCCGTATTCCTTTCAGGGACTCGGAATTGAGGGTTTGAGGCTGCTCGTTCGCGCACGTGAGGAGACCGGACTTCCCATCGTCACCGAAGCAATGGATGATGAGGGAGCCCGTCTCGTTGCGGAGCATGCCGATTGCATTCAGATCGGTGCGCGAAACATGCAGAACTATTCCCTTCTCAAGACAGTTGGCAGACTGGGGCGTCCTGTCTTGCTAAAGCGTGGACTGGCGGCAACGATCGCTGATCTCCTGCTCAGCGCGGAGTACATCCTGGCCGAGGGCAATACACAGGTCATACTCTGCGAGCGCGGTGTCCGGACTTTCGATCCTGCTGTGCGCAACATGTTCGACCTCACCGCGATCCCGCTTGTGCACAGCCTGTCGCATCTACCAATCGTCGCCGATCCGAGCCACGGTACTGGCGTGCGCGACATGGTGATACCAATGGCGCGCGCCGCCGTTGCGGCCGGAGCGGATGGCATTCTAGTGGAGATGCATCCCGAGCCTGACCGTGCGCTGTCTGACGGTGCTCAGTCGCTTTATCCGGCTCAGTTTGGCACACTTATGAACGAGCTACGCGCCGTCGCGACGGCAATCGGCAGAAGTGTCCCGTCCGCGCGAGACGCGTAACCGGGGTGCAACCGGTGCGGAACGTGGGCCGCCATTGTGGGTATGCATTTGTCATGACGTACTTGCGCAGAACGACGCTTCAGCTCGCGCCGATGGTGCTTCTCTCCTCGACCGCGCTCATCGCGCAACGGCCGGCAGCGACCCTTCAGCGCGCGGTCTCAGCGTATGCGACCGCCGAGACCATCTCGGCGCGCTTCGATCAGACGGTTACTAACCCGCTCACAGAGCGCGCGCTGTCAACCAGTGGCGAACTGATGCGGCGACGCCCGAATCTTCTTTCCATATCATTCGGCGGGAGCGATCCGGATCGCATAGTCGCAGACGGATCCAATCTGTGGGTGTACCTGCCCAGCAGCGCACCCGGCCAGGTTATCAAGATGCCGTCCGCTCCGAGCCAGAGCGGGATGATGGTCGACCCGATGGGCCAGATACTATCCGCGCCCGCCGGAAGTTACGCCATAACAGATGCGGGAACCGCGGTGATCGCTGGCCGTCCCACGCACGCAATAGTCCTGGTGCCCAAGTCTCGCGCCGCGCTGTTCACCAAAGCAACGCTGTGGATCGACGACACCGACGGTCTCGTGCGCCAATTGGAGTCCACGGAACCAAGTGGATTGGTTCGCAAAATCACCGTCACCAGGTTCAGGACCAACATCGCGATCCCGCGCTCAGCGTTTCAGTTCACCCCGCCGGCCAATGTCCGGGTCATCGACGGCAGCAGCATGGTCACCGGATAGGCTCAATGCCGCGCGAGTGAGCGCGTCGTACACCGAATACACATCCGGGTCGTAACGCAGCGCAGCTCGATGCGACGCCATCGCATCAGCATCACCGCGGGCAGCAGGTCCGGTCAGAACATCGCGTGGGGAGCCGTGCTCCATATTCGTCACCGCACCTGCCATGAGGCGCTGAACTACCTGCTCCGCCGCGCGCTCCTCCATTCCCGAGTGCGACAGCAGCCGCGCAGCGAGCGCGGCGAGCACTACGGGAAAATTTGATGCTATCACCGCGGCGGCGTGATACATCGTCTTGCCCTTGGCCGGGATATTGACGGTGCGCGCGCCGATTGCCGCTGCGAGACGGCGCGCCGCCGCACACGCCGTCGGATCACCGTCAATTCCAACCCAGCCGTCGTGCAATGCGGACGCGCCCCGCTCGGCAGTCGAGAATGGGGCAAGGGGATGAAACGTTCCGGCCGGCGAGCCGGCGGCGCGGATTTCATCGAGCGCGGGCGGACTCTCGGTCCCTGAGGTGTGCAGCACTACGGTGCCATGCGTAAGCGGCGATCCCTTCTCTCTAGCAGCAATTGCGAGCGCGTGACAGACATCGTTAAGCGAATCATCAGACACCGCGATGATCACGACGTTGGCCTCGCTCATGATCTTCGGGTACGGCCCGCTCGTGGTCGCACCATCACGCGGAGTTCTCGCGTGTACTCCCATCACCTGCAAGCCCGCTGTCCTGAACGCGTGCGCGAGCCCCCGCCCCACCTTTCCGGCGCCGATGATGAAAACCCGCTCGCTCACTCCCTCTTCCGGGCGCGCTGCATGTCCTCGGCGTTGCGCAGCGCGTCAGTCTGAGAACGCGATGCGCTAAGCACTTGCTCCGCAGCGATGAGCATCTTATCGTCGGTCGCCTTCCGCTTGAACTCGGCGTCAGAGCCGAACACATAACGGGCGATCTCGTAAGCGAACAGGCGGGAAACAAGCGGACTGGCATCGTTGTACGTAGTGCGCGGCACGTCCACGCCGCGTTGCAGCATACGCTTGTAGATCTCTTCCAGCATAACAGGAGTGACCACGAAATCCGGCGACTTCACAGCGCCACTCGCTTTCAGCTCGAGCGCGTAACCGGTCAGAGCGTCGTGAAATAGCGACACGCGTGTCCCGATCGCCCGCATCAGCGCGAGGTTTGCCGGTGGTGCCACGGTGTCACCGATAGTGACATCTGGCGTGATTCCACCGCCGCCGAGGACTGTGCGGCCCGCATCAGTGCGATATTTCGGCCGTGGTGGCTCACTATCGAGAGGCGCAGCGTCGGCTGGCAGTGGCGGACGCGAGATGTACCGTCCGAGTGGAGTAAGCCAACGCGCAGTGGTCAGCCTCACTGCACCGCCGGCTGCCACCGGAAAAATATGCTGCACGCTGCCCTTTCCATACGTGGTCATGCCCAGGATCACAGCGCGATCGTGATCCTGAAGCGCGCCAGCCACGACCTCCGCCGCGCTGGCTGACTTGTTGTCAACCAGAACGACAATGGTGAGCTTGGGCCACCTCTGCGCTGCGCTATCGGTGAACACCGTATTGTCCGCGGAATCACGGCCAGCCGTGCTTGCGATACGCAGACCACGATCCAGGAACAGATCAGCAACCGCGACACCCTGATCCAGTAGTCCGCCTGGATTGGAGCGCAGATCGAGCGCCAGAGACGTCGCGCCCAACTTCACGAGCGAATCTACAGTCGTGGAAAGCTCGCGCGCGGTCGAATCACTGAAGACACTCAGCGCGACATACCCGATGTTCGATGACATAAGCGCCGCGCGCTTTATTGCGCTATGATGGATCGCGGCGCGCGTCAGCGTGAGCGTGACTGGGTTCACCGAGCCCGGATGCTGGATCGCCACTTTCACCGAAGAGCCCGGTGGACCACGCAACAGCTTCTGCACTTCCTCCGCCGTCCAGCCACTCACCGTTTTTCCGTCGATCTGTGCAATCCGATCACCTGTAAGAATCCCAGCACGATCACCCGGTCCTCCCGGCAACGGACTTACTACCACCAGCGAACCGTCCCGGACATCTACCTGCAACCCAATCCCGGCATATGTACCGGAAGCTCGCTCCGACAGTCGGTTCGCACGGTCCGGCGTGAGGTACGCATCGTACGGATCGTCGAGCTGCGACAGCATCCCATCCACAGCAAGCTGGTAGACTCGCGCATCGCTCACCGTATCGACGAAATCGTCACGCACGGCAGAGCTTACCTGCGCAAATAGCTTGGTACCGTTTACGGCATCGCTGGTCGCGCCGCGCTGAAACATCCAGGCGCCCGCGATGAGCGCAACTGCGAGAATCGCGGCAAGCGCGATTGTCTTGGGCCGAGTCCGTCCTTCGCTCACCTTACGGCCTCCTGCGCTAGCGCACCGGCCAACGCGGCCGTCAACGCTGCGTTGAGCTGCGGCGTGTGGGGAGCCAGCGCGTGAACGATGCGCTCGAAGACACAGTCTGCGGAGCCGCTCGCATCCACGCTCACGATCGGTCCGCACTCAGAATGCGCTGCTTGCCACGCCGGAGTCACAAACTCCTCGAACGCATGACCCACGCGTGAGTGGAAGTCCTCGCCGAGCTGTTCCATGTAGTCGTGACTGGATCGCTTGCCCGCGCGCGCGAGGCCTTCGTTATTGGGGAGATGCAGCACAATCGTTACGGTTGGTACGAGACCGCCGGCCGCCAACTGGTTGGCCGCCCGCACCCGATCAGATGGCAAGCCGCGGCCATGAATCTGATACGCATACGTCGAAAGAAAAAAGCGGTCCAGCACCACAACTTCATCCGCCGCGAGCGTAGGCTGGATGCGTTCAGTCACCAACTGTGCACGCGATGCCATGAACAACAGCGCCTCTGCGGACGGCGCTATCGTCCGGAACGGCTCAAGTAGCACATTGCGGATCGCCTCGCCAAGTGACGTACCGCCCGGCTCACGAAGGTGTGCGCAGCGAATGCCGCAGTGCTGGAGTACATCGACAAGGCGACGCGCCTGCGTAGTCTTGCCGACGCCTTCTGAACCTTCGAACACGATCAGCGCCCCTTGCGTCACGGATCAGCTCAGCCGAGTGTGATGATCGAGCTTTGTGCGCCCTTCGAGATGCCGTCGCTGATCCAATCGTTCACCTGGCGCATCACCTTGTCCAGGTTTTCCTGCGCGACTGCCACTCGCTGATACGATGGATTCACCTGCACCGTCGAAAGGAGGTCGTCCAGCTGCTTCTCCATCTCTTCAGTCGGCTCCTCACCGCGCTGTAGCATGGCCTGCGCCTCGCGGCGCAGCCCTTCCATCTTGCGCAAGACACCCGTGGCCTCCGCGTCGTTTGTGAGCCCTTCGTTTGCGCGTGTTACCGCACGGTACTCGTCGCTCTGTCCGATTATCCTGCCCAGCTCACGAGCCTTCTCTTCAAGTGCCACACCTTCCTCCTAGGAGCGTCGGGCGATTACAAATCGCTCGCGCCCCGCCAGGTCCAGCCGGACAGCGATCTCGCGGTATCGCGGATCCACCGCCAGCGATTCGGCGGCGAGCGACGCCCGCCGCGCATCAACTTCGAGGGCTAGAATTCCATCCCGCTGCAAAAGATCGGCTGCGCCGCGGATAATCGAGTTAGTCGCCGACATCCCGTCAGCACCACTCAACAGCGCGAGCGTCGGCTCCCAGTCTCGCACGCTCGCCGGGAGCTGCGCCGCCTCATGATATGCAATGTAAGGGGGATTCGACACGATTACCGCGGCTTTGAGGTCCTGCACCGGCGAGAGCAGCGACCCGTGCCGAAATTCGATGGGCGCCCGGAGCGCGCCGGCCAGTCTCGCGGCGTTCTGGCGCGCCACAGCAAGGGCGTCCAGGGACACGTCCGTCGCGACCACGTTGTCGAACGCCCCTTCGCTAGCCAGGGCAAGCGCGATGGCACCCGAGCCAGTTCCAACGTCAATGGCGCAACCCCGCACACCGGCGGACAGCCGCAACACTTCCTCGACCAGTCCTTCCGTCTCCGGACGAGGGATGAGCACGCGCTCGTCCACGTCCAGAGTCAGATGCCGAAACGCCGCACGCCGCACGGCATACGCGAACGGCGCGCCGTTCCGCAGGCGCGCAACGGCTATCCGCGCCGCACGACACACGTCGTCGTCAATTGCGTCGGATGCATTGGCCGACGGCCAGAAACGTGGCACGTCCAGCAGCGCGGCTATTATGTCATGCGAGACGCGCGGTGAAGTATCGGACAAGAGTAGTTGCAGCTCGACTGCGAGCGCGCCCACGCTACGAACATCAGTACGCGCGCCGCCGCTGTCACTCAACACTCAGGCGCTCCTCGACGTCTGCCATGCGCAGCGCGTCGATGAACGGCTCGATGCTGCCGTTCATTATCGCGGCGAGATCGTGCGACGTGAGCCCGATGCGGTGATCCGTCACGCGACTCTGGGGGAAGTTGTACGTACGGATCTTCGCCGACCGGTCGCCCGTGCCAACCTGCGTCTTGCGCATTCGTGCACGCTCCGCTTCACGCTCAGAAAGCCTCGCGTCGAGCAGGCGCGCACGCAGGACTTCCATTCCCTTGAGCTTGTTCTGAAGCTGCGATTTCTGATCCTGTTGTGACACCACTATTCCGGACGGAATGTGCGTGATGCGCACCGCCGAGTCAGTAGTGTTTACAGACTGGCCACCCGGACCAGAGGAACGAAACACGTCGATGCGCAGATCCTTGTCCTCAATCCGCACATCGACTTCCTCAGCCTCTGGAAGTACGGCAACTGTCGCCGCAGACGTGTGCGTTCGCCCCTGGCTCTCGGTAACTGGAACACGCTGCACGCGATGAACCCCGGATTCCCACCGCATCGCGCCGAACGCACCGGTCCCGACAATCTTGAAGATCACTTCCTTCACGCCGCCGAGCGTTGCTTCGGAGAGTGAGATGATCTCGATACGCCAGCGGCGACCCTCGCTGAACCGCGTGTACATGCGCCACAGCTCCGCGGCGAAAAGTGCAGCTTCGTCACCGCCCGTACCAGCACGGATTTCAATGATGGCCGGCCTGTCGTCTAGCGGATCCGGCGGAAGCAGCGCAGGCTTGAGCTCGATCTCGATCTGCCCGACGTCGTCGGTGAGACGCTGCGCTTCCGCCTGCGCTTCCAACGCCATCTCCGGATCATCCGATTCAGCAAGCTCTCGTACTTCGGCTAACTCACGCTCGGCACGCTCGAGTCGCTGCGCCAACGCTACCACGATCTGAAGCTGCCGGTGCTCGCGCCCGAGCTCTGCGAGCCGCTTGGAATCGCGTACCGTTGCGTTCTCGCTCAGTTCAGCCTCGACCTCGGCGGCGCGCGCGACGGAGGATGCTAGTCGGTCTCGAAGACTCATGGCTGCGGCGTACTCATATGACGCGAAAGATTATCACTCATCAAGCTAGCGGGAGAAGTCGAGCCGTTGTTTACGGAGGCAGTTGTCGGAAACACGAAAGCCCACGACATTCGTGGGCCCTCGATGATCGGAACGCCGGCCGCTAAGCGGTCGCCTTCTCCTTTCTGCCGTATTTCTGACGGAAGCGCTCAACGCGACCTGCCGTATCAACCATCTTGGCCTTGCCCGTATAGAACGGGTGGCAAACTGCGCAGATGTCGGTGCTGATGTTGGCGACCGTGGAACGCGTCTCAAACGTATTGCCGCACGCACAGTGAACCTTCGCCGTGGCGTACAGGGGATGGATATCGGGTTTCATTTGATGACCTCGGGTATGGCTAGCTTCTAAAGATAAACGCCCCAAGCAAGGGATGGAAGGCTGTTGGAGCAGGCCCCGCACATCCCACCTGGCTACGAGCCGATGACGGCGCTGTCCTTACGGAGGGGCGGACACGAAGGCCCAGCCATACTGCCTGCCCTCTGCCGGCCGCTCCTGCCGCCGAACGGGACACTTCCCCTCAAGCTCAAGCCGGTGGCATCCTCCGAGGCTTACAGGCTGCTTGCGACCCGGGTCCGCTGCCGCGCAAGCCGAGCGCTTCGCCAAGCCCCGACGAGGAAGCCGAGTGTGATGACGAAGCAGAGCGCGCCAACCCAGTCGCCAATACGAGTGTAGAGCGTGCGCTGAGTCGTGCCTTCCACATCATAGGTCGCGGTCCGAGGCACGAAGAGGGGCGTTTCCGCGCGCACTCGGCCAAGCGGATCGATCCATCCCGAAATGCCGGTATTCGCCGCGCGCACAATTGGAAGCCGATTCTCGATCGCGCGTAGCGACAGATGCGCGAAATGCTGGTACGGGGCGTTGCTGCGTTGGAACCAGGCATCGTTCGTGATGTTTAGAAGGACCGACGTTCCTTCCTCCGCATACTCCCGTGACAATTGCGGAAAGATCGACTCGTAGCAAATGAGTACGCCGACCGTGCCAAATTGAAGGTGAAACGGATCCTCGGTGACTCCGCGACCAAATCCGCCAAAGTAGTCTACTCCGCGAAACCAATCTGGATTCACGAATGGCACGCGCTCGACTATCGGCACCAGATAGTGTTTGCGGTATGGCGGCTGCGGGCTGATGTTTCCGCGCGGATCCGTCAGTAGTGCAGCATTGTAATACGCAAACGGCACGTTCATGGGGTTGCTCGAATCCATGAACCCTACCACCAGCGGAGTCGGGTGTTGCGCCACGGCAGACCGCAACGAATCCACCCACGCTGGATACTGCCAGAGGAAACGGTCGAGCGCCGCCTCGGGCCACACAACGAGATCCGGTGAGCTCCGCGCGACTTCTGCGCGTGTCATGGCCACCAGCTTCGCGACGTGCAGCGTTGGATCGGAGGTTGTGAGCTTGGCCTCTTCCGGAATGTCCGGCTGGATTATCGCGATGCGCGCAAGCGGAGCAAGATGAATTGTCGCGATGCGCCACTCGCCATACGCCGCGACCGCGGCCACAACCGCCAACGCACCGGTAACCCTGAGCATCACGGAGCGGCGATTGGACCGGTACAACCACGCATCGGCGATGAACCCGTTCACAGCAGCAATCCAGAACGTCACGCCACGGACACCGCTCAGGTCCGCGACCTGCGCCAGCAACGGAACGTGCGCCACTGCAAGTCCTAGGGGCAGCCAGGGAAACGACAGATCGCTCAGATAATTGAGAGTAAGCTCCGATGCGGTCCACACCACCGGCAACAGAATCGCCAGCGGCCATCCAGTGAGCTTTCGCGCGAAGTAGAGCGCCGCCATGGTCGCGCCCACGACTGGCGCTAGCCAGATGAGCGATGCGACATACCCAAGCAATGCGAGCTTGGTGTACAGCAACAGCGCCACCGCTATCCAGTAGAGATTCGCACCGTAGCCAATAAAGCCAAACCAGAAACCAGCTCGCGCCGCCTGCCATGCGCGACCGTCACGATCCGCCGCGCGCGTCACCAACACCGCAATCGGAACGAGACACAACAGCGTGGGAAGTACGAAGTTGAACGGCGGGAACGACACCGCAAAGAGCGCGGCCGAACCCAACGCCGCTAGCGCCTCATTGCGGCTAGGTATCAGGCCGCCGGCACGGATTCTCATCGCGTAGCCGCCAGCGCGACGCACACGCGATGTCGGTTCACGTTAGGGGTACCGTCACGAACGAATTTCGCGCCCCTGTTCCGCCGAGTGATACACCATCTCGACAAGCCTTTGCACCGCAATCTGATCGGATGGCAACTTGTACGGACTTTCCTCGCGCAGAATGGAAATGAAGTGGGCCAGCTCCGCACGATAGCTCTGAATGAACGCGCTGTCTCGTGCCGCGGCGCCAGTTGGCGACACATCGGTCGGCCTTCCGTTCAGCG
Organism: Gemmatimonadota bacterium; assembly: GCA_041691775.1. Taxonomy (GTDB): domain Bacteria; phylum Gemmatimonadota; class Gemmatimonadetes; order Gemmatimonadales; family Gemmatimonadaceae; genus Fen-1247. The sequence goes on from JBEPUB010000006.1 coordinate 30,322, forward strand.
ACTTCACAACACGCAATGGCGCAAGACGCGCGCTGCCGCGTGACGCACGCGTCTCGAACCACCACCTGTCGCTTTCGCCCACGTAGTTCCACGCGACATCCGCAGTGAATAGAACGCCGCCAGCGAGCTCTATCTGTACCGCCATGCTATCCTCTACCGTCGCGGCGCCGGGCGCGCGGTCGAATTGCGCGCTCACACGCACCGCGTCGGGATAGTCGGTGAGCCATAGGGCGAGATCGAGCAACGGATATCCAAGCTCGAGAAACGCGCCGCCGCCAGCTTCGGGCCTCCGATAGCGCCAGCCGCTCTGCGGCCCGCGGAACTGGTAATGGCCACCCCGAATTCCGGTGACCGCGCCAAGCTCACCGCCGCGCATGAATCGCTGCAGCTGCTGCGCGTCGGTCCTGAACCGGTGGTTGTTCCCGACCACGACCTTCCGCCCGGTAGTGCGGGCCGCTGCGAGGATCCGCTCCACGCCACCCGACGTCAGAGACAAAGGGCGCTCGCACAACACGTCCACGCCAGCTCTGAGCGCGGCCAGTACGTGCGGCTCGTGGAGGTGGTTCGGCGTCGCAATGACTACCGCGTCAACCTGGTCGAAATCGAAGAGATCATCGATGTCGGTGAACACATCTCGCACACCAAATCGCTCGGCGAGTGCACGCGCCTTGGGCCCATCGTTGTCACACAGTGCCACCAGCGTGGCACCGCGCGCCTTGGACAGCACTGGAAGATGAGCGAGCTGCGAAATCGCGCCCGCTCCCACTACGGCTACGCGAACGGGCGGTGGAGACGGCATTACCTAAATTACTCGACCGATTGTGGTTCCCGGATAGTACGTGTGCAGTATCGTCACCACGTCCTGACCGGCGCGCGCGCGTGCGATGGCTCCCCACTGGTCCATCCCTACCCCGTGGCCGTTGCCGGAACCACGAATCGTGAGCTGCGTCAAGCGGCCGCCGCGGCCGGTTGTCTGCTCGAACGTAAACAGCGTGCTCGGAAGAATATCACCGCCGGACGTGCGAAGTACAAAGCGAACGTCGTTGCCTCGGACCGTGAAGTTGCCACGGTCGGTTTCGAATATCAGTCCGGCAACCCGGCCAGATGCGGTGCGACCGGTCTCGGTAACTTTCATCAACACTCCCACGCGACCGCGTGCTGCGGACGAATATTGCGGCAGATAGCGATCCAGAAGCGCGGAGAGCGCCGACGCGTCGAGCGAGCGCGTCCACCTGAACCGCGGCGACGCCTCGTCGTAAAAGTGATCGGTGCCAGGTATCCGGTCGCTGACGGAAATCAGGTACGGCTCGTCTCCGCTACGCCACACCTCGCTCGCCGCAGCGGTGACGCCGCCGGAGTTCGAGTGGTACGGCGCGTTGATCACCTTCCCGCCGTACATCATCACCATGTTTTGCGTTGCTGCTACGGCGGCATCCGCCAACGGTCGCTCGGCATCCACGCCACCGTATACCTGGTCGGTGGTTGTCGCAACCATGTCGTACGGACGCGAATCGTCCATGCGGGTGTACGTGAAGCTCCTCGCCGCGATCGCTTGCGCCTCCACTGCAGCGCTCTCCACAATCGTGCGATCAGTGCCGATCTCGAGCGGAACTACTCCGCGCAGGTACGATTCGACTGCAACACGGTTGATCACCGACAACCCGTCTCTGGAGATGGCCAGTCCAATCTCGCCACGATATCGATGGCCTTCGAAACCAACAAACACCGTGGAGTTCGCCGGCCGCGCAATGAGTGGCCCGCGCACAGCCGGGATCGAGCTATTGCTCGGAACGAGCATCCCATCCCGCACCTCTACGGTAAAGCTCTGATCGCCGTGCAGACGAGCGAGCAGGTTTCCGCTCGGACCATCGTAGACGTTCCAATCGCCCGTAGCATACATGCGCGCGAACGGGCGCGCCTGTGCCAACGCGATACGCACCGTCTGGTCGTTGTCGTCCCGCGATATTCCGCCTGCCTGCCGCCCATTCTGTTGTGCCGGCGTCGAGCGGTGACCGACAATTGTAGGCAACACGGTCACCGGCACATCGGCGACCCGAGTCGCGCCAGCAGCAACATCGTTGCCGTTCGCCGAGTCACGTGGGAGCGTCAGTGGCGGAAGATTGCTGCGCGGCTGCGCGGGCGCCGAGGCCACCGGAGAGGCTATCGGAACGGGCGCCGGTGCCTCCGATGGATGCTTGACGGTTCCAGCGCAGGCGCCGAGCAAGATAGAAGCAATTACGAGTGCGGACTTCACGCTCACAGGACGCGCGAAGGTCACCGTCCGAAACTTCCGATGGTGGTGGAGACAAGCGGGAGTTGGCGACGCAACGATGCAGCTATGTCGCCAGCCGGACTGCTGATCACCCGCACCGTCTCGGCGCTGAAGTCGTAGTCGTCCACCACCTCGCGCGGAACCACCTCCAGCAGCGTGCCTGGCGAGAATGTCCGGTCCAGAAATGTCACTCCGTCAATGTCGTCGGCCTGCCATGGAAGCCGCGCCACAGCCATGCCGCTCACGTCGTCGATGCGGTCAACCAGCGCCTGGACAGGAGTTCCCAGCCGCGCCTCATACCGCTCGGCGGTGATCATTCGCTGAAGGTCCACAACTCGCTCCAGCCGGTCCCGCTTCACCGACTCAGGAACGTCATCATCGAACTCCGCTGCCCGGGTGCCTTCCTGCGGCGAGTACGTGAAGACGCCGACGCGCTCGAACTGAACATCTTCGAGGAAAGCGAGGAGCTGCTCGAAGTCGTCCTCCGTCTCACCCGGAAAACCGACTATGCAAGTGGTGCGAATCGCGAGACGCGGAACGGCTTCCCGGAATCGCGCAACGTTCGCGCGAATCGTGCGCGCGCGCTCGGGACGGCGCATGCGCTCGAGCACTTTGTCAGACGCGTGCTGGATGGGCATGTCGATGTACGGCATGATGCGCGGCTCCCGCGCTACCAACTCGAGCAATTGCGGAGTGATGCCCGTGGCGTAGAGATACAGCATGCGTATCCACGGGATCGTCGTCTGGTCAACGAGCATCTGCAGCACGTCCGGCAGTCGCACCTGGCGATCGCGAATATCCCGCCCGTAGTGCGCCAGATCCTGCGCGACCAGGTTGATCTCGCGCGCGCCCTGCATCTCCAGAAGCTGCGCTTCGGCTACTACCTCTTCCGGCGAGAACGAGCGGTGCTTGCCGCGCATGAGTGGTATTGCGCAGAACGCGCAACCATGATCGCATCCCTCGCTGACCTTGAGATAGCGAACGTGTGGCAGATCGCCGGTGTACAACCGAACGCCGGGATGTTCCAGCATTCGGTCGCCGGTGAGCACTCCGCGGGTCGCTAGCTCTTCGATCAGGCGGTCGGTCTCGGACGCGCCGAGGAACAGGTCAACTTCGGGCAACGCTTCCTGGAGTTCGCCCTTGTGACGCTCCACCATGCAGCCGACTGCGACGACGGTGCTGCACACGCCCGAGATCTTGTACTCGCCGGCCTCGACGAGCGCGTCCAGCGATTCCTTTTTCGCCGCATCGATGAAACCGCATGTATTGACGATGATCACGTCGGCCTCGCCGAGATCCGTGGTCATTTCGCCACCGTATGCAGCGAGCTGGGCGAGATAGCGCTCCGAGTCTACGGTGTTCTTGTCACATCCGAGTGTGACCAGCCCAACCCTCATGACCCGAGAAACGATTCGAGAGCGCGCTTCTTGGAGTGGTGGCGCAGCTTGAGCAGAGCGCGGTCCTTGATCTGGCGCACGCGCTCGCGGGTGACGCCGAGCACGTCGCCGATTACTTCTAGCGTCATCGGTTCGTCGCCATCGAGGCCAAAATACATGCGCAGAACGCGCGCTTCGCGCGGCTTGAGAATGAGCAGTGATTGATGAACGCACTCGATGAGAGCCTTCTCGAAAGTCTCTTCGTCAGGGAGAAGGCGGTTGGTGTCTGCAAGATGATCAATTAGCGAATTGTCTTCGCCCGGCGTCATTGGCGCGTCGAGCGATAGGTGCGTGTGCGAGATCGCCATGGTGCGGGAGACCTCTTCCTCTGTAATCCCCAACCCTTCGGCGATCTCGAGGTGCGTCGGCTCTCTGCCAAGATCCTGAAGCAGCAATGCGGCGCGCTTCCCGATCCGGTGGAGATCGCCGGCGCGGTTGAGCGGTACGCGGACGATGCGCGACTGTTCGGCAAGCGCCTGCAAAATTGCCTGACGGATCCACCAGACAGCGTAGGAGATGAACTTTATCCCCTTGGTCTCGTCGAAACGCTTGGCAGCGCGCATGAGACCCAGGTTTCCCTCGTTGATGAGATCCGAGAGATTCACACCCTGGTTCTGGTATTTCTTGGCGACCGATACAACGAAGCGAAGATTGGCCCGAACCAGCCGGTTCATCGACTCTTCGTCGCCCGCACGGATCCCGATCGCTAGCTCAGCTTCCGCCTCCCGCGTAATCAGCGGAAATGCACTGATATCGCGGAGGTACTGATCCAGCAGACCTTCATCAACGTTTTCCTTGCGCTTGGCCGGCAGCTTCATCCGTTCTAATTCTACCCAGGCACCAACAGGTTGAAAGGGGGCCGGCCATCATAGGATGGCGCCGGCGCGGATTCGCCCTACCGAACGATCGTTCCGAGGCGGTGCCACCGTGCGTCAGTCAGCCAGCTCCATGTTGATGCGCTGTCCGGGCGATAGCTGAAGTAGACGAACATCGGCCGCCCACGGACGAGTGAGTCCGGGACGAACCCCCAGTATCGGCTGTCGAGCGAGTTATCGCGGTTATCGCCCAACACGAATAGATCACCGGACGGAACGACGAGCGGGCCCCAGTTGTTACGCGACGGCCAGTAGGAGCCACTCGCACGCGCAGACTTGACTAGATAGTCGCGCTGCCAGCGAAATTCATCGGCCGCCATGTCAGCGTCCGCCGATGTGTGCGTAACGTAGCTCTCAGTTAGCGCCGCGCCGTCGCGATGCAGTACGCCATCCCGCATCAACAGCGTATCGCCCGGAACACCCACCACGCGCTTGACGAAGTTGATTGTGGGATCGCTGGGCCATTTGAACACGATCACATCGCCGCGGCGCGGTTGGCGAAACGCGGGCAGACGAAAATGCGTGAACGGTATCTCGGGTCCGTACACCATCTTGTCCACAACCAGGAAATCGCCGACCATGAGCGTGCGCTGCATGCTGGGCGTCGGGATCTTGTACATCTCGACGACAAGTGCGCGGGTCACGAGAAACAGCAACACCGACGCAGTCAACTGCACGATCGCACGCATGAAAACACGCATCTAAACCCCCGGTGACTTCTCATCATCGTTCCCACGCCCAGCGTCATCAGTCCGAGAAGCACTCGTCATTCCCGCGAAGGCGGGAATCCGCTCACTTTCAGTCCGGCGTACCGAGGTACGTGTCGATCTGAGCGCGCTGCAGTGTGCCTGAGTAATCGATGTAGCCGACTTTGGTCTCCGAGTAGAAGTCATACACCTCCCAACCACCCTCGCGGTGCCCGTTGCCGGTCTGCTTTACACCACCAAATGGGAGATGTGCCTCGGCGCCGATGGTCGGTGCATTTATGTACGTGATCCCATTGTCGAGCAGCTCCAGCGCACGGAACGACAGGTTCACGTCGCGCGTGTACACAGACGACGACAAGCCATACTTGACGCTGTTGTTGATCGCGAACGCTTCGTCCGCTGTCGAGACACGGATGACTGAGAGCACCGGGCCAAATATCTCCTCGTACGCTATTCGGTGGCCCGGCTCAACGCGACTGAAGATCGTCGGCTCGTAGAACAAGCCGTCATCCAGGCCGCTGCCTGTGCCGCGTCGTGCGCCACACACGATATCGGCTCCGTCGGCCTGGCCGACATCCACGTAGTGCTCGACCTTGCGCAGAGCGGCTTCGTTGATGAGGGGACCGACATCGGTGCCCTTCTTTCGGCCGTCACCGAGCTTGAGCGCCTTGGTGCGCTCGACGAGCATGCCGAGGAAGTTGTCGTGAATTCCCTTCTGCAGGATCAGACGGCTCGTCGCGGTGCAGCGCTGGCCAGTGGTGCCGAACGCGCCCCAGAGCGCGCCTTCGAGAGCGAGATCGAGATCGGCGTCGTCCAGCACTATCTGCGCGTTCTTTCCACCCATCTCGAGCGATAGCCGTTTGTGCATTCGTCCGCAAGTTGCGCCGACCATGCTGCCGGTCGCAGTCGATCCAGTGAACGAGATGAGCGGCACGTCAGGATGTTCCACCAACGGCGCACCAACATCTGCTCCGGTTCCGTGCAGCAACTGAATCACTTCTGGAGGAAGGCCGGCGTCGAGAAGAATCTCAACGAGCAACGTTCCCGTGTGCGGAACGTCCTCCGCTGGCTTGAAGATCACTGAATTTCCGCACACCAACGCTGGGAACATCTTCCACGTCGGAATTGCCATTGGAAAGTTGAACGGACATATCAAGCCGGCCACGCCGATTGGGCGGCGATAGCTCATCGCCCACTTGCTTCGTGATTCGGATGGAATGGTGCGACCCGATAACTGACGCCCAATGGTCGCGGCGTAGTATGCAGTGTCGATTCCCTCCTGAACATCGCCGCGCGTTTCGGTGAGCGGCTTGCCCATCTCTCGTGTCATTGCGTTTGCGATCTCTTCCTTGCGCGCAGTGAGCAGATCACCGGCCTTGCGCAGAACGTCACCACGCAGCGGCGCCGGCGTCGCCTTCCACAGCTCGAAGCCACGCTTGGCGCTGGTGACAGCGCGCTCCACGTCGGTCGAATTCGAAAGCGGAAACTTTCCGATCACATCATTGCGATCGGCGGGATTGTGGTTCTCGAAATGTTTGCCGGTGGACGGCTCGACCCACTCACCCGCGACGAAATTCTTGAAGACTTTCATTATTGGACGTTCTTGTAAAGCGTGACTTTGCCATCGGCAATGCGAATGTCGCCGATGTAACTTGGCAGCGGAATCGGGAATGCGTCCGGAGCGATACCATCTGGCGAATCGCGACGAATTTGTTGAACGAGCCTTGGAAGCATCTGCTGCGGCACCGAGAGAGCGTGAATCTTCGCCTTGGTGACATGCATTTGAGCGAGACCAGCTTTAATCAGATCGACGCGTCCAGCAAGCTCGACTGTATCGCGCGAGCCAATCATCGACGCGAGTGGGCCGAGTGCACGTTCTGCCCCGAGCTCGCGAAGCGGAACGACTGCCCGAACGTGCAATTGGTCGCCCGACACCATCGCCTCCACATCCGTGGAAGATGGCGGAAGCTGTTTTGCCGTCTCCTGAATCAGATAGGCGACAGCCTCGGCCGGCGTAAGGTTGGTGTAGACCTTTCCCTGAGTGGCCCGGAGGCTCTCGACAGCGGACGAGCCAGCCGAGGCGTCAGTGGGAGTAACGGCGTGCCACACCCCCGCGGTGGCCGGAACCGCGGAAGGCAACGCCTTGACGGTCCACCAGTACCAGCCACCGGCGACGATTGCGGCGAAGATGACAAGGCATCCAACTTTTCGAAGGCATCCGAACATACTGAAAGTTAGCCGGTTGGGGGCCGGGAGCGAAGCCGCTCGACTCATCGGGCATGCGCGCTGCATAGCCAGGCACGCTCGCGCCAATGAAATGCAATCCGCCCAGCTTCTGTCGCTCCTCTAACCGCTCATCGATGTGCGGCGAACCCGCGGAGGACTGCTGAGGCGAAGCCATCTCGCGCACGAACAAACCGAGCCAATACCCGGACCACAACAAACTCCGATGTTGCGACGACAGGTGGTCAGCGGATGTTGGACGCTATCCATCCGATGAACGCACCTCCAACGGCGCCAACCCCAACCGCGGCGATCACCGCAGGGCCGGTGAAATAGCAATCCGTACAATGCCTCGCGTTATTCAACTCCAGGCCGCCAAGCACAACTCCGCCGATCAACGCGCCAATGGCCACGTTTCTACCGGTGTGGCGCGTCTCATCTTTCTCGGCGCTGATGGGAGGCATAGTCACCATCCCTCGGGACGTAAGTGGCGACACCGTGATAAGTCGATTGATCGGCGTTATGCGTTCGCGGACATTGTTTGGTTCGAAAGTCTGTCGCGTGATTGACTGCGCCATGGCAGCTCGCGCGCCGATCAATACGCAAATTGCAACTGCACGGAAACAGAACACCATCGCGGATCGTTTAGTCTCTGGTCTTATACGCATCACGTCTCTCCGTGGTCGGCCATGTTATATGAAGTTCTTCGCGCAGCTCACGCAACACGGCCTACTTCCGTCTCAGCCACCGGCAAAACCCCGCGTCGCCTTTCCACGTCCCCGCCTTGAACTCCCGACTGAACCGTCGAAACAACAGTACGCCCCATGCGTTCGTTGGCAAGAGCGTCGGGGTTGCCGAGATGCTGCAAATCACAGCCAAATGCTGCGCTTTTCAGCCAAACACCGCGCCTGCTGGCCCCAATCACATCGCGACGGAAGTCACCGCCGCATCCACATCCAGTTCATTTCCGCGCAGTCGGCCTATATCGCAACGCCTCAGCAATATGTCGCGCCGCCACACGCTCGTCGCTCTCCAAGTCCGCGATAGTGCGAGCCACTTTGAGTACGCGATGATACGCGCGAGCGGAAAGCTCCAGCGCAGACGCCGCGGAGTGCAACAGCGTGCGCGCCTCAGTATCAATCGAAGTATGCCGATCCAGCCATCTTCCCGGCACGTGCGCGTTGCACGTGACACCGCGCAATGCACTATAACGCGCACGCTGCGCGCATCGCGCGTTCCTCACTCGTTCGCGCATCGATGCCGAACCGTCTCCGATTGACGTATCTCCGCTCAGATCACGTAAGGCAACCGCCCCGACTGGAACGTGCATGTCGATTCGATCCGCCAGCGGTCCCGACATTCGCGCCGCATACTTTGCGACTTCACCCGGCCCACAACTACACTTTCGCCCGGGCTCACCCGCTCTTCCACACGGACAGGGATTCGTCGCGCCCACAAGCGTAAAGCGCGCCGGGAAAGTCACAGACATCGCTGCGCGCGCGATGACAACTGTCGCATCCTCAAGCGGTTGCCGCAACCCGTCCAGCACTCCTCTAGGAAATTCCAGCATTTCATCGAGGAACAGCACGCCGTTGTGCGCCAAGCTTACCTCACCAGGACGCGGTGTGCTGCCCCCGCCAATGAGTCCCGCTCCTGAGATCGAGTGATGCGGCGCACGAAACGGGCGCGCGCCGAGCGTGATGTCTTCGGATAATACTCCTGCGACCGAGTGAATCGCGATGACCTCCAAAGCCTCTTCTTCGCTCAAGTCCGGCAGGATTGTGGGAAGCCGTCGCGCAAGCATGGTCTTCCCCGCGCCCGGCGGTCCGATAAGAATTAGATTGTGGGATCCCGCCGCCGCAACTTCGAGCGCACGTTTCGCGCTCTCTTGCCCAACCACATCGGCAAAATCCACTTCGTACACGCGCGACGTGACGTTCATACCCGTCGGGCGCCCAACTATCAAGTCATCCCCCCTGAGTTGGAGCACCAACTCGCGGAGTGTCACGGGTGCCGCGAGTGAAATGTTGGTGACGCGCCCCGCTTCGACATGGTTGGCGGGCGGCACAACCAACACCGCACCGGGCCACGCTCGGCCAACATGACGAGCTACCGAAAGCGAACCACGAATGTTCCGCACCGCGCCATCCAGGCTTAACTCACCGACGAATATCCGGTTCTCGACGGTGCTAGGATCGAGTTGTCCGGTCGCGACCAGAATCCCCACCGCAATTGGTAGATCGAATGCGCTTCCCTCTTTTCTGACGTCCGCCGGAGCGAGGTTGACAGTTATTCGTCGGGGCGGCAGCGTGAAACCCGAGTTGACAATCGCTGCGCCAACGCGCTCCCTGCTCTCCTTCACCGCGCCGACTGGAAGCCCCACGATAGTCCACTGCGGCAAGCCCTGAGCCGCATCCACCTCGACCGTCACGTCATATGCGTCGATGCCAACCACGGCGGCCGATCGGACTGCTGCTAGCATACACTCTCCCTGATACGATCAACCTCGCTGATTTGTGACGGACGCGCGAAAGCGGATCCGCACCAGTGGTGTCAATTCGCACAGACTACAAACACAACGCAGCGCGCCTATTCAGTGAGTTGAACGCTCGGGTGCTTGTGCCGGCCACGACGCCCGATCGGTCGGGTCGATTAGCTTGAGAGATGACGCTGCCCTTCAACGCCCGCGCCATGCACGGCGCTTCGCTGAGCCGCACGGCATTCGTTGCCGCTGTTGCGCTGTGGTCGAGCAACCTAGTGGCTCAGAAACCACGAGCCGCGACCCCCACGACCGTTGCCTCCGCTGCGCCAGCTTCGTGGGATAGCCTGTACCACATAAGGAAGCTGTTCGAGTTGCGCGACTCGGTGCAGCTGTGGAACGGCGTAAATACTCCGACCACCCAGCTATATCGCGGTCTCGTCGCTCACGCATTCAACGCCAACGATGTCGCTATCGCTGACCTTGCGCCGCTGATCGATAGTGCGCCGCATGGGACCACCGCGAGCCAACTTGCGGATCTAGCCAACGCGCTCGGGGATAGCTACCGCCGGGTCTTCAGGTACCGCGAGTCCGCGGCGGTCTACCGAACGGCGCTCATGCAGGGGCGACCTGCGCTCGATTCGGCAACGCGCTCACAATTCGAAAGTTGGATCATGATTGGTGACGCGTTGTCGGATGTATCGCCGCAGCGCGTCGCTTGGAGCGCTGGGGCTAACACGACTCCGCTGGCAAACGACAGTGTTCCGTTCGCACTTGTTGCAAGTGTAAATGGCGATACGACACGCACCGTGTTCGGCATTGACGCGAGCGCGCCCCTGTCCACCATCGATTCCAGCACGGCCGCGATGGGGGGGGTGCGCCTGCTCAAGCAGACCGTACGCGCCATGATAGCGGGCCAGCCGCTCAACGCACGAATTGGCGTTGTGAGCACGCTCGACATCGGCCCCGTTACTATCGCCAACGCCGTGGTGCTGGTTCTCCCCGACGATTCCCTGAAAGCGGCTTACAATCACGCTCGCGTGAGCGGCGTGCTCGCGCTTCCAATACTCTCTGCCGTTGGCGCTGTGACCTTCACGCGCGACGGTCACCTCGCTTTGTCGTCACCGGGCGCAGACAACGACACGACGTCGGTCTCGAACATGGTGATCGACGATGACGCCACTGTGCTCGGGGCACTGTATGGCGGGCGCCCTATTTCCATGCTGCTCGATGCAACCGCGCCACTGACTTTGCTGTATCCGCCCTTCGTTCAGGAATTCGCGTCGACGATCTCGGGCGCACCGCTGACGACCTATGTAGGTACGGCGCGCGGAGGCGGCGTCGTGTCGCTCGCGTCGTACGTGCTGCCGAAGCTTGCCATCATCATCGGCGGACGACCCATCCAACTCGGATCCGTCCACGCCCTGATGCGTGACGGGGACTCCAGTTCACACCTCTACACCGGCGCGCTGGGCCAGGATGGCCTACGCAGTGCAGATCGCGTTACGCTGGATTTCGCGGCGATGACGGTGCGCTTTCGGGATCAGGCCGAGACGGGCGTACTTCCGAGAATAGTCTACCCCATCGGCACTGTTGGCGGTACATCACACATCGCCAGCAAGGTCCCGGAAGACATCGCGTTCGTCGTGCTCCTCTTCGCGCTCTTTGTGGTGCCAAAGGCGCTGCAACGCTACCGGTTGCCCAGCGCGATCACCAGTCTGCTTATGGGCGCTGGCGCAACCGCCCTTGGCCTGTTCCACAACGACCCGACACTTCATCTTCTCTCGACCTTCGGGATAGTTGCGCTGTTCCTATTCGCCGGCTTGGAGATAGATGGCCATGCGCTGAGACGACAGGCAAAGCCATTGCTGCTTCATGGATTGATATGGTCTATTGTGCTGGCGATCGGCGCCGGTATCGGGACAACCGTGTTCGGGTTCGCGACACGACCAGCAGTACTCATCGCGCTGGCGCTGCTCACACCGTCAACGGGATTCATCCTCTCGTCGCTATCTGGATTCGGGCTGCACGAATCTGAACGCTTCTCCGTGAAAACGTACGCAATCGCATCCGAGCTGCTCGCACTGGCAGTTCTCTTTTTTGTGCTCCAATCCACGTCGGTTGGTCGTCTCGCGCTTGCGGTTGCAGCGATGCTCGGTGTGGTGATCATCATCCCGCTCGCGTTCAAGCTGTTTGCTCGACTGGTTGCACCGCACGCACCGCGCTCGGAGTTCGCGTTCCTCCTCATGGTCGCTATCGTTTGCGCCTACGCTACAAGACGGTTGGGAGTGTACTATCTGGTCGGCGCATTCCTCGTTGGTATCGCTGCGCAACGATTCCGTTCCGAGCTACCTGCAATGTCGTCCGAGAAGATGGTGGACGCTCTGGAGTCATTCGGTTCCGTGTTCATACCGTTCTACTTTTTTCATGCTGGAACAGACATCGTGCGAGACCAGATCACGTGGCGCGCGCTAGCCATAGGGCTCGCGCTTATCGTGCTCCTGATTCCATTGCGCATACTGATTACGGCGGCTCAGCGGCTCATCGCGGCCCGGGAACCGCTGGCTGCGGCGCGGCGCATCGGCATAGCGCTTGTTCCGACTCTCGTATTCACTCTTGTAATTACGGACATCCTGAATACCGAGTTCGGGATCGCAAAGTACGTACTCGGCGCACTGGTTCTTTACACCGCAATCAACACGAGTATCCCGGCGTTCGTTCTTCACTCTGCACCGCCTGAGTTTGAGAACGTCGAAGCGGCGGCGATCGAGGTCGAAGCAGCGGAGATCGAAGTCGAAGCGCGGTAGGTATTGATCGATTGAAACGTGCGGTTCGATGAGCGCCGCGTTCGCCAAATGTCGTCATCCCGCCGAAGGCCGGGAACCACGGACGACGATACGGGCATGCATCTGCGGTCGCAGGAGTAAGGTGTTCTGCGGCGGGAATGACGGCGCGCACAGATCTACGATAGCACAACGGGCGGAGCAGCTTTCGCCGCCCCGCCCGTTGAGCCCAAGGAGTGCCGCTTACTGCGGCGCCTTGATTGAATCGCTACCGATCACGAGGATTCGGAAATCGTCGCGACGGTTCTGCTGCCAGCAAGTCTCGTTGTGCTCCTTGCAGGCCGGGCGCTCTTCACCGTAGCTCACGATGTCGATACGACCCGCGTCAACGCCATGGTCGACGAGGTACTTCTTGGCCGAGGCTGCACGGCGCTGGCCGAGGGCCAGGTTGTACTCATCCGAGCCGCGCTCGTCGGTGTTACCCTCGATGCGGATACGCATCCCCGGGTTAGCCTGGAGGTACGGGATCTTGGCATCCATCGTCGCCTGTGCATCGCTCCGGATATCGGACTTGTCGAAGTCGAAGTAGATGCTCGCCGTGATCTTCGTCGAGTCGACAACCACTGGTGGTGGTGGCGGTGGCGGTGGTGGTGGTGGCGGTGGTGGCGGTGGTGGTGGTGGTGGTGGTGGTGGTGGCGGTGGCGGTGGGACGTGCGTCGTGTCGATCTGGGTACGCGACGCGCCGCCGAGCATGAAGCTCAAGCCAGCACGAGCCGACAGGTTGGTGGTCTTGAAATCACCCATTGGGTAATCAACGAGGCCGTCAACACGGAGTGCAATACGATTCGCGAGACCAAGACGGAAACCGAGGAGGCCTTCTGGACCGTACGAGTACGACGCAAAGGAAGCGGGTACGTTGTCGCTACGATGGAAGCTCGAGCGAACTGCACCGGCGCCGACGATGAACTGACTGCGCGACCAAACTGGAATGTTGTAGTTCAGGCGCAGCGAGAAGTTTCCATTGTCATAGTTGACATCTGGACCAGACGGATGTCCAGCGATGGTCTTAGGATTCACATACGATCCGTCGCCTTCCAGCTCCCAGTTGCGGGTAAGGAAGACACCAGCGCCAGCGCCGTAGCCCTTGGAGGAGCTAAAGCCACGGTCAAACATCAGCTTGCTGTCGTAGTGGTTGTACGAGCCGAACGCCTTGAGCTCGAGCGTACCGGGCTGTGGCTGCGGCTGGTCATCCCACCAATCGAAGTGAGCAGGAGCAGTTGAGCCCAATCCCATCAACGATGAGAAATCCGGCAATACTTCGATGCCGCCCTGGAAGCGATAGTTCTTGGTGCTTGGCGATGAGGGCATGTAGTCTGCGATCGCGTCGCCACGAATCGCCCACATATCTCCGAGCATTATACGGAGACCGAGGTCGCCGGAAACGCCGTAGTGATACGTGTAGAAGTTGGTAGCGTCACCCGTGTCATTGTGGTACGGCGAAAGAACGCCGCCCGCGCCGAGGAGAATTGAAGAACGACCGTAGATCGGGAGCCCGTAAACCAGGCGCGCCGCGATCGGGCCGTACTTGATAGGTGCACCGGCCGTCGGACCTTCGGTATATGAAGCCTCAGCTTCAAGGTCCCAGTTCGGAGCGATGAAGGCTCCGATGCGGCCGCCATAACCAACTTTGTTTCCGGTGATCCCTGCACCGGTGGCACCACCGGTCTTGAGGGAACCGTCAAAGATCGTGTACTGCCCGAAACCGCCTAGCAACAGAGTGCCGGGCTGCTGTGCAGCCGCGACTCCTCCGTAAAGCAAGGCCGCTGCAGCGCAGACGGACCAACGCTTAGATAACATCTTGGATCTCCTTGGGATGGAGGAAGGACACTGGGTCAGAGCCGGATGTGCTCGTCGCGCGCCCTACCCGGCAGGATGCATGCCGTCCCATGTGGACGCCACGCGCAGGTCTGACCCTACACCCGCTTACAACGCGCTCAATTTGGTTGATCATCCGTCCGAATGCTAGTTACACCTCGATAATTATGAGGTAATAAACACCTGGATTTGAAACCGAACAAATTTCACCCGCTGTTCAAAACAACGGTTGCAAGTCTGACGCCACAGCCACTCCGGCAATCATGCCCAGCTCACCGGCGCCCAATTGGCACCAGCCGGCGCCACCACCGAAGCGCCCTTTCCCGCTTGAGAGCGGCTGCAGTGGCAGCACGCCAAGCTAGACGCATTTCGGTCGCATCGGCGAAGCGGTTTGCCGGGCGTGGGGCCAATCCCTGGCGGATCCAATCCTCGATTGGCGTAGCCAATCCCGACAGATCGGTTCGCTCTCCGAGCTGTTGCGCAATGATTGCCTGGGCATCGTTGCCCCGAAACGGAAGCTCCCCGGTTAGCGCGAACGCGACCACACCCGCAAGCGAGAAACAGTCAACCGCCGGCCCCTGCGGCTCGCCCAGTAGCTGCTCGGGCGCCGAGAACTCCAGCGTGCCACCTGCTGCAACCGCATCTTCGCCAGTCACGTGCGCGATTCCGAAATCCGTGAGTCGCCACCGATGGTATCGGTCGATCAATACGTTTTCGGGCTTCAAATCCCGGTGCACCACACCAATCGAATGCGCTGCACCCAGGCCATCGAGTATCAAATCGACATGTGGTGCTATGTCATCCAGACTCCGCGAGCCGCGCCGCGCGATGAGCTGCGCCACCGATCCGCCCTCGGCGAGCTCCATTGTATACCAGGACAATCCGCTTCGGCCATCCCAGTCGTAGATCGGGACGATTGCCGGATGCGCCAACTGTGCGGCGAGCCTCGCCTCCTGCCAGAACGCGCCGACCGCCTCCGAGTCACGCGCGATATGTGGATGTAGCACCTTGAGCGCGACCTCGCGTTCGAGCGCGAGGTCGCGCGCCCGCCATACCGTGCCAAAGCCACCGCTGCCAAGCTTGGAGAGTATCTCGTAGTCGTATCCGACAGCGTCGCGAACCGCCTGCTCACCCGCGTCAGCATCTCCGTCCGGAACCGCGTTCTTATCTCGCCCCGGATAGCCGCCGTACTGCTCAGCGCCGTAGCCGCGTTCCGACGCACGGATCATCGCCCCCATGGATTCAAACCGATACGCCGGGTCCGGCAGCAGAGCGCGATCAATCGCGACCGCAACTGCTTCCGGAGTCTCGGGACGAAGCAGCTTGACCGGAGGTGTATCGTGAAGCGGCGCTGGCTCACCAGTGAGCAGAGCAAAACAGGTCGCTGCCAACTGCCACTGGTCGGTCTCGGGAGTTGGACGCCATACTCCGTCAGCCCACTCCGGGGGCAGCGGCGCTAACTCCAGCTCCGGGTGAAGGCCGGACGGAATGTCCTCTCTTGCAGTCGCCCACTGCCATTCGAGCATCCAGAAACGCCCTGTTGGTGTGGTCCACAGCGCGTCGGCACTGAGCGCCCCGTGCACGGCTCCGGTGGTATGCAAGTAGGCGAGCACAGAGCCGGCATCCCGCAGCAGGCGCAGCACGTACGGAACGTCTGCAGCACCGCGCCCCTCAAAACGAGCTCCAACGCTCTCCCCAGAGACCCAGCGGCGCAGATAACCTGGTCCTCGATCGCGCTGGTTCGTCCAATAGTGATAGGTGGCGGGAATGGACGGATGGCTCCGATGTGCGAGACCTATCGCCTCGGCGTGAAGCCACCTGTGGTGCGCGGGATCCGGTGCCGTCACCAGTGCAAGTGCACGACCGAGTCCGTCAATTACTTCCTGGTAATGGCGAAAATCGCCAGAAATGCCCTCCGCGCCCCAACGCCATCCGGGCGGTAACTCCCACCCCGCCATGTGGGGTGGCAGCGTCCGAGTCACGCGGCGCTGGCGGACGGTCGAGCGAGGGGCGGGCGCAGTCATCAGGTAGCTGTTAATATAGGACTGCCCTCACATAAGAGCATTGCCGCGTGGCGCCAAACCCGCCCGACCCTCTCCAGCAGCTCCCTCCAAAATTTCTCAAGCGGATGACACCGCGGGAAGTCGCCGCGACGTTGTCACGCGACCCGAGGCTGATTCTTCCAATCGGCTCGGTGGACAAGAGCCATCCGGCGCTCCCGATGGGCGCTTCCACAATAATCGTCGAGCACATCGCCGACGCGCTCTCAGGGGAGTTCGGGGTTCTCCGGGCTCCGACGGTCGAGTACGGCGTCAATGGACCTACAGACCCGGAATATCCGGGCAGCGTCAGCCTCCGTAAGAAGACGCTTCACCGGATGCTGAACGACCTCCTCACGACCTGGGAGTGTCACGGAGTCAACGAGTTCGTGCTGCTCACCGCCCACGGTTATGATCCACACCTCGAGGCAATCTCAACTGTCGGCACGGTGCGGGCCCGGGTGCGCGTGGTGGATCTGTTCGCTGTAAACCTTTCAGATCTTGTCGGTGTCAGACGAAGCGAAGACGATCGGGGGGGCATCTATGCCTCGCTCTTGATGTATCTAGCGCCCTCACTCGTCAACGATACAAACGTCGAACCTGGCGCCTCGGCTGCACAAGGCCGAGAACTGTACGAGCGAATTCGCGCGAGAGTCAGCGAACGGATCTTTCTCGCGCCGGTGCCTGCAGAGTAGCATCGAACATATCGCTTGACAGGAGTGACCGGCAGGCATAGTGTACTAGCTAACCGATACACCAAGACACGCATCGAACGGTACTCGGGAGAGTGCCGTCAAACAACGATTCCCTCACGCTCCCATACATGAAGTCCAGACTGATTTGGGTCATCGCCGCATCTGCTGCGCTGGTCGCCGATAGTGGATCAGCGCGCGCGCAGGTTGCGGGCCAGACGGCGCTGCCAGATGCGTCTCCGGCCGCGCTGACGATCGACCAGGCCGTCGCACTCGCGCGACACAACAATCCCGATTTTCTCGCGATGCGCAACAACGCCCGCAATGCTTCGCTGGAGCTACGTAGTGCGTACGGCGCGCTGCTGCCGCAGGTGAACGCAAACCTGACAGGCCAGTACCAGCAAGGTGGTCAGCAATTCTTTAACGGCGTTTCGCTCAACGCCAACAGCGACGTGATGCAATCGCAATACAGCATTGGTGTCAACTACAAAATCAACGCTGCAACCTTCATCGCGCCCAAGGTCCAACGCGCGAACAGCGCCGCCGTAGATGCCGATATCGCCGGCGCAAGCGAAAATCTCGCTGCTGTCGTGAGGCAGGACTACATAACCGCGCTGCAGAGCCTGGCACTGTCGCAGCTCAACGACTCGCTCGTCGCAAACGCACAGGTGCAGCTCGAGCTTGCCCGCGCCAAGGCACAAGTCGGAACCGGAACGCTGCTCGACGTGAGCCGCGCCGAGGTAGCGCTAGCACAGCAACAGGTTGCACTGCTCCAGGCGCGCAACCAGCACAACATCGACAAGCTGCGCCTCTTCCAGCAAATGGGCGTCGCTCAACCGCCAAATGTCGAGCTAGTCTCGACGTTCAGCGTCAGCGACAAGCTGCCCACGCTCGACGACCTGATCGCCATGGCCCGCCGTCAGAATCCGGGAATTGTTGCGCTGCGGTCGCGCGAGGATCTCGCGAATCTCAACGTCAAGCGCGAACGTACCGAGTACACGCCCACGCTCACGCTTTCGACGGGGATCGGCGGATACACGTATCAATACCGCGACGCGAACTATCTGGTCAACCAGGCGCAGGTCTCGACCACCGCAGCGCGGTCGTCCTGCGTGTCTACACAGGAAGTGAGGCTGGCCGTTGGACTTCCCAACACCCTGGCGCAGTGCGCCAACCTCACGTTCACGCCGGCAATGGCAAATTCAATCCGGGATCTGAATTCACAGTTTCCGTTCTCGTTTACCCCGTCGCCGCGCAGCGTATCGGCTCAGATCTCGCTGCCAATCTTTGACGGCTTCGCACGTGAGCAGCGCGTACAGGAAGCCGGTGTAGCGCGCGAGAACGCGCGCTACAGTGTCCACTCCCGCGAGCTGGCACTGCAGGCAGACGTGAGCGCGGCGTACCTTACACTGCAGACGGCGCAACAGACTGTCGCGCTGCAGGAACAGAACGCAGCCAAGGCCAAGCAGGAGCTCAAGTTCGTTCAGGATCAGTATGCTGTGGGTCTCGCGACATTCGTTGACCTGACGACCTCGCGCGCCGCGTATGCGCAGGCGGAGAACGATCGTATCAACGCGAACTACAACTATCACAAGGCAGTCGCCGCGCTGGAGAGCGCGGTTGGCCGGCCTCTACGTTAACGGATAAATCAATGCAGAAGCGTACGAAAACAATCGTTGCCGTAGCCGCGTTGGCCGTCGTCGTCCTGGTCGGTGTTGTCGCCGCCACAAAGGCACGCAGCAAGGCCGTCGATGTGAAGATTGATCCAGTTGGCAATCGGGATCTGGTGGCATCGGTCACCGCTAGCGGCCAGGTGGCGTCGCACACAAAGGTCGATGTAGCGTCCGACGTCTCCGGCCGCATCACGCGGCTGGCGATCAAGGAAGGCGATATCGTCAAGAAGGGCCAGTTCCTGCTCGAAATCGATCCGTCGCAGTACCAGGCTGCGGTAGGTCGCAACGTAGCCGCAGTGGCAAGCAGCCGCGCCCAAGTCGAGCAGGCCAAAGCCACACTTGCGCAGGCTCAGAGCACGTACCAGCGCACTGTCGATCTGCAGAAGCGCAATCCCACGCTCGTCTCGGCTGACCAAGTCGATCAGCTCCACACAGCGGTCAAGGTCAATCAGGCACTTGTGGACAACGCCACCCACGGTGTTGCTCAGGCCGAGGCCGCGCTGCGCGATGCGCAGAGCTCACTCAGCAAGACGACGATCGTCTCGCCGATTGACGGTCAGGTAACGCGCCTGAAAGTGGAACAAGGCGAGACTGCTATCCAGGGTACGCTCAACAAGGATGCCGCGACATTGTTGACGGTCAGCGACATGAGCAATCTCGAAACGAAGGTGAAGGTCAATGAGACCGACGTCGCACACGTTAGGGTCGGCGACACGGCCATGGTCCAGATCGACGCTTTCCCCGACACTACGTTCCGCGGCCAGGTGACAGAGATCTCGAACAGTTCGCTCGTTGCCCCCACCAGCACGACGGCACAGACGGATCAGGCCGTGGACTACTACGTCACCGTCCGGTTGCTCAATCCGCCGCCGCAGACGCGGCCGGACTTTTCGGCCACAGCCAAGATCATCACCGACACCCGCAAGCAGGTACTGGCGATCCCGATCATCGCCCTCACCATCCGGGAGAATGCGCCTGTAAATGGGGGAGACTCGGCCGCCGCGGTGGGCAAGGCTCCAGTCAAGGAAGTCGGTAAAAAGGACGCTGACGGGGTATTCGTGGTGGGCGCGGACAACAAGGTCACCTTCCGGCCCGTAAAGGTAGGTATCGCGGGAGAACAGTACTTCGAGGTCCTCTCTGGCCTCAAACGGGGTGAGAAGATCGTCACCGGTACGTACCAGGCTATCCGCGAGCTAAAGGACGGCACTGTCGTGCGCGCGGCAAAGCCCGCGAAGAAGGGCGACTCAACGAAATCGTCATGACGAATGAAATAGAGGAAGCACCGCTCAGCACAACGGCGGAACGCCGGGCGGTCACATCGGTAGTTGGCGCGACGCCCGGTCAGGAATGGGCAATCGTGGCGCGCGGACTCAAGCGCGAGTACGACATGGGCGGCGAGATTGTGCGTGCGCTGCGGGGCGTCGATCTGGCCGTGCGCCGCAATGAGTATGTCGCGATCATGGGTCCGTCGGGATCGGGCAAGTCAACGCTCATGAATCTGATCGGCTGCCTGGACACACCTGATGCTGGCGAGTACTGGCTCAATGGCACGCTCGTCTCCGACATGTCGGACGATGCGCTTGCGCGCGTTCGGAACAAGGAAATTGGGTTCGTCTTCCAGACGTTCAATCTGCTTCCGCGCTCAACCGCGCTACAGAACGTCGAGCTTCCGCTCGTTTACGCAGGCGTCTCCGGCGATGAACGGCGGGCCCGCGCGACCGAGGCACTTCAACGTGTCGATCTCGGCGAGCGCCTAAGTCACCGCCCGAACGAGCTTTCCGGCGGACAGCGCCAGCGTGTCGCGATTGCGCGCGCGCTGGTCAATCGGCCGGCGATCCTGCTCGCCGACGAGCCGACCGGTAACCTGGACTCTCGCACGTCAGAGGACATCATGCGCGTATTCAGCGGCCTGTCGGACCAGGGCCAGACTGTAATCATGGTAACGCACGAGCCCGACATTGCCGCACACGCGCGGCGGGTTATCGTATTGCGCGACGGCGTAGTCGAGACCGACGAGCGAAAGGAAAACTTCCACGAGCGGCTCAGTATCCACGGCTCTTCCGTAGTGGGGTAAACCCTTGCGATTCTTCGAAGCTGTGCGCCTCGCCTTGACGCAGATAAGGGTGCAGAAGTTGAAGAGCTTTTTCACGCTACTAGGCGTCATGATCGGCGTCATGTTTCTCATCGCCGTCGTCTCGATCGTCGAAGGGATGGGCAACTACATGCAGGACGATTTGATGGGAAAGCTCATCCCCATCAATACGTTCAACCTTCGTACTACGCCTGACGTGCAGCTTGGAAACGTCGACCAAGCAACATGGCAGGAATGGCGGCGGCGGCCGCGCCTCAAAGATGAGGACGTAGCACCCGTGCTCGCCGCACTTCCGTCGGGATCGACGGCTGCAGTGTTGAGCCAGGACAACCTGATGGTTGAGTCACGTTACGTGCCGAAGCCAAAGCAGGTCAATGCTATGAATGTCACGCATGAATACTTCGCGATCAAAAAGCTTGGTGTAACCGAAGGCCGCGTCTTCACGGAACAGGAAGACGCGTTTGGCTCACCGGTCGTCGTGATCGGGACCGATGTTGCTACGTATTTTTTCCCGAGTGTTGACCCGATTGGGCGCGAGCTGAAAATCGGTCACATTCCATACACAGTGATAGGCATCGCGGAGAGTCAGGGTAGCGCGTTTGGAATGTCGTTCGACAAGTTCCTGGTCGCGCCGTACAACTCTCCGCTCAAGCGGCTCACCAATCGGCACGGAGTCATCGATGGCATGATGATCCAGTCGCCAGATGAACAGTCGATGCTCGCGACCGAAGATGCGGTGCGCTCCGTGATGCGCACGCGCCGGCACCTGCTGCCTGAGCAGAAGGACAACTTCGTCCTCGAGACGTCCGATCAGGACCTCGAGTTCTGGAACAAGATCAAGGGATATCTCGTGGTTGCGGGGATAGCGCTTCCCATGATCGGACTCGTTGTTGGCGCAATCGTGATCATGAATATCATGTTGGTTGCGGTGTCCGAACGTACTGCTGAAATCGGCGTGCGAAAGGCGCTCGGAGCGCGACGACGCGACATTCTAGCGCAGTTCCTGGTAGAGTCGGCAACGCTCAGCACAGTGGGCTCCGCGATTGGAGTGGCCGCGGGTGCCGCCGTTGCCGCGCTCATCGCAGCGGTCTCGCCATTGCCAACGCATGTTGCGCTCTGGTCCGTTCTCGTTGCGGTGCTGCTTGGCGCAGGTGTCGGCATTGTGGCCGGTGTCTATCCGGCCAGCAGAGCCGCACGACTCGATCCTATAACGGCACTGAGGGCTGAGTAACATGAGCTTCTCCAGCCGGCTGTATTCAATATTGGAAGGCGTGACAATTGCGATTGACGCGCTCCGGGCAAACAGAGTCCGCGCAGCGTTGACGATCCTCGGAGTTGCCGTCGGCGTGTTTGTCGTCGTAATCATCTCCGGCGCCATCCACGGCATCAACGAAAGCGTTGCGAAGGATTTCCAGAAGGCGGGACCGACGACATTCTTTGTGTCCCGGTTCCCGATCAACTTTGAGGCGTGTGACGGCACCGACGACACGTGCAAGTGGCGCAGTAATCCAAAGATCAACAATCAGGAGATCCAGGAGCTGTCGGCTCTGCCAGGCATCGCCACTGTCACAGCCCGGCTCAACGATCAGGGGCCCGTCAGCTATCATCAGCACACGATCCCATCACCCAACATCACCGCTTACACGGCAAACTGGACGGACGTGGATGGCGGCGACATCGATCCCGGCCGCACCTTCACCGCCAGCGAGAACGCGGCTGGCGATCGGGTTGCGCTAGTCAACGACGAAATGGCCAAGGATCTTTTCGGAGATGAGGATCCGCTCGGCAAGCAGATCTCGATCAAAGGTGAGCCATTTCAGGTCATCGGCGTTTACCACTATATCGCCAGCTTCCTGGGAGGCGGTAATGGCGCGAAAGCGATAGTTCCCATTGAGACTGCCCGGAGACACCTCAAGACCGATCCTCGCTGGGTCCAACTGACTGTCAAGCCGCGCGACGGCGTCGAACGCGACGACGCGATTGACGAAGTCACGGCGACGCTGCGCATTTCGCGCGGCCTCAAACCGGGTGTCGACAATACCTTTGCCATCATCACGCAGGACAAGCTCTTCGAGACCTACAACAAGATCTTCGGACTGTTCTTCATCGTGATGATAGCCCTTTCAGCCGTCGGAACAGTCGTCGGCGGCGTTGGTGTCGTCGCGATCATGATGATCAGCGTTACCGAGCGCACTCGCGAGATTGGTGTACGCAAAGCGCTCGGCGCGACTCGCCGGACGATCTTGTGGCAATTTCTGGTCGAAGCGGTGACCCTCACCGGCATCGGCGCCTTCGTCGGGCTGTTCGTAGGCTGGCTCGGGACCGTTGCCCTGCGTTCGGCGACACCAATTGCAGCTAGCATCCCATTGTGGTCCATCGGCATGGCCGTCGGCGCCAGCGTGGTCACAGGGATCATCTTTGGTATGCTACCGGCGCTCCGCGCATCGCGCCTCGACCCAGTGGAAGCGCTGCGGTACGAGTGACCCTGTGCATATGCTCGGGTGCGCCAGACGGGTGCGACCGAGCATATGCCACCGAGCATATGCCGAATGACGGATTCGCATCCGGCATCGTAAGTTCCAGCGCATGAAAGAAGTGCACATCCTGGCAATCGCAGCGCACCGTGACGACGTCGAGCTCACTTGTGGCGGTAGCCTGATCAGATCCGCGCGACAGGGCTATGCGACCGCGATCATAGATCTCACCGCCGGCGAAAGTGGCACTCGCGGCTCGGCGGCCGTGCGCGCAGAGGAAGCCGATGCAGCATCGGAGATACTGCGAGTTCGCGAGCGCATCAACCTCGGGCTTCCCGACGCCGGCTTGACCAACACACCCGAAACGCGCGCGCTGCTTGCCGTCGCTATCCGTCAGCTCCGACCACGCATCGTCATTGCGCCTCCGCTTCAGGGGCGGCATCCCGATCACATCGTCGCTGGCCAACTCGTTCGGGATGCGTGCTTCGTGGCGGGGCTCGCCAAGATCGCGCCCGGCACTCCACCGCACCGGCCGCGCAAGGTGCTCCATGCAATTGCCTTCCGCGAGGACAATGTCAAACCGACATTTGTTGTTGACATCAGCGATGAGTTTGACGACAAGATGCGCGCGATACAGTGCTACGCGTCACAGTTCGACGGAGCGATTCAGGCTGGCGAAGTGTATCCCACCGGCGAGCCGCTGTACGATGTGGTACGGCATCAGTGCGCGCACTACGGGTCGCTCATTCGCGCTCGCTTTGGTGAGCCGTTCTACACGTCTGAAACAATGCGCGTGGACGACCTCGCAGCATTGGAGGTAGCCACGTTTTGAACGAGGAAGAACCAACGTACCCGACCTACCTGAGACTCGGCGAACTCCTCGCGCTTCAGACTCCGCGCAGCTCGCCCGAGCATCCGGATGAACTGCTGTTCATCACCGTTCACCAATCGAGCGAATTGTGGTTCAAGCTCATCCTGCACGAGCTCGGCAAACTGCGAGACTCAATGGTGAACGGAGACGTCCTTATATCGGTCGAGTCGGTTGGGCGAGTCAACGGACTCATGCGAATCGTCACAGCGCAACTCCACGCTCTCGACACGCTCTCTCCCCACGGCTTCTCCCAGTTTCGCGGCAACCTTGGCACCTCGACTGGCGGCCAGAGTGCGCAGTTTCGCGCGATCGAGCTCATCTCCGGCTTGCGCGATCCCGGCTACATGGAATATCTCCGCTCGCAAGAACCTCTTGACCCGATCGTCGCGCGTGCCATGGCGCAGGCATCGCTCCCCGAAGTGTTCGCCCACCTGCTCTCGGCGCGCGCTGTTCAGCTCACCGACGTCTATACGGACGACGACAAACGTGATCTGCGGCTGCTCGCGGAGGGTCTGATGACGTACGAGCAGGAATTCTCGATGTGGCGGTTCCTGCACGTGGAGGCGATCGAGCGGGTCATTGGCCCTGGCACGCCCGGTACGGGCGGGTCCCTGGGAGCCAAGGCGCTCCGGGACACCCTCGGCAACCGCTTCTTCCCCGAACTCTGGGCCATCCGCGCGAAGTTTTATTAGCTTACAAGAGATGCCTCATCCGCCTATCTATCTGGACAACGCAGCGACCACTCCCGTGAGAGAGGAAGTGTTCGAAGCCATGCGCCCGTTTTTCGGATCCAAGTTCGGAAACCCGTCCTCAGTTCATCGCTTCGGCCGAGAAGCACGCGTAGCTCTGGATGAAGCGCGAGAGCGCCTCGCTACATGCTTTGGCGCACATCCGGATGAAGTCTCCTTCAACTCCTGCGGCACCGAAGGCGATAATACCGCAGTGTTGTGTCTCTGGCGCGCGATGCGCGCAGCCGGACGTAACGCAGTGGTAACAACGCCAATCGAGCACAAGGCGGTGCTCGCGGCCGCGCACGAAGTAGCGCATGAAGGCGGCGAAGAGCGTACGCTCACGGTTGACGCGAACGGCGTCGTGGTCGATGAATCGTTCGACGCACTCGTTCGCGATGATGTCGCTGTCGCTAGCGTCATGTGGGTGAACAACGAGACCGGCGTGATCCAGGACATACCCGAGCTTGCGCGGCGCGCGAAAGCCCGCGGGGTGGCGTTTCACACCGATGCGGTTCAGGCATTCGGAAAAATTGCAGTGGATGCGCGGACTCAACCGTTCGATCTGCTGTCGATTTCGGGACACAAGATCGGCGCGCCAAAAGGAATCGGTGCGTTGTACATTCGGCGCGGCACGGCATTTGAGCCGCTGATCCGCGGGGGCTCGCAGGACCGAGGGCGCAGAGCCGGAACGGAAAACGTCGCGTATGTAGTGGGACTCGCGACCGCCGCCGAGCTTGCTGTCGCGGAACGCGAACAGCATTGGATGGAAACCGAGCGCATGCGCGATCGGCTCGAGATGTTACTGATGGCGGCCATACCAGACGCGGTTGTACACAGTCGTGGCGCTCGACGCGCTCCTCACGTGCTGAACATCTCCGTTCCTGGCACCGACAACGAGTCGCTGCTGATGGCGCTCGACCTGCGCGGCGTCGCGTGCTCCGGTGGCAGCGCCTGCCAGAGCGGGAGTGTCCTTCCAAGCCATGTACTCGCGGCCATGGGAGTCGAGCCATCGCTCGCCGCTGCGGCAATTCGGATGAGCTTTGGCCCGATCAATACCGAGGCCGACGTGGACCGCGTAGCAGAGCTGTTCCCGAAACTGGTCGCAAAGGCGCGCACGGCTGCTACCGCGTAGCTCGTGACCGGCGCGATTCAGACGCACGGCTAGGTAGGACGCTGCGCCATTAGATTTCAGCGAATGCTACCGAACCGCGTCCTCGTTGCGATGTCGGGCGGCGTGGACTCGTCCGTGGCCGCGGCGCTCCTGGTGGAGCGTGGCTTCGACGTTGTCGGAGCCACCATGAAGCTCTTCTCCGACGGATCTGAAGTCCCCGACCGTCCCTGCTGCTCACTTGATTCCGTAAACGACGCCAGGCGCGTCTGCGAAAGGCTCGGAATCCCGCATTATGTGCTCAACCTCGAGAGCCGGTTCGGTCACGACGTGATGGATGACTTCGTGTCCGAGTACGTTGCTGGCCGCACACCCATCCCGTGCGTCCGCTGTAACACGTTCACCAAGTTCCGCGACCTGCTGCACACGGCAGACAACATCGATGCGCAATGGATCGCGACTGGTCATTATGCGCGCGTCGTCAATGGTGAGTTGCTGCGCGGACGCGATGATGCCAAGGACCAAACCTATTTTCTCTGGGGAATCGATCGCGCCGTGATCTCACGCATGATCCTTCCGGTTGGCGACATGACCAAGACCGAGACGCGTGCGATTGCGACGCGGCTCGGCCTCACGATGGTCGCGAACAAGGCGGACAGCCAGGAGATCTGCTTTGTTCCCGACGGCGATTACATAAAGGTCATCGCTCAACGCGCAGGTGCCGATTCTCCGGCTCTTCAGCGCGGCCCGATCGTTCATAGCGACGGACGCACGCTCGGCGAACACGACGGTTACGCGCGCTTCACCGTAGGACAGCGTCGCGGCCTACCTGGAGGGTTCGCTGATCCTTTGTACGTGGTCGCGATCAGGCCGCAGGAGCGAGCCGTTGTCGTGGGATCGCGCGAAGAGCTACTCGGGTCCGGCGTGGTCGCGACCGAAGTCAATTGGCTGGTCGAGCATTCACCGATGCCTGGTGATGCAGTCCAGGTACGAATCCGTCATCGCGCGCCACTTGCGCGCGGAGTTGTATTGCGCGCT
Organism: Gemmatimonadota bacterium; assembly: GCA_041691775.1. Taxonomy (GTDB): domain Bacteria; phylum Gemmatimonadota; class Gemmatimonadetes; order Gemmatimonadales; family Gemmatimonadaceae; genus Fen-1247. Next base: position 57,690 of record JBEPUB010000006.1, read on the forward strand.
GACAATGGCCAGGTAGAAATCGCGCTGGATGAGCCGGTTGCGGCGATATCGCCGGGTCAATCGCTCGTGATCTACAGTGGCGAGAAGCTTCTCGGCGGCGGGTTCATCGCCTCGACGCAGCCTGCGCGCGCGTCACTGCCGTTGCTCGGCGTGTAGCTCGCCGCTGCGCGACGCGGTGTCAGCGCGTCGCTCCACGGTGGCAATGCGGGCGCAGGACAGCAATTTGTGGAAGCGCGCGCCGTGGCGGGGACTGGCGGATTTTCTCCCGCGATGATCTTGCCATGTCGATCCACGACAACCATGCCAGACCCGGGTGACGACACGTCACCTGCAATCTCATTGTCGGCCGCATCAGCTGAGTCGGCTGCTGTCTCGTCCACAGAATACGACTGCTCAGCAGAGTCGCTCACATCGCGGTCGGCTGGGATCGCGATCGTCGTTGCGAAGATAGCAACGCACCGGGACGCTTCGTGATCAGGCCCGAGCGCGGGATGGATCGTGTTGATCGCCGCCGGGATCGCAACGACACTTCGCGCCGACTGCGCAACGGCAGGAGCAGGAGTGCCTATCGCGAGGCCGGCGATGATCGCGAATACAAGCGCTAGAAAACGTGCAGTAGGGCGAGTGGAAGGTGCGTTCACAAAGGTTCTCCCAGAGTCTGGCAATTACCGTCGAGCGCGCCGCGAAGACCGCGTATGCCCGTTTGTGAAGGTTCGACCCCCCAGGCTATTACTTGACGCGAATCGGCTGGTGCGTAGCCCTTCCATTGGCAGCCATCTGTTTAACGGGCTTCCCGGACGTCCGCGTTCGCCGGCGTTGTCGCCGTCAGCGGCTCGGGTTTATGGCAAGCTCAGGCGGAGGATCGATCATCACTTGGTCCAGATATAGATGGCGCCGCAAGGCGATTCTCTCGCTTTTCCTACGCTAATACTTCAGTCCGCCCGCCTCTGCGAATTCGCGCATCATCTTTTCCTGCTCCTCGGTCAGGTTTTCAGGGGTCGCGATGGTCACTTCGACTATCAGGTCCCCTTTTTCCTCGCCCTTTGGAACTCCCTGCCCCCGGACCCGAAAGCGCTTGCCACTGGGCGTTCCAGGTGGAATGCGGATAGCAACCTTTTTGTCGTCGATCGTGCGAACGCTGATCTTGGAGCCGAGCGTGGCCTGAGCAATGTTGAGTGGAACCGTTGCCACCAGGTCCGTTCCTTCGCGCTTGAAAAAACGGTCCGGGTGCACGACGAATTCGACTATCAGGTCGCCTGCAGTTCCGCCATTGGCGCCACGACCGCCCTGGCCTTTGAGCCGCACTTTGGAACCAGTGTCGGAGCCTGGCGGCACCGTGATCATCACTTTCTTGCGTGTGCGAACCTCGCCGCTTCCGCTGCACGTTGGACAGGGCTGTGATGGCACCTGGCCTCGCCCCAGGCAGACAGGGCATGGGCGGTTGACAGCGAATCCGCCCTGCCCGAACGAAACCGTTCCGCGACCGGAGCATTCCGGACAGATCTTCATTATTGCGCCGGGCGCCGCGCCACTTCCGTGACATGTCTGGCACTCTTCGGTGACTTCAAGGGTGACCGGGATCTTTCCGCCGGCGACTGCCGTACGGAACGGCACTTGGACCTGCGTTTCGACGCTCTGGCCACGCTCAGGGGCGCGGCCGCGGCCGGCCGCGCCTGTCGTGCGGCCTGACTGGTTGAAGATCGAGCTGAACAGATCGCCTAAACCCCCAAGGCCACCGATATCAACGTTGTTGAAGTCAAATGGTGGTCCGCCGGGACCGCCCGGCTGCCGTCCCCCGGGAAAGCCGCCAGGTGAGCCCCCGCCGCGCGCGCCGCCAAAACCTTCGAACGCGCCGAGCCTCCGCATTTCGTCGTACTGCTTTCGTTTCTCAGGATCACCGACGACGTTGTTCGCCTCGGAGATAGCCTTGAAGCTCTCCGCAGCCTTAGGGTCGTTCGCGTTGGCGTCGGGGTGGTTTTTTTTGGCGAGCTTGCGGTACGCTTTTTTTATCTCGTCCTGGGAGGCGTTCGGCGCGACGCCAAGCACACTGTAGAAATCCTTCGTCTGCGCCACGTGATTACTGGTATTGCTTGACGACTACGCGCGCGGGCCTGAGTAGCTGCCCGTTGAGCATGTAGCCACGCTGATAGACCTGGCCCACCATGTGATCCTCATCCGGCGTCTCCGCGGCCTGTGTAGTGACGGCTTCGTGAAGATTGGGATCGAATGGAAGCTGGATCGGGTCGATGACCTCGACACCAACGGCGGTGAGCGCCTTCAACACGTTTTTCTCGACCATCTCGACACCTGTAACAAGAGTCGCGCAATCGGCGACTGCGGGATCGACGTGCGCGAACCGCGTGAGATCGTCGAGAGAGTCGAGTAGCGTCTTGATCAGGTCGCCCTGTCCGCGCGCGCGCGCTTGCTGGATCTCCTTCGCGGTTCGCTTGCGATAGTTGTCGAACTCCGCCGCGAGACGCATGTAGCGCTCGCGCTGCGCCTCGAGCGGCCCGATCTCGCTGACGTCGCCCGAAACGGACTGAGATTCTACGTTTGCCGCTGGATCAGAGGGCGACTGTTCCACATCGCCGGTGTCATTGTCGATCGAAGTTTCGTTTTGCATTTCAGTTTGCGGGCAGTTTGGGCAGATCACTTACAGTGCGACGTATCATGTCGAGTGCCGCCTGGGCAGCGCGATATCGAATTTCAGCGCGGTCCCCCATAAAGTGGAAAACTCGTGCCTGGGCGTACGGAGTGATAGGGGCATAGCCGTCCGGAGGTGGAACTGGCGGTCGTCCCTCTGATACATCGACCGCTATCCAGACGGTTCCAACCGGCTTTTCGGGCGTACCGCCATCGGGTCCGGCAATACCTGTGATTGATACCCCGATCTCGGTCCCAAGTCGCACTCGGACTCCCTTTGCCATCTGGCGCGCTACTGGCTCACTAACCGCGCCGGCAGACTCGAGATCGGAATCCAGGACGCCGAGCATCTGACGCTTCACTCGATTGTCATAAGAAATCAATCCACCGTGAAAGACGTCGCTGGCGCCCGGCACATCGGTGATCTGTGCGCCGAGCATTCCCCCGGTGCAACTCTCGGCGACCGCGATCCGCATGCCCGCGGTGCGACACGCATCGATCACGACCGCGGCGAGGCTGTCACCGTTCTCAGAATACACGGCGTCACCAAGTTGCTTCAGCAATATGCGGGATCCTTCGGAGAGCGCTATATCAGCGTCGGCCGCCGAAAGGCCTTTCGATGTCAGACGTAAGTCCACGCCGGCGATACCGGGTAGAAACGCGAGTGACAATCCGTTGAAGCCTTTGCCGAGTTCACCCAACGTATCGGCAATCGCCGATTCACCCAGGCCGACCGTGCGCAGAGTCAGCGAGCGGACAACTGTCGCATCGCCGGCAAGCACCGCGATACGCGGCTTCAGCGATTCAGTGAACATTGCGCGAGCTTCGCGCGGGACACCGGGCAGCGTCGCCACCCATCGTCCATGCTCGTCAGCGAGGAGAACGCCCGGCGCGGAGCCAACGGGGTTGGCGATTATTTCCGCGCCGACGGGAATCATCGCCTGCTTGTAGTTGCTCTCGGGAATCTCGCCTGTGCGGCGGAAGCCCTTCCAGCGCTCCTGGAGCCAGTGCGCAATGGACTCGTCGCGCAGCATTTCCCGGTCAAACAATTTCGCAACGGCTTCAACCGTCATGTCATCAGCGGTGGGGCCGAGCCCGCCAGTGGTGATCACGGCACCAGTGCGATCGAGTGCTTCGCGTAGCGTCTGTACTATGACGCCGATATCGTCGCCGCAGGTTGTGTGGCGCGCGACGGAAACGCCGATATTCGCCAGCTCACGACCGATAAATCCACTGTTGGTATCGACAGTGAAGCCGAGTAGGAGCTCGTCACCGATTGTTACAATTTCGACGTTCAATTGACTGACCCGTCAAGCGTGAGTGCGATCGCGCGCGATGTAGGGCGCGACGTGATGCGTGAGGCGTGATGCAATATGTGTCTTGGCGCTTGTGAGGTACGTGCCCGTGAAGCTACGCCAGTTAGTGAGTCTGGCCCACGAAGACACGCGCGTACTGGCGCACGTAGAGCCACAACGAGTACAGGGTGAGAACGACGGCTGTGACCATTGCGAGTGCGCCCACGGTTCCGTTGAACAGCTCGAAGGCGTGCCATGGCGCCGATTCCCATCCACGCGCCGCTGCGAGCGTGCGCGCGGCGAACCAGAAAAATGCACTTCCGACCCAGAGCGACTGGCAGGCAGTCTTCCACTTGGCCGGCCCGATCGCGGAGATCACGTGGCCGCGACGCGCGGCAGCCTGGCGGAACAGCATCATGAACACCTCGCGGCTCACGATGATGAGCACTACCCACCACGGGAGCGGTACCGAGCCGATTGGCGTGATGAATGCGAAGTGGGAGGCTTCGCCGCTGCGGTCAAGGAGCGGCGCCATCCAATTAGCACGCCCAGCCATGAGGATGCTCATGGGGATCAGCGTCGCAAATAGCAGCAGCTTGTCGGCCAGCGGATCCAGCAGACGGCCCGTGTCGGTAACGCTATTGCGCGAGCGCGCAAGGTGCCCGTCAACGTAGTCGGTAACAGCCGCAACTACATAGAGCGCGAAGGCCGAGAACCGGATTGCGGACGATGGAAAGAACGGAAGGATCCCGATGAAAGGAGCCGCCGCGATTCGTCCCACGGTTATGGCATTCGGAAGATTCATGTGCCTTACGCCAGCGACTTCAATACCAGTTTGCTCACAGCCTTGAGTGTATCAAACACTCCGTCTCCCTGAACCGCAACTGCCTCGAAGTAGGGAGCCCTGCCGACCCAGTCGCCCGAGGCAACTTGCTCGGTCAGATTCTCGTTCGCGTGGTAGGGGTCAGGGGTGAGGATCTGGCGCGTCGAATCCTCTACTTCCCACCCAGGATTCAGGTTTTCCTGCAACTGCTGCAACGGCGCGGCGTTCGTGAGGTCTCGCTTATTGTACTGGATAACGAACGGCATTTTGGTGAGATCGTAGCCATACTCAGCCATGTTGTCGTACAGGTTCTGCATCGATTCGAGATTGGCCTCGGTGCGATCCAACTGCGAATCGGCGACGAATACAACGCCGTCAACATTCTTCAGGATCAGCTTGCGGCTGGCGTTGTAGTAGACCTGTCCCGGCACAGTGTAAAGATGGAACCGGGTCTTGAATCCTCGGATGGTGCCGAGGTCAACGGGGAGGAAGTCGAAGAAAAGCGTTCGCTCGGTTTCCGTTGCGAGCGATATGAGCTTGCCGCGAGTGTCCGGCTTGACCTTGCCGTAGATGAACTCGAGGTTGGTAGTCTTGCCGCCCAGTCCGGGACCGTAATACACGATCTTACAGTTGATCTCGCGGGACGCGTAGTTGATCATCGACATTGCGCGCTACCAGTTAAAGAGCTCGTCGATTTCCGCATCTGCACCATGCAGCAGATTCGGACGGGACGGGCCGTCCACGCGCTCGCGCGAAAAGATCGCGTCAATCACCACAGTTAACTCCTGAACGGCCTGTTTCATTCGCAGTCGCACGAGCCCCAGGGTAGTACGGTTGTCGAACAGGACCACGAGGATAAGGCGGCGCGCCACATCCGCGAGGTAAATAGACTCTTTTTCGCCCTGATGGAACAGAGTGCTGAAGTCGCTTTCTCCAACCAGCTTCGCGAGCTGGTCGTTGGCGCTGAAATCAGCCGCGGTGAGAGTCGCGAAAGCGGTCGGGTCGAAGGTCGGCTGTTCGCCAACGGTCGCCACGAGCTGTCCGGACCGGTCCACCAGTAGCGCAGAGCGAGCATTGGTGTCAGCCAGGAATCGTTGAAGCGAATGCGTAATGGCTACCGAGTCGTCCTCGGTGAACGACCATGTGCCAGATCCGCCCCCCTTCGCGCTTCCACCTGCCATCATTGTATCTCCATCTAGGCTAACGCCTTTTCCACGTGCTTGAGAAGTCTCACCGCCCGTCCCCGAAGCATCGGCCGGGACTCCCACGCTATGTACTCGCGCAGGAGATGTACGGTGGCAACGGTAGGCTGCCCGGACAGGTGTCCGAGAGCTGCAAGCCGCCTTAAGGGATGACGACTGAACAGGTCCCTTCGGCACGCGTGTTGTGCCCCGCTCCAGCTTGCGAGGCCAACCACCAACCCCCCAACCAGACCCGCGGTGAACCAATCCCGACTCTTACTCATCGTTCCCTCATTGCATAACTCTCCGCGCCGATAGCGCCTGGGCGATGGTAACCCCGTCGGCATATTCCAGATCGCCGCCCACCGGCAGGCCGCGTGCGATCCGTGACACAGTTAGCGGGTAGCCCACGAGCCGTCGCTGAAGATACAACGCGGTCGCCTCACCCTCGATGCTTGGATTGGTGGCGATTATGAGCTCTCTGACGCTGCCGGTGGCGATTCTGGCCTCCAGGTCATCTATTGCCAAATCGTCGGGCCCAATTCCATCCAGCGGCGAAAGGCGGCCACCAAGAACGTGGTATGCGCCGCGAAACTCACCTGCACGCTCAATTGCGCCTATGTCCGACGCTTCCTCAACCGCACACACAAGCGCTGGATCGCGGCGGGCGTCCGAGCAGATCGAGCAGAGCTCGTTCTCGGTCAGATTGTGACAGCGTGCGCACGGGTGCACGCGCTCCGATATCGTGACCAGGGCTTCGGCTAGCCGGCGTGTCTGGCCGGCCGGCTGCTTGAGGAGGTGATAGGTGAGCCGCATGGCCGTCTTACGACCTATGCCAGGCAACTTCGATAGCTCAGTTGCCAGGTCTTCTATCGCAGACACTCAGAACGGGAGCTTGAACGGGAGATCCATTCCGCCGGTAAGCTTCGCCATTTCGGTCTTGGCCATATCGGCTGCCTTCTTTTGCGCCTCGCGAACGGCGACCATCACGAGGTCTTCCAACATTTCGACGTCGGCCGGGCTCACGACGCTGGGGTCGATTTTGACCGCGGTCACCTGGCCCTTTCCATCAGCGGTGACCGTGACCATCCCGCCTCCGGAAGTTGCGGATACGGTCTGCTTCTCCAGTTCTTCCTGGATCTCCTGCAAGCGGCCTTGCATCTGCTGCGCTTGCTGCATCAGCTTCATGAAGTCAGGCATAACGGAATCTAAAGAGTTAGTCGAGCAATTCGAGGTCGAGTTCATCTATTGCCGCGCCCAACACGGGATCTTTGGCGCGCAACATCTCAGTTCGTTCAGCCCGTCGTTGACCGTCGCTGAGCCGGACCGGCGGCTCGCCCTGCGATGACGCTTCCATGGCCGAGCGCATTGCGGAGAGAGGGCTTGCCGGTGCGGCCGAAGTTGACGATTGGCGCGCTGGCTGCGTTGCCGATTGCTGAGGTTTCGATTGTGGGGGTGCTGCGTGATGCACTGCGGTATGATCGGGTGCAGCAACTGCTGCGCGCCAATCGGGGGCCGCGGCATTCGCCGCCGGTGAGACGCCACCGGGTGCGATGCCGCGCAGGACCTCTTCCAGCGACAGCGTACGATCGAGCAATGCAAAACGAACCAGCAGCAGCTCGATCAGTAGCTGTTGCTGTCCGCTCTTACGAAACCGTGGCTCCAGATCGCTCAACAAGTTAAGCATGCGCAGCACATCGCCGGCAGTAAACCGAGCGACGTTGGCGCGCAGTCGTTCCGTTGCAGCGGCCGACGCGTCGGACACGACTCCGCCGAGCAGCACCGCAAGTTGCGCACGAAGGATGTCCGCGAATCCAGCGAGAAAGCCGCTGAAGTCAACGCCTTCGTCAGCGAGCCGGCGCACAGCCGCGAATACATCTGCAGCGCGGCGGTCTACGATTATCGCGAGAATATCGAGGTATTCATCCTCGGGGACGAGACCGAGCGCCGTGCGAACAGCGTCGGCAGTAACCCGCCCTTCACCGAGCGAGATTACCTGATCCGTGAGCGAGAGGGCATCGCGCATCGAACCGTCTGCAGCGCGCGCTATCATCGTCAGCGCGTCCTGCTCGCACTTGATCTGCTCCTCGCCAAGGATGAACTCGAGTCGCGCAATGATATCACTGTTGCCGATGCGCTTGAGATCGAAGCGCTGAAGCCGACTCAGTACCGGTGCTGCAGTCTGGGCGATTTTCTGTGGCTCGGTCGTGGCGAAGACGAACACTACGCGTGGCGGCGGCTCCTCGAGAACCTTGAGTAGCGCATTCCAAGCCTCGCGCGTGAGCATGTGCGCTTCGTCAACGATGTACACCTTGTATCGATCGTCGCCCGATGGCGCGTACATTGCGCGTTCGCGCAGATCACGCGCATCGTCCACACCGCGATTCGAGGCGGCGTCGATTTCCACGACGTCCAGGCTTGACGATCCACTCCAGATGCGTTGGCAGCTTGTGCAGACGCCGCACGGCTCGCCATCCACTGCCTTGTTCTCACAATTGAGAGCCATCGCGAGCACGCGCGCGAGCGTGGTCTTTCCGGTCCCGCGCGGTCCGCAGAATAGATAGCCGTGCGCAACCCGATCGCGAGCGATCGCGCCTCGAAGCGTGTTCGACACATGGCTCTGTACGGCCACCTCGCCGAATGAGCGCGGACGGTATTTTCTGGCTAACGCGAGGGCCATGCGTCTGGTATGCGGGCGACATCCCGCCCTTCGGAAGGTCCCGGCGCGGTAGGCTGGGATGAAGGAGGGCTCCAGGGGATCGGGGCAACGCAAGACACCGCATGCCGCTGCTACCTTCGGGGTCCTGACGGGATTAGTGGGCTCGCGCCCCCCGGATATCCCTGGACAGGGGAATATAATGGTCAGCGCCATACGCCGCCGGCCATTTTTATCGGCGGCGCGCGCATGACGGCATCGACTCCCATAAGGGAATCAGATACAGAACGGCCCTGTCCGCGTTGACCTGCGGACAGGGCGTAAAGCCCAGCTAAACCCGGTGTGGCGCCGGTGGTGCTATTTATGGCTTCTTGATCGTGATGGTAGGAACCCGGATCGTCGCCGAATCCTTCTTGACCTCGAGCTTCGGCACAGAGACCTTGGTGCTGTCCATGCCCGTCTGCACCACTGGGGTGTGAACGGTGTCAGTCACAACACCGACTACCGGCTTTTGCACCTCATAGGCGCCCTCGCCGGTCTTCTTACAAGCGGTAGCTGCGAGAGTAAGAACTGCCGCCGCAAAAAACATCTTTTTCATGCAAAGCCTCCGTGATTCATGGGTTTCAGAACGGTTGTGCAAGCTATTCGGGCAAGAACGGAGCCATGGTGCGGTTTCGATCAGTCCTCGAACGCCTCGTGCTGCCGTTTGCGAACATGTCGTAGCTCATAGACCTGGGCCACCTCGCCCCCCAAGATGAAGACCATGGACGCGTAGTAGACCCACAGCACGACGATGATGAGCGCGGCAATCGTCCCCGTGTATAGCGAACCCGGCTTGAACGAGGTGACGTAGTAAGCGAACGCGGACTTGGCGATCTCGAACATCACGCCGGTGAAGGCGCACGCGACGAGGGCAGTCTGCCAGCGCATCTTTTTGTATGGGAGGTACTGGTAGAGGCCGAAGAAGAGCGCCGCGATAAACCCGAACGCAAGGATCCGGCCGAGCGTGTACTCCACACCCCCCATGACGTCCTTGCGAAGGCCTACCGCGGCGAGCACCGCCACGCCACGCGACGACGCGATAGCGAGATACGCAGAGAGCGCCGTGTACGCAACGAACAGCAATGACGACACGACGGTGACTTTCACATCGTAGATCTTGCCGTCGATAATGCCGCGATCAACCTCGATGTCAAAGATCGCGTTGAGAATCGAGCGGAGCGATCCGAACAGCCTGGTAGAAAACCAGATGAAGCCGATGGAGGCATAAACACCGACGGTTCCACGTGCGGCGATGATGCTCGCCACAAGCCGCGTTACCGGCGCGCTGGTGCTAGGCGGGAGAAAGCGATTGACGAGATCAACAACTTCGTCTGTCGCGGCCTGCGTTGATTGATTGAGGAGGTATGAAAGCGCGGTCGCGAACAGCAACAGAAACGGTATTATCGCGATCAATATGTTGAACGCGATGCCGCCAGCGAGGAAGAATATGTTATCTTCGCCGCTGTTGTCCCACACGCGGCGCACGTAGTCCGCGAAGCCGACACCGAATCGCTTGTACCACGGGCGCTTGCGGCCCATGCGGCTCCGCTCTACAGTGAGTTTGCTTCGCGCCGCGCCGCTTTGTTCTCGGCGAGCTTGCGTTCCAGTTCGGAACGCGCCTCGCCGGCCGCAAAGCGTCCCGCATCCACGGCATCGAGGACATGATCCTGCCCGCGACGAACGGCATCACGCGCGGCGCCAACGCGCTCAGCAACACGGTCTCGCACGTCATTTACATGGCCCGTAACGTTGTCGGCAACACCAGTTGCCGCGTCACGCATGCGGGCGCCGCTCCGGCGCGCTCCGTGTCCAATCATGCGCCTGGTGTCCGCACCGCTTCGAGGCGCGAGCAACAGCGCTACACCGGCGCCAATAGCGATGCCAAGTAGCAGCGTGCCAATGCCGGGTTCTTCTCGCTCGATTACCACGAATGGCTCACCTTCGAAGTCGTAGTCGCGCATTGCTACCTCTTGCCTGTCTTGGTGGTTTTGGATTTCGTCTTGGGTTCGGCCTTCTTCGCCGCGACCGTTGTCGCAGCTTTCGCTGCGACCGTTCGGGCGGCCGTCGCAGCGGGTGCGGCTACCGCGGCTACCGCGGTGGCCGCCATCCGGAGATGACGCGGCATGATGTCCTGCGCGGTGACGATCTCACCGCGCGCCATGATGACGGCGCGTTCGACCGCGTTCTTCAGCTCGCGAACGTTACCGGGCCAGTGATACGCGTGGATCCACGACCAGGCATCCTCGTCGAATCCGACCATCTGCTTGCCGTTCTGCCGAGAGAAGCGAAGAAGAAACTCGTTAGCGAGCAACTGAATGTCACTCACACGCTCGCGGAGAGCCGGCAGAAACAACTCTACCACGGCGAGACGGTAATACAGATCTTCGCGGAGCTCGCCTTCGGCGAGCGCCTTTTGTAGATCCATATTGGTAGCTGCAACAATGCGAATATCAACGGCGATCTCCTTCTTGCCGCCGAGCCTACGCACTGCGCGACTCTCAATTGCGCGGAGAAGCTTGACCTGAATGTCGGTGGGCATCTCGGCGACTTCGTCAAGGAAAATCGTTCCGCCGTCGGCCATCTCGAATGCGCCGGGCTTCTCATTGATCGAGCCGGTGAAGGCGCCTTTCTCGTGCCCGAACAGTTCGTTCTCCAGGATGTCCTTGGGAAGCGCTGCGCAGTTGAGCGCGAAGAAAGGACCCTTGGCACGGTCGCTTTTTGAGTGAACGGCGCGCGCGACAAGCTCCTTCCCGGTGCCGGATTCGCCGAGTATCAGCACCGACGCGCTGGATGGCGCTACTGCGTCGATAATCTGGTATACGCTGCGCATCTCCTCGGACTGGCCGGTCAGTTCTCCGTAGTGCGTGAGGGTCTCGAGCTTCGATGCCAGTTCGCGATTCTTCTGGCCGATCGCGTACTTCTCGATCGCCTTTGGTATCAGAGCCTTGAGGCGGTTGAGCTTCTCCGCGTTGAGCGGCTTCTCGACGTAGTCGTATGCGCCCTCCCGCATCGCCTGAACGGCAGAATCGACTGTTGCCTGACCGGTAATGATGATGCACTCAGTCGGGATGCTCTTGTCCTGTAGCGCCTTTAGCAGCGACAGACCATCGAGGCGCGGCATCATGAGGTCCGCTAGGACTACACCATATTCGCCACCTTTGAGCTCGTCCAACGCCTTCTGTCCGTCGCCGCAGATGGTTACGTCGTAGCCCTCGTCGGTGAGGATCGCACTCAGGCCCTGCGTGATCGCCTGCTCGTCGTCGGCGACGAGGATGCGGTGTTTGATGCTTGGTGCCATGCGTGGGTGTGATCTCAGGGGTGTGAAGGGGTGTCGTCGGCAGACGGAACCACGGAACGATCACCGTGCGGTGCACCGGCATCGATTGAGCTGTTGCTCACGGCGTCCGTGTATCGCTTGTGCAATCTTGCCGCGACCTCGAGTTGTTGTGCAGCGGTCTCGAGGAACGGAGCGACATCCGCAATGTCCACTCCGCGTCCCCCGCGAGTGCGCGCAACCTCGAGGTTGATCGCAACGCCGTTGAGCGCATTGCGAACATCGTGGGCAAGCTGCCTGAGCTCGGCCGTCCGCTCGCGATCATTCACGTTGGATCAATCACTCAGATCTGCGTCGTCCGGCGCCGCCGCAACAACGGCAAGGTCTGGATGCGGCATCACGCGGTGCTGGACCAGCGTGTGGACATGCTGCGCGACCAACTCCCGGGTGTCGTGGATGTTCAGCTGCCGGAACAGGAACTCGAACTTGTCGTCATACGCCTTGGCGAGCGCAGCCTTCGCATCGGCAGGCATGTCCCAGATCTTTCGCTTGAAAGGCCCGAGCGCCTTTTTCCGCGTTTTGTAGAAAAACTGTTCATCGGTATCGCTAGGCTTGCGCTCTTCGGTCGCGTTCTTGTCCAGCCAAGCGTAAATCTCGGTGCGGAGAGAGTCCGGCATGTGATCGAAGAGCATGTTCTGGAAATTCGTCGCGAGATGAATCTCACAGGCGCCCGTTGACGGAAACTTGTGGAAGAGCTCGTCCGGAAGCGTCGATGCGCCGTGCTGCACGGCACCGGCAAGGCCGTACTCGTTGCGCGCTATGTCGGACAGACTGGTCAGCGTGGCAAAATCAATCGCGACTTCCTTGATCGATCCGTCCGGAAGCACAATCCCACCATGCGATGTGCCAGACTGGACACTCACCTTGGACAAGCCTTCAGTGCCCGGCGACTCGCGGCCGAGCAGGCTGTTGAACCCGTCCATGTAGGCGCGCAGCTCCTGCGGCGTGGAATTCTCGGTGCCAACTTCACCGATCTCGCCACCGAGCGAGATCACGATACCAGCCGGCTGAAGCCCGCGAACGAATACCGCGATGTCGGAACACTGCTCGACATTTACGCGTTGTTGCTCTTCCAACGTTGGAAGCGACATGTCCACGAGCGTGGACGTATCGATGTCAATGTTGTAGAAACCGGCCGCCACCGCCTCGACAGCAAGCTGCTTTACCGCGCCCGATTCCTGGTCGGGGTTCACGGCAAACTTCTTGGCGCTGATCTGGAAGTGGTCGCCCTGAATGAACAGCGGTCCGCGAAACCCTTCCCGAATCGCCGCGGCGAGCATCACCGAGGCGTATTCGGCGGGGCGCTGGTCCGTGTACGCGATCTCCGAGCGCGCGATTTCGAGAACAAAAGTACCTGCGTTGAGCTTGTTGGCGCTACGAAATACGGACCGCGCCGTGTCGTAGGACATTCCGCGCACGTTGATGGCTGGTACGGTGACGTTGGCGTACGCTCCCTTGCCACGAGCGACGTAGAGATCGTGGATGGAGGCCGGGTGAATTCCAACCGACTGCGCGATCTCCCAGATCAGCCAACGCGCATCCGCCCGCTCATCGTCGTTGCCAAATACAGCCCGGCGAACAAGCGCGTCCAGGTCTGGCCCAGCGAGGCGTGATGCGTCGTTGATCGTTACAGCTCCGTCCTGCACAGTGACGGCACCTTCGAACAACTGTTCGGTTTTCGTCTGTGTCATGGTTGAATTTAGCGCGACTGAGACCAGCGCGGGTCCGGTTTGGGGAGAGCGTCCCACTGGGCCTTGGCGGCTTCAGCTCCTGGACGCCCGAGCAACGCGTACGCGAACTGCTTACCGAGCTCGACGCCAGGTTGGTTGAATGCGTTCACGCCATACATCTGGCCAGCGTACGCGGTTGCGAGCTCGAACATCATCATGAGTCCGCCCACGTGCCACGCATCGACCTTTTCAATACGGATCGTCAGGTTGCTGCGACCTCGTTTTGCGAGAGCGCCGGCAGTCGCACGCTGTTCGATATTGAGCAATTCGCCAAGAGAGTGGCCGCCCAGATATCCAAGCTCAGTCACGTGTTCAAACGCCGAAGGAATGACGATGTCTGTCCCGTGATCTTCTACCGCGATGAATGCTATTGCCTTGTTCGCGGGTCCTTCCATGAACGATTGGACCTGGCTGTGCTGATCTGTCGCGCCGAGCGCGGGGAGCGGGGTGCTCCCAACCGAGTTGCCATCGTCGCGATGCTTGCCGAGCGACTCGGCCCAGAGTTGCACAAACCACGCAGCAAAGTCGCGAAGCGGATCGGAGTATGGCATGAGCACATCAACGACTCGGCCATGGCGAACGTCGCTTACATAGAAAAGCGCAGCGATGATGCCGGCAGGATTGTCCATCAACTCGACAGATTCGCACCTGGCCAACATCTCTCCGGCGCCGGCGATCAATTCAGATACGTCAATGCCGAGCAGGGCGGCGGGGAGGGTTCCGACTGGCGTCAGGACACTGTAGCGGCCACCGACTCCGGGCGGAATGTCGAGCGCCGGGACACCAAGCTCTTTTGCAAGTGGCCGCAGCGCCCCGTTCTTCGGATCGGTGACGAAGACGAAGTGATCCGCTACCGGCAGTCCCGCGTTGGTGACACGATCATGTGCGATGAGAAACTGCGACATCGTCTCCGCGGTGCCACCAGACTTGGATGTTACTATGAAAAGCGTTCGCTCTAGCTTGAGACGCTTGAATACCGCGACAATGGTGACAGGATCGATGTTGTCGAGCACCTGGAGACGCGGGAATCGGGAGCGTGCGTCGCCGGACAACTCGTTCCAACCGGACTTGCATAGCGCGGTTTTGAGCGCGATGGGTCCGAGCGCGGAGCCGCCGATACCGAGAATCACAACGTCGTCGTAACGGCCTGGCACGCGACCAGCTAAGTCGAGCGACTGTTGAAGCAGCGACGCATTGCGGGGGATATTCATAAAGTCCGCGATGCCGCTACCACGCAACGTATCGACGCCCTTGTGCACCGGGCCAAATGCGCCGCGCGCCTCGTCCCATTCGACGTCCGTCACGCCGTTGTCCACGGCGCTCGCCATCATGTTTGTAAAGTCGATCGATATCATAGCCGTACCGTTAGTCCGTCGAATGCTGGCTGAATATCGCGCGGGAGCTCGGCTTCGAGGTCCGCGTGAAAGTTGTCGTGCGTGAGATGAGTCAGGTACGTGCGCTCCGCGCCGATCTCCCGCGCCACACTGATTGCTTCTGGCAAGCTAAGATGGCTCGGGTGTTCGGTTCGGAACAGCGCGTTGATGACCAACACCTTCGCGCCGCGAAGAATCGCTATCGCTTCGGGTGGAATGCTCTTGGCGTCGGTCACGTATGCGAGATCATCAATACGATATGCAAAAACCGTGACAAGGCCGTGGGGAACTGCGACCGGAGTGACTTCGGCGTCGCCGATCCGTAGTGTGATGCCCGGAACGAGCGCTTGCGCCCGTCCTTCAGGTTTGCTCGTACCGGGCAACACCCGCATCGCCTCATCGAAGATGTACGGGAAGCGCTGGCCAAGACGAGCAAGCGTATCGCCCGGGCCATACATCGTCAGTGGCGCCGCGCGGCGGTTGGAAATGGCGCGGATGTCGTCCAGACCGTGCGTGTGATCGGCGTGATCGTGCGTGAACAGAACGGCGTCTACACGATCCACGCCGTTGGCGATCAGTTGGAGGCGCAACTCCGGCGGCGTGTCGATCAACAGGCGCGTACCACCATTGGTTTCGACGAGCGCCCCCACCCTGCTCCGTCTATCGCGCGGGTCGGGAGACCTGCATACGGCGCAGCCGCAACCGATCTGAGGTACGCCGAAGCTCGTGCCGGTTCCGAGAAAGGTGAGCTTCACTAGCGGCTCACCGCCGCGGCCCGCTCGTGCAGCATTGAGAGGTCACACGACCTCCACCTTGAGTAAGTTCGTCGTTCCCGGTATGCCGAATGGGTGGCCGGCGGTGAATACCACGCGGTCTCCAGCGGCAGCGAGGCCGAGCTCGCGCACCACCACTTTCCCCACTTCCGCCATTTCGGTGTAGGTTGGCGGTGACTCTGCGATGTGCGGGATCACCCCCCATACCAACGCGAGCTGATTGCGCGTGCGCACGTTGTCGGTGAGGGCAAGTATGGGGACCGGCGGTCGGTGCGACGACACTATGCGCGCGGAGAACCCGCTCTTGGTAACCACCACGACGAGTGGTGAACCAAGCATTTTGACCGCTGCGACGGTGGCCGCTGCGATGGCCACCTCCGTCGTCACGATTCCGATCGGTGGCTCGTGCGGATCAAAGAACTGGCGTGATGGCGGATGCTGCTCGACCTCCGCGATAATTCTGCTCATGGCTTCCACGGCCAGACGGGGATACGCACCCGCCGCTGTTTCAGCAGAAAGCATGACGGCGTCGGTACCGTCCAGGATTGCGTTCGCAACGTCGCTCGCCTCGGCGCGGGTCGGGCGCGGATTAGTGACCATTGACTCGAGCATCTGCGTGGCAGTGATAACAGGGCGGCCAATCTGATTGGCCAACGCGATGATCTTTTTTTGCGCGACCGGCACTTCCTCGAACGGAAGCTCAACACCGAGATCGCCGCGCGCGACCATCACTCCGTCCGAGGCTCGAATGATTGAATCGATGTTCGCGAGCGCGGCGTCTTTTTCGATCTTGGCGATGATGCTCATCCACGGTGGCAGGAGCGACCGCAGTGCGGTGAGATCTTCGGCACGCCGCACGAAGCTTAGCGCCAGGTAGTCCAGCTCCTGTTCTACCGCGAACGCAACGTCCGCTATGTCCTTCTCTGTAAGCGAAGGAGCCGACACCTGTACGCCGGGCAGATTCAGGCCTTTGTGGCTGCGAAGCAGGCCGCCGTGGATTACACGAGCGTGAACGCGCGGTGCCCGCACATCGAGTGCGACAAGCTCGATCAGGCCATCATCGACCAGGATGCGATCGCCGACTTTGACGTCGTTCGCCAGCTGGGAGTACGTCACCGGAATCTCTCCGCCGATTTCCTCGCCCTCGTGCACTAGCGTTACGTCGTCGCCCGGCTTGAGGGTGACACTGAGCGGTATATCACCGATCCGTATGCGCGGGCCCTGCAGGTCGCCGAGTATTGCGATTGGCCTGCCAATCTCATCCGCGACCACGCGAATCATGCTGATTCGCTCGGCGTGATCCACGTGGGAGCCGTGGGAGAAGTTCAGTCGCGCGACGTTCATCCCCGCTTCCGCGATCGACATTATCGCGTCGTGCGTGGACGTTGCCGGACCCAGTGTACAGACGATTTTTGTACGACGCGTGTGGGGCATCAGACAGCGGCTTGGTGAAGCTGGGCGATCTTTGTGCGTATGCCATCGCTGAGTGTCGCGAACGACTTCTCAAAGCTCTCGATGCCGGCGCGCAGCAGCGTGGCGGTCACATCGTCCAGATCAATGCCAGCCTGAGCGAGTGCGCTAAGGTCAGCGCGGGTCTGGTCCATGTTCGCGTCCACCGTTCGCGCGACTATACCGTGATCCCGGAAATCCTCGATGGTCTGGGGCGGCATTGTGTTGACCGTGTGCGGCCCGATGAGTGTCTCGACGTACAGCACGTCTCTGTACGCCGCGTTCTTGGTACTCGTACTAGCCCAGAGAGGGCGCTGAACGCGGCCACCCTTGGCCTCGAGCGCGGCCCAACGCGGCCCGTCGAACTTGGTGAGGAAAAGCTGGTAAGCCATCTTCGCATTGGCCACCGCTGCCTTCCCTTCCAGCTTCCTGGCGTCGCCGCCGATTGCTTCGAGACGCTTATCAACTTCTGTATCCACGCGGCTCACAAAGAAGCTCGCCACCGACGCAATGCGATCGATCGGCTCGCCCTTGGCGACGCGCGCTTCGAGGCCGTCGATGTATGCGTCGATTACACGCTCGTGCGCCTTCACCGCGAAGAGCAACGTGATGTTGACGTTGATTCCGTCGCTGATGAGTTGGCGCACAGCCTTCGCGCCTTCCTCCGTGCCGGGCACTTTTACCAGGAGGTTCGGCCGATTGACTGTGGTCCAGAGACGGTGCGCTTCCGCCACCGTCGCAGTAAAGTCGTTCGCCACGCCGGGCGAGACCTCGATCGACACGAATCCGTCCTCGCCATTGGTGCTGTGATAGACGTCGGCGAAGATATCGCACGCATCGCGCACATCCTGCGTCTCAACGAGTTCGAACAGTTGGCCCGCATCGAGTGACGTTGGCGCAGAACGCAACTGAGCGTCGTATGCGGTGCCTTCGGCGAGTGCTTTCTGGAAGATCGTTGGGTTCGACGTCATGCCGGTGAGCACGTCGTCGGTGAGTCGGCGCTCGAGGTCGCCGTTGTGCAAAATTGTGCGATCTATGTAATCGAGCCAGATCGACTGGCCCGCGTCATGTAGCGCCTGTAGGCGATGGTTGTCCATTGGGATGCCTGGGTTAACGGTCTGCGAAAAACGAGGTGGTGCGAAAGAGTGCGACAATTTGGCGGTAGCCCAGCGATTCGATCACGGCATACGCTAGTAGCCTGAGAATCTCGTCTGGCTGGTCGGGCCGCTGGAACGAGACAGCCTGAAACACGACTGCCCATACAGATAGGAGTATGCCGTATCCGACCACTGAGGCCAAGTAGGCCCAAGCAAATGATGAATCGAGCACCCCCGTGGCGAGCCCCACCGCAAGGCCGGCGTAGCCGGCTAGCTCGAGAGTGGGGGCGACGATGATTGCCGCCCAGCAATACGGAACGGCGATGGTACCGAAGGCTCCATACTCAGGATTGCCGAACATCACCCTGTTGCGAGCGAGGGCTCGCCACAGGCCGCGCGACCACCGTTGCCGGGCACTGCCAACCTGAGCGATATTCTCCGGCACAACCGACCACGCGACGGCGTCAGGAATGACTGGCATAGTCGCGTTGATCCCGATATCGGTAAGGTACCTGTGCAGGCGGACGGCGAAATCGATGCCGGGAGTATCGTCGCTGGGGTCAAAGCCGCCCACGCCGAAAACGTGCTCCCGCTTGAACAGCATCGTGTTACTCGGGAACACGATATTGCTGGCGACGCGGTTCCAGCCGAGTCGCTGGAAGGTGAAGTTGCGAAGGTACTCGATAGTCTGGCAGCCAACTGTCCAACCGCGGATACGACCGGGCACAAGCTTGCCGTTGTCCATGTACGCACGGTTGGCGGGCCGGAGAATGCCGCCAACGCATGCTACCGACCTGTCAAGAAGAAACGGCCTAGAGAGACGGAGCAGTGCGTCACGCTCGAAAACAACATTGGGCCCCGTGGCGACCGCATGCGGATACCGCGCCGCGTTAATGCCTGCGTTGAGCGCGTCACCAACCGGAGCAGTCGCCTTGTCGATGCACAACAAACGCGGGTGCGCGCGCGACCGGTAATACGCCTGAACGGGGCGGGTTTTCAGATTGATCGTGAACGCCGGGGGCACTTCGTACAAAGAAAACGCGGCTTCGAGCTCGGACAGGGTGGTACCCGCGGCGCCATCCACGACCAGAATGACTTCAAAGCGCGGATAATCCAGTCCGAGCAGCATTTGCGCAAATCCTACTGCGTCGGGTTGCGCGTAAAGTAGCGTCGCGACGACGGAGATCGGAGGAAGCGCCTGCGATCCTACGAGTGCATGAAAATAGTCGTCGTCCGCCAGTTGCCAGTGCGACCACAGCTCTGGGACGGCCAACATTAGTAGAATCGCTTGGAACGAGTTGATGACGAGGAAGAAAATGATGATCGCCGTCATAGCGACCAGCAGTAGGCTCGCGATTGTCATCCTTCGGACAACTCCGCTACGCTCGCTTCAGACAGGCCCATGACCAGCATGGCCATGTCGCGCGCGTACCGGTCGCTATTGGCGAGTGCGTCCGAGAGCGCCACGCGGCCACGCGGGGCGGTCGATGCGAGCGCGAGGCCGGCACGAAAGCGTACCCACCAGTTGACATCAGTGAGAGCTCGCGCGAGTTCCTGTACGGTTCGCGCATCGTCCAGTCCCGACATACCCCGCGCAGCCTGGGCGCGCACTCGCCAATCCGGGTCGCGCAGAAGCGACAACAACTTTACGTGAGACCCATCGCCGATCCCGCCCCGCAGCACCCTCGCAACCGCAACGCGTACCTCGGGATGCGGATGGGTCGACAAGTCCGCAACGCGACGCATGCACTTAGCGTCTCGCAATTCGGCGGCGGCATGAATGTAAGCGTAGAGTTTGTGGGGCGGAGCATCAGGACGAATGCGCTCGAACAACATGGGTGCGGTGATCGCCGCATAGGTTTGCAGCACGCCAAGTTGATAGGTGCGCACCGCTGATGATGCGGACGACAATCCATCAATTACTCGGATAAGCAACTCCACGTCCGCGAATCGATAGAGGCACGCTGTTGCGGCGCTCTGCACGGCCTGATGACTGTCTGACAGCAGCAGCAGGATATTGGACCTGTCCTGCTCCGTCGCAATCAACGAAAGGGTTCGTGCCGCCGCGAGACGCTTCCACCAGAGCAACGAGCGGGCACCATTTATTGCCTGGCGCACCCACGGCTCGTGGAGGAGCAATTGAGCCAGCGCCTCGCGTTCCTCCGGATGAACCTGCTCCATCCCGAGCCAGACCAACGCCTGCGCCGTGTCGCTGCGCGAGGCGCTTCGCAATGCGACAACCGTTTCGGTCGCGCCCAGCTCGCCCGAGAGCAATCGCCTAGCGCTTCCCGTCGCCTCGAAACGACCTACTCCGCTGCGCGCCGATCTCGCACGCGATCGGTTTGAAAAATCCAGTGCAATCGCAGCGCCGGCTAATCCAAACTGCGACGCGCCGATCACGGTTGCAACAAAACCGAAGTTCAAACCGAACGACCGTTCGGTGTCGGGTTTATCGGCCTTCCGGACGGACTATTTGCCATCCTGTCAAATATGCCGGGCTGGCCTCTTAGACGTCAGTCCGAATAGTGGGCTGGTTCCTGAGCAGTCGAGCGCGGACACGTGGCTAACACGGTGCTAGTACTTCTGCAATGCCGGATCTACATCGCGGGTCCAGCTCGTTATCCCACCCGCAACACTGGTGACCCGGTGAAAGCCATTTTCCACCAACTGCTCGGCGGCGTTCATGCTTCGCACACCGGCTTTGCAGTAAAGGACGACTTCGCGCGAACGATCCCATGTTTCGCTCGCGTGGCGGATTGTCGCGAGCGGTACGAGTTCCGCACCCTCGATCCTTGCGATCGCCCATTCTGCCGGCTCGCGCACGTCGATGAGGTCGAAATCATCACCGCGGGAAATACGATCTGCGAGTTCAATTGCGGAGATCTCGCGTATCGCGGGCTCGCCACGGTCGGTTAATAGCACCGGGACTTCACAACCGGCATCCGCGTAGTCTCCGGGGCGGTCGTCCAGGCTTCGAATGGTCCCACCGCCCAAGGCTGGGTCACCGCACGCCGGACAAGTTGGATCGCGGCGAACGGCGATCGAACGAAACGTCATTGCGAGCGTCTCGATCAAGAGCAGCCTACCGATCAACGGATCCCCAATACCAAGGATCAACTTGAGTGTCTCGACAGCCTGAATCGTGCCAACCAGGCCTGGGAGAACACCGAGGACACCGGCTTCAGAACAGTTTGGAACCAGACCGGACGGCGGAGGCTCGCGAAAAAGGCATCGATAGCACGGACCATCCGGTGCGCCAAATACTGAGGCCTGGCCCTCGAAGCGAAAAATGCATCCGAACGCGTTTGGCTTGCCGAGCAGAACCGCTGCGTCGTTGGTGAGATACCGCGTCGCGAAGTTATCGGTTCCATCCAGGACGATGTCGAAGTCGCGCAGAATCTCAAGCGCATTACCCGCCTCGAACCGAGTGTTAAACGCCTCGAGATGCACGTGCGGGTTGACGTCGTGAATGCGATCGCGGGCGGAATCCGTCTTGGAGCGGCCGACGTCAGGTGTGCCGTGAAGTATCTGGCGCTGGAGGTTTGTCGCATCCACCACGTCGAAGTCGACGAGCCCGAGCGTTCCCACGCCGGCTGCGGCGAGATACAGCGCGCTGGGCGACCCAAGCCCACCGGCGCCGATCAGTAGCACCCGCGCGTTCTTGATGCGACGCTGGCCGTCAACACCAACTTCGTCGAGAAGCAGGTGGCGGGAATAGCGGAGCGCCTCATCCGAGCTGAGCTGCGGGAGCGCGTCGCTCGCAGTTACCGGGCGTGGGTCGTTTGTTATTGCAGTCGTCGTCATCGTGCTCACCCACCCGCTATAGCTGGGACAAGAGTGACTTCGTCACCGTCACTCACGACTGATGCGAACCCATCTCCCAACCGGATGTCTTCGTCATTTAAATAGTATACGACGAAGGGATACGGTTGGCCCGCTTCGTCACGGATCCGCGTTGCGAGCGACGGGTATCGCTGGGAGAGCACTTCCACGACTTCGCCCACGGTCGTACCGTCCGCCGAGAGGGCCTTGTTACCATCTGCGAGCCGTGCAAGTACCGCTGGTAATGTTACAGTTATCGCCATGTTACGTTCCTCGAGTTGTGATCAGAAATAAGATGAGCCTGAGCTTCCTACACCGTTTCGGTCGTAGCGCCGCTTCCTTCTGCAGCGGTTAGGAATACGTCCGCATCAATACCAATCGAACGCCACGCATGCAGCGCGGCTTTGCACACGTCATTGACTGCTTTGACAGTTGTAACCGCGACAATCGTTGAACCCGAGCCGCTCAGCGTCGCACCAATAGCGCCAGCAGCGATCGCGGTGGTGGTGACATGATCGTAGCCCGGCACCAGCGCGCGCCTGAACGGGACATGCAGAACATCGTCGAGCGCGGTTGAGAGAATTTTCACGTCTGCCGTCTGCAAGCCCACCACCAGCGCCGCCGCGCGCGACGCCGCCGTGACAGCCGTTTCGTACGGTAACTGCTGCGGAAGGGCCGCACGCGCAACCGCTGTGCGCACTTCGAAATCCGGAACGATGAAGACAAACCGAAGCGAGGGATGTACGACAAGCCCTACAGACCGGTAGTGATGTCCCGCAGTTCGCACGCTGAGCACCGCGCCGCCAAGCGTGGATGGCGCAACGTTGTCGGGGTGCCCTTCGAGTGATGCGGCGATGTCGATGATCGCCTCCGAATCCAGGTCGCCATCAAACGCAGCGTTGGCCAGTAAAACGCCGGCAACGACGGCTGCCGCGGATGAGCCCAGTCCACGCGCGACCGGAATGTCGGACGTGGCATGGAGCTCGATTCCATCGGGCGGCGTGCGTCTCAGCGCGACACACGCCGCAACGAAGCCGCGCCAGATGAGATCATCGGCGTATTCACAATTGAGCGCGGCTAGCGTTCCAGCGCGCTTGATGACTACCGACCGATCGCCGGATCGAACGCGCGCGGTTACGTTGAGCCAGCGTCCGATCGCCATGCCGACGGAGTCGAAGCCGGCACCCAGATTGGACGTCGAAGCGGGAACGCGTGCGGTTATCACGCGATCGGCGGCAACACCACGGGGAGTCACCAGTTCACCGGTTGCTCGCGCGCTCATGCCGCGCTCATGCTGCGCTCACCAGTGCCCGCACCTCACGCAGCTTCGCATCGATGAGTGGTGACTCCGGCAGTGATTCCACTATGGGCTCCAGCGTCTTGAGCCCATTTCCCGTGATGCAGATGACAACCTCGTCGTCCGGGGTGAAGCGCCCTTCACGTGACAACGCGATGGCGGCCGCAATGGTGACGCCACCGGCAGTCTCTGTGAAGATACCAGTGTCCGCAGCCAGGATCTTGATGCCCTCGATCAGGTCACTGTCGCTCACCGCGGCAGCCCAGCCGCCCGTCTGCGTAATTGCGGCCCTGGCAAAGCGGCCATCTGCGGGATTGCCGATCGCGATGGAGCGCGCGATCGTGTCGGGTATCACGGGACGAACATCGTCGCGCCCTTCGAGCACCATTTGCACAATGGGCGAGCATCCCGATGCCTGCGCTCCATAAAGCCGTGGAGGCGTGCCACTCACCAGGCCCGCATCGGCAAACTCCCGAAAACCGCGCTGAAGCTTGGAAATGAGCGAGCCACCGGCCATGGGCGCGACGACGGCCGTTGGCAGCGACCAGCCGAGCTGTTCTGCGATCTCGAAGGCAATAGTCTTGGATCCTTCGCCATAGTAAGCGCGGAGATTCACGTTTACGATTCCCCAGCCGAACTGGTCGGCGACCATCGCACACAGTCGATTTACGTCGTCGTAGTTACCGCGCACCCGCACGAGATGTGGCGCGAATATCTGGGTCGCGGCCACCTTTCCGCGCTCCAGCGAATCGGGAATGAATATCCATGCATCCATACCGGCGCGGGCAGCCTGTGCGGCCACCGAGTTCGCAAGATTTCCGGTAGAGGCGCATCCTATTGTGTCGAGCCCGAACGCGCGCGCGGCGTTAATCGCCGTCGCGACTACGCGGTCCTTGAACGAGAGGGACGGATGCGACACGGAATCGTTCTTGATCCAGCAGCGCGCGACCCCGAGCCTGCGAGCGATCCCCGGCGCATCGACGAGCGGAGTGTAACCGGTATCCAGCGACAGCGTGGGCTCACCGTCGAACGGTAGCCACTCCTTGTACCGCCAGATCGAGTGCGGTCGTCGCGATATCTCTGCGCGAGTCGGAAGCGTGGACAGGTCCGCATCGATCGCCTCGAGCGGACCTAGGCAATTCTCGCAGACAGCGGTTGGCGCGGCTGCGAAGCCAGAGCCGCAGAGCTTGCAGCGGAGTGCGCGCGGCCGGAGTGGCGCGGCGCAATCTAGCAAACCGGCGGCCACATCGGCGCCGGAACCAGCGGGTATTGAAGTCATGATCGTCACTCGGAGCACGGATGAATTGCTAACGCATCGTCAGCAACAATGTTCCCCGCGCCACGTCAAGCAAATCGACTGTACCCTTACACTCAGAAAAACACAAAAGCCCGCGGTTCGCCGCGGGCTTACATGCTTTTTAGCGATTTGTTTAACGTGGCTGCAATAGGCGGCAAATCACCACGGGACAACAATTGTCTCTAGACGTTAACGTGGGCCTGGACCGATGTCAAGCGCGAATAGAAATGTCCTCTATCCAAGGCGCAGCTCGGCAGTGGGTAGGAATCGCGGGGCATGGCGAGCCTTATTCTTCTGCTCGAACGCGTACGCGAGCTTGATAAGCACCGGTTCGCTCCACGCGGGCCCGAAGAGTGAGAGTCCAATCGGCAGCCCAAAGGAGTAGCCAGCCGGCACCGTGATGTGCGGATAGCCGGCAACTGCGGGCAGCGACGTCGCGCTGCCACCACCGCCGGAATCGCCGTTCACCAGATCGATGAGGCCAGGCGGTTGCTGTGTCGGCGCCGCAATCGCATCGAGCCTGTATTTCGCTATCGCCGCATCGATGCCCTCCGCGCGCGACCGACGATGGTCTGCCGCAAGAGCGTCGCGATACTTCCGGTCGGTAAGCGGCCCGCGTGCCTGCGACGTTTCGAATATTTCCTGTCCGAAGTACGGCATCTCTTCGCTGCGGTGGGCCGCGTTGAATGCGATGAGGTCGGCGAGTGTCTTCATCGGTGAAGCAGCGCCGAGTGACGCTAGATACGAGTTGACATCGGCCTTGAACTCGTACGACAGAACGGTTCCTTCTCCGTCTCCTTCGCTGCCGAGCTCGATCGGATCGATGATGGTTGCTCCGGCCGCACGCATGACTGCGATTGCTTCGCCAATTATCGCATCGGTCGCGACGCTGTAGCCGAAATAATTCTTGCGCGGAATACCGATGCGCGCGCCTTTCAGTCCGTTGACGTCGAGGAAGGCCGTGTAGTCCGAGTGCTTGTGTCGCGCGCTTGGAGCAGTGGCGACATCGCGCGGATCGACGCCAGTCAACACGCCGAGCAGGATCGCAGCGTCAGTGACGGTGCGGGCCATTGGGCCGGCCGTGTCCTGGGAATGCGATATCGGAATGATTCCAGCGCGGCTCACGAGTCCAACGGTGGGTTTGATTCCAACAAGGGATTGGACCGCGGATGGCGACGTGATTGAGCCGTCCGTCTCCGTTCCCACCGCGACGGCGCACAGGCTAGCTGCTGCGGCGGCGCCCGATCCGGAGCTGGACCCGGACGGTGTACGGTCCAGCGCGTATGGATTGCGCGTCTGCCCACCCATGCCGCTCCATCCGCTCGACGCGTGCGTGGAGCGGTAGTTGGCCCACTCGCTGAGATTCGTCTTGCCCAGTATCACCGCGCCAGCCTCGCGCAGCCGCTCCGCGACGAAAGAGTCGCGCGGCGCGATGGAGTGAGCAAGAGCGAGAGATCCCGCGGCGGTCGTCATCCGATCGTGCGTATCGATGTTGTCCTTGATCAGCACCGGTATACCGTGCATCGGACCGCGCAGCTTGCCAGCCTTCCGTTGAGCATCGAGCGCGTCAGCAATCGCGAGTGCGTCGGGATTCAGTTGCAGTACGCTGCGAATCGCCGGTCCCTTGCGATCGATTTCGGCGATGCGGCCGAGGTACATCTCACAGAGCGCGCGCGAGGTGAACCGGCCGGATGTCATCCACTGTTGAAGCTGCGCGATCGTGGCCTCTTCGAGCTCGAACGGCGCCGCGCTGCTGTGCGGACGATCGATCGCGCCTGCCGCTGCCGTAGATGGCGCCGCCCCCGTGACGGCGGCGATCGCACCCGCTATTCCGACGCCGACAAATGCGCGGCGGCTGAGGTTGGATGGAGCACCGTGGTCGGATGAAGATCCAGTCATGAGCGAGTCTCGCCGTGCGGGTAACAAGCGTCGCTAGGCGGTCAGCAACCGCTCTGGCCGCAGCAAAGGGAAAATAGCACTACTTCGCCATCTTCGGCACGCGGTGGGATCGCCCGGTGGTCGGGAGCGCCGTTTTCAGGTAATCTCAGTGCGCCGGACTCGCGTATGGCTACGTCGCGATCAAAACTCGCGCTTGCGCATTTCCTTGAAAAAATGCTCAGCGCGCTCACGTTCTTTCAGACTTGCTTCATCGATGGGTTCGTCCGCGAGATTCACGTCGTACTTCTTGCCGAAACCCTTGCGCGTGGAAGTGGCCGACGCCGCTTTCGCTGCGTTCTTTTTCACCAAAGCTTCCAGCTGGCGCTTGTCCATTGTCCCGCCCGGTTGAGTGGTCGCACCTTCTGTGAGACGTGCCTTCCTGAATGACTGATAATCTAGGCACGGGCAACGCCCGAAGGCAGCGTCTGTAAGCCTGACAGTCAGTGCTCGTCTCCGGACGGACAACTTGGGCAGATCCTAACGGCCGCCGGCCCCGGTGAGGATCGCGCGGACAAGATCGAGCAGAGCGACGGGTAGTTGCTCCGGATGCCGTAGCACCGTGTGCCCCGAGGCGCCGAACACTCGTGCGAGGTACGGATCGGGATCGTTTGCGTCGATAGTCAGGCAGAACGGATATACGCCCGCGGCGCGCGCCTCGAAGACGGCCTGGCGCGAGTCCTCGACAGCATAGGTAGTGAAATAGCGATCGACATCGTTGGGCTTGCCGTCCGAAAGGATCAGCAGCAGCCGGTGGCCGGCAGGTTGCGCCGATAGTGTCGCCGTGGAATGACGGATCGCGGCGCCCAGCCGCGTGTTTCCGCCAGCCTCTATTCCGGAAATGCGGCGTCTGATCGCATCGCCGTTTGGCTCTGCGAATCCCTTCAGCGTACCAATGCGCACGTCGGCGGCGCCGCTGCTGGAGAACGCGAGGATGGAGTATGAATCGCCCAGCGCGTCGAACGCCTCGCTGGCAAGCAGCAGTGTCGTCTTCTCAATGTCGATCACGCGACGGCCATCGCCGACCGGATCTCGCGTAGATCCACTGATATCCACAAGTACGGTTATCGCAATCGCGCGTCGCGCGGAACGGACAGCCATATATAACCGGTCGTCCGACGAATCTCCCGCGTTTGCATCGGCGAGTGCACGAACGCATGCTGCCAGATCCAACTCGTCTCCATCACGTTGTCTGAGCATGCGAACACGGCGCGCCCGGAGTCGCTCGAATTCTCGTCGTACGCGCCGCACAAGCGCGGGATGCGCGCTGAGCTCGCGCTCGGCCCACTCAGAATTACCATCGGGCGCCGAGTGCGGGCGCACAACTGCACCCAGCTCGCGATACGCCGCCGCGTTGCAATCCCATTCCTGATACAGGATCCCCGCATCTGAACGCGATGCAGCCAGGATCTGGGCGTCGAGAACATTCAGCCCGCCGGCACCCTTGGCGAGCGCAGCGGTGCCGCCGTCCGACGTGAGCGGGGCGCGACCGACAAGCGATGCATCATCGGGAGGAGGCTCGTTATCGTCATCGGCTTCGTCGCGTTTGTCAGAGCCTTTTGCTGCGTTTGCGCCCTCGCGCGACAACTCCTGCAAGGTGTCGTCAGCGCCCGGTGATGGAGTAGTCGTCGAACCAGAGCCGTAACCCGGTGTTGGTGGAATGATCGGGCCAGACGCGACATACGGAGCCGCATTCGCCTCCGAGCTGGCCAGCGTCCGGCCCCAGATCGCAACGGCTGGCCGCGCGCGGTACTCACCCCCAAATCCAGCGAGCGAGGCGGCAAGCTTACGCGCCCATTCAACCGACTCCTGGGGTGAGGTGCCCGCGCGCATCTCGTCCGGAATTTCCGATGGCGCGGCCTGAAGCACGCTACTAACGAGACGCTCCACCGCTTGCTCCCGCGCGCTCAATTTGCCGAGTGATCGCCGCTCAGCCAGCGCACGAAGTCGTTCGTCCGCAAGCAATGCCGCCACACCGGGTGAAGTTGCAACAATTAATGCATCGACTTCCGCGCTTTCACGAAGACTGTACAGATCCCGTGCGACGAGGTCATCATCACCGGGCGCAAGGGCGGCGCTTCCGCGCATGATTCGCGCGGCCTGCCCGATTGCCAACAGTCGATACCGTGCAATGGCCGCTTCGACACCATCCGACGCTTGCATCGTGGCGGGCAGCTGGATGGTCACGCCCTCATGGCGCGCGATTTCCGGCAGCGCTCGAGCACGAAGCGATCGTGATCGGGTATCGGGCTCCGCCGACTCAATCTCGAAGTGCGATCCGTACATCGCCGCAAGCAGCAACTCAAGCCGTCGTTGCACCGTCCCCAGCTGAACGGCGGGCGTTCGGCGTCGCGCGCGCCACCATGCTGCGACATCAGCGATTGGCACTACCAATCGGCGGGATGACTTGATCATGAGCGCGCGCATGCGGTTCATCGGCGTACCACTACATCGTCGTGTCGATGATGTCACCGATCGCCGCGAGCAGATCTGGATCGTCGGTGAGCGCCGCGGCAATGGCAACCTGGCAGGCGCGCGCGCGCGGGATTCCTTCCGCGATCAAGCGCCCCGCCGATACGAGCAGCCGCGTACCGGGTCCTTCGGCCAGGCCCTGATCGCGCAGTCGTCGCACGCGATGCGCAACCTCCACAAGCGAAGCTGCGACGGATGACTTTACTCCGGACTCGTGCGCCACGATCTGCGCTTCGATCGCCGCCGCGGGGAAGTCAAAGTCGAGCGACACGAAGCGCTGCCGAGTGCTCGGCTTGAGATCCTTGAGCGCGTGCTGATATCCCGGATTGTAGGACGCGACAAGTTGGAATCCATGTGCGGCGACAATGACTTCTCCCGTCTTGTCAACCGGGAGCACCTTTCGGTCATCCGTGAGCGGATGAATCACGACGATTGTATCCTCGCGCGCCTCCACAACTTCGTCCAGATAGCAGATCGCCCCGATCCTCGCTGCCACAGCAAGTGGGCCATCTACCCAGACTGTTTCGCCACCGCGAATCAGGTAGCGGCCCGTAAGGTCGCTCGCCGACAGGTCGTCGTGACACGCCACCGTCACAAGTGGCCGCCCCAGGCGCCATGCCATGTGCTCGACGAATCGCGTCTTTCCGCAACCCGTAGGCCCCTTGAGAAGCACCGGAAGGCCGCGGCGATGGCAACGCTCGAAGACCTCCACCTCGTGCCCAACGGCAACGTAGTAGGGTTCTTCGATCACATCACGGCGCGAGTCCGACACGGCCCCGGCCGCTGAAGATGGTTCGAATGTCGTCATGGTGCATTGAAGCTATCGACGCGCCTGATGCATGGGAACAGGTCCCCGGCCCCGCCCCTCTAGTGCGGATCATTACATTGACTCTCATGTCCGAGCGTGCGACTCAGCCATACGCAGCCTTCGTGCAAAGCACCGGGCTCGCCGTGGAACGTTTGTGGAATAGCG
This sequence comes from Gemmatimonadota bacterium, assembly GCA_041691775.1. Lineage (GTDB taxonomy): Bacteria > Gemmatimonadota > Gemmatimonadetes > Gemmatimonadales > Gemmatimonadaceae > Fen-1247. The sequence continues at coordinate 87,882 of JBEPUB010000006.1, forward strand.
TCACCGCCTGGTTTAACGGGAAGGCGTTGAGCGAGAACGCGGTCCTCCTGATCTTCGCCGTTGTAACGGGCCTGCTCAGTGCGCTCGGCGTCGTCGCGTTCTACAAGAGCATCGACTTTGCTTATTGGGCGTTCTATCGGCTGCCGACGTCGCAATTTCCACGAGTCGCGCTGTTGACATACCGTCCAGTCATTACTGCCGCGGGCCTGGCAGTAGCGTGGTGGGTCATGCGACACGTGGGGCGCGGACACGATGGGATGAATGTCCCGGACGTGCAACTAGCGGTTGTGCGGCGTGGCGGAGACATCGCTGGCCGGCCCGCCTTAGCGCGCACGGCCGCAAGCGCAATCACAATCGGAGCCGGCGGATCAGCGGGCAACGAAGGTCCAGTAGTTGTGCTCGGCGCAGCCATTGGCTCATGGCTCGGACGCACATTTCGGTTCGCACCATCGCGCGTTGTGGTGCTGGTGGGATGCGCAACCGGCGCGGCAATCAGTGCTGCGTTCAATGCACCGCTTGCCGGCGCATTTTTCGCGCTCGAAGAAGTTGTCGGAACCCTAGCAGCCGGGTCGTTCGCTCCGGTCGTCGTATCGAGTGTCGTCGCCGCCGTGGTTTCGCGCGCGGTTTTCGGCAATCATCCCGCATTCGCAATCCCGCACCAGTACGGATACGCACACCCGAGCGAGCTGATACTGCTGTATCCGCTGCTCGGTATCGTGTGCGGACTCATGGCTGCGCTTTACGTGCGCAGCTATTTCTGGTTCGGTGATCTGGAGAAGAAGCTCACGCTTCCACCGGCGCTCATCCCGTGGATCGGCGGCGCGGCGGTTGGATTGCTGGTATTTGCCTCTGGCGGTCTACTCGTCGGGTACGGTCACCTGGCAATACACAGTGACATTTTTGGCCGCATGGCGTGGTATGGGCTGCTTGCGCTCGCGCTGGGCAAGATCGTCGCGACGTCGATCACACTCAACATGGGTGGCTCGGGCGGTGTGTTCACGCCGTCGCTATATATCGGCGCCGCCACGGGCGGAGCTTTCGGCGTAGCCCTCTCCCACGCATTCCCCGCGATGGGCTTGCATCCTGAAGCATACGCGCTTGTCGGCATGGGAGCGCTGATCGCTGGCGCAACTGACGCTCCAATCACGGGTATACTGCTCGTCTTCGAGATGACTAACGACTATGCGATCGTGGTTCCTCTCATGCTCACCGTCGTCATCTGCCACACCGTTGCTCGCCGATTCAATCCGGATTCGCTCTATAGCGGTTGGCTGCGCCGCCGAGGTGAGTCGATCGAACAGGGCGCCGATCGGGATGTGCTGGCAGGTCTGCACGTATCCGACGCCTACGAATCTGCACCACAGGTGATTGCGGAGGGAGCCCCCGTTGACGAGCTGCTCGCGCATCTTGGCCACACTGACCAGATGTACTTCCCCGTGGTTGATCAAACACACGCGCTCGTCGGCGTAATCACTGTCGCCGAGCTGGGCCAGCTTGCGCGGAACGAGGAGCACCTGGGCATGCTCCTTCTCGCAGGTGACATTGCGCAACCCTCCGAAACGGTCTCACCAGGTGATTCGTTACTAGAGGCAATCCGCAAGATGGGAGTGCGCGGTACTGAATCCATTCCGGTTGTGGATCGGCGCAGCAGCCGACTACTCGGGCTTATCAACCGAAGTCACGTGCTGAATCTGTACGAGCGCACTGTCTCGGCCTCACACCGAGGCCCGCATCAACCAGCTAGCAATTTCAGTGCGTCGACTGAGGGGACGTCGCCGAAGTAGTTATCGAGATCCACGCCGGCGAGCGCAGCTGCGATCGAGGCATAGTCGTACGGAACGCCGAGCATGAGCGCTTCGAGTTCGGCCACGTCTTCGCGACCCATGAAGTCGCCGAATATTTTGACGCCAGCGACTCGCCCCGCTTCCACGTTTACGCGCACATCGACCTCTCCCGCCGTGAAACGATGTGCGCGCTGGACGTTGCAACGAGGGTTCTCGCCGTAGTTCCAGTTCCACGTCCCGTACTTTCGCTGTACGAGCGCATCGACCTCACTCCAGTCCGCGTCTCCAAGCTCGAGTGTCGGAATGTTGGCGCGGTCGCGCGTCCCGAATATGCGCTCGATGATGCGCTCACGAAGCTCGATCACAGTGATCGGCTCACTCAGGAACTCGCTAATGTTCGCAACGCGGCTACGTATCGACTTCACTCCCTTCGATTCCACCTTGCCTGGCTTTGGTATGAGCGCGGCTGTCACATCGTCGAGATTTGAATCGAACAACAGCGTACCGTGACTGAACATCCTGTCGGGACGCGCGAACTGTGCATTCCCAGAAATCTTGCGCCCGCCGGCGAGAATGTCGTTGCGGCCCCCGAGCTCGGCGGGCACACCCAAACCCTGAAGTACCTGGATCACCGGCCGCGTGAACAGCTCGTACCGATTGAACCGTCCGTGCACCGACGGCGTCATGAAGCTGAAGTTCAGGTTACCGAGGTCATGATACACTGCTCCGCCGCCCGAAATGCGGCGCACGACTGTTATGCCACGAGATGACACGACATCCGGGTTCACCTCTTCAATCGTATTCTGATTCCGGCCAATGATTATCGAGGGCGCGTTGATGTAGAACAGCAGATAGTCGTCAACACCGATCTTGTTGCGAAGTACATGCTCCTCAAGCGCCAGGTTCGCGCGAGCGTCGGTGATATCACGATTATCGATGAGCAGCATGACAGCCAGGTATGCGGGAGTGGAGCGGTAAGCGGACTGAATGAAGATAATCGCGAAGGCATGCCTGACTCTACGCCGACGCGGTGGCCGATCGGCTTGGATTTTCATCGTCTCGTAATGGATTGGTCAGCGGGCTGACAGGTTTCCCAGGTATCCTTCATTCAGTGGGATTATCCACGCCTTCCAAGAGGATACCAGCAATGAAGCCATTCGTAATGCCATCACTAGTCGTACTCGGAACCTTTGTCGCCGTCGGATCCGCCGGTGCTCAGTCCATGAAGCCGATGCCGAAGTCTGACGTTCCCGCGGCTCTTGCCCGCGAGGCCAAGATTTCGCTCGACTCAGCTCGCGTGATCGCCAAGGCACAACTTCCAAAGGCGACCGTAGCGTCCGAAGAGCTAGAGCGCGAGAACGGCAAGCTCATTTACTCGTTCGACATGAAGACCGCGGGAAAGTCCGGCATCGACGAAGTGAACGTCAATGCGATGAACGGCGCCCTCGTCGGCAAGATCGGGCATGAGTCCGCGAAGTCCGAGGCCAAGGAAGCCGCGGCTGAGAAGCGCACCGCAATGAAAAAGCCGAAGTAGTATTGCGTTTGCAAATGGTGATGCGCGGCTCATCGAGCTGATGCGTCACATTGACGACAAAGGGGACTCGGCGTGTGCCGAGTCCCCTTTGTCGTTCACGCGCGTGCCGGCGCATTACGCAGCCGGTTTGGTCGCGCGAACGAATCCGCTGAAGAACCTGCCATCGATCTCGCGCGCGAATGTTTCCGCATCAAGTCCACTGCCGACCAGGAACGCCGCTGCGTCCTCGGATTTGTAGATACGCGTTGGCTCGATGCTCGCATTCTCGAAGCCCACGTCGTGAAGCAGCGCGAGAAACTCCTGCTCCTCGAGTGCGCCAGCCACACAGCCGATCCACAACTCCATGTTCTTCTTGACGGCCGGTGGCACGTCACCACGTACAACGACGTCGGACACGGCAAATCTTCCACCAGGCTTGAGCACTCTGAATGCATCAGTGAGAACCTGCCGCTTATCCGCCGACAGATTGATCACGCAGTTGGAAATGATGACGTCCACCGTGTTGTCTGGGAGTGGAATGTGCTCGATCTCACCGCGAAGAAACTCGACATTCTGCGCGCCCGCCTTGCGCTTGTTCTCGTTCGCAAGCGCAAGCATCTCGTCCGTCATGTCGAGACCATATACCTTCCCCGTAGGACCGACGCGCCTGGCGGAAAGGAGCACGTCAATGCCGCCGCCAGATCCGAGATCCAGCACCGTCTCCCCGGCGTTGAGCTGCGCGAGCGCAGTGGGATTGCCGCAGCCGAGCGACGCCAGAAGCGCCTCGACAGGAATTCCGGCGGTTTGTCCTTCTTGGTAGAGATCCGATGTGATCGGATCCCACGCCTCAGTCGTTGAGCCGCAACAGCCACTCGAGCCGCAGCAGGCCGACGACGTGTCGCCTTGTACCACCCGCAACGCCGCTGACCCGTACTTCTGCCTCACATTCGTCTTCAACTCGTCGCGATCCATGGTTGTCATCTCAAACACTCCATCAATAAAAGTTGATTAGTACATCAAAAAAATTAGCCACAGCATTCGGCGCCGCGCACTCGGATGCGCCTCGGGCGGGGACGCAACTCCTTCAGTATTGCTTCCGCCTCATCGAAGGCCTTAGGGTTCAGCTCATAGTACGACCAGCGCCCGTCTCTGCGGTCAGTCACAATGCCGGCGTCTTTGAGTACGCGGAGATGAAACGACAGCCGCGACTGGGCCGCATTGAGAGTGTCCTGCAGCTCGCACACGCAGCGCTCGCCAGAGTCCAACATCTCGATGATACCAAGGCGAGTCTCGTCCGACAGGGCATGGAATAGCTGCACCGCGCGGGCGCGCGCCGAATGGACAGTCGTCATGGTAGAACTCACAGGCTTAAACGTATCAGTTTTTCTTGATATGTCAACCGGAAGTGCGAAGAACCCTGACTGGCATAGCAAATGCCTCTCTGACAATTAGTCCGCTCAGCGTCTGTGTACCAGGCTTTTCAAGCTTTTCATCATCATAATAGAGGAAGAATGGGCGACAAGGCTACGAACGAGACGGACCGGACTGAATCCGGCCGCACAGCCGAGGCCGCGCAGATGATATCCATGTTCGGCGGTAGGCAACCGACCCACGAGATGGCTCGGGTCCTCGACATGCTTCAGTCGCTACATGGAAAACCGATCCCGGAACTGGACGCCGAGGAGGCGCGCAAACAACCCTCGCCAGCCGACGCGGTCAGGCGCCTGCTAGAGGAGCGCGGCCGGAGCACTGAGCCAGAAGACGTTGGTAGTGTCGAGAACAGATCGATCGCCGGCCCCGGTGGCGAGATCGACATCCGCATATATACGCCAGCATCCGCACACGAAGGCAAGTCGTTGCCCGTCGTGCTGTACGTGCACGGCGGCGGCTGGGTTATAGCCGACCTCGACACCTACGACAGCTCGGCGCGGGCAATCTGCCATGCGGCCCATTGCATCGTCGTATCAACGGACTATCGGCACGGTCCAGAGCATCGCTTTCCGGCAGCGCATGATGACGCCTACGCGGCGTACAAGTGGACGCTCCAGAACGCTGCCAATCTCGGTGGCGACTCGACGCGCGTTGCCGTCGTCGGTGAGTCCGCCGGCGGGAACATGGCTGCCGGGATCTGCATTAAGGCGCGCGATGAAGGTGTACAGATCCCCGTTCACCAGGTGCTCGTGTATCCCGTGGCCGGGTACAATTTTGAGACACCGTCGTATCTGGAGATGCAACACGCAAGTCCGCTCAGCACCCCATCAATGAAGTGGTTCTTCAACAACTACCTGCAGAGCCCATCAGACGGTGACTCGCCGATGATCTCGCTCGACCGGGCAAACATGTCTCGTCTGCCGCCCGCAACAATCGTCAGCGCTGAGCTCGATCCGCTACGGTCAGAAGGAGAGGCGCTCGCGAAGCAGCTCCAGCACGCCGGTGTTGCAACAGACCAGCGTACCTACAACGGTGTCACTCACGAATTCTTCGGAATGGGCGCGGTACTGGACGAAGCACAGGACGCGGTGCACTTCGCAGCGACTGGGCTGCGACGCGCGTTCGGCATTGCGTAACCCGTGCACGCCACGCCCAGCTGCATCGCGCGGACGTCACGTCCGCTATGATCTCGAGATCAGCGTTTGAGCCGCCTGCATCACGCTGGCGGCGGGTTGGTGTGCCCATCCCAGTCCTGTTTACAGGCTATACTCATAAGCTGCATATCCGACGTAACGCGGTCGTAACCGGTCGTGCCCCCTCCGCGCGACCATCAGTCCTCCGTAGGGAGTGAACATACCGAGAGAAAAGGAATGAGCCTGTCGGATTCGTCGGCCGCACTAGCGACCGCGCGTCGTCTGCTTAGCCGGGAATCGTCGGAACAAGGGATTCCTGATACTGCCTCGACCGCTGTGGAACATGTGTTTGCGCAGCGGTTTAGCAGTCTTTCCCAGTGGGTTGGTATTGTCGGGTGCAATGCGCTGTTCGCTCGCGCACTCGCGCTCTCCGCCCCACACCACCCCGTCCTGCGGGGCGTATGCTTTCAGTTGCACGATGGAACACCACAGCTTGAGTGTCTTGCCGAGAATGCCCGCGAGTACGGGAGCCAGGCGACCACAGAAGCGGCCACGACCGTTCTGGCCTCGGTCATTACGATGCTAAGTGGATTGATTGGAGAGGACCTCGCAATGAGCATACTGGAAGTGGTGCCGCCCGGCACCTCTAAAAACCCACAGGCGGCCACAGCCGGCACGTCACCCAAATCTTCAAACACCGCCGAAGGGGCAATCTCATGACCGACGACGCAACAAGCCACGCAAACGCGCAAGAGGCCAACGGCTCCCGAGATCCAATCCGGAACATGGTAACGGGCGTGCCAGGTCTGGACGCGGTACTCGGTGGCGGCTTGCCCGAGTATTCGTTCAACATGATTGCGGGCGGACCCGGCGCCGGGAAGACGACGCTAGCGCAGCAAATCGTCTTCGCCAATGCGACAGTCGAACGACCGGCACTCTACTTCACGGTGCTCGGCGAACCAACCCTCAAAATGCTCCGCTATCAGCGACGGTTTCGATTCTTCAAACCGGAGTTGGTCGGCTCCGTAGTGCGGTACATAAATCTCAGTGCGGAAGTGCTCGCCCAGGACCTGGACAAGGTTCTCGAACGTGTCACGGCTGAGGTCGAACGGTATCAGCCCAAGATTGTCGTTGTTGATTCATTCCGAACAATCAACGCCGCGGCCCAGGTTCCACATTCCATTGACTATGAGCGCGCGATGGGGCTCGAGCAGTTTATCCAGAGTCTCGCGCTTCATCTTACGACATGGGAAGTCACGTCGTTTCTAATTGGCGAGTACCACGAGCACGAGGCACGGAGCCCGGTGTTCACTGTGGCGGATGGCATCCTGTGGCTGTCGCAGTCTACCGACCGCAATTCCGTAGTTCGTAAGTTCCAGGCGACCAAGGTTCGCGGACAGGGTCAGATGCCGGGGCTTCACACCTTCCGAATCACTGACGCGGGACTCCAGATATTCCCCCGCATACCTGAGCAGCAGCTGCTGCGTAAACCACGTCAGCACAGTGAGGTGCGCCTGAAAACAGGCGTGCCCGGCTTGGACGAGATGATGAACGGCGGCATCCCGGTGGGTGACGCGATACTTCTTGCTGGACCTGCAGGCAGTGGAAAGACGACGTTCGCAACTCAGTTCGTCGCCGAGGGACTGCGGAGTGGAGAGCACGTCGTTGTCGTTGTGTTCGAAGAGTATCCGGAGGAATATCTCGCTCGCGCCAGGGCATTCGACATCAACCTGGAACAGGAAGTCCGGACAGGCAATCTGAAAGTTATCTACCTGCGCCCACTCGACCTCTCGGTTGATGAGGCGCTCGCCGAGATTTCCGAATGTGCACAAGGGCTCGGCGCAACGCGCGTGGTGATCGATTCACTGTCCGGATTCGAAGTCGCGCTCGCGCCAACATTCAGGGAAGATTTTCAGGAATCGCTCTACCGGCTCGTTGGCGCGCTGACGGCGACCGGCATCACAGTCATGATGACCTCCGAAGTGGTCGAGCAAAGCGGCGCGTTGCAATTCACCCGTGACAGAGTCTCCTTTGTTACAGACGACATAATCATGCAGCGCTACGTCGAGATTGAGGGTGAGCTCAGAAAGGTCCTCGCCGTAGTCAAAATGCGCGGCAGCTCTCACAGTATGGCGCTTCGCACGTATGACATCACTGCGACCGGCGCTGTCATGAACGAAACACTCCAGGACTACCACGGAATAATTACGGGCGTTCCCAGCTTCGACAGGCGTACGCGCCCGTTGGGCTACACTGGCCTGACGGAACCCGAGGCATCGGTGCTGGACACACTCATCAGGCTCCGTTCGGCGACGGTCGACTTGCTCGCCATGCACACGGCGGTTGAACACAGTGGGTTGGAGCAAATGATCGAGCGATTCGTCGAGCTCGATTACGCGGTCCGGCTGGAAGTTGACGGCGTAATGGCGTACCGCGCCGTTGCTCGGTCGGACGACTAGCAGGCGGCGATGGCGCTATACGAGCTCGACCCGCCGGGAGGTCCGGTGCAGGGTGACGGACTTGGCAAGACGCGAGCTTCGCGTTCAGGTAAGCACGTCGCCGCCCGGGAGTCATTCCGGTACTTGGAGCACGCACCCAATGGAATTGTCGTGGTGCACGGTGACAGCCACACGGTTGTGTACGCAAACAGCTCGTTCCGCGACTCGATCGAATTGCCAGAGAATGCGATCGTCGGACGCCCAATTGCAGACGTGTTGCAGAACCCATCATCAGATGGCCTTCAGAATCCACCCGTTCCCGAAGTCATCTCGCTTCTCAACCGAGTGCGTGGCCAGCCCGTACCGCCGCGTGACGCAGATCTTAGCGTGAGTGTGGACCTGAACATCAGCGCGCCGCTTGAAGCCGAAAGTGGAGCGAAAGGCAGTTGGAGGTGCATGGTCTGGCCCGTTCGCGCGCCTGTGGTGGATATAGACGAGCTTGTCGTTGAGCTGTGGCATGCACCAGAAGAAGAGTCCTCACTCATCCGTCAGCGCGAAATTGCGGAACGCATGCTCCTTAGCGCGCTGCGCGAACAGGCGCTTTCGGACGACAACGCGAGATTGTACGGCGCCGCGAACGATGCACGCATCGTTGCGGAAGAAGCGCAAGTGCTAGCGGAAGGGGCGCAGCACGAAGCTGAGACGGCGAACTCGGCGAAGGCAGAATTCCTTGCGAACATGAGTCATGAGTTACGCACACCCTTGAATGCCATCGGAGGCTACGCGCAGCTCATCGAGATGGGATTGAGAGGGCCCGTGACCGCGGCGCAGATCGTGGATCTGGGACGAATCCGGCGGAGCCAGGTGCACTTGCTCGGCCTCATCAACGCCGTGTTGAACTACGCGAAGTTGGAGGCTGGCCGCGTCGAGTACGCCACGCAGGATTTCGCGCTCGATGACCTGATTATCGACGTGGAGTCGATGGTTCATCCGCAGCTTGAAGAGAATGGACTTCGTTACCACCACGCGTACCGCGTCGGGATAGCCGGAGAACCACGAGTAACTCCGGTGCGCGTCAATGCCGACGCCGACAAATTACGGCAAATTCTGCTTAACCTGCTTACGAACGCGATCAAGTTCACTTCTCCAGGCGGCCAGATTACTGTCGCCTGCCAAACAGTCAAACAAAAAGTGTTGCTGTCTGTGACTGATACAGGCCGTGGAATACCGGCAGCCAAGCTCCACACCATCTTCGAGCCATTCATTCAAATCGGACGCGGGCTCAGCTCCAGCGACACTGGTGTTGGACTCGGGCTAGCTATCAGCCGGGATCTGGCGATCGGCATGGCCGGTGACCTGACAGTCGAAAGTGTCGAAGGCGAGGGTTCAACATTCACGCTTATCCTCCCTCTCGCGACTGACATGAGTCCAACCGTGGCGCCCTGATAGCGTACGGTACGCTCACATCACTGCACGGCACGCAACTGTAGCGTCAACGTACTACCAACGCCCAGAGTGCTCCGGGCGCGAAGATCACCGCCCATACCGCGAGCCAGGTCACGGCTGATCGCGAGGCCCAAACCAGCGCCAGCAGCGCGACCGGCAGCTGTAGTATCGACCTGAACAAACGGCTCGAAAATCTGCTCTAATTTGTCAGTCGCGATTCCCAGCCCTGTATCTCGAACACGCACATTGATGAGCGTCGGATCGCCACTGCCATCGGCTCGACGAACGCACTCCACCATCACAGATCCGCCTCTGGACGTGAACTTCACAGCGTTGGACAGCAGGTTGAGTAGTATCTGAATGATTTTTTCCCGATCGCCGAGCACGACGCAGTCTGATGGCACATCTACGGAGTACTTGAGCCCCTTTTCGAGGATCTGGGGAGAGATGAGTGCGTCAAGGTCTGCAACAACCTCTGCCAGACGCAGAGGCTCGACGGCATATGCGACGCGCTCCGCTCGTAGACGTTCAAGGTTGAGAACATCATTCACCAGCCGCAGCAAATAGCGTTGGGCGCGGTCGATGCGCCCCAGTGTCTCGCGCTGTGCCTCCGTGACCGGACCGTGGATGCCCATTCCGAGGAGCTGCGTGTGTCCGGCTATTGCGTTGAGTGGAGTACGCAATTCGTGACTCATGGCGGCGAGTAACTGCGCCTTGGCCGAATTCGCCGCTTCGGCTTGGTGCTGGGCCCGCTCGGCGAGCGTCCGAGACGTCTCCGCGTTCGACTTAGCCTTCTCCGCCAAAACGCGTGCAGAGTCAGCGGAATGGTAGAGTTCCGCATTCTCGTCCGACTGCGCCTGCTCTCGCAGAGCACTCACGAGCATACGTTCGGCGATGTCGCGTTGACGTTTGAGGAGCCCGGATTCGAAGGTTGCCGGAAGGTGGCCGACAACTCCGTCCTCGATCATCGCGACATCGATGGCGCCGATTGCGACCCGCGCGCCACGCTCTCGCTCGGCAACATCGCGAGCCTTCGCCACCCGATACGCCATCGAAGCAAAGTTCGCCAGGCTGGCCATCATGCGAACATCTTCGTCATCGAAGGAATGGCGTTTCGGCGGGTGTGATACCACCCAGATAGTTCCCAGCGGTTCTGCATCGGATGAGCCGACGAATGGAACTATCAGGCCTTCCGTGAACTCGACGCCGGTATCCAGAAAGTATGTGTACTTCAGATCGAGGCGCCCGAGCACGATGGGTTCGCGGCGCGCGAGACATTCTCCGCACGGACTGTGGTGCCGCGGAGTTACTTCCCCCACGCTCGCCGCTAATCGGCCGACCATCGCGACCGATCGGAATTGTTGTTCACCACTTCGCGCGTTCTCGGTAAAGCTGACGCCGGCTGTGCAAGTCGCCGCCCCGCCGCCAACGAGCTCAGCGGCGAGCGACAGCAGTCCCCTCAGTACGTCCAGCGGCTCACCAGACATGCACTCTGCGAGCTGGTGAAGAGCTCTGTTCTCCGCTGCCGCTCGCACCCTGCGTCGGCCTCTGGCTGCGCGCATCGCCCTATCGATATACCTGAAATAGTCGAAATGTGTTTCGGAGAAGGCCATAACGTCGGTGGGGTGGGACAGCTCATGCGTATGAAGCTGCGGCAGTCGTGTGGCACCAGCGTCGGGAGCGTCGGTTCTTGGTCCCGTCGAGTCTAGCTTGCTACGGATTGCCCCCCATAATTCCGCTCCTGGCCAAGGGCCGAAAGGCACGGCGCCGTGGCCGCGCATCACGCGGGACGGTTGCCATCCAATCTGGCGACGGAGTGCTCTTTCGCAAGAGAGTAGATGTTTTTATCGACGATCGATGATATGCCTGGTAACTGAGGGGGCACATTGGACATCCTAGGACAGCGGCATGTTATCCCCAGTACAAGTCCGTGCTGCGAGAGGATACCAGCCGGACCGGTGGTGCCCGCATCGAGCGGCCACCTACCGTCCTCGCGCTACCGTCCTCGCGCGCCAGCGCGGCTAAGAGCCGTCATCAAGATCGGCTTCGCCCACGTGGGGATCGAATCGACGGGGGCTGTCTCGAGCACGATTCCGTTCGCAGTGTGCAGTAGCAGCCGAGGTTCTGGATGTTGATTCTCAACCGGAGGTGACTCGATACTGTTATCGAAGACAGTCAGATCGCTCAATCGCGGCAGAATCTGGACGAGGTTACGTCGGCTCTGGTCATATCGCTGCCGGATCTTTACCTCAGGAATGTCGTGGGCTCCCAAGGCAACTCGCGCCCGGACACGAGAGATGTGTAGGCTGACTCCCTCGAGCCCAACATGGCGCACGTGCACTTCCATTCCGACATCCAGCGCCCGCTCCAGCAGTCGGGTCATGGTGCGTCCACCAAGAGGTGTTTCGAACGCGTAGTCGAGTCGCTCGACGATGGCTCGCTCGAGGAGGCGTCTGCCCTGTTGCCATGCAGCAATGTTGGCCTCGTGCAGAGTGGCGCCAGGATTCGCCACGAGAATTTCCTGAGTGGCTTCCTCTGGATTGAAGTATTCGCCGCCGACTGCACGCACAGCGGCCCCAGCCACGCTGCTCTTGCCAGCGCCATTGACTCCGGCGAGAACGCTTAGCCGCGGCAGACGCCGAAGCTCCGCCTTCTGCTGAGCCGCACTCTTCGCCCATGTCGCGTGGCGTCGCGCCGAATCCGCGCTGCGTGCCCAAGCGCACTTCCGGAGTTTGCATGCGGTCGAGCATTGCATCAAAGTCTCCTGTTAGAGTATCCAGGATCATCGATTCGGCTTTGGCCAACTCACAATATTTCTCGTAGGACAACAGTACAGCCTGCGGCTGAGCATGTCGGGTGATAACCACAACCTGGTCACGGATCGCGTGGTCGAGGAGCCGCCTGAATTCGTTCTTGGCGACTGTCGATGTCACCGTTCTCAAGCTCAGGACGAGATTTGCCGAAGACTCGACGAGATGTTTCGGCAAGCTCCTTGAGACAGTCGCGCCGATGTGCTTCTCGGCCGGATTTGCTCCGGTCGCTGGTACTCCTGCTGCGCGGCGAGCCTTTGACTGAGTCTTGGTGGCGCGCGTCGGGAGAACTTCGACTGTCGCAGTCGAGCCCGCAGTATTTTTGGGCCGGCTTCTCGACGGTTCGCTACGGAGCAGGGGGATGCCGGCGTAGCGCGGCACCCCCCTGCTCTGATCAATCAAGGATCGCGGTGCGATTTCGTCTCAAAATCGGATGTTCAGGAATTCGACCACTGGGTGTTCATTCCCGAACGCCTCTCGACAGTGAGTTGAGACTACCTCACCCACACTCCGAAAACCCGCACACATGACACTTGGCGCAGCCTTCAGCCAACTCCAACTGTGATCCGCAATCCGGGCACGTCTGCATGAAACCGTCGCCGCTGTTGTACGCGTCGAAGCCCATCTGCATCTGAGCCTGCGCGGCGGCCACGTCTGACGCAGCCTGAATCATTTCCGGCGTAGCGCGTGGCGCCTGTGCCGCCGCGTTTGCCGCGGACAGCAGCTCCTGCTGAATCCCCTGCTTCTCGCGCGTCCACTCCTCGAGCGCGATACCAATCGCGTCGGGGACCGACAACACCTTGTTCGGTCCAAGTCCCACTGCGCGATCGGAGCTGATGCCGCGCAACTGCTTGTGCACTTCGCGCAACGGAATCCCAGAGCGCAGCGCGAGCGAGATCATGCGGCCCATGGCTTCCGCGTCGGCCATCGCTGCACCGCCCGCCTTGCCGAGGTTGATGAACACTTCGAACGGCTGTCCCTTGTCGTCCTCAGTGATGTTGACGAACATGGTGCCGAGTGGCGTTTCCTTGCGAATGGTCGTACCGCGCAGGCGATCCGGGCGCGAGCGCTTCACGCGGCGCTGAAGATTCTCAGCTTCCGCGTCGTACAACGACTGCTTGAGCCGCTCTGTCTCCGCCGTCATCTCGGCGATCGTGCCCTGCAACTCACCCATCTCGCGACGATCGAGCTTCTCATCGCGTGAGGCACTTGCCTGCGCGGTTGCGCCGGTTGAGAGGACCTGATTGTCACGCGAGCCGTCACGGTAAACCGTGACGCCCTTGCACTTGAGATCGTACGCGAGCTCGTAGATCGCGCGAACATCGTCGCGCGTCGCCGCGTGGGGGAAGTTCGTGGTCTTGGAGATCGCCGAATCGCAGTTTTCCTGGAAAGCGGCCTGCATGCGAACGTGCCACTCGGGCGTGATGTCGTGCGCGGTGACAAAAACGCGACGCCACTTGTCCGGGACCTCGTCGAAGTGGATGTGTCCTTCCTTCGCGATGCGCTCGATCAGATTCTCCGAGTACCACCCTTCCCGCTTCGCGACCGCGACAAAGTCGTCGTTCACATCCGGCATCATTACGCCAGCCTGATTGCGCATGAACGCAACGGCAAAAAGCGGCTCTATGCCCGACGAGCAACCTGCGATTATCGAGATGGTGCCCGTTGGCGCGACAGTCGTGACGTTGCAGTTGCGAAGCATCTGCTTGGGACGAATTCGGTTTCCCTTCTCGTCGCGCGCGCAGGTCTCGTCTGGTCCGAAGATCGATCGTGCCCACTCGGGGAACGGGCCACGCTCGTTGGCCAAACGCTCGCTCTCGCGCTTGGACTCGACGTCAATGAATTCCTGAAGAGTGCGACCGAAATCAACACCCTCTGGTGAGTCGTACGGGATGCCGAGTCGCACCAGCGCATCGGCGAAGCCCATGACGCCAAATCCAATGCGGCGAATGCGCTTGGACAACGCGTCGATCTCTGGCAGCGGATACTTGTTTACGTCAATGATGTTGTCGAGGAAGCGCGTTGACAGATATATGTCGCGCTTCATCGAATCCCAGTCCATCGCACCGTCGCGAACGTAGTAACCGAGGTTTATGGAGCCCAGGTTGCAGACGTCGTATGGTAGCAATGGTTGCTCGCCACACGGATTTGTTGCCTCGTACGCGCCGAGATGCGGGACTGGATTGTAACGCTCGGCTTCATCAATGAAGAAGCAGCCTGGCTCCCCGGTGCGCCATGCACCGTCCAGCATCTTGTCCCACACGAGCCCCGCGTCGAGCCGTCCAGCCACTTCGCCGGTGGATGGCTCGATCAGGTCGTACATCTTGCCAGCTTTCAGCGCCTCCATGAAGGCCGTCGTGATGCCGACTGAGATGTTGAAGTTCGTGATCTGTGAGAGATCTTCCTTGCACGTAATGAAGTCGAGCACGTCCGGATGATCTACGCGCAGGATTCCCATGTTGGCGCCGCGGCGCGTACCGCCCTGCTTTACCGCGTCCGTGGACGCGTCATAAAGCTTCATGAACGACACCGGCCCCGACGCCACACCTGTGGTCGAGCGGACCATGGATCCCTTGCCGCGCAACCGCGAGAAGGAGAACCCGGTTCCACCGCCAGATTGGTGGATCAGCGCCATGGAGCGAAGCGTGTCGTAGATGCCATTGTGGCCATTGGACAGGGCATCTTCGACTGGCAGGACAAAGCAGGCCGAAAGCTGGCCCAGAGGACGCCCTGCGTTCATCAACGTGGGCGAATTGGGCTCGAACCGGCGCTCGGTCATGAGACGATAGAACTCCTCAGCCAGAGCGTGAACGGCTCCAACGCTCGCGCCGTACCGACGATCCGCTTCCGCCACCGTAGTCGCCACGCGCCAGAACATGTCCTCGGGACGCTCCGTCGGAGCCCCCGATTTGTCCTTGATCAGGTAACGCTTGGACAGAACAGTCCTGGCATTCTGATTCAACTGCGCTTGGGGCAGTGCTTCCTGGGGGTTTGCATCAGCCATCTGTTCTCTCACCTGAAACTCTGCGGATTGTTCGCCTGAGCGGAATGTACCACCAAGCGGGCTTGCTAGACTGCTATCTGGAGACCGCCAACCGCGCGTTAATTGCGGTGATCAGGTCAGGGGTCGTGAGTCTAAGTCAGTACGTGTATGCGCGCCAGTGCAGAGTTAAATGCTTGTGTAGCAACGACTTGGAGGTTGACAGTCACGAACATCTGTGATCGATGTCTTTTCCTCATTCGCTGTCCACATGCTAACTAGGATGGCATAATTGTGATTCCATCACGACAGCCCGAATGCAACCCGTTGAGGCGTCGGTAGTTAGGCGATTTCCGCGACATGCTCAGCTAAATGGCCGCCAAAAATCCGGACGATCGTTCCAATTCGAAATCGGGGTATTGCCTGGAAACACGTGACCAAAATCGCCCTCAAATCGGCGATATCCGTCAGGCCCGCTAGTCCTAGAAGGCGAGGCCGAGTGTCGCGTAGGTACTGACGCTCGACGCGCCGGCGTAGGCGGCGCCGCGCACCGGATGCGCCACACCGAGCCTGAACCGGTACGGCACGTCGAACTGCAGTGCGGAATCCAGGTTCAGCTCGGCACCAGCCGACGCCAGCGTGGGCCCGTTACTGGCAGACGGCGAGCACGCCGGCGTTGATCGCACGGGACAATACGCGCGTGCGGCATCTCCAAAGAACGAGAGTGAGACGCGGTCCAGAAAGAATGGGAATAACCCAAGCGAGCGTGATGGCTCGGCGAGCGGGACGCGATACTCCGCGCTCGCTGAGGCCGCATGGATCCCGGTCTCCGCACCGGTCGGAAAGCCACGAACGGGGAACGTGCGAGCAGCACTCCCGAATGAAATTCCCGGCACGATCTCGAACGATGATCCACTCACACCACCAATCTCGTACTCGCTCGGCGAGCGCTTGTCGGCTGCGCCGATCGCGGCGCGAAGCGCGATCACGTGATGGGCGAAACCCGGAAGGTCGAGCGACTTGTAGGCGGATCCAATGGCGACAGCGCTGCGCCCCGCCACGCCGGTCGACGATTCCCACCGCTGACGCAGCGATCCGGTAAGCGTGAATCCATCCTCCGGCGAGATAGCCAGCGCAGGCGACTGAGTGTTGGAAAAGACGGCAGCGGCAACGAGTGTCGGATAGCGATGCGATTGGGAGTAAAACGGATCAAGCCTCGGCAGCAGCCTTGCGGGTGCAGTCGTGTAGTCGCGCTGCTCAAACTCCGCGCCAATCGTGAAGGCCGAATACGTACGCACGCGCGGCCGCGCGAACGTTGCGTGCAGGCTAGCGAACCGACTGCGCCGTTCCAAATCGCCGACCTTATGCCCCGCTCCCGTGATGTCGGAATACGTCCACGACTGCTGCAACGACGCTGAGAGCACTGGGTTGACCCATCGACTGTACGCGTACGCAAGCGAGGCGTCCACAGCGCTGTTATGCGTGTTGACGGACGCCTGGGCTATGTACGAATGTCGCCCAATCACGTCGGCTGCGCCCGTGAGCGCGCCAATCAGATTACCGCGACCGTTGCCAACCTGGGCAAAGGTCGGCGACCAATACGACGGGGCCAGCGTGCGCCACGGAGAGTATGGCTGCGCCTGGCTCGTGTCGTCCGCCACGCGCCAACGCGGATCCACTTCCGGAGTAGCGCTCTCGAGACGAGTGGCAGCACGCGATTTCGCGGTTGCGTTACGCGCGCCGAGCGATGCCAGAAAGGAACTGCTCACGGTCCACACCATGATGTGGTAGCCGTCGGCACGAAGCGCCGTGGTCGCAACGCGAACCGAGTCCTCGGTCACAGCTACCACATCCACCCCGTAAACACCGCCAGGCTCAGCGGTGATGCGCCTTGGATACGTGTCGCCGAATTTCGCCGTCGCGCTCACCGCTGCCAATTGCGAGCTGCCGTCGCGGTCTGATGTGAACACGATCGATCGTTGATCCGGAAGCCAGGCGGGCGAGCGGATCACCGCGCGCTCACGAACGGGGACGAAAAGCACCCGCCCCGTGCTATCCATGACGACAACTTCGTTCGGAGCACCAACTATACGAACGGCGACTATCCGCGTACCATCGGGCGACCAGCGTGGCGCCGCCCATTGTGTGTCGAGGACAGCGGAAGTAATCGGAGTGATCCGCATTCCGTCAGCAGATACACGCACCAACCGCGTGGTGCCCGGCACAGTCTGAACGGCGACTATCTGGCCGTCAGCGCGGACGCTCGGCTGCGCGAGACGAGCGCCGTTAGTGAGACGCGTCTCGTGGCCATCCTCGAGTGAGTACAAGTCGCCGCGCGCGTGAAAGCGGTCGAGGTACTCACCTTGCGAGAAGATTATCCTGCCGTCCGGCGACGGGTCGTTCACATCCAGCGAATTGCGGCGCGCAACGCGCGTGGGTGCGGAACCGAGTTTTGCCTGGTACAACCCTGGGCTCTCGCGTCCGTTGTTCGCGACAAAAATCAGCGCCGAGTCATTCAGCCATCGTGGTTCGATGATAAATCGACCGCCGTTGGAGATCTCGACTGCGCGCGACGCAGCGAAGGGCGCGAGTGTAGACCTGGTGTGGAGAGGAACCGCGGCAGCGTCGTCCACCGAACGAGCTACCGAATCACGCCAACTCTCCCATGCATGCGTGAACGTCTCGCCGAATGTCTCTTTCGCCTCGCGATCAAGGAAGAATGGAATCGGTTCCGCACTGGCGTGCTCGACAAACGCTGGAATCGCGGCGGCGCCATGCCGCTGCGCAACATCATCCCAGGCAAATGAGCCGTACACGTAGACCGATTGTCCATACGGAAAGCGAGACGTCGCGAGCGACAGCTCGCCGAGCACTGGGATCTGGTGAGCGACCGCCGCGGACCGCGCCACGGCCGTTTCAAAGCTGCCGTGCAGTCTGCCACCACTCGTAAAGCGCGATTCATAGTAAACCGCCAGCCCTTCGGTCATCCAGGATGGCGTATAGTAATTGGGGAAGAGTACGGGATTGCGCCCGAACACCGTCTGTGCGACGCTCCACCAGCCGCGGCTGCGGTCCAGATGGAAGATGTGTGTTAGCTCGTGCTGAAGTACCAGCACGGTCCAATCGTCATAACTCTCGAGCGACGGTTCGTCCACGGGTGGACGCGCGTACATGATGACCTTTGGTCGCGGGATCACGGTGGCTGATCCATTCGATGCGTCTGTGCCGTCGCTGACGACTATATCGATGACGCCACGCGGCCGGACAAGCTCGGTGGCGAGATTGGCGTACGCGCGCTCCGCGACCGAAGCCGCGTGGCGCGCCTGCCCCTCGAGCTGCGGCGTGAAGTGAACTCTGAAGTGCCGCGTCGAGATGGTTCGCCACTGTTCGTTCGCCGGCACCTGGGCTCGCGCGCGAACCGCCGCCAGGGTGACGGTGAGCGATGCGACGAGCACACCGCAGAACGATCTCCGGAGTCCTCCGGCGAACCCCATCCTACTGCGCGAAGGTGGCGAAGAACTTCTCCAACCCATCCACAACACCGCGCGCATACGCTTCCTGATACTCTGGTGTCCTGATGGCTGCCTCCTGATCGGGCATTATGATGAACAGGCCTTCGGCGAGCACGGCGGGGTACCAGGTAGGACGGCAGACGGCGAGGTTCTGGTAGAAGATGCCGCGATCGTGAAGACCAAGCTGCGGGACGAGCGCGTCCTGAACAATTCGCGCGAGGAGCCTGGATTGTTGATGGAAATAGTAGGTCCCGGTTCCATTGTCGCGAAACGGGTTCTGCCCGTCGCCGTCCGCATTCAGGTGAATCGATATGAACGCATTGGCGTCGGCACGGCGGGCAATGATGGGCCGGTCGCCAAGGGCCACGGGGCTCGCGCTGGTCCGAGTCATCACGACGTGCGCACCACGGGCTTCGAGAAGATCGCGGACCCGCAGCCCGACTGCGAGCGTCGGTACCGGCTCGTAGAGTCCGGTCGGGCCGGTTGCGCCAATTGGGGGATGGCCTGGATCAACGACAATCGTCATTCCACGCAGCGGTTGGGCCGCGTCGACAGCCGGTGGCCTGCGGATGCTGAGCTTGAACACTCCATCGGCGAACAGCGCCTGATAGCCGTACACCGGGCGCGTGAGGGCAAAGTGATACACCGTCCTGGTAGACTCGCCTGACTCGGTTGCGCTTGCGATCAGCGCATCAGTTGCTGGCTCGAAATTCCCGGATGCGATCGTGTTATAAAGTGTGAGCGTTATCTCGCGCTCGGTCTCGCTCACGGCATAGGCAGGTGGCAAAGCGACGCGCAGCTCGAAATCGACACTCGCCGATGAGGATGTCATGCTGGCCTTCGTCCCGCGCGTTGGCTCCTTAGCGTCGGCGACCGACGCCGGCTTCACGTCCCGACGCTGCACCCAGATGTCCTGACCGGGATCGAGCTGCACGCGGGCCATATCGTTACGGTACTCCAGCACGCGCACAACCGTTCCGGGGAACAGGAACCATTTATAGTCGCCAGTTGGCGTCGGCCGCCCGATGATGACATTATCTGTGTCGCTGACCGTTCGATCCAGCGAATCATCTCGAAGCGAAGCCACGACGGGCGTGGGTAGAATCGTGATGTCCGGCGCCGCAGGTTGACGCGGTCCGAGGCCAGCGAGTGTTCTCACGGGGAAGCGCAAACGCGCAGTGTCAGTGGGCGTGTAGGCCACCAGGTCATACCACTGCGAGTCCGCTGGCGGATTGGGGACCCAGCCAAGGAAAGCTCCATTCGGCCATACGGGGACCAGATTGCCGTTTACGGCGAGGCCCGCGGCACCGTTTCCAACCGATCCGAAGATGAAGTTCGAATCGCGCGACGCGACCAGTGAATTTCGCGTTGGGTACACGACTTTTATATCGAGTGGACCCCGAACATCGGGAACCGGAGGGAGTTTGGGATTCGGGGCCGGAAGTTCAGCTCTGGCGATGGTCTCGAGCGACGGACGTGGGGCGGGAGGCGCGCGGCGTGGTGACGGAACGGGCACCGGAGCCGACTTCGGCGGAGTGCCGGCGCATCCAAACACCAGCGCAGCGGTGGCCAGCGGCGCCACTGCAAACACACGTCGGGATATGGCATGTCGGCGAGGCATGCGACATAAGCTAGTCATGCAGACGGTGACGGTCAGCATCTATGGGTGTATTCTTCCCCATGCCCGAACGTGAAGTACCTCATCCTCCCGATGCCTCGCGCCGTCTCGTGGTAGTTGCCGGCGGCCGAACCGATGTCGGGCGGGTTCGAACACTCAACGAAGACTCGTATCTCGTCGCCGCACTCGGGCGCGATGCTGTAGTGATGAAGGGCACGACCACGACGCTCACAGTTCCGCAGACCCCTGCTCTCCTTGTTGTCGCCGACGGCGTTGGTGGTGCCGCTTCCGGAGAGATCGCCAGCCTGATGGCAACCGACACGATGTTCATCGAGCTGCGTCGCAAGTATGAATCCGACTGGCCGCGCACGCAGGGAGGCGTCGAATCGGCACTCCGCGCGGCGATAGCCGCTGCGAACCACGTGATCTTCACCTACTCCTCCGGCAACCCGCAGCACCGCGGCATGGCAACGACCGCGACGTTGGCCGTTGTCCACGACTCGATGATCACAATCGCCCAAGTCGGCGACAGCCGCGCGTATCTGGTACGCGGCGGCGTTGCGCGCCAGCTGACCAAGGATCAGTCGTTGATTCAGCGTTTGGTTGACGCTGGGGAGATGACTGAGAGCGAAGCGGCGAACAGCGATCGGCGCAACATCATCCTTCAGGCCCTCGGGTCGGAGTCAACCGTTGCACCGGACATCTACAAGGAGCAGGCCGAAGTGGGTGATGTGCTCGTCCTTTGTAGCGACGGGCTGTCCAATCTCGTGAGCGCAAACGACATTGCGCGCATCGCCCTCGCCGACGACAATATGGAAACGGTGTGTGAGCGCCTCGTAGCATCCGCGAATGCGCGCGGCGGCCACGACAATATTACTGTTGTCGCGGCGCGCTTCGAGCCGGCCGACCCCAACGAGCCGCCGCCATCGACTACGCGGGAGTCAACTTCCCCAGGACTCTCGGACCGCGTGCGCCGGTGGCTGCGATAACGTTTCCGGGCGAATGCAGCGTATGCAGATATCCCAACAATGCGAATGCCACGGCCTCTTTGGCTTCACCGTCATAGTAGAGATCGTCGAACAGCGTTACACTATTCGGCATGAGTGCCCGGCGCATCGCATCGACTAGAGCGCCGTTGCGCGCGCCTCCACCAGAAACCACCAATTCGCGAAACGGCTCACGCACGAATCGCCGCACGGCATCGCCGATGGATTCGGCTGTCAGCGCAGCCGCGGTAGCGATCACATCAGCGGGAGGTGAGTCGGGACCGACCATTACCTGTAACCGGTTCCCGAATTCGGCGCTGAAATACTCGCGCCCGGTTGACTTGGGCGGTGGCCGAGAGAAATAGTCGTCGCGCAGCAACGTCGACACGACTTCGTCATGAACCCGACCGGATCTCGCGATAGCACCATCCTCATCGTAGCGCATTCCCGGGAAGAGCGTCCGAACGAGTTGATCGATGAGAACCACGCCAGGTCCAGTGTCGAAAGCCCGAACGCCGGCCAAGGCACCCTTGGGTGGAACGACTGTCACGTTTCCGATGCCGCCGATGTTCTGCAGCAGCCGCCAGTCTTCACTGCTGGAGTACAGCATGGCATCGGCAATCGATACCAGCGGCGCACCCTCCCCGCCGGCCGCGACATCGCGAACGCGGAAATCCGACACTACGTCTACACCCGTTCGTTCGGCGATCACCGCCGCTTCGCCAATCTGCCAGGTTGCACGACGTGGCGAATGCCAGATTGTCTGTCCGTGCGATGCGATCGCGCGAACATCGCCGGGACCAACACCGGCCTCTTGCATGACCGCAAGTGCGGCAGTCGCCAAGCAGTCACCGAGGTCAAACGAAAGCGCGCAGTATTCTTCGGCAGTTCCGCGCGTCAGCGCGACGGAAAGCCTATCGCGTTGTGAATCGGAGTAGTCTGTGCTTTTGAATGCGAGCAATTCGTGTTCGATCGTCGGACCCGCATCAGCAAACCGTACCACTGCGGCAGAAATCCCGTCGAGCGAAGTGCCGGACATCAAGCCCACGAAGATCCCACCAGGGTCACTCATCTACAACAGCCGGTGGAGCTCCTGGAACGACGCGCCGAATGACACCACCATTCTCCACAAGCCGTCGATCTGCTTCCTCGCGCCCGACGTCGAGCAGCTGCATGACGATCGCTGTTTTCACGGAGTCATGGGCATCTGCTAGCAGCGCACGTGCAGTCTCGCGCGACACGCCTGTTACCTCAATCACAATCCGTTCGGCGCGATCAGCGAGCTTCGCGTTCGTCGCGCGCATGTCAACCATTAGATTGCCGTAAGTCTTCCCCAACAGAACCATCGCACCTGTCGTTATCGTATTGAGCACGAGCTTGGTGGCGGTGCCTGCCTTGAGACGCGTCGATCCTGTCACGACTTCCGGGCCGACTATCGTGACAATTGCGACATCGCAATCCGCTAGCAGGGACGCCGGTGGCGCGCTGCACGCGACTATTGCGGTGCGCGCCCCGATCACGCGTGCGCGATGCACTGCTCCATGTACGAACGGTGTAGTTCCCGACGCCGCAATCCCGACTACAAAATCGAGATCGGTGACGTGGTGCCCATCCATTTCGCGCGCGCCCGCATCGGGACTATCTTCGGCGCCTTCTTGCGATCGGGTGAGTGCTGGAGTGCCGCCGGCAATGATCCCTTGCACCATCTCCGGATCGGTTCCGAAGGTCGGCGGACACTCGCTCGCGTCTAGAACCCCCAACCGTCCCGACGTTCCCGCGCCGACGTAGAACAATCGGCCACCTTTTCGAAAGGTCGATGCGGCAAATTCGACCGCGAGCGCGATCTGGTCGGCCTGACCCGCCACTACACCCGCAATCGTCGCGTCCTCGCGATTCATCACCTCCACGATCTCACGAGCTGACGCGAGATCGATGTTCGCCGTCCTCGGGTTCCGCTGCTCAGTCGCTCTGGAGTCGCGCACGGGGAATAAGTTACCGCGCGGCGACGAGTGAGGCGACAGTCGGTCCGTCACCGTCATTCCCGCGAAAGCGGGAATCCCGTCGCGATGATCCGTACCTCCTGCGAACGCGGTCGGCATTCCTACACCATCGTCCATGGTTCCCGGCCTTCGGCGGGATGACGACATTCAACGAGCCCGGTGCACACAAAGTCACCGTCATTCCCGCGAAAGCGGGAATCCCGTCGCGATCATCCGTACCTCCTGCGAACGCGGTCGGCATTCCTACACCATCGTCCATAGTTCCCGGCCTTCGGCGGGATGACGACATTCAACGAGCCCGGTGCACACAAAATCTGTCATTCCCGCGAAAGCGGGAATGACAGGACTCCGTGCTCCGCGAAGGAGTTCCCTAGCTGTGGACCTGAACCGAGTTTTCCAGCGCGATCGTGATGTTGCCACCAGTTGGAACGCAGCCTTCATAGTTCGCAGTCGCGGCCGCCGTTCCCGCGCCGGCCGCTGCACCTACTGCTCCGCCGATAATGGTCGACTTGGTACTCTTCCCCAGAATCTGGCCCACAATTGCGCCCACCGCGGCGCCAGTCGCAACCTTCTGCGCATCCTTGCTGCCCGGTTCATTCTTTACGCGGTCAACCTGCGCCGAGCTTACGCTCGCCGTGACGGGATAGGTATGGCCACCGAAACTGATCGACACGACGCGGAAGCTCATCTGAATCTTGTCGTTCATGTTTTCGCTGCGCTTGAGCTGGGTGATCTCCAGCGCTGCCGTTGCGCCGGCTGGGATTACTGCTCCGTTGGAGCCCGACACTGACTGCGCGACTGTCGCTGTGATAGTCTCGCCTACATGATTCGTGTTTGTGCAAACGCGCGAGTTGGACGTGAGTCCAATTGATGTTCCGGCCGCAATAGTTCCGAGCGCGGTCTCGCGTGTTCCCGGCGTGCGCGTTACGGTATTTCCGCTTGCGGTGGTCGTCCTGGTCGGCGTGGGCGTCGGACGCCGCGCTGGGTGCGCCGGCGCAGCCGTCACGGGCCGCGGCTGGGCAGTCGCCGGTGCGGGTGCCGGCGTTGTAGTCGCCGGCACGTCCTTGAGCTGCGGCTGCGCTGCCGAGTCACGGTTCGCAAGCTGGATATCACGATTGAGCGTCGTATCCTGGGCCAGTGAGTCGTTCTTCGCGCCTCCGCTGCACGCTCCAATGGCAAGTATCGCAATTGCAGCGGGTGTTGCGATCAACACGTGCGCCAGCACGTGTGCGCGACGGATATATTTTGACATAACGCTCCTCTGTGGTTTCGGTGGCCGGGTCACCCCCAGCGAGAGGGGCAATCGGTGTGCCAAGCGTGCTTCCAAATCTCCGCCGCCTAACTCCCTATTTCCGCCCGTACGCATCGCAACTCATTGCGGGGCTTACATTTGTGATTTTATCCGCTGGCATCACTTCTGTGATACCATGGATTCTTGAGCGCGCGATTGACGCGATACGGACCGGCGCACCGGTTCGGTCGATCTGGGTCCTGGGCGCAGCAATCGTCGGGACTGCTCTGGTAGGCGGTATCCTCAGGTTCGCAATGCGAGAATGGATGAACGGCCTCAGCCGCTGGGTCGAATACGACCTGCGCAACGATCTGTTCAAACACCTCGAGGCGCTCGATGCGTCGTACTACACCCGCACCCGCACGGGCGATATTATGGCGCGCCTCACCAACGACCTCGGCGCAGTGCGCATGACTGCTGGACCGGCGATCATGTATTTCACCAATACGGTGTTCGGCGGAATCTTTGCGCTGTACTTCATGTCGCGCATAGACGTACGCCTTACACTCCTCGCGTTTTGCCCCATGATCCTGTTGCCGATAATGAGCGTGCGGTTGGCAAAGTTGATACACGTCCGCTTCGAATCGGTGCAGGAACACTTCTCCTCGCTCACCACTCATGCACAGGAGAACCTCACGGGAGTGAGAATCGTCCGAGCCTACCGACAGGAGAATTCCGAGATTGCACACTTTGGTGCACTCAACGAAGAGTACCTCGCCCGGAACATGGCACTCGTGCGACTGTGGGGCGTGATGCACCCACTCTTCTCGCTACTCGCCGGCGCCGGCGCTGTCATCGTGCTCGGTGCAGGCGGCATGCTGGCACTCCGCGGCGGAATATCGATCGGCGCCTTCGTCGCGTTCGGCATGTATCTCACCATGCTGACTTGGCCGTTAATCGCACTCGGCTGGGTAATCAATCTCTTTCAGAGGGGCGATGCGTCGATGGGTCGGCTGCTGCACATCGTCGATGAGCGGCCGCGCATCGTCACGCGCGACCCCGCGCTGCATCTACCACCGTCGCGCGCGGGACGCTCAATAGAGTTTCGAAACGTCAGCTTCCACTTCCCAACTGCCGGAAAGGATGAGCCTCGTTGGGTGCTGCGTGAGGTGAGCTTCGTAATTCCATCCGGCGCGACCGCAGGTATCGTCGGTGCAACTGGAAGTGGAAAGAGCGCCCTGATCGATCTCATTGCGAGAGTCTATGATCCGCAAGTTGGCGAGGTGTTGATCGACAGCGTTCCGATAAGGCGGGTTCCGCTTGATGAGCTTCGCCGCGAGATCGGCTACGTGCCGCAGGAAAGCCTCTTGTTCAGCGATACCATCGCCACAAACCTCGCGTATGGGCTCAGCGCAGACGATGACCCGGATGCGTGGAAAGAGGCGGCCCGAATCGCGCAGCTCGACGAAGCGATATCCGCCTTCCCAGACGGCTACGAGACCGTGCTCGGCGAGCGCGGAATCAATCTCTCCGGCGGACAAAAGCAGCGGGCAGCGCTCGCACGAGCTCTTGCACGCAGGCCGGCTATCGTGCTGCTGGACGACGCGCTTTCAGCTGTGGACACCCACACCGAAGCTGAGATACTCAGAGGCCTCCGCACCGAGATCGCAGCGCGAACCGCTGTGATCGCGTCCCACCGGGCCAGCGCACTCCGTGATGCAGCGATGATCTTGGTGCTAGACGAAGGCCGGATAGTGGAGCGCGGAACGCATTCGGACCTCCTGTCCGCCGAAGGGCGTTACTGGGCTCTGCTCCGCCGGCAACAATTGGTTGAGGAGGTCACGGCCGGAGTGTAAGTTTCCCGCATATGCACGTGACAGATCCCGCGGCAGCCGTCGATTCCCGTGCCGTGGCACTCGAGGCCGAATTGCACGAGGCCCGCCGAGAGCTCGCTGAGCTGCAATCCCGCGACGCGCTCAAGACGCAGTTTTTGTCCAACATCTCGCACGATCTGCGTACCCCGCTTACAGCGATCATCACGCACGCAGAAATCCTGCGCGATGGAATCCTGGGCCCAATGTCGGCGCGCCAGCTCGAGAGTGTGTCCGCAGTTATTTCGGGCGGCCGCCAACTGCTGGATATGGTCGGCGAGATTCTTACCTACGCCAAGGCGACCGCCAACCGGCTGCGACTCACACTGAGCGAATTTGATCTGCGTGATGTTGTGCAGCAGGTGAGCTTTATCAACGAAGCCGTCGCGCGGCGGCGCTCTCTGTCCGTCGCGACGGAGATGCCTGAATCGTTACCGCCCCTGGTCGCAGATCGCGACAAGGTAACGCACGTCTTGAACAATCTTATTGGTAACGCGATCGACTTCACGCCAGAGGGCGGTCATCTCTGGGTGCGCGCCTGGTACATGGACGACAACGGTCATCCCACTCATTTTATCGAAGTCGGCGATGACGGAATCGGGATATCGGCTGAGCATCACGAACTGATCTTCGACGAGTTCGCACAGGTTGACTCATCGGCGTCGAGGCAACACCACGGAACGGGGCTCGGACTGACGATCGCACGACGCCTGGTGGAGCTACACGGCGGCCGGATCTGGGTCGAGAGCAAAGTCGGCGAAGGCTGCCGTTTTATCTTCACCATTCCCAGTGCCACAAACGCGACTGCTCATCGTTGAAGACAGCGAGCTGACCGCCTCTGCGCTGCGTCTCCTTTTTGAGGAGTCTGGCTACGAGGTCAGCCTCGCGTTCAGCGTGAAGACCGCGGTAGATCTGGCAATGGAGCAACAGCCTGACGTCATGCTGCTGGACATCAAACTGCCTGACGGCGACGGCCTGAGCGTGCTACAACAATTAGGCGATGCGAACTGTGCGCCGCGCAACACGGTCGCACTTACCGGTCACGATGACGACGAGATGCGCGAACGGTGCCTCGATGCAGGATGTGCCGACGTGCTGCTCAAGCCGGTTCCGATTGCGCAACTTCTGGCGCTGGTACGATCGCTCTGAACTCTGCACCCGTGATGTGCTCCGGCTGGAACTGCTCTCCGCTGCGTTGAACCACTCCCCGAACCACTTCTTCGATCGTTACAAGGGGAGCGTCTGCCTCTGCCACGACTTCAATGCTCCATTTTCCACGGTCTGTTCCCTTTACGGTTGAGCGGTAGCTAGCAGAGTACACCACGTGCCGCGGCGAGTGCGACTCGATCAGTGGATCCGGATACGCCGCGACGACGGCAACCGCCGCTTCGATACCAGACTGTCGGATCACCGGAAACAGGTACAACTCGGCAACCTGGTCGTACCCGACCCGGTCGGATATTTCGCGAAAGAAACGTTCGGTGGTGTCGTTCATGGATGAAAGCTCGCATGTGGGCCAGCCGATGACAATCGCGTTCGGCGTTCAATCACTCCCAAGGATCCAGCTGATAGCTCGCTCCGCCATTGGTCCGGCGATTGTCACCGATTTGAGCGAATGGGAGGCCAATGGGATTACCGTGTATCGGAGTCGCGGCGATCCAGCCGCCTGCAGCGCCGAGTCTATCCCGATTCGCCGGTCGTGCGACCCACGCAGCAGGGCAATCCGCATGCTCGCCGGAACAGCCTTGATTTCATCGGCTATTGCAAAGCTGCCCGGTTCGTCGGGTTCGCCAAGATTCGCTCGATCGGCAGTCGTCACGTAGAAATGGCTGCGGGCCGTGGGGCTGAGCGCAAGCACGCCGACAGTCCGCGGCGGAGCGGCATGCGCGGCTGTCCAAAGTGCCAGATCCGCCCCGAACGAATGACCGCCAAGGACAAGTGGAAGCGAATCTGCTTTCATCTCTCGCACGGATCGCGCAATCACGCGATCGATCGACGAGTCGAACGTAGCTTCGCGACTGGCATACGGCTCAGGTAAACGCTGGATGTATTGCTTTATGTCCACACCGATAACGGTGTAACCGCTCGCCGCAAACTTGCGCGCCAGACGATCGTGCGCATCCCAGAAGCCGACGTCGTTTCCAAAGAAAACAACGACCGCCTTGGCCTTGCCCGACGCTGGGTAGAAGTACAATGGAAGCGCGCGAAGCTCGGGATCTCGCGCCACGTAGGACGGTTGCGCCGACGGGCAGCCAAGCGAGCAGAGGGCGATGAGCAGACTCGCAAGCATTGGCAGTCTGCGCGGCCAGGTCCGGTGCAACCGCTCAGCGGCGCGGTTGCTCATAGCAGGGTTACCGGGTCTCGGTCGAATGTCACGCGCAACCCATCGCGAGCAGGCACCGCAAACCGCTCAAGAAAATATCGCCCCACTCGAGTGAGCTCGTGCGGATGCTCGCTCTTCAGTAGCACGTGCCAACGCCAACGGGTCTTGATCCGCTCCACAGCGCTCGGCGCCGGGCCGACAATCGTCAGGCCAGCACCTTCGCGGGAACGTAAGAGGCGACGCAGCCATGCGGCACCAGCTATCGCGAGATCAGCCACACTCGACTCATTGTTACCACTGAATACGATGTTTGCGAGTCTGTTGTTTGGCGGATACGGTGGTTGAACTCGTCCGGCAAGCTCCTCCGCAACGAATGTTGCGTAGTCGTGACTTACCGCATACTTCACCGCGTGGTGAGTCGGCACTCGCGTTTGAATAATCACTTCTCCCCCCTTCGCACCGCGACCCGAGCGGCCGGCGACCTGGCTGAGTAGCTGAAAGCAGCGCTCGCTCGCGCGAAAGTCCGGAAGATTGATCCCAACATCGGCATCGATGACTCCAACCAACGTCACATTCGGGAAATCCAGTCCTTTGGCGATCATCTGCGTTCCGAGCAAGATGTCCACCTCACCTGCGCCAACGCGATCCAGAATCTCTGCGTGGGCCCACTTGCCTGACGTCGTATCGACATCCATGCGCGCAATCCGCGCCGACGGAAAGCGCTCGCAAATCAACCGCTCCACCTGCTGCGTGCCGAGGCCGCGCCTCCGTAGCGTCACGCCACCACAACGCTTGCACGCGCGCTGCGGTTCCTCCTGATGCATGCAGTAGTGGCACACCAGCCGCTCGGGAGACCGGTGGTAAGTCAGCGTGATGCTGCAGTTAGGGCACGTGGCGACGTTGCCGCATGTCTCGCATTGCACGAAGGCAGAGTAGCCCCTGCGATTGAGCAGTAGGATGCTCTGCTCACGACGCTCCAGACGCGTATGGAGCGCCGCGTCGAGGGGAGCCGTAACTACGCGCTGGTAATCGTCTTCGCCTGCCTGTGGCGCCGCGGCTGGCAGAGCCTTGCGAAGATCTACCACTGCAATCGCGGGAAGCGTCGCGCCACCGACCCTGTCCGGCAACGTGAGTAGCGTGAATTTTTCGGCAACCGCGCTGGTCCAGCTCTCAAGAGACGGCGTGGCACTTCCGAGCACCACCGTTGCACCTGCCTGCGTGGCTCTGACGATAGCCGCTTCGCGCGCGTGATAGCGAGGAGTCTCGCCCTGTTTGTAGCTGGATTCGTGCTCCTCGTCCACGATTATCGCGCCGAGGTTGGAAAGCGGAGCGAAAACCGCCGAGCGCGCTCCGACGGCAATGCGTTTCTCACCACGCTTGAGTGCTAGCCACGCATCGTAACGCTCCCCGTCGCTCAGCGCACTATGCAGGACGGCTACGTCATCGCCGAACACTGCGCGGAATCGATCGACAGTCTGCGGGGTGAGCGCGATCTCGGGAACAAGGACTATTGCCGTTTTCCCCTGACGCTCTACTATTTCGCGCAGGAGTTCTATGTAGACCAGTGTCTTTCCACTGCCGGTCACACCATGCAGCAGGAACACCTCGCCAGATCGTGCCGACTTCATCCGGCCAATCACAGCGCTCTGTTCTGGGCTCGGCACGTGTCGTGGCTCAACTCTTCCGATCCGCATCGCGAACGGGTCACGTCCCACGTGCTCACGCTCGATCGTGATCAGCGCTCGCTGCTCGAGTCCCTTGAGGACTGACGGTGAGAACTGGAGCTGCTCCAACAGGTGTTCTACGCTGGTCGCGCCTCCGAGAGACTCGATCAACTCGAACAGGGCGCGCTGCTGTGGTGCGCGTGCGAACGCCTTCTCGCGTTGAAGTAACGTTGGTATGTCGTCGCGAATTCGCACCACGCGCCGCGTCTTCTGCGAAGGTTGAGGCTGTGCCGCGCCGGTAAGAAGAGCTGGCAGCATTGTGCGGAGCACGATCCCGACCGGCACCACGTAATAATCCGAGATCCATTGGGCCAGAGCCAGAAGCGAATCGTCGAGTGCAGGTTCCCCGTCCGGGATCACGGACACCGCTTTCACCACACCGCGAGCTGGTGACGTTGCATCGAGCGCGACGACAATCCCGATTTCCTGCCGCTTCCGGAACGAGACGAGGACGCGACTGCCGACTCGCGCCTCATGATCGTACTCCCCATCGAGCGAGTAGACGAACGTCTGAAAGAGCGGGACCGGTAGCGCAACCTCCACCAGACGGCGCGCTGGATCCGTCACGCTGGCGCTCGCCTCATCGCGCCAAGACCCGGGGCATCCGTGAGCGTCACGCGGCCGTCATCAATGGTGACACCCTGGAACGGATCGTCCGCTAACAATGCGGCACCGTCGAAGTCAGCCGTGTCCAGGAGCGGCGCGAGCTGGGCGATCGCGGATATGCCAAGCGATGTCTCGATCATGCAGCCAGCCATCACGCGCAAGTTATGGGCACGCGCAGTGTGAACGAGGCGTATCGCCTCGCGAAGACTCCCGCATTTTGCGAGCTTGATGTTGATTGCGTCACACGCACCAGCGAGACGCGGTACGTCACGCGCCACCAGACACGACTCGTCCGCTATCACGGGGATACCGCAGCGTTCGCGGACGAAGCGCATCCCGTCGATATCCGCCGCCGCGACCGGCTGTTCCAGCGATTCAACACCGTTGTCGCGCAGCATTGCGGACTGTGCGATCGCTTCCTGCGGAGTCCAAGCAGCGTTCGCGTCCACCCGGAGCACCTTGTCTGGCGCAGCTTCACGGACCGTCCTCACAATCTCCTCATCGCGATTCGTTCCGAGCTTGATCTTGAGTATAGGATATTGCGCGGCGTCGTTGACACGCCGCTTCAGGCCCTCGACATTGTCTATCGCGATAGTGAAACTCGAGAGCGGCGTCGCGGCGGAATCCAATCCCCACATGCGGTGCAGCGGCACATCGAGCTTCCGGGCGTAAAGATCGTGCAGCGCAGAACTCACGGCAGCGCGTGCTGATGCATTCCCGCGCAACGCCGTGGACAGAGCCGCCTCGATTGCCTCGAGTGACCAGTAAGCCGCGCTCTCGATCAAGGGCTTGTATCGCTCGAGCGCAGCAACCGCGGAGTCCGGAGATTCCCCGTAGTAGCGGTTTGGAGCCGCCTCGCCCATGCCGGTTACACCGTCGTCCGCGATTGACACGATCACGTTCTCGTGGCCGGAGTATCCCCAGCGTGCAATCACGAACGGAAGCTTGGTGTGAAGTGGCATGCGCTCCCAGCTAAGCTTCACGATGTGGTTACGAACGACGGAAGAGTGCGCGCAAACCAGCCGTTGCGCTTCTCGGGATTGGGAGCTCCAGTCTGCGCTAGATACTGGATCAGAGCGTCGGCCACGTCATTGCCGCGCTGATAACGGACCGCCGGATCCTTGGCAAGACACCGCATCACGACCGCCGACAGCGCCTGCGGCACGCGCGAGTCTACCAGATCGGGAGGGACTGGTATCTCTTCCAGATGCTTGGACGTAATCGAGTAAATATCCGCACCGTCGAAGGGTACGAAGCCAACGAGTGTCTCGTACATGACTATGCCAAGCGTGTACAGGTCGCTCCGACCATCCAGCAGCCGTCCGCGGGCCTGTTCCGGCGACATGTAGTGCGGCGTTCCCATCACATGACCGGTGCCAGTCATGCGACCACGAAAATGGGCGGTGGCAATGCCAAAATCGGTGACTATCGCGTGCTCGTCCTCATCGAACAGAACATTGTCGGGCTTGATGTCGCGATGCACAACTCCGTGGCGGTGCGCGTAGTCCAGCGCGCTCGCAACCTGCGCACACACGGCGGCCACTCGCTCCGGCGGAAGCGAGCGTCTGCCAGATATGCGATCGCCCAGTGTGCCGCGCGAGAGATACGGCATCACAGTGTAAACGTGACGCTCCGTCATGCCGAAATCGATGATGTTGCAGATGTGCGGGTGCACCAGTTGCGCCGCGGTCTCTGCTTCGCGACGGAATCGCTCGCGCATGTCCGCGTCCCGCGCCAAATGCGGGTGCAGAACCTTGAGCACCACAGGTCGGTCAAGTGCTGTGTGGATCGCATAGTAGACGGTTGCCATTCCACCGTCACCGATCCGATGCGACACGCTGTAGCGGCCGCCGATGACGTGCCGGAGCGATGTGATATCGGCGTCGGGACGCTCTTCATGCGCGGCGACCGCGGGGAGCGCCGCGTCGCATCGCGTGCAGCGCGCGGCGGTGCCCCGATTCCATGAGCCACAGCCCGGACAGAACACCGCTAAGCCCCGAGTTCCATACGTACATAGTCATAGGGCGGCCGGCCGTCGTCGCGCAGGTCTATGACACCCAGCGTCTCGTGCAACTTGCCGTAGTGGACGTCGAGCCAACGTGAAGCAACGGACTCATCGCGGAATATCGTGCCCGGCGGCGCCGGAATCACCGGGCCATGTGCGCTCAACGCATCCACTACGCGCACAAAGTCCTGCAGCTCCGCGTCACCCGGCGTGACCCGCACGTACGGAGCAGGCGCGACCACCGCTGCAAGATCTCGATACGTCACAAGGCAAATGTGTTGGCTCTCGAGCAGCGCCTGATCAGCGCCGTCCGCATCAATGACGCCGTAGAAGCGCAGTCCGTTGCTCCCCCCGCTAGCCATGCGCAGCACCTTGCGGGACCAACGGGTGCGGCCACTTGACCCCTTTGATGATCGAAAAATTCATCGATCGCTCTCGCGACAGATCTCGTAACAACTCTGTTTCGCGTACCAGTGCCTGGCGCGCCTCAGCCCAACCGGAGCTGCGGAGCGCGCGCCCCATCACCTGAAGCTTTCCTTGCCAGCTAAGTCGTGGCGACGCTTCGCCCCCACCGGCCGCAAGCTCGTCATCGCACTCGTTGGTCCAGTCATTCACCTGAATGTCAACCACACCTGCTTCGCGCAACATCTGCTTCCACTCGACAAGCATGCGCGGTCGCAGCCCAAGTCGCTCGACCACGAGCTCTCGGCGCGACGCCGGAAGCTCCGAGCTCCAGGTGAGTTGCAAGAGAACAACTGAACCCATTGGCTTGGTCACTCGCGCGAGCTCGGCGACGGCTTTGCCAGTGTTTGCCGCGGCTGCGATTTCGGGTTCGCCAATGGCCGCATCGAATACGCCGGTTTCATACGGGAGATCGTCAAGCTCGGCGTGTTGGTAGCTGAGCCCCAGGCCTGTTTCACGCGCGTGCTCCTCTGCCTGA
Organism: Gemmatimonadota bacterium; assembly: GCA_041691775.1. Classification (GTDB taxonomy): domain Bacteria; phylum Gemmatimonadota; class Gemmatimonadetes; order Gemmatimonadales; family Gemmatimonadaceae; genus Fen-1247. The sequence continues at coordinate 122,233 of JBEPUB010000006.1, forward strand.
GTGATGTCCTCGTCATCCGGATCCACTCCCGTAACTGACGCGCCGGTGCGATGGGCCAGCCATTCGGTGGTGACACCTCTTCCACAACCGGCGACAACGATCTCCTGCCCTTTTTCGATATCGGCAAGCCGAGCGACCTCGCGGTAGAGGTCCTCTCCCGTAGCTCGCCAGCGATCGATGATCGCCATCTGGACCAGCCGCAAAACCGCGGGTGCGGGCGTGGTTCTATTCCCTTCAGCCATCTTTCGAAAGCTACCCGGACGCAGCCAGGCCGGCGAGTGCGCGCATGTGTACCACAACGGCCTCAGCGAGCCTCGCCGGCGTGTAGCCACCCTCCAACGCGCTCACCACCCTGCCCGCGCACAACTCATCCGCCCGCGCCGCAACGAAGCGGGTGAGCCGGTCAACATGTTCCATCTGGAGCGTGAACCCGCCGATCGCGTCGCCCGCCAGACAGTCGAATCCCGCCGACAGAAGAATGAGATCAGGATGAAAGTCAGATATAAGCCTGTCGAACGATTGCTCGAACGCGTCAACGTATATGGACGGATCAAGACCGGGCGCCATGGGGACGTTTCGGACGTTGCCATGCGGACCACGATCGTCGGATGCACCGGTTCCGGGATAGAACGGCCACTGGTGCATGGACAGGAATCGGATATTCGGGTCGTCCTGCACCAGAGCCTGGGTTCCGTTACCGTGATGGACGTCCCAATCAGCCACAAGCACTCGCTCGACCCCGTGAACTGTGCGGGCGTAGCGCGCGCCTAGTGCGACACTGCCGAAAATGCAAAAACCCATGGAGCGATCATGCACTGCATGGTGGCCGGGCGGCCTTACTGCAGAGAAGCTTCTGGTTGCGCGGCCGTCCAGCGCCATGTCGACGGCATCGAGGATGCATCCGGCCGCTGACGTGGCAGCGTCCCACGACCCTTCGCTCGCGATGGTGTCCACATCTAACCGTCCGCCGCCAGCGGCGCAGAGTGATCTGATCGATTCGACGTAGGCACGATCGTGCACGAGTGTGAGCTCCTCGACGGTCGCGTGACGTCCCTGCACGTGTTCCAATTGCTGGAACAACTCATAGTCGTTCCGGACCGCGCGCATGATCGCGACCAGTCGCCCCACATGCTCCGGATGTCCCCATCCAGTATCGTGGCGCCCGCAGTCGGAGTGGGACAGGAAGCCAGTACGCATACGCGAGCCCGACCCTACTTCACCGGTCGCCGTCTCCGATGCGCGACGAGCAGTGTCGATCCATCCACCACTCCGGCGGTCGAGAGCGACACCGATTCATCGAATATCTCGATTCCGCTCAGCTTCACCGAGAATTCGTCGGGGAACATGGCGTCCGGCATCAGCGCGTTCAACGCGTACACTTTCGCCGTGCGCACGGAATCCGACACTTTCGCATCAACGCGAACGACGTCCCAGACGGCAGGCATCTCCACCCGAAAGCGAACGACATTCCCCGCGCCTGGCTCACCTATTGAGATTACGCCGGGGCGTGCGCGCAATGAATTCGCGAATGTCGCGCTCATGCGGTAGCCTCGCTGGATGCCGGTAACTCGAGAGGTATCGCGCCCACGCCAGGAGCGTCCGTTGTAGGAAGCGAGGATAGAAAGCGGGCCACTTGCTGATCGAACATGTACGTCGATCCGGTCACGGCCGTCGCACCGTTCCGTGGCGCGACGCCGATCACGAGCTCTTCGCCGCCCATTCCGCGCATCGAGACGAACGTCGGGCCTTCCATGTCGAGGAAGGCCGTGTAGATGGAGTTACGCCGCGCGAAGAAGCGTTTGGCTTCGGCTAGCACCTCTGCCGGGGAGAGCGATGTGAATGTCTCCTGAAGGGTCTTATCTGTCTGCGCCATAGACGAAATCTAACGGGGCCGGTCCGGGATCGGCCGGGCGTATCCTCGCCAGCTCAGGGCCTCAAGAGCTCAGGAGCTCAGGAGCTCAGGAGCTCAGGAGCGACTCGATCTTTCTAGTGAGCGGACCAAAGCTGAGATCCGTGTCAGCGACGCGTCGCGCCACTTCGCCCGCGGTTTCGCGCTGGCCTTCTCCGAACAGCTCGCCAACGATCCAGGGTCCAGCCGCCGGATTACGCCACCAGTCTTCATTGAACCGGTGGACCAGACCGTCGTCCAGGACCGCTTGAAGCTGCCATGCACGAAGATACCGAGTCGAATAGAATCGGGTATCGAGATCAACGAAAGCATCGGCGGGCCGATATCGGAAGCCCGTCGCGTTCGCAAGCAGCTCTACATATACGTCGGGCAGCGATTTCCAATCGACGCCGCCGCCGTACACCTGAATCTCGTACAACAGCTTGGCGCAATACCGGCGAACAAAGTGAAGCTCTTCGAATCCAGCGAGACGCAAGAATGCCCTACCGCGGTTCCGATCCAAGCCGGTGTACCGCTCGAGCCACTCGCGTTGCTGCATCCGATGATCAAACAACATTGCGTAGCCTTCGGTGACCGAGTTGTCACCCAGCCAACGGTATTCAAACGGATAATCAGCCCGAACGTTGCCGAAGTGAAGCGCGTGTCCCAACTCGTGAAGAAAGGTTCCGTAGTCAGATTGACCGCCGTGCGGGCGCAGCACCAGATACACCTCTTCGGGCACACGTACCGGAGAACAGAAAGCGCGCGGACGCTTCCCCACACGGTCGCCGATGTCGAATGTGACGTGACCGGCCGCGGTCGCATCCAGCCCCATCTCCGCGCAGTTCCGCCGGATTACGCCCTCCATGGCAGAGTCTGGAAACGCGTCGTCGAATTCGCGAAGACGAAACATTGCCAGCGAATCCGCCCGCGTCGCTTCACCGCGTGGAATTCCGAACGCCTTAAGGCGCTCGTGCAAAACAGATTCCCACATCGTTGCAGTGTCGCGGAGAAATGCTTCGCACTCGCCCGCGAGCGATGAGAGTGATATTCCGCTTACCGCTTCAAAGGTCGAATTGTATCCCGAAGCGATGCCGAGTCCCTCCACCGCATCGCGCTCACGGTGCAGCCGCTCCATCCGCAACGGAGCGAAGGTTTCCGCGACCACGCGCGCGCGCGCCGAGTCGATGGCTTCCCGCTCAGCGGCATCGCCGCTGTTGGCAACTTCGATCGCGGCCCGCTGATACGGAATTACGCGACCGTCGGCGACACGGAGTACCGCTTCGTTCTCGAGCGTCACCTCGCGCTCGTCGATGCTCGCGAGCTGCCGTCCGACGCGGGATTCGATCTGCCATTCAAGCATCATGCGCGCGGCGCGCGCGTCTTCCGAGCCAGTGGTCGCGTCACGGAACCGGGAAAGGCAGCCCTCGAACGTCTCTTCGGTCAGGATATCGGGGTATCGCGCATAGATGGCCTGCAACTCCGGCTCGGCCTTCTGGCCGGAGTACGCCAGGTAGCCTTCCCGCGAAACATCTTCCGTGAATGCTTGCGCACGACCCCGCAGGCGCTCGAGGTTCATCGCGCGAGCTTGTCGCGCAGATAACGGGCGACGTCGTTGTTACTCACCCGGTCCTGCGCCAGCGTGTCGCGATCCCGGACTGTAACCGCATTGTCAGTCGCCGACTCGCTATCGACCGTTATGCAGAACGGCGTTCCGACCTCGTCCTGTCGCCTGTATCGCTTTCCGATGCTGCCAGACTCATCGTAGTCCACCGTGAACTCGCGCCGCAGATCGTTGGAGATCGCGTGCGCCATGTCCGGCTGGCCATCTTTCTTCGTGAGCGGAAAGACCGCCGCCTTGATCGGTGCGAGCGCTGGGTCGATCCCGAGTACAACGCGGCCCTCGTCCTCACCAGGAACGCTCTCTTCGCGATACGCATTGACGAGCACTGCCAACGTCACGCGATCTGCACCGACCGATGTCTCGACGACCCATGGGATGTACCGGCGGTTGTTCGCCTGGTCGAAGTACTCGAGTTTTCTCCCCGAGAATTCGGTGTGTTGCTTCAGATCGAAGTCGCCACGATTGTGAATTCCCTCGATCTCCTGGAATCCGAGTGTGCCACCAAAGTCGAACTCAACATCGAATGCGCCCTTGGCGTAGTGCGCCAGTTCCGAAGGCGTATGCTGATGAAATTCCAGCCGCGACTGTTCCAGTCCGAGCGCCAGGTGCCATGCCATGCGCTCGCCCTTCCAGTAGTCGAACCACTCCGACGCCTTCTCGGGATCCACGAAGAACTGCATCTCCATCTGCTCGAACTCGCGGGTGCGAAAGATGAAGTTTCCCGGTGTTATCTCATTACGGAATGCCTTCCCGATCTGCGCGATGCCGAATGGAACCTTCTGGCGCATCGATTGCTGCACGTTCAGGAAATTGACGAAAATTCCCTGCGCCGTTTCGGGACGCAGATACACGGTCGCCGCGCTTTCTTCCACAGCACCCATGAACGTCTTGAACATGAGGTTGAACTGGCGCGGCTCAGTCAGATCGCAGTCCGCAAATTCGCCTGGACGCTTGCTCGGCTTCCTCAGGCAACGCGCATCCTCGAGCTTGTCGGCGCGAAAACGTCCCTTGCACGCCTTGCAGTCAACCAGCGGGTCAACGAAGCCAGCAACGTGACCGCTGGCCTCCCACACACGTGGGTGCATCAGAATCGCGGCATCGAGACCCATCACATCGTCGCGCGAGCGCACCATCGCGTTCCACCAGCGGTCCTTGATGTTCTTCTTGAGCTCGACGCCCAATGGGCCGTAGTCCCACACGGAGCCAGTGCCACCGTAAATCTCGGAAGACTGGAAGATGTAGCCACGCCGCTTGCACAGCGACACGAGCTTCTCCATAACGTCCGGGTAATTCATGCCTTACAGTCCAATTATCTGGTCGCGCCTGGTTCCGACGCTGACGTAGGTGATGGGCGCCTCGACAAGCGCCTCGATCCGGTTCAGATACGTTCGCGCAGCAGCTGGCAGATCCTCGAGTGTGCGCGATTCCGCCGTGGAAGTACGCCACCCGGCGAATGTCTCGTACACCGGCTCTGCGTGTTCCAGCATCGTGAGGTCACCGGGAAACTCGGTGAAGACATCCGCACCCACCCGATAGGCGGTGCACAGCTTTATCTCATCTAGCGTGTCGAGCACATCCAGCTTTGTCACCGCGAGATCGGTGAGGCCGTTCACGCGCACGGCGTAGCGCACAACGACCGCGTCGAACCATCCGCACCGGCGCGCACGACCTGTCGTTGCGCCAAACTCGTTCCCGAGCTTGCGCATCTGCGATTGGAGCGGCTCCGCAAATTCCGTTGGTAGCGGACCCTGGCCAACTCGCGTGGTATAAGCCTTTACTACCCCCAAGCAGCGGTCCAGCGAGCGAGGCGATATGCCAACCCCCACGGCGGCACCACCCGAGGTCGTGGTGCTGGACGTGACGAATGGATAGGTGCCGTGATCCACGTCCAGAAGCGAGCCCTGCGCGCCTTCCAGCAGCACGGCCGCGTTGCTGTGTTGCGCGCTATACACGGCGAGTCCAACGTCCTCCGAAAGTGACAGAAGTCGCGGTGCCAGTCGCTCGAGCAGCGTCGTTGTATCGTCAACCGATGCCCGCTCCGTTATTCCCCATGCCGCAAGCTGCGCATTGGCATGCGCGACCGCGGCCTCGAGTCTCGGTCGCAACGTGGCCGGATGGCGTAGGTCCAGGACGCGCACTCCGCGGCGCGCGATCTTGTCCTCGTACGCGGGTCCGATTCCACGCCCAGTTGTGCCGATCGCGCGACTCGCGGCACTGCTCGAATCGACAAGCTTGTGATACGGCAGCACCAAGTGCGCCCGCTCACTCACGTACAGGCGGCCTTCGACGTCAACGCCGTCGGCCACAAGCTCGTCGATCTCTGTAAAAAGGGTCTCTGGATCGAGCACCACCCCGTTACCGATGGCACAGCGCACCCCGGAGTGCAGGATCCCGCTCGGGATCTGATGCAGCACGAACGACCTGTCGCCGAGATCCACCGTGTGGCCGGCGTTGGCGCCGCCCTGGTAGCGTACGACCCAGTCGGCGCGCTCCGAGAGCACGTCGACCAGCTTCCCCTTCCCTTCGTCTCCCCACTGAGCACCGACTACTACTACGGTGCGTGTTGTAGCATCAAACATGGTAACCCCGTAAACACAAAAACGCCCCGTCTGGCGCGGCGGGGCGTATTCTTAATTTACGTATTGCCACCCCAGTGTCAACGTGGGGATTGTCCCGGTATGTCGGCCGCTGGCTCGGTGTAAGGCGCAGTATGGACGGGTAGGAAAACCGTGAACGTTGACCCGTGACCGTATTCGCTGGTCAGCGTCACCCGGCCGCCCAGCGCACCAGTGAGTTTCCTCGTAATACTCAAGCCAAGTCCAGTTCCGCCGAACTCGCGAGTGCGCGATTGGTCAACCTGCCTAAAGTCGTCCCAGATAGCGGTCAGATCCTCCTTGCGTATCCCGATCCCGGTGTCTGCGACATCCAACCGCAGGAACTCGCCGTCGCGTACCGCCGACAGCGTAATGCTTCCCGAGTGCGTGAACTTCACCGCATTGGAAAGAAGATTGAGCACGATCTGCTTCATCTTGGTCCGATCGGTCATCATGTGAACCGGCTCGTCTGGCCCGATCCAACGATACGCGAGACCCTTCTTCTTTATGAGCGGATCCACCTGCACCGACGCCTCGCGCATGATCTCCTGAAGCACGGTGTCCTCGAGATGCAGCGGCATTCGGCCGGCTTCGATCTTGGCGAGGTCGAGGATGTCGTTGATCAACGCGAGCAGGTGCTGGGCGGCTGCACGAATGCGCGTTAGGCCCTCTTCCTGCCGCTCGTTCAGATCGCCATATATGCGATCGAGCATCAACGCGGTGTAACCAATGAGCGCGTTGATAGGAGTCCGCAGCTCGTGCGACATGCTGGCGAGAAATTCAGACTTGAGGCGATTGGCCTTCTCGAGCTCACGGGATTGCCACTGCAAGCGTACGTTCTGTTCGCCAAGGTCCGCCGTCGCGGCCCGCACACGTGCTTCGAGCTCGGTGCTGAATCCTTTCAACTCCTTGTACAGCCGCTCGTTTTCGGCCTGCTCGGTCAAATCGTGCAGCACCGACACGATTGCGAGAGGCTCGCCGCGCCGGTCGACGATCTTGCCGGCGAGCACTTCCATCGGAATCGTCTTCGGCGCATTCCCGGGACGCACCAACTCCATGTGCTCGCGCCGGGCTACTTCTGGGCTGAGGCTGAAGTCCGAAATGAACGTCGTGAACTTGGTATCGTTCGAGCGAACCGCCGCCGACCGGTCACCACTGGAGTATCCGATGTTCGACGTCGCTGATCCAAAGAGCAGCTCCGCCTGTCGGTTCATCAGAATTATGTTGGCACGGTCGTCCGTAACCAGGATCGGATCGGCGACATTCGTGAGGATCAGGTTCAACCTGTCACTTTCTCGCTTCGCGTCGTACTCGGCCAGGCGAACGCGCTGAACCTGCAGCTCGAGCTCGCCAGCCGCGCGGCGCAGATCCGTGACGTCGCGCAGAACTGACACCACCGCAGATTCGTCTTCGTCTAGTGGCTGCGTGAGTACCTCGAAGAGCAGATCAGTTCCATCGTCTGGATCCACCATGTTGAGCTCTCGAGCTCCAGCCGCGACGCCGGCGGCAGCGGTGGATCCGGCCTTCGATAGATGCGACGCGAGCAACAGGTTGTTGATCTCAACTGCGCGGCGGCGCCCGTCCGAATCGCGTTCTCGCATCGAAAGGATGTGCTCCGCACGCTGGTTCTGAACGACAATTCGCCGTTCGGCGTCGATGATCACGATTGGATCTGGCAGCGAGTTCACGATCGACGTGAGAACGGCTCGTTGCTCGGCCAATTCCTCGGCGCGATGCCTGTGCGCGTCGGCCGCGTCGGCCCGCGACAGAATTGGTCCTGCAAGCCGAGCCGCGTGACAGATTCCGTCCAATCGAACCGACCTGGAGTCTGTTTCGAGCACAATCACCCCATACGGCGAGAGTGCTGCGCGGTCGAGCCGCGCTGCCAAACCATAAGCATCGTCGGCGCGTTCAACGGTGCATGGCGCAATAACCAAGCGCGCGGCATCCGCCGGATCGAGGAACGGGGGCGCATCGACGTTACGCGGTTGCGGAAACGGAACGGCGATGAGATGCGTTTTGCGGGATACGCCAGAACGCGGCGGCCCGTTACTGCAGGCGACCGCTTGCATGCCGAGTAGCGCGACTACGAATGGATCGCTTGCATCGTCCGTCGTGCGTGATGTCGGCGGATCGCGATCCTCATAGCCGCGACTGAGGACAGGGTTGAGCTGCCGCGCCGATGCGTCGAGTACCATGATATAGCCGCGGGCGGAGCCTGCGCTGGCGCAGAGCTGCGCGAGCAGGACACCAGCCGCTGAGCTGAAATCGGGAGACGCTGCTACATCCGCGAGTAACGCCTCGAGCCACGCAGCAGCATCACCATCGACGGCAGCTACCGGCGTGCGGTCACGCGCCGAGCTGGTCAAGACGACGCCGTAGCTCCGCATTCTCGAGCTGGACGCGTTCGAGTTCGTCCGCCGCGGCTAGTTCGCGAGGACGCGACATGGGTTGAGTTACACCGATTGCTTCAGAGTACTTCAGATACGTCTCAATCGACGCAACGACAATTCGCGCTTCAACCGTCACCAGGTCGATGCCGACAAGCGACACCCGCACCCAAGCGTCAATAACTATTCCCTTGTCGAGAACCCGGTCGAGAATATCAATAAGTGAGCTTCCGCTCGGTGACCGCTCAACGGCCATGACTCCTCCTAGTCAGATGAAGACAGCTTGGCGAGCTGACGCTCTATGCGATCGAGCCGGTCGTTGAGATCGGTCGCCGCAACGGCAGGTGCCGTCTGACTCGTCAGCCGCGGGTCGTAACGCCACCAGTTCATACCAATTTGTTCAGCCTTGTCGATCGAGCACACGAGCAGACGTATCTGAATCGTCAAAAGCTCGACATTGGCAAGGTTAATCTTGATGTCGCCGGCGATCACCAGCCCCTTGTCGAGGACCCGATCAAGGATCTCCACGAGGCCGGTGCTGCGAGATGGCGAAGCGAGGTCAGGCAATTGGGGCCCTCACTTTAGGCGACCCAACGGGCCGAGATCAATCTGCAAGTCTTCCTCCGAAAGGCCAAAAACACGTTTGAGCTCAGCCATCCTGTCGTTCAACCTCGCAAGAGCCAGTCCTAACCGCTCGACTTCCTCGTCTGTTAGGCGGCCACCTTCCATCCGTCTCACGGCCTGATGCTCCAGCACCTTGCGAAGCACTTCAATCAGCGTCAAAACAAGCCGCGCGAGACCCGTTTCTGGTGCTGTTGCATCTGCATTGATCCGTTCGGGCAAGCCTTGAGCCACGGCGTTGAGCGACTGCTCCCCTGGCTTCCCGGCGACACCGGAATATCCACTCTTCGCCTCACTGTGCATAGGGGCCGTATGAACCGGTGCACCAAGCACAGATGCACCTTTGTGCGGAACCGCTCCGATGGCGCCAGCCAGCGAGTTTGGCGCCGTCTGCGTTCCTGGCGGTCCCCGGCGCAACTCAGCCGTCGCAACAGCCTGAAGCAGCAAACCGATGTTCAACTTGATCAGATCTACATCGGCCACGGCGATGGTGACCTCGCCGTGAACCACCGCGCCACGGTCCAGTACGGTGTTGAGCAGATCACTCAGATCCAGCGCGTCATCGCCAAGGAGCGTGGCAGCTTGGCCGACGCGTATCTCCTCGAACGGAGGCTCGTCACTCGTCACGAACAAAGTGGTAAGGTGGCCACGGGCCAGTGAAGTCGAAGCGTAAGCCAGCCGGTTCGTAGGCAGCGATGATATCAGTCAGCACAGTCCGGAACTGCTGGTAGTCTTCGTCAGCCACCAGATACGCGCCGTCAAGTAGTACTCCGGGCTCATTCGCGAGAGCTGTGGCCCGCGCAACGCTCGCCCGTGAATGACTGGAAAGTGCGTCGTGGGTGTGCTCGACGATCCGCACAGCCGCGTCACGCGTCGCGGCCTTGCGCGCGTCCGCGAGTTTACGCCGCAGCAGGTACGCTTGCCCGGGCGCCGCACACTTCGCCTGCTGGTCCAGTTCTGCAAGCGCCGAGTTCATAGTTTCGGCTGCGGCGGCCAGTGCAGCCTGGTCACCCGATAGACGCACACCAAATTCGCTCGCGCCACCCACCCGGCCCAGCGTGTCGCGAAGCTCGGCGGATCTTTGCGCCAGCATTTCGGCGACCGCTGCCTCGTCGCTGAACATCACCCACATTGGGAATGGCACCACAGCACCCTGATCGCCCGCCCAGGTGACCAACGCGTCGTGCATTACGGCGCGCGGCGTCAACCATTCAGCGTCGTTCATTCGCGACGCCGGCGCATCGCCCGAGTATTCGGTTGCATCGAGTGAGCTCACCAACGCAGCCAGATCTCCGTGCGCGACGCGCCGCACAGCGGTGCGATCTATTCCACGCGGCACAGCACGCACCACGAGCGTCGCTGGCACCACACAGTACACGTACTCGAGAGTCCCGCTCAACGCGATTCATCGTCGCGCGCGACGCGTACCGGTCCACCACCTACGGACATTCCGAGCTGCTCGCGCCATTCACGCACCTCTCGAAGCCGTTGCATTATCGCCTTCTCGCGCACGATGTACTCATCGTCATCTATCTCGCCAGCCTCGAGATCAAGCTGAAGCCGCATCAAATCTTCCTTGATTGTGGAGTCATCGGTAAGCTCGTCCTCCACCGCTCGGCGAACCTTGTCGAGCGTCCACATGGTGCCATCCCATGGTCCGGTGAACGGCGCCAACAGAATCGATGATAGCAGCCCCACGCTAGTCCGCCTTTTCCAGTTTAAGCTTGATGTTCACAAAGTTGTACGGCGGCCACGGACCAGTGTACTTGAATGCCAGTAAGTGTTCGTAGCACCGGCTCAACTCCTTCACAGCTTCGTCGAACAACTTTTCATCAGCACGATTTACAAGAAATGCCGCGTTCATGATCATCCGATCGCCGATCACCTTGTTGCTCCGGCTCGCAACCGATGCTCGCTTTAGCTCCTCGTGTACCGTGCCAACGTAACGACTCGCGCACTCCTCCAATGCACCCTCGATCAGGCGCCCAAGCTGCATTCTTGCGAAGTAGGTCGATGACGCAGCGTTGCGTGTGATCTCGTCCTTCAGCTTCCGTATCTCGTCGTTGTGCTGCTCGATGCTCTCGACAACGCGATCTCGATCCCATCTGATCTGCACCCCGAACTCGATCTTGTCCTTCATCTTCTCGAGCACGTCGGTGAACGCTTCGTACGTCGAGCGAAGCAGTTGTCCTACGTCTTCCTCGGACCTGAAGACTGTTCCGAATGACATCGGAATCACGGTGAACTCACGCATGACTGTCTCGTTGACGAACTCATGAGCGAGCACATTGTCACGTGTTGGGTCGTAGATCACGATCGGTGTATCACTCACCACAGCTGCGAGCTCAGCGTGCTGCACCGTGTAAACGCGAGCACCCCCGCCAATTCCGATCTCACCGAAATCGCGCGGTGACTGATGCCGGATGATGCAGTAGACGTATTTACCGTCCTCACCCGTGCCGCCGACAACCTCGGCTTGGGTCTCCGCGTTGTCATCAGCCTCGGCAATCGATGCGTCAAGCGCCCGCATTCTGTCATCGCTCAATCTTTGCTGTTCCATGTGCTCCCAGACCTCCCTTCCGATATTCGGAGCTTGCTCTCCCTGCAATGATTGCACCGGCCAGGAAGGCTATCAGCCTCGATACCTCTTCGATGCCGGCACCCGAAAGTGCGCCGAGCGTATCCGCTGCCGTATGAACCCTGGCCAGCGAGCGCCATGTGCCCCGACTTATTGTACACGCTGGCCAGCCGCGATCGGCAAAAGCCTTCGAATCCAACAAAACGCCCGGAAGACTGCGGCGAATCCCAACGCTCAGGTTACAGAAGCCATCCAAGCCAGACACGTGCCACAGTTTGCGCTCAGGCGCACAGGTGGTGACAGCCACGGCACCCTGATTATCGACGCCGTCACAGTTGATCGCCACGCCACGCGGTACCCCCGCGACCCAGGCTCGCGCCCCCGCAAGCCCCAACTCCTCGCCGGAAGTTACGACGACACCAATGGGTGTCGCCAGATCGAGCAGTCGCGCCGCCCCAAGAATGGCGGCAACACCACTGGCATTGTCCAGCGAACCGGCGCCGCGGGAGCCGACCCAGGAAAGCGATAACGGCACGGACGCGATCGTGGCGCAGGCGATTAATGTGAGCAGTGTCGCTTGAAGAACCATGGCTGGCATTGGCAGCAGGCGAGCAGTGGCCCAGACCCCCAGCACGGCGGCCCAGCTACCGGCTACAATTATCGTCCCACAGGCCCGAGCCAGCAGCGAGACTGGTTGGCTCTTGCTGTCCAGATGTGCCACGAGCCACACCGCAGGTACCCCGCGCCGCGCCTCCAAGTTCACGCTGCTCCGGCGCATGAATGGTATGAGCCGAGTCCCAAACCGGCCGACCCACCATCCCACAAACGCCAAGGCAGCAATCGTCAAAATCGCGCCCCCAACGGCCGCGTCCACTGCATCTCCCCCGCGCCAAACCCCCGTGCCCGCTACAATCGCGGCCGCGAACAGCACCAGACCCGCCACCGGTGTTCCGAACGTCCCCGGCAGCGCGGAATATGAAAAAGGGCGCTCGCTAACGGAGAATCCGGCTTCACTCAACCACGCCGCGCAAACCTCCCGGGCCTCGGCTTCCGCGACGGAGCCCGCCGGACGTGCCACAGCGCCGATCCGCCCGAGCAGCGTGCGGGAATCCTCGGTCCTCACCCGCTAGCGGAGACCCATTATCTGCTTGGCCTCGTTCAACGTCTCGCTGGCTACTTGCTTCGCATTCATGGCGCCGGTGGACAGCGCGTCGTCGAGCAATTCCGGGTGGGCGCGTAGCTCCGCGGCTCGTGCGCGAATCGGGGCAAGCTCCTTCTCCATTGATGTTTCAAGCACCCGCTTGCAGTCTATGCAGCCCCACCCGGCGCTCCGGCATTGCTGCGCAACGTGCTCTACTGTCGCCGGCGAACTGAATGCCTTGTGGATCTGGTAGATGTTGCAAACTTCGGGAGTTCCTGGATCGGTCTTCCGCACCCGAGCGGGATCCGTGACCGCGGGGCGCAGTTTCTCCCACACTGCGGCAGGCTCTTCGAGAAGGCCAATTGTATTGCCCAGTGACTTCGACATCTTGGTCTGCCCATCCATCCCCATGATACGGCGCGTCGGTGTCAGGAGCGGCTTTGGCTCCACAAAGAACTCGACCTCGAACTTCGAGTTCCAGCGACGAACTATCTCACGAGCGAGCTCCAGGTGCTGAACCTGATCCTCCCCGACCGGAACCATGTCAGACTTGTAAAGCGCGATGTCGGCCGCCTGTAGGACCGGATAGTTGAGCAGTCCGGCGAATAGACTCTCCTGGCGGCTGGCCTTGTCCTTGTACTGGGTCTGGCGCTCCAGCTCGCCAAGCGGCGTAACCGTGTTGAAAATCCAGGCGAGCTCGGTATGTTCGGACACCGCCGACTGCACGAACAACGTACACTTCGCCGGATCAACGCCAGCGGCTACAAGCGAGATCGCCATGTCCCGCGTGCGCCGGCGTAGATCCTCGGGCTCGTATGGGACCGTTATCGCATGGTAGTCAACGATTGAGAAATACGACTCATACTGCTCTTGCAGCGCGACCCAGTTCCGGACCGCGCCAAGGTAGTTTCCGATGTGCAGCTCACCCGAGGGTTGAATGCCGCTGAAGACACGTGCCATGCCCGAAATATACGAGTCCTCACCGTGACGCAAGCGGACATTACAGACGACCGCGATACTGTCGCGGCCATACTCGACGCCGTGACAGTCGCCGCTCGCGCCGCCGCGACTGACCTAACGTGGCGTGCAGCGGGCTCGTTCGATGGGTTCTGGGAGTTACGTCTATCGCCCGGGGACATCGCGGACACGAGGGCATCCGCATGAAGCTCATAGAGTGCGTGCCGAATTTTTCTGAGGGCCGCGATATCTCGATAGTAAACGCGATCCGCGACCGCATTGCGGCCGTGCCTGGAGTATCGGTGCTGCATACTACCTCCGACGCGTGGCACAACCGATCTGTCATCACCTTCGTAGCATCTGCCGGCGTCATGCCGGATGCGGCGATCGCTGCAATCCGCGCTGCCCGCGATCATATCGATCTCACCAAACACGCCGGCGTTCATCCGCGTATTGGCGCCGCCGACGTGGTGCCGTTCATTCCGCTCGACGGCGCGACAATGGAAGACTGTATCGCGATTGCGAGCGACGTCGGCCGGCGTGTCGGTGACGAGCTTGGGATCCCAGTGTATCTGTACGAGCGCGCGGCACTGGTACCATCGCGCCGTAATCTCTCAGATGTTCGGCGGGGCGGTTTCGAACAATTGCGAGAGCTGATCGGCTCGGATCCCGCCCGTGTCCCCGACTTCGGCCCAGCACACATTCATCCAACCGCCGGTGCGGTGGCTATCGGCGCGCGTCCCTTCCTCGTCGCCTTCAACGCGTACCTTGGCGGCTCGGAGAATCTTGCGGCCGCCAGAGACATCGCGCGCGCCGTCCGCGAATCCAGTGGCGGGCTGCCGGCGGTGAAGGCGCTGGGTCTCGAAGTCGATGGGCAAGCGCAGGTGTCCATGAATCTGGTGGACATCGAGCGCACGCCTCTTTCGGTTGCTTACGCCGCGGTAGATCGCGAGGCGCGCGCGCGCGGGATCGCAATCAGTTGGAGCGAAGTGATCGGGTTGGTACCGGAGAGGGTGGCGTTCGAGGTAGCGTCGCTCGCTTTGAAATTGCGCGACCCGATGGCAGTTCATGTGCTCGAGCGTGTCCTGCTTGCCAGACGAACAGAGCAGTCGCTGACACGATACATCGAGAGTGTCGGGCACTCGGATCCATTCCCAGGCGGCGGGAGCGTCGCGGCCGTTGCGGGCGCGCTCGCGTCCGCCCTGGTTGCGATGGTTGCCGGCGTTACGGCCGGTCGCGAGCGATTTTCATCCGTCGATACCGAGATGCGGGAGATGAGCGCGAATGCAAACGCCCTCGCCCACGAGCTGCACGCGCTCTCGGAACTCGACGCCGAGGCTTACGCACGGGTGACGGATGCGCGGAGGTCCGTGAGCGGAACCTCAGCGGAAGCCGTGCAGCGGGAAATCGCAATTCGGACAGCGCTGCTCCATGCGATCGAAATCCCACTTGCTGTGGCGCGCGTTGCCGCTCGTGTGGCGCGACTGGCCCGGACAGTCGCGGAGAAAAGCAATCCGCATGCAATCACTGATGCGGGAGTGGCGGCGTTGCTTGCAAGCGCCGCGTGTACTGGAGCGTCCTACAATGTGCGCGTCAACGCAAGGTCTTTGCGCGATCCTTCCGAAGCGGATGGTTCGGTGCAGGAATCCGTTGCGCTGGCAACTGCAACAACCGCGGTTGCCTCTCTAGTTGCTCAGAGGGTAGACGCCGCGCTCTGAACTCTGCATGCGCACTGGGCACTCCTAACGGGCTACGCGGCCAGCCGTGTGAGCACCCGGGGTCCCTGTGCAGTAATCGCGATTGTATGCTCGAAATGCGCCGCACGAGATTTGTCAGCCGTTACGACCGTCCAGTCGTCCGATAACTGTCTGGTCTTGTGGCTACCGATCATGACCATCGGCTCGATAGCGATTGTAAGGCCGGCCGACAGCTTGATTCCGCGCTTCGGCTTCCCGTAATTGGGAACCTGCGGATCCTCGTGGAACGTGGTACCGATACCATGACCCACGAGGTCACGCGTAACGTTGAAACCAGCACGCTCCACGACTTCCTGAACCGCGGCGCCAATGTCGCCGATGTGATTGTCCGGTTGCGCCGCGGCTATTCCCGCGTCGAGGGCCTCGCGCGTTACTTCAAGCAGTCGGAACGATTCAGGACCAACATCTCCAACCGCAATCGTCGTGGCGGAGTCCGTATGGTATCCGTCAAACAACACTCCGACGTCGATCGACACGATATCACCCTCGTGAATCGTGCGCTTGGCGCTTGGAATACCGTGCACGATTTCCTCGTTGATCGAAGCGCAGACGCTCGCCGGAAATCCGTACAGCCCCTTGAACGACGGAGTCGCACCTTTATGCGAGCGGATGAACTCCTCTACCATTCGGTCCACGTCGAGTGTGGTCATCCCAGCCCGCACATCACGCTCGGCGAGACGAACGGCGGCGGCGAGGATCTGACCACCTCGTGCCATTATCTCGATTTCCCTTGCGGACTTTAGCTGTATCATACTGCGCTCCCCACTTGCACCGTCAGCCTGCGTGTTGCACTCTTTCGAGTGCCTGCGCGGCGCGCGCGGTGACATTGGCCACCTCTCCGATCGCGTCAATGCGCTGAACAGGAACGCCGTGCGCCTCGTACCACGCAACCACTGGAGCGGTGAGTTCCTCGTAGACGTTGAGCCGGTTTTGAATCGCTTCGGGCTCGTCATCCTGCCTGCGAATCAGGCGACCTCCGTCGTTGCGCGGACATGCCTTACCGCGCTGAAGCCCCTTGAACGGCGTCTGGCACACATCACAGGTGGTGCGCGAGCTCAAGCGCCGAATCAGTTCCGCATGATTGGCCTCGAACAGGAGCACCGCGTCCACCTTGCGGCCGATCGTCGTGAGGTTTTCGGCTAGGCCTTCGGCTTGCGGGACGGTGCGAACCGCGCCGTCGAGAATCGCACCACGCGCGGCTTCCGGCGATGCGATAGCCTCGCGCAGAATGCCAAGTATCACCGAATCTGGAACCAGATCACCGCGATCCATGTACTGCTTTGCCTCGACGCCGAGCGGAGTACCTTCGCGCAATGCGGCGCGGAACAGATCTCCTGTCGCAATCTTGGAAATACCAAGGCGAGCCGCAAGCAGCTCGCCCTGAGTTCCCTTCCCGGCCCCAGGCGGTCCCAGGAGAACGATTATCACGATTGCAGCAACACGTCAGGAACCAAAGGCGGTCTGTCCCCTGAATCGAACGCGTCCCTTCTTCATGAACCCGTCGTACTTCCGCAACAGCATGTGCTGGTTGATCTGCGCCATGGTGTCGAGCGCAACACCAACAACGATCAGCAACGACGTACCACCGAAGACGAACGGCACGTTGATAGCGTCGGCGATGAACATCGGCAACAGCGCGATGAACGTGAGGAATATCGCGCCCGGGAGCGTGATGCGTGAGATAACAGAATCCACGTATTCCGCCGTCTTCGCCCCGGGCTTCACGCCCGGGATAAATCCGCCCTGCTTCTTCAGGTTCTCCGCAATATCCACTGGATTGAAGATGATCGCAGTATAGAAATACGTGAAGAAGATGATGAGCACAGCCAACAGGAAGAAGTACAGCCAGGTTCCCGGCTGCACCCGCTCCGCCATCTGCTGCATGAACGGGTTTCCACTGAATTGAGCGAACGCGCCCGGAATCACAATGACGGACTGCGCGAAGATGATTGGCATCACGCCGGCGGTGTTGATGCGGAGCGGGATGAAGTTGCGCGACGCCTCCCGCTGGCGGCCACGCGCCATGGTGCGCTGCGGAATCTGAATCATGATGCGCCGCGCAGCCATAGTTATCGCGATGGTTCCTGCCACGACCGCTACCATCACGATGCCGAGCAGAATCAGCGAAAACGGACCGATCGCCTGCGTCGTAACGAACTTGAACGTGTCCAGAATGCCAGGCCAGAAGCGCTCGACGATCGAAAAGAAGATGATGAGCGATGCGCCATTGCCAAGTCCGCGCTCCGTGATCTGCTCACCAAGCCACATGACGAAGATCGCGCCCGTGGTGAGGAACAACACCATCTGAATCTTGAACGCGAAGCCCGGGGTTATCACCGCGTTCTGCAACGACGAGGTGAAAAGTGCGAAGCCCCATCCCTGTACTACCGCGAGCGCGATCGTGATGTAGCGCGTCCACTGGTTGACTGTCTTTCGACCTTCCTCGTCCTTCTGCATCTTCTCTACCTGCGGCAGAACAGCACCGGCGATCTGGATGAAGATGGAGGCGGAGATGTACGGCATGATCCCCAGCGCAAAGACCGTCGCGCGAGAGAGACCACCGCCGACGAACAGGTCATACAGGCCGAGCAACCCTCCGCTACCCTTGTTCGCAAAGAAATCTGTAAGGGCCACGACGTCGATTCCGGGCGCCGTGATGTGCGAGCCCAGTCGGTAAAGGACGAGGCATAGGAAGGTGAACTTGATCTTCTCCCACAGCTCGGTATTACGCGTGATGTCCGCGACGGCCGATGCGGGATTTGTCTGCGCCATTAGAAGAGTCTCCTCAGACGGTGGCCGGGCCACCCGAAACTACTATAAGGACGAATCCAAAGCGCTGACGCGCTGGAGTCGCGAAACGTCGGTGCGAATGGTAAATGCCACCTGGCAGATACCATCTGCAATCGACGCTATACAAAAGATGGAAGCCCGAACCGCGGCTCCCTACGAAAATTTACGCGACGGTACCGCCGGCAGCGACGATCTTCTCGCGCGCGCCGCTGCTCACCTTGAGGCCCCGAACGGTCACAGCCTGCGTGATCTCTCCGTTGGCCAGAACCTTCGCCGGACCCTTGCCACCGTGGATCATGCCCGCTTCCACCAGCAGCTCGGTCGTTATCTCCTTGCCTTCGAACTGTGCCAGGTCACCAAGGCGCACGACCTGACTTTCGACGCGGAACGGGCTCGTGAAGCCGCGCTTTGGCAGCCGGCGCGTGAGCGGCATCTGGCCGCCCTCGAACTGTGGCTTGCCGCCGCCGGGTCCATGGTGTCCCGCACGTGCCTTGCTACCTTTGTGTCCCTTGCCTGCCGTCTTGCCTTGTCCCGAACCTGGGCCGCGACCGAGGCGCTTACGATTGCGCGACGATCCTGGTGCTGACGAGAGGTTATGAAGCCCGATCTTGTTTGCCATGTTGTTACGCCTCTTCCTTGGCCGGCGCTATCGTCACGAGGTGACGCACGCGCTTGATCTGACCACGCAACGATGCCGAGTCCTGGTGGACAACCACGTCGTGCGGATGCTTTAGGCCGAGCGCCTCGAGCGTGCGGCGCATGCGCCACGAATGCCCGATCTTGCTGCGGACCTGCTTGATCTCCAGCTTACCCTTTCCTGGCGGCTGGAGCTTATCTGTCGTCTTGGGGCCCCGAGTGGGGTGCCACACGAATGTCCGGGCCATTACGCGACCACCTTCGTCTTGGCACGCGAGCGGTAACCGAGCGAGCTCTGCTCGATGCCGCGCTCACGCGCAATCTGTTCTACCGTAGTCAGATTTTGTAGCGCATCTAGTGCAGCGAGAACCATGTTGTGCGGATTAGTCGAGCCGAGGCTCTTCGTTAGAATGTCGGTGATACCGACACACTCCATCACGGCGCGCACTGCGCCACCGGCAATCACGCCGGCACCCGGTGCTGCTGGCTTCATGAGAACCTTGCCAGCGCCGTGCTGTCCAACGATTGCATGTGGGATCGTGCCGCCGGTCATCGGGATCGATACCATCCGACGGCGAGCAGCCTCGACGGCCTTGCGGACTGCTTCGGATACTTCGTTCGCCTTTCCGGTGGAGAAGCCAACGCGTCCCGCGCCGTCGCCAACCGCGACGAGCGCATTGAACGAGAAGCGACGACCGCCCTTCACGACCTTTGCGACACGGTTGATAGCGACGACGTTCTCGATGAGATCGCTGCCTTCGCCGCGCTCGCCGCCACGTCCGCCATCACGTCCGCCGCCCGGGCCGCGTCCGCCGCCGGGGCCGCCACCACGATTCGGGCCGCCGCCGGGGCCGCCACGATTCGCGCCGCCGCCAGGACCACCGCGTCCACCACCGGCCGCGCCGCCGCGGCCGCCACCGGCTCCGCCACGTCCACGCTGCTGACCGCCGCCGGAACGCGCGCTGCGTCCCGGTCCGCCGGTGTTGCTAGGAGTGCTGCTGCCCGTGCTGGGTGCGCCGCCGCTCGCGGCTGGCGCTCCGCCCTGATTCTGTTCGTCAGCCATTAGAACTCCAACCCGCCTTCGCGGGCACCGTCGGCCACCGCTTTCACGCGGCCGTGATACACATATCCACCACGGTCGAAGACGACGCTCGTCACGCCCGCATCCTTCGCGCGCGCCGCGATCTTCTTGCCGACCTCGAATGACCTATCGACCTTCTTTCCTTCGATTCCATTGTCCGTCACGGTCAGCAACGTGTGCTGCTTGTTGTCGTCAACAAGCTGCGCATAGATGTGCTTCTCGGACCGGAACACTACGAGACGCGGACGCTCGGCCGTGCCATTCACTTTCTTGCGAACGCGAAAGTGACGACGGGCGCGGTACTGCTCGCGGGTTTGCGGTTTCTTCATCGCTTACTTGCCCCCAGCCTTACCGGCCTTGCGGCGAACCTGTTCGCCTTGATACTTGACTCCCTTGCCCTTATACGGCTCGGGCGGACGCAGGCCGCGAAGCTCCGCCGCGACCTGACCTACGACTTCCTTGTTTGCGCCCTCGACGACGATCTGCGTCGGCACGGGCGCGCTCAGCTTGATTCCCTTTGGTGAGCGATACTCGATCGGATGCGAGAATCCAAGCGCGAGTTGCAAACCGAACGGGCGCACCTCAGCCTTGTAACCAACGCCGACCAACTCGAGCGTCTTGGAGAACCCGGCCGAAACACCCTCGACCATGTTAGCGACAAGCGTGCGGCTGAGACCGTGTAAGGCCTTGTGCTTCTGCTCGTCCGACGGGCGCGCGACCACGACTTCGCCGTTCTCCATGGACACCTTCATGTCCGAATGGATGTTGCGCTCGAGTTCGCCCTTGGGACCCTTAACCTTCACCAGATTGCCGTCCACTGTCACCGTTACGTTCGCGGGGACTGGGACTGGCTTCTTTCCAATACGTGACATTGTTGTCTCGATTACCAGACTAGCGCGACGAGTTCGCCGCCGGTGCGCTGTTGGCGCGCCTGGCGATCAGACATGACTCCGCGCGACGTGCTGAGGATCGCCATACCGAGTCCGTTACGAACGCGCGGGATCTCGGTGACGCCAACGTAGCGTCGGAGACCCGGAGTCGAAACGCGCTGCAAATCACGGATCACTGGCTGGCCAGTTCCCACCGCATACTTGAGGATAACGCGGAGAATCTGCCGGCCTTCCTCGGTCTCGAGGTTGCGATAGTCCTGGATGTAGGAATTCTCTTTGAGGATCTGCGCGATCTGCGACTTCACCTTCGAAGCTGGCATGTCGACGCGGCGATGCTTCGCCCGGCACGCGTTGCGGATCCGCGTCAGCATATCCGCAATTGGATCTGTCATACTCATCTTTCTGCTCTACCTCGTCCCGTCGTATCCGATAATCGGACGTGCGGGGCTGCTTGGGTGTACGGGCAGGCCTCTGTGCCTGCCCATATTCTCTCTTTTTCGATCCTCGCCTCGGATCGGGGCGGGCACGGGGCCCGCCCCTACAACTACAACCACCGACCATCCACGTACGGGCAGGCCCCTGTGCCTGCCCTTCCTAACTCCGCCGAATTCTTGGCGTCGTTACCAACTGGCCTTGCGCACGCCTGGAATAAATCCGGCCAACGCCATATCGCGGAACGCGATACGAGCGAGCCCGAATTGACGCAGGTAGGCACGTGGACGTCCGCTGAACTCACACCGATTGCGGATACGCACCACCGAAGCATCGCGCGGCATCTTTCGGATTGCCGTGTATGCATCAGCGCGCTGCTCCGCGGTCGATGTCGGGTTCTTGATTATCGCCTTGAGTTCGCGGCGACGCGCCGCGTACTTCGCGACAATCGCGCGCCGCTGGTCGTTCTTCTTGATCTTGGAAGTCTTCGCCATTATATGCTTCGGTTAGCCGTGTACGATGACGGGCTTCTCTTCACCGCGGAACGGCATGCCGAGCTCGCGGAGAAGTGCAAGAGCCTGATCGTCCTTGTTCGTCGTTGTGACGAACGTGATGTCCATTCCGTGAATCTCATCTACCATATCGTAGTTGATCTCGGGGAAGATCATCTGCTCCTTGACGCCCATCGTGTAGTTCCCGCGTCCGTCGAACGCGCGTGTGTTGAGTCCGCGGAAATCGCGAATGCGCGGGATCGCAACCGTAACAAGACGGTCGAGAAACTCCCACATACGCGGTCCGCGAAGCGTTACCGACGCGCCGATCTCCTGGCCTTCACGCTGACCGAAGTTAGCGATCGACTTCTTCGCCTTGCGACGTACCGGACGCTGACCAGTTATGAGCGCGAGCTCATCAACGACCACGTCAAGCACCTTGGAGTTGCGAATCGCCTCGCCCACACCGCAGTTGATCACGATCTTCTCGACCGTCGGGACTTCGTGCAGGTTGCCGAAGCCAAACTGTTTGGTGAGACGCGTGCGAACCGTCGCCTTGTAGTGCTCGCGCAAACGTGGCGCAGGCACCGGCAATGCGGACCCGGCGTGCTCCGTCGGAATCAACTGCTTGCGCTCGCTGCTACGGCCGGCTGACGCCTTGGTCGAGCTCTTGGTGGACGTCTTTGGCGGAGTGGACTTGGCCGGAGATTTTCCTCCAGCCTTGGGTCCACCCTTGCCGCCCTTTGCGCCGCCCTTCTTGTTGTCTTGCTTGTTTGCCATTTGCTCTATTCCTTAGCGAGTCGCCATCGGGATCGAGTCGCCGCTCTTTACGCTGACGCGCTCCTTCGTTCCGTCCTTGTCCGTGCGCGCCTTAACGCGCGTCGGCTTGCCCGACTTCGGATCGATGAGCATCACGTTCGACGCAGCCATTGGGGCTTCCATCTCGCGGATGCCGCCCTCTTCCTCTGCATTCGTCGCGCGGCGGTGTTTTTTCACAATGTTCACGCCCTTGACCAGGACGCGGTTCTTCTTGGTATAAACACGGATCACCGTGCCTTCCTTTCCCTTGTCGTCGCCGCGTACCACACGCACCGTGTCACCCTTGGTCACGTGAACGCTTACGCGCTCCGCATTGGCCGAGTGACGGTCCGTCGTGAGGCGATTCTTTGCAGTCTTACGATATTTCAGTACGCGCATGCTACAACACCTCCGGCGCCAACGACGCGATCTTCATGTACTTCTTGTCGCGGATCTCACGCGCCACCGGTCCGAACACGCGCGTCGCGCGCGGCTCGCCAGCGTCGTTGATAATCACGACCGCATTCTCATCGAAGCGGATGTACGAGCCGTCCTTCCGGCGCGTCTCCTTTGCCGTGCGCACAACCACCGCGCGCGCGACGTCCGACTTCTTGACTGTTCCGTTCGGGAGGGCGTCCTTCACCGCCACGATAACGACGTCGCCAAGTCCCGCGTAGCGCCGGCCAGTACCGCCGAGCACACGGATGACGAGCGCCCGCTTCGCGCCGGAGTTATCGGCAACCTTCACCATTGATTCTTGCTGGATCATCGCAGTATCTCGTTAGCGTGCGCGCTCGACGATCTCGACCACTCGGAAGCGCTTGTCTTTCGACAATGGACGCGTCTCCATGATCCGTACCGTGTCGCCGACCTTCGCCGAGTTCTCCTCGTCGTGGGCCTTCAGCTTCTTGGTACGCGTCATCATCTTGCCATAAACTGGGTGCTTCACGCGGCGCTCGATGGCGACCACAACGGTCTTCTCCATCTTGTCGCTCACGACCGTACCCGTGCGCACCTTGCGCGCGTTACGCGTCTCCGTCTCGTTGGCCGAGGCAGCGCCGTTAGTCATATCAGTCATTCTTCTGCTTCCTCTCGTTCTGCACCGTCTTGAGCCGCGCGATGTCGCGCCGGATGTACCGCAGACGCAGCGGGTTTTCCAGCGTTTCGGTTCCAGAGCGGAACGTCAGCCGGAAGCGCTCTTCCTCTAGCTCGTTGATCTTCGCGACAACGTCGGTGTCGATCATCTCGCGGATTTCGTTAGCCTTCATCTGTATGCGCCTCCTCACGCTTCACGAACTTCGTCTTCACACTCAGCTTCGCCGAAGCAAGCGCCATCGCCTTCTGCGCAATCTCCAACGTCACACCTTCCAGCTCGAACATCACGCGGCCAGGCTTTACCACGGCCACCCAACCCTCGGGTGAACCCTTTCCCTTACCCATGCGCGTCTCAGCCGGCTTCTTCGTAATCGGCTTGTCGGGGAAGATGCGAATCCACACCTTGCCGCCGCGCTTGATGTGACGTGTGAGCGCCACACGAGCAGCTTCGATCTGCCGGTTCGTGACCCAGCCGGGCTCGAGAGCCTGAAGGCCGAAATCGCCGAACGAAACCTTCGATCCACGGGTCGCCAATCCCTTGGTGCGACCCTTGAACATCTTGCGGAACTTTACCCGCTTCGGACTCAGCATCTCTATGTCTCCCTATGCGTCCGTCGAGTACGTCTTGCCACGACGATCTTCAACGATCTCGCCCTTGAAGATCCAGACCTTGACGCCAATCGTGCCGTAGGTGGTCTTCGCGGTCGATGTCGCGTAGTCGATGTCGGCGCGCAACGTCTGAAGAGGTACACGACCCTCATGATACCCTTCGACACGCGCGATCTCGGCGCCGCCCAGACGACCGCCGCACTTGACCTTGATACCCTGCGCGCCCATCCGCATCGAACTCTGGACCGCGCGCTTCATGGCGCGACGGAACGAGATGCGTTGCGCGAGCTGGTTCGCGATGTTGTCAGCCACGAGCTGTGCATCCAGCTCGGGCCGCTTGATCTCTTCTACGTTGATGCCTACTTCCTTGCCCGACAGGCGGCTCAGCTCGTCGCGCAGCTGGTCGACTTCGGTGCCCTTCTTACCGATGACGACACCCGGGCGACCGGTGTGAATCGTGACGACAACCTTGCCCGGCTTGCGTTCAATAGTCACATCGGAAATCGCGGCGTGGCCGAGACGCGCGTGAAGATATTTGCGGAGGAGTGCATCCTCCTTGAGCATCGCGGGCATGTCGCGGTTCGCGTAGTAACGCGAGCGCCAGTTCTTCGAGACACCAAGGCGGAAGCCAATTGGATGTGTTTTCTGTCCCATTACTTCTCCCCCTCGGACTTCTTGGCCGTCTTCTTGGCGGCAGTCTTCGCCGTCGTCTTCTTGGCAGCGGTCTTCTTCGCGGTAGCCTTCTTGGCAACCGATTTCGGCTTCGCCGTGCGCTCAGCTACGTATATCTCGACGTGGCTCGTACGCTTGCGAATCGGAGTCGCACGACCCTGCGCGGCGGGCATGAACCGCTTGAGCGACGGGCCTTCATTGACTACCGCGTGCGAGATGACCAGCAGGTCCAGGTCGATCGCCTCGTTAGCCAGGCGCGCCTTGTACTCGGCGTTCGCTACGGCTGACGACAACGTCTTCTCGATCTGCTTGGCTGCATGCTTCTTTGAGAAGCGGAGCAGCGCGAGCGCGTCGTTCACGTTCTTGCCGCGGATCTGATCGATCACGAGGCGCATCTTGTATGGCGACTGACGCGTGGTGCGCTGAATGGCGCGCGCGCGTGGTGTCAGCAGCGGAGTGGCAGCCATGTTACTTGCCACCCTTGGCCGGAACGCCCGACGCCTTCTTGTCCACTGCCTTGTTGCCGGTGTGACCACGGAAGAGCCGCGTCGGCGAGAACTCACCGAGTTTGTGCCCAACCATGTTCTCCGACACATAGACAGGAATGAACTTGTTGCCGTTGTGCACGGCGAATGTGTGGCCAACGAAGTCCGGAAGGATCGTGCTTGCGCGCGACCACGTCTTCATGACCTTCTTCTCATTGCGGCCGTTCATCGCATCCACTTTCGCCATCAGCGACTCGTGTACGAACGGACCCTTGCGAACACTACGTCCCATAATCGATTACCCGTCTTAAGACTGCGTCGCCTTACCGCGGCGACGGCCGCGCACGATTAGCCGTGTTGACGGCTTCTTCGAATGGCGTGTCTTCACGCCTTCCTTCTTGCCCCACGGAGACACGACGTTACGACCGCCGCGCGTACGACCACCATGTGGGTGATCCACCGGGTTCATTACTTCACCGCGCACCTTCGGACGCTTGCCGAGCCAACGCGACTTGCCTGCCTTTCCATGCGATAGAAGCTCGTGCTCGGCGTTGCCGACAATGCCAACAGTCGCCATGCACGTTCCATGAACCAACCGCACCTCGGTCGAGCCGAGTCGCAGCGTCACGTACTCGCCTTCCTTTGCAACGACCTGCGCCGACATACCGGCCGATCGTGCCATCTGCCCGCCCTTACCAGGCTTGAGCTCGATGTTGTGCACGTCGGTACCAAGTGGCATCTCGCGCAACGGAACCGCGTTTCCGATACGAGTGTCCGAACCAGGTCCGGAGATCACTGTATCGCCAACGCTGAGTCCCTTGGGGTGCAGGATGTAGCGCTTCTCACCATCCTCGTACTTCACCAGCGCAATGCGCGCCGAGCGATTTGGATCGTATTCGATATGCTCAACAATCGCCGGCATGCCGGACTTGTTGCGCTTGAAATCAATTACGCGATACTGGCGCTTGTGACCGCCGCCGCGGCGGCGCATCGATATATGGCCGTGATTGTCGCGACCAGCCGACTTGGGAAGAGGCTCAACGAGCGACTTCTCAGGCGTGCTGCGCGTGATCTCGGCGAAGTCTGACACGGAGCGGAAACGCGAGCTCTTCGTGACCGGCTTGAACTGACGGATTGCCATGGTGGCTGCTTAACCCTCGAAGATGTCGATCGTGTCGCCCTGCTTCAGCGTCACGATGGCCTTTTTCCAATTCGCGCGCTTGCCGATTGACTGTCCAACGCGACGTGTCTTACCGCGGCAATTCATGGTCTGAACGCCCGTAACCTTCACGCCAAACAGCTTCTCGATAGCGGCTCTGATCGCCGTCTTGTTCGCGTCAGAAGCCACTTCGAAAGTGTACTCCTGGCGATCCTGATACGCGGCCGAAGTCTTCTCGGTCATGATCGGGCGGACGACTGTGCGGAATAGTGTAGCCATGTCTTACTTCCCCTTCTTCTTGGCCGATGTCTTCTTCGCTGCAGCCTTCTTTACGGCAGCCTTCTTCGCAGCGGTCTTGGCAGCAGCCTTCTTTGCGGTTGGCACTTTCTTAGCAGCCTTGGCCGGCTTCGACGCCGGCTTGCTCGCCTGCTTGCGCGCGGGCTTCTCGCCTTCAGCGACAGGCGACAGCGACTGACCAATAGCGCCAGACTCGACGAGCACAACATCGCTCCACAGAATGTGGTAAGTCGAAGCGTCGGCGAACGGCATCACGTGCGCACTCGGAAGATTGCGGCAGCTGAGATACACATTCTTGTTGACGCCGTCGGTCAGAATGAGAATCTTCCGACCGTTAACGCCGAGCGACTCGAGCAGACCAACGAGCTGCGCAGTCTTGGGCGCGTCGTAGTCGAACCGGTCGATCACGAGGAGTGAATCTTCTGAAGCGCGAGCGTTCAACGCGCTCTTGCGAGCGAGAATCTTGACCTTCTTGTTCGTCGCCATCGTATAGTCACGCGGCGACGGCCCGAAGACCGTACCACCACCGACCCAGTGTGGAGCGCGCGTGGAACCCTGACGAGCACGACCAGTGCCCTTCTGCTTCCACGGCTTCTGATTGCCACCGATGACGAAGCCGCGCGTCTTGGTCGATGCATTGCCCTGGCGCTGATTGGCGAGATACGCCTTCACCGCGTGGTGCATCACCGGGAAATTGATGGTGCCATCGAACAGATCCGTAGGCAGCGTCACAGCGTCGCGCTGCGTGCCGCCAGCGGTGTAAGCCGCTGCCGTGCGCGCTGTCACTTCCTGCTCTGTCATTTCTGTATCAGCCATGATTAAGCCTGCTTGCGGATCATCACGATCCCACTACGGGGACCTGCGATGCTGCCGCGGATGTAGATCAGGTTGCGCTCAGCATCGATCTTCTCGATGCGAAGGTGTGTCTGCGTGTGACGCTCGTCGCCGTAGTGACCAGGCATCTTCTTGCCCTTGATGACGCGCGAGGGATCCGTACCGGGTCCGATGGAGCCAGGACGACGGTGCTTGGTGTTACCGTGTGTGTTCGGTCCGCCACCAAAGCCCCAACGCTTGACCACACCCTGGAAACCACGGCCCTTTGTGGTGCCAGTGACCTTGACCGTATCGCCTGGCGCGAAGATCGAAACATCGATCTTGTCGCCAACGTTGTACGTTGGGATCTCAGGATCCTTGCCCGGTGCGTCGTCGATGCGGAACGAGCGCAGAGTGTGCGGCGGCGCCTCGAGCCCCGCCTTCGCGGCGTGACCGATTTCGGCCTTGTTCGCGCGACGACCGCGCGGTGTGCGCTCGCCCTGCTTGGACTCGCGCGCGAGGCGCTGAGTACCGAAGCCGAGCTGAACTGAAGCGAAGCCGGACTCTTCCTTGTTGGTTACGAAGATCACCGGATTCGGTGGTGCCTCGACGACCGTGCAAGGAATCTGCTGTCCGATCTCATTGAATATCTGGGTCATGCCCAGCTTTCTGCCGATGATTCCAATCATTGTAGTTCTACTCGACCTTGATCTCGACGTCCACACCAGCCGGCAGATCCAGCTTCGTCAGCGCGTCAACAGTCTGCGCCTTTGAATCGAGAATGTCGATCAGGCGCTTATGCGTCTTGAGCTCGAACTGCTCGCGCGACTTCTTGTCAACGTGCGGCGAACGGAGAACCGTCCAACGCTGCGTCTTGGTCGGGAGCGGGATCGGTCCTGAAACCGATGCGCCAGTCTTCTCCGCCGTGCGCACGATGTCAGCCGACGCCTGATCGATCACAGCGTGATCGAAGGCCTTGAGCCGAATGCGAATTTTGCCAGCCATTATGCTAATCCTGGTTATTGCAGAATTTTTGCGACGACGCCAGCACCGACTGTGCGGCCACCTTCGCGGATCGCGAACC
>JBEPUB010000007.1:0-138784 GCA_041691775.1 Gemmatimonadota bacterium
TGACGACATTCAGCGAACCCGGCGCGCATGCTCCCCTCGCGATGATCAGTGACACCTGCGAACACGGGTTGCATGCCTAATGCGTCGCCCATGGTTCCCGGCCTCGGGCGGGACGACGACATTCAGCGGACTCGGCGTGCATACGGCAAGTCCTTCCCGCGACGCGGGAATCCAGTCGGGCTCGACCGAGCCCCCGCCCCCAGCTAGTTCCCGGTGTTCGCGCGGAAATCCCCGGTGCGGCGTAGCTGGATGACATCGCGCGCCGTGTAATCGCTCCCCGTTGCCTCGCGCTGGAAATCAGGAACGAGCGCGATCAGCATTTCGCGCAGTTCCGTCTCGTCGGAAGCGTCTGTGGCGACCACCAGGCGTTCGATCCGGCGCATGAGGCCTTCAGGAATGCCGGCTTTTTTGGCGCGCAGGAGCTTGGGGTGGTTAGTGGGCAGCGCGTGTTCTTCGTGGAAGAACATCTCCTCGTACAACTTTTCGCCCGGGCGGATTCCGGTGAACTGGATGTCGATGTCCTTACCGGGCTCGAAGCCGCAGAGCCGGATCAGGTCGGTCGCGAGGTCTATGATCTTGACCGGCTCGCCCATGTCGAGGACGAATACTTCACCGCCCAGCCCGAGCGTACCGGCCTGGAGCACCAACTGGACCGACTCCGGGATGGTCATGAAGTAGCGACGCATCTCCGGGTGAGTGACCATCACAGGGCCGCCAGCGCGTATCTGACGGAAGAACGTGGGGACGACGGAGCCGCGGCTGCCCAGCACGTTTCCGAAGCGCACAGAGACGAAATTGCGGCCGTGCGCGACCGCGGCATGCTGGACCACGCGCTCGGCGAGGCGCTTGGTCGCGCCCATGATGCTGGTGGGGCGGACCGCCTTGTCGGTTGAGATCAAGACGAAGTGCTCGACACCGGCATCGATTGCAGCGTTCACGACATTGGTGGTGCCGTGGATGTTGTTGGTGATGGCTTCGACGACGTTCTCCTCCATGAGAGGAACGTGCTTGTGCGCGGCAGCGTGGAAGACGGCGTACGGGCGGGAGTCGTCGAAGATCGCGTGCATCCGCTGGAGATCGCGGACATCGGCGATCACGGGGCTGACATTGAGTCTCGGATATGTGCCGAAGAGTTCAGCCTGTATGTCAAAAATTGAGTTCTCGCCGTGACCGAGAATTATGAGCTTTGCGGGCTCGAGCTGGGCGAGCTGGCGGCAGAGCTCACTGCCGATGGAGCCGCCGGCGCCGGTTACGAGGACAGTGCGGCCTTTGGCCAGGTTCCGGACGGCCGCGAGGTCTGTTTGGACGGGCTCGCGGCGGAGAAGGTCTTCAATCTGGACGTCGCGGAGGGATGACGGCGAGGCACGACCGGACAGAACGTCGGAGAGCGGCGGTAGGGTGCGGGTCTTCAGCCCCGCGTCGGCGGCTTCCTGGACAATTCGGCGGATGACGGAGCCGGGGGCCGAAGGGATCGCGATGACGATGGCGCTGGCGTCGAGCTCGTGTGCTACGCGCCCAATATCGGCGATTTTTCCGACCACTGGGATTTCGTGGAGACGGAGTTTGTTTTTGCGCTCGTCGTCATCAACGAACGCGACGGGGTACATGCCAAGTTCGTGATTTGTTAGCAGTTCCTTAGCGATCATGTGGCCGGCGGCGCCGGCTCCGACGATGATCGCGCGCATGTCGTCATCGCGACGGCGGCGACGGCCATGCCACGTGCGCACGCGGAAGAACAGGCGTGGGGCGACGACAAAGCTTCCCGAGAGAAGTGCGAAGAGCGCCACTACGGACACGGGGACGCGTACCGGGGTGAGACCGGAAACCGGAAGCACGACGAGGCCGATGATGGCGGCAAAAACGGCGGAGACGGCGACCCCGATCGCTATTCGCTCCACCTCGGCGACGCTGGCGTAACTCCAGATTCGCCGATAAAGCCCGGTAAAGAGGAAGGCTCCGAGGGCGGCCGGCACCGCGGTGAGTGCAAACGCGACGGCGGTAAATCGGTCGCTGGGCGGCAGTTGAAACCCGTCGAACCGAAGCCAGTATGCGAGCGCTACGGCGACGACGAGAGAGACGGCGTCAAGGAGAAGCAGGTAGCGGCTACGGATTTCCGGGACGCGCGCGTTTTTCGCTGACAAAGTTCTCAGTAAATGAGATGGTGGGCGTTTTTGACGCCAAGATTTGCGCCGCTTCTCGGGCAGTGCGAGAAATGTAGCCGAAGCACGGGCCTGCCGGCTTGAATCCCACGGTACGCCGCTGCCGGCGGTGGAATCATAACCTCAACGCGAGTAGTGTCAAATCGTCGAATTTTCTTATCTTCGAATTTTCTTACCTTGAAACACGGTATTGCGACCATTCGCGCAGACATCGGCCAACGCCTCCCGTCTGAGCACGGGACTAAACGTACGGTCGGATTGCTCGTTGCGGGTAGACTCCTCCCACTTCCAGAAACCGGCTCAGCTGTGAGACGGCTCTCCTTGCAGCGGCCTAGTGGGGGGAATAACTTCCGCACAGCAGCGTTTGATGGCGAATAGCCCGTGAAAGTCTCCGAACGACTCATCGTATAGCGCCCCAGCTACGCGGGCGCCTTCGATTGCGTCCATCAAAGGCCGAAGCGTGCTGTTCTCCGAATCGGCGAAACGTTGCGTACAGGCTGCACGTCACTTAATCGCGTAAAGCGTTACCGCGCTGGCAATCATTCAATAACTCTTCCGTTGGCGACGTGCCGCCGAGTCGGTAGGCGGTCAGCACTATGCATTGGTCGATAGCAACAATAGGGTTGATGGCAACAATATTTGTAACGGGCGGCGCAGGCTTCATCGGTTCGGCACTCGTCAGACAGCTCGTTGCCGAGACGGACGTGACCGTGGTGAACATCGACAAGCTGACATATGCCGGAAACCTCTCGTCACTTGGCGAAGCGCGGAACGCACCGCGGCATCTTTTTGCGTACGCAGATATTTGCGATCGTGATGCGATGCGGGCGTTGTTTGTCGAGCATTCCCCCGTCGCCGTGCTTCATCTTGCCGCGGAATCTCACGTTGACAGATCAATCGACGGACCGGGGGATTTCGTTCAGACTAACCTGTTCGGAACGTACGTGCTGCTTCAGGAAGCTTTGTGGTATTGGAGTTCGCTGCGGGCTGAGCTAGCAGAGCGATTCAGGTTTGTTCACGTGTCCACGGACGAGGTGTTCGGCACGCTCGGTCCTGACGGATTGTTTACGGAGACCACTGCGTATTCGCCGAACTCGCCGTACTCAGCCACAAAAGCCGGATCGGATCACTTAGCTCGTGCCTGGTATCACACTTACGGACTGCCGGTGGTAATCACGAATTGCAGCAACAATTATGGGCCTTACCAATATCCAGAGAAATTGATTCCATTGATGATTCACAAGGCGCTAGCGGGCGAGGCGCTTCCGGTCTATGGGCGTGGCACGAATGTCCGTGATTGGCTTTATGTGGACGATCACGCACGAGCGCTTCGGCTTGTGTGCGAGCGCGGCCGGCCGGGCCAGACGTACAACGTCGGTGGCGGCAACGAACGGCGAAATATCGATGTCGTGCGTGAGATCTGCGCATTGCTCGACAATCTTCGGCCGCTCGCGGCCGGATCATATTCAACCTTGATCACCCACGTGGTCGATCGCCCCGGTCACGATCAGCGGTATGCGATCGACGCAGGAAAGATTCGTGACGAACTCGGCTGGTTCGCACGGGAAACTTTCTCGACCGGCTTGCAGCGTACCGTCGAGTGGTATCTTGGCAACCTCAAATGGCTGGACAATGTCACGAGCGAGAAGTACGGTGGTGAGCGCCTCGGGGCTGGAGTGTCTGAGTGAAGGGGATTGTGCTTGCAGGCGGCACGGGCAGTCGGCTGTGGCCAATTACTCGCGCGGTCAGCAAACAGCTCCTGCCAGTGTACGACAAGCCGATGATCTATTACCCGCTGACGACACTGATGCTTGCCGGGATTCGAGAGATACTGATCATCACTACGCCACATGAAGCATCGCAATTCCAGGCTCTCCTTGGAAGTGGTAGTCAATGGGGCATGTGTCTTTCCTACGCTACGCAGCCCACGCCCAACGGACTCGCGCAGGCGTTCGTGATCGGTCGCGAGTTCATCGGATCGGCGCCGTGCGCTCTGGTCCTCGGCGACAATCTATTTTACGGGCACGGGCTCGTGGATCATCTCCGTCGCGCCGCTCAACGGACAACAGGCGCAACCGTGTTTGGGTATCACGTCAGCGATCCGAAGCGTTATGGCGTCGCTGAAATTGACGTTGATGGCCGGGTGGTCAGCATCGCCGAGAAGCCAGCGCACCCGAAGTCTAGCTACGCTGTGACCGGTCTGTATTTCTACGACAACGATGTCTCATCAATTGCTGCGTCGTTGCGGCCGTCGGCGCGAGGCGAGTACGAAATTACCGATATCAACTCCGAATATCTCGCGCGCGGACAACTTCATATGGAAGTGCTTGGCCGCGGCTTTGCTTGGCTCGACACCGGCACGCATGACTCGTTGCTCGAAGCCGCGACGTTCATCGCGACGTTGGAAAAACGACAAGGACTGCGCGTTGCCGTGCCAGAGGAAATTGCTTGGCGAAATGGTTGGATAGATGACGACGCCCTCGCACGACAGGGCCGGGAGTTAGGCAAGAGCGAATACGGCGCCTATGTGGCCAGTCTGCTGTCGCGAGGAGTTTCGCCGTGAAAGTCATCCCTCTGAGCATCCCCGATGTCTTGGCGATCGACCGCGACATTTTTGAGGACAGTCGCGGGTCTTTCTCCGAGCTATGGCGGCCGGACCGTTATGCGGCTGTGGGCGTGGCCGGGCCGTTCATGCAGGACAATTTCTCCCGTTCAAAAAAAGGGGTACTGCGAGGCCTTCACTATCAATGGCCGCGCTCTCAGGGCAAGCTTGTGTCGGTCCTTGAGGGAGCGGTATTCGACGTAGCAGTAGACCTCCGCAAGGGCTCGCCGAACTACGGCGCGTGGGTTTCCGAGGAACTTTCAGAACAGAACGGGCGGCAACTCTGGATCCCGCGCGGCTTTGCGCATGGTTTCGTCGTGCTAAGCGAGTCTGCCCTGTTTCACTACAAGGTCGACGCCCCATACGCCCGCGAGGACGAGATTACGATCGCATGGAATGATCAGGATATTGGGATTGCGTGGCCGCTGCACAATCCGATCCTCGGACTAAAGGATGCGGAAGCTCCATCGCTGAGCGCGATCCCGACTGACAGGCTACCAGATTTTTCTCCGCAATAATGGGTAACCCACATCGCATAGTTGTGACGGGTGCCAACGGTCAGCTCGGGTGGGAGTTGGTGCGCACTCTGCAGCCGCTGGGGCACGTGGTTCCGCTTGGTCGTGCCGACCTCGACATCGGCGACTTCGAGCGGATCGAGGCGACGATGGTATCACTGCGCCCCACCATCATTTGCAACGCCGCAGCTTATACCGCGGTGGATCGAGCAGAGTCGGATGCGGAGCTCGCCAATCGGATCAATGCTTTGGCGCCAGGACGGATCGGGTCAGTAGCGCGTCGCCTAGGAGCGGCGGTGATTCACTTTTCCACGGATTACGTGTTTGACGGCGCGAGTGCCCACTCTTACACCGAAAACGATACGCCAAACCCTTTGAATGTGTATGGTCAAACAAAGCTTGCCGGGGAAAAGGCACTGGCCGAGTCAGGAGCGGCCCACCTAACGATTCGTACAAGCTGGGTCTACTCTACGCGCGGAAGGAATTTTCTACAAAGTATCCGTCGACTGGCGCGCTCGCGGGATACTTTACGCGTGGTCAATGACCAGCACGGGACACCGACGTGGGCTCGGTGGTTGGCGGAAGCGACCTCGCAGATTTTGGGCCGCGCAATTGGTTCCGGTAATCCCGTCGCCCTCTTTGAGCGGCAGGGTGGAGTCATGCACGTAGCGGGCACCGGTGAAACAACGTGGTACGAGTTTGCCTCGGCCATCATCGCTAGCGATGGAAGGGCGACGGGTCACGCTGTGCCTAGTATTGAGCCAATTACCACGCTGGACTACGCATCGCCTGCGCGTCGGCCTCTCCGGTCAGTGCTGAATGCGCGGATGGCCGAGCAAAGGTTTGGATTGACACCAACTCACTGGATGGATCAGTTGCGACTAGCGTTAGACGAAGGGACGGCCTGATGCGGAGAAACCGACTTCCGAAACCGAAGTTCACGCCTCCGGCGACGGCCGTATGACGTCAGTCTCTGCGCGGAACGACGGGGAGATGTCGCTATTCGAGATCGGTGCGATCATCCTGAGAGGACGCTACCGCGTCGCGATTTGGACCATTGCGGGCGCCTTGATCTCAGCGTCGCTCGTCATCACTCGCCCTCCATTATATCGAGCCACGGTTTCGTTTGCGCCCCAGGGGAACGACGCCTCGAAGGCCGGGCTCGCAGGCATCGCCAGTCAGTTTGGCGTGGCACTCCCCGCTGGAAGCCAAACGCTATCGCCAGATTATTACGCGAAATTGCTCAAGTCAAACGAATTACTTCGCCGAATCGCGGCAGACTCATTTGTGGTCCCGGAGCTGGGAAAACGCAAGCTGGCTTTTAGCGATCTGCTTGAGCTGAAGTCATCGAACGCGTTGGAGCGCCAGGACAAATCAGTGTTCCAACTCGGGCAAATGGTAAACACGTCGGTCTCAAAGGCTACCGGTATAATCGACGTGACGGTCGACACCAAGTGGCGCAGCGTTTCGATTGCAATAGCACAGGCACTGATCGATGGCATCAACGACTTCAATCAGCGTACGCGACAAGCACAAGCAGGCGCTGAACGACGATTTATCGAAGGACAGCTTGCGTTGGCGACCAACGAGTTACGGGCCGGCGAGGATCGCCTCGAAGAGTTTCTTCATAGCAACAAGCAGTTTACCAGTTCACCAGAACTCGCCCTTCAGCGGGACCGGTTGCAGGCCGATGTGGATCAGCGTCGTCAGGTATTCAATTCTCTAACGCAGTCGTACCAGGAGGTCCGGCTGCGGGAGGTTCGCGATACTCCGGTGATCACGGTTATCGAAACCCCGTCCGCGCCCGGAACCCCAGAGCCGCGCGGCCGGTCCAAGGTCGTGTTGCTAGGCATCATCCTCGGCGGCTTTGTTGGTGTTGCGCTTGTGCTATTCTCAAACATGATGGCGGGCAGGCGCGCTGCGAAGGATCCGTCGGCCGTTGATTTTATGCAGCAGCTAGCGGCATTTAGGCACGATCTCGGGCGGCCCTGGCGGTGGATTACTGGCCGTCGGACCCAGTGATGTCGGCCAGCTGCATATCCTCACTGATACTTGCTTCTGATAATGCATAAAGTCTTGGTTACCGGGGCGGACGGATTTATCGGTTCGCATCTAACTGAAGCATTGGTTCGCGCCGGCTACGAAGTTCGCGCATTTGTCCAGTACAATTCCTTCAATTCTTGGGGTTGGCTGGACCGTTGCGCTGATGATGTGAAGGGGCGGTTCGAGGTCTTCGCGGGAGATGTCCGGGATCCGCACGGAGTTCGCGCCGCCGTCATGGGCGCCGATACGGTCCTGCACCTAGCCGCGCTCATCGCAATTCCCTACTCGTACCACTCTCCTGACACGTACATCGATACAAACGTGAAAGGAACTCTGAACATAGTCCAGGCGGCACGCGACCTCGGCGTGGAAAAAATAGTTCACACGTCCACCAGCGAGGTCTACGGCACCGCGCAATTCGTACCGATCACTGAGGAGCATCCACTTCAGGGACAGTCGCCTTACTCAGCCAGCAAAATCGGCGCCGATCAAATAGCGATGTCGTTTTACACGTCGTTCGATACTCCTGTAGCCGTGCTCCGGCCGTTCAACACGTATGGACCGCGACAGTCGGCGCGCGCAGTCATTCCCACTATCATAACGCAACTCGCTGGCGGCGCCCGCAAGATCGAGCTTGGCGCGATTTCACCGACACGGGACTTCAGCTTCGTCACGGACACGGTCGCCGGCTTTATTGCCGCCGCCAAATCGGAGCGTTCTGTTGGTCAGGTCATAAACGTGGGAAGTAACTTCGAAGTGTCTATCGGCGACACGGCCAATACAATCGCAAGTCTGTTTGGGGTTGAGATCGAGATTGTCACGGATGAGCAGCGACTACGTCCTGTGAAGAGTGAAGTTGATCGGCTCTGGGCATCAAATGCCAAGGCATGTGAGCTGCTTGGGTGGATGCCGGCGTTCGGAGGAGTTGGCGGGTTTCGGCGCGGGCTGACGCAGACGATCGAATGGTTCCGCGATCCGGAGAATCGCGCATCGTACAAAGCGGGGATATACAACCTGTGACGGCCACCGCACCCGGCTTTGCGCTCGACGCTAAAGTAGTCGATTGCATCCGGTCCGTGGTCGGGCCCGGCCCGGCGCCGCTGCATGCACCGCATTTCGGCGGAAAGGAATGGACATACCTCAAGGAATGCCTCGACTCGACTTTCGTTTCTTCAGTTGGGAAGTTCGTCGATCGATTCGAAGCCGAGCTTGCAGATTATACTGGAGCCGTTCGTGCGGTTGCGGTCGTAAACGGTACAGCGGCGCTTCAGATTGCTCTTAAGCTGGCCGATGTGGCACCCGGTGACGAAGTACTCGTGCCTGCGCTGAGTTTCATAGCTACGACGAATTCCATCGCGTATTGTGGGGCAACCCCCCACTTCGTCGACTCCGAGGAAAGGACGCTCGGGGTAGATCCAGCGGCGCTGCGCCAGTACTTAACGGACACAACGGAAATGTGCTTCGGCAATTGCGTTAACCGGCGCACTGGGATGGTCATTCGCGCGCTTGTGCCGATGCATACGTTTGGTCACCCTGTGAACATTGACGGCGTGTTGTCGATTGCGAGTGATTTTCACATAGCACTGGTGGAGGACGCGGCGGAGTCGCTGGGCAGTCTCTACAACGGTCGGCACACCGGCACGTTTGGGATGTTGGGAACACTGAGCTTCAATGGTAACAAGACCATAACGACGGGCGGGGGCGGCGCGATCCTTACGAATGACGTGGCGTTGGGAAAGCATGCGAAACACCTCACGACGACGGCGAAGGTCGCACATCGATGGGACTTCGTGCACGACGAGATCGGCTACAACTACCGGATGCCGAACCTAAATGCTGCTGTTGGATGCGCGCAGCTTGAGCAGCTCTCCGGTATGGTCGAAGCGAAACGCAATCTCTTCCGCAAATACGAAGCGGCGTTCGACGGAGTTCGGGGAGTTCGGGTGTTTGGGGAGCCTCAAGGATGTCATAGCAACTACTGGCTTCAAACGCTGATGCTCGACCGCGCGTCGGAAGATCAGCGAGATTCGATTCTTGAGGCGACGAATAACTCTGGCCTTATGACGCGTCCGGCGTGGACGCTGATGCACAAGCTGGCAATGTACAGCGCGTGTCCCTCCATGGCGTTGCCCGTCGCGGAATCGCTAGAGCGCAGGATCGTCAATATTCCGAGCAGTGCGCAGCTCGGAATCGAAGGTACTCGATGAGCCTGACGCCTATCCTGCTCGTCGGCGCGGGGGGGCACGCGCGAGCCTGTATCGATGTCATCGAGCAGGGCAACCGATTTACCATCGTTGGGTTGATCGGCACGCCTGACGAAATCGGCGGGCGGGTCCTCGGATACCCGATACTAGGAAGCGATGCCGACTTAGGTGCTCGTGCTGCGACGGTTGGAGCCGCAATCGTTACAATAGGGCAGATCAAGACTCCTGAGCCACGTATTCGCGTTTTTGATCTTCTCAAACTCAGTGGCTGTGATCTGCCTGCTATCATTTCGCCTCTCGCCTACGTCTCTCGGCATTCCTCGGTAGGCGAAGGATCAATCGTGATGCACGGCGCCGTTGTGAATGCCGGTTCCAGAATTGGGCGTAATTGTATTGTGAATTCCAACGCGCTCGTTGAGCACGACTGCGACGTAGCCGACGATTGCCACATTGCCACATCCGCTGCCGTCAACAGTGGTGTCCGCATCGGCGCGGGGAGTTTCATCGGTAGCAATAGCAGCGTCCGCCAGGGTGCTCACATAGGCGGACGTTGTGTGATCGGAATGGGACAGCGGGTACTGACGGATTGTGCCCCGGGAAGCCAGCTGCCGGAGCGGAGCTGAGTATGACTCGCACGCTGATAATTGCTGAAGCTGGAGTCAATCACAACGGCGACATGGCGTTGGCGCACCAACTTATCGATGCCGCGGCTGATGCCGGTGCGGATATGGTGAAGTTCCAAACTTTTACTGCCGACAGTCTCGTTACTCGGAACGCGAGGAAGGCTGACTACCAGTTGGACTCATCCGGCGCTACTGAGTCTCAGCATACGATGCTCCGCCGGCTGGAGCTGACTCTTGAGATGCATTCGGCGCTCATCGCCCATTGTCACGAACGAAAGGTTGAGTTTTTTTCGACGGGATTCGATGTCGCAAGCATCGACATGCTCGTTGAATTGGGACTTACGACGTTCAAGATTCCATCAGGTGAG
This sequence comes from Gemmatimonadota bacterium, assembly GCA_041691775.1. Lineage (GTDB taxonomy): Bacteria > Gemmatimonadota > Gemmatimonadetes > Gemmatimonadales > Gemmatimonadaceae > Fen-1247. The sequence continues at coordinate 10,515 of JBEPUB010000007.1, forward strand.
ATCACCAACCTTCCATATCTGCGCCATATCGGGAAACTTGGGAAGCGCGTGATCATGTCAACAGGGATGGCGGACCTAGGTGATATCGAGGGCGCGATCGGGGCTCTTGAGTTGGCTGGGACTCCGCGTGAGTTGATCACTGTGTTGCACTGTACCACGGAATATCCCACACCCATGGTCGATGTGAACCTGCGTGCGATGCTGAGCATCGCTGAAGCATTCAGGGTGCGGGTGGGCTATTCGGATCACACTTCGGGCATCGAGGTTGCAATCGCGGCTGTTTCGCTCGGCGCCTCCGTCATAGAGAAGCACTTTACCTTGGATCGGGCGCTCCCGGGGCCCGATCACAAGGCGAGCCTGGAGCCTGCTGAGCTCAAGGCAATGATTGCGGCAATTCGGAACGTAGAAACTGCGCTGGGTGATGGAATCAAGAGATTGACCCAAAGCGAGAGACGGAATTGCCAGGTAGCGAGGAAGTCCATTGTTGCGGCAAGAGAAATTGGACTTGGTGAGACGTTCAGCGTAGACAATCTCGCTGTTAAGCGTCCCGGGAGCGGTGTATCCCCGATGCGCTGGGATGAGGTAATCGGTAGGACCGCCACGCGTTCGTTTGCACCGGATGAGATAATAGAACCGTAATGCGCAAAATATGTGTCATCACGGGGACGCGAGCCGAGTACGGCCTTCTACGATGGGTCATGGAGGGCCTACGTAATTCGGCCGATATGGAACTCCAAGTCGTCGTGACCGGAATGCATCTCTCTCCTGAATTCGGCCTTACGTACCGAGAGATTGAGGCGGACGGATTCCGGATCGATCGGAAGGTGGAAGTGTTGCTGAGCTCCGACGAGCCTTCTGCGGTGGCGAAGTCCATAGGCCTGGGAGTGATCGGCTTTTCGGATGCCTTATCGCAGCTTGCCCCCGATCTGATCGTCGTGCTAGGCGACCGATTTGAGATTTTTGCAGCGACTACTGCGGCGATGGTATTGCAGATTCCGATAGCCCATCTACACGGTGGCGAATCGACAGAGGGGATGATTGACGAAGCGATCCGGCACGCGATTACGAAAATGGCGCAGCTGCATTTTGTTGCGGCGCCTGAATACAGGGATCGCGTAGTCCAGCTGGGTGAAGATCCGTTGCGCGTTTTTCTCGTTGGTGGTTTAGGCGTCGACAGCCTAAAACGCACCACGCTCCTTTCTCGCGCGGAGTTGGAGCAGTCTTTAGGGCTAACGTTTCGTGAGCGGAACCTGCTTGTCACGTTCCATCCCGTGACACTTGACAAGGCCGGGGCAGTAACGCAGATGAAAGAACTCACCGCAGCGCTTGACTATTTTCCCGAGAGTCTGTTGATATTCACCATGCCGAATGCGGACGCTGGAAGTCGTGCGTTGTTTGAGCTGGTTGATGGATTCGTAGCAACCCACGCGAATGCGTATGCGTTCACATCGTTGGGGCAGGCAAGGTACTTTTCCTGTCTCACGAATATGGACGGGGTGATAGGCAATTCGTCGAGTGGCCTCACGGAAGTGCCCTCTTTTCGAATAGGCACGGTCGATATTGGTGACCGTCAGCAGGGGAGGCTCAAGGCGGATAGCGTTATTGCCTCCGTTCCGGAGCGAGCCGCGATCGTCGAAGCAATCAGGCATTTGTACTCAACCGAGTTTCAGCAGGTCCTCACCTCGGTTGAAAACCCGTACGGCGACGGCGGCGCTGCGGATCGGATTGTGGATGTCTTGAGAGATGTTGATCTCCGCGATATCCTGAAGAAGAAATTCTTCGACGTTTCGGTCTGGTGAGAATCGTCGTCATAGGCTCAGTCGAGTTCTCTCGCCGCACTCGCCAACTGCGCCGAGATTGTTCATGACGGATGGCATTGTCATCAAAGAGGATGCAGATGGGGCGAGGCGACAACGCTTCATGTCGGCAATGCTCCCTCTAAATAGCACTATCCAGGCTGCGGTACGCAATCTTGACGTGTCGGGCCTTCAGATTACGCTCATTGTGTCCGATGATCACACTCTGCTTGGCACGGTGACCGACGGAGACATTCGGCGCGGACTTCTGCGTGGGTTCAGCCTCACGAGCGAAGTGCAGTCGATCATAAATAGGGAACCGTTCGTGGTACCGCCCGACCTGAACGCCGATACCGTTTTGCATCTGATGCAGGCGAACAAGCTGCACCAGATGCCGGTTGTTGATGCGGCTCGGCGGGTCGTTGGATTGCACCTTTGGGCAGACCTTCTTGCGCCGGCACCGCGCGCCAACTTGATCATAGTGATGGCGGGCGGGCGTGGTACTCGGCTTCTACCCCATACCGAGAACTGCCCCAAGCCGCTACTTCCCGTTAACGGGAAGCCAATGCTTGAGCATATCGTTGAGCGCGCGAAGGGCGAAGGCTTTTCAAACTTCGTATTCGCCATTCACCACCTCGGTCACATGATTGAGAGTTACTTCGGTGATGGTAGTCGTTTGAACGTGCACATCTCATATCTTCGCGAAAATAGTCCGCTTGGAACCGCGGGTGCGCTGGGGTTGCTACAGCCACGGCCAGTCGCGCCGTTCGTTGTAACTAACGGCGACGTCATGACGGACGTACGTTACGGTGAGGTGCTGGAATTTCACAATCGGCACAATGCGGCTGCGACGATGTCGGTTCGGCAATATGAATGGCAACATCCGTTCGGCGTAGTCCATACCCGGGGGGTGGATATCGTCAGCTTTGAGGAGAAGCCGATTTCGCGCAGCCATATCAACGCGGGTGTCTACGTGCTCAATCCCGAGGCGTTGGAGGTTCTAGCACCAGCGGAACCGTGCGATATGCCGACACTCTTTGCTCGCTTGCAAGAGGAGCAAAAGCGCACGATCGTGTACCCCATGTACGAGCCGTGGCTCGATGTCGGTGCACCCGGCGATTACAGCCGCGCGAACACCTCGGCTCACGATGATCGACAATAGAGCCGTAATCGCGATCGTCCCCGCCCGCGGCGGGTCGAAGGGGCTTCCTGGCAAGAACGCACGTCCCATGAACGGAAGGCCGCTCATCGCATGGACGATTGACCAGGCGCTCGAGTGTCCTTTCATTGACAGCGTCGTTGTCAGTACGGATAGCGACGAAATCGCAGGAATTGCCACGCTTTGTGGCGCGCGGGTTCCCTTCATGCGGCCGACGTCGCTCGCGGACGATCGCGCTACCAGCGTCGATGTAGTCCTGCACACGATCGACTCGCTTGAAGCGATCGGCGAAGCCTATCACTACGTCGTGCTTCTCGAGGCGACGTCACCGCTTCGAGACGTCGCCGATATCTCTGGCGCCATTGAGTATCTGGCAGGAAATCACGACTGCAAGAGCGTTGTGGGCGTTGCACGTGCGGAAAGCGGCCATCCAGCCTATCTCATGACCATCGAGGGCGGTCTGTTGCGACCACTGTCAGGTGTTCAACCGACCGCCCTTCGCCGGCAAGAGCTCCGAGGCGAGTATTTTTATCTTGAAGGCTCCGTCTACGCCAGCGAAATTGACGCATTACGGATCGAAAAGAGCTTTTATCATTCGAATACAGCTCCGTGGGTTGTAGAGCGATACAAGGCGCTGGAGATTGACGAGTTGAGCGACTTTCTCGCAGCGGAGGCACTTATGAACGCCAAATTGAAGGGTTTGTTTAAATGAGTAGCTACCAGGAACGCTTGCTGGCGGCCATCCCCGGAGGAGCGCACACGTACTCGCGTGGATATGACCAGTTCCCGTCGAATGCGCCGCAGATTCTGACTCATGGCAAGGGTTGCCACGTATTTGATCCGCTCGGTAAGCGCTACCTGGATTACGGCATGGCCTTGAGGGCAGTCAACATCGGTTATGCCGAGGACGAGATCGACACCGCGGCGTACCGGGAAATACGTAATGGAAACAACCTGACTCGTCCTTCCACGATCGAATTGGAGGCTGCGGAGCTGCTCGTAAGCGCAATCGACTCCGTGGATATGGTCAAGTTTACAAAAAATGGTTCGACTGCGGTCTCCGCTGCCGTCAAGATCGCTCGTGCGTACACATCCCGTCCGATCGTAGCACGTTGCGCCGATCATCCTTTCTTCTCCTACGATGACTGGTTCATCGCGTCGACCCCATTGACTCTGGGTATTCCACGCCCTGCACTTGAGGAGACGAAGCAGTTCCGCTTCAATGACATGGGCTCGCTCGTCGCGCTTACGGATCAATATCCCAATCAAATCGCGTGTGTCGTGCTGGAGCCAGCCGCGGCTGAGGAGCCGGTTGACGGATTCTTGCAGAAGGTGCAGCAACACTGCCATCGTTTAGGCATTGTGCTGATTCTGGACGAAATGATCACAGGCTTTCGCTGGCACTTGAAGGGCGCTCAGCACTTATATGGCGTCACCCCGGATTTGTGCACATTTGGCAAAGCAATGGCAAATGGATTCTCCGTTGCTTGTGTGGCGGGGCGGCGTGAACTCATGCAGCTGGGCTCGATCGAGTTCGACGGAATAGAGCGCATGTTCCTGCTGTCAACGACCCACGGCGCCGAAATGAGCAGCCTGGGAGCCTTCTGTGCAGCGTTTCAGTTCATGCAGAAGAACAGTGTCGTGGAACATCTCTGGGGGTTTGGCTCGCAGCTCATTTCGATGATGCAACGCCAGGCAGAGGCACACGGTATCTCGGATAATTTCAGGCTTGGCGGGGTCGCGTGCTCACCTCACTATACAACCCTTGATGCATCCGGTGCGCCATCATTGGCCTTTCGGACGGTTTTTTCGCAGGAGATGATTCGTAACGGCGTATTGATGCCGTGGATGGCGCTCTGCTTCCGTCACGGAGAGGAAGAGCTCGCAATTACGGAGACGGCTGTCGATAGTGCATTCTCCGTGTATAGGCGTGCGCTGGACGATGGGGTCGAGCACTTTTTGGAAGGGCCGGCAATCCGGCCAGTTTTTCGAAAATTCAATTGATGACTGCGGGCTCCGATAGCAGCGAGGCTGCGAGGTGATTCTGTCGCTTGCCGGGTCGGAGTTGGCGCAGTATCTCGCGCGCCAGCTCAATACCATGTTTCCCGATTCACGTGGCATCGCCGCCTCCGACATTGAGGCAGTATTGCCAAGCGTGCTCGACCGTGTTGAACATTGCTTTGCCCAAATCCGCAACAAGTATTTCTTTGACGGACGGGACGCGGTATTCGATCACCTACACGGTGATCAATACGCCATGTTTCTCTATCTGGTATCGCGGGCGGTGTACACGGTCAATGGCGATACGAACTTGGCGTCGAAGGTGTTCTTGCTCAACAAGGCACTTCATGGAATCGATGTGTTCTATGAAGTTGAGCTGCCGGGTGTTTTCCTTTTTGTGCATCCCCTTGGTACGGTTCTGGGCCGTGGTTCCTACAGCGATTATCTCCTGGTGTATCAGTGCTGCAGCGTCGGCAGCAACCACGATAGATATCCGAAACTGGGAGAGTATTTCACGTTGCGACCAGGCAGTGCGATCCTTGGGGCGTGCGACATCGGTCGAAATTGTACGCTGGCGGCCCACTCTCTGCTGATAGACGATAACCTGACCTCTGACACGGTGTACTTTGGCAACCCTAAATCGTCTTCGTTGCGGAATCAACCGGAGATTGCTGCCATATGGAAGCGTTGACGTGATGCACTTCAATAGGACATCGCGTTTCACGACGCACGGCGCGCTCAGCAGACTGTCATGCTAGCTGACAAGGTCGTGATAGTTACGGGCGGAGCCGGCTTACTCGGCAGTGCAATTGCGGGGGCCATCGTTGCGCAAGGCGGAATCGCTATCATCGCCGACATCGCGCTCGAGCGGGCCTCAGGTGCCGCTGAGGAGATCGGTGATACGTATCCTGGCCAAGTCTGGCCGATGAAGCTGGATATCACGGATCCAAGCTCTGTGACGCAATTGATTACGCGGGCCAGCTCACAGTTTGGGCGGATTGATGGCCTGGTGAATAACGCGTATCCACGAAATGCGATGTATGGAGCACCTGTCGAGGACGTGACCTATAAGGACTTCTGCGAGAATGTGAATAGTCACCTAGGTGGATATTTCCTTGTCACGCAACGGTTCGCGGAGTACTGCAGAAATTGTGGCGGGGGGAGTATCGTGAGCATCGGGTCGGTGTACGGCGAAATTGCGCCTCGGTTTGAGCTCTACGCCGGGACGTCAATGACCATGCCCGTGGAATATGCGGCCATCAAGGCTGGCGTAATCCAATTGACGCGATATTTCGCCAAGTACTATCGCAAGTATGGAGTCCGCGTCAACTGCGTCAGTCCCGGAGGAGTGGCTGACAATCAGCCTGCGACATTTCAAGAACGCTATCGCGATAGCTCTGGAACAAAGGGCATGTTGAGCCCCGAGGATGTGACGGGCGCTCTAGTATTTATGCTGTCCGATACGTCCCGGTACGTCACGGGCCAGAATCTGGTCGTCGACGATGGCTTCAGTCTCTGAAATAAACGGCGTTCCGATAGCGCCGCATATCCGGTCAGGTACGAAACGGACTCCTAGCGCCGGACTCAGAACTAGCTATAGGCGCGTATTCATTGTGGAATCGCGAGACTGGTTTGAGTCATGTCGTGACGCCTACGATGCATCCACGGACCTGGTGTTGACCTACGACTTCGCACTCAGGCACCAGCTAACGGACGCCGGTGGGGACGCGTTCTATCTGGACCACTTGGTCGATCCCGAATCGATGGAGCGCGAGAACTTCGTAATCTACGAGTTCTTTCGACGTTGGAATCTCGATGCGCAAGGGAATGATCTGTTTTGCTACGATGGAGTCGCATTTGGACTCGCATTTCGGATGGACTTCTGGAATGATTTCGTCTTTTTCGTAAGGGCGCACTTATGCGTCGAGCGGCTGCAGCAACTCGAGATGGAAACGCTCTATGCCGGAACCGAACTTGGTATAACCGAGCGTATTTTAAACCACGTACAAGTGCCGTTTATTGCGATCTCCGCGCCTGAGGCTGCGCGATTCCCGGCGTATCATTTTCCCATTCACCGGTGGTTACGCAAGAACACTCGACGTACCGGGTGGAAAGCAGTCGTCGTCCGTGTCGCATCCAACAGCCTCGGGACGGCATTTTCATGGATGGATCGGACCATTAGTCGTACGGACAGGAGGCCCTCGGTATTGGTGCAGGAGTACCATCCGACGGTCGAGTTGATTCGCCGTTTGCGGCAGGATGGCAAGGTGAGGGTCGTGAACACGGTGGCGTCGCGGACGAATCTTTGGACACGATATGTTCCGCAGTGGTCCAGGCCTGGCAACTTTGCGAGCGAGGCAGCAAGCCTGCTTTCGGCGTTCCGCGCCAGAAGAACGGCGCGGCTTGTCTTGACCGCTGGGACAGACGTGACCGACCTCGTTTACTCGATCATTGAAGCGGGAATCGACTCACATATCGAAGAGCCGCTACGCACAATCCATGATACTATAAGGTATCTTGAGCATAACCCTGTCGGACTGGAAATCCTGATTGCGAATATAGGGGATGCAGCCGTACTGGATTGTGTGTGTCGTGCCCGCCGCATATCGACATACTTGATCATTAACGGGCTTTTGCTCTCGAATTATCTCGATGAGGCGAAGTATGCGACAACGATCAACGCGTACTCGTCGAGTATCAAGGATCACTATTTCCGAGGCATGGATAATATCGTGTGTCTTGGAGATCCTCGGATGGATCAATACCCGCCTCGCGCGAAGCGGGTGCGATCTGGTGACGGTCTTACTGTCACCATTGGTGCATCGGGCCACAGCAGTGTTGATCTCAACTCCTACGTAGCGATTGAGTTCCAGTTTCTCTTCGAGATTCTTTCCGCTATCAGTGAGATTCACGCAGAGGGAACTCCCGTCAGGGTCATCATCAAGGTAAGAGCGAACGGGTACAAGTCTCAATATCAAGAGTTCACGCGGGAGTACTTTTCTGATCTCGACATGGAGATCATCGAGGCCGCCCCCATGCGTTCGGTGTTGGAGAAAACGGACCTGTTCATCTCGATATTTTCACAGACCTTATTTGAGGCGTCTTGCATGGGCATACCCTGCGTGTATTACGCCATGGACGATCAGATAACAAACCCTCCATTCGACGGCGAGTCGGAGTTGGTGTCTCCGACCGATCAGGCGGGCCTCGTGCAAGCGCTTCGAGACTATCTGGCCGACGATCCCCGCTATGATGCCTTCTTGCAGCGGTCGGTCATGGAGAAGTACGTCGGCCCTCTCGACGGCGGGAACCTGGAGAGGAACCTGGCATTTGTATACGAAAGCATCTCGGGCACCCAGATCAAGGTTTCCGCATGAGACGGAGCCTCGCCGTCGCCGGGATTTATTACCAGGCAATTCGCCGTATGGCACACACCAGATGAGGGCTGCCCTGGAAAGCCTTCGACGGGTGATCTCGCTGCGACAGCTGCGGCGGCGGTTTCCGGCTAGCGTCATTTATTCCGGCGTAACGGCGAGCGGCGACAGCATTTTAGGCCGCTTTTCCGTTCTGTTCAACGATGTGACGGTGTTATCGTCGCAGGTAGGTGCATACACATACGTTCAGGCTCGGACGGGGCTATTCAATGCCGAGATTGGGCCGTTCTGCTCAATTGCGTCAGATGTTACGATTGGACTCGCGGCGCATCCCACGACAATGGTGAGCACGTCTCCCGTATTTTACGATAACGCGCAGCCACTCCCGTTCTTCTTCACGACGGACAGGCTGTTCACAAACAATCTGCCTCGTACAATTGTTGGTGCCGACGTGTGGATAGGGCAGGGGGCGATGCTCAAGGCGGGTGTCACCGTCGGCGTCGGTTCCGTAATTGGCGCTGCTGCGATTGTGACGAAGGACGTGCCGGCGTACGATATCGTTGCGGGTAATCCCGCGCGCCGAATACGGTCTCGCTTCTCCGCCGAGATCGGTGCGTCATTGGCGGCATCGTCGTGGTGGACTCTAAGTGAGCAGAGACTAGCGTGCCTGGCTGCGCATTTCGGGAATCCGGAAGAGTTTTGTAGGCTCCTTGCTTGGGAGGAGGACAAGTGAGCCGCATCTTCGTCGAGCGAGTTCGCAGGCTCTGGTTCGGACTTCGACACCGCGCAGCATTTGGGACAATAGGACGCCAATCCTATCTCGTGTCACCCTTTCGACTCGATGGTGCAGGTGCGATCTCTATTGGCGAGGCGACGTTCGTGCAACGGGGTTCATGGCTGTACTGCCAGGGCATCGAAGGCGAGTCCGCCAGGCTTGTGATCGGAAACCGCTGTGTGTTCGGTTATAACAATCACATAACTGCAGTGCGTGACGTGGTCATCGGCGATGATGTGCTGACCGCCAATAATGTCTTCATCGCAGACAATGTTCACGCCTACGAAGATATTTCCACGCCCATCATCAACCAGCCGGTACGGTTCAGGAAGGGAGTGTCGATCGGCTCCGGAAGCTGGATTGGTGAAAATGCATGCATCATCGGCGCACGCGTGGGCAGAAACTGCGTGGTCAGCGCCAATGCTGTCGTCACGCACGATGTGCCTGACTACTGCGTGGTGGGTGGAGTCCCGGCATCCATTATCCGGCAATTCGATCCTAACAAGGCCGAGTGGGTGCGCGTCTCTTCGACTCGGGTTGGATCTACCGGATGACAGACCAACGAATCTTGATCACGGGTGGCGCTGGCTTCATTGGCTCTCCGCTGGCGCTTCGTCTTGTAGAGCGCGGACACTTCGTTCGTGTCCTTGACACTCTCGCGCCGCAGATTCATGGCTCTAAGCCGGAAGAGTCGCCGCTGTACCGTTCGATCGTCGGGAGAGTCGAGTTCATGAGAGGGAGCGTCACCATTCGCTCTGACATGATGCGTGCGTTGCCCGACATCGACACCGTGGTTCATCTGGCCGCCGAAACGGGGACTGGGCAGTCGATGTATGCGATTCAGCATTACTCCGATGTGAACATCGGGGGCACAGCACTCATGCTCGATCTGATCGCGAATTCTCCATTTCCGGTCAGGAAAATCGTCGTCGCGTCTTCGCGGGCTGTATACGGTGAAGGGAAGTACGAGTGTCCTTTACATGGGATCGTCTATCCATCATCGAGATCCAGCGCCGACATGGAGCGTGGGGATTTCGAGCTTCACTGTTCTATCTGCGGGAGTGTCTTGAAGATGCTGGCGACTGACGAAAAATCCGTCCTGTCGCCCATCTCGGTCTACGGTGTTACCAAGTTGACGCAGGAACAGCTCGTCCTGACTATCGGGCAATCATTGGGGATCTCGGCGGTTGCCTATCGGTATCAGAACGTGTATGGACCGGGACAATCATTGGCAAATCCCTATACCGGGATTCTATCGATTTTCTCGACGCGAATCCGTCACGGCAGCCCGATCAACATCTTCGAGGACGGGACGGAAAGTCGTGACTTCGTTTATATAGACGATGTTATCGCGGCAACGCTGAGCGGTATCGAGCATGACGGGACGATTGTCGACTCATTCAATGTCGGCTCTGGCGTGGCCACCGAGGTGACCTCGGTGGTAAACAAGTTGCAGGAGATCTTCGGCAAAACCGTTCCAGTGACGATATCCGGGCAGTTTCGCGTGGGCGACATTCGTCATAATGTCGCGGATCTCTCCAAGATCCGTCAAACTCTTGGATTTGCGCCGACTGTGTCCATCGGCGACGGTCTCTTGCGGTTCGCGGAGTGGGTGCAAGGCGAGGCAATACAAGCCGATCGATACGAGGAGAGTCTCGCGGAGATGCGTGCGAAAGGATTGTTCAAGTGACACCAGACGGCACTCCCGGATTGGTGAGCGTCATCGTCGCCAGCTACAATCACGCTCGGTTCCTTCCGCAGCGTATTGAGAGCCTGTTGCAGCAGACGTACGATAATCTTGAAATACTTGTTATCGACGATTGTTCCACCGACAACAGCCTGGAGGTGCTCCGACGATACGAGCACCACCCAAAAGTGCGGCTCATCGTGCGTGAGAACAACGGTGGGTGGGTGACGGTAAGCAATCAGGGTGTCGATATGTCATCGGGCGAGTTTGTGATTTTCGCCAACTGTGACGATGATTGCGACCCTCGCATGATCGAGCGTCTGGTCGCAGGGCTGAACGATCATCAAACGGCCGGGATCTGCTTTTGCAAGAGTCTTTTGGTTGATGAGTACAACGCGGTACTTATGGACGATTATGCGGGCCGCGAAACGGCTTTTAGAGAGCGCTGTGCTACCGACACGCTGATCTCCGGAAATGAGATGACACACTTCCTTCTGTATTCCTGTGTCATACCAAACCTCAGCGCAGCGCTCTTTCGTCGCTCAGTGTTCGCCCGGTCAGGACAGTTGTCTGCGGACTACAGGGTGGTTTGCGATTGGGACCTATTCTTTCGTGTCGTGGAATCCTACGATGTGTTTTACGTTGCCGAGGCACTGAACAGATTCCGCCAACATGAGACGACGATCCGGAGCAGCACCAAGGACCGAGTCATATACGAAGAGATCTTTCGTCTTCTGCTGGGCCAGCTGAAGCTGCAACACTTTGGAACCGCAACCAGAAGCAGGTTCAGGACCCGGATCATGTTCCTCTGGGCGGAACACTTCATGAGGCCTTCGACAACCGGGCTGAGAAATTTCCCCTATCACATGGGACGTGTCGCGGCCTATGACTTGGCGGCTCTTCCGTTCCTGGCCCCGGCAGCGCTGCTACGTTCTGGGGATATCGCGCGGAAAATTGTACGACGGCGAACTTGGACGAACCGATAACGACGCCGGCGATGAGACGGAACGATGACTCCGCGACTGCCGAGCAGCTGAGCTATTACCATTGTGTGGCTGCGTGTCATTAAGCGCGGGCGACACCAACAGCACGACTGCGACTGCGCGTAAGCGCTTCGTCTTTACGGTGGGAGTGAACTTGCTCCGCTCGGGACTGAGCTTTTCTACCGCCATGCTACTGGCGCGGTGGCTTGGACCAGAGACGTACGGTAACCTCGCGTTTCTCCTCGGCACCTTTGCGGGCGTTCGAGCATTGCTCGATATGGGAAGTGGTGCCGCATTTTTTACGTTCCTGTCTCAACGTCCGCGGTCACGGCGATTCGTAGGGTCTTTTTTCCTTTGGTTGCTCGCCCAGTTCCTGGTACCTCTAATTGCCATTTCGGTTCTCTTTCCCGACGTATGGGTAAGCTCAATCTGGAATGGTCAGCCACGATCGCTCGTCGTACTGGCGTTTATCGCGGCTTTCATGCAGCTAAGCGTGTGGCCAGTCGTTCAGCAAGCCGGCGAATCTCAGCGTCGAACCTATTGGATTCAGGGCGTCGGTGTCTTTGTGGTCGCTTTGCACCTCGTGGCAATCAGCCTTTTGTGGGCGTTCGGGCTACTTGGCCTTTACGCCATCCTGGGCGCGGTGGCGATTGAGTATGCGGTAGCAGCCGCAATCGCGTTCAGCAGGCTCGATTTCGCTCGTCCAGAGGGCGACGCATTCAAGGAACCCCTTTTCGCCAAATACTTCAAATATTGCTTACCTCTGATCCCTCTTGCGGGAGTCGGCTTCGCCAATCAGTTCGTGGATCGTTGGTTGTTGCAGACTTATGGCGGAGGTGTGCAACAGGCGTACTATTCTGTTGGTGCGCAAATAGCCAGCATCGCGCTTCTGGCGACCGTATCAATTCTCAATATTTTCTGGAAAGAGATTGCTGAGGCGCATCACCACGGCGATCATGCGCGGACGAGTGCCCTGTACAAACGCGTAACTCGTTTGCTGTTCTTCGTCGGAGCAGTTGCGGCAGGGTACCTGATCCCATGGTCAGCCGACCTGTTGAGACTTATCCTGGGGGCAGCATATGTGGGGGGGGCAACCTCATTGGCCATAATGCTTCTATTCCCTATCCACCAATCGATGGGTCAGATAGGTGGAACGATGCTCTACGCAACCGAGCATGTCTCGCTCCAAGTGACAATTAGTATCGGAACCGTAATTCTGGGCACGTGCATGACCTATCTGGCTTTGGCGCCGACAACGGCAATGGTTCCGGGTCTGGCTCTTGGTTCGACAGGACTGGCGCTGAAAATGGTGGTTACACAGCTTATCTCGGCTAACGTCCTCGCCTATGCGATCGCGCGAACGTTCAAATGGCCATTCGACTGGGTATTTCAACCGATCGGCCTTGTGGGCTGTGTTGCGATCGGCTATTTGGCGCACGCCTCTATCGTTTACGGACTACCACCAAGTCTTTCCATAATTGCACGTCTCGCGTTAGGTGGAGCGCTCTACGCAGTACTGGTTGCAGGCTTCCTTTTGGCTCTTCCAAGCCTTGCGGGACTGACAAGACCCGAGCTGATAACTGATTTACAGATCATTGCTCGCAAACTGCCATGGGTCGGCGCACCGTGAACGAGCACATTGCTGTGGCGCGACCGGTATCGAAAGCGGTTGATTTCAACCGGATATTGATGTGGCTCAATTTCATCGTATTCGTTGCGATGCTGGGAGCGTACGCGCAGTTTGGCGACAACGACTATATCACCGGAAGCACAATCTGGGCCGCGTCGATACTGTCACTTCAAACGCATGTAGCGTTGTTGATCGAGCGACGTCGGCGGGATCCATTCGTAATTCTTCTCACCTTCGTACTCGTCCTCTACTATTCCCTCCGAATAGTAACGCTCACGGCATTTCCGTTTTCATTTGTGCTACCCCGGTTTGAATACGCACCGACGGACTCGACCTTTGCACTCGTTGTCATCCTGATCGGCAATGCCTTTCTGTACGCGGGCTTCTATGCAGTTCGGAGTCGGGGCAAAAGTATTTTGGACGGAGCGGCGTGGCGAGGCAAAGCTCCGCGCCGGACGATCGGACTCGTTGCAGTAACGATCCTCTTTATTTATTCGCGCGGGATATTGTGGGATCCTGGCAGCATACCACGCGTTTTCCAGTTCCTCCTCATCTTTGCCTCGCAGTCCAGCGTATTGCTGATGGCGTTGGTTTACTACCTGCTGATCAGGAAATCGCTGAGCGTAGGAGCTTCAGCGACACTCATAGGTCTGCTAGTCCTCGAGATGTTGCTGCATTCACTTGCGGGAAGTCGCAGTGCTTTCATAGGGGTGGTTCAGAATGTCCTGTTCGTCCTCCTCGCGATCCACGGAACGGTATCGATCTCCAGGCGTCTCGTGAGCCTTGGCGTTGTATTACTACCCCTCGCTGTCGCGACGTTGGTGGTAACGTTTCTCGTGAGCACGTTCGTACGTGCCGCTACGGAGACGGAGAGTTCGTTTTCCATCAGTACGGCGCTAGATCTTTCTCGAAACGCCAGCGAGCGGATCGGTACCGCCTATGCGTTGCAGGCGGGCCTCCAAACCATGTTTGCGCGTGCCGGGTTCTTCGATTATTCAGCTGATCTCATTGCGCACCGACGCGAATATGCCCCCATCATCAACGCTGCGGCCTATACTAGAAGCATCGTCGATAACATATTGACGCCCGGCTTCGATGTTTTCGATCAGCCGCGAATTTCGAATGCCATGCGATTCGCATATGAGGAGCGCGGCAATGTATCGAAAATAGCATCCGCCGGTGCGTACCAATCGGATCAATTGGGTATATATGGAGAATTTTTTCTCCTTGCCAGCTACGCGGCATTTCCGCTGATGTTTGTTGTAGCGTGGCTTTTTAAACGGGTTTACGTGTCGTTTGATGATGATGATCCGTACACGATCACGATCAAGCGCGTCGTGACGCTATCATTGTTCGTTGAGACTGTTAACAGTTTTGGGATTGATTGGATTCTGATGGATACCATTACGCTCATCGCTGCCGTTTACATTTACCGATGGTTTTTCGCCGTCGTTCCACAGGAAGCGATAAGCAAGGCGTGAAGGTTGTGCCGACGTACGGAACTGAATTGCAACTCTCTACATGGAAGCCGACTCTACCGACAAGGCCGGATACGCGATGAGCATGGTTATCGGGGTTGACGCGTCGCGTAGCCGCTCCGGTGGTGCAAAGGCCCACTTGATTGGCATATTTGGAAGCGCCGACCCGCGTTCATATAGCATCACTCAGGTACACCTGTGGGCGTATCAATCCCTGCTGGATGAGCTTCCCGACCGGGAATGGTTGGTAAAGCATTGCCCGCCCTCGACGCGACGTTCACTTCCGGTTCAATTGTGGTGGCAGTTTCGGACCCTCGCGAGGGACGCTCGTACGTGTGGCTGCGACCTTTTGCTGAGCAGTGACGCAGGAACGGTTTGCAGATTCGAGCCATCCGTTGTCATAAGTCAAGACATGCTCTCGTACGAGCCTGGCGAGATGAGTAGATACGGCCTTTCGCGGATGCGCGCGCGGCTGCTCGCTCTGCGATACGTGCAAGCATGGTCCATGAAAAGGGCGAACGGTGTGATTTTTCTCAGCCGCTACGCGGCCGGCGTAATTCAGAAAATGACCGGGCCTCTAGATCGTGTCGCGGTCATTCCGCACGGAGTCGGTTCCGGGTTCAGGAAGCGAGCCGATTCGTTGATGGGTACGGCAAGGCGCGCGTGGCGCTGTATCTACGTGTCCCAGGCTGACCTCTATAAGCACCAGTGGCATGTGGTGCGGGCGATTGCCGTCCTTCGTGGAAAGGGTTACGACCTCGACCTGCAGCTCGTTGGAGGAGGGAGCGGTCGGCCTGAGGCCATGTTGCAAGCGGAGTTGGCACGCTCCGATCCTTCTGGTGCGTATGTTACGCGAGCGGGTTTTATCCCACAGAAGGACCTTCCAGCGCTCTTTGATCGCTCAGATATATTCGTTTTCGCGTCCAGCTGCGAGAATATGCCTAACACGCTGATTGAGGGCATGGCTAGTGGCCTTCCCGTAGCATCGTCAGACCGCGGCCCGATGCCGGAGGTACTTGGCGATGGTGGCGTGTATTTTGATCCAGAGGATCCGGACTCAATCGCCTCCGCTGTAGAACGCCTCATCCAGGATGAGAATCTGCGGGAATCCGTCTCGAGCCGCGCGATCAAGCTCGCCGGGGCATTCTCATGGGAACGCTGCGCGGATGAGACCTGGACGTTTCTGCGAGACACTGCCACGTTGTCACGAAAAGCTCGAAATTAACTAGAATTCATCCTGGTTGGCTCGCCCAGCGGCATGAATCTGGGCGCCAGATGAGTTGGGCTGAAAGATGGCGGCTTAAGATAGCGGCTGACGACGGTGTGATGGGGCCGAACTTCCGGCTGGCTCACGAACTGGAACGTGGGTTGCGGGCGATTCGGCTGCATTCCACAACATCGAGGTGAAGGACTGACGTGAAAACCGTGATTCTATGTGGTGGGCTTGGTACACGTCTAAGTGAAGAGACGCAGATTCGGCCCAAGCCGATGGTCGAAATTGGGGGTCGCCCGATCCTCTGGCATATCATGAAGGTTTATGAGCGCCACGGAGTGCAGGATTTTCTCCTCGCGTTGGGGTATAAAGGGGAGGTCATCAAGGATTACTTTCTCCATTATCACGCTCGTCAGAGCGACCTGACGGTACACTTGAAAAGTGGTCGGGTGGACTATAGCAATCCGACGGCTGAAGATTGGCGCGTCTCTATGGTCGATACGGGCAGCGCGACACAAACAGGGGGACGAGTCTTGCGCCTCAAGCCGCTGCTTCAGTCGGAAGGCACTTTTATGCTGACCTATGGCGACGGTATAGCCGACGTCGATGTACAGGCGTTGCTCGCATTTCATAGGCAACACGGCAAGCTCGCAACTGTTACCGCCGTTCGACCGCCCGCAAGATTCGGCGATCTCATGATTGAGGGCGACCAGGTCGCCAGCTTCACGGAAAAGCCGCAGGCAGGTGAGGGCTGGATCAATGGCGGATATTTTGCCTTTGAACCAGGCGTCTTCGATTTCATCGAGGATGATTCGACAATCTTGGAGAAGAAGCCGCTTGAACGTCTTGCCGAAGTCGGTCAGTTGATGGCGTTTCGTCATGCTGGGTACTGGCAGTCTATGGATACCCTCCGAGACAAGCACGCTCTGGAAGCGCTGTGGAGCAAAGGGGACGCACCGTGGACCGGAGCAAGATGAATTATTTCGGTGATGTATACCGTGGACGCCGTGTGCTCGTTACGGGCCATACGGGCTTCAAGGGTTCGTGGCTTTCGCTGTGGCTGTCGCATCTCGGTGCCGAGGTTGCCGGATTTTCAATCGACGTACCCACTACGCCGTCCAACTTTGAATTGCTTGGACTTGAGCGTCAAATGCGTCATTACATCGGTGATGTGCGTGATCGCGCGCGTCTCACTGGAGTGGTGGACGAGTTCCAGCCCGAGATAATCTTTCATCTGGCGGCGCAGGCGCTCGTACGCCGCTCATACGCCGATCCAGTAGCGACGTTCGAGACGAACGTTATGGGAATGGTGAATGTGCTGGAATGCGTTCGGACACATCCATCCATAGAGGTTGCGGTCCTCATAACCAGCGACAAAGCGTATCGCAACGTCGAATGGCCCTGGGGTTATCGCGAGACAGATGTGTTGGGCGGATATGATCCCTACAGTGCATCCAAGAGTTGTGCAGATCTTATCGCGCAATCATACTGTCACGGTTTTCTTCGTGACGGTCACACGCAGCTGGCAATTGCGCGGGCAGGCAATGTCATTGGAGGCGGCGACTGGGCCGACGATCGAATCGTGCCAGACGCCGTACGAGCTTGGTCCGACGGCGGCGCTGTATCTGTTCGTAGCCCGCAGGCCACGCGCCCGTGGCAGCACGTTCTCGAACCTTTGAGCGGTTATTTGTGGCTTGGCGCCGACCTTTTGGGAAAGCGCGGGAATCTTAACGGCGAAGCGTTTAATTTCGGGCCGGACTCGCGAGTAAACCAAAGTGTGGCCGGCCTTCTCGACGCAATGGTGATACGCTGGCCAGGTTCGAAGTGGTGTGTTCCGCCCGGCTACGAGCAGGGTGGCCATGAAGCCGTGCTACTCAAACTTTCCTGCGATAAAGCATTGCAATTACTAGGATGGCAGGCGGTGCTTCAGTTCGAGGAGACAGTCGAGCTAACTGTCGATTGGTATCGGACGTGGAATCAAGGGGGCGCGGATCTCATGGAGTACTCGGTCAAGCAGATAGATCGATACTGTCAGCTCGCAGAGTCGCGATCATCAGTCTGGGCGCGGGTGTGAAAGTACGGTCGTCTATAGACGGTGTCTTGATCACGGAGTTACGCCTGATCAGCGACTCGCGAGGCGCGGTACTGCACATGCTACGAGTTGGCGCGTCCGGATTCGTCGGATTTGGTGAATGTTATTTCTCCGAGGTAGCACCCGGCGCGGTCAAGGCGTGGAAGCGACACCGGCTGCAGACACAGAACCTGGCTGTGCCGGTGGGCCGTCTTCGCCTCGTCATTTACGATGACCGAAGCGAATCACCGACGTGCGGATCATTGCAGCTATTGGAACTTGGCCGACCGGATGCTTACCTGCGAGTTACAATTCCGCCGTGCCTATGGTATGGCTTCGCCGCAATCGGAGCAACGACCGCGTTGGTGGTGAATTGCGCGGACGAGCCGCACGATCCTCTGGAAAGCGAAGCCCGAGCGGCAAATGACATCACAATTCCCTACGCATGGTTCGATACGCCGCAAGCCTTGGCGAAGTGAGAATTCTGGTAACAGGTGGATTCGGTTTTGTGGGCGGTCGGTTGGCACAGTTGCTCGTCCAAGATGGTCACGTTGTGGTTCTCGGATCGCGCCGCGCCGCCGAAGCCCCTGCATGGCTGCCCGATTCAGAAGTCGTACAGATGGATTGGCTTGACGCGGGCCAGCTTCGGCGAGTGTGTGATAATGTGGACGCCGTCGCGCATCTGGCGGGAATGAATGCGCGGGAGTGCGCTTCCAATCCTGGGGAAGCGCTTGCATTCAATGGCGGTGCCACATCGCGGCTTGTAGACGCCGCCACAAGCGCAGGTGTCGAGCGCTTGCTGTACCTATCGACTGCTCACGTATACGCGAACCCGTTGGTTGGTGTTATCAATGAAGATACAAGGACTACCTCTCAGCATCCGTATGCGACTAGTCACCTTGCGGGTGAGATAGCTGTTCGAGACGCGCACCGGCTTAGGCAGATCGAAGGAATAGTTGTCCGGTTGTCCAACACTGTGGGTGCCCCGACCCATTCGGGAGTAGATTGCGGGTCGCTGGTGGTGAACGACCTCGTGCGGCAGGCGGGCGAAACCCGAGCGATGACGCTTCGCTCGACGGGAACCCAGCGACGAGACTTTGTCGCCCTGAGTGAAGCCTGCCGGGCGATTGCACATCTCCTTGAGCTCCGGAGTGACTTGGTCGGGGAAGGATTGTTTAATGTGGGCGGAGGCTGGAGTCCGACCGTTTTCGAGATGACACAACGTGTGGCAGATCGTTTTGAGAAGCTGCAAGGCGTCTCGATCTCAATACCGCATGCGTACGGTGAGGTTGATCAGCAGCCAAGTATGCTCGTTTATGAGCGACTGCGACTGATAGAGTCCGGCTTCGCTCCTTCCGGTGCAGGGGCAATTGATGACGAGATTGACTCGCTGATCCGGTTTTGTGTTCATGCCACAACCTGAAGTGATGGCGCCGCGCATATCCGTCGTGATTCCGACTTACAACCGCGCGCGGGACCTCGAGCGCGCCCTTGCATCGGTGCTAGGTCAGACGTTCGACGACTTCGAGGTGCTTGTAGTCGACAATCATTCGACTGATGACACGCAAACAGTTATTGCAAGATTTGCCGACTCTCGAGTGTCGCTTTACAACATCGACAATGAGGGTGTTGTTGCAAAATCCAGAAATCTTGGCATCCGTTTGGCGCGTGGAGAGTTTGTAGCCTTTCTCGACTCGGACGATTGGTGGACCCCGAACAAGCTCAGAGCCTCACTAGAGGGTCTCGAAGCCGGCGCGGACGTGGTTTTTCATCACCTTTATCTGGTGACGCGACCGGAGCAGAAGGTCTACCTAAGGAAGGTGCGCGCGCGCGATGTGCGATCGCCCGTGTTCCGCGATCTTCTGATTAATGGCGCGGCTCTTCCTCAATCAAGTGTCGTTATGCGGCGTTCGCTGCTGCTGGAAATTGGTGGGATGCCTGAAGATCGCGAATTCGTGGCGACGGAGGACTATGTGTGCTGGCTCAGGGCGGCCCGTCAAACAGAGCGGTTTCATAGGATTCGCGGAACGTTGGGCTATTACTGGGCCGGCGGAGGCAATCTCAGTAGCGACGCCAGGACGCTTGCCATCCTGGATCGGCTCGTTTGCACCTATTCGGAGGAGTTGAAGGTCGATGGGGTTAACTCGATGCCAGCGTGGATTGCTTACGCCTACGCCCGGGCTCACTACAACCATCGAGCCTATGGAGCAACCTTGAGCTATCTGGACCGCTTAGACAGCAATACGTCCCCGTTCGGCATTGCCGTTAAGGCCATGCTCACCCGAGCCGCGGTCGCGGTCGCGTACTGGCGTCAATCTGGGAGAGAGGAGAAGCGGTAAGGTAAGCCTTGGGCGCGCCATACCACCGCACGTACGGTAGCGCTGGCTTCTAGCTGGCCAAGATGCGGATCTGTCGGGTAGGATGGCCGGCCCCGCGAAATAAACCTTGGACGACCCAAGGTCGCGCCGCGCTGATCGTCTCCGGCTGTCGCTGATTTAGATTTCAGAAGCTTTTCGCGGGCCGTGGCTCGTTTTCGTGGGGTCCAATCCAAGGAGGGTCCACTCCGAACGGTTGACGCCTTGCCACGGAATCCTGCCTCTTTCTCCTTGACTTTCCAGACCGTGTTGATGACCGCCCCAGCTTCCGCAACGCGTCCATATCAGATTTGTGCTCACTGTATCATGGACACGAGCGACTCGAACATCACTTTCGATTCGCGCGGGTGGTGCGACTACTGCGTCAATTATTACGACAATATCCTACCGAACTGGCACCCGGATGAGCGTGGCGAGAAACGCCTCCAGGAACAGATCGAGGAGATCAAGCGACGGGGGCGACGAAGGGACCACGACTGCCTGATCGGGATAAGCGGCGGGGTGGACAGTTCCTACGTGACCTACCTCGCCAAGGAGAAGTACGGGCTCCGCCCACTGCTGTTCCACGTGGATGCCGGTTGGAACTCGCAGCAGGCCGTCAACAACGTCGAAAAGCTGGTTGACGCTCTGGGCCTCGACCTTCACACCGAAGTCGTCAACTGGCGCGAGATGCAGGATCTTCAGCTCGCCTTCTTCAAGGCGCAGGTTCCGCATATCGACACTCCCCAGGATCACGCTTTCTTCGCTGGCCTGTACAACTTTGCGGCACAGAATGGGTTCAAGTACATCCTGACTGGCGCGAACTACTCCACGGAGTGCGTGCGAGAGCCGCTCGAATGGCATTACCATGCCTCCGACCTGCGTCAGTTGAAGGACATTCACGCCAAGTTCGGTTCCCGCCAGCTCAAGACCTTTCCGCTGACGGACATCTTCACCTTCAAGCTGTACTATCGGTACGTAAAGGGAGTGAAGGTCGTCAAGCCGCTCAACAACGTGCCCTACGTCAAGGAAGATGCGATGCAGTTGCTTGTCGATCGGTTTGGCTGGCAGCGCTACGCGCACAAGCACTACGAGTCACGCTTCACTCGGTTCTACGAGGGTTACTGGCTGCCGACCAAGTTCGGTTATGACAAGCGCCGTGCCCACTTCTCGAGCTTGATACTCACGGGACAGCTATCGCGAGAGGAGGCTCTCGCCAGGATTGCGATTCCAGCGTACGACGATGCGACGATAGTGGACGATTTCGAGTATATCGCCACCAAGCTTGATTTGACGGTCGCTGAGCTGAAAGCACTCCACGCGGGTCCCAACAGGACGTACCGCGATTATAAGCACAGCATGGGTCTGATCGAGATCGGTACGCGAGTCCTGCGAGCGGTCGGCGTTCAACGCGCAATCATCCGATGATCTCGCTAGTGGATTACGGCCTGGGGAACATCCAGGCGTTCCTCAATGTGTTTAAGCGCCTCAATATCCCAGCACAACGAGTCACGTCGGGAGCCGAGCTGGAGGGCGCGACCAAGGTACTCCTTCCGGGTGTGGGCGCATTCGATCATGCAATGGAGCGTCTCGACGCGTCTGGAATGCGTCCAGTGCTCGACGACCTGGTCCTCACGAAGCACGTCCCGGTACTCGGAGTCTGTGTCGGGATGCAAATACTGGCGCAGGCGAGCGACGAGGGAAATCATGGCGGCCTTGGCTGGGTGGCCGGGACGGTGAAGCGGCTGGAGGCGACCAACGAAGCGGCGGTGCGTCTTCCGCATATGGGTTGGAACGACGTGAGGCCGACCAGCACAAACCCGCTGTTCACTAATCTGGAGGGGGATCCCAGGTTCTATTTTCTGCACTCGTATTACTTCGAGTGCGAGCGTGATGCAGACGTTGCGGCAACGTCACACTATGGCAGGGATTTTACGTGTGCGGTGAATGTCGGAAACGTGTACGGCGTGCAGTTCCACCCGGAGAAGAGTCATCATTTCGGGACACGCTTACTCCAGAATTTCGCGGAGATCTGAGGTGCTGCGACCGCGAATCACGCCCTGCCTGCTCGTGCGCGATGGCGGCCTCGTAAAGACGGTTCAGTTCAGGAATGCCAAGTACGTGGGCGATCCGATCAATGCGGTAAAGATCTTCAACGAGAAGGAGGCGGATGAGCTGGTTGTCCTCGATATCGATGCGACATCTCATGGCGCCGAGCCGGACTTCAAGATGATCGCGCGACTGGCCGTCGAGTGTAGGATGCCGCTGTGTTACGGAGGCGGTATCAAGTCTGCGCTGCACGCAAAGCGTATTATTGGGCTTGGCGTGGAAAAGGTCGCTGTGAGTTCGGCGGCGATCGAGAATCCGAGATTGCTCACGGAGATCAGTCAGGAAATTGGCAATCAGAGTGTGGTGGTCGTGCTGGACATCAAGAAGCGGACGGTTCGAGGCGGATACGAGGTGTACACGAACAACGGCCAGCGCGCAACGGGAAGGAATCCTTTTGAGATCGCCGCAGAGGCGGAGGGATTGGGAGCCGGAGAGGTGGTTGTGAATTCAATCGACAATGACGGGATGATGAAGGGCTACGATCTGGCACTGGCAGGCAAGGTACGCGCAGCCACCGCGTTGCCGATGACGATGCTCGGCGGAGCTGGATCGCTTGCCGACATAGGCAAGTTGATCGAAGCATCCGGTGTGATTGGCGCAGGGGCTGGAAGTCTGTTCGTTTTCAAGGGTGCTTACAAGGCCGTCCTCATCAACTATCCCAATCCTGCGCAAAAGGAAGAATTGATCCGCGCTGCACTGAGTCAGTAGAGGGCGCACGACTGTCGTCGTACGGCTGCAACGGCATTTCTCATGGAGGTTCAGTTGGACGGTGTTCTGTTGATTACCGGAGGGACTGGCTCATTTGGCCACGCGGTGTTGAGGCGGTTCCTCGGCTCGGGGGTAAAGGAGATTCGCATCTTCAGCCGGGACGAGAAGAAGCAGGACGACATGCGAAAGCAATACGCCAACTCCAAGCTGAAATTTTACATCGGTGACGTTCGCGACAGGCACAGTCTCGCGTCAGCGTTTCGTGGCGTGAACCACTGCTTCCACGCGGCGGCTTTGAAACAGGTCCCGTCCTGCGAGTTCCATCCGATGGAAGCCGTCAGAACTAATATCGTGGGCACCGAGAATGTGATCGACGCAGCGGTGAACGCGGGAGTCGAGCGTCTTATATGCCTGAGCACCGACAAGGCAGTGTACCCCATCAATGCGATGGGCATCTCAAAAGCGATGATGGAGAAGGTCATGGTCGCCGCGTCTCGGAGTCTCGATAAGACCGACACCATCGTATGCGGCACGCGCTACGGAAACGTCATGGCGTCGCGTGGCTCGGTCATACCGCTGTTTGCCGAGCAAATTGCGGCTGGCAGACCGATGACCGTTACCGATCCGGCCATGACGCGCTTCATGATGACGCTCGTCGACGCCGTCGAGCTGGTCATGTACGCGTTTGAGAATGCTCACAACGGCGACATTTATGTCCAGAAGGCGCCGGCGGCGACGCTCGCCGTACTCACTCAATCCATGGCGGAAGTATTCGGACGTCCCGGCCACCCCGTCCACGAGATTGGGACACGTCATGGCGAAAAACTTTATGAGTCGCTTCTGAGTAGGGAAGAGTACGCTGCCGCACAGGATCTCGATGATTACTTCCGAATCCCCCCCGACGGGCGCGATCTGAATTACGAAAAGTATGTTGAGCAGGGTGAGGAACGAATCACGCTTTCGGGCGACTACAGCTCCCACAACACTCGCCAGCTCGGTCTAGCTGAAATGACGCAGATGCTTCGCGAATTGCCGTTCATCCGGCGCGCAATAAGCGGCGACAGCGCGACAGAGTACTGACGAGAATGCGTATCGTCGTCACCGGCGGAGGCGGGTTTATCGGAAGAAATCTGCGAGTGCGACTCAGCGAGGCCGGCTTCGACGGTGTCACGAGTATCGATCGGGGGAATACGACGCAGGAGCTGACTGATGCCGTCGCGGCGTCTGATTTCATATTTCATCTCGCAGGGGTCAATCGCCCTGAACACCCCACTGAATTCGATATCGGCAACCGAGAACTGACCGCCTCGATCTGCAACGCGCTTCGACAAGCTGGTAAACCAACTCCGATAGTATTCACCTCGTCGACGCAGGCCTCGCTGGATAACCTGTACGGACAAAGCAAGCGTGCGGCAGAGCTCGAGCTGGAGCGTTACGCTGAGGAAACCGGAGCGCGCGTCGATACTGTCCGGCTGACGAACGTATTCGGAAAATGGAGTCGGCCGAACTACAACTCGGTGGTTGCGACTTTTTGTTACAACTTGGCGAGGGGATTGCCGATCACGATCGCCGATCCAACCCGTCCTCTTCGACTTGTTTACATCGACGACGTTGTCGAAACATTGATTCGCGCCGTTACCGAGCCCGGGGCTCATGGGGGTGATCTCGAAGTGGGCCCGGTTTATGAGACGACGGTTGGGCTCATCGCCGAGACTTTGCGCAGCTTCGCATCAAGTCGGGTCACTGGAATGGTCCCGCCAGCAGGCCAGGGGTTAGCGCGGGCGCTATTCGGCACGTATGCAAGCTTCATCGACCCCACTGATTTTGGCTATGCCCTGACTCGGCATGCTGATTCTCGCGGCGTATTCGCGGAGATGATAAAGACGCAGTCCAATGGCCAGGTGTCGTTTTTCTCAGCACATCCAGGAGTCACGCGCGGTGGACACTACCATCACACCAAGACTGAGAAGTTTCTGGTCGTGGCCGGGCGAGCTCGGTTCGGTTTTCGCCAGATTCTTACCGGCGAGACCCGGGAAATGGTCGTATCAGCTGAGGAGTCCAGGGTTGTGGAAACCGTGCCTGGGTGGGCACACGACATCACTAACGTCGGCGACGATGAGTTGATCGTGGTGCTCTGGGCGAACGAGCTATTCGACCCTCTGCAGCCCGATACGGTACCCGCGCCGGTAGTCGCCTGACGAATCGGCTGTCGCGCCTTGCGAGTCCTGGCCGTTTCCCTTACCGTATCCTCCGAATGAAGAAACTGAGAGTCGTCACTGTGCTGGGGACGCGGCCGGAGATTATCCGACTGTCGCGGGTGATTCCGCAGCTCGACAAGTACTGCGACCACGTGCTCGTCCACACGGGGCAAAACCACGATTACGAACTCAACGAGGTCTTCTTTCGCGACCTTGAGCTTCGCCAGCCCGATCATTTCCTCCATGCGGCTGGTGCGAACGGCGCGGAGACGATTGGCAACGTAATAATCGCCGTCGATAAACTCCTTGCGGAGCTTCGCCCCGACGCTCTCCTGGTGCTCGGCGACACGAATAGTTGCATGGCTGTGATCCCTGCCAAGCGCCGTAAGATCCCGATTTTTCACATGGAAGCGGGGAATCGGTGCTTCGATCAGCGAGTGCCCGAGGAAATTAATCGCCGCATCGTCGATCATACGGCTGACATCAATCTCACCTACAGCGGGATCGCCCGAGAGTACCTGCTGCGAGAAGGGTTGCCGTCTGACATGGTAATACGGACTGGCAGTCCGATGTACGAAGTTCTAATGCACCACCGTGCCGCGATTGACGCTGCGGATCCGATGAGTCGGCTCGACCTCACATCCCGGGCGTTCTTTCTGGTAAGCGCGCACCGCGAGGAAAACGTCGATTCTGACATAAATCTCGCAAGACTCGTCGCGATTATGAACAGGCTTGCCGAGGAGTTCGACCAGCCGGTCATCGTTTCCACTCATCCACGCACGCAGAAGCGAGTCGATGCGACTGGTGCACGTTTTCATTCCAACGTTCGTCTGCTGAAGCCGCTCGGGTTCATCGAGTACGTAAAGCTGCAGCTTGACGCCCGAGTGACACTTTCGGATAGCGGTACGATAAACGAAGAGTCGTCCATCCTCAACTTTCCGGCACTCAATCTTCGCGAAGCGCACGAACGTCCCGAGGGTATGGAAGAGGCTGCTGTCATGATGGTAGGCCTCGACGTCGAGCGGGTATTGCAGGCGATCGGGATTCTCGCGGATCAATCTCGTGGTGAGGTGCGGGACCTTCTGCCAGTTGCCGATTACGGAGTCCCCAACGTATCGGCTAAAGTAGTGCGCATCCTTCATAGCTACACCGACTACGTGAATCGCGTCGTTTGGCGAATCAATAGCTAGCGACAGGTGCGGCTACTCGTTGTAAGCCAGTATTTCTGGCCGGAAGACTTCCGTATTAACGAGCTCGTTTCCGAACTGACCACACGGGGGCACGCCGTAACGGTGCTCACTGGGAAACCGAATTATCCTGGCGGCAAAGTCTTCCCGGACTTTACCGCGACGCCGGATAGCTACGCGAGTTACCACGGTGCACGCGTCGTGCGCGCACCCATGATATCCCGCGGTCGTGGTAGGCTTCGGTTGCTCCTGAACTATGTTACGTTTGCGCTGGGTGCTTCGATCGTCGCTGCGGTTCAACTTCGTGGTGAGGACTTTGACGCAATTTTCGTCTTCGAGCCATCGCCGGTTACCGTGGGCCTGCCGGCGGTTTTTCTGCGCGCATCGCGTGGCTGGCCGATCGCGTTCTGGGTGTTGGACCAATGGCCAGAATCACTCGCGGCGGTTGGGGCAGTGAGATCGGACGGCATCCTCCGAGTGGTCGGCGGCTTCGTGCGCTTCATATATTCCCGATGCGATCTTCTGCTGTCTCCATCACGTCTACTCATACCCCGCATCCGCACTTACTGCAGGATGGGACAGCGGATTGAGTATTTCCCAAATTGGGTTGAATCCGCTTACGCCGTGACGCGGCAAGATTCCGCGCCCGAGGTACCGGACGCCGGCGGTTCGTTCACGGTGATGTTTGCAGGCAACATCGGAGAAGCACAGGATTTTCCGGCGATACTTGCGGCGGCGGAGCGACTAAAGGCGAGAGACGACATCAGGTGGATCCTTGTCGGCGACGGACGGATGGAGCCGTGGGTCAAGGCCGAGATTGCGCGGCGCGGCCTCGACGATCGCGTCCTGCTTCTTGGACGTTTTCCCGCAGATCGAATGCCGTCATTTTTCCGGCATGCTGATGCGCTGCTGGTATCGTTGAAGGCGAATCCTGTGTTCGCCATGACCGCCCCGGGGAAGATCCAATCCTACCTTGCGTTCGGTCGGCCGGTGCTGGCGATGCTCGATGGCGAAGGAGCATCGGTGATCGCAGATGCCGGCGCGGGCTACTCCAGCCCGGCGGGCAATGCGGAGCTGCTCGCCACAAACGTCGCGCGGCTCGTTGCCCTTTCGCAGAGCGAGAGAGACGGGATGGGACGCAACGGCAGCGATTACGCGCGTCGCGAATTCGACCGCGGCGCTCTCGTGGACAATCTCGAAGTATGGCTCGCCGACATAGCTAGCGCATCACGCCCCGAGGCCGCGCTTTGATACTGGTAACTGGCGGAAATGGCTTCGTTGGCACAGCGGTGCTGGCCGCGATCGCAGAGCGCGGCCAGCCGGCACGAGCGGCCGTACGTCGCGCTCCGTGTTTTCCGGGCTCACACACTGAGTACGCGCTCGGCCTGGACTTGGCATCCGACACGGATTGGACGAAAGCTCTGACCGGGATACACACCTTGATTCACACGGCTGCCCGGGTGCACGTCATGCGCGATTCAGGTCCCGATACGATCGCCGAGTACAGGCGGACGAATGTTGACGGCACTCTGCGCATCGCTCGCCAGGCAGCCGACAGTGGTGTCCGGCGGTTCGTCTTCATAAGCTCCATCAAGGTAAACGGAGAGCGGACGACGGCAGGCCGACCATTTCGCGCGTCTGACGTGCCTGCGCCGATCGATCCATACGGTACTTCAAAGCACGAAGCTGAAAGCGCGTTGCGAGAAGTCGCAGCAGAGACCGGTCTCGAAGTCGTTGTCATCCGCCCGGTGCTCGTGTACGGCCCCGGCGTCAAGGCCAACTTCGCCTCGATGATGCAGTGGCTCACGCGGGGGCTGCCGCTTCCGCTCGGCGCGATCCATAACACTCGAAGTCTCGTCGCACTGGAAAACCTGGTCGACTTGATACTCACATGCGTAGATCATCCAGCCGCCGCCGGCGAGACCTTTCTCATCAGTGATGGCGAGGATCTGTCGACGACAGAACTACTCCGGCGCTTGAGCTGCGCTCTCGGAGTCTCTCCGTGGCTCCTGCCGGTGCCAGAGGCGTTTCTCAAATTTGGCGCGCGTGTCGCTGGTCGACGGGACATGGGACGCCGGCTTTTCGAGTCGTTGCAGGTCGACATCGCGCACACAACACACGTTCTCGGGTGGACGCCGCCAGTTAGCGTAGATCAGGGGCTACGAATAACCGCGGAGAGTTTCCTGCGGCGCGAGAGGAATCGATGATCGCGTGACTGAGCTTGAATTTTTTCTCCTCGTATTGTCCGCGTCGGCAATTCTGGTGGGCGTAGTACGACGTTTCGCGATTTCACAGGGTGTGCTTGACCATCCGACAGAGCGTGGGTCACACGACACGCCTACGCCACGGGGTGGGGGGCTGGGTGTGGTCGCCGTGATCCTCACTGCGTTCATTTTCATAGCGCTGGGCGCCCGCGATGTTCGGATATGGACGAGCATAGTTGCATGCGGTGCCGTGGCACTAGTGGGCTGGCAGGATGACAGGCGTGGTCTCGCTGTCGGTACCCGGCTGGGCGTGCATCTGCTCGCCGGTCTGGCGCTCGGCATTTTTGCCGTCGCACCCGGGATGTCATTCACGTTGCAGCTTGGCGTCTTTGCTGTGTGGGCGCTCTGGACAGTAACGTCCATCAACTTCGTGAATTTCATGGACGGGATAAACGGGTTCGTTGCCTGCCAGATAGCAATCTTTGCGATGTCGCTGGTGTTCTTTGGGTCGGCCGTATCAAGAGCTTCGTGGTACGCTGCCGCGGTCGCCGCAGCGTGCATTGGCTTTCTCCCCTGGAACTTCCCACGTGCTCGCATTTTTCTCGGAGATGTCGGGTCAGGTGCACTTGGATTCCTGGTTCCGTTTGTCGCGCTCATGACCATGCGAGAGCAATCCATAAGTGCGGGTCGCGTATTCCTTCCACTCTTCCCGCTGCTCGGAGATGCGATCGTGACGTTGCTACGCAGATGGCTTCGCGGGGAAAAGGTGACCCAGGCCCATCGCAGCCATCTCTACCAGCGCGTCGCGAATGGGGGCGCCGGACACACTAAGGTCACGCTACTCTTTGCGGCTGCGAGCCTTGTGGGTGCGGTGCTATCGCACGCGGGCGATCTCGCAAATGGCTGGACCCTTCCGGCGACCTTCGCAGTCGTGCTTCTAGTGATCGGCGCGCTGATCGAGCGGCGTGTTAAGATCGATCCGGCTTCGCGGATGGACAGTCGCGAATAGCCGGTTCGCTTGCTCTTTTCGGTTGTGAAAGGTGCGGAGGTCAATCGCGTGGTGCTAACAAGCAATTTCGGCACGCTTGTTGTGCACCGTGGCCGCTGGGTTGCTCGCGCAATTGTGGGAATGCGTTTTAGGGTATTCGAAATTCCAGTCCCGCGGACGCAGCTAGCCCCCAGCCACCGGCTGCACCGGGAATCGTCGTCGATCGAACCGCGGCGACGTCAAATGTTACATCCCCCAAACGGGTGAAGCGCATGGCACTCACACCTGCGCTTCCGGTGGTCACCGGCAGACTCGCCAAGTCTGTCGGCGTGTTCTCACTCGTCTTTAGAAAATAGAATGTAAGTCGCCCTTCCCGTCGAAACCTCTCCCAGGCGATGGAGGCGGCAGCCGGCGCGCCAACACCGGCGCCAGCGCCGATCACTTTTCCTTCTTCGGTATGTCCTTGCCGGATAGGATAGTGGACATAGATAAATCCCTCACCACGGAATTTTCCGAGCGCGGTCGGATTGGCGTCGAATACTTCGGCTCGCAGCGCATCGAAGGACGACGAGTCTGCGTGTGCGAAGGCCTTGCGGAAGCCCATCATGTAAATCCGTGTAAGATCGGGCTGCACTTCGAGTGCGCGACTGTTCTCGCTGTAATCCTCGTGACTGAACTCACCGTAAAGATCGACGCCGCTACGCGGGAGCACCCATCTGAACGACAGCGATGCCAGCTGATTCTTAAGGGCGTCGCGATTGTCGACGCCCGGAATTGCGATGCCGACTGGAACGGAGCTCTTCAGCAGACCCTCGAACGGCGTTTTGAGATCAGCCATCCCGAAGTGCCCGGTCCACGCAACGTGAAAATAGCGCGCCGCCCCAATCTCCAATCCAGGAAATATCTTCGGACTGAATGTGACGACCAGCCCAGACATCGTGCGCTTGCGCCCTGAAGAATCAGCACTGACGAACGTGTCAGGTCCAACGACCGGCGAGAATCGCGACTGTAGCTCGATCCCGTACTCGACGCGCGCCTGAACCGTTCCAAAGTAGATGTTGGTCTCGTGCTGAGTACCAAGAAATACGCGTGGGACGCCTGCGGCATTGTTGCCAAGGATGTACGGGAAGACACTCGACGGTCCCCACCACTCGTTCGCGCTGGTCGCGCCGACGGACGCGCCAAGCAGATCAAGGCGGATGGTCGTTTCGCCCGGGTCTAAGTGTGAGTACGCACCGTTCCCGAACCGCTGGGGCCTGTCGATGGTAGCCGGGGATACGCCATCCCTGAACGCGCCGGTTCCCGTCTCGCCATTTGGCCGCATCGCGAAGGCCTGATTCTCAGCCCGAAAAGCAATCGGCTTCACGACCGCCGATAACGGCCCCGCAGCAAATGCGAAACCGGCGGAGACGGAGGACGTAAGGCCGCGTCCCGCCCACACCGGCCCGTCGTTGATCCCATACGCATACGAGCTGTTATACCGCTCAGTGAACTCCAGCGGCAGGGCTCGAAAGTGCTCCGGCGTCGCCGGTTTGGCGAAGAGCCAACTGTCCGACCACGCATGCTTACCGCGCACCGACGTCAAGGAATCCACCACGCCGGGTGAAAACCCGCGGATGCCCCACGGCACAAGGGGAGTTTTGCCGAGTGATTCGAGGTAGCGGAGGTAATTGTCCAGGTCGCTCCCGACGCGAACGCCGCCGGCCGCCCCCGTAACCACCTGTGTGGACTGGGCGATCGCGCGCGTTGAAAGCGTGGGGAAAGCGAGGAACGATATTATCGCGACGACATGCAACAAACTCGGGCGCACTGTGGAATGCGCGAGGCGCGGGACCGATGACATGCGCAAAACCTAGCGCATCACCCCGGACACGTCACGGGCTGGCGCTTTTCCACGGGGGTCACGACGTCGCATCAGCTACGCTTCGCGGTTAATGTTAACCACGACCGAATCCAACTGGAGAGAGACTTGGCGTTGTGCCGCTTGATATGTCTGGCCGCTGTCGGCTCCGTTTTTATGACGCAATTTGCTTTCGCCCAGGCATCGCACATAGGGGCTGCGCAGAGCTTGGTACGCCCGACTTCGGAGGCGGCTGATCGCATTCGCTTGAGTCAACTTGCGGGGGACACAAGCAGCATCGACGCGTTTCTGATCAGGTCCCCGTCACTTCTCCTCCGGCGCGACTCCAGCGCCTCTGGGTGGATGCTTCACGGGATTCGACCGGATGCACAGCTCATAAACAACACCGCGATTCCGTTTGGACCGAACACGGGTGTGATGGTGGCGCAGCGCGGGTTGAGCTGGCGAGTGACGACCGGTGTGGAAGCGAGTCGGGGCAGGTTCCGTCTTGTCGTCGCACCGGATCTCTGGTTCACGGCCAATGACGAGTTCGAGTTCGGCGGCCCGCTGGCGAACGATATTTTCCTGCCACTCCCCGAAGCGCGCTACGGCGGCGGGTTTGCGGACCAGTGGTATATCCAGCCCTATTCCGCGGACGTGCCATGGAGGCGCGGAGAAAACTCGGCCCTCAGACTTTGGCTTGGCCAGAGCGGCGCCTGGTACAACACGGGGCCAGTAGAGATCGGGCTAACTTCCGAAAATATGTGGTGGGGTCCCGGTATTCAGAACGCAATAATCATGAGCGACAACGCGGCCGGAGTTCCGCGTATCGAGCTGCGTACGTCGCATCCTATCCGCACACGTTTCGGCGCGTTCGAAGCTCGATGGTTCGTGGGTGCGCTTTCCGAATCTCAGTACTTCGACACCGTCAAGACAAACGACGTTCGATCGCTCACGGCGGCGGTGGTGACGTGGCGCCCAGCGTCCCAACCGAACTTGTCGCTCGGGGTTACACGGGCGGTCTTCGCGACAGCATCAGGATATGGCGCCGTTCCGTTTCGATGGCTCGACGTCTTCGCCAATACCGGGAGACCGGCCAATCATCCGCTGTCGGACTCCACGCTTACTCCGGGCGGGCGCGACCAGCTTTTTTCGCTTTTCGGACGTTGGGTCCTCCCCACTGATGGATTCGAATTCTACGCCGAGTGGGCGCGACAGGAGCTACCGGTTTCTTTGCATGATCTTATCGTGCGCCCGACGCATTCTCACGGGTACACTGTCGGCTTGCAGTATCGCACCCCAGTTCCTTTGAGTGAACCAGCATATCGCCTGCAGTTCGAAGCCACCACCCTGGAGCCAAGCGCCGTAACTCGAGATGAGCCCGAAGGTGTTTTCTACACCAGTCGTCGAGTCATTCAGGGATATACTGAACTAGGTAAGCCTATCGGTGCGGCCATCGGGCCTGGGTCGTCGAGCCAGTGGCTGGCAATTGATCGTGTATGGCCGACAGCCTCGGTTGGAATCACCTTCAACCGCATCCGTTCCGATGAGGGCGTTCGCGCGGCACGCGTTTGGCAGTCTTACCTTGGTCAGTGCAACCAGGACGTGTCCATCATCCCGGGGATAAGGGGCGGTCACGCGCTGGGAGGTGGCTATCTGTCGGCAGATGTGAGACTCGCGAGTCGTCTCAACTACCATTTCCAGAATATTTCCGGCTGTTTCGGGAACGACTGGGTAGACGTCCATAACACGACGCTATCGATATCGTTTTCTCCCTTCAAGTGACCCAGTGGCTGCCAACAATGGTTGCGTGGCAGGATACTTGCGCCGAACCCACAGCAATGTCATTTCGTGCAGTTCGATCCACCTTGTCAAGCCTGAATGACACCTGATTCGTCAGTAGAGCCAACGCAGCGTTTACGGCTTTTTTCATTACCGAAAACCGTTCCTGGTCGTCGAGGCTTCAGTGCCACCGCTGAATGGCCGGCGCGCGTACTGCGGCAGCGTCGCCCCGTAGCGGTTCGTCGGCACGCAGCGCGGCTCATCAAGCGACTGTTGGTGCTGGGCATCGCAGACGTCTCCGCTGTTCTCCTGATTCAATCTGTGGTGTGGGCGCTGGCGCGCTCTGCCAGCTTCCCGTTCATGGGGGGGCTACCGACACCGTTCGGGCCCGCTCCGGCGGTCGTTCTCCTCGCCAGTCTGCTCGTTACCGGCAACTACTTTCGGGGTGTGCACCTCTATCAGGCCGCTCGCCTGGCCGCCGCCTCCGCCGTGGCCGCCGCTGTGTTTCTTTGGCCTCTGGTGGGCATACACGGGCCGGTCGTGGCGCTTCAACTTTTCGCCGTCGTTGCCGCGGGGCTTTGGTTTATCCTGGCGGCTGAGCGCAGGCTGACTCAGTGGTTCCTCCGCGCGGTGTGGCCGGGTCCAAATGGGGCGACGCCGGCAATCATCGTAGAGCGGGCTGACGCGGAGCACTGGAACTTCGATCGGAT
The DNA here is from genome assembly GCA_041691775.1 of Gemmatimonadota bacterium. Taxonomy (GTDB): domain Bacteria; phylum Gemmatimonadota; class Gemmatimonadetes; order Gemmatimonadales; family Gemmatimonadaceae; genus Fen-1247. The sequence goes on from JBEPUB010000007.1 coordinate 44,762, forward strand.
GACCACCGAATTTGGTGGCGATTACAGGCCAGTCGGCACTCTCACACTCGCCCTTGATGGCAAGCAGCGCGAGGCACTCACTCGGCTCGCTCATGCGATTACGGCGGTGGGCGCGGAGGCCGTAATCGTTGGTTCTCATCTCGAAGAAGAGCAGGTTCGCGAAGTCCTGGACATCAGCTTGTCGGCCGGATGTGAGTTTCTTTATCCGGCGCGCTCGGTCCAGATAGCTGGGCGCAAGCCGCTGTTGGTCTGGCATCAGGACGAGCCGTTCTTTGAGCTGGGTGCGCCGCTGCTCAAGGCCCAGGCGCTGGTCGTCAAGCGGGCGGTAGATGTTCTGGGTGCAGTGCTGGCGATCGCGATTGTCGCGCCGGTGCTGCTCGTCATCGGCGTGCTCATCAGGCTCGATTCGCCAGGCCCCATCTTCTTCTGGCAGGACCGCGCTGGGCTGGGTGGCAAACGCTTCCGCATGCTCAAGTTCCGGACGATGCGGGTAGGCGCAGACGACGAAAAGGAAGACTTTGCGTATCTCAACCACACAGGAGATCCGCGGCTGTTCAAGATCCCCAACGATCCGCGAGTGACGCATTTCGGCGCCTGGCTCCGGCGCTGGAGCATCGACGAGCTCCCGCAATGCTGGAACGTGCTAATTGGCGACATGTCGCTAGTGGGGCCGCGTCCGTTCTTCGAGTCGGACATGGAGTCCTACGAGGACCACCACTTCCGGAGGCTGGATGCCAAGCCGGGAATCACCGGTCTGTGGCAGGTAAATGGCCGCAGTGATGTGGTGGATTTCGAGGAGGTAGTTCGATACGACCGAGAGTACATCGAGCACTGGTCGCTGCCGCTGGACTTCAAGATCATGATGAAGACGATCCCGGTGCTGTTCAGCCGAAGCGGAGCGTACTGAAGGCAAGTCGACGGCAAGTCGACCGGCGAGCGGCCTGTGGGGAGCTGTAGCCCTTGATATACGGACGGCGACAGAGTTTGCGGAAGGTGGAACTATTTTGTTTGTGGATATCGTCCCGCATGACGATATCGACGGATACGGGCGAACGCCCAAGTAGATCCAGGTCTACGACGGGTTCAGCAGTTTTCTCCAGGCGCGCTACCGCCGCCGCTAAAACCGCCCCAACACAGACCGCGCCTCGCTAAATTCAGCCCATGCAAGTGTTCATTTCCGGTGCGGCTGGGTTCCTTGGGAGCCACCTCGCTGAAGCCTATGTAGCGCACGGCGCTCACGTGGTCGGCTGCGATAACCTGATCGGCGGCGAGCTGGCCAATCTCCCCGAGGGGATTCAGTTCGAAGAGGCCGACTGCTGCAACGTCAACACGATGAAGCGGCTCATGTCGGGCTCGGATCTGGTGTACCACTGCGCCGCGATCGCGACGGAAGGGCTCAGTGTCTTCTCGCCCGCGCTGATTGCGCAGCACGTCTATCAAAATACGGCGGCAATGCTCGCCGCGGCTGCGTCGAACAAGATCGGCCGCTTCATCAATTGTTCGAGCATGGCGCGCTACGGCGACGCCAAGCCTCCGTTCACGGAAGAGACCAGGCCGCAGCCCGTGGACCCGTACGGCATCGCGAAGTACGCCGCCGAGATGCTTGTGAAGAACGTCGCTGACACGCACGGCTTTGAATACGCGATAGCGGTCCCGCACAACATCATCGGGCCAAAGCAGAAGTACAACGATCCATATCGCAACGTCGCGAGCATTATGATCAATCGCATGCTCAAGGGCGAGCAGCCGATCATCTACGGCGACGGCGGGCAGAAGCGTTGCTTCTCGTTCGTGCAGGATTGCGTCGATCCCTTGATGAAGATGGGTTCGCTCGATGGGGTGGCAGGCCAGATAATCAACATCGGGCCGGACGAGGAGTACATCTCCATTCTTGAGCTGGCGCACACCATTGCTGACCTCATGGGCCTCAAGCTCGATCCTATATTCGTTCCGGAACGGCCGCGTGAGGTGCGCTACGCGACGTGCTCCGCTGATAAGGCGCGACGGTTGCTCGATTACAAGACCAAGGTGTCGCTTCGTGACGGACTCCGCAGCATAATCGAGTGGATTCGCACCAACGGGACACGCCCGTTTGAGTACCATCTTCCAATCGAGATCGACTCACCCCTCGTGCCGAACACGTGGAAGCAGCGGATGATGTAGTGCTGCTGTCTTGATCAACCATTGAGCAACGAAATAATTCTGGCGCTGCGCTCGCGGGTTGGGCGCAATGCGCTGCTCAATCTTGCAGGCCTCGCGGTTCCGCTCGCGGTGGCCGCCCTGGTGTTGCCGCTCCTCACTCACGCGCTCGGTCCGGCACGCTTCGGATTGCTGGGCGTCAGCTGGGCGTTTCTGGAGTATCTGACGCTGTTCGACGTTGGGTTGGGGAGGGCGACAGTTCGTTACGTCGCCGACTCGACGGCGCGAGGCACGCGCGACGAGTCGCAGATCACATGGGTGTCGCTGTCGGTGCAGTTGATAGTCGGCTGCTGTGCGGCAGCCCTGCTGATTGGCTTCGCGCCAACGCTCGCGCAACACGTCTTCCGCGTCGATCCTGGTCTGGTTGACGAGGCGTCGCGGCTGTTCATGGTGGTGGCGCTCAATCTTCCCGTGGTTCTCGCGCTCACGACGTTTCGCGGCGTGTTGGAAGGTGCGCAACGCTTCACACTCAGCAATGCGATCAAGATTCCGGCGTCGGCCGGTTCGATCATCATTCCGGCGATCCTCGCACGCATGGGACACTCGCTCCCCGACATGCTGATGTGGGTATTGGCGTGGCGCGCGCTGGCCGCTGTAGTGACGCTCATCGCGATCAGGCGCGTGATTCCGGGCTTTCGGATTCAGCCGCCGCGGGACTGGCGCCGGCTACGCAGTCTCATAAGCTTTGGTGGCTGGGTCGCGGTGTCAGGTCTGATTAGCCCGATGTTGATCTACTTCGACCGCTTCGCGCTCGGCGCGCGATCAGGATTGACGGCCGTGGGGTACTACACGGCGCCGTACGAGGGGATCACGCGACTCCTGATGATCCCGAACAGCCTCATCACGGCGCTGTTTCCGTTGCTGACCGGACTCGGCGTGGTTGCGGCGGCGGCGCGCATCGACCGTCTGTTCGCGTCGTCGATGCGCGCGTTGGTGTTGATGATGAGCATTCCCGCAATGATCGGGTTGTTCTTTGCACCTGAGATACTTCATCTATGGATGGGTGCCGATTACGCAGCCCGGGGCGCGATGGCGCTTCGGATTCTATCGGTCGGGGTGGTGATTAACGCCATAGCACATATCCCGTACACTTTTCTTGAAGCGTCCGGCCGGCCCGATGTGCCTGCAAAATTCCACATGATCGAGCTGGTGATTTATTTGCCGTTTGCCTGGTATCTCGTTGGCGCTTACGGCATCAATGGCGCGGCTATGGCGTGGACCGCGCGAGTGACGCTGGACACCACGCTGCTGTTGCTCGCGGCGAACAGGATAGTGCCGGTATCGCTGCGGCGAGTGTTCTGGCCCGATCGTACCGCCCAGGCGGCAGTGTGACACTTTAATGACTCATGTCGTCGCGTCGATTGTCTCCACAGGCGAAGGGGATAAGATCCGCCATTGCCTCGGGTCTCTCGCGAGCCAGCAGTTCGATGGGCAGCTAACGGTCGCCGTCGTTGTCAATGGCGTGGATGATGGGACCGCGAATGTAACTAGGGAGCTGTTTCCTGCGGCGCATTTACTGTACCGCATGTCGCCGTTTGGTTTCGCCGAGAATCACAACCATGCACTAGCGACAGCTAGTTTCGATTTCGGGCTTGTTTTGAATCCCGACGTCGTGCTGGAGCCAGATTGCATTCGGGAGCTGATCGACGCGATGCGCAGACACGAGAATGCCGGCCTAATGGTGCCGCTCTTGAGCTACCCCTCGGGCTTGCCTCAGCCGTCGGCTCGCCGTTTCCCCCGAATCGGCGGAACCATCCTGCGTCGGACACCGTTGCGCCGCATCATGGGCGACCATGTTGCACGCATGGCTCACTTTCTTCCGCAGCCGACACAGGACCGCACAGTTGACTGGGCGCTTGGTGCCTGCCTCTTTGTCCGTAATGCTGCATGGCAACGAATTGACGGCTTCGATCCGGGCTACCGCCCACTGTATGTGGAGGACATCGATCTCGCGTGGCGCATGTGGAAGGCGGGCTGGGAGGTGTGGCAGACGCCCTCTGCACGGGCGATGCACGAGCACCAGGCTGCAACGGACAAGACGTTCTTCGATCGGCGTACGTTCTGGCACGTACACGGTATGCTGCGATTTGTGCGGAAACATCCGAGAATTCTGATCGGCGGTCGTCGTGGCAGATAAGCCCGCGACGATTCTCTTCGTTCACGGTGCGGACGAGTGGTACGGATCGGATTACGTCCTTTACGAGACTGTACGCTCGCTGGAAGGCACCGAATTTGACGCCATGGTTCTCGTACCGGACGATATCACGTCGGAGCTAGCGCCCGAGCAACGGCTGAGCGGCCGGCTGCGCGCGCGAGGGGTCACCGTTCATGCTGTTCCGCTCACTGTGCTTCGGCGACGGTACATGACGCCCTGGGGCGTGGGGCGACTCACGTTGCGGGCACCGGCGGCGGTTCGCGCCGCACTCGAGGTGATCGGCCAACGGAGAATCGTGTTGGTGCATTCACACACCGCGACAGTACTAACTGGCGCTGATCTAGCGCGAACGATGGGAGTGCCGCACCTGTGGCATGTATCAGAGATTGTCGAGCGTCCGCGCCTGATCAGGACGGCGCTCGCGCGAAAGATAGTGCGGTCGTCGGACAAGGTGATCGCGGTGTCACACGCGGTGCGGGATCACATTCTCGTAACGCAACCGGCTTCGGCATCGAAGATCGATGTGATCTACAACGGCGTCGACACCGCCCGATTTGCGTTTGACACGCCACGCGCCGATGACGATGCGCGTCCGCTCGTAGTTGGGATGATTGGTCGTGTCGGGACGTGGAAAGGGCAGGAACTGTTGCTCCGTGCTGCGCAACTTGTCTGTCGCGAGTTGCCGGACACGCGCTTTGTGCTTGCGGGTGGTGTGCTGGATGGCAACGTAACGGCTCTCGAACAGCTTCGCGCGCTGGCGCGCCGCTACGGGATATCCGAGCACGTAACCATTCAGGACTACTGCGTGGATACGCCGGAGCTGCTTCGACGTATCGACGTATTTGTTCAGCCGTCCATCCGCCCCGATCCGCTTCCAACGACGATCCTGGAGGCGATGGCGAGCGGCAGGGCGGTAGTCGCGACATCGCACGGCGGCGCGCCGGAGATGGTGGAGGCCGGAGTGACGGGGCTGCTCACGCCACCAGGCGATGCAGTTGCGATGGCGCAGGCAATCGTAACGCTACTGCGGGAACCGGCCACGCGAATGCAGATGGGCAACGCGGCGCGCGAGCGCGTCCTGCGTAAATTTTCGCCGGCGGCCTTCAGAGCGGCATATGTGCGGACTTATCGCGAACTCGTGAGCGCGCGGCGGTAACCAGTTCTTTGGCGACCGCGGCGCGATCCACGCCTTCCAGCGCATTTCTCATCGCCGGGGCGGATAGGTATTCACCGGCCGGAGCGATGTCCATCTCGGTGGGGCAGTAGGCCCCGGTTTCCAGTGCTGTCGTTCCCATGTTTCGTACAAAGAAGACTGGAATATCCGCAGCGTTTGCCAGGTGACGCGAGCCGGAATCGGTGCCAATGAATACTGAGCATCGTCCAAGCATCGCTCCGAATGCCAGAACTGGAAGGACGCCAGCAGACACCACCGCTCGTTCGCCCAACTCCGTTGCTATCGCCTCAAGCAACGGTCGATCGCTCGCAACGCCGGTCAGAATTACGCGCGCTTTCGGCGCAAGATCGAGTGCTCGGCGAAGGATATCGACGAACAGGTTAGGGGGACAGTCTCCAATCGTTTGCCGTGTGGTAGCGGCACAGGCGATAGCAAAGTCCGCGTCGCTGGTATTGAGCCGCGCCCATTCGCGGTCCGCAGCGATGGTATCGTCCAGCGACGGGAAAATGTGTGGCCGCAATGGAGATGTTGTATTCGCACCCGTTACCGAATCCACCATGCGCCTGAACGCCGCCGAGTGGGACATCGGTTCGGTAAGTTGCACGCCATTTGTAACGAGGCCGGACAGTCCCTTCCGCGTAAAAGCGACCCGATTCGGGATGCCGAGCCTGAGGGCGAGCATTACCGCGTGATGGTGACCAACATTGTCACTGCATAGTGCAACATCGAATCGGCGTCGCGCGAGCTCACTATGCCGGCCAGGCGCGAGGGGTTGAGAGTCGGTATCGATACTCCACGCGAGAACCTCCTCCAGCGACGGGTTGCCAGCGAGCGCGGCCGCCGCCGACGGCGTTGTAACGTATGACCACTTACATTCGGGCAGTCCGCGCTTCAACGCGTCGAGCGAGCACGTACGGTACAGCACGTCGCCTATGTGTCCGCTACCGAGTATTACCCCCGTGCGCCACTGTTTTGGCGCGGCTGGTGCTGACCGCGAAACCGCTCGCGCAAGAACCCGTAATGCGGGCGCAATGACTTCGCTCGCGACAGCAAGTCCATAGTGAGACGCGTCGCGAAACTGGCTACGATCGAGCATTACAAGGGGTTGTCGACCAGACCGTGCAGGAACCCCCGAAATATTGCGCTTCCCATCGCAGGCCGACCGCGGATCAGTTCGACTATGGCGCGAGCCGGCTTGGTGGCGATGAGGTACCCGATAGCCGCGGCCCGGTCCGCACCGCGATAGTTGCGACGCACGTAGTATCCCCTGTGCCGATTCTGCCAAAACGCAACTTGCGGCGTGATATCCTCGCCGCCGACGCTCGCGCCCACCTTGTGAAACACACGCGCTGACGGCACGAGCATAACGCGCCATCCGTTATTGCGTGCGCGGAATGAATATTCGGTGTCTTCCCAGTAAATGGGATAGTAGCATTCTGCCAGGCCACCCTGTGCGTCGTAAAGTGCCCGCGAGATCACCATCGCGCAGCCGGTCACGAACGGTGTTGTCTGAGGTTCGAGGCTTGCTGGTAATTTGTAGTTGTGCAGCATCAACGCACGGTAGGGCACTTCATATCCACCGGCGAACCACACCTTCTCACGTTCCGGATGGTAATAGATCGCGCAACCGAGCAATGCGGAATCGGGGAAACTCCGGATCGCGTCGCTCATTCGCGCGAAGTAATCGGGCGCCACGGTCGCGTCGTTATTCAGCAGCAGGAAATGCGTCACGTCACCCGTTGTTGCGAGTCTCGCCAGCCCCAGGTTATTGCCGCCGGCGTAGCCGCGATTCGCTTTCTCGGCGATCACGCTTACCCACGGGGGAGCGCCGGCGACATCGTTGCGAGACAGCCACTCATCGAGACGCGCCAACGAATCGTCGGCCGAACCGTTGTCGACCACGATTACTCGGGCCGGACGCGGATCCGCAGCCAGCAATGAATCGAGCGCGCACTCGGTGTCTGCGAATCCGTTCCAATTCAGGAGGACTACGCCGTACGACGGGTCAGACATAGCCGAGCGCACGGGTTATCGGTACTGGTGCGGACGCGTGTGCGCGCTGCGCGAGTGTAACGGCTGTGCCGCCGAGCCAGAATGTGAGACACCCAACTATTGGGTCGTTGAACATGGTGCTGGTCATTCCGTAAATCATCACTCCGACGATAATGAGGAGAACTGCCATGCCCAGATCGCTAGCGGACGCCTGAAACGAATATCGCGCTGCGCGAAGGCCAGCGAGTCCGATACACCCAAGAGTCCCGAGGAGCGCGATCAGTCCCGGTAATCCGAGTTCTACGGCATACTTGAGATACAAATTGTCGGCGGTCAATGGGTGCAGGCCGGCGCGTACTGCCGTCTGATCAGTTGTCCCGAGTCCATAGCCCCACGGCTGCTCGAGAAAGGCGACGATGCCGTTAACCCAGTCCTTAAGATGTGACGCACTGCTTCCACTTTGCCACGTCAGTGTCTCGAATATGAACGTGGCGATGGAGGGGAACATCGCCATGCAACCAATCAGAGCGGCTACCGCGACACTTGCAAGGAGCGCGGCTCCGGTCACGCGACGGCGCACGGCGAAGATCATCAAGACCTGAAGCGCGGCGACAAGAATCGCCGTTCGGGTAAACGTGGCGATAAGCCCAGCCCAGATTATTGCGTACCAGATCACGTGAACCGGGCGTGTCTTCTTCCTGCTGAGCAGCCAGAGGGTCGCGAGTGGAATCAGAACTATAAAGATCACTGCGAAGGCCTGTCCTGACAGAAACACTGATCCCGACCTGCGGACATAATGACCGCCCATCTGGCTCCAGTAGTTGTCGGGCAGTCCGTATGCGTTCCCCTGGGTGAACACAGTTCCGCCGAGGAAGTCCTGCACGTAAGAGGCGACCCCGAGCGCGACAAGCATCTGCGGCGTGATGAATATCTGTTCGGCAATCGCGATCGCCGAGGTAACGCAAAGTATCGCGAACGCGTGCTTCATCAGCGTGTAGTCGTTCCCGAGTTCCGGTGTCGAGCGCCCGATGAAGTAGAACACAAGGAAAAAGGCTGCGTCCCGCAAGCCGAACACGGCCGCCTTGATTGGAACGAAATCGCGTAATAAGACGTTCTCAGTCGCGAAGAAAACGACAGCGAGTGCAAGCCACGCGCCGGCGAACAGGTCCGCTGTTACTACGCTGGCATGAGCACCGCGACCGGTCGCTGCGCGGATGATGACAATCACGAAGATGATCATTGCGACCACTTCCTTCCATGCCGCAATCGCACGTACCAGCGACGCCGACAGGTGGAAGAAGCCGAAGAGAAGCGCGATACCGAAAATGTGAAACGTCAGCCCCCACATGATCCACGGGAGCGCCCGCGCCGGCAACCCGCGTTGCTCAGGCACGGCGCGCTAGCGGAGGCTCGTTACCGAGCGCCTTCCTGCGCCTGATGGCCATCGCCAGCTTGTGCGCCGCCATGGGCTCACGCCGGCTCCAATCGGCGTACACGGTTGCGACGCCAGCTATGGTTCCGCCCACAAAAAGACCGAAGAGCAACGCCCCGGGTATTAACAGCCCATAGCGCGGCCAGTACGGCTTCACTGGCGTGACCGCGGAGTCAACGACTGTGATCAACGCAGCGTCGTTGAACTCGTCGAGTCTGGCTGCCTCGACCTGCTTATCAAGAGACAGGTAGGAGTCGGTGGCGATGTCACCATTGCGACGCAGCGTCTCCTCGTCGGATGACAGCGTCGGAGAAGTGCGCCATTGCCGGTTTCGTACCAGGAAATCGCGATACCGCGCCTGTGTTGCGCTCAAGTTGTTTCGGGCGTCCGCCAGACGTCCCTGCAGATACACGCGCTTAGCGCGTGCACGCGATGTCCGCTGCTCGAGATTGAATGCGTTCACGAGCGCGAGTGCCGTATTGGCCTCGCGTGCAGCGATCGTTGGATATCGGTCGCTGACAGTCACCTTTACGAGGTTTGTCTTTATGTCTGCCTCGGTGACCATCGTCTTGAGCAGGTCCTTCACGCCGAGCTCTACGCGCCGGCTGGGGTCGGTAGAGTTGAGCTTCATGATGTCCACCAACCGTGCGCTATCGCTCCTGACGTTTGTGCGCGGATCCCGGAATCGGGTGAGGAGCAACCGTGTCAGCAGCTCGCGACTCTGCATCAGTTCGGCGTAAAACGCCGGCGACTCGGTGGGTTCGCCACCTACAGATCCCAACCCCATGCCACTCGCGAGCCCAGACAGTGCTCCGGTGCCCAGACTGCTGAGCGCGCCGCCGATCTTCGAGGAACTCGACGGGTTGGGAGCGAACGATACGGTCACCCGGTAAATGGGCGGTAGCAGAACCGCGGCGAGAAGTGCGAGCAACAATATGGCGAGCGTGCTGATTAACACAGTTCGCCAGCGGTTCAATACACCCGCCGTCCAGAGCGCGAGCGTCAACGGCTCGGGGCTCGGCTCCGCGATCGGGACGACGTCAGGCATTAACTGTTAATGAGTGCGAAGGAGCGCTATGACCGCGACCAAACTCGAAGCCACGCCGGCAAGTGAGCCGAGGACAGTCAGAACGCTCGTCCCTGCGGCTCCGTCATTTACAGGAACGTACACCACACTTCCTGGCTTGGGTTTTGGTATGTAGTCCGGTATCAGGAATCGCTGTGCCTCTGCATCCACCTTGCCATTCGGCTGGGTTACGTACGCCCGACCGACGTCGGCCTTTTGCGTCGGTCCACCGGCCGCGCGAATGTAGTAGTTAAGATCCTCGCCGGGCGCGTACGTAACGGCGACCGGAGAGTTGACCGCGCCCTGCACCCGTACGACCGCATTGAAGCGGGGGATGTACAGCGAGTCACCGTCCACCAGCAATAGGTTGTCCCGGCTTTTCGAATCTCTTAACACGTCCGGAAGCTCGATTCCAATTCGGCCGATCGCGCTTGATTTCCGGTAGAACGCGACACCGTTCGCGTAACCCTCCGGCGTGAGACCACCAGCTCGTTTCAATACGTCGCTTATGTGCTCGCTCTTGCTCAGCAACGTGTACTTACCAGGGTAGCGGACCTCACCCGCAACCGTCACGGTGCGCTGAAGCTCCCAGCCAGGTTGCCGCAAAATCAAGACATTATCATACGGTTTCAGCTGGACGTCAGGCGTTGGGCCAGCCGGAGCGGGGAGACCCGGAGGGCCGTCATACTCGCCATTCGGGCTGCGCTCGAAGAGATAGCTCGAATCCAGCGGAACCGAAAATTCGCGCGCTGTCACTGTCCCAGTTCTGTCTTCGGGGAGGCGCGCGATGCGGGCTTCGTTGAGAAGTGCGCTTTGCTCGAGGCCGCCTGCTTCCAGAACGAGATCGCGCACAGTCATCCCTTCGTGGTACGCAAACTGCCCGCTCTTTCGAACGGCACCGTTGATCGCGACGTACCGGATAGGACGAAATTCGGTGACTGAGTAAACGGTGAGGTTATCGTCCTCCTGGAGCCGGAAGTCATTGACGACTGCACCGGTGGAGTCTCTCAGTGTTGCACGCAGCTGCTGGCGGGTCGAGTCGGGCATGAGGCGTGTGATCAGCACCTCGCCGAGATACGTGTCAGCCTTGATGCCACCGGCGAGCTTGAGCGCGCCGCCGACTGTCATCCCCGGAGTCATTCCTATCGTGCCGGGCATGTTGACATTGCCCCTTACGGTAACGCGATTGCGGATACGCGTAGTGACTGGGAAGACTCTTATTACATCGCCGGGTTCGACCGGCACAGCTGGTCCGGTCCCGGTTAAGAACGCGTCCGAGACGATGTCAGTCGTGACTCGGTCGCGTCCGGGCGATCGCTGTGACGGTGGGACGATCCGCTCCACCTGCACGCGCTGGCGTGAAGCCGTGGCCTTGAAACCACCAGCGAAGTGAAGTGCGTCTGCAAGCGTTTCGCTCGCCTTGATCTCGTAGGTGGCTGGACGCACGATCTCTCCAACCACTCGCACGCGTGCAAGGTGCACCGGCACGAAGACAATGTCGCCGTTGTCAAGCCGCACGTCGTTGGACGCATCGCCATTTATCAGATAATCGTAGAAGTCCATGTGGGCGACCAACTTCCCGCCACGCCGGACCTGCAGATCGCGCAGACTTCCGTTGTCCGTGGGGCCGCCCGCAGCGTAGAGTGCGGAGAGGAGCGTGCCGGATGCGGACACCTGGTACGCGCCCGGCGCCATGACGTCGCCCACCACGAACACCATGTTGCTACGCAGCTTTGCCGGCGTCACGGAGAAGTGAGTGGTCGCGCCGCTACCGCGGCTCACTCCCGAGTACACTCTGCCAAGCCGGTCGTACAATACGTCCGTCAGCTGACTGACCGTGAGACCGTTGACGGATATCTGACCAACCTGCGGTACCACGACAAAGCCCTGTCTGGTCACGGCGAGCTCGTAAGATGCCTCCACGTCGCCGGTCAGGACCAGCACGAGCTGATCGCCCGGGCCGACGCGGTAGTTCGCATCCACGGGACCAGCAACGTTGGGATTGAACAGAGTCGTCGATCGGCGAAAAAAATCGAGTCCGAATATGGAGAAGCCGCTGTCGCGTTGGGCCTGCGCCATCACGTCCGGGCGGTGGAGCGAGTCAGCCCGCGCCTTGCACGCTCGCGCTAGTGCCTGCCGCTGGCGGCTGTTGCGGACGCTGTCGGACATGTACGCGTCCTGTCCCTGCGTGCCGCCTGAAAGGTTGGTTCCCTTCGGCCGCAACGAATTGAGAGAGCCGAGCGACCCGCTGGTCGTGTCTATCGCAAAGCCACTCCGATCGCGTGCGAAGAGAGTGTCCGCGTACATCAGCGAGTCGGGATTGAGGCCGCAGCGAAGAAAATCCACCGCGGCGCTGTCAGCGATCCCCAGTTCTTGAACGGCACTGAATACCTGCTCGGAGCTTGCCGTGGTATCGGGCGCCCCGCCGCCGTTGAGGTACGCATCCAGCAGGTTTTCGGGATATCCAGACTCGCGCAGCCGCGCCCTCACCTGGTCGGGGGTCATTCCGCTCGTCATGATGCGCTGCTTCAGCTGCTGCAACAGCGCGGGATTGTTCAGCAGCAGTTGTTGAGCCTGCTGCGGAGTCGGGTTCTGCGCCGCGACCGCTGCCGGCGCTCCGTATACGACAACGGCCACGAGGAGTGACCGGAGGGTCAAAGCACGCATGCTCTGGGGTGTGATGAGAGGAAGGTAGGCGAAGTGGTCGCGCAGGGACTCGAACCCCGGACCTCTGCTGTGTGAAAGCAGCGCTCTAACCAGCTGAGCTACGCGACCGGCCGAGCGTGCACCGGAGCTTCGTAAAATACCGCCCACGGCAGTGAGGGGGTAGGGCTGCGTGTATGTCTGCACAGAAGGTCGATGAGGGGACACGGGGGGGGGCGATAGATTTGGCGGATGGCCCCAGTTTCGCACCAGATCACGCCGGCGGGCAGCGGGCGCCTCGAGCGGCTCAACGCGTTGCGCGGGCCTGCAGCGCTACTGGTGGTTCTCTACCACGTTCGTCAGATCGCTGTCAGAGACATGGGCTCTGCGGGCGGCTTCGAATTCTGGCGTTTTGGCCACGCTGGCGTGGACTTATTCTTTGTGATAAGCGGTTTTGTCATCTACCTCGTTCATCGTCGCGATATAGAGAAGCCGCAAGCGATACGTCGGTTCCTGGTCAGGCGGTTCATACGCGTCTATCCGCCCCTCTGGATAGTTACGACCGCCGTGTTGATCGGTGCCCTGCTAACCGCTCACGCGGTACGCGCTGAAAAAATGGATGCGTGGTTCATACTTCGCTCATATCTACTCTGGCCGATCCAGGGTGCTCTCCCGCTTGTGCCGCCGGCGTGGACGTTGTCGCACGAGATCAAGTTCTATCTCCTCTTCGCGATCGCAATCGCGCTCCCGGGCCGCCTATGGAAGCCATTGGTCTCCGCTGTATTCGCGGGAAGCGTCCTCACTGGACTGGTGGAGGCGATTGCACCTACGGCGCTCCCGTTTGCGATCACATTCCTGCTCAGTCCATACAATCTCGAGTTTGCCGCCGGCGTGACAGTCGCGATGCTTGTGCTCGGTCGTGTGATCACAGCGCCACGCGCACTCGCCGCGATTGGCGTTGTTGCTTGGGCGGTTGCGGCGGCCCACGACCAGTCGCTCCAGGCGCCCGATGTGGCTCAGGCGCTGCGTTACGGCATCCCGTCTGCGATCGTAGTTCTGGGCGTCGCCGCACGTGATGCACAGCACCCAGCCTTCCGCGCACCGCTCCTCCGGCTACTCGGCGACGCTTCGTACTCGATCTACCTTGTGCACCTGCCGACGATCGTGGTGGCCGTCCGATTCGCCAAGTTCGCACATGCGCGCCCGACGTCAGTAGCACTGACGGCCGTCGCGTTTCTCGCAACGGCCGTCGGGATAGCATTTCACCTGTTGGTCGAGCGGCCAATCACTCGGGTTCTCGCCGCGCGCGTTGCTGCCAAGCCAAGCGGAGCTGTCGCGGCTTAGCCGGATGGGAAATAGGGCAGGTGGGAGTTGAACCCACTTCCAGACGGTTATGAGCCGACTGCTCGACCGTTGAGCTTCTGCCCCAGACTACGTGTACGGTCAGCTACTGAAACGACGTGTCGCCTTCTTCGAACCAAATTACTTGGGAAGACTTCGGAGCGCCACCGTCCTAGTCGCGGGAGGGACGTCTGCTCTCAGCCCGGACTATACTTCGGGATGTTCAAAAAACTTGTAAATCGGCTTCATCGTGAAGCCTTTCTAACATCGCCATTGGGCATTGTCATAAGTCCCTACTATTTCATACGAGACGGCCTTTACAAGAGCATCTCGCGTCTGGCTCCGGAAATCAAGGGAGACGTACTGGACTTCGGGTGTGGCTCAAAGCCGTACGAGTCATTGTTCGCGAATGCAACGAGCTACGTTGGCGTCGACATCAAGGTGTCCGGACACGACCACAGGAACAGCAAGATCGACATTTTCTACGACGGTGAGATTCTACCGTTTGCCGACGATCGTTTTGATTCAGCGGTCTGCTTTGAGGTATTTGAGCATGTCTTCAACATCGATGAAGTGATCGTCGAGATCAGAAGAGTGTTAAAGCCAGGCGGCCAGCTGCTCATATCGATTCCCTTTGCATGGGATGAGCATGAGGCACCGTATGACTTCGCCCGATACACTAGTTACGGTATCAAACACATCCTTGAACGGAACAACTTCGAAGTCGTGGAGATGGTGAAGACCACCACATACGTCCTGGCGCTATGTCAGCTTTTTATCTGGTATCTGTCCAGATACGTACTGCCACAAAACAAGATTGCGGCGAGGTTGTTTCAGCTCATTTTGATATTCCCGTTGAACGTTTTATCGCTATTGCTCAATGTCATTCTACCTTCACGCGACGAGTACTATTCCAACAACCTCGTATTGGCCAGAAAGGCCATCGTCACTTAGCGCACGACTTCACAGCAATGTCCTTGAAGAGTCTGGCCAATTTTCATGATCCCTCGTCGCTTGCCAGTCGCATGCGGCGGCGGCGGTTCGCCCTTTTTCGAGATCTAGCGGCCGAACTTCCATTTGGCGCCCGGGTTCTGGACATCGGTGGCACGCCGGAGTTTTGGCGAGAGATCGACCTTGTTGCGCGAGGACAGCTCCACGTGACGCTCCTGAACATCGAATCGTACACCTCGATCAGAGCCGACATCGAGCTGATCCAAGGCGACGCGCGTGACATGCAGTGCTTCCATGATCAGGCGTTCGATGCAGTGTTCTCAAATTCGGTAATTGAGCACGTCGGAAGCTTCGCTGACCAGCAACGAATGGCGTCCGAAGTTCGCCGAGTCGCACCGAGATACTTCATCCAGACGCCGAATCGCTACTTCCCGCTGGAGCCCCACTTCCTGATACCGTGCTTCCAGTTCTTCCCTCGCGCGCTGCAAATACGGCTGGTCCAGAGATACAAACTGGGATGGATGCCGAGGCGGCCGGACTACGAAGCCGCGCGACGTGAAGTGGAGCAGGTTCGCCTGATGTCCGCATCTGAAATGCGAGCTTTGTTCCCGGACGGTGAACTGTACCGGGAAAAAATTGGCGGACTCACAAAGTCGCTCGTCTCTTTTGGAGGATGGCGAGAACGGGATGTGGATGCTCCCGGCTCAGATGCGTAGCAGGGCCCGCGCTCGCGCCGCCTGGGTCATACTGTTCGCCTCTGTCGTTCTAAAAGAACAGACTCCTCGGCGTCCACTGGAGTCGTGCACGCGCCGCAAGCTCATTCTGCGTGACATTCGTCAGATGATTCCAGTTTGTCGCGTGGTTGATTCCCACCTCCCCAGTCAGTTCTACTCCCGGCGCGATCATTCCGCCAGCTTCGATTCCGACTCGCGCGACTTTCTCCACCACGCCCTGCAGAAAGCCAGCCGTAGTTGAGTATTGCGCCGGTAACGGGAATGGAAGGTGATAGTCCCCCTGTCCCTGCCGGCGATACGCTCCATACAGTCGCACGGTCGTGTATGGCACGACCGCCAGATCTGCCCCGACCTTCAGCTCGTCGTAGTCGCTGAATGCCTGACCCAAGCCGACGCCAAGGCTCGAATACTGTCCCGCCGCCCCCTCCTTCGCCCGGTAAGCCAAGCCGGAAAGTCTCGAGTACGAAGTGAAGACCCGCTGGTCGCCATACAGTGGAACGCCCTCAGCCGTCGCGGAGAACCCGTACGACGCTGGTTCCTGGCAAACGAGTTGCGGGCACGAATCGATCTGCCGATTCCCAAGCAACAATTCTGACGAGTAGTTGCCGAAACGCGTCGTCCTCAACGCGACAGTCCCGCCAATCGTCAAGTTCCCGGCAACGTGTTCGTTGCGCCAGGACAGTGCGTAGATGTTCAGCGGATTCAGCAGCGTGGGGTCGTACGATCTCCCTACGCCATAAGCCAGCATCCCTTCCGACGCACCAACTTCAAGATCGCGCCACCGCACCGACAACCGGTGCGTATAGAAGTACCGTGCGTACACCGCGTCCGGCTGAAATGCATCATCCAGTCGTGTCGCCAGCGACGACATGTGGATGCGATCCGTTCCCAGTTGCGTGTACAGATGGTCGTAAGTGTAAGGCGCACTGCCGAGCTGCAGGCCTTGCAGCGATGCCGGTCCCCAATTGCGCGCCATTCGACCGGCGAACAGTTGCGCGTACGTCCACTGGCCGCTGACGTACGCGTCTTCGGTTCGCCCCGCGATTATACGGTCCTGCTTTCCCGCGAAGTCTGGATCGTGATTGAGACGATTGTCTATGATCGGATGAATTACGGCGGCAACAGGGCCCACAACCATCGCCAGCCGGAATCCAACGCCGCCGGTGATGCTCTTGTTGGTATCCGCCTGCATGAGCTCACGTTGCCCCGACGTTTGTGCTGTGCTGAACACGTCGGCATTCGCAATGAAAGCCGGTGCGTCCTGGGATGTCGTCGCTCCAGCCGCGGTCACCGTGTAACGTTGCAGCGCGGTGCGCAGAGCAATGGCGTAGGATCTGATCACCGCTGAATGTGTGTGCCCAAGCGCGGTATCTGCGCCAGCCGCGAGCTGTTGTGCGGTATACGGCCGCTCGAGCAGCGACACACCGCGCAGTTCACCGCGCGCGATGAGCGCGTCGGCGAAGCGGTAGGCGATGTCGTCCAGCGGAACGTACAGCGACGCCTGTGCGTGCATGGTACGCGGCAGCCATAGCGTGGCCGCGGCGACAAGCGTCAGAGCGAACGTGCGTGAGATTCGAGTCAACTAATGTGTTGATGAGTGTTTTCGGTGTTGTACGTGTCGTATGCTTCCAGTACTTCATCGACGCTTACAGTTGCCGCGCCGAGCTTGCCGACTTCGACGCCGGCCGCGAAGTTCGCGATGACTGCCGCTTCGGACGCGGTAGCGCCCGCGGCGAGCATTGTCGCGAGGTATGCCGTTACTGTGTCACCCGCGCCCACGACGTCGTAGACCTCGCGCGCGGTTGTCGGTATGCGTCCCACCTCGCCATCGGCTGAAACCAGCACCATGCCCTGCTCACCGAGCGTGAGCAGGAGGTGTTCCACTCCGAGTCGGGCGCAGGTCGCCGGCAACGCGGCGGGCGAGCCGATGTCGAGAGTCGCGCCAAGCGCCGACTCGAGCTCCCGCCGGTTGGGCTTGAAGATGGTAGCGCCGCTGAATTCGAAGAAATTCCGGAATTTCGGGTCAACAACTACTGGAATCCCCTTCGCGATCGCCTCCTCCATCGCGGCTCGTATCACCCGCGGTGGCAGCACTCCCTTGTTGTAATCTTCGAGAACGAGCGCGTCGGCAGCTCGAACACCCGTTCGGACTGCCGCGATCAGAGCCTCGGTGTCGACATCGCTCGCGTCTCTATCGTCTTCCTCGTCGACCCGCACGAGCTGCTGAGCCCGGGCCACTATCCTGGTCTTGGTGGTGGTCGGCTTGCTGCTCGTCAACACGCCATCGACCCCAGCGCCTGCCGCGCTCAGCATCCGCTTGAGATCTGCGCCGGCCGAGTCCAAGCCCACCGTGCACACCATGCTGCAGGAGGCGCCAAGCGCCAGGACGTTTTGCGCGACGTTGGCCGCGCCACCCATTGCGTGGCGCTTGTCGCGAACCCGCACGACGGGGACGGGCGCCTCCGGCGAGATTCTTTCCACATCGCCCAGCAAATAGACGTCGAGCATGGCGTCGCCGGCGACAGCCACGTGATATCTTTTCGCCGATTCGAGTAAAGCAACGAGCCTGGGACGCTTGATTGTCTCGATCATCGCATACCAAGCTAGCCCTTTGCGAGTGACCGGCAAAGGACGGCCGTATCAGGAGATATCCCGCTCGGCATGTCCCTTGCCCTTCGACGGAGCGAATGGCCCTACTAGAACGCATGAACGCCGCGGCCCGAAAGAAAGTCTTCTCATTGCAGGAGGCTTTTATTCTCACGTGGAATGCGGTCCGGTTCATCTTCGTCCCGCCATTCTATCGTGAGGATGTGATCCAGCAGATGGATGCCATCGGTGTCCAGTCACTCGGCATCGTCGTTCTTACCGGTTTCTTCACCGGGATGGTGTTGGCGTTGCAGTCGGCAGTCCAGATGCAGCGGTTCGGAGCTACGACGTACGTGGGGAGCCTCGTCACCGCCTCGATGATTCGGGAACTCGGGCCGGTGCTGGCCGGCTTGATGGTCGCCGGCCGTGTTGGCTCCGGAATCGCCGCGCAACTCGGATCCATGCGCGTGACTGAGCAGATCGACGCCCTCAACGTCATGGGCACGGATCCGATCAAGAAGCTCGTCACACCGCGACTCATCGCGGCGCTCGTGATGCTTCCGGCTCTCACTGTGATTAACGACGTGGCCGGAATCTTCGGTGGCAACGTCATTGCGAAGTTCTACCTGCAGTTGCCGACGTCACTATACTGGGCAACCGTTTGGGACCAGATATCGAACGGTGGCTTCGTATTCCGTGTGATCCCGAATGACTTTATTCACGGGCTCTTCAAGCCGTTCGTGTTCGGCGGAATCATCTCGCTCACGGCGTGTCACTTTGGCCTGCGCACGACGGGTGGTACCGAAGGCGTCGGAATCGCAACCACACGTACAGTGGTCACCGCGAGCATTCTGATTCTCGTAACCGACTACTTCATAACGCAGGCGCTGCTCGCGCTGTTGTCGTCATGACTACAGGCATTGACGATACCAGCGAGGCTGGTGTGAAGCAGGACGCCGAGCCGGACAATGCTCAAGAGGCTGGTCAGGACGAACGTCGCGAAACGGACCGGCGCGGAACTGACCGCGATCCAGAGGCGGTCCACACCGATCGCGTTCGCGCCGCAATCCGCAAGGAGATTCGCGCCGACGCGGACGATGAGCCGGTCGCGCAGGAACCCCAGAACCCTCCGATTATCGAGCTGCGCGACGTAACGCTCGCATTCGACCGGCCAATCCTGAACGGGGTCTCGTTTGCGGTGCGCGAAGGCGAAACGGTAGCCGTGGTCGGTGAATCCGGCACGGGCAAGTCAACTATCATCAAGCTGATTCTGCGATTGCTCGTGGCCGACACGGGCGAGGTGTGCGTGCTTGGCAACGACATCGAGAAACTCACCTACGAAGAGGCGCTCGAGATCCGACAGCACATGGGGATGGTGTTCCAGGGATCGGCGTTGTTCGATTCGCTGACCGTATTCGAGAACATCGCGTATCCTCTGCGCGAGCATACCGATCTCGATGACGCCGCCATAGAGCAGCGCGTGCGCGAGAAGCTGCAATTTGTCGATCTCGACCCAGATCAGGTAATGGAGCTGGCACCGTCGGAGCTCTCAGGCGGAATGCAGAAGAGGGTTGGTGTTGCGCGCGGCCTCGCCGCCAATCCCAAGATCATGCTGTACGACGAACCGACTTCCGGGTTGGATCCGCTCACCACTGGCACCGTCACGAATCTCATACTCAAGCTCCAGCGCGAGCTGAACGTAACGAGTGTCGTTGTCACTCACGACATTCGCTCCGCATTTCGCATGGCCAGCAAGGTCGCACTGCTTCACGACCAACGCATTGTCTTCTTTGGGTCGCCTGAGGAAATGGCGGCCTCCGATGATGCGTACATCCAGACTTTCCTCGGTGGCTACTGAATGAGACGCTCGGAGATCATCACCAAGGACGCGTTGCGCGTGGCGGCGCTCGCCATTGTCGCACTAGGGATCCTCACCTACGCGGTAATCAAGCTCGGCACAGCGGCACATCTCTTCTCGCGCCGATATACACTCTACGCGTTCGTTGCGAATGCGAGCGGGTTACGGGAAGGCGGTCAGGTTACCGTCGCTGGTCAGCTCGCCGGATCCATTCGCAAAATCGAATTTCTGCCCGTTGATGCAGATACCACTCGCAATCTCCGGATCACTGTCCAACTTGACGAGAATCTTCAACAGCAGGTGCGGCTCGATTCGCGCGTGATGCTCCGCAACCAGGGTCTGCTCGGCGATCGTTTCTTCGACATCACGCCGGGTACGCCAGGATTCCGCGCACTGCATGAAGGTGACACGCTCCGCCTCGGTCCGTCCATGGACTACGATATGATGATCCAGCGTGCCTCCGCAGTGCTCACCGACGTCGCCGGACTCACGCACGAACTTCGCGGGCTCACGCAATCGGTCGCGCGGGGTGACGGAACCATTGGCAAACTGCTCACTGATCGCGCGCTGTATGACCGCCTGAATGGAACGCTCGCGTCAACCAGCAACCTTTTGGGACGACTGCAAAATCCTAACGGGAGCGTCGGAAAACTCCTGGACGACCCCAAACTCTACAACAACCTCACTGAGATGGTGACGCAGGTGGATTCGTTGATGACACAGCTGAACTCGGGCAAGGGAACCGCCGGCAAACTGCTTCGGGATGATTCGCTCTACAGCAACCTCGTCACGGTAACCGCACGAGCCGATTCGCTAGTCGCATCGCTCAGCAAGGGCAATGGAACCGCATCCAAGCTGCTCAGCGACACCACGCTCTATAACCAGATGGTGCAGGCGGTTGGACACCTGAACGAGATCCTGGCGGACATCAAGAAGGACCCGAAACGCTACACCAAGGGAGCCATCAAGATATTTTAAGGGGTGAGTACAGCCACATCCTATGATATCGATGTAGTCGTAACCCGCGGCCCCGGAATCGAATCCATCCATCGCGTGTCCGCCGCGGTAGTCGCGCGCGATGCGCTGGTTGGCTATGCGCGAGACCCGGAGCATCAGGCGTACTGGCGTTCGTGCGCGAAGCCGTTTCAGTTGATGCCGTTTCTAAGCTCTGGTGGCCTGGATGAGCTTGGCTGGGGTGCCGATGAGATCGCTTTGGCCTGCGCATCTCACGGCGGCGAGCCGGAACACGTCGCCATCGCGGAGCGCATGCTCAACGACATTGGACTGGAAGAGGGAGATCTAGCGTGCGGTGACGCCGAGCCGCTGGCCCAGCGCGGGCAGCGTTTGCTGCGCGAGTCCGGTGAGCGGCCAACCCGGCTTCACAACAACTGCTCTGGCAAGCACGCGGCGATGCTTGCGCGCGCGCAAGCCGCCGATTGGCCCACGGCAGGTTACCATCACCTCGATCATCCGGTTCAACAATCGATCGTGCGGGAAATCGAGCGATGGACCGGAGTAGCCGCATCCAATATGCGGATTGCGACCGACGGCTGCGGCGTCCCGGTATTCGGCCTCAGCCTCGAAGCCATGGCGCGCGCGTTTGCACGTCTGGCGACGGCAATGCGTAACGGTGAGGAAATTCCGCGCCGCATTGGTGAGGCGATGCTCGCAAACCCATTTCTGGTTGGCGGCACCGATCGCTTCGACACGGTGCTCATGGAAGAAGCGCCCGGGATCCTCTGCAAGATCGGCGCGGAAGGTGTCCACTCCGCGGCAATACTAGCGAGTAGCACCGGAGTAGCGATCAAGGTCGAGGACGGTGCATCACGCGCTCAGTATCCGGCGTTCCTGGCTCTGCTTCAGCACCTTGGCGCGTTGCCGGATCCATTGCCGCAACGACTGGCTGAACTTGCTCGAAAGCCGGTGCGCGATACGCGCCACGAGGTCGTGGGCGAGATAGTCGTCCGCGCAACGATGTGATTCAGCGCGCACAAAGGCGCCGTGGCGCCGACCGCGCCATCTGGTATCGTTGACATCATGGATCAGGACATACTCTTCAGCGACTCGATGCGCGCGCTGGTGCGCATAGCGGCTGCGGTCGCCGGCGCGCCGCTCGCCTTCACGCGTCGTTTGATGGTCGAGGCGATCGATATTGCGTCTGTCGCTTCGGTCGATGAAGTGCTGCTGCAGTCTTACCTGTTCGCAGGATTCCCGCGCGCGCTCAATGCGACCCGTGTCTGGCGCGAGGTATCAGGAGTGCACGCACCAAGCTACGATCCAGCGACCGAGCCACAGGATGCCACGGAGTTACGCAGCAGGGGCGAGCAAGTCTGCCGCGCGGTGTATGGCCACAAGTACGATGCGTTGCGCCAGACCGTGAGTCGTCTGCATCCCGCGCTCGACTCATGGATGGTTACGGACGGCTACGGCAAGGTGCTCTCCCGTCCGGGGCTTTCGCTCGTTCAGCGCGAGCTCTGTATCGTGGGTGCGTGTGCCGCTTCCGAACAGATTCCCCAGCTCAAATCGCATTTGCGCGGCGCGCTCAATTGCGGCGCGACGCTTGAAGATCTGGCACAGACACTGTCTGCATTGACGGACATCGTCCCTCGCGAGGCGCTCAGCGCTGCGCGCGAAGAATTGAATCGCATCAAGGAGAGCTGACGGTGTTCATCGATAAAGTGACTGTGCGCGCGGTAGCAGGAACCGGCGGCTCGGGCTGTCAGTCGTTCCGCCGCGAGAGTCTTGTCCCACTCGGTGGTCCGGACGGAGGCGACGGCGGCCGCGGAGGCGACGTCATCGTGCGCGGGAATTCCAATCTCGCCACGCTGCTCGACTACACGTACCGCGATGAATGGGCCGCTGACCGCGGACAGCACGGTATGGGATCCAACATGACCGGCCGTAGTGGGAAGGACATCTACATGCCGGTTCCACCAGGCACAATCGTGCGTGACGCGACTACGGGGGAGATCATAGCCGACGTTCTGGCCGACGGCGAGGAGTTCATAGTTGCCAAGGGTGGACGCGGCGGTAAGGGCAACGCGTTTTTCGTGAGCCCCACGCATCAATCCCCACGCGAGTGGCAGCCGGGCGAGGAAGGCCAGGAACGCACACTGGAGCTCGAGCTCAAGCTCATCGCGGACATCGGCCTTGTTGGCCAGCCGAACGCGGGCAAGTCAACGCTTCTTTCAGTCATCTCTGCAGCGCGCCCGAAAATCGCGGACTATCCGTTCACCACACTTCAGCCGAACCTTGGCGTGGTTCAGCTTTCGGACTACCGCACATTCGTCGTCGCGGACATTCCCGGGATCATCGAAGGCGCGGCGGAAGGGCGTGGACTCGGATTGCAATTCCTGCGGCACATCGAGCGTACCCGCATCCTCGCCATGCTGATCCCCATCGACACGATGGATTGGCAAGCCGAGTACGATCAGCTTCGTGTCGAAGTCGCTAAGTACAGCGCAGAGTTGGCGGCCAAGCCGTTCTGTGTGGTTTTCACGAAGCTCGATCTCATGGGCGAGGACTACGTGCCTCCGATCGAAGCGGCCGGCGCATTTGGAATCTTTTCGATCAGCGCGGCAAATCGCGACGGTCTATCGCCGTTGCTCGCAGCCTGGTGGACCGAACTGCTCCGGCTCAAGGAAGAAGCGGCCAAGCCAGGCGCTGCAAACGCGCCGCTTCCCTGAATTTGCGACATACACTCAACGTCGCGCGCCCGGGCACTGACGCTTGGCCGTCCGGGATCGCGACCATCCCGTCGCCGCCCAAAGTGTTGCACTACGCCGGTGACATTGCACTTCTGGCGCGGCCATGCGTCGCGATAGTTGGTAGCAGGCAACCCACCCCGTATGGCGAGAGAATAACGCGGGAGCTATCGTCCGCACTCGCGTCGGCCGGTGCGTGCATAGTCAGCGGCTTGGCGTTTGGCATCGATGCGGTCGCGCACCGCGCTGCGCTGGACGCTGGAGGTGTCACCGCTGCGGTGCTCGGTGCCGGAGTCGACGTCGTGTACCCCCGTTCGCACACGGCGCTCTACGATGAGATCGCTGAAGTCGGTGTCGTCATTTCTGAATTCGCGCCCGGCACCCAGGGTTTTCCTGGCTGCTTCCCGCGTCGCAATCGCATTATTGCCGGTCTGAGCGGGCTCACGATCGTGGTGGAAGCGGGTGCAAAGAGTGGCGCGCTGATCACAGCCGGGTATGCGGTCGATTTCGGTCGCAATGTCGCGGCCGTGCCAGGTGCGATTGACTCTCCGCAGAGTCAGGGGTCCAACCAACTGCTGCGTGACGGCGCTCACGTCATCGCAAGCATAGCGGATGCGCTTACACTTGCGGAGCTCGCGGCTCCAACCAGAACGCGCACAATGCCGCCGCTCGGCGCGGATGAGGCTGCTGTCTGGGATGCCGTCGCGCAACACGCCGCCGCGACCGCGGACGAGATCATCACGCGCACCGGGTGGCCGGCGAGCCGCGCGCTCGCCGCGCTCACGCAGCTTGAAATTCAGGGACTCCTCGAGTGTTCCGCGGGCGGAGTGATCGCGCGGCGATGACATCGGAGCGCGTACGGCACCTGTACATCCACGTGCCATTCTGCGCGCGGCGCTGCTCATATTGTGACTTTTCGATTTCCGTCCGCAGCGTTACGCCGGTCGCGAGTTACGTGGAGTCTGTCGCGCTCGAGCTTGCGCGCCACAACACAAGGGACTGGCACCTGGATACCATCTACCTCGGCGGTGGCACTCCGTCGCGGCTTGGCGCCGGCGTCGGTGATGTGGTGAAGCTCGTGCGCGATTGTTCACTCGTCGCGTCCGATGCCGAAATCACGATCGAAGCCAATCCCGATGATGTGACTCCGACCGCGGCCAGCGCCTGGGTCACTGCGGGTGTCAACCGCGTGTCACTCGGCGGGCAGTCTTTCGATGCGACTGTTCTTGAATGGATGCATCGCACACACTCCGCCGAGCAGATCGCGATCGCGGTTCAAACACTGCGAGATGCGGGTGTCCGCAACGTTTCACTGGACCTGATCTTCGCGCTGCCGGAATCGCTGCGCCGCGACTGGAGCGCGGATCTGGACCGGGCGCTAGAGCTCGAGCCGGAGCACGTGTCGCTCTACGGCCTTACGGTGGAATCGCGCACGCCGCTGGGCCGTTGGCGCGAGCGGGGCGAAGTGATTGAAGCACCCGAAGAGCGCTACGAAATCGAGTTCATGATGGCCCACGAAAGACTTGGCGCCGTCGGATTCGAGCACTATGAGGTGTCCAATTTCGCGCGCGCGGGCCGTCGATCTCGGCATAATTCGTCCTACTGGACCGGCGTTTCCTACGCCGCCCTTGGCCCGTCGGCTCACTCGTTCGATGGCCGCGTCCGTAGCTGGACCGTGGCCGCGCATACAGATTGGGAGAGGCGACTCCGCGCCGGCGAGAGCATAATCGCCGGCTCCGAGGAGCTGACGGACGAGAACCGACTTGCCGAGCGGGTGTACTTGGGACTGCGTACCAGGGACGGCCTCCGCGCGACCGATGCGGAACTTCAACTCGCTCGTCCTTGGCTCGAAGCCGGGTGGGCTGAGCTCACAGATCGGACGATTGTTCTAACGGCGATGGGCTTTCTCAGGCTGGATGCGCTAGCAGCCTCCTTGACACTCGCTGGAAGTCGTTGATACTATTGCACTTATGGCACTTGCCGAACTGAACGACCGAGAGCGTATGGTGCTCGAGGCCGTAATCCAGACGTATGTAGCGACCGCTCAGCCCGCTGGGTCGCGTCAGCTTGCCCGTCGGTTCAGTCTCGGAGTGTCGCCGGCGACGATCCGGAACACCATGAGTGATCTGGAGGAGAAGGGATATCTCTTTCATCCTCACACGTCCGCTGGACGAGTGCCGACGGACGTCGCATATCGCGTTTACGTCGATTCGATCCTTCCCGCGCAGACATTTCCGACCGCTGAGCGTGACCGGCTTGCGGTTCAGATATCGAGTGGCGGATCGGCTGTCGAGAACATTCTGCGTCACGCCGCGCAGAGCCTTGGCATCATCACACAGGAGCTGGGTGTAGCGCTGGGGCCGCGCTTTGATTCCAGTCGGCTCGACCGAATCGAGTTGGTGCGATTGTCATCGGACCGGATGCTCGTTGTATTATCGGTGCAGGGTGGCGGCGTGCGCACGATTTACGTTGACGCGCGTGGCGAGATTGCCGATGAGGCCATCACTGAGGTATCCCGCGTGCTCAATGAGCGGCTCAGCGGCCTCACTCTACGAGAGGTCCGTAGCTCGCTCTCACAACGCCTTCGCGACACGCCGATTGGCGCCGCCGAGCTGATCAACATCTTTGTTGAAGAAGCGGAGCACATATTTGACGCCGCGATGGATTCGGCCAACGACGTAGTGCTTGGCGCGGCCTCAGTGCTCGCAGAGCAGCCGGAGTTCGCGAGCGCCGACAGTATGCGTCGCCTCGTCGCGCTTACCGAGACGCGGCAGTACCTCGCGGAAGTGCTGCGTAAGCGCAGTGATTCGTCCGGGGTCAGCATCACCATAGGCAACGAGCATGGCGACCCTGCGCTCGAGAATTTCACGCTTGTTACTGCGCAATACCGCGTAGGCTCGCTGAACGGCGTCATTGGTGTCATTGGACCAACCCGGATGCCGTACGACAAGGTCATCTCTTTAGTCACTCACACTTCGCAGCTGGTCACCGACCTGCTCGACTAACACATAGCACGAAAGCATGGCAGACTACTACGAAACGTTGGGTGTCCCACGCGCCGCGTCGGACGACGACATCAAGAAGTCATATCGCAAGCTGGCGATGCAGTTCCATCCGGACCGCAACAACGGCTCACCGGAATCCGAAGAGAGATTCAAGGAGATCACGGAAGCGTACGACGTGCTGCGAGACGGCAACAAGCGCGCTGCGTACGATCGTTACGGCGAGGCAGGCTTGCGAGGCAGTAGTGGCGGCGGCTTCCACCATGTCGATCTGTCCGAGGCGCTCAACATTTTTATGCGCGATCTGGGCGGCATGGGTGGCTTCGGCGACATCTTTGGCCGTCGCAGCAGTGCTGCCGAAACGCGTACTGGCTCGGACCTTCGCATCAGCGTCGGGCTGACGCTACAAGAAGTGGCGACCGGTGTCGAGAAGCCGGTGATCATCAAGCTATTGAATCCGTGCGACCATTGTAGCGGTACTGGTGCAGAGCCCGGCACCAGCGTTACGACCTGCCCAACCTGCAAGGGTGCGGGCGAGGTTCGTCGCGCGCAGCAATCGTTCTTTGGTCCCGTGGTCAGCGTTTCTGTTTGCCCCAATTGTGCTGGCGACGGAAAGGTCGTGGTGTCTCCGTGCAGGAAATGTCGAGGCGAGGGACGCGTGCGTGCGGAAGAGCAGGTGAACATCAAGGTTCCGGCTGGCGTCGCGACCGGTCAGTACATGACGCTCCGCGGTGTCGGAAACGCCGGTCCGCGCGGTGGTCCGCGTGGCGATATTCTCGTCGTCTTCGAAGTTGATGAGGACGAGCGCTTCGAACGCGATGGGGAGGATCTTCTCACGGAAGTCCTCGTCACCTATCCACAGCTAGCGCTCGGCGCTGACGTCGATGTGCCTACGGTCACGGCATCGGTTACGCTCCGGGTTCCGGCGGGAACGCAGAGCGGCCAGGTGATGCATCTGCGTGGTCGCGGCCTTCCGCGCATCAATGCGTCCGGCACGGGTGACCTGCACGTGCGGCTCCAGCTCTGGACTCCGGATGCGATGGGCGAGGAAGAGGCCAGGTTACTGCGACAGCTGCACGACATTCGCCCACTCGCGCCGACCAAGCGCGAGCGCGGATTCTGGTCCAAGGTCAAGGAATCGCTCGGAGCGTGACGGGTGAATGGCGCGCGGTTCGTGTGGAACAGTGCGCCGATCGTGACGCGGTGATGACAGCGCTGTTCGCTGCCGGCTCGCAGGGGGTGCACGAGGACGGCGACGCGCTCGTCACCCACTTTCCGCCAGATACGGATACCGCCAATGTGCTAGCGGTGATTCACGCGGCGGATTCAACCGCAGTAGTGAATGTCGCCGATGTGCCCGCCGTTGATTGGAGTGAGTGGCGCGCCAGCGTCGATGCGCACCAGGTCGGGCGCCTGGTCGTCACGCCTCCGTGGCGCGCCGCGGAGTTCGATCCAGCGACCACCATCATCATCGATCCGGCAATGGCGTTCGGGACCGGCGAGCATCCAACAACTCGCGGGATGCTGCGTCTCATGCAGCACGTTGTAAGAGTGGGAGACTCAGTGGCGGATCTCGGAGCTGGAAGCGCGGTGCTCTCCATCGCGGCTGCAAAACTCGGCGCGACACGCGTTGCGGCGATCGAACTGGATGACGGAGCCGAAGGGTCCGCGATGGAGAACATTCGCGTGAACGGCGTGGCAGGCTCGATCCGCTATCTAGTTGGCGATGCAACCGTACTGCTTGCGCTTGTGGCACCGGTGCGGGTCATCCTCGCGAACATCGTATCATCAGTGCTCATGGAGCTGCTTCCCGATATGACCGAGTCGCTCTCATCGGACGGCGTCGCCATACTGAGCGGCATTCTAGTGGAAGAGCGGGAGCTGATGACTCGCGCAATCGGACGCTCTGGATTGCGGGTCGAGCGCGAAGACGTTGAAGGTGATTGGTTGAGCATCCTCACTGCGCGTGCGTCGTGACTGGTAGCGATCGCGCGGCGTTCTTCGTTGAAGATGCGTTCGTTATCGCTGCGCAAGTCGCGTTGTCGGAAAACGACGCGCAACACGTTTCGGTGTTGCGGCTTGGCGTTGGCGATCGGGTCGGATTGCGTGACGGAGTGGGACACACCGCTTCTGGCACTCTCGTTCGGTTGGGGCGCAAGAACGCGCTTGTCGAAGTAGACGAAGTGATCGATGTGACACCGCCAGCTGCGATTCACCTTTTGCTGCCGGTTGCCGATCGGGACCGCATGCTCTGGCTCGCCGAAAAAGCTGCGGAGCTGAACGTCGCCAGTTGGCGCCCGGTTCTGTGGCAACGATCGCGCAGTGTGTCACCGCGTGGTGACGGGCCGACCTTTCGGAGCAAGGTGCGCTCGCGCATGATATCGGCGCTGCTTCAGTCCAGGTCCGCCTGGTTGCCCGAGATATTTCCAGAAGCGACGCCCGAACGTGCGATCGCCGCTTCGCCCGTCGGGACCCGCGTGGTGATGGAGGGGAGCGGCTCGCCATTCCGTGGCAGTAATTTGGGTGGCGCACCGATTACGGTTGCCATTGGACCGGAGGGCGGCTTCGAGCCGCAGGAGCTCACGGAACTTCAGGCTGCCGGGTTTAAGGCAGTCTCGGTAGGCCGGTCTGTGCTGAGATTCGAGACCGCCGCAGTGGCTGGACTCGCGGTGGCCCGTGCCATGCTGGACTGGGGCATCAACACTGATGGATAACTCTCAGGGATAATTCTCATGGCTGATGAGTCAGCGACCTGCATTTTCTGCAAAATCGCCCGGGGGGAGATTCCGGCGACCGTGGTGGCTGAGAACGAAATGGCCGTCGCCTTCAGGGATCTGGACGCGAAGGCGCCAGTACACGTGCTCGTGATTCCGCGTCAACACGTGAGCTCGCTGGCTCGTTGCAACGATCCAGCGACCTTGGGCGAGCTGCTCATTCTGGCCGCCGAAGTGGCCCGGAAGGAGGGGCTCAAGGACGGGTACCGGGTAGTGATAAACACCGGTCCGGACGGCGGCCAGACGGTCCATCACCTCCATGCTCACGTTCTGGGCGGACGAAACATGGCGTGGCCGCCGGGTTGAGATTATTATTACGGGCTACACATTAACCGTTTCGGGATCACAGGTCAGGGGGCAATAGGGTTTGTCAGAAGTCATCATTCAGGAAGACGAGAACTTTGAGCGTGCGCTCAAGCGCTTCAAGAAGAAGGTCGAGAAGGCGGGAATCCTCGCGGATCTGCGCAAGCATCGCCACTACGAGAAGCCGAGCGAGAAGCGCAAGCGCAAGATGAACGCGGCGACGCGTAAGAATCGCCGTCATCGCGCGATGTAATGTCGCTTCTAGGCGACAAGCTTCAGGCCGACCTCAATTCTGCGCGCAAGGCGCAGGACAAGCTTGGGGTGCTTTTGCTCGGAACCATTCTGTCGGACGTCAAGAACAAGCGGATCGAGCTGCGAAGCGATCCTACTGACGACGACGTCCTCGACGTGCTGCGCAAGGGAATCAAGCGCCGGCGTGAATCGGTCGAGATGTACGACAAGGGAAGCCGCAAAGACCTGGCTGACAAGGAGCGCGCTGAAGTTGCGGCGCTTGAGAAGTATCTCCCAGCCCAGGTGAGCGACGACGAAGTTCGCGCGGCCGTGCGCGCAGCGATTGCTGCCGGTGCAACGTCCATGGGCCCCCTCATGGGCCGCCTCAACCCGCAATTCAAGGGAAAGGCCGACGGCAGCACCATAAGTCGCATCGCCAAGGAAGAACTGGCCGCAGGGTAGTCGCGCACGTCATCCCCGCGAAAGCGGGGATCCCCCAAGGATGGGCTCTATTCGGCGAGATTCCCGCTTTCGCGGGAATGACGAGGGTTAAGGATGGTCTCTGTTCGGCGAGATTCCCGCGCCACAGAAAACGTGCCTACTCTTCGGTGTATTTTCGCCGCACTCTGTATTATTCAACAGCTCTATGAACAGCCACGCCCTCTCCGTTCTCGAGTTCGATCGCGTCCTTGACGTTGTCGCCGAGCGCGCCACGTCAGAGGAAGGGGCGCAGCGCGTGCGAGGACTTCGGCCCAGTACCGACCGAGCCTGGATCGAGCGCGAGCAATCCCGCGTATTCGCTGCCCGATCGCTCGTTGCCAGCGAGGCGCGCTGGGCGCCGTACGCTATTCCCAGCGCCCGCGGCGCGCTGGAGCGGCTCCGTGTGGAGAACGCGGCACTTGGAACGGGCGATTTCATGCTGCTCCGGGCGCTGTTTCGAAGCTCACGCATGACGCTCGAGTCGCTCGGAGACCCGCGTCTCCCGGTAGCCGCGCACGCTGTGCTTCAACCGGTAACGTCGCGACTACTGCGCGACGCATCCGCCGAAGCCGGGATCGATCGCGTATTGAGCGACGACGGTGAGGTGCGCGATACCGCATCGCCAAAGCTGCGCGGAATACGGCGCGAGCTTCGCCACGCTGAAGCGAATCTTGTCTCTCTACTCGAACGCCTGATGTCGCGCCTGGACGCCACGCAACAGGTGCCCGACATGTCGGTGACCATTCGCAACGGACGCTACGTGATTCCGGTGCGTCGCGAGGGTCGCGGTGCAGTTGGTGGAATCGTACACGACGCATCATCCACCGGCAGTACGCTGTTCATAGAGCCGCCGGCCGCAGTGGAAGCCGGCAATAGAATGCGCGAGCTTGCATCGGAGGAAATCGCGGAAATCGAGCGCATACTTGCCGAGTTGGGTGACACGCTTCGTCCCCGTCACCCAGCGCTGGCCGATGCGTTCGACGCATTGGCCGAGCTCGACTCGTTGTACGCGCGTGGCAGGCTGGCCCTCGAGTTCGGAGCGTCACCAGTGTCGTTGCGTGATCCGGCGGAGACGTTCGACATTGTCGGTGGGCGACACCCGTTGTTGCTCGCGCAGGGCACTCGCGTGGTCCCGTTCGATCTGGCCCTGACAGATACCGAACGGACCTTCCTGATCTCGGGGCCGAATACCGGCGGCAAGACTGTACTCATCAAGGCCATCGCGCTACTCTCGCTCTGTGTGCAGGCGGGAATCCCGGCAACGGTCGGCGAGGGGAGTGGACTTGCGATATATGATGAGATCTACGCGGACATCGGTGACGAACAATCGATCGCAGCGAGCCTCTCGACCTTCTCTGCGCACGTCAAAAATTTGCGCGAGATTCTGGCGGGTGCGACCGAACAGTCGCTTGTGATCATCGACGAGCTTGGTTCGGGCACCGACCCCGTCGAGGGCGCAGCGCTCGGAGGCGCCGTACTCGAATCGTTGACGGCGCGACGCACGCGCACCGTCGCTACCACGCACCTTGGCGCACTCAAGCATCTCGCTGTCGAAGATCTCGGCGTCGTGAACGGGTCGCTGCAGTTCGATTCGGTCGAGCTGGCGCCTACCTACCGACTCATCAAGGGAATTCCGGGACAGTCCTACGGCCTCAGCATCGCGCGCCGGCTCGGCGTGCCGCCCGATGTCCTGGCGCGGGCTGAGGCGCGGCTTCCGGTTGGTGAGCGCGATGTCAATGTGTTGCTCGCCGACCTCGAAGCGCGCGACACTGCCCTGGCCGAAAAGGAACGCGAGGCGGAGTTAGTATCGGAAGACGCGCGCGAGCGAGCGCGACGAGTAGCGGAGCGTGAGCATAACGCGGGAGTGCGCGAGCGCGAGTCGGAGCGACGCGCTCGCGAGGAGTCTCGCAGGTATCTGTTGGCGGCCAGGCGTGACATTGAAAACACGATCAAGTCACTCAAGAGATCTGAGAATGTGGAAGACGCTGCGCGCGACGCTCGGCGTCACGTCGAGGATCTCGCCAAAGACCAGACCGCGCAGCTCGAGCGTCTTGACGCGCGAGACCGCGTCGCGCCACAGCGCGTTCCTGGCTCACGGCGGGATTTGACTCCTCCAGCAGTCGGTGATCACGTAGCGGTGGCGAGTTTGGGCGGTCGCGTGGGGCAGCTCATGGAAATGCGTGACGAGAATGCGATTGTCGCCGTTGGAACGCTCAAGCTGACCCTTCCGCTTACGGAGCTCACGCGCGCGTCTCGGCCGCAACCGTCGCTTGCAGTCACCATTCGCGGCGACGTGCCTGACGCATACGCGTCGAGCGAGATCGATCTGCGTGGAATGCGGGTTGGGGAAGTTGAAGACATTGTGATGCACGCCGTTGACAACGCTGTGCGCGCTGATGTGAAGGCGATGCGCATAATCCACGGCAAGGGAACCGGTGCGTTGCGCGAGCGGATCTCCGAGATGCTCCAGAAAGAGCCGCGCGTTACCAACTTCCGGCTTGGCGCGTGGAACGAAGGCGGTGCCGGTGTCACGGTGGTAGAGCTGGCGTGAGCGCCGATCCAGTAGTCGAGCGCGTTCGCGAGGCCGCGGACATCGTTCAGATAATTGGCGAGCACGTGAAGCTCAAGCGTGCTGGTGGCGACTTTCGTGGGCCGTGTCCCTTCCACGGCGGAAAGAATCCCAACTTCAGTGTGTCGCCCAAGCGGGGTCAGTACCATTGCTTCAAGTGCGGCGAGTCTGGCGACGTGTTCTCCTTTCTTCAGAAGCACCTTGGGATGAGCTTCCCGGATTCGTTGCGATCGGTTGCGGCGACAGTTGGGATCGATGTTCCTCAACAACGGGTTGAACGGCCCGGTCCCGATCCGCGCGACCCGTTCTGGGAAATGAACGCAGCGGCAGCCGATTATTTCCAGCGAGAACTTTGGGAGGCCGAACGGGGATCCGTAGCGCGCGCATACCTTGAGCACCGCGGAGTAGCGCGCGTTGATGCGGACCGGTTCGAGCTGGGCTTTGCACCGGACGACATCGGCACGTTTCGCAGTCACATGGCGACGTTGGGCTTTGAGGTGGATCGGCTCATCGAGGGCGGATTGCTGGTGCAGCGCGACGAGAAATCCGAGCCGCGGCCGCGTTTCCGCAATCGAGTGATGTTCCCGATTCTGGACGCCTCCGGTCGCCACATCGCGTTCGGCGGCCGCGCGATGGGCGACGCGGAGCCGAAATACCTGAATTCGCCAGAGACGCCGGTCTTCAGCAAATCGCAGACGTTGTACGCACTGGGCTGGTGCAAGAACGATATCCGGAAGACCGACCGGGTGTTCGTGGTCGAGGGTTACATGGATGCGATCCGTTTGATGATCGCCGGAGTCAACACTGTCGTTGCGCCGCTTGGCACCGCGTTGACCGAGTCGCAGGCCAACTTGATCGTCCGTTACACGCGCAACGTCTATCTGCTCTACGACAGCGATCAGGCGGGTCTGAAGGCAACGTTCCGTTCCGGCGACGAACTGCTGCGCCACGGCTGTGCTGTACGCGTTATCACGCTTCCGAACGGAGAGGATCCAGACACGTTCGTGCGCGCCAACGGCGCCGCGGCGCTGGAGCAACATGTGTCGCAGTCGGTTGATGTTTTCGAGCGAAAGATTCAGCTTTTGGAGCGCGGCGGTTGGTTCGCCGAGCTCCAGAAAAAGCGTCGCGCGCTCGACAGGCTGCTCCCGACCATTCGTGCTACATCGGATCCGTTACTGCGCGAGCTCTACATCGGTCGTGCCGCGGAGAGGACGGGAATCGCGAAAGATGCGTTGATACGCGAGTCGAAAATGACGCCGAGGGGCGAGCCACGGTCCGCCTCCGCTGACGATGGCGAGCCCCGTGAAAGCAGCGAACGTCATCCCCGCGAAAGCAACCAACGTCATCCCCGCGAAAGCGGGGACCCCTTCGACCCCGAGTCGAACTCCGAGTATGGACCGCCGCCAGACGACACGCCTCATCCTGCGGCCGCTACTGGCCGACGTGCCGGCCGACGCCAAGCCCTCGATGCGGGCGTGACAGCCGCGGAGCGCGAGCTTGTTCGCGCCATGCTCGACGACCCGAGCCGCACAGTGCAGATCGCGGAGAAGGTCGATCCGGATCGTTTTACAGATGAGCACTATCGCGCGATCTTCTACGCGATGCTCGATCTGAGCGACGGCTTCACTATCGAGCGACTAGCCGACAGGCTCGAGCCGGCCGACGTAACAGTTCTCACCGGTCTCCTGGAGGAAGGGAACGCGCAAATTGATGCCGCTGCGACAGTTTCGGCCTCAATCGCAGTCATCGCCCGGCGTAAGATTGAGGCGCACAAGACTGAGATCGATCGGCTTATGAGTCTCGCCACCATACCTGAACAGAATGACATGATGATGGAGAAGCGACGGCTGCAAAAGGAAATTGGTGCGCTCGGTCAGCCTGCGGCCAAATCATTCGGAAAGCTTCTCAATCCCCGTAAGGGCGCGCCAACCGAATGACCCGTACGCCGAGTCGTTGGACGACCGCACCCGTGGCGGACGCGGCGGCAGTCTCCATACTGGCGGGATCGCTCGGAGTCCCGGAGAGCATCGCGCGACTGCTCGTTCACCGTGGATACGGCGACGTCGAACTTGCCAAGCTGTTCCTTCGCCCGCGACTGGAACAACTGCACGACGGTGCGTCGATGATGAGCCTCGACATCGCGGTGGATCGGCTGGTACGGGCGATTCGCGGAGGGGAACTGGTCATGATCCACGGCGACTACGACGTGGACGGGATCTGCTCCACGACACTGCTCGTGCGCGCGATCCGCGGATTTGGGGGGAACGTGGTACCGTTCATCCCGAACCGGATGACCGACGGCTACGACCTCGGCTCGGCTGGCGTGAACCACGCGATCGAGATCGGTGCAAAGGTTGTCGTGACATGCGACTGTGGCACGAGTGCGATCGAGCCAGTTGCAGCGCTGAATGCGGCCGGAATCGACGTCGTAATCAGCGATCACCATCTCTCCCGGGGCGCGATGCCCGAGTCTCTCGCGCTTCTCAATCCCCGCCGGACCGATTGTGACTATCCAGACAAGGATCTCGCAGCCGTCGGGGTCGCGTTTAAACTCGCACTCGCGGTCGCACGAGCACTTGGCGTGAGCGACGCTTTCATCTGGAAGATGCTGGATTTGGTCGCGCTCGCGACCGTCGCCGATGTCGCCGCTCTGCGCGGCGAGAACCGCATCTTTGTGCGCTATGGCATGCGCATGATCTCCGAGACGGAGAATGTCGGGCTCCGTGCGCTGCTCCGCGCGTCGGGCATGGACGGCAAGCCGCTTACTGCAGGGCGAATTGGATTTACGTTGGCGCCGCGACTGAACGCTGCTGGCAGACTCGGTCATGCATTGCGCGGCGTCGAGTTGCTGCTCACTGAATCGACACATGAGGCAAATACGATTGCGAGGGAGCTGGAGGAGCTGAACCAGCGCCGCCAGTCGCTCGACCGCGCGACGCTCGATGCAGCACACGCGATGGCGGAGCCGATGGTGCGGGATGGAGCGGTTGGCCTTGTACTCGCGAGAGAAGGCTGGCATCCCGGTGTTGTCGGTATAGTCGCGTCGCGCATAGTCGAAGAATTCTCCCGTCCCGCCGTTCTGATCGCCATGGACGGCGATACGGGCAAGGGAAGTGGGCGCTCGATCAGCGGATTCGATCTTCATTCCGCGCTCGGCGACTGTGCGGACCTTCTATTGCGCTACGGCGGCCACCGCGCGGCCGCCGGCGTGACCGTGGCAGCCTCACAGCTCGCAGCGTTCGCCCAACGGTTCGATGAGGTTGCGCGCGCGCGACTCAGCATCGGCGATCTCATTCCCGAACTTCGCGTTGATGCCGAGATCGAGCTGGATGAGCAGGCGCTCCAACTCGAAGTCATGCTGCGGCACTTCGAGCCCTTTGGAGTTGGCAATCCGTCACCGGTGTTTGCTGCGCGCAACGTAGGGACAGTCGGCGCGGCGCGGGTGGTCGGAAAGGATGGGCTCAAGCTGACTCTCGTAGGGAGCACGGGCACTCAATTGGAAGCGATCGGATGGGGGATGGCTGCACTGGCACCGTCGATTCGTGCGGGGAGCACGCTGGATGTGGCATTTCGTCTCGAGCGAGACGAGTACAAGGGCGTCAGTCGTATTCAAGCGCGGCTCGCCGACGTCGTGGTGAGATGAGGATTGTCGGTGGCGAGTGGCGTGGCCGAGCCATCAAGGCGCCGGCCGGAAGCGCGGTGCGTCCCACGTTGGATCGCGTTCGCGAAGCCTGGATGAGCATCGTACAGTTGTCGCTTCCCGGGGCACGAGTGCTGGACCTGTTCGCTGGCACCGGTGCGCTGGGGATCGAAGCGCTGTCACGTGGAGC
Source organism: Gemmatimonadota bacterium (assembly GCA_041691775.1). Classification (GTDB taxonomy): domain Bacteria; phylum Gemmatimonadota; class Gemmatimonadetes; order Gemmatimonadales; family Gemmatimonadaceae; genus Fen-1247. Next base: position 81,786 of record JBEPUB010000007.1, read on the forward strand.
GGTTACGGCTGAGTTCGTTGACTCTGATTCGCGGTCGCTAGCCGTTCTGCGCTGCAACCTCGATGCGCTCGGCGCCACTGATCGCGCCACCGTAACTCGGGCGGATGCGCTAGAGTTTGTGGAAACCCTGCCGCAGGATGCTTTCGACGTCGTGTTCGCGGACCCGCCGTATGCCACCGATGCCTGCGTGAGGCTCGCTGAGCGCTGGCTGCGGTCGCCCTTCTCGACCAGCATAGGGATCGAGCATTCCCGGTCCGTGGCCATGCCAGTCGGTGGCGATACGCGGCGCTACGGCGACTCCGGCATTACCTTCTATCGCTAATGCCGACAATCGCCATTTACGCTGGCAGCTTCGACCCGATCACACGCGGACACGAAGAGCTCGCGCGCCGCAGCCGAACTTTCGTGGACGAGCTTGTGATTGCCGTCACGACCAATGCCAGCAAACACCCGCTCTTTTCCATTGACGAGCGCACCGCTCTCATCGCGGCTACAGTCGGCGATGCACCTGGCGTTAGCGTCCGCTCGTTCGACGGACTTCTGGCGGATTTCGCTAAATCGATTGGCGCATCATTGATAATTCGAGGGTTACGGGCCGCGGGCGACTTCGAGTATGAGTTCCAGATGGCGCTCATGAATCGGCATCTTGGACCTGGGATCGAAACGGTGTTCATGGTTCCATCGGTCGAGACGACGTACATAAGCTCGAGTATAGTGCGCGAAGTCGCGCGGTACGGCGGCGATCTCACGGGTCTGGTGCACCCGGTAGTGGCTGCGGCGATACGCGCCAAGTTCGCGCAGCCATGACAGCGTCTCGAGTGGATGGGTTCATCAAGGATATTCGGGCACGCGCGTCACTCGTCAAACGACGAATAGTGTTTCCCGAAAGCGGGGATCGACGCGTCCGCGAAGCGACCGAGCGACTTGATGCACTGGGCATTTGTGACCCGCTGCTTGTCGATCCGGGGCCAGACGCGCTCAATCGTGCGGCCGACATGGTGGCTTCGGGAGTTGCGCATGGGATGGTTGCCGGTGCTGACACTACGACCCGCGATGTTTTGCGGGCCGCCATAAAGCGCATTGGGTTGGCGTCTGGGATGACCACGGTGTCGAGTGCGTTCTATATGGTCGCGCATCGGGATTGGGAGGCACCTTCAAAGGTGCTCACTTTTACCGATTGTGCAGTTGTGCCATATCCGACGGCCGTCCAGCTTGCGGACATCGCATTGGCTGCAGCCCAGGATCGCCGTCGAATCGTAGGGGATGAGCCCGTTGTCGCATTTTTGTCGTTCAGTACCGCGGGCAGCGCTCCCGGACCGTCCGTCGATCTGATACGGGAGGCGCTCGCGCTCGTGCACCAGCGAGCCCCGAACCTCGCGGTGGACGGAGAATTGCAAGGAGACGCGGCGTTGGTGCCGGGCGTAGCGGCAACGAAGGCGCCCGGGTCGGTCTGTGGCGGCCGAGCGAATGTACTGGTGTTTCCGTCGCTCGACGCCGGCAACATAGCGTACAAGTTGGTGCAACGACTTGCGGGTGCATCCGCGCTCGGCCCGATTCTTCAGGGACTCGCGCGACCCACCGCCGACCTATCGCGCGGAGCGACGGTGGACGATATAATCAATGTGACGGCGATCACGGCATTACAAACGGAGAACGGATGAGTTTTACGCTCAAGAAAAGTGGCGACGTGGTAGTCGTTGACGTGGAAGGTCAACTGATCGTCGGCAATCGACAGGAATTGAAGCAAAAGGTGCTCGACGAGCTCGAGAAGGGCGAGCGCAAATTCCTCATCGATTTCGCCCAGACCGGCTACATCGATAGCTCGGGTCTTGGTGTGCTCGTTTCGCTGAGCAAGAAGATTCGTGAGCATGGCGGTGAGCTTCGGCTGGCCGATCTCAACGATGACCTTCAGACGTTGTTCGAGCTCACCAAGCTTGATACGCTATTTCAGATATCAGAGACCAGGGAGCGCGCACTCGAAGGATTCTGATGCGACGCGGCCAACACCGCCCCGGCTCGCTGACGTCGCGTGGGCCGGCGGCTCTGACGTTGCCGACGATGGACTGTTCGACACGGTGACGCCAACGTACGTTGCGCTCGACGTCGAAATTCCCAGCGACGTCAAGCAGATCGAGCCGATCGTCAGTCTCATCACCGAGCACTGCAGGTCGCTGCATCTGACCAAACGGCAATGCTCGTTGAACATTCCGGTCGCGCTAAGTGAGGCACTGTCCAACGCGATAATCCGCGGAAACCACGAAGATCCCCGCAAACACGTTCGCTTGCGGGCTACGGTGTCCGATCAGGCACTCGTCTTCGATGTTGTTGACGAAGGCCGAGGGTTCGACATGACGCGCGAGTCCTACGATCCGACTACTCCGGACTGCTTGGAGCGCGAAGACGGGCGCGGAGTATTCCTGATGCACCAGCTGATGGACCGCGTCGAGCAATTTCGAGGTCCGCATCATGTGGTTCGCCTTACGCTCAACCGCTGATGGCGCGGGATCTGGAAGTCGAGATCGAAAACGCCGCGCGAGAGCTTGCGGAGCGATATGAAGAGATCAATCTCCTCTACACGATCAGTGACATTCTTGGGCGCACCGTGTCGCTGGACCGCGCTGCAGATACGATACTCCGTGAGGTTTCGGAAACAGTAGGCGCGCGGCGCGGTGCGATTCTCATCTGCGAGGCAGGAAGTGATCAGTTGGATCCGATCGCTTCCGTTGGAGTTGCCGATGGAGTTGCCGACAAACTGAAGAGCGTCGCAATTTCGGATCCTTACAACCTTGCCGCGCGCGCGTTTCGCGGACGGCATCCAGTAGTGATTGCGCCCGAAGACAAGGTGACGGATGACGGCTTCCGCATTGGCGCCGTGCTCGCGGTTCCCATCATGTGGACCGGGGAGGCTGGCCGGCCTGAGCTGCTTGGCGCGGTTAGCCTTACCAACCGAACTACCGGAGCCGGATTCAGCGCTGGTGACGTCAAGCTCGTCGCCGCGATCGCGACGCAGATCGGAAGCGCCATTCAGAACGCGCGCCTCGTGCGCGAATCGCTCGAACAGCAACGGCTGCTTCAGGAAGTGCGGCTCGCGCACGACCTGCAGATGAAGCTTCTGCCGAGCACCGACGTGGTGGCACCACAGGCTGAAGCCGCAGCGCGAGTCGTGCCGGCGGAAAGCGTCGGCGGTGACTTCTATCACCTGTTCAAGCTCACTCCGTCGGCGACGGGCGTAATGATCGGTGATGTATCGAGCCACGGCTATCGAGCGGCACTGATCATGGCGCTCGCCATGAGTGCGGCGGCGATTCACGCACAGAGCACGCTCGATCCAGGTGCGATGCTGCACGCGCTGCTCTACTCACTGCGCGAGGAGTTGTCCAATACGGAGATGTTCATCACACTGTTTTACGGTGTCGTGGACAAGCAGAACGGCACGTTGCAGTACGCAAATGCGGGACACCCTCACGTATTCTGCTGTCGCGCGGACTCCGAGCCCGAGCGACTCGGCGCGATCGATCCACCGCTCGGAATGTCGGATCACGCACCTAGCTCGCGGATTGTGCAGTGGACATCCGGCCGCGATCTGCTCGTGCTTTTCACGGATGGTATAACGGATGCCCTCAACGGCGCGGGACATCCAATGGGCGAGCGCCGCGTGCTCGACACCATCAAACGGTACGCCGCCGAGCCGCCGAAGGTAATAGTAGATCGGGTCTTCCAGGCACTGAACGAATACATAGGCGATGTTCCCCCTCGCGACGATCTGACGCTCGTTGTTCTTCGGAGCTGATTACGCGACTTCGTGACGGGTTTCCTCCCACGCTCAAACGGCTCGGACAACATTTTTTGGCGGACGAGCGCGCCCTCGAACGAATCGTTGACACGCTCGGCCCGACGACAAGCGACACAGTGCTCGAAATCGGACCCGGTCGCGGTGCACTCACCGACATCCTGGCTGCGCGAGCTGGTCGAGTCGTCGCGGTGGAGCTGGATCGCGCGCTTGCGGGACTCTTGCGCGAGCGGTTTGCTACTACACCAAGCGTGCAGATAGTTGAAGCTGACATCCTGAAGACGGATCCGGGGGAGCTTGGCGGACCCGGCTATCTGCTTGTTGGTAACGTGCCTTACTACATCACGACGCCAATCCTGTTTCATGCGCTTGCCTGCAGGCTCCCTCGTCGCGCCGTGTTTCTGGTGCAACGCGAAGTCGCGGCGCGTGCGATGGCGGTCCCCGGCACAAAGAGTTACGGCGCTCTCTCTGTCAACCTGCAGGTGCTCGCGACCGTTGAGCGCGTGTTTGACATTCCGCCAGGCGCATTCCGTCCGCCGCCCAAAGTAGACTCGTCCGTGATTCGGATTACGCCGTTGACGACGTCGATACTCCGCGACGGTGAGCAACCGCGCTTTCGCTCGTTCGTACAGAGTCTGTTCAGTCAGCGCCGTAAGCAACTCGGAACCATTCTGCGCGGATTGCCACCCTCCGCGTCCGGCGTGCCGGCTGTGACGCTGGATGCGCTCGCGGTACTTGGAATCCCGCAGACGGAGCGCGCAGAGCGCCTCAGCCCGCAACAATTCGTCGAACTATTTCGACAGGTTCGCCAGGGCGAAGGATAGGGCTTCGAATTCGAGGCCCATGTTCACTGTGCGCGTTACTACGTCAGCCGGGACGATGATCTGGACCGGTGCGAAATTCATGATTGCTTTGATTCCGGCGGCCACCATCGTGTCCGCAACCGCCTGGGCGCCTTCGGCCGGGACGGCAATCACTCCGATGTCGAAATGCTCGCTTTGTGCATCGGACGCCAATCTATGAACGTCGCGTACTGGGATCGAGTCCAGTCTGGTTCCAACCTTAGCTGGAGACGCGTCGTACAGCGCCGAGACGTGGAAGCCCTTCTCCCTGAATCCCGGATATTGTGCCAGCGCCAGTCCGATCTTTCCCGCTCCGACAATCGCGACGTGCCAGTCGCGTCCGAGTCCCAGTATGCTACGGAGGCTGGAGGTAAGCTCGGGGACGAAATAGCCCAGTCCGCGCTTGCCGAAGGAGCCGAAAATCGACAGATCCTTGCGCACCTGCGCCGAGGTGGTCCCGCCCAAGCGGGCGAGAACATCACTGGAGACAGTGGCTTCACCGCTTTGCTCGAGCTCTTCAAGAAAGCCCAGGTAGAGCGATAGGCGGCGGACAGTAGAGTCGGGTACGCGTTTCAAGTAAGGAACAGGGCTTGTGAAATTCTTCACAAAGCTAGGGCCCGGGACGTAGAGGACGCAAGTTGACCGGGCGGCTATCTTACGAAAACATGTCAGTGAAAATCAATTCAGAGATCGGGCGGCTGCGATCCGTGTTGGTCCACGAGCCTGGACCCGAGCTCCTGGCCGTCACGCCGGACACCCGCGAGGATTACCTCTACGACGATATTATCCACGTCGAGACGGCCCAAACCGAACATCGACGGCTGGTCGCGGTCCTCGAGCGGTTTGCCAAGGTACACTATGTTCGTGACCTGCTAGCGGAGACTGTCGCCACCGTTGAGGCCCGCCATCTTATTATCCGGGAGGCGATGGACATGCTTCAATCCGCGCCGATCGCCAAGGATCTGAACGACCTCCCGCCGGATGATGTGGTGCGAGTGTTGATCGAGGGCCGTGAGGAAGTGCCTGGCCCGCTCGCACGAACACTCAACGAGTGCGGTTTCGCGCTACCGCCGGTGCCCAATCTCTTCTTCACGCGCGACACGGCGATGGGGCTCGGCAAGCACGTGATGATCGGCTCCATGCGTTACGGCACGCGCTGGACCGAAGAGCTCATTATGAAGACGCTCTTCGCGCATCATCCGGCGCTCGCCAACGACGGTATTCTCTACGACGGATCGGTCGAGCGCCGCGTGAACTACACGCTCGAAGGCGGCGACGTTCATCCGTTGCGCCCGGATCTGTTAATGATTGGGTTCAGCGAGCGATCCAGCCCCGCGGCAATCGACGAGCTCGTGTCGCTGGTCTTCAAGAACACAGCGATAACAAACATCATCGTCGTCGTGATGCCCAAAGAAAATACCGCGATCCATCTGGACATGATCTTCACCCAGATTGATCGCGAGCAGTGCGTGATACACGCACCGCATTTCATCGGTGCCGAGCGGCTGTCAATTCTGCACTGGAGCAAGGGCGACGCAACGATGCGCGAGATGCCGAACGTCTTCGTCGCGCTCGAGCAGTGCGGAATGCGCACCGATCCGATCCTGTGTGGCGGAAAGAAGCGCATAATGCAGGAGCGCGAGCAGTGGGCGTCGGGATGCAACTTCTTCGCGATTCGTCCAGGTCTCGCGATAAGTTATGCGCGCAACCACGAGACGCTGCGCGAGATGGAAGCGGCAGGGTATCGCGTAGTCCCATCCTCCGCTTTCCTGGAAGGACAGGAGCGCATTGACGACGACGAACGCGCGGTAATCACGGTCGACGGAAGCGAACTCGTGCGCGGCGGAGGTGGTCCGCGCTGCATGTCGTGCCCGATCGAGAGGGAAGACATCTGGTGAGTGCCACGGTATCCCGATCGACAGGCAGCGCAATGGACCTGAGCCGGCTTTCGTACGCGGTAGTCGATGTCGAGACTACCGGCGGAAGCCCCGCATACGGACATCGCATAACCGAAATCGCGGTGGTAGTCGTGGCGGAAGGGCGGATCACTCAGATATTCGAACAGCTTGTAAACCCCGATCGCTTTATCCCGAGCTTCATCACGCAGTTGACCGGCATCAGTGGGCCGATGGTCGCCGAGGCCCCACGTTTCGAGGAGATAGTTCCGGAACTGGTGATGGCGCTGGCAGGCAACATATTCGTAGCGCACAACGCCCAGTTCGATTGGGGTTTTGTCAGTGCGGAGCTGGAGCGCGCCGTCGGCAAGACGCCAACGGCGTTACGGCTGTGCACAGTCCGGCTCGCTCGCACGCTCCTGCCGCAACTACCGCGCAAGTCGCTGGACCACGTCGCACACCATTACGGCGTGCTCGATGTTCCGTCTCGTTATCCGCTAAAGCGCGGAACGCGTCACAGCGCCGCCGGCGACGCTATAATCACGGCGCACTGCCTCCTTCGGCTGATTGACGACGCGGCCGACCGCGGCTTTACAACGTGGGACGACATCCAGCGCGCGACCAGCCGTAGCTCGCGCGCCCAGCGCAAGGCTCGGCGGCCGTCGGCGATGCCGACGAGCGCCCTTGACGATCGCACTGCATAGGTAGACCATGACACTGCCATCACCGTTGGTTCAGTCGCGGCGCATCGGCGCACTCCAGGTTCACGCTATTCAGGCAGGCGGCCAGAAGCTCGACGGCGGCGCGATGTTCGGCGTGGTGCCCAAGCCATTGTGGGAGCGCCGTATTCCGGCAGACGAGCGAAATCGCATTCAGCTCGGAATGCGTTGTCTATTGATCGAGCATCCGAGCGGCCTGATCCTCGTAGACAGTGGAGCGGGGAACAAAGAGAACGCCAAGTTCCACGACATCTACGGGCTCGAGAACGCCGGCGCGAACGGCCGCACGGCGCTGGAAGATGGTCTCGCCCAAGTTGGCGTCGGCACTGATCGCATCGATATTCTCATCAGCACGCATCTTCACTTCGACCACGCCGGCGGCAACACCTTCGTCGATGACGTGGGAGAAGTCCGCCCCACATTCTCGCGTGCACGGTATTTCGTTCAGCGTGGCGAGTACGAATACGCGATGCACACTAACGAGCGCACGGCGGCGAGCTATTTCGAGCGCAACTTCGTGCCGACCCTCGACTCGGCGCAACTGGAGCTGATTGAGGGTGAGACCGAGATAGCGGATGGCATTAGCGTGATCCTTACTCCTGGCCACACGCCGTACCACCAGAGCGTGGTGATCCGGTCGGCCGGTGAGACCGCGATCTTCCTGGGCGACGTTGTCCCGACCCATGCCCATCTGCCGCTGCCGTGGATCATGGGCTACGACGTGGAGCCGTTGGTCACGCTGGAGTCCAAGCGCGGCCTCTTGAGGCGAGTGGAGCAGGAGAACTGGACCGTGATCTTCGAGCACGATGCGGTCGTGCCGTGGGGTCGGGTCCAATCCGACGCGCGGGCCTATAGCTTGCGTCCCGAGGATGGGTAGGGTAACTTTCCAGGCTTAGTTTAATGCGGAAAGTGGTTGCCTAGCGGCGACCCACCCTTCGGCCCCGGCTCTGCCGTGGTGCTACAGGCGTCCCGAATCACTCACACCGTGACCGCCACGGTGGGTTTGGCGCGGACTCCTGTACGGGAGGTCCGCGTTTTTGTTTTCTCTTTATCGAGGTTTTGCTCATCCCCCCAGACGTCAAAGGTCCGCGCGTCAATCGTCAGATCCGTTTCTCGCCTCTTCGCGTCATAGGCGACGACGGCGCCCAGCTTGGAATCATGGATGTTGATACGGCGTTGAGCAGAGCACAGGAGCTCGGTCTCGATCTCGTTGAAGTCGCACCACTTGCTCGTCCTCCGGTCGTCCGAATCATGGACTTCGGGAAGTACAAGTTCGAGCAGGCCAAGATGGCTCGTCAGGCTAAGAAGAAGCAGCATGTCATCGAGCTCAAGGAAGTCAAATTCCGGCCGGGTATCGAAGAGCATGACTTTCAGACGAAGGTACGGCACGCGCGGGAGTTCTTGGGCGAAGGGAACAAGGTCAAGGTCACCTTGATGTTTCGTGGGCGTCAGATCGCGCACCCGGAACTGGGAAGAAAGGTCGTGATTCGCGTCGCGCAGGAGCTGGTGGACGTGAGCAAGATCGAAGCAGATCCAAAGTTCGAGGGAAAATCCATGACGATGATTCTGGCACCCAAGTGAGAGATTAGCATGCCGAAAATGAAGACACACAAAGGCGCGAAGAAGCGGTTCTCCATAACGGGGAGCGGTAAGGTTCGGCGCAACAAGGCCAACAAGAGCCATATCCTGACGAAGAAGTCCGCCAAGCGGAAGCGCAACCTCCGTCGTCCAGGTACCATCGCTACGTCCGGCGATGAAAAGCGTATGAAGCGCTTACTTGTTGCCTAGCAACAAGTAAGCGCTGTTGCGGGCGGCCCCCGTGCCGCCCCGTTATTTGCCGCTCCGCCTGAAACCGTATATCCCCGCGACGCGCTCGTCGCCCAATATAGAGAGGAGTTAGCCCATGCCACGGGTACGATCCAACGTTGCGCGACTAAAGCGCAAAAAGCAGGTAATGAAGGCAGCGCGCGGCGCTTTCGGCGCGCGCAGTAAGCTCTGGAAATCCGCCAAGGAGAACGTCGAGCGCGGATGGAAGTATGCCTACCGCGATCGCAAGAACAAGAAGCGCGAGTTCCGCAAGCTCTGGATTGTCCGCATCAACGCAGCGGCCCACATCCACGACATGAGCTACAGCACGTTTATCAGCGGACTTGGCAAGGCCGGTATCGAGATCGATCGCAAGGTCCTCGCGGACCTCGCCGTCCGCGACGCCGCGGCCTTTGGGATGCTCGCCGAGCAGGCCCGCAAGGCGCTCAGCGCCGCCGCGTAACAATCGCAGTATCCACCGGCTATCGCGCCGGATGATGCGCTGACGGGGCGGCCTCGATACTTTTCGGGTCCGCCCCTCTCTCTTCTGTAAGACCTTCAATCGCAAACGTGTCAGCAGCCACGCTAACCGAATTTCAGTCATCCGCATCCGAGCTGGAGAGTGCTGCCTCTGCCGCGTTCGCCTCCGCGGACTCGCCGGACGCGCTCGACAAGGCGCGCGCGGAATTCCTCGGTAGAACCGGAGGACGGCTGCTCGCGCTTCAACGGCTGGTCCCGTCGTTCGAGCCAGCGGACCGGGCTGCTGCGGGTCGTGCGTTCAACAAGCTGAAAACCGGTCTGGAAGCCAGACTGGAAGCGCGCCGCGCCGATCTGGAAGCCAGCGCGCGCTCGTCCGCTACCCAGGTCGATCTCACAATGCCGTCGCGCCGCCAATTCGTTGGCGCCGAGCATCCGGTGAGTATTGTCATCGACGAAATAGTCGAGATATTCCGCGGTATCGGCTTCACTGTCGCAACTGGACCTGAGGCAGAGACAGAGTGGTACAATTTCACCGCTCTCAACTTTCCGCCGGATCATCCGGCGATGGATATGCACGACACGATGTACCTGGCCGACGATGTTGTGCTACGCACTCACACCTCGCCGGTGCAGGTGCGCTCGCTGCAGGCGGGACCGCCGCCCATCCGCGTTGTGATCCCCGGTAACGTGTATCGCCTCGATCCATTCGACGCGAGTCATGCGCCGATGTTCTCGCAGATCGAAGGGCTTGCAGTTGACGAGGGCGTAAGCTTTGTCGATCTCAAGGCAACGCTCACGCATTTTGCCCAGCGCTTCTTCGGTTCCACCCGCACACGGTTCAGGCCCAGTTACTTCCCATTCACCGAGCCCTCCGCCGAGATGGACGTCGAGTGCCGCCTGTGCAACGGAGCTGGCTGCGCTGCGTGCAAGGGGACTGGTTGGATGGAGATACTCGGCGCAGGAATGGTCCACCCTAACGTGCTCGACGCCGCGGGCGTAGATAGCGAGCGATACACGGGTTGGGCATTCGGCATGGGCCCAGGCCGCATAGCGCTCCAGCGGTACGGAATTCCGGACATTCGGGTGTTGTACGACTCCGATGCGCGCTTTCTGGGGCAGGTGGCGCGATGAACGCGTCGTACGAGTGGCTGCGCGAATTCACCGACTTTGACCTCTCGCCCGAGGCGTTACGCGACGTAATCACGAATCGCGCGGCGACCGTGGAAGAGGTTGTCTCGCTGCGCGCGGATCTGCGCGATGTGGTCGTCGGACTTGTGGTCGAAGCAAGGCCGCATCCAAATTCAGACCACCTCTGGTTGACAAAGGTGGATGCGGGAACCGGCGAGCTACTCGACGTTGTCTGTGGCGCCCCAAATGTGCAAGCAGGAACCAAGTATCCATTCGCGCCTAGCGGGGCGACGTTACCCGGTGGGCTGAAACTCGAGCGACGCAAGATTCGCGGTGAGACGTCCAACGGAATGTTGTGCTCGTCGCGCGAGCTCGGGCTCGGATCCGAGCACGACGGAATTCTGCCCTTGCGCACCGATGCTCAACCGGGGACTCCGTTTCTTGTCGCGTGCCCGTCCGGAGATTCGCGGTTCGTCATAGACGTGCTGCCGAACCGTCCGGATCTGTTGTCGCATGAGGGGCTCGCGCGTGAAATCGCGGCGTACACAGGCGAGGAGATGCACATGCCGGAACACGCGCGCATGGCCCCCACGCCGGTATTTGTGCATGCCGCGACCGATGGACTCACCGGCGGCGTGCATATTCTAGTTGAGGACGCAGCCGCATGCTCGCTGTACACCGCGACGATAATTCGCGGGGTACGCATCGCGCCGAGTCCGGAGTGGCTCGCAGATCGAATCAACAGCATTGGGCTGCGGCCCATCAATAACGTTGTGGATGTTACCAACTACATGTTGCACGGCTTCGGGCAGCCGATGCACGCGTTCGACATGGACCGAATGCAGGGCGGTGAGATCCGCGTTCGCCGCGCGCGTGCCGGAGAGCGCATCACAACGCTGGATGGCGTAGAGCGAAAATTGGACGCGAATACGACGGTGGTAGCGGATGGCGAGCGTGCCCAGGCAATCGCGGGTGTCATTGGCGGAAACGCCAGTGCTGTCACCGGTGACACGACCAATATTTTGCTGGAAGTTGCTGTGTTCGATCCGCGGTCCGTCCGGGCTGCGCGCCGCGCGCTCGGCGTGTCGACGGACGCCAGCTATCGTTTTGAGCGCGCGATCGATGCGCACGCCGCAACTGAATTGGCGCGCTACGCCGCGGGATTGATCGTTTCGCTTGCTGGCGGCCAAATAGACGGCGCTCCCGTTGCTGTCGGCTCGCCTAAGCTGTCACCGCAGGCGATCTCGCTTCGGGTGTCACGGGTGGCGACGGTGCTCGGCGAGCGCATAACTAAACCCGAGTGCATGCGCTTGCTCGGAAGTGTTGGGTTCGGCGTGAGCTCGGGCGGCGATGGAGTGCTTCGCGTTACGCCGCCACGCTGGCGCGGTGACGTTACGCTCGAAGTGGATCTACTCGAGGAAGTGGCTCGTCTGCGTGGCTACGATTCCTTCTCGGACGAGCTGCGGCCGTTCCGCGTTGGCAGTGCGAGAGAATCGTCTGCGTACGTGGTGAGTCGACGCGTGACACGTACGCTCGTGGATGCCGGCCTGCTCGAGATTCGTCCGATTCCGTTCGTCGCTGATGCCGGCGGGAACGGTGTGCGCGTGCTCAATCCGCTTGCGGAAAGTGAGGCGCTCCTCCGATCCAGCGCGTTGCAGACTCTTGCGCGCAGGGTCGAGCATAATTTTGCCCATATGACGCGCAACATCCGGTTGTTCGAAGTCGGCGTCGTGTTCAGTCGCGGCGCAGCAGGAATACCAGTTGAACGCACAGTCGCCGCGGTTGCAATCGCCGGAGATCGTGCACCGGCGCATTTCACGGATCCGCGACCGGCTCAGATCGATATATGGGACGCCAGGTGGATTGGCGAACGTATTATTCGCGCCGCGTTCGGTACATCGGGTGCGACGCTAGAGCCGAATGCCGCGGGTGATGGGTGGGATGTCTTGCGCGATAGCTCCTGCATTGGCTCCATCGTGCCTCTTTTGGTCGATGCTCCCGTTTGGGCTCCGCCGGTCTTCGGAGTCGAGATCGACGTCACCGGGGCCTTCGGACGCGAACGCGATGCTCCGGGCTTCCGGCCGTTGCCGGTTACCCCGGCCGCGGAATTCGACCTCGCGCTGCTGATTCCTGGCGGTATCAGCGCCGCTGAGGTCGCACGTGTGATCACCGCGACCTCGGGGGAGATGCTTGAATCACTGGTTCCATTCGACGAGTTTCGTGGGACAGGCGTAGCTGACGGCTATCGTAGCGTCGCGTGGCGCTTGACGTTCCGGCATCCGGAGCGCACCCTACGCGACAAGGAAATTGAAGGTCGCCGCGCGCGAATCCTGCGCGCTCTAGACGAGGAGCTCGGTGTCAGACCACGTACTTCCTGAAAATCCGCAGTTCGCCCAGCTCGGCCGGCTCGTTCGCCGATTGGGAGAGGAACTGGCGAGCTACCGCAAACGCGCGCTCTCGGCCGAGTCCAGGCTTCGAACGGTCGAGGAAGACGCGGCTCGTGTTGCTGGAACCTCGCCGCAACGGGTCCTGGAGTTGGAAAGGGAGAATGCGGAGCTGCATCGGCGGCTGCTCGTCGCGCGCGCCCGGACGGAAAAGATGCTCGCCCGAGTGCAATTCCTCAAACAGCAACGGGACGGCACGGCATGATCAAAGGGAAAACGAGCGTTCGAGTCACGATTCTCGGTGACGAGTACACGCTTCGGTCAGCCACATCTGCCGAGGAAACCCAGATTATCGCCAAACAGGTGGATCAGTCTATCCGTGAGATCATGGCGTCCGGCCTGGTGGTGGAGACTCACAAGGCTGCGATTCTGGCCTGCCTTCGAACAGCTGGGGAATTGGCGCAGGTCCAGGCCGAGGTCGTGCGGCTTTCTGAGCAGATGAACGCGCTCAGTCAGGAGATCCGGCCGTGGCTGCCACCGGCCAAGCGCTACGATTAGCTTCCGAGGATGGACTTCACGGCTATTTTGGCCGCGGGCGCGATTCTTGTGCTGGTCGCCGGCTGCGGCCTTTTTTTCGTATTTGGGCGGAAAGCTGGAATAACGGGTGAGGCAGATCGGCAGCGGGTTGCCGGTACGTCCGCCGAACAAACAGCGAAACGCATAGTTGGCGAGGCGGAGCGGGACGCTCAATCCCTCCGCAAAACGGCTGTCCTCGAAGGAAAGGAAGAGCTCATTCGGCTTCGGGAGGAATGGGAGGCCGAGGCGCGCAAGCGTCGCGAGGACGTCGAGGGCGATGAGCGTCGGTTACAGGAACGAACCGGAACCATCGAACGCAAGGCTGATGCTCTGGAACAGCGCGATCGCGACAACAAGCGCGCCGCCGCGGACATCGCTTCACGCGAAAGCAGCCTCGGCGACCGCCAGGCCGAGCTCGACAGACTCATCGCAGATGAGCGGCATCGCCTGGAAGCGCTGGCTGGAATGTCGGCGGCGGACGCCAAGAGCGAGCTGATTAAGCGGCTGGAAGAAGAGGCACACGCCGACGCGGCAAATCGGCTTCGTGTAATCCGCGAAGAGTCACGCCGCAACGCGGAGCGCGAGGCAAAGAAGATCATCGCCCTCGCAATACAGCGCATCGCCGCCGAGCAGACTGTGGAGACAACCGTGTCAACGGTTGCGCTCCCGAACGACGAGATGAAGGGTCGCATCATTGGTCGCGAAGGGCGGAACATTCGCGCATTCGAGCTGGCGACAGGTGTGGACGTGATCATCGACGATACACCTGACACCGTTGTCGTAAGCTGCTTTGAGCCGATGCGTCGCGAGATTGCGCGGATGGCGTTGGAGAAACTGGTCGCCGACGGCCGCATTCACCCCGGCCGCATCGAAGAAGTAGTGACGAAAGCGCGCGAGGAAGTTGACAAGGCGATCCTCGAAACCGGCGAGCGCGCCGCGTACGAGAGCGGGGTTCATGGATTGCACCCGGAGCTGCTCAAGCTCGTTGGGCGCATGAAGTGGCGCACTAGCTACGGTCAGAACATCCTGAACCATTCAAAGGAAGTTGCGTGGCTCGCCGGTATCATGGCCGCCGAGCTAAAACTCGACGTTCCAATGGCACGCCGGGGCGCGCTGTTGCACGATATCGGCAAGGTGTTGACGCATGAGCACGAGGGCACTCACGTGCAGCTCGGCGTCGAGATGGCGACCAAGTATGGCGAGCATCCGCTCGTCGTCAACGCGATCGCCGCGCACCACGATGACGTTCCACACGAGAGCGAGATATCGGTGCTGGTACAGGCCGCCGACGCAATTAGCGGTGCGCGTCCCGGAGCTCGCCGCGAGTCGTTCGAGACATATGTGAAGCGACTCGAGGGTATCGAGCGCATCGCCTCGGATTATCGCGGCGTCGAAAAAGTATTCGCGATCCAGGCTGGACGCGAAGTACGCGTTATAGTCACGCCTGACACAGTTGACGATCCACGCATGGAAGCGCTTGCGGAAGAAATTGCGTTGCGGATAGAGCGCGAGCTTCAATACCCGGGACAGATCAAGGTCGTTCTGATTCGCGAGACGAGGGCCGTCGGCATTGCCCGCTAAGCTGATTGATGGAACTGCGATTGCAGCACGGATCCGCGCTGAAGTGAGCGCTGAAGTGGCGACGCTCAAGTCTGGTGGTGTCATTCCACAACTCGCTGTTGTACTCATTGGTGACGATCCAGCGAGTGCGGTGTATGTCGCGGGGAAGGGGCGGGCGTGCCTAGAAGTGGGAATGGCGGAAAATACAATCCGGCTCCCCGCGTCGACATCGCAGCACGATCTGATGACGCTACTCGATTGTCTCAATACTGACCCCTCGGTGCATGGGATTCTGGTGCAGTCGCCGTTCCCCAAGCAAATCGACTCAGACGCGGTTATTCGCGGAATCGATCCCGCGAAGGATGTAGATGGCTTTCATCCGGTGAACGTCGGAAAGCTGATGATCGGCGAGCGTGACGGCTTCGTCCCGTGTACGCCTGCTGGAATTCAGGAACTCTTACGCGTGTCCAACGTGCAGACTCACGGACTCCACTGTGTCGTCGTTGGCCGCAGCAACATTGTCGGCAAGCCGATTGCAGCGCTCATGCTGCAGGATGGACCAACCGCCAACTGCACTGTAACGGTCTGTCACAGGTACACCCGCGATCTGGCGGCGCACACGCGGGCCGCCGACATCCTGATAACCGCCGTGGGCCGTCCGGGACTAATCACCGCTGACATGGTCAAGCCCGGCGCGGCGGTGCTGGATGTCGGGATCACGCGAATTCCGGACGCGACGCGCAAGAGTGGAACGAGACTTACCGGCGACGTGGATTTCGAAGGGGTTAGCCAGGTCGCCGGCCTAATCACACCCGTTCCCGGCGGCGTGGGGCCGATGACAATTGCCATGCTGCTCCGCAACACAGTTCGCGCGGCGCAACGGCTGGCGGCCGCGTGACGGTGTCGCGTTGAGGCGATCGTATGAAGCTCGCCCCGCACGTTCGGGTGTCGAGTTCGATCTGTTCGGATCGGGGACCAAGGCCTCCTTCGTAACGCCGGCGAGCCCCGGATCATCGCCCGAGACCGCGATTCAAGTGGCGTCGCTTACCGAGACCGCGCGCGCGGTGATAGAAGGGTCGCTTTCGCCGCTCTGGGTGCGCGGAGAGGTGAGCGACTTCAAGCGCCACCGAAACGGACACTGGTACTTCTGTCTGCGTGACGCAACCGCCCAGGTACGCTGCGTGGTTTGGTCACGGAGCCAGCGCGGGATTCCAACGGCACCTGACGAGGGAATGGAAGTCACCGCCTACGGCCAGTTGACGGTGTACGCCGCGCGTGGTGAGATGCACCTGAACGTGTCTGCCCTCGACGCGGTCGGCGACGGTCTGTGGCGCAAGGCGATGGAAGAAACGCGTCTAAGGCTGGATCGCGACGGACTGCTGGCTCCGAGCCGTAAGCGCGCGCTACCCACTGCTCCGACGCGTGTGGGACTGGTAACGAGCCCCGACGGCGCGGCACTGCGCGACGTGATTTCAGTAATCCGCCGCCGTGCTCCTCACGTCAGCCTGATAGTGAGCGCTGCAACAGTACAAGGCCCCAATGCGCCCGCTGAGATAGTTGCCGCGATTCAACGGATCTGTCGTTTCGGCGGCATCGATGTATTGATAGTCGGCCGCGGCGGCGGCGGTCGTGAAGATCTGTGGGCTTTCAACGATGAAGCGGTTGCGCGCGCCATATCCGATGCCACCGTGCCCGTGATTTCCGGCGTTGGCCATGAAATAGACATAACGATCGCCGATTTGATCGCGGATCATCGTGCGGCAACCCCATCGGCGGCGGCTGAAGCAGCGGTGCCATTGCGGACGGATCAACTTGCTTCACTGAAAGCGTTGGGTGACGAGTTGTGCTCGTCCTTGCAGGAGTGCGCAGCCAGCGGGCGGCGCGATCTCGAAAATGCCGCGGCTTCGCTCCGCCGCGCCGCCTCCATCGACGCTGAGCGGCGCCGTACGGCGATTGCCGCAACTGCGGGCCGGCTCAACGCGTTGAGCCCACTCGCGACGCTGTCGCGCGGTTACTCTGTAGCACGCGACGCCAATGATCGAAGAACGCTGGCAAGTGTTAAAGACTTCAAGCCTGGCGCGACGTTCACTCTCACCGTACGCGACGGCGACGTCAACGCGCGAGTTGCGGAGCAAGCATGAGCTACGAGAAGCGCGTGGAGCGCCTGCAGCAGATTGTAGGGGATCTCGAAGGCGATGGGCTTCCGTTGGATGACGCGCTCAAATTGTTCGAAGAGGGAATCGAGATACTGCGTCTTGCCTCTGACGAGCTGACAAAGGCGGAAGGTCGCGTGCAATTGCTCATCGAGCGTGCCGAAGGGGTATTCGAGACGCGAGACATCGATGGTTGAGCACGCGCTCGCGGTGGACCTCGCGTCCGATCGCAGCAACATCGATGCAGCGCTTGGGGAGATCTGCGATCAGCTTCCGCCACTCGCGCCGGCGCTGGCCGAGGCGATCCGCTATGCGTTGCGTGGACCCGGCAAGCGGATGCGCGGGATTCTGGTCGCGTCCTCGTACCGCGCAGCCGGCGGTGGTGGAGATGTCTCCGGCCTTGCCGCCGCAGTCGAGATGCTGCACGCATACTCGCTAGCGCACGATGATCTCCCCTGCATGGACGACGACGACGTAAGACGTGGGCGGGCGGCCACCCATATAGTGAGCGGCGTGCCGTCAACTGTTGTGGCAGGCGTCGCGATGATCCCGCTGGCTGCCAGAGCGGCGGCCCGGGCTGTGCGGCAACTCCACCGTGGCGAGCCTCGCGTCGGGCCAATCGTGGCCGTGCTCATGCATGCGGCGGGTGCGAACGGTATGATTGGAGGTCAGCTTCAGGATCTTGGTGCGGAGAATGTTCCAGTCGATTCCGTGGAAAAGCTCGAGCGCATCCACCGGGCAAAGACCGGTGCGCTAATGGCGGCGTCCTGCAGGGTTGGAGGCATGGCGGCCGGAGCCACCGAGGCAGCGGTTGATGCACTCGGAAGCTTCGGCGCCGATCTGGGCCTGGCCTTTCAGATCGTGGATGACGTTCTGGATGTAACCTCTTCCTCTGCGAAGCTGGGCAAGACATCCGGCCGCGACGCGGCACTGGGGAAGAGCACGTATCCTGCATTGCTTGGTGTGGACGGCGCGATGGACCGCGCAGTGTTTCTGATCAAGCAGGGCTGCCGAACACTGCACGGACACCACCTGCTCAGCCAGGAACTGCGCCACCTGGCCGATCTGGTGATTACTCGCACGCATTGATAGGGAAGATGGCAATACTCGAACGGATTACGTCGACGTCGGTACTCAAGTCTCTCACTCGTGACGAACTGCGCTCGCTCGCGGCCGAGATGCGCGCGTTTCTCATAGAGTCGTGCGCACGAACTGGCGGACACATCGGCGCCGGGCTCGGCGTTGTGGAGCTTGCCATCGCACTGCATACCGCGTTCGACACACCATCCGATCAGATAGTCTGGGATGTCGGACATCAGGGATATCCGCACAAGCTTCTTACCGGTCGCTTGAGCCGCTTCGACACGCTCCGTGCCGAAGACGGCATGTCCGGCTTCCTCAAGCGAGATGAGAGCGCTTACGACTCGTTCGGAGCCGGACACGCGGCTACAGCAATCTCCGCTGGATTCGGAATGGCCGTTGGCCGCGACATCGCGCGCGAATCGTTCAAGGTTGTTTCTGTGCTTGGCGACGGGGCGCTGACGTCGGGCCTGTCGTACGAAGGTCTGAACAACGCCGGCGCGTCCGGTCGCGATTTCATAGTCGTCTTGAACGACAACGAGATGTCTATCGCGCCGAACGTTGGAGCGATGTCCAAGTATCTCAACTCGATTCAACGCAATCCCATCTACAACCGTATGCGGTCCGCCATCGGTACGATGGTCGATAGCATGCCCGGACCGCTTGCTGGAATGAGCACCCTTGTGCGCAAGTGGGAAGAGAGTATGAAGTCATTCCTCACGCCAGGAGTGTTGTTCGAAGAGCTTGGATTCCGCTACTTCGGTCCCATCGATGGTCACGACATCGACTCGCTTCTCGAAACGTTTACCGCAGTGCGTGCGATGGACGGTCCCCGCCTCGTTCACGTTGTGACCAAAAAAGGGAAGGGATTCCCGGCAGGCGAGAATGTCGAGAAATGGCACGCACTTCCCGCTGGACACGATCCCGCAACTGGGAAGCAAGTCGTTGCATCCTCGGCGAACCCGGGCTATACGGCGGTTTTTGGGAAGGGACTTACGGAACTCGGCGCGAGCGAGCCGATGCTCGTGGCAATAACGGCTGCGATGCCAAGTGGCACAGGAACCGGCGCGTTCGCGAAGGCATTCCCCGATCGTTTCTTCGACGTCGGGATCGCCGAAGGCCACGCCGTGACGTTTGCCGCCGGTTTGGCCACGCGCGGGATCAAGCCGGTATGCGCCATCTATTCGACTTTTCTTCAGCGCGCGTACGACAACGTGATTCACGATGTTGCAATCCAGCATCTCCCGGTAGTCTTCGCGATGGATCGTGCGGGACTCGTTGGCGAGGACGGCCCCACGCACATGGGGCTGTACGACATAGCTTATATGCTCGCCGTTCCGGGCATGACGGTTACCGCTCCAAAGAATGGCACGGAAATGCTCGGCCTGCTCCGCGCGAGCATGACGCACACGGGGGGCCCGTTCTCCGTTCGCTACCCGCGAGATGCGTCGCCCGATATTGTGCCGCCGATCTCGGAGATCGCGCCGGTGCCGTTCGGCACTTGGGAAGTCGTCCGACGCGGCTCCGACATTGCGGTCCTCGCTGTGGGAACCATGGTTGGCCAGTCACTCGCGGCCGCTGACTTGCTCGCCGCGGACGGACTCTCGGTGACTGTCGTCAACTGCCGTTTTCTCAAACCACACGACGAGGTAACGCTCAATGCGCTCCTCGCCAACCATCATCACATCCTGATCGTGGAGGAAGGAACGGTCGTCAACGGGTTTGGTGCACACATGACGTCGGTCATCGGCCGATTGGATCCAACGGTTCGAGTTTCGGCGCACGGTGTGGCTGACCAGTTCATCGAACAGGCATCGCGCAAACGTCAGCTCCAGGTTACCGGACTTGATGCATCGGGAATCGCGCTGCGTGTGCGCGCGCTTCATGAAAGTGCCGAAGAAGCGGTGGCCGGGTGATCAACATCGGGGTAATCGGTCACCGCGGATACCCCGAGCTCGCTTCCATAATGGCTGCGGTCGAGAGCGAAGCGCTTGCACTTGGTGCGACGCTGTTCTTCGAGCCCGGTCTGCTGCACGGCGACGAAAAGCCACTGCTTACGTCTGCGTCCCAGATTCAAGTTGCGCTGTCGCTTGGCGGTGACGGAACCCTGCTACGCACCGCGCGCTTCCTGGACGGCGCCGCCGTTCCGATACTGGGTGTCAACCTCGGCCGGCTCGGCTTCCTCACCAGCTGCAGCGCGTCGGATCTAAAATCGGCGCTCGCTGCGGTCATCGCTGGCGAGTACGACGTGGACGAGCGGATGGCGTTGCGTGCGGAAGCCAGCCATGGCGACGGGACGCCGCGCGACGAGTGGCAGGCGCTGAACGACATTGTCATGCACAAGGGTGGCTTCGCTCGCATGTTGAGCGTTCGCGTCGCGGTGGACGGCGAAGTGCTCGGCGCATACAACTGCGATGGGATTGTTGTGGCGTCTCCGACAGGATCCACAGCGTACAGCCTGTCCGCTGGCGGCCCGCTTGTCACACCCTCCCTCGACTCGATAATTCTGACGCCGATCTCGGCTCACGCGCTCGCGATCCGTCCGATCGTCCTGCCGCCCAACGTTACCGTGTCGCTCCAGTCAGTCGATGGACCTGACGAGGTGCTCATTACTGTCGATGGGCAGGCCGGTACGCGATTGGCTTCCGGCGACGCATTAACGGTTCGCCGCGCGCCGCACCCGGTGCGTATAGTACGATTCCCGGGCAACAGTTTCTTCGATCGACTTCGTGTCAAGCTCGGCTGGGGCGGACTTCCGACACGCGATCAACCCAAACAGTGCTGACAGAACTTCGGATCCGAAACTTTGCGATAATCGATTCAGTTACCCTTCCGCTCGAGCGGGGGCTAAATGTCCTGTCCGGCGAAACCGGCGCCGGTAAGTCGATTATAGTTGGGGCGCTAGGACTGCTTCTGGGCGAGCGGGGAAGCGCCGACCTGGTTCGGCCGGGCGCAGAGCGCGCGACTGTTGAGGGTGTCTTCGATCTATCCGGCCGCGCCAGCGTGATTGCACTCGTTGACGAGCGTGGCATTGATACCGATGGAGATACGCTTGTACTCAAGCGCGAGATCGCAGCGACTGGTCGAGGTCGCGCTTGGGTGAACGGGACCCCCGTTACCGCGACTGTGCTCGCCGAGATAGGACGGTCGCTTGTAAATCTGCACGGTCAGCACGAAGCGCAGACGCTGTTGGACGACGAGTCGCAGCGCCAGATCCTTGATGCCTACGCAGAAGCTGGTGCCGTCGCGCGCGACGTCGCTGCTGAGCACGCGGCTCTTTCCGTGATCCGGCGGCGCATCGACGAGATAACCAGGCGGCGTGCCGACGCGGAACGCCGAGCGGATTATCTGCGACACGTGGCACGCGAGATAGGCGACGCGCAGCTCACTGCCGGTGAGGACATAGCGCTCGAAGACGACGCGCGCGTCCTCGAGAACGCGGATGAGTTGCGCACACTTGCCCAGAGCGTCGCGTCCATCTTGAGTGACGATGAGGAAGGAGCGCTAGCGCGGCTTGCGGGTGCGCACCGCGCGCTTGGCCAGATATCGCGCATCGATCCGAGCGCGGCGAGAATGCAGGAACTGTATGACACGGGGTTCTACGCTCTCGACGAATTGGCACGTTCGGCGTCGGATTATGCGTCATCAGTAGAGCTGGACCCCGAGCGACTATCCGGTGTGCGCGCGCGTCGTGAGTTGATCTTTCGCCTGAGCAAGAAATACGGCGGCACGCTTGCAGAAGTGATAGCGGCGGGAACTCAGGCGCAGGCCGAGCTCGATCTCGTTGATTCCGCGGAGTTCGACGTCGCGCAGCTACGCAAGCAAGAGACAGAAGCAATCGAGCGACTACGCACCGCGGCGTCCAAGCTCACGATGCTGCGTAAGCGTGCGGCAACGGCAATCGGAAAAGCTGTCTCCGCGGAATTACCACAACTCGGGATGGACTCCGGGAAGTTCACTGTCGCGCTTACATCCCGAGACGACATTTCGCCTCAAGGCGCAGAAGATATCGAGTTTCGCGTGGCGCTCAATGTTGGCTACGATCAGCGGCCACTGTCTCGAGTAGCGTCTGGCGGCGAGCTCGCGCGCGTCATGCTCGCGTTAAAAACCGTGCTTGCCAGCGTCGATCACATCCCGACTCTTGTGTTCGACGAAGTGGACGCCGGGATTGGTGGGCGAGTTGGGCTGCAGGTTGGTGACACAATGCGACGCGTCGCCGAGCAACATCAGGTATTCGCGATATCGCATTTGCCCCAGATAGCAGCGCGAGCGCACCACCACATCGTCGTTGCAAAGGGTGCGCGCGAAGGCGTCACGACCGCCGACATCAGCGTGTTATCTCCGAGCGACCGCATAACCGAAATCGCGCGCATGCTGGGCGGAGATCCAGAAAGCAAGGCGAGCCGCGCGCATGCACGGGAATTGCTGCAGGCCGCCGCGTCATAGGGCTTGTCATTCCCACTGCGCCCGTCATCCCGCTGCCCTCGTCAATCCCGCTGCGATGCCCCGAACTCCTCTACCGCCGCAGCCTGTAATAAAGCCTGATCAGAATCTCATCGTTTATTATCTTCGGCAGTGCGCCGCCGCTACCGGCGATGGTCTCCGAGTGCAAATAACTGACGTCGAACGGAATCTTCGATTTCCCCTCACTCACCGCGTGTGCGTTCGAAAACGCTATACCGCCGCCCACGCGCTGCTCGGTAAAGTCTGTTCCAACGCCCATAGCTGGTACAGCGATACCGCCCGCCGCATATGAGTCCACCGGCTTATGCCGGTACAAATACTGTCCGCCGACCGATATGTAGTCGTTGAATACCCACCGCGGCGTCGCCTCGAGCTCGAGCAGATTCCCGAGTTGGCGATGAACTCCAATGGCGCTCGATGCTGACGGGAACACGACGCCGGGATCGTAACGCAGTGTGAGCGAATCGCTGGTAGCCTTCGCGAAGCGCGCAACTCCGGAGAGCCAAAAGTGCCCGCCAACCGTCACGTCCGCGTACCCACGCAACAGTATCGCGCCGACGTGTGTGCCGCTCCCGATATCGGTCAACGCATTGGCCGACGGCAACGCGCCGGTCGGAAATCGGTATCCGGCGCCCACAGCGAGCCGAGCGTTCAATCCGCTCGGTGTGAACCTCGACATGTTCCGAAGGTAGAACGAATCGAACAACAACAGCTTCGCCGTAAGTTCCGCGTCGCCAATGTGCGTCCGTTCGACAGTTTGCAGCGGGTCCAGGCCGACGCCGTACGGTGCGTTGGTGAGAAGCGCCTGGAGCAACGGCGTTGCAAGCGGAGTTGGCGCGCCCACGACGCCGGTTGCCGAAACGAACGGGACACCCGAGGCTGGATTGGCCGCGAATGCGTTTAGCGAGCCGCGTACGTTCGCGATTCGCGCGTCCACCGCGCTTTGAATGGAGCTCCCGCGTGTCGGCACCAGGATCCCGTTCACGTACAGATTCGAGAGAGAATTCCCGAGGCCGGTCGCGGAAGTCACCAGCGACGCCGAGCCGCTGCACTGTGGATCGCTCGCCCCCGAACCGCCGCAGTACGCGCTGACCGCGGCCGCCGAGCTGATTACCTGTTGTGCGAACGCAGAATCAGTCGCGTGTGCGACGCGGTCGGTACCGGAGGGGTTCGCGCCGATGTTGGCCTCATTCGCGCCCGGGTTGGCGCGGAAGAAGACGCTCGTGCGGGTGTGGACTATCGGCAGCATCGCGGTAATGGACAGCCACCGCGACACCCCGGCCTCGATGGAGATTGGTACACTCGTGATGCGGTCGGTCACCTGCGTGACAGTTCTTCCCACCGAGACGTTGAGCCCGGCCACCCCCGTAAGCGCCCTCAGGGAGTCCTGTACCGGTCGCAGAATGGGAAGTTGGGCCACGCCCACACTATCGAGGCTGAAGCGGGCTCCGAGCGGCCTGAGCACTCCTGCGGCGCCGGGGCTGGGTGAGACGAAAAGCTGGTCGAAATACGACCAATCACTCTGGACCTTGATCCTGAAGCTTCCGGCCGGCGTGATCGACGCGTCCTCGCCCAGGCCCGTGATCGCCTGGGCGCGTGCGGCGCTTGCGCACAGCGACGCCGTAAGGATGAAAAAGGCTGCGTGGAACCAGCGTCGGGGCATGTGCTCTTGGGAAAATCGTTGTAGGCTCGACGCGGGGACGTTAGCATTCGCCTCTCCCCCGTGTCAATCAAAGCTAAGTGAGGTCTGAGCTGCGCACGCCACCAACGATTCCGTGGCAGGTAACCGGAAACCACTGGCTCTCACTTCCGTGCGTGCATCCCGCCGACGGCTCGATCCACGCAGTTGGCCTCCTGTCTCAAGCCCATCGAGGCGCGGTGGAGTTCGCCGGCGCCTCCGATTTCGAGGCCGGGAACGCCGAGCCGCTGCTACGGCTAGGCTTCGAAGCCAATGGTGCGCCGGTCGAGCTTGCCTCGAGCCGGATGGCCTGGCAACGCGTGCTCGAGTGGCTCCCAACCTTCAACTCGACCTCGGGGGACCTGGTCATTCGGGGCACAGTGTTCGCTCCATGCGGCCGCGCGGCTGATTTCCCCGGCTTCGTGTACGCGATTTCCATCGAGAATCGCGGAGGATCGGCGACTTCCGTTTCGTTCCGTGCCGATGGCACGCTTGGCGTCCGCCAGCACCGCATTCGCACCGCGCGCCGTTTCGACGACGAACATTCGGTAACGCTGAGCGAGAATATCATCACGTTGAGCGGCACGAATCCGGGCTCCGAGATTGCGTTGGCGGTCACCGGCGACGACATGATCGGCAGCGTGACGGAGACTCAAGGCGGAATCGTCCGCTTTGCGCTCGCACGAGACGTATCGCTTGCGGCCGGCGCCAAGGTGGATCTCGCGCTCTACGTCGCGGCTGGTCCAGAAGCAGACGGCGCGCTAGCAATGGTTAACAGAATGCGGACTCGCGGATGGCGCACGCTCGCATCGCAGACCAGCGATGCGTTGTCGGCGTTGCAGCAATCGACCGGTGTGTCAGCAGCCGACCGGCTGATCAACAGACACTTGATGTTCGCGTATTTCTATGCGGCTGGACGTGCGATAGACGACGCGCGTTGGTATCTGCTCCGCTCCCGAGCCCCGTGGTGCGCGCAGGGCCTCACCGTGCGCGACTATGACACGCTGATGTGGCTCGTTCCCGCGCTCCAGCTCGCCGACGCATCACTCGCCCGCGAGCTATTGCTGCGAACCTGCGAGCTGCACGGCTACGCTCCGGGACGCGGCGTGAACTATATCGACGGCACACCGTTCGACATCGCCTTCTGCTTGGATGCGGCTGCCGCGTATCCGATTGCGGTGGACCGTTACGTGGCGCAGACGGGTGACGACCGAATAGTTGAGGACCTCCCGATCGCCGAAGCGCTGTATGCCGCGAACGACGATATCGCCGCGTCCAAACACGGTTCCCTCCCGCTGTACAGAACTGACGCGAGCCCATCGGGCGCCGACGCACCGTTGCCGTACACCCTGCACGGGAATGCGCTGGTAGCGGAAGCGCTCGAGATATTAAAGCAGACCCTGGACGAGAAAACCGCGGACACCGTGCAAAATGCGGAAGCTGTGCGCGCCGCTATCCTGCGGCAGTTCGCAACCGATAAGGATTCGTCGCGTACGCTTCTCTCCACTGCGATAGATCTCGCCGGCGCGACCTCGATGCGCGACGACCCCGTCGGATCGGTTTACTGGCTTCCGTTGTATCATATGCTGTCGCGCGACGATTCCATCTATCGGCGTACGGTTCGCCGACTGGAACAGGCGGAGGCGGAACCGGTACGCGTCAATCTCGCCGAACGATGCGCCACGCTGATCGGTCCGGATGCGGCCAAGACGCTCGAGTGGCTGCGACGCGCGGATCTCGATGGAGGATTCGCGGCCGAGTTCGTTGATGACGACGGTCTTGCCATCGGCAATGGCGGCGACGCGTCGCTTTCGGCGCTAGTCGCCTACTCCGTATGGTACGCAGTTACAGTGCTTGGAGTCCCTGCTGGGTGACGGCCGGCTCTCGGTAACGAGCGCGCTCGTATATTGTTGTACCATGTCACGCGCATTCGCGCGCGATCGCTCGGATGGCGAAATGGGTAGACGCGAAGGACTTAAAATCCTTTTCGGGATAACCGAATGCCGGTTCGAGTCCGGCTCCGAGCACTTGCGTTGTGCCATCGTTATGCCATGGTTGTGCCATGGTTGTGCCATGGTTGTGCCGCGTCGCGCAAAGATGTGCGACGCGGTGCCGCTGACAATCATTTCCGTTTCCGCGCGCCGGTCTTCACACCCCGCTTCGATGTAGCCACAGTCGCCCTCATTGTCCGAATGGCACGCCGTACCTCCGCCACCGCATCGCAGCGGCGGCCATGCTCGCAGTACCAGCCGTAACGATCGAAGTAGACCAGATGAAACCGAATATCGCGCTCGCGCCGCTCTCGGACCCTCCATAATTCGGTGACTGTCGTGTCCGGGCCGCATCTGAGCCAGGGATCCAAAGGCTCCACAACGTAGCTCGGCTGGACCCCAATCGAGGCGCCTGTGGCCTTGTTTTGGATATTGCGACGCACACGTGAGCCTTTCATAGACAGGTGCTAAAGCATTGGTAATACTGTATTTACCTTAATTAACTTCGGTAATTGTTCGGTCCGTCTCAAGTTACCGTTTCGCATGTTTGAAGGCAAGCGACGACCGGGAACAGGAACGGGGAGTCGCATGCCTGGGAGCGTCGCTGCGCTTCGCGGGTAGACTCTGGCGCGCGCCATGCGCATGGAATACGCCTGAAAACCTTCTCGACTACCCGGACGACCTTATGGACCGCGGAAACGACTTTCTAAAATCGCAGATTCACAGCGCAGTCATGCAGCATCATGTGTTCTTGAAAGCTCTCGAAGATCACGAGTCTCAGGCCGAAGATGCCCGTTTTCGCGATCTCTGTACGCGCTACATCGCGAGCATGCGCGGTCATCAACGCATGCTTGAGGACTACCAGAGCGAGCTCGGGGCGCCCAGCGCCGGCGTTCTCAAGCGGGCCTTCGGCGCCACCATCGGCGCAGCGCGTGACCTCGCCGACGCGGCCCGCGAAAGCGATTATCTGCGCCTGATCGGTGACATGGGATTGTCGCGCCAATCAGAGGACGCCTTTAGGACCTTTCGCGACGGAGGCCGCGCGCTCGCGTTGCCGCATCTCGCTGACCTCGCTGAAGCCGCCGAGCGAGATCACGACTCGTATAACCGTGACGCCAGCCGCTTGGTGCAACAGATGTTCGTCGAACGCGCGCGTCAGCCCGTTGGAACCGGAGCCACCGTATCCGAGGTCGCCGGCTCCTACCGCTGATCGCTTTCCGGAGCCCGCGGTCTTCACGGCGCTCCCAACGTTGGCCTTCTACCGCTAACTTGCGCGCATGACCGATGTCGTCGCGCTTGCAGCGGAGTTGCTCTCGATCCAATCGTTCACCAGAGGCGAAGGCGCGGCGATTGATTTCGTTGCGCGTTGGCTTGTGAACAGCGGATGGAACGTATCAATCCAGGAGGTTTCGCCGGGACGGGGAAACGTCTGGGCGTCGCACCGCGGCGGCGGCGTTACGCTATCCAGTCACGTGGACACCGTCCCGCCATTTCACCCGCCTCGCCTCAGCGGTAATCGGCTCTACGGTCGCGGCGCGTGCGATGCGAAGGGCATCGTTGCGGCTATGATGGCCGCGGGCGAACAACTCACCGCCGATGGTGAGGACCGTGTCGATCTGCTCTTCGTTGTTGGGGAAGAAAAGGGATCCGATGGCGCTCGAGCAGCCAATAACCTCGGTGCTACCAGTCGCTTCCTCATTAACGGCGAGCCCACCGAAAGCCGCCTTGCAAGTGGCTGCAAGGGTTCGCTGCGATTCGTCGTCCGCACACGCGGTCGCGAAGCACACTCCGCGTACCCGGAACTTGGTGCGTCGGCTATCGAGCCCCTGATCCGCCTTCTTCCTACAATCCACGACGTCGCATTTCCATCCGACCCAATCCTGGGCGCGACAACTGTGAATATCGGAACGATCGCCGGCGGAACGGAAGCCAACATCGTGCCCGGAAGCGCCGAGTCGGAGGTGATGCTGCGACTGGTGAGCGATGTCGAGCCGGTCAAGCGCCTCGTTTCCGATTGGGCCCATGCGGGCGGCGCCGACGTCGAGTTCGGCTCTACCATCCCCGCGCAACGCTTTCACGTCGTTGACGGATACGATGTAGCGCCCGTGTCTTACACCTCGGATATTCCGCTTCTCGGACGTTGGGGCACTCCGCTGCTCTTCGGTCCGGGGTCAATCCACGTTGCGCACACGCCCGACGAATACGTTGACGTTGATGAGCTGCGCGCCAGCGTATCGACTTACGCGGCGTTGGTGAAGCAGCTGCTCAGCTCATGAGTGTCGGTGCCCCTCCTCGCGGACGCATTCCCGTCGCCATATTGGGAGCGACGGGTGCGGTAGGCCAGACGTTCGTGCGCCTGCTGCAGAATCACCCCTGGTTCCAGATCGCGGAAGTAGCCGCATCCGAGCGTTCCGTCGGTAAGAGCTACGCGGAAGCAACGCACTGGCTCGAAGGTGCGATGCCTGACGACGTGGCGAGCATGCGAGTGACACCCTGCTCACCCGATGCGGTCTCTGCGCCAATAGTTTTCTCCGCACTCGACGCGGCCGCCGCTGGCCCCATAGAGGTAGCCTTCGCGCACGCTGGTCGCGTGGTCTGCAGTAACGCGAAGAACCACCGCATGGACAGCGATGTCCCGCTGCTCATACCTGAGATCAACGCGCAACACGTCTCTGTGATCGCCGCTCAGCGGGCACGCTTGGGTTGGTCCGGCGCAATTGTTACGAACGCCAACTGTGCATCGACGGTCGCCGCGCTTGCGCTCGCCCCAATCCATGAGAAGTTCGGTATTACGAAGATCTTCATCGCTACGATGCAGGCCGTCTCCGGTGCCGGCTACCCGGGTGTCGCCTCGCTCGACATACTCGGCAACGTCATTCCCTTCATTTCGGACGAAGAGCCCAAGATAGAAGCGGAGTTGGCGAAACTTTTAGGCGCCGTTCGCAATGCGGCCATCCTGCCTGCCTCGTTCCGCGTCACCGCGCACGCGAACCGCGTACCGGTCGAGCATGGGCACACGGTGTGCATGTCGATCGGTCTGGATTCTCGCGCCACTCCGGAACAGGTGAGCGACGCCATCGCAGCATGGACCGGCCGAGAGGAAGCGATCGGCCTTCCATCGCGACCGGATCGACCACTTGTCGTTACGACTGCGCCCGATCGTCCGCAACCGCGTCGTGACGTGGGACTCGGTGGCGGCATGACCGTGACGGTCGGCCGCATTCGCCGCGATGAACTGTTGGACGTGCGCTTGGTCGCGTTGGGCAGCAACACGATTCGCGGTGCGGCCGGCGGTGCCGTGATGAACGCGGAACTCCTGGTTACGCAGGGCTACGTGGCTCATCCGTGATAGTAGTCAAGTTTGGCGGTACTTCGGTTGGTGACTCCGATGCAATTCGCCGTGCCGGTGATGTGGTTGCGAGTCGTGCGGGCCGCTCCCCAGTCGTCGTGGTCTCCGCCGCGAGTGGCACAACTACCGAGCTTCTGGCGCTGGCAGAACAGGCGGCGCATGGCCATTTGATCGGTGCCCTTCGCGCCGTCGAACATATCAGGGAGCGTCACGTGCGGATGAGTGAGATTCTACTCCGTGATGTTCCCACGGGATCCGATACCACCGCAGAGCTCGCCGCAATGTGCGATGAGATAGCCAGCCTCGCCGAAGCCCTGGCAACACTTGGTCATATAACTCCCCGGAGCCAGGACGCAGTTGCATGCTTTGGGGAGCAGATGTCCTCGTTACTCGTTACCGAGGCGTTCCGCGCACGCGGAATCCCGGCGCAGCATATCGATGCGCGTGAGGTCATGATTACGAGTGACCACTTCAATGCGGCGGAGCCAAGACCTGACGCGATATCGGATCGCGCACGGGACAGAATTGCGCCGCTCGTGCGCTCCGGTATCGTCCCGGTGCTCGGTGGCTACATCGGTGCAACCGCCGCTGGCGTCACTACTACGCTCGGCCGCGGCGGATCGGACTATACAGCATCCCTGCTCGGTGCAGCGCTCGGCGCGGAAGGCATCGAGATATGGACCGACGTGGATGGAATGCTCACGGCCGATCCGCGCGTCGTGAGGAACGCGCGGCTTATTCCGCAAATCCGGTTCGATGAAGCGTCGGAGCTCGCGTCGTTCGGTGCCAAGGTGCTACACCCGAACACCATCGCGCCCGCCGTTCGTCGCGGTATTCCTGTTTACATCTACAACACCCGCAATCCGCAAGAATCGGGAACGCGCATAACGTTCGACGCCCCGCGTCGCGCCGTCACCGCGATCGCCGCCAAGGGCGATGTCACGGTTGTCAAGGTGAGCGCTCCGCGCATGCTGCTCGCGCAGGGCTTCCTCAGAAGCGTATTCGAGATATTTGAGCGGCATCGTACCTCGGTGGACGTGGTCTCGACATCCGAAGTGTCGGTATCGGTTACGCTGGACGACGCAGTGCGGCTGGACGAGCTTCTCGTAGACCTCAGGATGCTCGGCGACGTTTCAATTGAACGCGATCGCGCGATAGTCGCAATTGTCGGCGCCGGTATCGGGGATCGCGGCGACTGCATGGGCCGCGCGCTTCGCGCACTTGGCGACATGCACGTATTCATGGTGTCACTGAGTGCGACAGGCATCAACCTCACTGTCGTCGTCGAGGGCTCTGCGATGCGCGATGCGATGTGCGCACTGCACGCGGAATTCTTCCCGCCGGACGACGCCAAGTGACACATATTCGGCTTGCGATAATCGGGCCCGGGAAGATGGGCTCGGCGATCGCCGATCTCGCTCGCGCCAGCGGAATGGAGGTCGTCGCGACACTGGGCGCCGGAATGCTGATCACTCCGGCTTCGTTGCAGCAAGCTGACGTCGCGATAGAGTTCACAGAGCCGGCAGCCGCTGCGGCAAACATCCGCGCGTGTCTGCTCGCCGGCTGTCCCATCGTGGTCGGGACGACCGGATGGTACGACGAGTTGCCCGAAATAGGCCCCCTCGTTCGGGAGAGCGGCGGCGCGCTACTCTGGGCTGCCAATTTCTCGCTCGGCGTTCACGCCCTTTCGCGCCTCCTGAAACGCGCCGGCGAGATCTTCGCCCGGTTACCGGGATTCGATGCCGCGTTCGTGGAAACTCACCATGCCGCAAAGAAGGACGCACCATCGGGAACTGCCCGCATGCTGCAGCGTGACTTTGCGTCGGGCTGGGGAAGAGATGCACCGATTGCTAGCGTTCGTGTGGGATCCGTACCAGGCACGCATACGCTTGTGCTCGATGGTGCGTTCGAGCAGATCGTCATTTCGCACGAGGCGCGCGATCGTCGCGTTTTTGCCGAAGGTGCGCTCGTTGCGGCTCGCTGGCTCGTCGGACGCCGCGGCGTATTCACGCTCGATGATGTGCTATCTGAGGAGGGAGATCGGTGAGAACAGTTAAACCAATGCTATCCGGAGCCGGAACCGCGATAGTCACGCCATTCAATGCGACAGGCGAAATAGATGAGCCCGCGCTTCGTCGCTTCGTCGCGTGGCAGGTTGAAGAGGGCATAGACTACATCGTTCCGTGCGGCTCCACTGGCGAGGCCGCCACAATGAGCGCCGACGAGCAACGGCGGGTAGTGGAGATTACCGTCGAGGTTGTCGGCGGCCGCATCCCGGTCGTTGCCGGCGCCGGTTCCAACGACACCGCAAGGGCGCTCACATACTCGCGAATGATGCGTGACGCTGGCGCGACGCATCTTCTGCACGTTTCGCCGGCGTACAACAAACCCCCGCAGCGCGGCATCATCGCCCATTTTCGCGCGATAGCCGATACGATCGATATGCCGATCGTTCTTTACAACGTGCCGGGGCGCACTGGAAGCAACGTTGCGGCCGAGACAACGCTGGAGCTTGCGGAACAGCCGAATATCGTGGCTGTGAAAGAGGCCTCCGGTAATCTTGCGCAGATCACGGAGATCATCCGCCATCGCCCCCGTGATTTCTCGGTTCTGTCGGGAGACGACGCACTCACACTCGCGGTGCTTGCGGCCGGCGGCGATGGGGTTACTTCGGTTACGTCCAACGCCACCCCTGCGCTCGTCGCGCAATTGTGCGCTGCTGCCCATCGCGGCGATTACGACGATGCTCGCGCTATCGATGGCCGCTTGGCCCTTTGGACCCATGCGGCATTCCTGGAATCAAATCCGATTCCCGTAAAGGCAGCTCTCTCGATGATGGGTCTAATGACCGACCGGCTCAGACTTCCGCTCGTTCCGCTTGCGACCGTGCATCACGCTGCGGTTCGCGCTGCCCTCGTAGCAGCTGGAGCGATTGCGGAATGAGCGCTGAGGAAAATCCCCATGCACGGCTTGAGAGAGCCGTGGATGAGTTGTCTGCTGATCCCAGTCCGCCGCAACAACGCGCACGTGACACGGTAGATGAGCTGTTAGTCTTGCTGGAGAGCGGGGCTGTACGTGCGGCGGTATGTGACACTGATGGACGGTGGAGCGCCGTGCCCTGGGTCAAGCGCGGGATTCTGCTCGGGTTCCGTGTCGGCGTAATCATAGATATGTCGAGTGTAGCGTCCGGCACAACAGCAGCGAGCTTTTCGTTTTTCGATAAGGACACGTATCCGCCGCGCACCCTGCAGTTGAGCGACGGTGTTCGTATCGTGCCCGGCGGGTCTTCGATTCGTCGCGGTGCGTACGTCGCGCGCGGAGTGGTGTGCATGCCGCCGAGCTACGTCAATGTTGGGGCGTACATCGGCGCCGGCACCATGATTGATTCGCATGCACTCGTCGGGTCCTGCGCGCAGGTGGGCGAGCGCGTTCACGTTAGCGCGGCGGCGCAGCTAGGCGGCGTGCTCGAGCCGATCAACGCCGCGCCAGTCGTTGTAGAGGACGAGGTGGTAATCGGCGGGAATTGCGGAGTTTATGAGGGAACCGTGGTTCGCCGGCGTGCCGTGCTCGGCGCAGGTGTAATTCTCACACGTAGTACTCCCGTTTTCGACCTCGTGAACGAGACAGTGTACCGCGCGTCGCCAGGCCACGCGCTGGTCATTCCTTCCGGTGCCGTCGTCATTCCGGGCGCGCGGCGCATTTCATCTGCGTGGGCCAACGAGATGAATCTCTCGCTTGTCACGCCGATCATCGTCAAGTATCGCGACGAGCGCACCGATGCCGCGACAGCGCTCGAAGATTCGCTCCGATGACGAAGGTCACGTCAGTCCGGGGAATCGTTCGAGTTCCGGGCGACAAGTCGATCTCCCATCGCAGTCTCATCCTGGCAGCGCTGTCAGACGGCACCAGCGCGATCAGCGGGCTACTCCGGTCCGCTGACGTGGACAGCACCGCGTCAGTCCTCAAAGCACTGGGTGTTCAGATCGAGCCACGCGGTGAAACGGTTACCGTTCGGGGACGCGGACTCCGCGGCCTGCTCGTCCCAAGGTCTCCGCTTGACTGCGGAAACAGCGGCACCACCGCCCGCTTGATGGCCGGTGTTCTCGCCGCACATCCGTTCGACAGTACGCTCACCGGCGATGCCAGCCTGAGTCGCCGCCCGATGCGCCGCGCCACGGAGCCGCTCGAGCAGATGGGTGCGCACTTCACGTTCGAGGGCGTAGCTGACGGCCTTCCGCTAACGATCCACGGCGGTACCCTCGCGAGCATCGGTTGGCACAGCCGCAACGCAAGCGCGCAGATCAAGAGCGCGATACTGCTCGCCGCATTGAACGCACAGGTCGGCGCGAGCGTCACCGAACCGCGACGGTCGCGCGACCACACCGAGCGCATGCTCGCCGCTCGCGGCGTGCCGATTGTCGTCGATGGCAACTCAATCTCCATCGGCGCCGCGCGGTCCATCTCGGCGATGGACGTACATGTTCCCGGTGACCCGTCATCCGCCGCATTCTTCGTTGCGCTCGCCGCTCTGTTCCCAGGACGCAGCATCGATCTTCCCGGAGTGTGTGTTAACCCCACCCGTACTGGGTTCCTCAGCGTCGTACAGCGAATGGGCGCGACGGTATCCATCGATGATGCCGACGATTCCGGTGGTGAGCCAACCGGCACCATCCGCGCGACTGGAACCGATTCGCTATACGGTGTCTCGATTGGGGCGGATGAGATCCCGTCGATGATCGACGAGATCCCAATGCTTGCGTGTCTGGCTGCGCGCGCGCGCGGGGAGACGGTGATCACCGGGGCGAGCGAGCTCCGTGTGAAAGAGAGCGATCGAATAAGCGCGGTGGTGAAAAATCTCCGAGCGATCGGTGTCGAGGCTGATGAGCGCCCAGACGGAATGACGATCCTCGGAAGCCAGGAACCGCTCTCCGGAACGGTCGGAACTCACGGTGATCATCGTCTCGCCATGGCGTTCGGCGTCCTTGCTGCCGTTCCAGGTAACGCGTTGGAAATTGATACGCCGGACTGCGTCTCCGTGTCGTATCCGGCCTTCTGGAGCGACCTGCAGCGTGTTGCGCAGTAGCGTAGTAATCGCGATAGATGGACCGGCCGCCTCCGGGAAGTCATCGACGGCCGCATGGGTCGCCCGCGAACTGGGGTACCGACACCTCGACTCCGGAATGCTGTATCGCGCGGAAACGTCCCGGCGGCTCGGGATCGCCGACCTTCGCTCACCGGAGGTTACTGCCGCCGTCTCCGAAGTTGCGCAGATACCCGCGGTGCGATCGGCTGTGAACACAGAGCTTCGGCGTATGGCCGAAACTGAGAACGTGGTGGTGGACGGCCGGGACATTGGAAGCATCGTATTCCCTGATGCGCAGCTCAAGATCTTCCTCGTCGCCGACCCTTGGGAGCGGGCCCGTCGTCGGCTGCACCAGAGACTTGGCAGGACAGCCGCCGACGCCGAGATCGCAGAGGAGACCCGTCGGCTCGTGGAGCGCGATGCGAGTGATGCAACCAACACGCTCCAGGCGCGGGACGCCGTCCTCATCGACACCACATACCTGACCCAGGAAGACCAGGTTCAGCGAATCGTCGCGCTCGCCCGAGAAGCGTAGACCCCCTCGTCATTCCCGCACCCCGTCGTCATTCCCGCGAAAGCGGGAATCTCGCCACGCTGATCCGGCACTCGACGGGATTCCCCCTTTCGCGGTAATGACGGCAGACTCTCCAACCCAGAAACACACGTACCCCCAGAGTTGCATTCTCGCTCTATGTGAGTAGATTTCGTTCACGCCCCGCACCTTGGAGGCGTTTTCAAATGTGGGGTGGTCCCCCGCATTTTTTTATTCATAGAGGTCAGTCAGAAATCACATGAACCCTGCTTTGCAAGACGTTGTGGTACAAGCGATTGCACCATTAGGGTTTGATCTTTTTAGTGTCCAGCAACGTGGTACCAGAAGTCGTGCGTTACTCGAGGTCAGGATCACTCGACGCGATGGCGAAGGTATCACAGCCGGAGATTGCGCTCGCGCGTCTCGGGCCATCGAGGAACGTCTCGATACCGATAAGTCGCTGGGCGAGTTCTATACGCTCGAAGTGTCGTCGCCCGGAATCCGCGACGACGCTGAAATCAACTGGAAGAGGTAGGTACCATGGCAGTTGAATCTGGAAACATTCTGACAGCGATACGTGAGCTCACGAACTCCAAGTCAATGGATAGTGCGGAGCTGCGCGATCTTCTGCAGGACGGTATCCTCGCCGCGCTCGCCAAGAAGCACGGCGGTCCGGTGCAGGCCGAAGTTGACATCGACGAGGAGCGTGGTGCAATTCGCATCGTGCTTCTCAAGACCGTCGTGGAAAAGGTCGAAGACGCCGCTCGCGAGATATCACTCGAGGAAGCGCGCTTTGAAGATCCGGAGTTCCAGGTCGGTGACGTGATGGAAATCCCGACCGATTTCGCTGAATTCGGTCGCTCTGCCGTTCAGGCCGCTAAGCAGCGCATTCTCCAGCGCGTACGTGAAGGCGAGCGTTCCAAGATCCGTGACGAGTTCACCTCGCGTGTCGGTGAGTTGCTGAGCGGAGAAGTGCAGCAGATCGAGCGCGGCAAGCTCGTGATCATGCTGAACCGCTTCCGCGAAGCCGAAGCAGTGATGCCGTACCGCGAGCAGAATCATCGCGAGCACTACCATCAGGGCGAACCCATCCGCGCAGTGCTGAAGAAGGTCGAGGAAACGCCCAAGGGTCCCCGCCTCGTACTCAGCCGCGCCGACGGGCTGTTCGTGCAGGCATTGTTCAAGCTGGAAGTCCCCGAG
The DNA here is from genome assembly GCA_041691775.1 of Gemmatimonadota bacterium. Lineage (GTDB taxonomy): Bacteria > Gemmatimonadota > Gemmatimonadetes > Gemmatimonadales > Gemmatimonadaceae > Fen-1247. The sequence goes on from JBEPUB010000007.1 coordinate 118,496, forward strand.
ATTCAGGCGGGCACTGTCGAGATTCGCTCGGTCGCACGTGAAGTTGGCAGCCGCACCAAGATCGCCGTCTTCTCGCGTGATGAGGCGGTTGATCCAGTCGGCGCCTGCGTCGGCGTCAAGGGCGCGCGCGTTCAGGCGGTCGTCAACGAGCTGAGCGGCGAGCGCATAGACATTGTTCCCTGGTCCGGCGATCCGGAGCGTTTTGCGCGACTGGCGCTTGCACCCGCAAAAGTTGCGCGCGTGTTCAGCGATGCGGTTTCGCGCACGATCCAGGCTATCGTGGACGAGGACCAGCTCTCGCTCGCGATCGGCAAGAACGGACAGAACGTCCGCCTCGCTTCTGAGCTCACGGAGTGGAAGATCGATCTGTACTCGAGCCGCGAGTGGATGGAGCGCGCAGCGGACACGCTGCCGTTCGCGCCGCTCGAGGATCAGGCCAATACGACCAATCCAAAGCTCGCCGACATCGAAGGATTGCCACCGGCGACGGTGGCCATCCTTGAGAATGCTGGCTACAGGCGCCTGGATGACATTCTTGACCTCGAGCGAGAGGATTTCATCAAGCTCGCCGGCATCATGAAGGAAGACGCCGACAAGTTGATGGCGATTATTGATGAGCTGACCACCGACGCGCCCGATGAGGAAGCGCCGGCGGCAACAGTTGCAGCGACTGATGAGCCGGCTACGCTAGAAGCGGAGCCACCGGCCGCTTCATGACGGACGGCGGGGCTGCAGTGCTGCGGTTGATCGGCCTCGGATTGCGTGGCCGGCTGGTCGCAGTTGGTGTAGATCGAACGAGGGAAGCGGCATTCAAGGGGACGCTTCGGCTGGCTGTAGTTGCCTCCGACGCGTCGCCAAATAGCCGCGACAAGATCGTCCCGCTCCTTACAGGGCGGGGTGTTACTATGATTGAAACGCCCTCTGCCGACGAACTCGGCAGGGTCGTTGGACGCGCGGCGACGGCTGTCGTCGGTGTCCTGGATGCGAAGTTGGCGCGCGGCGTGAGAGCCGCGCACAGGGGACAGGGAGATATTGGGTGAGTAAGCTGCGTGTAACGGACATGGCGGGTGAATTCGGAATTGCCGCTGACGAGGTGATCAACATCCTGCGTCAGATGGACATCCCGGTGCGCAGTCACGTAAGTCCGCTGACCGACGATCAGGTCGCGCGAGTACGTGCGCGTTGGGAGCGCGAAAAGCGCGCCCGATCTGCCGCACCTGCACCCGCCGCCGGCGCCCGTCGCCGGCGAGGAACTGCCGCACCCGTAGAAGTCGCGGCGCCGGAGCCAGAGCCAGCACCCGCGGTTAGGCGCCGTCGCGCGGCTGAAGTGGTACCGGAACCAGAAGTGGTAGCGGCCGCCCCAGATGCGGTCGCTGTCGCTCCAGTTGTCGAGCCGGTGAAACCAGTAGCACCGGTCGAGACGCCAGTCGCTCCGGAGCCGGTTCGCGCTCGTCGTCCCGCGCCAGTTGCCGTGGAAGCACCCGTGGCCGCGGAGCCCACTCCCGTTGTTCACCGTGAGAAGCCGGCGGCAGTGGCTTCGACGATTACGCCAGTTGCTACGTCTGCCGCGTCTGCCGCGTCTGTCACGCCACCGCGCGAAACGGTGCCGGAAGCAGTCGTAACGACGGCTGCGGCCGAGAAGCCAGCGGCGCTAGTACCGCCCGTTACTCCGCGCCCGGAGTTGCAGACAGCGCATTCCGCGCCAATGCCACGACCGGCTTCGGCGCGGCCAGACCGTCCGCGCCCAACGCCCTTGCCGCCGTTACAGCCGCGTGCGAGCGCGACGCCTCCGCGTCCGCTTACACCCGGTGGCCCACGTCCGCGTCCGGGTAGCTCTAGCAATCAGCGCCAGGGAACCGGCTCATCCAGTCCGCGCCCTACAGCTTCCGCTGCATCGACGGCTGTTCCAGGAACTCCATCGCGTGAGAGCCGTCCCCGCCCAACGGGTGACCGCGCCCCCGCACGTCAGGACGATCGCTCCCGTGGTCGTGGTCGTGGTCGCCGTGTAGATCAGGAAGCGGTGTCGGCCAACATCTTCAAGACAATGACATCCATGCGCGGAAGCTCGCGCAAGGGTGCGCCGCGCCGCGATGAGCCAGTGTCACGCGAGGAAGTGGAGGCGCAGCGCAAAGCCGCTGTTGAGAAAGAGCGGAAAACTGTGCGCGTCAATGAGTTCGTCACGGTGGCCGAGCTCGCACAACAGCTCAAGGTTCCCGGAACTCAGATCGTTGCATTTGCGTTCAAGAACCTTGGCCTCATGGTCTCGATCAACCAGCGTCTCGACTTCGGTCAGATCGAGTTGATAGCTGGCGAGTTCGGCTTCCAGGCGGTGCTCGAGGATGAGTACGCGGCCGACACCGAATCGCTGCTCGAGAAGGATACGACCGAGGATCTGATTCCACGTCCGCCGGTGATCACCATCATGGGTCACGTTGACCATGGTAAGACGTCGCTGCTCGACTACATCCGCAAGGCTCACGTCGTCGCGGGCGAGTCGGGCGGCATCACCCAGCACATCGGCGCCTATCACGTCTCGCTCCCGGGCGGTCGCGCGATAACGTTCCTAGATACGCCGGGTCACCAGGCCTTCACAGCCATGCGCGCGCGCGGTGCTCAGGTAACGGACATCGTCGTGCTCGTCGTAGCCGCCGATGATCAGGTCATGCCGCAGACCATCGAGGCAATCTCACACGCCAAAAACGCTGGCGTGCCGATGATAGTCGCGATCAACAAGATCGATCTTCCGGGTGCAAATCCCATGAAGGTCAAGCAGGACCTGCTGCAACATGGTGTCGTGTTGGAAGAGTTCGGTGGCACGACGCTCGCGAGCGAGATCTCTGCTAAGACGGGCCAGAATGTTCCCGCGCTTCTGGATCAGCTCGCGCTGCAGGCCGAAATTCTCGATCTCAAGGCCAACCCAGACCGTCGCGCCATCGGCTCGGTCATCGAAGCACAGCTGGATCCGGGTAAGGGTCCAGTAGCAACGGTGCTCGTTCAGAACGGAACGCTTCACGTCGGAGATGACTTCATCTGCGGCATGTACTCTGGTCGTGTGCGCGCACTGTTGGATGAGCGCGGCCGCAACCAGAAGAGCGCGGGGCCGGCGATGCCGGTGCAGGTACTTGGTATGGGTGGCGTTCCAATGGCTGGCGATCAGTTCCTGTCAGTCGAGGATGCGACCGCGTCCCGTGAGATAGCGCAGCGTCGTCAGCGTCTCGATCGTGAGGCGCGCAGCCGTCGTACCATGAAGGGCGCCGTATCACTCGAAGACTTCATGTCGCAAACAGCACCAGGCCAGGCGCGCGCACTGCGCATAGTCATCAAGGCCGATCAGGGCGGTCCGGCGGAAGCACTCGCGGATGCGCTTGGGCAGTTGTCCACGTCGGAAGTGACTGTCGAGGTAATTCATCGCGGTGTTGGTGCAATCACCGAGAGCGACATTCTGCTCGCGCGCGCAGCGGGCGCCATAATCATCGGCTTCCACGTACGCCCGGACAACAACGCGCGCAATGCGGCAGAGCGCGAAGGCGTGGAGATCAAGCTGTACAAGATCATCTACGAGGCCGTCGAGGATGTGAAGCTCGCTCTCGAAGGAATGCTTCGTCCGGAGGAGCGCGAAGTGGTGCTCGGCGACGCCCAGGTTCGCGAGGTCTTCAAGGTCTCGCGCATCGGTGTCATCGCCGGCTGCAGCGTTCGCAACGGGATCATCAATCGTACCGGACGCGTTCGCGTAATTCGTGATGGCGTCGAGATATACGACGGCATTATCGGATCACTCCGCCGCTTCAAGGACGACGTGAAGGAAGTCCGCGACGGCTTCGAATGCGGTATCGGCGTCGAGAATTTCAACGACATCAAGGTCGGCGACATTATCGAGTGCTATAACAAGGAACAAATCGCGCGCACGCTTGCGTCCAGCGCGGCTGCATCGTGAGGTCACGCAATGCCTCGCGACAATCGCCGCGCTGAGCGCGTCTCTGCCGCTATTCGTGAGGAGATCGCATCCTACCTCACGAGCGGCTCGCGTGACTCGCGCATTGCCGGAATGGTCACCGTCACCGGCGTTGATGTCACGTCCGACCTTCGGCGCGCACGTGTATATGTGAGCGTCATGGATAGCGACGGAACAGATCCCGTCGCCATTCTGAATCAGGTCGGCCACCGCCTGCGTGGCGAGATTGGACGCGCGCTCAGGTTGAGACTGGCACCTGAGCTCGACTTCCAGATTGACGAGACCGCCGCCAAGGCATCCCGTATCGAGTCGCTCCTCGCGCAAATCAAGGCGGAAGACTCAAGCCGTGAACGGTGACGAGAGCAACGTCTCTCGCGGCGTCTCCGGTCTGCTGCTCGTTGACAAGCCCGCTGGAATCACGTCGCACGATGTCGTGGATGTCGCGCGCCGCGCTTTCGGCGAGCGTAGCATCGGCCACCTCGGCACACTCGACCCGTTTGCAACTGGATTGCTCGTGCTTCTGCTGGGTCGCGCAACCCGGCTCGCCAGTTTCATCGAGAACGAGCCGAAAGTTTACGACGCGACGATTCGTTTCGGCGAAGAGACCGACACCGGCGATCCGACCGGCGACGTGATCCGCACGGCAACTCTCCCGTCGCGACAGGCTGTGCTGGACGCCATCCCTTCGCTCACTGGCAACATTCGGCAGGTTCCGCCGGAGTTTTCTGCGAAGAAAGTATCAGGCGCTCCCGCGTATCGTGCTGCGCGCGCCGGCGAGTCGGTCGTGCTCGCTCCGACACCCGTCACAGTTCATGAGTGGCGAATCGCATCGTTCACCGAAAGTGAGCTGAATGTCTCCATCACCTGCGGTGGTGGTACTTACATCCGCGCTCTCGCTCGCGATCTTGGTCGCGTCTGCGACAGCGCCGCGCATCTCACGTCGTTGCGTCGCACCAGAAGCGGCGACTTCGATGTAGCCGATGCATCCACGCTCGACAACCTGCGCTCCACCCCCTTGCCTCGCGTCCGGCCTCTGAGGATAGTGGCAGAGTGAGCGCGGCGCGCATAATTCGGGACGGCGCCCATTTGCCGCCGGAAGTTCAGGGCGCGGCGGTTACCGTCGGTACCTTCGACGGCGTACATCGCGGCCACCTCGATCTTATCTCGCGCCTGGTTGCATGCGCGGCTGAACGCGGTCTGCATAGCGTTGCTATCACCTTCGAGCCGCATCCCCTCGACGTCGTGAATCCGGCAGCCGCTCCGCCGCTGCTGACGATCGGCGAGGAAAAGCTTGACGTACTCGCGGAAACGGGCTTGGACCATGTAGTGGTGCTCGCGTTCACGCACGAGCTTGCCACACTGAGCGCGACAGAATTCGTTGATCAGGTGCTGCGTGACAGCTTCAGAATGCGGCACCTTCTCATCGGCCACGACCATGGCTTTGGTCGTGAGCGGGCAGGGAATGCCGCTGTCCTTCAATCGCTCGGCGCAAGCCGCGGCTTCAGCGTTGGCGTCGTCGAACCCGTAGCGGCTGAGGACGGACGATGGGTCTCATCAACCGCGATCAGGCGTGCAGTGGCGGGCGGCGACCTTCCTCGTGCCTCCGAACTGCTCGGACGGCCCTATTCCATCAGCGGGATCGTGGTGCCGGGTGCGGCCCGCGGACGCGCACTGGGCTTTCCGACGCTCAACCTGTCTCAGCCGTCGCCGCGTAAGCTGTTGCCGCCGGACGGTGTCTATGCGGTCCGCGTCTCGACAGAACGGGGAGTCTTTGGCGGCATGATGAACCTCGGCCCGCGCCCCACATTCGGGGAGCACGAGCGGTCCATCGAGGCGTATTTGTTCGACGTGTCCGGTGATTTCTACGGACAGCAAGTCAGGTTGGACGTCCTGAAGCGTCTCAGGGATACCCGTGCTTTTGAATCACCCGACGCGTTGGTGCAACAGATCAGGCTGGATGAGTCGGATGCCCGGTCCGCGTTGACCGTGGCCTCGTCTCAAGGTAACCTTAAGGGCTAAACCCGATATTCATGTCTCTCAAATACCGCATCGCCATCATCCTCGCTTTGATCGCCGTCTCGGCCTGGGCGCTTTTTCCGCGCACTACCACCGAGCGGGTCAAGCGCAATGGTGTCTACGTCGTCGATACCGTCCAGCGCGTTCCTCTTAAGCGCGGTCTCGATCTGCAAGGTGGAATGCACCTGCGTCTCGAAGTGGATGAGTCCAAGGGCCTGATCCCGAATAAGGGTGAAGCCATCGATCGCGCACTCAAGGTGGTTCGCACCCGAATCGATCAGTTCGGCGTCTCTGAGCCGCTCGTGCAAAAGGCTGGCAACGACCGCATCATTGTCGAGCTGCCCGGAATCGATGATCCGCAACGCGCCATGGACGTAGTTCAAAAGTCCGCATTCCTCCAGTTTGAGATTACCGACAAGTCCGGTGCGCTCGAGAAGGCGCTGCCCAGACTGGATGCCGCGGTGAAGGGACTCGGCGCGATGGCCGGCGCTGTGGCGAGTAAATCCACCGCAGGGGCCGCTCCGGCTGACAGCGCAAAGACTGCGTTGCAGGGCCTCTTTGCCAAGGATACCTCGAAAAAAGCTCCGGGCGACTCAACAAAGAAGGACACCGCAGCCGTTACCGGCGGCGCCTTCTCGAAGTTGGTTCAGCAGGGTCAGATGCCGGGCGAATACTACGTTGCGCAAAGCGACGTCGCGACCGTTCAGCGATACCTCGCTACACCGTCGGTGCAGGCTGCGATTCCGCCGGGCAAGGTCGTCCGTTGGTCCAGCGACACCGCCTCCCTTGGTTCGCGAACATACCGCGCGATGTACGTGCTTGACGCAAGACCGATTATCACCGGCGAGTACCTCACGGACGCAAAGCCGAGCCAGACCCCTACCGAAGGAACGGTCGTCGAGTTCACACTGAACAACGAAGGCGGCCGCCGCTTCCGAAACGAGACGTCCAAGCACATCAAGGACTACATGGCGATAGTGCTCGATAGCCTCGTCATGGGCCGGCCTCCGGTCATCGAAGGCGCTATCGGAACGCGCGGTCAGATCACACTGGGCGGTCGCGATCTACAGGCGGCACAGGACCTTGCGTTGGTCCTGCGCGCAGGCGCGCTACCAGTGCCGCTCAAGATCATGGACGTTACCAACATCGGACCTAGCCTCGGCGCCGACTCTATTCGTCACAGTATTACCGCCGGCTTGATCGCGCTCGGACTGGTCGTCGTAATCATGATCGGGTATTACCGCTTTTCGGGAATGCTAGCCGTCGCCGGCCTCGCGGTATATACGCTTTACACTCTGGCGGCACTGGCAGGATTTGACGCCACGCTCACGCTTCCCGGGCTCGCCGGCTTCGTCTTGTCCATCGGAATGGCTGTGGATGCGAACGTGCTGATATTCGAGCGCATACGCGAAGAGCTCGACCACGGCAAATCGACCCGTCTGGCCATCGACGAAGGGTTCCGTCATGCGCTCCCAGCAATTGTCGACTCCAATGTCTCCGCGGCGCTTACAGCCGCGGTTCTTTACCAGTTCGGAACCGGGCCGGTTCGCGGATTCGCCGTGACTCTGCTCGCCGGCATCGCAGCCTCCATGGTGACGGCGATCTTCGTCGTGCGCACGTTCTACATCATCTGGCTAACTCGCAACACCGATCAGAAGGCACTGAGTATCTAAATGCTGCGAATCTTCCACAACACCAAATTCGATTTCATCCGCTGGTGGCGCGTCGCAGTCGGCCTCACCGTTGCGTTCATCGCGATCGGTATCGGCTCACTCGCCATCAACGGCGTGAACTACAGCATCGAGTTCACCGGCGGCACTCTCAAGCAACTGCACTTCACAACGCCGACTGATGCAGCCAGGATTCGAACCGCGATGGATCAAGCCGGCTTCCACGAGGCCGAGATCCAGCAGTTCGGGACGCCACGCGACTTCACGGTCCGCTTCCGTGGAGCGCAGCAGGTGGCGGAACAGTCGGCGGGTGCGGAGGTCGTCTCCAAAAAGGTGGACAGCGTGTTGTTCAGCGCTTTCGGCCCGAATAACGTGACTGTCCTTCGCACCGAGGCAATCAGTGCTAGCGTCGGTAGTGAGTTGAGTAGAAACGCCATGATAGCCATCCTCCTATCGTTCCTGATAACACTCATTTATCTCGCGATCCGGTTCGAGTGGCGCTTTGGACTCGCCGCCATAATCGCTACTGGGCACGACGTCTTCACAACTCTGGCGTTCGTCAAGCTCATGCACTTGGAGGTGTCGCTGACGGTCGTCGCAGGCCTGCTGACTGTGCTCGGCTACTCGCTTAACGATACGATTATCATCTTCGATCGTGTGCGCGAGGACCTTCGCAAGGGCCGCAAGGAGTCGTTATACGACACGCTCAACACCGCGATCAACGAAACGCTGCCACGTTCGATCCTTACGCACGCAACGACCGCGGCTGCAACACTCGCGCTGCTTTTGTTCGCTGGCGAGGTCATCCGTCCATTCGCATGGGTGATGCTCTTCGGAATCGTGACTGGAACTTTTAGCTCCGTCTACATCGCTGGTCCGGTGCTCCTCTGGATCGAGCGCAAGTATCCTCGCAATGCAAGCTCACCAGCATGGAAAGCTTCTTCGACAGCCACGCCCACCTCGCCGACCAAGCGTTCGCCGGTGATCGCGACGCGGTAATCGCTCGCGCCCGCGCTGCGGGCGCTGTGGGCATCGTCTGCATCGGCGCATCAATCGAGCAGGCGCACGACTCGGCCCGGATTGCGGCAACGCATCCGGGCTTCGTCGCTTTTACGGCCGGAATTCATCCACACGACGCGGCGGCGTTCGACCAGCGCGCCGATATTCCCGCCCTCGAGCGCCTGCTCGACGCCGGCGCGACCGCGGTGGGAGAATGCGGGCTGGACTACCACTACGATAACTCGCCGCGGGACCTGCAGCGTCGCGCGTTCGCGATGCAGCTTGAGCTCGCCAAACGATTCGGGCGCCCCGTTGTGGTGCACACCCGCGATGCCGACGAAGATACCGCGCACATGGTACGCGAAGCCGGAGCAGAAGGGGTGCGTGGCGTGCTACACTGCTTCACGGGTACCATCGAGTTGGCGCGTGTCGCGCTCGATGCCGGTTGGTACCTATCGTTCAGCGGAATTGTCACGTTCAAGAACTGGAACGGCGACGATGTGATTCGCTGCGTCCCCGACGATCGCATTCTGATCGAATCCGACGCTCCTTATCTGGCACCGGTCCCAAATCGCGGAAGGCGCAATGAGCCCGCCTGGGTCGCTCTCACTGCTGCCCGCGTCGCGCAGGTCAGGGGTGTGGACGCGTTGGTCATTGGTACGCAGGCGACTGCCAACGCGCGGCGTCTGTTTGGGCTCTGACGCAGGTTACACTTCGCGCGTCTGGGGCGCTCCCCCCCAAACAACTTTTTCGGGCGAGGTACGTTCTCGTACGTCATGCGCCGGCAGTCACACACGTCTCACATAGCTATTTCACCTCCCGAAATCCCACCGAACTGCCGATACCCCTAGCATGGCCGACCCGATCAGTCCCTCCGATATCCCTGCAATGCCGTGGAAGGCACTGCGAGTGGACGCGCCGGCCGCTGGTGACACGGAGCGCATTATGCGAGAGGCCTGGCGTCACTATTACGTGGCTCAGCTCGCCGAGGCCCAGTTTGGGCCCCAGAGCCTGGAAGCGTCAATCGCCCGCTCACGGGCGCTCACCAGCTATCGCGAGCTCCATGGCTCGTTGCGCGAGCTAGAACCTAAGTACGCGTCGGCGCGCCATTGGGTCGAGTCTGCCCCACCGGCGACTCGCCATCTCAAGCTCGTGCGTGACGAACCGTCCCCCGCCGCCGACGCATCAGGCGAATTGTAGCGACGCGGTATATTTCCTGATTCGTGGCCCACTGAGTGGCGTGGGTGCTGTCGTTCGCTCTCTCACGATTCTCAAATGTCGCTCCAGCACATCCACACCGATGCCGCGCCTGCCGCGATCGGCCCGTATTCGCAGGCGGTAGCGGTAAACGGAATGTTGTTCACCGCCGGCCAGATCGCGCTCGATCCAGCTACCGGCCAGATGTCCACGGGTGACGTCCGTGAACAGACCGAGCTTGTCATGCGCAACCTCACCGCCGTAATTACCTCCGCCGGCGCAACATGGGCTGACGTTGCCAAGACGACCGTGTACTTGCACGACATGGCCGCCTTCCCGATCGTAAACGAAGTGTACGGTCGCTGGCTTGGCGAAGCGCGTCCGGCGCGCTCCACAATCCAGGTATCTGCGCTACCTCGCGGCGGTCTGGTGGAAATCGACGCCATCGTCGCAATCAACCGCTAACGTGCGCTCAAGCATCGGCGACGTCACGGCGCTCGCGCGTCGCGGCGCGCTGGTCGTGAGTCGTCGGTGCGCAGTTGTTCGCGCGCACACGGTGAAAGTGATCGCCGCGTTGATCCTCTGTTCGGCACCCTCGCTCAGTGCGCAACGAACGACGCCATCGGGGGTGCGAAACGCTTCTGCGCTCGCGGATACAATCGCTGACTCTCTCAAGAATCCACCCATCGCGCCACGTCGCGCGATGCTCTACTCAATGTTACTGCCCGGGTTCTCGCAGTCACGCCTAAACCGTCCCACGTCGTCTATCATCTTCGCCGTTGGCGAGGTGCTTTCGATCGGCATGGCGCGCAAGGCCGCCCTCGACTTGAGGGAAGCTCGTACCGCGCGAAAGGATAGCATTCCAACCGGCTTTACCGCTGACACTGTCACCGGAGTCACCACCGCTACCGGTTACACGCAGAACCGTCTTGTCGCGCGAATCAACGCACGCCGCACGCACTACGAGGATTGGATCGCCGCCATAATCTTCAACCATGTCATTTCCGGTGCAGACGCCTACGTGGCAGCGAATCTCTGGGATTTCAAGGCCACTGTCGCGGTGACCCCGACCGGGAACGGCGCAGCGATTGGTGCGTCGCTCACGTTTTGACGGTGACGCAGACATCCGCACCGATCGGCGTATTTGATTCGGGCATCGGTGGCCTCACCGTGGTCCGCGAGCTCATGCGGCAACTGCCCGAAGAAGATATCATCTACTTTGGCGACACAGCACGAGTGCCATACGGACCCAAGAGCCCGGAGACGGTCACTCGCTATGCGCACGAGATCACCTCGTTCCTGCAGGGGGAGGGTGTGAAGAACGTTGTAATAGCCTGCAACACCGCTACTGCACACGCCCTCGATTCTCTTCGTGATCACTTCGATCTCCCCATTACTGGTGTGATCGAGCCGGGTGCACGCGCTGCCGTGCGAGCGTCCTCAGCCCACCGCATCGGCGTCGTTGGCACGGCTGGTACCGTCAGCTCTGGTGCGTATGAGCGGGCGATTCATGCGCTCGACAAAAAAATGTACGTGACAGCGCGCGCCTGTCCGCTCTTCGTTCCATTCGTGGAAGAAGGCTGGCTCGATCATCCCGCGATCGATCTCGTCGCGCAGGATTATCTCGCGCCGCTCAGGACCACCGGAATCGACGCGCTCGTACTGGGCTGCACACACTACCCGCTGATCAAGCCCGTAATCGCACGTGCGGTCGGACCGGATATCCGGTTGATCGATAGCGCTGCAGAGACCGCGGGCGAGGTCGCACGCTTGCTCACTGAGCGCGGGCTACGCCACGCGCCGCGGAACGACAGTCCGAGGCTGCGATTCATTGCATCCGATGTACCGGAACAATTTCGCAACCTTGGGAAGCGCTTTCTAGGCTCAGCGATCGATGACGTGGAGAGTATCACGCTCGGCTGATCCGTTCCACTTTAGAAGCGATATCGAACGCTCGGTTACCTCGAGATACGTTGGCGCATCGAGCCACGACCCGGCGTTGGCGAAGATCTGGGCCGCGCCAACCCGTTCCAGAGTTGCAACGTGCGAGTGGGCGTACACTACTACATCGAGCTGAGGCTCAGCGGCGAGACGCGCGTGCGCGATCGAGCGCAGGCCGGCACCGCCATCACGGGCCGCATACGTCCGACTTGCGCTCGAGCTCCCCGAGGCGAGGCGCGTCGCCCAGTCCGGGTGCAGTCGTCTGAACAAACCGATTGCGAGCGGCGAACGCATGATCGGACGTACCATGCGATACTTTCGATCCTCCGTCTCCCGCAAGCCGTCACCGTGCTCAAGACGCACGCTCCAGGTTCCAATCGACCCTTCCCATGGCCCCACGTCGTACTGGACGCCAACATCCTCCCTCAGCACGTCGCCGCCCCAGCAGTCGTGATTGCCCGCGATGTACAGGATCTTCGTGCCGCTCTCGCGCAGGTTGGCGAGCGCGGCCAGAGTGCGGAATCCCCGCCGCGGAATGACGGTCTTCCACTCGAACCAGAAATCGAACAGGTCCCCGTTGATTACAAGCGTCTCTACCTGCCCGGTAATCGCTGACAAATACGATTCGAACAAGCGTTCGGTTTCTGCTGTCGCTACCCCCAGATGCAGGTCCGACACGATATGACACGGAGTCTTCAGCACGCGACAAGCTTAGCGCGCCGGCGGTATCTTAACAAATGCTCCAGGTGACCGAAGTTCGCGTCCGGTACGCGGAAACCGATCAGATGGGCGTGGTTTATCACGCTAACTACCTTGCATGGTGCGACATCGGGCGCACAGACCTCATTCGGTCACTCGGTGGAATGACATACGCGGAGCTGGAGCGCGAGGGCACGGCCCTCGCCGTGGTCGAGGCGCACCTTCGCTACATAAAACCTGCTCGATACGACGACATGGTCAGGGTAACAACGCGCGTCACCGAGGTTCGATCACGAGTGGTTCGATTCGATTACGACATCTCAATTTCCGGCGGTGGGCCCATCGCGACCGGCTACACCACCCTCGTGGCCATGACTCGGGAAGGTCGCGGATCGTGCATCCCTGAAGATTTGCGGCAACAACTGGAACGTGTCCGGGTAGACGCCTGACATGCTGCTGATACTTGCCGCGACTGCCGCGTTCTCAGGCGCCGGCGCGCACGTTGCGCGTCCACAAACTGGGACATTTCCATCAGCGCATTCGATTTCGGCGCCAATGGGCCATCGGGCCCGCACCGTCGATTCTCTCGATGTGGCGCTCTACGCGCGCGTTCTTCAATCGGCTGATCAGCGGGCGCTCGACTCGGTTGTCATCTCCACTGCGCTTGCGTCGCCGGACGCAGAGTTGCGCCGTGTTGCCGCTCGTGCACTTTCACAGGTCGCGTTGCACCATAGGCGACGCGCTTTGCCGCTGCTGCGCGGCCTGACGCAGGACGCTGATTCGGGTGTGGCGTCGGCCGCTGTCTTTGGGCTCGGGCTGGTACGCGACACGGCGTCCGTTGCGCTCCTTGCGTCGCTCGTCCGCGCCGCCGGTCCTGCTGCCCCAGCCGCGGCATGGTCGCTCGGCGAGATCGGTGTGCCGGCAGCTGACACGATCGCCGCGCTGCTGGGAGAGACCCGCGCAAGTGGTCGCGTCGCGCGCGCATCGTCAACCGCGCTGCTGATCGCTGCATCAAAAATGCGCCCGCTAAACTTCTCCGCGCTCGCTCCGTATCTCAGCTCATCGGACAGCGAGCTCCGGTGGGCTGCGGCCTACGCTGTCGCCCGACAGCGCGCGCGAGCCGGCGCCCGTGCGCTCCTTGATGCCACCGCACCGGACGCCGCTTTCCGAGCTGAATTGGCTCGCGAGCTTACCGCGCAGACCGTAGGCGATTCACTGCACGATCGCGGCTGGGCGCGGTTGAACGTGCTCGTTGGCGACACCGATCCCTACGTGCGCATCAACGCGCTTCGCTCAATAGGGAGCTACGGAACGGTTGCGCGCGCCGTCATTCTGCACGCTCTCCACGATCGGGACGCGAACGTGCGCATCGCCGCTGCGCAGAGCTCGGCTACGGCCTTCGCCACGGATGCCGCGATTTGGCGCGAGGCATGGAGTGCGGATACAGCATTCAAGATGCATCAGTCGCTCCTTGAAGCCGCCGCCGCCGCAAACGTCACGCTCCCCGCTGATACCGAATGGCGTGCGTCGAGCGACTGGCGCATGCGCCACGCAGCAATCGGCGCGTGGGCGGGTTCGCGCGATACGCTTCGCGCACGCGGTGTAGCGCTCCAGATGACGCGCGATCCAGATCCGCGCGTGCGCGGCTCGGCTTACGGCGTGCTGGCCGCGAGCGATACCGCGCGTCGCGATAGCTCAGTACAGCGCGCACTATCAGCTGGCAGGTCGGACCCCGACTCGATTGTCCGCAATTCCATTCCCGGCGCGCGTGCCCGATCGGTCGATACCGCTGCCGTGGATCGGCCGCTCGAGTGGTATGAAAACGCGGTGCGACATGTCGTCGTTCCCGCCCTGGGCGGACGTGCGCCGCGCGCCACGATGCGAACTGCACGCGGGCGCATCGTTATAACGTTCGATGCGGTGCAGGCACCACTTACCGTCCTGAACTATGCGACGCTGGCGGAGCACCACGCATACGATAAGCTTCGATTCCACCGCGTCGTTCCCGGCTTCGTCGCGCAGGACGGTGACCTCCGGGGAGACGGAGAGGGCGGTCCCGGCTATGCGATTCGCGACGAGCTTACGCTGCTACCGTACGACCGTGGAGCGGTTGGAATGGCGCTCTCAGGCCCCGATACGGGAGGGAGTCAGTACTTTCTAACGCTCACTCCGCAGCCACATCTTACTGGTCACTACACCGTCTTCGGCCGCGTTACATCCGGCCTGAATGTGATGGACGCGCTGGTCGAAGGCGACGCCATCAACTCCGTGGTCATCCGCTGGTGATTGTGCATCGAGGATCCGCCCACTTGCTCTCGGTCCTGGCGGCAACATTCGCTCTGGTGGCCTGCGCGCCGCGCATTCAATCGCTTGCGGGCGTCGCGCCACTCAACGCCACACTGCCACTATTTGCACTGCTGCCGGATCCGCAGAAGCTCACCTTCAAGTGGGAATTGAATGACCACTCAATCGTCGCACGCGGGGACGGAGTCGCGCGATTGGGACCGCCGGATCATGCTCGCGTTGACCTGTTTCTCGGTGGCGGCTTTGGCGCTGCGGCTGCCGCTATCCTGGTCGGCGACAGTCTCATCGTTCCTCCCGGCTCAAATGGTCGAGATCTGGTCCCACCCGCACCGCTCTTATGGGCCGCCCTCGGCCGTCTTTCGCTTCCGGCCGTCCAGGACACCATTATACGGGTTGCAGGAGATACGCTGCGTGCGTCTCTCGGCTCACCCGTACAGTGGAGAATTACTTCGGTCGATGGCCAGCTCACGCGCGTCGAGCGCGTGTCTGGCGACCGAATTGTAGAGTGGGTTGATCGCCAACCGGGCAAGCGAGTGCGTTATGAGTTGTCCGGACGCCGTTCGCTCGTCCTTGATATCGAGATCCAACAACCCGTGGCCACATTTGATGCGTCTATCTGGCGCTTTTAAGCAGCTTCTCCTCGCGGCCCCATTCTTACTCGCCCTCGGTGGTTGCCTCTATGGCCTCCACGGTGGCGGGCTCCCATCGCACGTCCATACTATCGCTGTAATTCCGTTCGATAACCAGACACCCGTCACGGACATCCAGCGCGAAATATCGGATTCGTTGCGAGTGCGGCTCGTCGGCCGACTCGGATTGCGCGAAGCTTCCGAGGCGCGCGCAAACGCGGTTGTGCGCGGCACGATTCGCAGATACGAAGCTGGTATTCCCATTGGCGTTGATGCGCGCTCACGCACCGCGACCGCCGTTCAGCGTGCGCTCGAAATGGTGCTGGACATCGATGTGATCGATCAGACCAATGGAAAGAGTCTCTGGTCCCGCAAAGGCTACATGGTCCAGGGGCAGTACGCGGAAGGGCAGGAGAGCCTCGGTCGCTCCATCGCCGTCGACAAGATTGTTGCAGCAATCGTCGACGGAGTCCAATCACAATGGTAAGGCGACGCGGCGCAGCCACGACCGGCTGTCTCGGTTGGATGCTGATCATCGCGGTCGTCACCTTCGTGGGGATCCACATAGGTGCGCCGTACATGCGGTTCTATCGGTTCAAGGACGCGGTGGATCAACAGGTGCGCTACGCAACCTTCCGCAACGACGACAGTATCCGAAAGGAAATCTGGTCCGCCGCGGATTCGCTTGGATTGCCGGAGGAGGCATACCATGTTACCGTCGAGCGTGCGCCGAGCGCTATCAGGATATTTGGCGCGTACGACGACTCATGGAAGCTGTTTCGGTATATTCGGCCCGTGCACTTCATACTTAACGAACAAGGTCCGTTGTAATGCCGCCGCGCGATCCCGCTTCCAAGGTCATGTCATGGAACGCGATGCGTGATTGGCGCGGTGACTTCTGGGGAAGAGTTGCGTTCACCAATGGGGTGTTCGATCTGCTTCATCCCGGACACATCCACATTCTGGCCGCCGCCCGCGCCGCCGGTGACGCACTGGTCGTAGGCATCAACAGCGACGACTCCGTGAAGCGCCTCAAGGGTGAGTCCCGCCCGGTGAGATCGGAGGCGGAACGTGCATACGTCGTCGCCGCTCTTGAAGCGGTAGACGTAGTTACCGTGTTCGACCAGGACACTCCTTTGGAACTGGTGCAGTGCCTACAACCCGACGTGATAGTAAAGGGCGGAGACTACAGCGAAGCGACAATTGTCGGCGCGGCCGACGTGCGCGCTCGCGGCGGTGATGTACTCGTAGTTCCGCTCACGCCCGGCCAATCTACAACTTCAATAATCGAGCGCATGCGTGGTTAGTTCTGATGTATCGGTCCGACGGGTCGACCAGTTGCGTGAGGTGTCGATCGAGCGCGGCGTGTCACCGTACGCTGAGGGTTCGTGTCTCATCTCATTTGGTATGACCAAGGTGCTGTGCTCCGCCTCGATCGAAGAGGGAGTTCCGTCGTGGCGCCGCGGTCGTGGTGAAGGCTGGCTAACCGCGGAGTACGCGATGCTCCCACGTGCCACGCGCACGCGCAATTCGCGTGAGCGTGACAAAATTGGGGGCCGAACGCAGGAGATTCAGCGCCTCATAGGACGGTCCATCCGCGCCATGCTTGACGACTTCAAATTCGGCGAATACACACTGAAGCTTGACTGCGACGTGTTGCAGGCCGACGGCGGAACGCGCACAGCTGCGATCACCGGCGCCGCAGTTGCAACGGTTGATGCATTCGACTGGCTGGTGTCGAGCGGAAAAATCCCCGCATCGCCGGTCAGACGTCGCGTTGCCGCTATCAGCGTTGGCGTAATCGACGGCGTCGCTCGGCTCGACCTCGACTACGAACAGGACGTGCGCGCCGAGGTGGATATGAATGTCGTCATGAGCTCTGAGGGGCGCTACGTTGAAGTGCAGGGAACAGGTGAGCATGGAACGTTCGACCGTGCGCAACTGGATCGCCTTCTCGATCTGGCAACGCATGGGATCACGGATCTCGCGGAGCGGCAGCGCGCCGCGCTTTCTCCGTGAAGGGCAGCGTATATCTGCTTGCAACGCGCAACCCAGGCAAGTTGCGCGAGCTTCGCGATATCTTCGCTCAACACGAAATCGGAGTAACCGATCTCACCGAAGCAGGTGTGCCAGAGACGTCTGACGAAGAGTCGATCGAATCGTGGGATACGTTCGAAGAGAACGCGCTAGCTAAGGCACAGTACTTCTATCGACGCACCGGCATTCCGACATTCGCCGATGACTCCGGTCTCAGTGTAGACGCGCTCAACGGCGGACCGGGAGTGCGCAGCAAGCGATTGTCTGGCCGCACCGACCTATCCGGCAGGTCGCTCGACGCCGCGAACAACGCAACGCTGCTCGGCCAGCTACGGCGCGCGAAGGCGCTTCCGGCTCACGCGGCTTTCGTGTGCGCCGCGGCATTTGCCGACGCCGAGCGCGCGGTGGTGCGAACCGGTACGACGGCTGGCGTGATCGTACCGCAGCCGCGCGGTTCCAGCGGCTTTGGCTACGACCCGCACTTTGTCTCCGACGAGCTGCAGCAGACCTTTGGTGAGGCCTCCGCCGAGGCGAAGCTGCGCATCGGCCATCGCGGGCGTGCATTCCGATCGTTGCTGGAGGCTCTTGGCGGCCAAACCACAAGATCGTTGCCGTAAGTGGCCACCAGTAACTAAGTTCATCCCTTCGGGGCGTAGCGTAGCCTGGTAGCGCGCCTGCTTTGGGAGCAGGAGGCCGCCGGTTCAAATCCGGCCGCCCCGACTTGTAAGCCCGACTTGTAAGCCCGACTTGTAAGGATTGTATGGCATCGCCGCGTTGCACCTGCGGCGCCGAAACAACAGCATCCACCCGTCGTGAATGCAGGATGCCGCTTCGCGAAGTTAGTCATCGACTTACGCCACTGGGCACCGGCCGGTTCGGACTCTTCCCGCGGGTGCTCGGGCACGTCGCCAACGATGGCGGCCCGGAGGCTAGTGTTGCGCACGATCGGGGTGGCGATCGAGTGCCAAGAACACGCCCAACAGGCGCACCGTGAACGCTTTCAGGACCTTCCATAAGCGGTTTCCACGCGTCAGTCAAATGCGCGCTTAGATGCACCTCGCATCTGCCTATAGATTGCACTTCCATTTTCGAGCCGACTCGATCAAATTGCGAGGCTGTCCAGCGCCAGTAGCTCAGTTGGATAGAGCGGCAGCCTTCTAAGCTGCAGGTCGGGGGTTCGATCCCCTCCTGGCGCACCACCTGGTAGAGCGCGAGCGAGAGCGAGCACGCGGTCATGCCGCTCGGCTTATCGGCAAGCCGGTGTTGGTTCGGCGTGGGAGTTGTAGGGGTCGGTCGCCGTGCCGACCCGAAACGAGAGTTGTAGGGGTCGGTCTCCGTGCCGACCCGAATGAGAGGCCCTCTTAGCTCAATTGGTTAGAGCAACTGACTCTTAATCAGTAGGTTCTCGGTTCGATTCCGAGAGGGGGCATGTTGGAGTGTGCAGCCAGCAGATGCCGCGGCGAAAAAAAGCGCGGTCAAAGGGGCGCCAATGAGTGTCAAGGGGCTTCCTTTAGAGTGCGGAGCCGGTTAGCATGCTCATCCGCTGAGTGATGGCGGTGTTAATGCTGTGTTATTGCTGTATAAACGCTGTTTAGAAAGTGTGTTTCATCGTGGCGAATGCGGCTGGTTTAGCGCGGTAAAAAAGCCCGAAGAAACTTTGAAATGGCCCTTGCGGATGAGGGTACAAAACAGTAGGTTGGAAGGCTGCCACTGAAAATGTGGCGAAACGCTGATTGAAAATTGAAATTGAGATCGATGGATGTGCGAGGCTGACTCTTTGATCCGAGGCCATTCAGGGCTTCGGGGAGAGTTTAGACCTGAATATTCATAAAAGTGATTCCGGACGTGGTAGCCTACGGGCTTAAATGTCCGTAGATGGCCGCGTTCGGGAAGAGCAATCGAATTTCTCTATTGGAGAGTTTGATCCTGGCTCAGGACGAACGCTGGCGGCGTGCATAACACATGCAAGTCACGGGGGCCAGTAGCAATACTGGCAACCGGCGAACGGGTGCGTAACACGTAAGCGACCTACCTCGATGTGGGGCATAGCCGGCCTAACGGCCGGGTAATTCCGCATGTGATCCTTGAGGGGCATATCTCGGGGATGAAACCAGTAATGGGCATTGAGAGGGGCTTGCGGCCTATCAGCTTGTTGGCGGGGTAACGGCTCACCAAGGCGACGACGGGTAGCTGGTCTGAGAGGATGGCCAGCCACATTGGGACTGAGAGACGGCCCAGACTCCTACGGGAGGCAGCAGTGGGGAATCTTGCGCAATGGCCGAAAGGCTGACGCAGCGACGCCGCGTGTGGGATGAAGCATTTCGGTGTGTAAACCACTGTTGCCCGGGACGAACAGCTCTTTTCGAGGAGACTGACGGTACCGGGTGAGGAAGCACCGGCTAACTCCGTGCCAGCAGCCGCGGTAATACGGGGGGTGCGAGCGTTGTCCGGAATCACTGGGCGTAAAGGGCGCGTAGGTGGCTTTGTAAGTTTGCGGTGAAAGCCCGGGGCTCAACCCCGGGTCTGCCGTGAATACTGCAAGGCTTGAGTGCTGTAGAGGCAGGTAGAATATCGGGTGTAGCGGTGGAATGCGTAGAGATCCGATAGAAGACCGGTGGCGAAGGCGGCCTGCTGGGCAGCAACTGACACTGAGGCGCGACAGCGTGGGGAGCAAACAGGATTAGATACCCTGGTAGTCCACGCCGTAAACGATGGGTACTAGGTGCTTGGGGGAGCGACCCCCTGAGTGCCGGCGCTAACGCAGGAAGTACCCCGCCTGGGGAGTACGGCCGCAAGGCTGAAACTCAAAGGAATTGACGGGGGCCCGCACAAGCGGTGGAGCATG